>NZ_JACSKO010000010.1:0-15043 GCF_018617635.1 Exiguobacterium sp. CH10
GACCCCTCAGAGACGATGAGGTAGATAGGTCATGGGTGGAAGCGTGGTGACACGTGGAGCTGAATGATACTAATCGGTCGAGGCTTTGATCTAGTCTAACGGTTTGTGTTGATGAATCCTCAGTTTTGAGAGAACAATCTCTCTAAAACGTGTTGACATTATCGATAAATAATGTTAATATAATACTTGTCTGGTGGCGATAGCGAGACGGCCACACCCGTTCCCATGCCGAACACGGAAGTTAAGCGTCTCAGCGCCGAAAGTAGTTGGGGGATCTCCCCCTGTGAGGATAGGACGTTGCCAGGCAAGATCGTTCCGCAATAGCTCAGTGGTAGAGCAACCGGCTGTTAACCGGTAGGTCGTAGGTTCAAATCCTACTTGCGGAGCCACTTTCTCTTTTGGAGAGCTGTCCGAGTGGCCGAAGGAGCACGATTGGAATTCGTGTAGGCGGCAAAACCGTCTCAAGGGTTCGAATCCCTTGCTCTCCGCCAGTTTTTCAAAATCCAAACATGGCCCGTTGGTCAAGCGGTTAAGACACCGCCCTTTCACGGCGGTAACACGGGTTCGAATCCCGTACGGGTCACCATTTAATTTTATATCGTCGCGGGGTGGAGCAGTCTGGTAGCTCGTCGGGCTCATAACCCGAAGGTCGTCGGTTCAAATCCGGCCCCCGCAATTAATGTCCGGTCTCGTGGTGTAGGGGTTAACATGCCTGCCTGTCACGCAGGAGATCGCGGGTTCGAATCCCGTCGAGACCGCCATTTTTATTTTTAGAAAATCAAGACTACATATGGCTTTGTAGCTCAGTTGGTAGAGCAAAGGACTGAAAATCCTTGTGTCGGCGGTTCGATTCCGTCCAAAGCCACCATATGTGGGGGGGTAGCGAAGTGGCTAAACGCGGCGGACTGTAAATCCGCTCCCTCGGGTTCGGCGGTTCGAATCCGCCCCCCCCCACCACTTAGGGGCATAGTTTAGCGGTAGAACTACGGTCTCCAAAACCGTCAGCGCGGGTTCGATTCCTGCTGCCCCTGTTTTAATTTAATCATGGCGATTGTGGCGAAGTGGTTAACGCACCGGATTGTGATTCCGGCATTCGAGGGTTCAATTCCCTTCAGTCGCCCCATTATTATTGGGCTGTAGCCAAGTGGTAAGGCATCGGATTTTGATTCCGACATGCGAAGGTTCGATCCCTTCCAGCCCAGCCATTTTGCGGAAGTAGTTCAGTGGTAGAATACGACCTTGCCAAGGTCGGGGTCGCGGGTTCGAATCCCGTCTTCCGCTCCAATGACTTTTTGGCGCCATAGCCAAGTGGTAAGGCAGAGGACTGCAACTCCTCTATCGTCGGTTCGATTCCGACTGGCGCCTCCAACATAATATGCCGGTGTGGCGGAATTGGTAGACGCGCACGACTCAAAATCGTGTTCCTCTGGAGTGTCGGTTCGACTCCGACCACCGGTATCAGATTTAAGGTTCTAACTTATGTTAGAGCCTTTTTTGTGTTTTCTTTTACACGACTGTTTTTACAAAGAATCGTATTCATTGAATCGTGTTCATTGCTAAAGGGAGTGTAAGCATGCGCAGAAAAAGAGAACTATCCAAAGAAGAATTGAGAATTATTCATACAAGAGTGAGTGATGAAGAGGCAATCGATGAGTTTTTTAAGCACTGTTACTTAAAAAATCTTAGACAAGCAACGATTGACTACTATCGAAACGAGTTCATGGCAACGAAGCGCACCTTGAACAAAGAGTTGGTAGATCTGGAGACTTCGGACATTGAACATCTCATTATGATCAGTAAAGAGAGAATCAAGATCACAACTATCAACACAAGACTGAGGGCTCTAAGAGCGTTCTACAACTTCATATACAGAAAACGTCTCATCTCAACAAATCCGATGAAAGATATAAAACTTCTTAAAGATCGTCACAAGATGATAGACGCTCTAGAGAACAGTGAAATCGAAAAGTTGTTAAAAGTCATGCGAGACGAAAAGACATTTGTCGGTTTTCGAGATGAAGTGATCTTTCTTGTGTTCTTGGACACAGGGATCAGGCTATCAGAACTTGTCGGTATTGAGATTGGTGACATCAGGGGAGACGAACTCCTTGTTAGAAAGACAAAGAATAATTTCGAGCGAACTGTTTATTTGTCAGAGTTCACGCAGCAGCAATTGAAGCGCTACTTAGTCATTCGAGGGCAATTAGATACAGATGCTCTATTTATCAATAGAGACAACGGCCCTTTAAAGAGTCACAGCATTCAAGGGCGTTTTACTCGCTATGGGCAGTTGGCAGGTATCGAGAAGAGAGTGAGTCCTCATACATTTCGTCATACGATGGCCAAACGCATGGTGATGGAGGGAATCGATGCATTCTCTCTGATGCACCTATTGGGTCACACGGACATCACCGTCACAAAAAGATATGTAAACCTATGGGGCAAAGATTTGAAGCGCAAACATGGCAAATATGGAGCTCTAAAGGGTCTTAGGTTGTAGTTGTGTACGAACATTTGTTCGTGTTATAAAATAAAAAAATAGAGCCGTGAGATGGCATTCTCACAGACTCCGGGGTAATCAGAGGTTCCGTTAAGGTCGTTATAATAACAACAACAACACGAAACACAACACTAATGTTGTTATTATAACGGCTCTCTCTGAAAAATTCAAATCCAGGGTAGGGGAGAGTTTGAGATGAGTCATTACTTTACAAGAGACGATCGAGATCAACTCATCTACTATCAAGTGCCGAAAGTGTTGATAGTGGGAGAAGCATATCGAGATATGAAGCCGAATACAAAATTAGTCTATATCCTATTGTTGGATCAGGTGAAATTATCGATGCAGAACGATTGGCAGGATGACGGAAAATATTATGTACGTCTTGGCGCTGAAAAGGCGGAAGAGTTGTTAGGTATGTCCTCATCTACTTTTAAGCGTTGTAAAAAAGAATTGGCCGACTATGGCTTGTTGGAAGAAGAGCGAGATGGACTTACACGAGCGAATAAACTATTCCCGTTGAAACTGACATATACAGATGATGATTTGATTAAAGTAAACTCGGACACTGAAACTGCAATCAAAGAAGACATGGATCATGCTGCCCAAGTTAACGACAATAATATGCAATTAGATAAGGCCCCAAGCCTGAAGTGTCAAAATGATCTTTCAGGCGATGAGGTCACTTTGAACTCTCCTGAAGGGTCAAATTGGTCAGAGCAAAGGGTCAAAATGACCCATCAAGAAGGGTCAAAAAGAACCACTAATAAGAATAACTATATTAATAATAACTTAAGTAATAATAATGATAACAAATCTGTTAACAAGCTTGTTAACAAAGAAACGGTTATCAATGACATTAGAAACGATGAAGATGAGGTAACAATTCACAAACTCACAAACGAATATCGCCTCAAGGGTCTCAATAAAGATATTGTACTTAGAGTCGTTAAAGAGGTAATGAACAATCGAAGTGAAATTAAAAACTTGGGCGGATATTTGCGCTCTTGTTTGGAGACGACTTTATACAGAACAAGAGCGAAGAAAGGCGAAGTAACGTATGAGGAGAAGCAAGAATATATTGATCGGGTCTTTGGGATGGGTTGAGGAGCTCATAAATGGCTCGTATTAGACTTCGGCTCTTTGAGAAATATGAATACTCATTAACTTGGTGATTGAGTAATGAACAAGCTCTACGGGGATAAAGGATCACTCTCATAAAAATTATTCTTAGGCTATTTTCAATTGTGATGTCGATTTAGTCTGAAGGAAATGAAAGATGATATCTGCTAGCTCACTTCAGAGCGCAGCGTTTACGTTTTCAATGGCACAGATATAATAAATAATTCTCTAATTAATTTTTGATATTCGTTTACGTAATCATTTATCTAGATATAAATGTATTACAACCGAATAACATTGGAGACATTAAAGTGCCGAGAGTTCACTCCTATATCAAATAACTCCGAGGTCCGTAGATGCCGTTGCAAAATCAAAACTCTGCTGATGGATATGGATTCATTCGATATTGACCAACCTTATCAATATCTTGCAATGATGAATTCATTATTATCCGTTATTAGGGTTTTTAATATTTGAACCTAACAGAATTGACTGTTGAATCAATATTGGGTGGAGCGTTTCTTCATGACACGGTAAGAAGCTGTGCATGTCGCGACATTAAGTTGTAACGAATTACCGAGGCTCAAGTGAGGTAATTACCTTTTAAAAGTTATTTTTTTTAAAAGTGTTCTTAATGTTTTTGAGTTGTATACAATGGGAAATTTTAAAGTTTTTAAATTAATTATTAGTCATTAGTTATTAATCAATTGATTAGTGTTTAGTCGTTGATCAATAAAAAAATAAAAAAATGCCTGCCGAATCAAAAGTCTTTAAAAAAACATAAAAAGTAGGGTTCGAAGAAGCCGTCACTTTTTATTTTTTTTAAAGTTTTGATTCGATCGTGCTTCGAATGAAACAGCTTGCTGTTGAAGTAGAAGTGCGATTATACAGTCTTGATACTATTTCTTTTAAAAGAGAAAAGTATGAATCAGCTAAATAAAAAAAGAATTACCATCTAGCGAAAAAAGATGAAGTGAGGTCGAGATTCGAAGAATCCGAACGAACGAATACTTTTTTCGATATGGCGACGACCCAGCGAAGTGGTCGTTAGCCACTAGAATAGGTTATAAACAGTCCATAAAGTTACATAGATGTTGTGATTCATAAGTCCTTAATTCTTCTAGCACGAAATACTGTGTAATAAGTATTAGAAAAGTGTTGGTATACATAGCTTCGTGGGCTCCTTCTCTTAAAAGAAAAAAAGTTATAAAGAAAAAATAAATAAAAATTCGTTACCTAGCGGAAAAAGTGAAGTGAGATCGAGATTCGAAGAATCCGGTCGAACGAACTCTTTTCCGATACAGCGTCGACATGGTTGCGGAGCGACAAGCGGAGCAGTCGATGCAAAAAAAGAGTTCAATTATATAAATAGCAATTTACGTTTGAATTTTGACTGATATAAAACAAGAGTTAAATCAAATATCAGGAGTGAAGTTCAAATGGAAAAAGTAAAAGTAATTGATGCAATCTGTGGAGCAGGAAAGACAAGTTATGCAATTCAAATGATGAATGAGAACACTTTCGGCAAAAAGTTTATCTTTGTGACTCCGTTTTTATCAGAAGTTAAGCGAGTCATTAGTGCAACAAATTTAAATATGGCTACTCCGATTGCAGCAAGAGGAAAAGGGAAAAAACTAGATCACTTAAAGAAGCTACTAGCTGATGGAAGATCAATCGCAATCACACATCAACTTTTTAAGATGATGGATCATGAAGCACATGAATTAATTCAACAGAGTGACTATACATTAATTATGGATGAAGTGGCCGAGGTTATTGAGGTATTTCCAATAGCAAGTCAAGATATTGACGTTTTAATTAACGGAGGGCACATTCGAATTGAAGATGATTCTAGTGTAACTTGGCTCTCAGATTACAACGCTGAGGAAAAATATGCATTATTTGCTAATGTGAAAAATGCTGCTAACTTAGGAATTCTGATGGCTTTTGGAGAAAACAAGTTGCAGATGGTATCGTTATTACCTGTAAGCGCGTTTAATAGTTTTCAGGAAGTCTATATTTTAACTTATCTGTTCGATGGACAATTACAGAAATACTATTATGATTTTTTTAATCTTCAGTACAATAAGTACTCAGTAATTAAGTCTGAAGAAAAATATATGATTGTAAACTATAACAATAGATATGATCAACGAGAGAAGCTCAAAGAATTAATAACAATCTACGAAGACTACTCAACTAAGGGAAGACCGAGTACTTTGAATACAAATTACTATAGTCGAATCACTAAAGCTCATAAATATCTCTTATCACACTCTTGGTATGAAAATGCGCATTCAGAAAAACACAAGCAATTGCAAAAGAATTTAATTTCATTTTTTAGGACCCAAGCGAAAACGACTAATGATAAATTGTTCTGGACAACTTACAAGTCAAAAGCAAAACGCTTGTCTAACGCAAAGTGCAAGTTTAATAAGTATGATGATCGAGAAAAAGATAATTTTGTGCCGTGTACGATTCGAGCTACAAATGATTATGCGCACTGTACAGCAATGGCGTACATGGTCAATCGCTTCTTAAACCCAGTAGAAAAGCAGTTCTTCTTAAGTCATGATATTCACGTGGACGAGGATTTACTGGCGCTTTCAGAACTAATTCAATTTATGTTCCGAGGATCTATCCGAAATGGCGAAAAAATGGCATGTTATATACCGTCGGAACGTCAGAGAGACTTACTAAAAAAATATTTAGATTATTTGCTATAAATTTCTCAAAAAGCTGATACAAACCCCTTAGTTGTGTACATATATAGTAGAGAGGCATATCTCCATTTATATGTACTCGATTTGAGAGGTTTGTAATGAATCTGTCTTCCTTCCTTCATTTACTCTGTCAACGATATTCGTTGATGGAGTATTTTTTTTAGCTACACTTACTGCTTTCAATAGCAACGAATATAACACAGAAAGGGAAATGAAATTTGAGCTTATTTAACTATCAAAAAAATAAAAAATCTACGCAAGGTGATTATTTTGCGCGAACAATCTTAACTGGGACTCGTCCGGTAAAAGTCCGCGAGGAAGATGCGTTGAAGATTCCAACTGTTTATGCGGCCGTAGAGCTGATTACATCATCGATCTCGCAATTACCAATCTATTTGTATCAAGAACAGTTAAATCATTCAGTAGATCGAGTACAAGACGAGAGAGTCGATTATCTCAATCACGATGCAAATGAAGTAGAGACTGGTCAAACATTAAAGAAAAAAATTGTACAAGATTTCTTACTTCGTGGAAGGGCATATCTTTATAAAAAGAACGGATCTCTTCACTATTTATCGGCCAAGTCAATGAGTGAGGAATTGTACACAGAAGACAATATTACAGTTGCACATAAGCGCTATCGGTACAGTGGTTTATCAAGTAACGTTGAAATTCCTTCAGAGCAGTTAATTGTTATTGATTCAGGAACAGACGGATTGCTAGTTAATTCAGATAAATTATTTAATACAGCGCTTAGTCAACTTAAATATGAAGAGAACTTACTTTCGAGTGGGGCACTTCCGACAGGAGTTCTTAAAGTACATTCGAAACTAACAGAACATGCAATCAATCGCTTAAAGAAAGGGTTTGATTCTCTCTACACTGGAACTGAGAATACAGGCAAGACAATGATTCTTGAAGAAGGATTAGAATTTTCGAAACTTTCGTTTTCTCCAGATGAATTAAGTCTTCATCAAAGTAAAAGCACAATCACTTCAGAAATTGCACGAGTCTTTAACGTTCCAGAGAGTATGCTCAACAGTACGGCTAACAAGTATGCTTCTCTTGAGCATAACAATCTACAATTCTTGCAGAACTGTATTGGTCCTATCATTACAGCAATCGAATCAGCACTTGATAAGAATTATTTACAGTCAGGCGAGAAATTGCTTGGCTATTTCTTTAGGTTTGATACTTCAGAACTACTCAGAACAACAGAGGCTGAGAAAGTAAAAACAGTGAGTCAGGCATTAGAAAAAGGGTTGATCTCATTTAACGAGGCACGTCATCGTCTTGATTTACAAGGGATTGAAGAAGACTACTTCGTTCTTGGGCTTGGTCAGGTCTTAAAGAAAGTTTCGGATGACAGCATGCTTGTCTTAAATATCGGAGAACAAATCGAGACAAAGGAGAAACATAATGGAGAACACAGTGGAATTACGATTTAAGAATTTACAACTAAGATCAACTGATGCGAATCAGTTAGTAGTAAGAGGATACGTGAACAAGACGAATCAATTAAGTGAAGTCATGGGAACGGCAAAGAAGTTTGTTGAGAAAATTGAACGAGGTGCGTTCACAAAAGCACTTCAAGTAAAAAAGCAGGACGTTGATTTTCTTGCAGAACATGATCAAGAACGTATTTTAGCTTCGACAAGTAATAATTCACTTGAACTAAAAGAAGATGAGGTCGGTCTATTTATGGAAGCGAGAATTGCACCGACTTCATGGGGGCAAGACTACTATGAATTGATTACTGCAGGTCTGTTTAAAAATATGTCATTCGGCTTCAGAGTATTAAAAGATGAATGGAAGTATCTTGGCAAACAACTTCACGAAAGAACAATCAAAGAGTTAGAACTATTTGAAGTAAGTGTTGTAAAGAATCCTGCATATTCACAATCAAATATTTCAGCGAGACAGTTTACGTTAATTGAAGAAGTTGAAGTTCCATCAATCGAACAAACAGAGAAAACTAAAGGGGAAACTAGAAAAATGAGAAAAATTGAGACACGAAAAAACGAACTAGAAGAAATCTTAAAAGGCGAGAGTCGCTCACTTCAGAAAACTGCAGACGGACACACTTTAGTTCCACAATCAGTACATCAAGACATTGTGCATTTGATGGAAGAGAAGTCTCCAATCTTTGCGCTAGCAAAAAGGTACGATTCAGTCAGTGGTAATTTGAAAATCGCACGAGAAGACGATTCTATTGAAGCAGGATTTGTAGGTGAAGGCGATGATATTATTGAGAGTTCATTCGGGTTTGAATACGCAGAGCTAAAGCAAAAACGCGTTGGCGCAGCAGTGACGCTTACGAATCAGTTAATCAATGACAGTGGAATTAATATTGAAGACTACGTTAAATCATTGTTGGCTAGACGAGTTGTTAAGGTCGTTGAGCGTTCTATGTTAGTAGGACAAGAACCTGAGGAGTTAAATGGTATCGTGCATGATGAAAATGTAAAGGCAATTTCGATGAATGGTGTTGTAACGGTAGATACACTTGTTGATCTATATACATCGATTCATCCTGAGTATCTTGATGATGCGGCATTCATTATGGAGAAAGGATTTTTTGATCAAATTGCAAAATTAAAGGATTCAAATGGTCATTTCTATATGCAAAATGGTATGGTCAACGGTCAATTGATTCGAACGCTTTTCGGAGCTCCAATCCATGTAACTGATTCTTTACCGACTACAACACCTGTTATCTTCGGGAATTATCAAGAAGGCGTATCAATGATGATCAAACAGCAATCAGGACTTCAAGAAATTGTTGATTCAAAGCAAGCACTTCGAGGTTCGAAATTATTTGTGTTTGATATGTATATGGATTCAATCGTGACAAATCCACAAGCACTTGTTAAGTTGCAACAAGTATAAGTAACTATGCGGAATCGTTAACTCGGTTCCGCACTTTTTTTATTTGAATAGGAGAGAGAACCAATGACAAAGAAAATGAGTGGTATGAAAGTTAAGTTATATATTTATCGACAAGGCACTGGCCGAGTATTGGCAGGTCAACGAAATGCTTCACTTGGTCGTTCGGCAGAATCAATTGATGCTACATCGAAAGATACAGAAGGATTCTGGAATGAATCATTACCGGGCTTCAAGTCTTACACGATTGATGCTGACGGCGCATATGTCGAATCAGATGCAGCATACGAAGAACTCGAATCAGCGTTCTTAAATTCTGAAAATGTAGATGTCTATCTCGAAATGCCATCAGGCAAGCGATACGAAGGGAACTGTACAATCACAGACTTCTCACTTGATCTTCCATACGATGATCTCGTAACGTACTCAATCTCACTTCAAGGTAATGGTTCATTGAAGATTATTCTGGAGAGTAATCAGACTGAAGCAATCACTTCAAATGAGGTAGAAGTCTAATGGAACCATCAACTAACACACTAAACATAATCACTAAGTTACAATCCTTAACTGCGCTTCGTCATGACCTAGGTGAAGAGTTATATAGACGATCAGTTGCAGGGTTATACACAAAACATATTGTCAGTAAGGTGAGAGAGCGAGAGATGGACATTGATCGGAGTGATCTACTCTCGCGTATCAACCTAATGATGGTGAGCTTCCAATGTGAAGAAGTATCATATGGCTTTCTTCGTCAGTACATCTGACTGATGAAGATACGCCCTACATAAATTGAAAAAAACATAGTAATACTCATAATAACTTAGGGAGGAGTGAACGCACAACAGGACCCAAAACTCCTATTTGATGTTGAAGTATGATTTGTTACATATTTTTCTAAAAGATTTACATATAGTACAATTAGAATGTGTAACAGATTACATTTATTCGAAGGGAGAATATGATATGGACAAATTGAAGCCGATTTTTGATCAGATGTTTGCTCGGAAAATTCCTGATAAGATAATAGAAAAATCAAGTGGAAGATTTTTTGAAGAAATGAAAAATTGGGGCGATTTTGGAGTAGAAGCTTCATTACCACCAAGAGAACAATTAAGAAAGCTTTTTGGGAAAGAAGAAATACAATTTTCTTCTCGAATCGGAGTACATCCCGATTTTGAAGATATAAAGGATGACGATTCGATAAATCAATATATTTGTTCTTTGTTTCTTGATATTTCAGGGTCAACTAAATTAGGACTAAAATTTCCTTTAGAAACTGTTAGATTCTATAAGAAAGCGATTTTACAATCAGCGATCGAAATCTTTCAAGTGTTTGATGGGCATATACATAGATTGCAAGGAGATGCTGTTTTTGCGTTCTTTGGACATAAAAACATGAAAAAATCTGATGCAATAATTAATGCCTTAAACGCTGCATCGTTAATGCAGTCATACAATAAACATACTCTGTCGGAAGTTTTTTCAAATGCTGGATTAGAACCTTTAAAAATTAGAATAGGTATAGATATAGGAGATGATCATCAAGTTTTGTGGTCTTCCTATGGAATAGGAGAAATAACTGAAGTTACAGCGACGAGTATACATACCGACTTAGCGGCAAAACTTCAGCACAAGGCTCCTGCAAATAGCATAATGATTGGTGAGAATGTCTGGTCTTATTTAGATTTGCCTGATGAGTTTTTAAAAGTTAAGACGTTTGTTAAAGAGGGCGAAGAAAAAGACGAAAAATACATTCTTGAAGATGGTAGGTTGAAAGCATACTATCAAATGAAACTTTTTAAGTGGCCAGAATATCTTAACTCATTTTCTTTTTTACCAAAGAATCAAAAACAGCTTTTAAAATCACCTGAACATTTTGAAATTGTAGCTCGTGTAGCTGATAATTCGGGAGAATTTAAAGAATTCAAAAGCAATACAAAATCTTTAGATAAAAACTGTAAATTAGAATTTGAACTTGTGTTAAAAAAACATAGTAGTTTAGATATACTTAGCCCTAATAGATATAAGTGGAGAGTGATAAACAGTGGGAAGGAAGCTGCTGCTTCTGAAAGTGGTTTATGCTTTGAGATGGAGAATTATGAAAATAAACTTATTTGTGATCAAGCGACAGCATATACAGGTCATCACTTTATGGAGTGCGTAATAATGAATAAAACTGGGATAGAAATAGGAAAAGATCGATTCGGAATATTTGTAAATGACGAAACGTTCGAAATGAAAAACCTTCTAAGCACTAATGGCGTAAAATGAGGACATTCAAGTCCTCATTTTATTTCTAACAAAAACCAACATAATATTGTGATTGGTGCGCCAAGTATTAGGTATCGGAATCCATACTTTAAATTTGTATATTTCTTTGCGCAAACTTGGGCCAGAGAATGATTCTGTTTAGCCATATCATTAACAAAAGTGTTAAGATCAACTGAGTCTAATTTTTTAAGGTATTCTGAATCATTTCTAAATCCACTTATCCCACCCCATGACATGTAATAATCGGTCTCGACGACATATCTCGGCCAAAGAACTTTTAGTAACAAAAAGTAGCAGGATACTACTAATAGCATCAGACCAAAAATAAGTAATAGAGTCAAAATCGTTTCTGAATCTGGAAGTAACGAAATTGAAAAGTATTTGATTTTATTAAAAAAGAAAGAGGAAGAAATTGAAGCATTTATTCCAATAGTTATTGCGGATACAATACTATAAAGAACCAAGAATAAATAGGGTCGTTTAATAAGGGAGTTTAAAAAAAAATCGTGCTTTTGAATTTGTTGTCTTATAAAGTCAAAAATAAAAAAGTGAAATAGAAGTGTAAATATTATGGCTAAGATAGGTATTGCAATCATTAATTGAACATCATTTCTTAAAAACAAGGACAAGAAATCAATTTTTTTTAATTGTTGTCCATAGAAACCTAACATCAGTAGGTTTGCTCCTAAAGCAACACCTGCTTTAGCATCAGCGAATTTAATATAGTCGCTAATATATATAAGATTGTGTTTATGATAATCGTACAAATTCGGTTCTTTTTCATTTTTTCTTTCACTCATAAGTAGTTCCCCCGTAATAATATTCACTAGCCCAGCGATTAGCCCGAAGGTCAGGAGGTAGTGGGAATCGTTTAAGTCTTATATTTTCTCCACTTATTCGGATAATAGTTCTACATGTTTCATCCATAGCAAGATTAAATATAGATCCTTTTAAATAACCTTCTAATTTGTGAGCAACATTCACGGCATTACCTATCGAAATTATTTCTGTGTGAAATTCATTACCGAATTTAGTAATTATAGTGTCATCCCCATATGCCATTGAAAATCGATATTCTTGAGGTCTCATAACAAAATCATGTCGAAGATTACTGTCCATTTTTTTGATAGCATTAAAAGCAGAAGCGATTGATTGATGTTTTCTATCATTAGCAGCAGGAAAATGCATACTAATTCCGTCGCCAGGGAATTTTTCTATAACACCATTATTTTCATAAATGATGTCGCTTAAGGATTTGAATATTTGTTGGGATTCTGCAGCAAAAGTTCTGGCTCCCCTACTTCGAATACTTTTAGAAGAACCAGCCAAATCAAATACCACTGTAGTAGCTGGGAAAGCTAACGCAGTGCCTTGAAAGTTGCCTCCTACATCGTGAGTCGAAAAATGTTCTAATAACTGTGTTAGAGGGAGATTTTCTTCTGATGTATGTAAATGACTCATGTAAAATACCTTCCTTTCAAATTTTACAGATGGTTGTTTCTAAATTATGTACATCATTTTTTTAATTAATCTACCACAATTCAAATTGATATTGGATAAATTTTGTAGGAAGTTACTTATTGTATAGTATAAACAAGAAACTAAACAAAGTGTTAGATAATACACGTATTTTCACTCTCCTGAATAATTGGAGAGTTTTTTTGTAATTTAAATTTACAAAATATAAGCGTTCGATATAACTGGGGGGGAAGTTGATAAAAACGGCGAAAGAGGTATCGGAAAATGAATAATTATTTAGAATCGAAGAATTTGGATTTTGTAACACTAAAGTGTTTTCAATTAGCTGCACAAGGAGTTGCGACATTCAGTAAGGGTATAACAAGGATTGATCCAGAGAAGATAGTAGGAACATTCTTAGAACCAGATAACATTTTATCTCCTGATGAACTAACAAGACTAGTAAAAAGCGAAATTAAAACTCGAAATTATTTGGAACACTCGCTATTTGATTTTGTTTTACTTGAATCAGAAGATGGATATTATCATCTAGATGGAGAAAAAGATCATAAAGGTTTGGTTTACAAATGTCTTAAAGAAATTGGTGAGTTAGATTATGTTCAAGCGTTGGTTATCAAACCTGTAACTCCATTAACTGTAGTAGATGAACTGGATTCGGGTAGATTAAAGAATACACCACTAGTTATGACTGAGGAAGTTATGATGGCTGCTGGAGAATGTGCAAACACGAGATGGCGCGAAGTTATTTTGAAACGTGAACATAAAATGTAAATTTTATTTCTTCTATATATAGAGGTCCAACTGAATATGTTATTTAAGAAGTTATTTAATTTTCTATTTAAGAAATTAGATAACTTCTTATTTAATTGAAGAAATGATTGAAAGTATTAAATAAGAAAATCAATAAATCAAATAGAAAGGTGTAAATATTGTGTTTCCAAGTAAAGAAAGTCTCGAACAATACCTTAAAAAAAAAATGACAAATGAGGACATCGCAAAAATATATGGATTGTCGTTTCAGAAAGTAATTGGTTTAATAAAGAAGTATCAACTTGACCCCAATGAGCTACGACAAACAGATCAATACATTGTTTATCTTCACCGAGAGGATGGAGAAGTCGTTTATGTTGGTAGTGGGGTTTGGTATCGTATGAGAAGATATACGAATCGTCGGAATGTTGATCATCGGAATATGATGCAGTCTGGTAACTTAGAGTATGAAATCGTGGCGGAGTATGCAGAACGAAGAGATGCGTTAATTCATGAGCAACGATTGATTCATTACTATAAAAGTAAGAATCTCGCTCGATTTAATAAGTACATTGTGTAAGAGGTTGACGAAACAGCAGCCTTAGAAGTATGTTTGTAGTAGTCGTGTTGAACGAATTTTAACGAAAATGCAGAAGCGTTGATATACAACATAAGTAAGAGATTTAAATTTGATTCGGGACTCAAAATCGTGTTCCTCTGGAGTGTCGGTTCGACTCCGACCACCGGTATCCGTATGACTCTAACTGAGGTTAGGGTCTTTTTTGTATATCAAAATGTATTGAGGTGATCTTGATATGGCGGAGCAACAATTACTCGATTTAACTGAATCAGGCGAGAATTCTCCCTCCTCTAAGCGTCTCGGGGCGAAGCCCAGCGTAGGCGGGAGATGAATCGACCGGTCCAATAGTCTTCTCCTCCTGTGACAGATATGACGAACAAAAGTTCGTGATTCCGTCAGATTCTCCCTCCCCCTCCGCGGGTATCGGATGAGGAGGACACATCACGATCTTCTGGAGGGAGGAGGGACGGACATGCTGAAAGGCTACACATACAGGCTCCACCCGACGCCGGCACAGGCCGAGTTCCTCATCAAGACGATCGGCTGCGCCCGGTTCATCTACAACAAGCTGCTCGAGGACCGCATCGCCATCCGCGAGGAGGCGAAGGCGGGGAGCGGAACGAGACGGAAACCGGCGACACCCGCCTCCTACAAGCCCCTGTTCCCGTTCCTCGCCGAGGCGGACAGCCTCGCGCTCGCGAACGCGAAGCTGAACCTCGACAACGCGTTCGC
>NZ_JACSKO010000011.1:0-6162 GCF_018617635.1 Exiguobacterium sp. CH10
AAAAACGACCGATTTCACAAACTTTCCGACTCAAAAATGACCCCTGTCGAGCCCTTAATTCGCCTTTAAAGGCAACTTATTTTGCACAGGGGTTCTTGTATATATCCTTCGCGAAAACGCCTCCCAGGACGATTTATCGTTCCATATCGCTGCTTTTCTCTTCGTATTTCGCCCCGAATTGTTTTCGATGCCATTCGAAGCCTTCTTTTTCTTTCTCATTCTCGAGCTTCGGATCGATAGATCCATTCATTTCAAAGGCCGTTCTCGACTTGAACGAGCCGATCCATTCGTCCAATTTGTCTTGGGCAACCATCTTCTGATTAACCAATGCATCTTTCAATTTTGTCAGCAAAGATTTGAAGAACTCTATTTCTTTAGTCAGTCGTCGATTTTCTTGAAGTAGTTTTGGGATGCGGTCGTTCTGTGACTCGAGATACTTGTTCCGATCTTCAAGTCGTTTCCTGTCTCGTTCACTTGTCTGCAGCGCCTTTTGGAGTTGGACGGACAATTCGGCTTGTTTTTTCAAATTCTCAAAAGAAGAAGGCGATATCGTTAGGTTACTCGACAATTTCTGTCGTTTGACGCTCTCGCCAAAACTTTCGACAAGACGTAAATCCGATAGTGCATCAATCGTATCTTGGATTTGCGAACGGTACTGATCTGCTTGTCCTTTCAATGATTCAACTTCTTTGCTGACGAAGTCTTCAGTCGTTTCGAGTTCAGCATATAGAGAATCTAGACGCTTCTGACCGACCTCGACTTGTTTTTTCTGTTTTCCTAGCAATTTCTCATACTCGACAACCTGCTCATCCAACTGGTCACGAACATCTTTGGCCTTCAGGACGTATTCTTTTCTTTGATCCGCCTTTTTGGACAATGCTTCAACTTCCTCGCGAAGTAGTTCGGTTTGTCGTTTGAAATCTTGATGGGCTTTGAATTCATGGATGTCGAGTTTCATCTTTGTTTTGTTACCACTTGCACGTTGTACGTCAAATCCTCGTTCTTGAAGAAATTTTGGTAGTTGGTCGTGGATCTCACGCAACGCTTTTGGCCCCATCACGATTCTTGCTTGGAGTTTCCCATTCTCTTTGTTCACGGGCATGAAATGAAGATGCATATGTGGAGTCGTTTCGTCCAAATGAACTTTGGCACTCATCACATTTTCTGTTCCGTATCGGTCGCAGAAGTATTCATAGCAACTCTTGAAGTATCGTTTGTGTTCCTCGTCCGTCATCTTCACGGCTTCTTCCTTCGGGATCGTGATGATGTTGGAGTATAGGACGACCGAATTTTTTTGGACTTTGCTCCCCTGGGACTTCAGGTAGTCACTCCGTTCCTTGACCCTTCGATACAATCCGACCTCGCTATCCACGAAATCGTAGTTGAGATGGGTCCGCGAGGAATCGATCATCTTGTTGTTGATTCTGCCTTCTCGTTCTTGCTCTCTTTCCTTGCCTTTCACGTCACTGATTTGGTTCTTTTGAGCGTTCCAAGCGAATTCGAATGCCATGGTTTTTCCTCCTTGATGACGACGAGAACCGAGATGAAACGAGGGGCGATGTTCGTCAGTCTGTTTACAAGAGTATAGCCTGCTATACTCTTGCGTTGCAAGAGGCGGTCTCTACGAGGTTAGAACCAAGGGCTGTTCTCGTGTCTTGCCACGAGAAAGGGAGCATCAATCCCTAACGGAATCGACACTCCCTAAACTCATCTTTCCCGACCCGTTCCCTCGAGGTCACTGGATCAGTTCAATTCAAACAATCCTCATTGCATTCTTACGTTTGTCTTTACCCACTCACCTAAAGTAGCAGCATTATACCCGTTATAGTTAGGGTTTTTACGAACGATAAGTTGTAGTCCATACCCCTGATCATAAGCACTACGGAAATAAGATTTTTGAGTTTGCGTTCCTGTCGCGACTATAAAACCACCAAGGGCTAAAGGACGTGCAACTCCCGAAGGTATTGAGGCCAAACCCAATAGAAATGCTCCTGCACTACTTATCCCTGCAGGAATTTGATCAACCATTTGACCTACTTGATAATTACTATAGAACCGAGTATGTATGTAGCTATATGGAATCGGTACATACATCGGAGTGATTTCACCATTTAACAAACTATTCCCAATCGATGTTTCCTGTAAAGAAGACCCATAATTGGTGTTGTAAACTAGTGCGTCATCAACTTTATAGTCCTTTTCTCCTTCATTAGCTGAAACTTCACTTGATGGGAAACTTAAAGTAGACACCACTGCAGTAGTAACAATTACAGATTTTAAAGCATTTTTTAATACCATTTTCCCTCCCCCTTTTTGTAACAACAAGAAAATGTTGTGATATATTAATGTTATCAGAAAATTTAAAAAGGTGGTAATTAAAATGTCAAAAAAAGATATAAAAAAGAATATTTTGGATTTAAAGTTTCTAGTTATTCTAAGTTTGATCTTCACTTTTA
Source organism: Exiguobacterium sp. CH10 (assembly GCF_018617635.1). Taxonomy (NCBI): domain Bacteria; kingdom Bacillati; phylum Bacillota; class Bacilli; order Caryophanales; genus Exiguobacterium; species Exiguobacterium sp. CH10. The sequence goes on from NZ_JACSKO010000011.1 coordinate 2,457, forward strand.
TGACATATAATATTTCTAATTATCCATACAGTGAAGCGTGGCTTGAATACTTCGCATATGCCAGTACCGCAATAGTTTATCTTTTTCTAATAATCTCGATTATTTATAAAATTAACCAAAAGAAAAATAACTCTCAGCGTTTTGATAAAACTAACTAAAAAAAGCGTAGGTGACTTCGCTAGTCATCTACGCCCCTTTTTATTTATTCAATGTCCATTTCATCAATCTCTTGCTTGTTATATCTCCGCTTTTCTTCTTCCGTCAGCTCAATCAAGGTCAAAAAATTAATGTGTCAATTGCCTATAAAGGTTAGTGCCCGTTTCCGTCCACCAACCTTTCAAGTTCAAAATCACGATATTCAATCTCCGCTTCATCAATTTTCTGATTGTTGTATCTCCGTTTTTCATGCTCCTTATATTTCTTTATAGATTTAAAATAGTTCCCCAATCTCTAGTTTTTCGTTTAAAAGCATATAATCATCCTTGTTAAAATAGATCGACACTTTATCCAGTCTATCTCCATTTGGATATACACATAATTGCTGATCAAACTTTATACCTAAAGGTACAACTGTTTGATTAATAAGATTTAAAATGATGACACTTTCTAAATCTACGCCCTCTTTCAATTGATTTTTAATATTAATCACTACTATATCTTCAATGTTTTCAAATTTAACTCTTCGAGGAGAAATGTCACGAGCCTTACAAAGCCTTTTTAATAGATTCTGATAATGATCAACTATCATACAATAAATCGCCTCACCTTCCGTTTTTTTTGTGATATCATAATCAATGCAATTACATAAAATAGAAAAAAATGGAGATGATTTATGAAAAAAATTATTACACCTGTTCTCGCTTTTCTTTTTACTTTCGTTATAGTCGTTCCAACATTTGCAAGTGAAAATAGTGAACAAAACTTAGAAGCCTTAACTGAAAATAAAGGTGAAGTCACTTTTGTGGATGACGAAATTACAATTACAGATTTCGGAGACAATCCAGAAATTTCTGATGCTATTTTTAATCACCCCGATAGTGTTGTATCAGACGCTAGTTTTGGAGTGAATGGACTTGGTATTACACCGTATTCTTCAGTGACTGGTCCCGGTGGACGAGCAAGTATCGTAGCAGGTGATTCTGGAAGGATTCTTTATTGGTCTGTTAAACCAGCTACAGCATGGCCGTTTCATTTTTCTGGTCTTGTAAAGTTAAGATACCATTCTGGTTTTTCAAGAGACGCAGTTATTGGCAGCATGGGTATCTTAGGTCAAACCGTTAGTGGATCTGTAGGTATGAACAGAAATAATGGTGGAGTTGCATATCTTTCAGGAACAGCATACGCCATAACTAGAGAGAAATTCAAAGTTTTACCAGGAGTACACACTTCATTTTGACCAAATTAATTCATTACAAAAAGGTCGGTTTAAAACCGACCTTTTAGCTACTTCAGTTTAGCCTTCTTCTCGCATAAACGCCGCCCTATTCAATATAAAAAAAGCGAACATTACAAAAAAAGCTTTTGTGGGAAATAAAGACTTTCCACAATGGCGATTGTTTTGTTAATATTAAGACAATTAAACATGGACGAAAAAAAGCCACTCCTCCCCATATCAGAAGCTACCAACTACTGATATGAATCAATGGAATGACTTTTGTTTAACCAAGTGCGCTAACACTGGTTAAACGGTGTACCCCCCGAACACCGAGGGGCACGTTTATAGGTACATACTACCCTGTTTTTTAAGTAAAAACAAGCGTATGAACCCTATCTACAAAGACCGTTTGACTGGAGAGCGCCAGTTGAACGGTCTTTTTTCGTTCGTCTATAAACTCATCTTTTTATTTTGGTTTATAGACTATGGACTACATAGATTCAAAAAGTGAATGACGGAGCTCTGCACTCGCTCTTAAAACGAGTAGGTCCATCTAGCCGACGCAACAAAGTAGATCGGTCACCACGGCGGTTCCAGCAGGTGGTGTGACGTTAGCAGGGGAAGGACGGAAAGCCCTGTACATAGCCTAAGTCCCTTCGGGGATATGGTAAAGATCGTTGAGAGGTTCAGACGGGGTCATATGGTACGACCGGAGGCAGTCCCACGACAAACGGTGGGGGAGTTCCTCGTAGGCGGCTGTATGATTGCTGTGACACGACGTATGACGGCCCTGGCCGTCGTACAGTGGGTTATGTGACGAGTCGCCGAAAGGCAGCAAGGTAGGGCGTGGAAACGCCTTGTGTGCGCGAATGATGCGCAGCGAGTCACATGTCGGGGTTGAGACACCCCGGAGTCTTGGAACGCCTAGACATACGGATACCTCGTCTTGCACTAGACGGAGAACGTGGTGGGCAGATTTTAACCGCATCCTTTTTCAAAGGGGTTAGTCTGCCCATCCAGCCGTTTCCTATCTTCCCTACCGGAGTATGCCCGGTGCGCTCTTTGGTTTCAAGTCTTTTTCTTTCCAAGTTCTAAAAAGAAAAGAACAAAGAGCAAACCGGTCAGCGAGGAAGCAATAGAAGATGCAAATTCATATGTGGCACGAGGAATACGAGCCTAGCGTAGTCTGGCGACGTGTTCCGCATGTGCCCCGACAAGCGAGCGAAGGCGGAAACGCCGTAGCGAAGTGCGTTCAGCAGAGAGAAGAACGACCTGGAGAGGATCGCCCGAGACATCCGACAGGATGCCAGGGCGATCCAGAAGGAAAAACAAGAAGGGATTAGCCCCAATTTCGAAGAATTAAGAGGGTAAGAGGGAAGGTTGGCAACAACCAAAGAAGAAAGGATGGTCTCCGATGAAGAACATGGACCTCACGATTTACGAGGTGACGGAACTGAACGAGCATATGAAGTTCTTGGATCTGGCGAAGCAACATGCACCAGTGGGCAAGGAGAAACTACGAGAGGCGCTGAAGTCGGCCGGGGCGACGTTCGACCAACGGACCAAACGGTGGCACATCGACCGCAGCCATCCGAATGCGGATAAGAAGGTGCTCGATTTTGTTCAGACGAGCCGTTCCAGTGTGACAAAGGCGAAGCGTGTCGCCACGGATCCGTTGAAGATAGACCCGGTCACGGGACAGTCCCGGCTGGACGACGACTATTTCGCGATCGAGACGAAACCGGAACGGATCAATCGCAAAAAAGTTTCGGTGGACATGGATGTGGCGCTACATAAGCAGTTGAAGCAGATCGCTTTGGAGAACGATGTGAAACTTTACGAGTTGGTCGAGGGCGTGCTGCGGAATTACGTCGAGAAGAAAAAATAACAGAAGGAGTGATGAATATGTTGATGACGATTCAAGGATTCGAAACAAAGTACGAGGAAATCATGCGAGATCCGTCGGTCCGCCAGCGTGAAAGTCGTCTTGGTGAATTGATGACGGAGATGGAAGGGGTATTCAAAATCCCGATGCTGAAGAACACGACGTGGGAGAAAGAGAACCCCCAGGTGATCGAACTGTACCGGAAGGTGTCCGAATCGAGAAATCTCTAAAAAGAGCAAAAAAAACGCCAAGTTTGCGTGAAATAAAAACTCCACGCAATGTAAGGGACGATTTTGAGCCAAAGTTCGAAAACTAGGCGAAAAACGACCGATTTCACAAACTTTCCGACTCAAAAATGACCCCTGTCGAGCCCTTAATTCGCCTTTAAAGGCAACTTATTTTGCACAGGGGTTCTTGTATATATCCTTCGCGAAAACGCCTCCCAG
>NZ_JACSKO010000013.1:0-1574 GCF_018617635.1 Exiguobacterium sp. CH10
GGACCGTGTGTCTTAGACGCTAGATCAAGGTAGAAAGGGCGTACGGTGGATGCCTTGGCACTAGGAGCCGATGAAGGACGCGACGAACAGCGAAATGCTCTGGGGAGTGGTAAGTACACATCGATCCAGAGATCTCCGAATGGGGGAACCCACCGCCGGGAGACTGGCGGGACACCCACGTGAATACATAGCGTGGCGTGAGGCACACCCGGGGAACTGAAACATCTAAGTACCCGGAGGAAGAGAAAGAAAATTCGATTCCCTGAGTAGCGGCGAGCGAAACGGGAACAGCCCAAACCAGGAAGCATGCTTCCTGGGGTTGTAGGACACTCTACACGGAGTTACAAAGGGATAGGGTAGGTGAACGACCTGGAAAGGTCGGCCAGAGAAGGTGACGGCCCTGTAGCCGAAACCCCATCCCCTCCAGAGTGGATCCTGAGTACGGCGGGACACGTGAAACCCCGTCGGAATCCGGGAGGACCATCTCCCAAGGCTAAATACTTCCTAGTGACCGATAGTGAACCAGTACCGTGAGGGAAAGGTGAAAAGCACCCCGGAAGGGGAGTGAAACAGATCCTGAAACCGTATGCCTACAAGTAGTCAGAGCCCGTTCACGGGTGATGGCGTGCCTTTTGTAGAATGAACCGGCGAGTTACGATGGCGGGCGAGGTTAAGCCGATGAGGCGGAGCCGCAGCGAAAGCGAGTCTGAACAGGGCGCATCAGTCCGTCGTCGTAGACCCGAAACCAGGTGATCTACCCATGTCCAGGATGAAGGTCAGGTAACACTGACTGGAGGTCCGAACCCACGCACGTTGAAAAGTGCGGGGATGAGGTGTGGGTAGCGGTGAAATGCCAATCGAACCTGGAGATAGCTGGTTCTCTCCGAAATAGCTTTAGGGCTAGCCTCGAGGTGAAGAGTTCTGGAGGTAGAGCACTGATTGGACTAGGGGCCCCCACAGGGTTACCGAATTCAGTCAAACTCCGAATGCCAGCAACTTGTACTCGGGAGTCAGACTGCGAGTGATAAGATCCGTAGTCGAGAGGGAAACAGCCCAGACCATCAGCTAAGGTCCCCAAGTGTATGTTAAGTGGAAAAGGATGTGGCGCTGCACAGACAACTAGGATGTTGGCTTAGAAGCAGCCACCATTCAAAGAGTGCGTAATAGCTCACTAGTCGAGTGGCGCCGCGCCGAAAATGTAACGGGGCTAAACATACCACCGAAGCTATGGATCCCGTAAGGGATGGTAGGAGAGCGTTCCAAGCAGCAGTGAAGCGGTATCGTGAGGAGCCGTGGAGCGCTTGGAAGTGAGAATGCCGGTGTGAGTAGCGAAAAGAGGGGTGAGAATCCCCTCCGTCGAAAGCCTAAGGTTTCCTGAGGAAGGCTCGTCCGCTCAGGGTTAGTCTGGACCTAAGCCGAGGCCGAAAGGCGTAGGCGATGGACAACAGGTCGATATTCCTGTACCGCCGTACCACCGTTTGAACGATGGGGGGACGCAGAAGGATAAGGTGACCGTGCGACTGGAAGTGCACGGACAAGCAGCGAGGCCGTCGGGTTGGCAAATCCGCCCGGCA
>NZ_JACSKO010000014.1:0-1364 GCF_018617635.1 Exiguobacterium sp. CH10
AAGGTTGAGCTGTGACGTGGAGCCCGTAGGGCGAAGCACCGGATTTCACGCTGCCAAGAAAAGCCTCTAGTGAGGAGGTCGGCGCCAGTACCGCAAACCGACACAGGTAGGCGAGATGAGAATTCTAAGACGCGCGGGATAACTCTCGTTAAGGAACTCGGCAAAATGGTCCCGTAACTTCGGGAGAAGGGACGCTTATGGCAACATAAGCCGCAGTGAATAGGCCCAAACGACTGTTTAGCAAAAACACAGGTCTCTGCTAAATCGCAAGATGAAGTATAGGGGCTGACGCCTGCCCGGTGCTGGAAGGTTAAGGGGATGTGTCATCGCAAGAGAAGCACTGAACCGAAGCCCCAGTAAACGGCGGCCGTAACTATAACGGTCCTAAGGTAGCGAAATTCCTTGTCGGGTAAGTTCCGACCCGCACGAAAGGCGTAACGATTTGGGCACTGTCTCAACGAGAGACCCGGTGAAATCATAGTACCTGTGAAGATGCAGGTTACCCGCGACAGGACGGAAAGACCCCATGGAGCTTTACTACAGCCTGATATTGAGGCTTTGTACGCGATGTACAGGATAGGTGGGAGTTTGTGAAGCCGGAGCGCCAGCTTCGGTGGAGACACCCTTGGGATACCACCCTTTGCGTATAGAGTCTCTAACTCGCAGCCGTGATCCGGCTGGAGGACCGTGTCAGGCGGGTAGTTTGACTGGGGCGGTCGCCTCCTAAACAGTAACGGAGGCGCCCAAAGGTTCCCTCAGAATGGTTGGAAATCATTCGAAGAGTGCAAAGGCAGAAGGGAGCTTGACTGCGAGACCTACAAGTCGAGCAGGGACGAAAGTCGGGCTTAGTGATCCGGTGGTTCCGCATGGAAGGGCCATCGCTCAACGGATAAAAGCTACCCTGGGGATAACAGGCTGATCTCCCCCAAGAGTCCACATCGACGGGGAGGTTTGGCACCTCGATGTCGGCTCATCGCATCCTGGGGCTGGAGTAGGTCCCAAGGGTTGGGCTGTTCGCCCATTAAAGCGGTACGCGAGCTGGGTTCAGAACGTCGTGAGACAGTTCGGTCCCTATCCGTCGTGGGCGCAGGAAATTTGAGGAGAGCTGTCCTTAGTACGAGAGGACCGGGATGGACGCACCGCTGGTGTACCAGTTGTTCCGCCAGGAGCATCGCTGGGTAGCTACGTGCGGACGGGATAAGTGCTGAAAGCATCTAAGCATGAAGCCCCCTCCGAGATGAGATTTCCCTTTGAGCAATCAAGAAAGACCCCTCAGAGACGATGAGGTAGATAGGTCATGGGTGGAAGCGTGGTGACACGTGGAGCTGAATGATACTAATCGGTCGAGGCTTTGATCTAGTCTA
>NZ_JACSKO010000015.1:0-1264 GCF_018617635.1 Exiguobacterium sp. CH10
TTGCATGTATTAGGCACGCCGCCAGCGTTCGTCCTGAGCCAGGATCAAACTCTCCAAAGAATTTGATATAGCTCTTAAATTGACGAAGCTTGCGCTTCATTCAAAAAATTGTAAAACTTATTTTTGCCTCATCGTTCAGTTTTCAAAGACCAAAAATTAAATGGTCGGGAAGACAGGATTCGAACCTGCGACCCCTTGGTCCCAAACCAAGTGCTCTACCAAGCTGAGCTACTTCCCGTAATAATGGTGCACCCTGAGAGATTCGAACTCCCGGCCTTTAGATTCGTAGTCTAACGCTCTATCCAGCTGAGCTAAGGGTGCATATGGTGCGGTCGAGAGGACTTGAACCTCCACGGTGTTAACCACCACTAGGCCCTCAACCTAGCGCGTCTACCGATTCCGCCACGACCGCGTATTAAGATGGAGCGGAAGACGGGATTCGAACCCGCGACCCCGACCTTGGCAAGGTCGTATTCTACCACTGAACTACTTCCGCATAAGTATTTTAGAGATGCGGGTGAAGGGACTCGAACCCCCACGTCAAGGACACTAGATCCTAAGTCTAGCGCGTCTACCAATTCCGCCACACCCGCATGTGAAATTACGTATTTAGTAATAAAAATTAATGAGAAATGGTGAGCCATGCAGGGCTCGAACCTGCGACCCTCTGATTAAAAGTCAGATGCTCTACCAACTGAGCTAATGGCTCATTAAATTTTAATGGGGCGGCTGAAGGGAATTGAACCCTCGAATGCCGGAATCACAATCCGGTGCGTTAACCACTTCGCCACAACCGCCATGAAAAAATGGTGCCGGCGAAAGGATTCGAACCCTCGACCCTCTGATTACAAGTCAGATGCTCTACCAACTGAGCTACACCGGCGCGTTATATGGTGGCTTTGGACGGAATCGAACCGCCGACACAAGGATTTTCAGTCCTTTGCTCTACCAACTGAGCTACAAAGCCATAAATATTAAATTAAAAATGGCGGTCCCGACGGGATTCGAACCCGCGATCTTCTGCGTGACAGGCAGACATGTTAACCCCTACACCACGGGACCGTTTTAAGTCATATCGACTTTACCTATTTTAAAGGTCATTTTATGTAAAGTCAATAACTTTTTTAAAAAAATAAAGCCTGGCAACGTCCTATCCTCACAGGGGGAGATCCCCCAACTACTTTCGGCGCTGAGACGCTTAACTTCCGTGTTCGGCATGGGAACGGGTGTGGCCGTCTCGCTATCGCCACCAGACTTTACAGGG
>NZ_JACSKO010000016.1:0-1025 GCF_018617635.1 Exiguobacterium sp. CH10
GACCCCTCAGAGACGATGAGGTAGATAGGTCATGGGTGGAAGCGTGGTGACACGTGGAGCTGAATGATACTAATCGGTCGAGGCTTTGATCTAGTCTATGGTTTGTGTTGATGAATCCTCAGTTTTGAGAGAACAATCTCTTAAAAAACATGTTGACATTATGTTAAGATAATGTTAATATAATATTTGTCTGGTGGCGATAGCGAGACGGCCACACCCGTTCCCATGCCGAACACGGAAGTTAAGCGTCTCAGCGCCGAAAGTAGTTGGGGGATCTCCCCCTGTGAGGATAGGACGTTGCCAGGCTACATATTGGAGGATTAGCTCAGCTGGGAGAGCACCTGCCTTACAAGCAGGGGGTCGGCGGTTCGATCCCGTCATCCTCCACCATTTACACCTGCCGGTGTAGCTCAGTTGGTAGAGCATCTGACTTGTAATCAGAGGGTCGAGGGTTCGAATCCTTTCGCCGGCACCATTTGATCTTTAAAAAAGTCTACCGCTAGAAATTATACCTTGCCGGGGTGGCGGAATTGGTAGACGCACAGGACTTAAAATCCTGCGAGGGTTTCCTCGTGCCGGTTCAAGTCCGGCCCTCGGTACCATTAATATTTTCCCATGATGATTATTCGTCTCGCACCCTTAGCTCAGCTGGATAGAGCGTTAGACTACGAATCTAAAGGCCGGGAGTTCGAATCTCTCAGGGTGCACCATTTTTACGGGAAGTAGCTCAGCTTGGTAGAGCACTTGGTTTGGGACCAAGGGGTCGCAGGTTCGAATCCTGTCTTCCCGACCATCATCACTTTTATATGGGGCCTTAGCTCAGCTGGGAGAGCGCCTGCCTTGCACGCAGGAGGTCAGCGGTTCGATCCCGCTAGGCTCCACCAATTTTATTTTTTTACAGACGAACTTTGAAAACTGAACGATGAGGCAAAAAAAGTTTTACAATTTTTGAATGAAGCGCAAGCTTCGTCAATTTAAGAGCTATATCAAATTCTTTGGAGAGTTTGATCCTGGCTCAGGACGAA
>NZ_JACSKO010000017.1:0-625 GCF_018617635.1 Exiguobacterium sp. CH10
GTGTACTTACCACTCCCCAGAGCATTTCGCTGTTCGTCGCGTCCTTCATCGGCTCCTAGTGCCAAGGCATCCACCGTACGCCCTTTCTACCTTGATCTAGCGTCTAAGACACACGGTCCGTTGCGGACCATATGTGAAATTGGTTTTTGATGTCTTGATGAATCTTCAGTTTTCAAGGAACAAAAGTGGAGCCTAGCGGGATCGAACCGCTGACCTCCTGCGTGCAAGGCAGGCGCTCTCCCAGCTGAGCTAAGGCCCCGTATTGGAATTGTTCATAAAAATGGTGGGCCTAAGTGGACTCGAACCACCGACCTCACGCTTATCAGGCGTGCGCTCTAACCGGCTGAGCTATAGGCCCTCATAGAGAGGTTTTGGTCTCTCAAAACTGAACGATGGGCAATGCCACACGGGCATTTTCCTTAGAAAGGAGGTGATCCAGCCGCACCTTCCGATACGGCTACCTTGTTACGACTTCACCCCAATCATCTGCCCCACCTTCGGCGGCTGGCTCCTTACGGTTACCTCACCGACTTCGGGTGTTGCAAACTCTCGTGGTGTGACGGGCGGTGTGTACAAGACCCGGGAACGTATTCACCGCAGTATGCTGACCTGCGATTACTAGCGA
>NZ_JACSKO010000001.1:0-1346189 GCF_018617635.1 Exiguobacterium sp. CH10
CCGTCCCGGCGAAGAACTTCGCGAACGCGTTGTCGAGGTTCAGCTTCGCGTTCGCGAGCGCGAGGCTGTCCGCCTCGGCGAGGAACGGGAACAGGGGCTTGTAGGAGGCGGGTGTCGCCGGTTTCCGCTTCGTGTCGCTCCCCGCCTTCGCCTCCTCGCGGATGGCGATCCGGTCCTCGAGCAGCTTGTTGTAGATGAACCGGGCGCAACCGATCGTCTTGATGAGGAACTCGGCCTGTGCCGGCGTCGGATGGAGCCTGTATTTGTAGCCTTTCAGCATGTCCGTCCCTCTTCCCTCCAGAAGATTGTGATGTGTCCTCCTCATCCGATACCCGCGGAGATGAAAGAAGAATCTGACGGAATCACGAACTTTTGTTCGCTACATCTGTCACAGAGAGAGAAGAGTTTTGGACCGGACGATTCATCTCCCGCCTACGCCGGGCTACGCCACGAGACGCTTAGAGGAGGGAGAATTCTCGCCTGATTCAGTTAAATACGTAAAAAAAGCACCTCTTTATGAGATGCTTACGAGTTGAATCGAATGAACCGTTCGATTTGTCGCTCTGATTTTCTCGCTTGCCGTCCGACCCAAATGAGGTGTCCCGGGCTGTTCAGGATCGTTAGCTGAGCATGGGGAATCAACCGCTTCGCATAATGAGCATGGCGTAAGGGGACGGCTTTGTCATTTTTCGAGTGAATGATATAGGTCGGACACGTCACACCGAGTAAGACTTCGCTCGATACACGCTGTTTCAAATCGAACTGGGCCCCAAGGCCAAACGCCATTTGATTGGCGACACGCTTGAGGAGGAAGATGTCATAAGGAGACACCTCTTCTCGAATCGTCTCAAGTGCCAACACACTCGTCGATTGAATCATGCGTGCCGTCGCTTCGAACGGATGTTTTTGAATGGCACGAGCAATGAATTGTTTCATGATGTATTGAAGTGCGATGAATGCGGGTTGGACAATATTTCTGCTGACTGTGTCCCGATACGGAAAATCGACGACACTCGTTACAGCCGCAGCTAGCGTCAAGCTTCGTACACGTTGGTTTTGAGAAGCGAGCTCAATTGCGGTCGGTCCTCCGGCAGAGATGCCATAAACATGATATTGATCAATTTCTAGCATTTGCATCAAGTGAGCGAGTCGGGATGCAAAGAGTTGAGGAGATGCTGAAAAAGAGTACGGTGTTTCTCCATATCCGGGTCTAGATGGGACTATGACCCGAAAACCGGACAAAACGAGCTGGTCCACATGGTATGGTTCTAAACTCGATGACTGGGTCCCATGAATCAGTACGATCACAGGACCGTGACCACGGTCTATATATTCAATTTTTGAGCCGTCGACGTGTGCGTAATATTTCACTTCAGATGGCGCCTCCTTAAACAGTTTGTAATGGAAAATACCTTTATTTCGTGGAAATAAAATGATAATGTCTGTTTATACATATTATAGATATAGAAATGAAAGGGGATAGAACCGTGAATAACCGAGAGCGGTTACTTGAAGTTCGGCGTTTCTTCGAACGTTACACGGACGAAGCAAATCCTAAAACACTAGAAGATTTGCTCGAATACTTGTCAACAATTGGAGATACTTCTAAGTTAGCAAAAAAATCGGTGAAAGACGATATCCAAGCACTGAATAATTCGGGGTTTGAAGTGCAGGATGAATTGGAGAAGAATGGTCTCGCCAAAAAATATTGGCACTCTGCTCGTTTGTTCGAGATTCACGAACTTCGAATGATGGTCGATGCCATCGTCGCAGCCAAATTCATCTCAGAAGACGTGACCGAAGAGATCGTTGAAAAGCTTCAAATGCTGACGAGCAATCCTGAGGCGCAGACGTTACAATCAATCATTAAGACACCGAAGAAAAAACACGGACAGATTCCATACCATATCGACCGCATTCAGCGAGCGATTCATGAACGGAAAGCCATCTCGTTCCAATATACGGATGTCATCGGATTCGACGTGACGAAGCGGACGTTCCCGCTCCGTCGTGAAGGAGAGCGGTACGTCATCAATCCAATCGACTTGCATTGGAATCACGAACAGTATTACTTGATTGGCATCGATGAATCGATCGGAGAGGTTCGGAACTATCGGGTCGACCGAATCGTCAACTCCGAGATTGTAGAGGACGGCACCATTCGTCCGAAACACCATCTTCCAGATGACTACTACCAAAAGTCCTTCAATATGTACAACGGCTTGGATGAGCAAATCGTCTTGTCGGTCGATGAGCGCGTTCTTCCGGTCATCTTCGATAAGTTAGGAGAAGACGTCTCTGTGTCTGAACATGAAGAACGCTTCCTCATCCGTTTCGATGCGGCCGTGTCTGACGGATTCATTTACTGGTTGCTCTCTTTAGGGGCACAAGTAGAAGTCGTTGAACCACTCACGCTTCGCGACCATATGAAGGCAACGATTGAAAAAATGGCAAATACTTATGAGAATACAAGCATTCATTCATCCATCGAGTAATCAGATGTGCTATACTGCTTGCGACACTTAATGAAGGGGGACAGGCGGATGTTGAATTGGATGCCATTGATCATTCCGATTGTCGCTGTCATTTTCGTAACGATCGTCGCAAGACGCGCCATGAAAATGGATAAAGAGAACTAACATGAAGAGACATCATCCTTGATTGGGAGATGTCTCTTTCGCTATGGAGGTAGAACGTGGATACGATTACACATACGTTATTCGGTCTAACGCTATATGGTGCAGCCGATAAACGTGATTTACAACAACATGAAAAACGAGCCTTATTCGTCACGACGCTCGTCGGGAGTCAAATCCCGGACAGTGATGTGATTTCAAGACTATGGGACACGGAAGGAATGTATCAGATGTGGCACCGCGGCATCACCCACTCCATCTTTCTCGTCCCGCTCTTCGCACTGCTCATCTACATACTCGTTCGTCTTCTCTTTCAAGTGACGGACATCCGTTATTTTTGGTGGGCTCTGTTGTCTGTATTCATACACAACACATCTGACTTGTTCAATGCGTGGGGGACTGGCTACTTCGAACCGATCTCGGACGTGAGGATCACATTCGGTGTGATCCCGATTGTCGACTTTGTCTATTGGGGCATCTTCTTGGTCGCCTGGCTCGTAGCCCGTAAACAAGAAGTGCGCTATAAGACGTATCGGTATGCATGGGCTTGCCTCGTCCTATATGTCGCGATTCAAAGTGCGCAAGGAGCTTACTTGTATCAGGCATATGCAGATGAATATGACGAAGTGGCGCTCTCGGCTTCTTTTATCCCGACGCAGTTCACCGTCATCACGAAGACTGACGAAACCGTATCGCTTTTTAAAGACTCCATTTATCAAGAAGCAACCTTGCAATACAACTTGACGTCTGACGAACAAGTGAGTCTTGAACCATTGTTTGAAGCGAATCAAGAGGCACTCACATTGACTAAATGGTCACCGTTCGTTGTCATCGTGGCAAATGAAGAACGGCTCGGCGTCTTTGACCCACGTTTTTATGACGGAGAGTCTTCTTTCTTATACGAATATATAGAAAGGTAGGATCAATCGATGGAACCCATCCGCTATCTCTTTATTTTCGCTTACGAACAGGCACTCAGTTGTATTTTTCCAGTCGCCATCTTCGGTGCACTCGCCGTCACGAAATTTGTAGAGTTGCCGTTTCCCCGTTACGATGTCTTATTTATCTGGTGTGTGCTCGTCCAAGTGTTCCTCGTAAAGACAGGACTTGAAACAATCGAAGAAGTGAAAGTCATCAGCTGGTTCCATGTCATCGGTCTTGGACTTGAGCTATTCAAAGTACAGATGGGGTCATGGAGCTATCCGGATGAGGCGTTCACAAAAGTATGGGGCGTCCCGCTCTATGCGGGCTTTATGTATGCGAGCGTCGGGAGTTATGTCGTTCAAGCGTGGCGTCGTCTCGATTTACAGTTTACGAAGATGCCTAACCCGATCATCGCCTTCGGACTAGGCATTGCGATTTATTTCAACTTCTTCTGGCACCATGTTTGGCTAGATTTGCGATGGCTATTGATCGCACTCATTTTCTTGGCGTTTGGCCGCTCGGTTGTCTCGTACAAACTCGATGATCGGCGATTCAAGATGCCGGTCGTGCTGTCGTTCTTCTTGATTGCCTGCTTCATCTGGCTCGCTGAAAATATTGTGACCTTTTACAACGGCTGGGCGTATCCGGACCAGTTGAACGGTTGGGCCATCGTTGATTTAGGAAAACTGTCTTCGTGGTTCCTACTCGTCATCATCAGCATCCTGCTCGTGGCTTGGCAAAAGCGAAAGCTGGAGTATGAAACGACTTAACTCGACGTGTGTCGAGTTTTTTTGTGAGAAGCTTCGAATCTTTTTTCGAGGAAATTCGTATTATAAATTGAGGTGATTGGGTTGTTGGAAATTGTATTCTATTGGTTCATTGGATTATTGTGTCTGGCTTCTCTTGTCATCTATTGGATAGATTGGCGGAAAACACGCAATCGTGTGAAATTAGGTCAAGCCGTTCTCGCATTTTTTTGTTCTTTTCTTGTACTTGGAATGGCAGGTATGGAGACGTACGACCGTATGACGACGAATTACATTGTCGAGACGGGAGAATGTTATGTCGTCGATGACCGATCATCGAAGGGTTCATCGAACGTGAAGCTATGGTTCGGCGAGCGGGCGTACGGCTTCAAGGAAATTCCGGATGTTGCATATGGTCCGGGGCATGTTTTTACATGTCGCGCGACGATGACGAAGCAGTTTCAAAACGGAATTGATTATGAGTTGAGGTCTGAGGACGGCGAGCTGTTGTTTTCGACTTACTCACAAAAAAGTAAAAAATCCGATTGAGATGGAAGTATTCCAATAATCAATCGGATTGTTTTTTATCGGAAGAGAATCTTTTTTGACGAATGTTCTCTAAAAATATCGGAAGGAGATTCAAGAAAATCGCCGCAATCGTCAAGAACCACAATGCGCGTGACATTCCGGGCACCACATCCTTTAAGGCAGCCCAGTCCTCTGCTTCGACCCACATATTGATTAAGCTATACTCGGCGCATAGCGTGAGAGCAGTCAAGGACAGCGCAATCGCCATTGGCAGTTTGTAATCTTTCTCCATCATAAAGACAGTCAAATTCAATAGCGTGGCCCCGATGGCAGCTAATCCAAAAATAATCCACATGCTTCAACCCCCTAAATATTTCTATAAATCCATCATAGCATACATCATTCTCCATCATGATTTCTGAAAATTGTTTCTATTCACATAATAGTTATGCTAGAATCAATGGAAAGTGTCTTTGGATATAATTCCCTTTACAAAATGAAGGAATAACGAGAATCTTTCCACACTTATGATTGAGATATCTCATCTAAAGGAGACAGAACTATGGCCTATTTTGCACGAAAATCTGCACATCTTGTCATCGCATTCTTTGTCTTGATTGCGATCAGTGCGCTACCGACGCTCGTCGTTCAAACAGATTTTAGTCTGACGAGTTACTGGAACGGCATCCAACAACAGCTGGACCAACTCCAAAAGCTTGATGAGATTACATACTACAATGTCACCGCTCAAACAGATTTACCTTTATTACCTGCACTTGGACCGCTCGTCAAAGAGTCGGTCATCATTTTTACGACGGCGCTCGCCGTGTCGACCATACTTGGTCTCCTGTATGCCTACTACTATTATCGGAGCGGCAGGCGGGTTCGCACCGTCCTGCACCAAACGAGTCAGACGCTCGAGATGGTGCCTGATTTATTTTGGTTAATCTTCTCACAGTTTCTTGCTATTTCTATACATAGAGCAACAGGGTTTGACCGAATCGAAGTAGCTGGTGGGTTCGCAGAATACATACGATTTCTACCGATTGTCACATTGACACTGACAACGTTATTCTTCTTTATCAAATGGCTGACCATCCATATCCATGAACAAGAGGCCATCCCTTACCTTGAGCTTGCCCAAGCGAAAGGGATTCAACCTAGAGGGCTGTTTTGGAAGCATTTGTTGCCGAACATCATCTATCGCTTCTACCTCTTTTTTCGTTCAAACATCATCACCATCTTATCGACACTTCTCATCGTTGAATATTTGTTCAACGTCCAGGGACTGTTTCGATTCGCCGTCTACAACCCACAGATGGAGATCTTGCTCGTCATTTTATTCGTCATCTATATCCCGATTTTTCTGTTGGATTTACTGATTGAATGGATTATTCCGAATGCATGGAAAGGAGGGATTTGATGCGACGCGTATTAATGCGTGACCCGATTTTTATCTTCTGCTTTGTCATTGTCACGGGTCTATTGCTGATGAGTGTTGGAAATACCGTGTTTCGTGATGGGAACGTAGATCAAACGCTTATGCTGTACTCGGATGAAGGGAGACTCATCGGAATACCACCACTAGAACCTTCGAAATATCAATGGCTCGGGACAGACAATGCTGGATATGATTTATTTCAGATGCTCGTGGAAGGATTTAAATGGACCGTTAGTATCTGTGCGATTGTCGCACTTGGACGAATGGTCATCGGCTTATTGATAGGGATACCGCTTGCTTTTAGAGGAGCGCGATTGAATCACTTTTTTAAAACGTTGCTCGATGGATTCTTGATTTTGCCGATATCTTTACTCGCATTGATGATGCTCGCCTCGACGATGATTTTTTGGGATTCGACACAAGTGCCTCCACTATGGGATCGGGTGAAGATTGAGCTAATCGTTTTAGTCGTTCTCGGATTACCTGCCGTCACGCTATATCTCATCACGGAGATTCGTCAATTGTTACAACAAGAGTTTATGATTGTTGCCCAGACACTTGGTGGCAGCGTCTGGCATCGCGTGAAACTTCATCTCTTGCCCCATCTGATTCCGACGCTTGTCATCGTATTTATGCAACAATTCGTACAGACGCTCATGTTGCTCATTCATCTTTCATTGTTTGGAATCTTCTTTGGAGGGACTGTTCTTTTGCATGAAGGAGTCATGCCGACGATTTATGAATGGTCTTCGATGTTTGGATACTATTTCGGACAATTCACAGCGATGACATGGATGACAAATCATCTATTCCTGATCCCTGCGATTGCGCTCGCGGCGTTGATCTTTATCTTTAATTTATTGACCAGTCGACTCGAACGGGCGTTCCGTCTACGTCGACAAGAACCGATGGTGACCGAAATAAACATCGCACAATCAGAAGCAGCAGCCGCGTCGCTCGACAATCCGTTTTCTCTCGTAGATGCGAGTGTATCATTAAAGAATGAACCGGATGATATCTTATGATGTCATCTGGTTTTTCTATGCCAAATCGACTGAACCCTCATGATTGCGGGAACGTATATAACAGAAAGAAGTGACAAATCAGAAAAGGAGTGAATCAACGTGAAAGCTGCGATTTGTACGGCGTATGGGGGACCAGAAGTGTTCGTCATTCAAGACGTAGACCGCCCGAAACCCAAAAGCAATGAGCTACTGATTCAAGTACATGCATCGGCCGTTCACTCAGGAGATCGAAGACTTCGCGCACTGGACGTTCCTGTACTCGGACAACTACCGATGCGGATAGTTATGGGGCTCAAGGCGCCAAGACAACCGATTCTTGGAGTCGTGTTGGCAGGTGTAGTGGTAGAGGTCGGTAGTGGTGTAAAGAGCTTTCAAGTAGGGGAGAACGTCTATGCGCTCACCGGGATGAGGTTTGGTGGATATGGGGAGTTTGCTTGTGTGAACGAATCGAAATGTGTGGTTCAGATGCCCGAGCATGCCAGCTTTATCGAGGCGGCGGCACTTCCGTTCGGAGGGACGACCTCATTACATTTTTTACGGAAAGCAAACATCGAACGGGCGACAAATGTTTTGATTTATGGTGGCTCAGGTGCAGTCGGCTCCACTGCCGTACAGATTGCAAAACATTTCGGCGTACATGTCACAGCAGTTTGCCATGAGCGGAATGTGGAGCTCGTAAAGCGACTCGGGGCAGATGTGGTCGTCTATTATTCGAAAGAAGGCTACGACCGCGAATTGGGTACGTATGATGTGGTGTTTGATGCGTCTGGAAAAATCGATAGGCGATTGGCTCGAAAACATGTTGCGGAGAACGGGTCATTCCGTTCTGTTGCGGGACAGGGGCCAGCGAGTGAACGAAAAGAGGATTTGAGGTTCTTGAACGAATTGTTTGAAGCAGGAGAGCTGAAACCCGTTATTGATTCAGTTTATCCACTGGATGAGATTGTCGAGGCACATCGATATGTCGATCAAGGGAAAAAAGTTGGGAATGTGATTGTGACAATTGAATAGGAATGAATCAGATGATTGATAGTATTATGAAAACAGGATATCAATGTTGAACTTCATAGTGAGGTACGTTCTACCATCTCACTTACATATAAATAGCAGACGTGGGCAATGAGACGGAGGAGTAATGATGAATATATTAATTGGACAACCTAAAATGGAGCAAGATCTTAAGCAATTAAAGCTAGAGGTTGAGGCGAACCCGACAGTAGACTTGATTCTCTATCCGGAGGGATATTGTACATATACAGAATTAGATATGATCCGTCAGTTAGCTAGTGCATTCAAGACGGCAATTGTTTTAGGTTATCGGGATGATACGAATAAAGATCGGGTCCTCATTGTAAATAAGAAAGGTGAAACGCTGTTAACGCGACGGAAAACACCTGAAAGTGTGCGCTTGTTCATGCCATCAAGTGTCAAGGACGGAGCGGAGGAATACGGATACTTACTTTGCAGGGAGATTTTTATGGGGGTAGAGGGATTAAAGAATCATGAGCATCTATCAATCATATTCAATCCAATCGGGGTCGGGATGTTTAGTGAAGAACAATTCATGGAGTGGTCCGAAGAAGCGAGAAAGATTGCGATGGAACGTAAAGCGATGATTATCGGAACGAGTCACGCGGATGGGTCGTATCGAAATTGTGGTGTATCGATACCAATCGCGTATTGTTATGATGAAAAGGGTGAAGAAGTGTTTCTATCGAAAAATGATACGAGGACGAGAGTGTTAGATACTGTTTCAAAAGGTACAATGATTGTCTGACCTATTATAATATTATTAGCATTTTGTTATTTCACATACCGTATTTTAACTTAATAATAGAAAGAGAGAATGTATGAGATACCCATTCAAACGAAAACACAACAAAAATTGTACTTGCTCAAAATGTGGCAGGAATACAGAAAGTGAAGTTGGTTTTGGATCAAGGATGCCAACAGTTCTAAATGGAATGACAACACGTGAGATGAAAAAACGTGTCGTATTGACAGATGATGTATGTGTCCTCGATGAAGCCCACTTCTTCATTTACGGATGCCTTGAGATTCCGGTCATTGGGGAAGAGAATCCATTCATCTGGACCGTCTGGGTATCACTCAGTCCGGATAACTTTTTCAAAGTCATCGATTCATGGGATGAACCCGCTCGTGTTGACCTCGACCCGATGTTCGGCTGGCTATCGACAGACCTTCCCATCTATCCGGACACCATCAATTTAAAAACGAATGTCCATATGCGTGAAGTCGGACTACGCCCGTTGATCGAACTCGAACCGACGAATCATTCTCTTGCCATCGAGCAGCGCAATGGCATCACGAGGTCGAGGGTCGATGATATTTTCCGACTCGTTGAAGGTGATGAATAAAGGAGTCAGGCCATTTGTAACGAGCTGTTAGGCATAGATATGAGTTCGGCAGCATATAAAAAATACAAATGAATGACCAAGTAAAGGGATGAAGAATAGTGATGAGGAATGTGAGGGAAGATTTCATGAGAATCACAGAAACGATGCTTTACACGAACCGGCTTGACGAAATGAAACGTTTTTATACGGAAAAACTTGGATTATCAGTCATTGAAGAAGACTCGACGAGTTTTCGAATCAATCTAGGTGAAGATACGCTGGTGTTTCAAGAGGCAGCGACCGTTCAAGAGCGACAGTATCATTTCGCCATTAATATCCCGTCCAATCGATTCAAAGAAGCGAAAGAATGGATCAAATCACGTGTCTCACTTTTACGTGAAGATGGGGAGGATGAGATTTATTTTGAAGGGATTGATGCCTCGTCACTTTATTTTTACGATGCGGACGAGAATGTCGTCGAATTGATTGCTCGACACTCGATTAACCGAGAAAGTGATGCAGAGGTATTTTCTACTGATGATTTTCTTGGAATCGGCGAGATGAGCTTGACTGCAGTAGACCCGCTACATGTCGCACAGGAACTTACGAATATCGAGATTCACCGCCGAGACGGCAAACCGATTGATGAGCATCACCTCAATTTTTTAGGCGCACCGAACAGCGATACATACATATTGTTGGTGCCTCCAGGTCATGTGTGGCTGTTTTCACCAAAGCTGTCGATCCCGAGTCCTATTCAATTGACCATCAATCGACAATATGTCATTGAAATCGATGAGAATCATGAACTGAGCATCCATATGAATAAAAAATGAGTTCATTCCTGAACTCATTTTTTTTCGTCTTCACTCAAGTACATCCGAATCTCATCCAAACTCATAAATGAATTCTCTAAGGTCACTTCAAATGATTTATCTAAACAATCAATAGTAAGTGGTTCGCCATCTAGACGAGAGTATCCTTGTAACAGTGGTTTGATGCGTTCATGAACGATTTGTGCCTTTACGAGTGTGGTTTGAGGAAAGAGGATGGCAAACGTATCTGAGGCGACCCGATATTTTTTATCGGTCCGTCGTGTCGCTTCATGTAATTCGTCGCTGAAATAATCTAAAAACCATTCATATTCGGATTGTCCATAACGTTTTTCGAAATCATTTAGGAGAGGTAATGTGACGAATGTGACGACGAACGTCCCACCGTTTCGGATCAATCGATCCCGCTCTGCTTCAAGGTCCATGAAGAATCGATTACGATTATCAAACCCTGTCTCAGGATCGACAGCAATTAATTGACTGACTCTCGCTTCTGCGACGCTCAACGCAAATTGAGAGCGAAAAAGACCGACTTGAAGCAAGTAAGCAAGACTCGTCAACATCGCTAACAACAAAAGAATAATGAATTGCTTAAGGACGGGATACGTATAGCCGGACATCATGATTAAAAAGTAAGCGCCGAACCCTAACGCGATCAGGACTCCAGAGGCTCGGTGTATGAGTAGCGTTGAAAGAAAGAGGACAGGGATACAAATCATCCACCAGACCGGTAGATTGTTCATCATCAGAACAGAAGACAATAGAGTACTGACGATCAATGAGCCAACGATGAGCGCAATCAGTTGAAGTGACGTGGCAGACCAATGTCGCATCTCATCTCCCCCTTCCCAAAAGAAATAAATTGTAATAGTAACACTATTATCCATTTTCCGAAATAGTGATGATTCAAACCGATTCGTACACTTGATTCATTATAAGTGATTCTTTAATTGAATAACGGGATATTTTTGAAAATACGCCAATGTTTCAAAACACTTCTTTACAGAAAGAGAGTTCATTGATTGGTGTATAATGGAAATGAGGTGATGATATGAACCAGAAACATGTTTTAATTGTCGGTGGTACCGGAATGTTAGCTGAAGTCACATCTTGTTTGGCAAGCGAACATCTTGTCACTGTCATCGGGCGAGACCCGGAAAGAATGGCAAAAGTCGTTCGACGAAACCCTGAAACGTGTCATTCACTACTACTTGATTATCGTAGCGAACAGGATTTATCAAAAGGGCTACAAGAATCGATCAAGCGGTACGGACCATTCAAACAAATCATCGCATGGGTACACCGGGACTCCGGGAAGGCGATGCAAATCATCTTGAATCATTCCTCACATGCAGATGTTCTACATATTTTAGGGAACCAGGCGAACTCCGAACAGGAGAAAAGGGCTTTATGTATAAACGAACAACAAACGTACCGACAAGTTCAATTAGGTGCGAAGCAGGATGGTGAGAACTTTCGCTGGTTGACGCATGAGGAAATTGTGCACGGTGTGATTGACGCGATTGAGCACTCATTCGATTATCAATTAATTGGTCAACTTGTTAAAAAGGGAGGTATGAATGGATGAAAAAATGGATTGGTTCGGCTGCCTTATGCATCAATGAAGAAAAGAAAATCCTTCTTGTGAAAAACCGCGACATACAACAATGGAGTTTGCCATCAGGTGGTTTAGAAGAAGGGGAAACTCCTGAACAGTGTTGCCTGCGTGAAGTGTTCGAAGAAACGGGATATCGCATTTCTGTGAATCGACTATTACATATCAAACGAGCCATCCTTTCAAATGATCAAGTCGAGACGCATTATTTCTTGGCAACGTGTGAGGAGCGAGTGTCGACCGCAATCATCGACTCGGACATCGATGAAGTCAAATGGTGTTCAATTCATGAATTAGAACGGTTGAACCATACATTTCCGGAGGATCTTGAGCTGATTAAACGGTGGAGTGTATGAATAGAGTGATTGAAGTCAATGGATATGACATGGAATATCGATTATTCGGTTCCGGGGAACGCCTCATCGTGGTGATGACAGGAATGGGAGGTTCATTCGAAGAGTGGGTTTCTCTTTCTGAACAATTAAGCGAGTCCTATCAAGTATTGCTTTATCATCGTTCAGGTTATGGTGAGAGTGAGATGAACAATCGTTCGAGTCGAACAGCATCACACATTTTGGAATGTGTTAAATTGTTGGATGCCCTTCAGCTACATCAACCAATCATATTAGTCGGTCATTCGTACGGAGGTTTGTGTGCACAACATATGGCCAAAGTTTTTCCGAATAAAGTAAGCGGGGTCGTACTAGTCGATTCCACTTCCCATGATCTTACTTTATTAGATAAGTTGGAGACGCCTGAAATGGATCGTCAATATTCAGATGGAGATTGGAGAACGATGTGTCACTCCTATGCAATCCTTTCAAAAGAAGAACTAAAGAAAATCCATCAGCCTGAGTGGTCAGACGAACAGAAAAACCTCTCATCAGATGCAATTGACCGTCTCAGAAACTTTTATCAATCACCTACGCTATACAAAACGATGTTGGAAGAAGAATCATTCTGGCGCGACGATGCCTCTATCATCAAAAAGATGGGCACATTTTCATCGATTCCGTTAATTGTCATCGGCCGAGACCATGAAGCGATGATTCAGGAAGGAATAAATGGAGGTTCTCCTGAGGCAGAAATTCGCTTGTTAGAAGAGACATGGCACGAACTCATCTATCAACAGTTAAGATTATCAAATCAATCCGAACTCATCATCGCAGAAAAAACTGGTCATCAAATTCACTTACAGCGACCAGACACAATCATCGAAGCCATACATCGAATCGAACAAGCCGGTCGCATAAAAACGACCGGCTCATGACTTAAGACGCTTCTTCAATTTGATTGTGTATGAAATACTCCCGTTTCGAGCGGTCGCGAATGACATATATGGTGTAACAACCAACGAGGAAGAAGACAATCGAGAATGCGAGATAGACTGGGCGAATCCCGACCATTTCGGCAAGGAGTCCAATCCCGAATGTGAGCAGGATGACGAATAGCGACTCTGCCACATTGATGACACCAGAGAACCGGCCCATGATTTCCACAGGAACATGGTATTGATAGAATGACAAAAATCCGGTATTGGCGAACGCAAGCGCGAACGTCAGAATAAAAAATCCGATGGAAGCCATCGTGAACGAAGAAGAGCCTGCGAACAGGAGATAGCCGACTGGTGTCATGATTGCCCCGAATCCAATACAAAACGATAAGGATAAACGGTGACTCCATCTTGAATTGATGAGTGACCCAACGATAATTCCAATCCCAGCGATACTGACGAGAAATCCATATCGGCTCTCAGACAAGTGAAGGACTTGGGTCGCGAATGACGCCTCCAAGGAATCGAGCCCAGACATGAAGATGGTCATGACACAGAACAATCCATAGATGAGCGTCACGTATTTAGCATTCGATGCAAATCGGATGACGACTTTCCAATCTTCGATAATTAATCGGACGGAGAAGGGTTCAATAGATACATTCGTTCGATGATGGGACGGAAGGCGCGACAACATTCCGACCGAGACAACGAGTGCGAACGCATTCACGAAAATTGCAGTTGTTGAACTCCCAACTAGGAAGAGTAGTCCGGCAATTGTTGGACCTAAAATAAATCCGGATGACTGCACAAAGTTCTTCATCGCATTGAACTTTTGTCGATTCGAGGCAGGTACGAGTTGCGTCATGTAGACCAGACTCGATGATTCGAATAGCGAGCTCATTACATTGAGGAGAAAGACAATTCCGTAGATGAGCCACAGTGAATCAATCCAGCCTAAGCTGAATACGAGGAACGCTCGTAAACCATCCAATAACATCATCAGTCGCCTCGTATCGACTCGGTCAATCAGGCTACCTGACCAAAGATTCGAGATGAGCGAGGCGAGCGGAACTAACACATAGAGAACTGAGACAGCAAATGGCGAACCAGTCATTTCTAGGACAATCAGGTTGAGTGCAATGAAGTATACCCAGGCACCGAGGTTTGAGATTCCGACACTGACGAGAAGCAGCGCAGAGGTTTTTCGAAACGAGTTCAAGTCAATCACTCCTTCAATTTTTGATCACTTTCGGAACGCAAAAAAATCCCACCCCCAAGAACGAATTCTTGGGGACGAGATTCTCATCGTGGTGCCACCCCTGTTCGTCCGCACGTCACCGCACGAACCTTATTCGGTACTGCCGAACGAGTCGGACTATACCTCAACTCTATAACGGGAGTGCCCGTCGCCATATCCCTCGGGGGGAGTTCCATGGCGCTGCTCAGAGGTTTGTTTCGACCAACGTTCTTTACTCCTTTTCACCAGACGGAGCTCTCTACGAAAGATTCATTGATGTACTGTTCTCTTCATCGCGTTTGTCAGATCATTTTCGTAAGGATAGCATATTGTGAAAATATAAGGAACAATAATTTTGGTTATAACCATAATATAGAAAATTAACTAGGAATCGAGGTGCAGTGTTGATCGACTATAAAGAAATAAAAGAGACGAACCAAGTACTTGCGACTATTCATAAAATTGATTCTGATCAGTTAGATGGATTCATATCGAAATATTCAGCATTGATTGGAAAATATGATGAATATGTCACAAAGAGCTATATTGACGTTCAGCGAGACATCAATAGCGATGAAGCAAATCAAAGACAACATCATGTTCTAACCATTATAAAACCTGAACTCAATGAGCTGAAAAGACATGTTTCACGAATTGCCTTACAGTATATTGAGGATGAACACCATGTCACTCGCCTAATGCGAAATCGGATGAGTCTTTATCATGAAGAGAATGTTGATTTATTGATTGAAGAGGATCAACTCATACAGAGGTATTTGCAAACAATTGGTCAATTGACTGATCCGATAGATGATTCTAGATCGATTGCGGAACTTCAAGGAGACCTATACGATGCTGATGAATCCATCCGTAAACAAGCTTTTACGCATATGTATAAAGCGTATGTCTCAAAAGAGGATGACATTACTGATTGCTTGAAAAGTCTTATTCAAAATCGGGAACAGCAGGCGCAACGCTTAAATGATAAGAGTTACCGTGACCTAGCCTTCATGAAGCTAGGTCGTCTAGATTATGATGCCGAGGATTGTATGCGATTTGCGAATCAAGTGAGTAAACATTTTGAGCCACTTCGCCGCTCGTTCCAGAAGCTACAGACAAAGGAATTGAAGAAATCGAAACTTTCGCCATGGGATTCATTCATTTCTCCATTTTCGGATCATCACGATCTATCCGTTTCGTCGAATGATTTAATCGGTGGAACGGAACGAATCTTGAATGAAGTCGATCCCTACTTTGAAAAACTGTTTAGAGACATGTGTGCGAAGGGCCATCTCGATTTATCACCTCGATCGAATAAAGCTGAAGGTGGATTTTGTGAATCTTTACCCGACTCAAAATCATCTTTCATTTTTATGAACCGTTTCGGCGGATTTGATGACTACGTTGTGTTATTGCATGAAATGGGTCACGCCATCCACCATGATCTCTCACAGCAACACCTATTTTTCGAAGCGCAAACCATTTCGTTTGAAGTCGGCGAATTCGCAGCCATGTCACTAGAGCTATTTTCGATGGACCATTGGACAACTATCTTTTCAGATGAACGAGCTTTCATTCAAGCTAAACTGGAACAGTTTCGATTGATTATCGAATTTTTGCCAAGTGTTTTCATCGTGGATCAGTTTCAACACAGCCTATATGGTCCAGAAAAGAATATAGATTCATTTGATGATATCTTCAAATGCTTGGTTGATCAATATGATACTGATTTGATTGATTGGAACGATGTGAGAGATGTAAAGGGTAAACAGTGGCTGCGTGTCATTCATCTTTTTGAAACACCATTCTATTACATAGAATATGCGCTCGCTCAGATTGCTGCACTTCGCATGTATATGCAGTATAAGCAACATCCAGTCAACACTCTGAAAAAGTATAAGAACGCACTAGCTTTAGGTGGTACTGCTTCTGTCCCTGAAACTTATCGAGTAGCAGGCGTATCCTTGTTTCCATCTGAGGAAGAATTGGTCGAGTTGACTGATTTTTTAAGTGCTGAGATTCAACATTTGGTGATGCAATTAGGTATGATTGATTAATTGAAGTACAAACTAAATAAACATTAATTGAACAAAGCTGAGTAAGTATTACATGGACTAGGTAGGCTGCACTCCGCCGAGAATAAAGGGCATCGGCTCAAGCGTGATTAGAGGACTTCAATTGATGTTGAATTTGTCGAGGAACGTCGTTGAACGGTCCCTCCAAGCGTTGTACCGCATCAACATGATAAAACGTGCTCGTCTCCTCCATATTCATCATTTGATCACCCAAATCGTAAAGGAAAACGTGTTTATTCATCCCGAGAGCAATCCCGAGTTCGACGTGTGCGCCTTTGCCTCCAGGCAACAGGATGACAACGAAGTCCGCTGATTGAATTCCAGAAACCTCTTCTTCGCCAATCGAGCGTAATGCATCAATCGATGTGGCGCGTTCGTTCTGAGTCCAGTCATACGTATGGGTGTGACCGAGGGCCTTCAGCTCATCACGGATGAACCGTACTTCTTCGATATTCGCAAAACTTGAACCGACATAAAATCTCATAGGAAACCCTCCAATTCGTTATAAGTGATTCATCTGGTAAAGCGCTACGACATAAAACATGGTGATCAACAGACAACAGAGTAAAAGGAAAAAAATCACGCTAATCAGGACGAATTTTATCAAAGAAAGTGGAACGTATGATTGAATCAAGCGCGTGATCGATATAGACGAGAGGACGAGTAAAATGATTGTGCCAACTAACCAAATGTAGTCATACGCGATGTTTGGCATCTGCCAAAAGTAGACGATTGTTATGACAATTAGACTGAAAGCCATCACCAAATCTTTATGCTTTCGTGTCATCTGAAACCTCACGCTGATGTTCCAACTTCGACCTTACCTGTTCGGCATCTTCCGCATCAAACGTACTGTACCACCTCACATGATCGAGGTCGATGATACGATAATGTCCGCTGATGATATTTTGCTGAAGAATGAAGTGGGGACCTGCCTCAATTGCGTGCCAAAAAACACGTCCTCCGAGCGTCTTTTCTTTCGGTTCATATGTGTTCGCGGTCGCAATCAGTTTGACAAACTCGACCGGGTCATCACCGATTAAATGGATGAGGATCTCACTCTCATTGAATAAGGCGCATAGCGTCACTACGGTCGACCAACTCGCTTCATTTCGCTCCTTCTCGATTTGAATGAGTGTTTTTTTGGATATACCAAGTAAATTCGCCATCTCATCCTGTGAATGCTGGGATTCAATACGAATCAATTTTATTTTTCGAGAGACCTGTCCAATAAATTCAGATTTTTGCATATGATTTTTTCCCTCCTATTCATAGAACTCAAAGTGACGCCGAGCTAATGAAGATCAGAATCCATGAGATACCGAGAAACACGGTGAATAAGAGCAGGCAGACGACGATATAGCAGGAAATGTATTGCCAATATGTGAATCGTTTCGATTGATAAAAGTGATATGTAAAACTGAACGTCGCGATGCCGATGACTAAGAATGCGACGATATCCCAGATGATGCCGACCTTCAAAAACGATGGAGTAAGATACGATGCAACAAGTGCAAGTACAACCGTCACCACTCCAGTAGAAATGGCAGCGGATGGCGTTGAAGTGTTTTCCAACATAATCACCTCCTAATATATTACAAGTGTAATTTTACACTAAAAGTAGACAATGTCAATTTAAGAATCTAAAAAACCCTTCTCTAAGGAAGGGTTCCGTCATTTGTCATGTTTATTCGTTAAGTATGTCGTCAGTGGGTAAACACCGATGCTTTGTAAGATCAGGGAGAGTAAAATGACTGCGAACGCGAGGGAGATCATTTCGCTCGACCCGTCGATATTCTCCGCTTCTAGCCAGAGGACGAGGGCAATCGACATCGTTCCTTTGATTCCAGACCACGTGAGTAAGGAAGTCGCCGTTAAATCGTCTTTAAATTCCTTACGCCAGACGGGGACCGAATAGACGAGGCCGCCGATGACAATGAACCGGGTCACGATTGAAAGCAGGAATAAAAGAACAGCGAACGTCCAGAGTGACACAGACAAATAGCTGGTCGCTTCGATTCCGATCAATAAGAACAAGAGAGCGAGCAACATCGGTATGACGATGTCCCAGAAACCATCCAAGTGACGCTGGACCGATTCGTAATCCTCTTTAGTTCCGAGTTCGTGAGACAACATCATACCCGCTGTCACCGTTGCGAGTACACCAGACACTTCTAGTGCATCGGCGAGGTAGAAGGCACCATATGCAGTCACAATCGTCAACATGACGAGCTCGTGCTTCTTATAACTAACAATCATCAATTTCTTAAGTAACAATCCAGAAATGAATCCAATGCCGATTCCTCCAGTAGACACAATCAAAAAATCGGTCAAAAAACTGAGCGTGGAGAAACGCTCTCCCGTTGCGAACATACTGAGAAAAATGGTGAAGATGACCACACTCGTTCCATCGTTCACCATCGATTCACCTTCGACAACATCCGCAATCCGCTTCTCACCTTTACTCCGCTTTAAAATCGCGGTCACGGAAACGGGGTCGGTCGGAATCAAGATGGACGCTAATAAGAAGGAAGCAGTCAGGCTGAGCGGGGTGAAGAACTCACTGATCCAAAATGTGCCATATCCCATCAAGATGGCGGTCAAGACAAGGCCCACCGTACTCAATATCGTGATGATCCCGATATTGTCCTTCAAATCTTTGTATTTGAACTGATAGGCAGATGTAAAGAGAAGTGCAGGCAGGAACACCTCGAAAATCATATCTTTTGAGATGAACACCGAATCAAAAAAGGCGATATACGAGAGACCAATCCCGATCAAGACCAAGATGACCGGAACAGGGAAGTAATTGCGTTTGGAATCAATCAAATAAATGAAATAGCCAATGAGTAGTAATGTGATCACCTGTTGCGCAATCATAACGACGTCCTCCTCTACATTCAACATGCTATACACTATCTTCCCATTCAAGGTCTAATCAAACTGGAAATGTGGAATATAGGGGATAGTACATTCATTTCATATAGGGAGGAATCGATATGGGAAACCCAATTGGCGATTTGTCGTGGACGTTTTATTCAGAGTGTGAGGTGCCGAGTGATATCACCGAGACATTCATCGATGGAGAGCGGGCCGTAGCTGCCTACAAGACGGTGCGTGACGTCGCCGTATTCACGAACAAACGCCTGATTGTCCGTGACGCACAAGGGCTCACGGGGAAGAAGATTGAAGTCTACTCACTTCCGTACGACTCGATCAATATGTACTCGACGGAGAACGCGGGACGCATGTTCGACTTGAACTCAGAAGTCCAACTGTTCACGCGCGCGGGAACGATCAAAATCAATCTGAATAAAAAAGTGGATGTGCGTAAGTTCGACCGTCTGCTCGCGGAAGCAATTTTGTAAAACAGTGGACCGAAAAATCTTCGGTCCTTTTATTTGGATTTTTCTGACAATCCATAATCTTGCATGATACGATAGGACATAATGTGTGACGGAGGTTACGATGCGATTTACAACCCGATTATTGATGATCATGCTCGGCAGTTTGGTGTTGGTGACTGGATTGATCCATCTGGCTCGTCTATTTTGGGAATGGTTTCACGACCCTACGGAGGGAGGGATTGTGCTCCTTTTTTCTGGAGAGGATGGTGAGAGCAGCGGTTTTTATGAAGGGAAGTCACGCCAGATGAGAGAGGACGATGAATTACAGTTCTTGAATATCGACTTTCTAGATTACACGTTCGGAGCAGATGGGACGGTGACGGAGTCAGGGAGTTCATACTGGTTATGGTTCCTTATTGGAGGATTGATTGTTTTAATGATTCTACTGATCATCGCGATGCGAAGAAGAAAGCGTGTCGTCTCGACCATTGATTTCTCGAGTGACGCCGTAAAACGAAGACGGAGAAAGACTAAAGCAAAAGAGTTTGTAGAATCCAAAGAGATTCAATGGACCGATAGCGAGATTCGGAATGCGCTCATCCAGTTCAACTTGGATTTACCGGTTTCATTAAAGCATCAATCGAATGAGACCGTTTTGGACTGGTTCAAACGAATCGGTGTTGAAGAGGTGGACCTCTCTCCTTATTGGAAATCGAGATATGTGGATGAAGGAGTGACTGATGTAGAATCTAGACAGTTTCGAGAGGCGTTACAGTTCATGCGATTGGAAGAGGATAAGGGGTGATTGTGTATGAACGATGAAATAGAGGTGGTTGATTTCGATCTGCAGAAGTCAATGGGCTCCGCTCGTTTGGTAAAGTCCAATCATCGATTCTACATTAATTGGGATGAGCTGGTCATAGACCTTAAACAGCATGAATATGTCTCGGGTATTCGAATCATCGACGAGAATTACTTGTTCATTTGGGCGTTTACGTTAGAAGGAGAACCAATCAATGCGTGGGTGCTGGATACGCATGGACAGATCAATCATTCCTTTCATGCAGGAAACGCAATTGCAGCAGTTGTAATGAACGATACGGGAATCTGGATTGGATATGGGGACGAGGGCATCTTTGGAGATGGGATCTCGAGCGAGGCACTCGTCTGTTTCTCAAAGGAGGGAAGCGTACATTTTCGGTACAATCAAGAAGTGAGAAAGGCCCCAGTTCTTCATGATTGTGACGTGATGTGTGCGTCAACGAATGGAGTTTGGGTCATCTCTTCAATCGATGCTCGTCTCGTCCATGTCCAAATGAACGGACGGATTGACTCCTATCCGATGCCCCGTCATCTCCTTGACTGTTCGTCATTGATGATTGAAGACGGTGTTGCCTATGTCATGAAAGACGAGCAGGTGTATCGCTGGCCATTCGAGGATAGAAAGCGTGCCGAACTAGTCGAAAGTTAACGAAGATATTAAGTAGATTAAATGGGCAATCAATTGAATTCTTTATCGCATTGAGAGTCAGTGGATTTAGTCACAAAATTAAAGGTAAAAAAAGCTAGGGGTATTATTTCACATACCGGAATCATACTAAATATGTGTTTAAATCATGAACAGAAAATAATCCGCTCTCACTCAAGAATTGCTTTAACAGATGGATATGTCCTAAACCATAAAGTACAAAGATGCGATCATTTGATTCCCTTAGTGACATCAATTCCTTAAAAATCATTAAGTTACGAAAATACCAGTAGTGTGATACCCACCTAGTACCAGACACTTCAAGAGATGCAATCTCTAAATAGGCGCGATGCATAGATAATGTAATTGTAGGGTGATTGATTTCTTTATAATAGTCAGAAATCGTACGACTCTTAAATATTTTTTCGATATGATTCATGACATCTTGTTGGGATGATAATATTTCCTCCATTTCTCGCTTCTCATCATGAATAATGGTTTCTAAACTGAATCCCTCATCCTCATTCCAATCGATTGGATATACGAAATCCAGATGAGATTGTTGTGCAAGTCGGAATGCAATTTGTTCACGTTCGTTAGCGGTTGCTAATTCCGGCTGCTGAATGATACGTTGTAATTGCTCATTTATGTATTCTTTCTTTGAAGTATTCATTTCTACACATACTTTAGTAGGTTCAAATTTTGCTAATTGATTCACGAATTGTTTAATTTCTAACTGACGTTTTTCGCTTAACACATCTGGCATGTCCGGCATAAATAAATCACCATTGTTTGGCATGTTTAGATGCGTTGTGCCAACGAGCAATATATCTGTTTTATTCATAGCAATTCTCCTAATCAATTTGATGTATAGTGTTAACTACGCTTATACTTCTTCTAGGTTTCATATCTTGTTACTTGATTTCAAAAGAACCAAGTCAATATTTCTCATGGACCTTCGAGTTCATCCTAGTTAACAAACTTGTTAAAAATCTACATAGAAATGAGGAATTCACATGATTCGTTTCGGCATCATTGGTACAAACTTCATCACAGACTGGTTTATCGAGACAATCCATCAGTTGGATGACGTAGAAGTGACGGCACTTTACTCGCGCACGGAATCACGTGTTAAAGAATACGCAGAAAATCACTCCATTGTACATACGTTCACGTCACTTGAAGAGATGGCTCAGAGTGATGTCATCGATGCCATCTATATTGCGAGCCCGAACTCACTTCACGCCGAACAGAGCATCTTGTTCATGCAGCATGGGAAACACGTCCTCTGTGAAAAACCGCTCGCCTCGAACGTCCAGGAAGTCACTCGTATGATTGAAGTCGCAAAGGAGAACCACGTCGTCTTACTTGAGGCATTACGTAATCTGTTCATGCCGAACTTTGAACGGGTTCAACAAGCGATGGAACAAATCGCTCCGGTTCGCCGAGCCGTCTTCAATAAATCGCAGTATTCTTCACGGTACGACCTGTACAAAAAAGGGGAGAACCCCAACACGTTCAATCCTGATTTTTCGAACGGCTCGTTGATGGACCTCGGTGTCTATCTCCTCGGACCTGCTTTGAAACTGTTTGGTCAGCCGAAAGATATCCAGGCGAACGGCGTTACGTTAGAATCTGGAGTGGACGGGAGTGGTACGGTCCTTCTCTCTTATGCCGACCTTGACGTAGTTATCATGCACTCAAAGATTCATGCGACATCGACGCCTTCTGAGATCATCGGTGAAAAAGGGCGTATCGTCATCGATGATATCGCGACGTGCGATGAAGTCCGTCTAGAGTTACGGGATGGCACTTCAGAAATCATATCAGAAACGCAAAACGCTCCGATGTCATATGAGATTGAAGCATTTGTGCGAGCAATTGAAGCTAGGAACTCAGAGACGGATGCGCATTCAGCAACTGATATGATTCGTCTTGCTGATGTGATGACAACGGTGCGAAAACAAGTTGGTGTGATTTATCCAGCAGATAAATAAGTACACGACGGTTGGTCATATTAAGAGCAATCTTTCCTCGTTTAAGATCTTGTGTGCGGTTTTCCGGTACAGGCATTTACTCGGCTGCCTGATGATTTTCTCGTTGCCACTGCTGAGCGTCGCCCACAATTTTTCGATGCTCGTCCGACACATTCTGTCGTCAAACTCCAGATAGGTCTCTATAGGATATCGCCATGGACTTTTTTACGTTCATGTTTAGGTATCGTATTTATTTTCTTATACATCAAAGAAAGAGGTTCAATTAGAATGAAGTTTAATAAAAAAATAGTAGTAAGCTCAATCGTAACGATTTTGAGTGTTATTACTATTTATACTGCGTATCGCTTTTTAGAAACGAAAGGAACGCAGGCACCAGTCATATCAGACGATATCACAAGCATTACATTCAAACCGTCAGACGGGCATATCTTTCTTTTGTACCCCTATCTGAACATATGGGAGAAAAAAGATGGAGCGGAAGACACTTATCTTGTTGAAATCGATCGAGAAGGAAAAGTCATTAAGGAAGAAGTCATTCAAGATCCGGACTTTGGCCCGATTAGTCTGGATCAGAAGACCACGCGGCCTGATACATTATTTGCGTCTTTGAATAGTGCGCAGTATGCTAATCATTTTTATACGTTTAACTTGAACACGAAACAGTTTCAAAAAGAGCGCATCACGTATTTTGAACATGATGTCATGCTTGATTCTGTAAGCCATCAAGGAGAGGATACATGGTTCAAATCAATTGTGTCCCATGAAACTGGGACGCAGACATATGTGGAAGGTTTGGGCATGTCGACAACGATTTCAAACGTCGAAGAGCAAAAGGTATACTTGACGCCGCCTGAATATCTGCCAACCCCTTCTCCGCTCTTAGAGACGCGCAATCAAATCGCTTATGTCAGCGCAGGAGATGAGTCAACTGATGGGGAAGAGGCTGCGATGGTGTTCCTTGATCGAGTCACTGGTGAAGCGAAGGTTTATCGTGGTGAAGAAGATCCGTATGAATATACGGCGCTTCATACAGATGGGGTGAACACGTATTTTGCTGACAGCCTCGGAAATATGCATCAAATTGATGCGACTGGAAAAAATACTGAAAAACATTACAAGGTTATTGAAAATGCATATTATAACGCTCATAACGCCATCCGTATGATCAATGAAAATGAAGGGTACCAAGTTGTAATGAAATATAATCCAGAAACGTCTACAGAAGAACGCATGATGGTGAAATGGACATTTGGTAAAGATTTCTCTGTCGAAAAGATGGATTTACCGTATTGGAACGATAACAATCTATACAGATATCTATACCATGACCCAATCCTGAAGCGTTCCTATCTGGTAGAATTGGATGCTGAAGAAGAAACTGAAACGGGACGACTCCTTATCGTTGATGAACAATTGAAACTAATAAATTCAATTCGTATCGAAGATCCGCTCGGACTGGATTTCGTAGCAGAATAAGATTAGCTCTAAAGATTGGCGAAATACATCGGCAAGCCGAGCTATATACAGGTCTTTATTCTCAAACGTTCCGTTGCCATAATATAGATGAAGCTTATAGCATTTCCGTCGTCTATATGATTGTATGGTGTCTTCTTTCAACACTAATGTCATAATGTTTTTGTTTAGGTTCAGTTGTTGTACATAGTTAAATAATTCATCACACAAATAAAACGGTCCTCGATGTCATGTGCGCATCAAGGACCGTTTTCATTATTCTTTGTTCAAATAGAGATATCTCAGAAACAGTCCCAAGACAATCGTCATGACGACAGCAGGGATGAGTCCGATGAGCAGTAATGTGTTCATACGGTTTCCTTTCTGAGCGATTCGAGTCGTTCACGCATCTCATCAAAAGAATGGCTATCCGTCAACATACTGAGCTCTGCAGCGGCGAGTTCTTTCACTTGAGTCGACCACTCTCGTTCAATCTCGATTTCAGAATTCCTGATCTCCTCGTTTGCCCGCTCGACCTGCTTCTTATGAATGCTCTCGAGACGAGTGCGAATCATGTCACGGAGGAGTGCCGTCAATTCATCCTTCAGTTGTGTCCGACCATCTCCTTCGAAAAATTGACCCGCGTTCTTATAGCGCTTCAACACCGACTGATAAGGTGGTGTTTCGAGATGAATCGGTTCGACAGCCTCTCGTAGCCATGCCACGTCGAGTTCACGGTCGAATTCAAGCGTCGGTAGGAGAGACGCTTGACGTTCGGTCAACCGTTCGACCAAGGCTACGAATTCGCGTTTAACGTATCGCTCCAACCGATACTGAAACACTTGGAGCTCTTGCTGGATATCATAGGCGTATTTATCGAGTGTACGTCCGAGTGCACGCTCCAGGCTCTTCCTCGACCCGTCGACCTCGACCGGGTGGAACGTCTCTTTGACGAAGTCTGAGAGACGGAGAAGCGAACGGGTCTCGAGGTGGGCGAGGAGTTCTTTCGCTTCCCGGTCAAACAGGTCGATGAGTGCTGATACATCGAGTGCCGGCGGGTTCTCGAGTAAAGCGATCAATTGCTTACGGCGTTGTTCTTTCAACGACTCGTCTTCTTCTGCTTCGTGTAAGACGCGATCGAAGGCGGCGAGCAATGCTGTCGTCTCTTCTTGTATACGCATCGCGTTCGCGAGACGAAGGTCTTTATCGACATAGCGTTCAAGTGTTGAGACGAATCGGTCGAATCCTACGTCATCCCCTTGCATGGCGTTTCGGCTTGAGATGGGGAGAACGGTCGGTCGTCGGACACCGAGCGCGGTCAACTGTTGCGAGACATAGCTTGTGACCGCATCCCGTTCTTCGTCATCTGTCGCAAGATCGGAGGCGTTCACGAGGAAGAACATCTCGTGGTCTCCGGTCCCTTGGACACGACCGAGCTGGATGACGAGCTCTCGGTCCGCTTCCGTGAACGCATGATTATAATACGTGACGAACAAGACAGCATCCGCGTCACGCATGTAACCGAATTGCACCTCGCTGTGTCGGTTGAACTGCGAATCGGCACCTGGTGTGTCGACGAAGACGATGCCGCGTCGCGCCCACGGTGAGTCGAGGTACAGTTCAATCTCTTTCACGATACAGCTTTTCTCTTCTTGTGCGACGAACGCGCAGAACGTGTCATAGTCGACGGTCTCCATTTGCCCGAGATAATCGAGCGGTGCTGATTTAACAGCATTGACGAATGGGTGATCGACATCTAGTGAGGCGAGGGAAGTCCCATAACCTTGTAACTCATCCTCAAGTTCATCTCGTGACTTAAAAGTGATTGTCGCTGTACGATTCGTCCGGCCGTTCGGCGGAACAATCTTCGTGATTGACGCCGTGAGCGGGTTCGGTGAGGTCGGTAACACCGTCTCTCCGAGAAGGGCATTGAGGGTCGAAGATTTTCCGGCTGAAAACGCACCGAAGATGGCAAACGTATATTGTTCATGCTTCGCACGCTCGATTTTCTTGCGAAGAGTCGTGACACGGGAGCGAAATAAAGGATGATTCTCTAATATTTCACATACCGCATTTTCATAAGAAAAATTAAAATCAAACAAATCGTGATCATCTTCCAAAATCGATGTCGACGCAACCTCTGATTGGACAACTCTCGCTTGTTTTTCCGGGAGATACGTTGCATCGACATAGTTTCGAACGGCCAACTGATCTAACTGACCTGAATCAAGTTGCAACGCTTCATATTGACCGATAGCATCTAGACGGTTCAAAAGGCGTAAGCGTAATGCTTCATTATCGAGCGCTTCATACAATTCGTCTTCTTCAGCAGAAAATTGTTCCAAGCGCATGTCGACTTCAGCCTTCATATACATATCCGTAGAATGGACCCAAGGTTCCGAGACTTTCATCACCCATGACGCAAGGGCCGTCTCGATGTCACGACTGAACTGTAACACCGTATCACCACTGAGTGATGCGCCGGATTTTACTTGTTCAGTGATGAGTGAGCTCGGAGCAATCGGGAGGACATCACCTTTCGGCAGGAGAGTCTCTGGAAGTTTCAAATCCCGAATGATGTCTTCTGCATATTTCACGAGGTGCGGTCGTAGATTCATATCAATCAAACGGTTGAACTCTTTGACGGCCACGTCTTCACGACGAGTGCGTTCTTGCTTCGTTTTCTCTTTCGAGAACAAAAGACCGACCTTGAAGGAAGGGGCACAACTCTCGAGATAGGAACGTAGCAATTCACGGAATTCATAGGTCATGATGGGTGCACTCTCGACGATTGGCGCTTGATGTTTGAAGAATTCACGACGGAACGATGTCCACCATGCCCGTTTCTTCTCAAGGCGGTGCAGGCGAGATTGCATTTCCTTCGGACTCTTCTCATAGGTCGGTAATTGATCCAACATCGATTGAATCGAAGTTTCGTTGCGTTGGACCAACGTATTGATCAATGCATCCGCATGCTCGACTTGTTGCTGTCTTGATTCTTTGATGACATGCCGCACATACGAGCGCAAACGCTCGACTTCGTTATGAGGATGTTGTAATTCCCGAAGTGAAATATAGAACGTGTCATTCGGGACGATGTCATGATGTCGGAACGCCTTCGTCAATGAGGCTTTGAAGTCCACAAAGGAAAGCTCATCCTCGTCATGCTTATCAATTTGGTTAATGATGATGGAGTAGGGACGTCCTTCTCGACTAAATTGTTTCATCAGCCCGATGTTTTGTTCCGACTGGACATGGTTGTAGTCCATCATGAAGAACAGGTGATCTGCCAAGAAGAGCGAGCGTTCTGTCGCTTGGCGATGACGTTCATCGGTCGAGTCAATTCCTGGTGTATCCATCAACACGACATGTTCATCAAACGGGAATCGTTCGATGGTGTACTCGACTTCCTTGATTTCCTCGACTTTACAATAGTCACTAATGTTTGATAGAGAAGAAGCGTCTAATGAAATCCAATCCGTATCATTGATTGCGACGGATGCCGCTGATTTTCCACCCCGCAACGTGACGATATTCGCACTCGTCGGAATCGGACTTGTCGGAAGAAATCCTTCTTCTAGCCAGTCGTTGAGCAATGTCGACTTCCCAGCTGAGAAGTGACCACAGACAGCAATCCAAACTTCTTCATTCGTTACTTTTTGTAGGGCGGTGCGGGCGAGTCGTGCTGCATCCGTCATCTCCTCTTGTTCAAACGTTAAAGCAAGCCGAGCTAATTGTTCTCGTTGTTCGTGCATGTTTCCCATCCCCTAATTATGATTCCGTCGTGATGCCGACACGATGTCCGACATATTCATCATTCGTTAAACAATCCAGCACCAACTCGGCGACATCGTCTCTCGAGATTGGACCTGATTGTTTCGTGCCTAACACTTCTTTTGAGACGATGATGTCTCCACTCGATGGTTCATTGATCAGTTGAGTCGGACAGATGACTGTGAACGCCAATCCGGAGTCTCGTAATAATTCATAAGCCCGCGCATGATCCTCCGCTGCGGTTGTCATCGAACGCTTCGATTCTTTCGTTTCAAAGCGATAGTTGTCGCTGTCATGTGCCTGTAAGATGCCGGCGGTCCCTACTGTGATGATGCGTGTTACATCAAATTGTTTCATCGCGTCAATCACGAGTGGTGTGAATGTAGACAATACGTTTTGTTTGTCCGTCCCTAACGCCGAGATGACGACGTCTGCAGATTGTACCGTTTCTAGGACTGCTTCTTTGTCCGTCGCGTCTCCGATGATTTCGTTGACACCTTCCTTTGAATCCAACGAATGTCTCGTTAAAAGTTTGACGTCATGTCCTTGATTTAATAAACGCTCAAGTATCCGTTCCCCTGTACGGCCACTTCCGCCGAATAAAGCAATTGTTGACAAGTAAACCCCTCCCCATCAATATGAAAGAAATATCCAACGCCATCATAACACGGAAGCGTTCACAAAACTGCCTGAAATGGTTCGATTCTGCTTGAAAAGAATGTGGTACGTTTTAGAATTGAGGAAGAAGGCAAAAAATACATATGACAAGCGTAAGAGAGGAAGGCACCATCACATGAAATTTGGGGCTCGAACTATTAAGACCGGACTATCGGTCGCAATCGTTTTACTGATTGCCGAGGCGTTTCAGTTCCAACAGATCGTCGTCCCGGCACTCGCTGCGTCACTCGCGCTTCTCCCGTCTGTTTATCAGACCGGACTTCGCTTAATCGAAGAGATGAAAGGGAACTTGATTGGGGCATTGCTTTCCGTCGGTTCCTTGTTGCTCACTCCGAATCCGACACCAATCGCCATCGGATTCGTCATCATCATCGCCATCTCCATCCTTTTGTTTTTAAATTTAGAATCGACGACACGGACCGTCATCTTGACGACGATTCTCATCATGGAAGGGGCAAGTCAGTCGGACATGCCGGTTTGGGTGTTTGCGGGTGAACGTTACTTACTCATCATGATGGGGATTACTGTTGCATTAATCGTAAACGCACTTTTGTTCCCACCTCGATATGAACGGAAACTAGAAGAGCAGGTGACGGAGGTATTTCAAATGGTCGTCCGGATCGCACGATTGTTTGCAGAAACGGAAGGCGGTCGCTCATCCTTCGAATCCTTGCCTGAGACGAAGAAGTTGCATAGTGATTCAAAGCAAACATATGCCTATTTTGAAGAAGAAATCAAAGCGAATCGTTGGCTCGAGAAGAAGACGCCGATCTTCCGTCGTGCCGTCCTGAAGTCCAAGATGATTGAGACGAACCGGGCCGCGCTCCATGTCATCGAGAAACTCGATCATGATTTCCATACGATTGAACAACTTCCTCCACAATTGAGCGATGAGTTGTATCGCCACATTCGGCATTTGTTGCGTCGACATGAGCGTCTGTTTTCGGCCTACGAGCTCGAGAACGAGCACCTCATCGATCGAGAAGAGGATCTCATCCATGAGAACTTTGACTTTGCGAAGTTAATGATTG
This sequence comes from Exiguobacterium sp. CH10, assembly GCF_018617635.1. NCBI lineage: Bacteria > Bacillati > Bacillota > Bacilli > Caryophanales > Exiguobacterium > Exiguobacterium sp. CH10. Next base: position 30,441 of record NZ_JACSKO010000001.1, read on the forward strand.
AGAAGATGAGAGAGGAAGAGGAAGAACTCATTCTCATCGTCGTGCCGCTCGTGGCGACGATGACTGACTGGGTCAAGGCAATGAATGAACTCGAACGCTATCTTGTCACGGAAATGAAGAAACATGGGGACAACTTAAAAGTGGAACCACGTAAGAAATGGTTTTTTGAAGACTGAGAAGGAAAGATTGATAGAAAACCTAAAGGAGTACTCGAAACCGTGTGCACCTTTAGGTTTTTGTGTGTATAAAATATTTATAGAATGACCTATATAAAAGACGAATGAACCTCTTCAATCTCTTTTGTACAAACGTACAAGTGCCAGACAAACGAAAACTAACGAAATGAACACGATCAAACTGATTTTTTGCATATAAATTGTAAAATCATAATACTCATAGAAGTAAAAGATATGCGGCCAAGGCATAAACTCACCTCGAGTGATAACCTCTATGAGTGTATAGGTTAGTACGAGGGCAGTCGCATACTCGAAGCTCTTTAAAAGAAGTACCAGAGCTGCTCCAATCCACCAAAAGAGAGTTAGTAAAAGTAGATGATGAACTAGTATTAATGGAGTTGTTTGAATCAATCGGAACGCGCCATCGATATTAAATAGCAATAAAAGATACCCTATAACATATAATATGAACAGGAACACGAAATTGAACCCAATCCATTTTCGGTAGTGTGGGATTAATGTGTAATAAGCCCCTGTGTCATATAACGGCTGAAAATAAAGAATGACAGACCATGAAATCCAAGGCAGATAGAGGGAATGGACAATCTGTATACTGAGGTGCAGTTCGGAACTGTCCCTAACTAAAACAAGAAGAGAAACACAGAATACAAGTAGCGGAATAATCCCGAGTAACCGCTGATATCTCCATTCAAACAATTGAATTCTTAGTAAACGGTATATATCCATCATTGCGCCCTCATCACAGCTAAGTAACCATCCGAAAGCCGAGGAACGATTTTCGCATCGCCTTTCTCTTCATCAAAATATCGGATACAGGCTCCGTCTGATGTTTCTTCGATATGTACTACATCATGATCTTTCACCCATTTATTCAATTCCATAAGATTGATTTGCGCTTCCGCCAACGAACCTTCTGCTTTCTTCTTCAATTCCTCAGGTGTGCCTTCGAATAAGACGTGTCCGTCTGATAAGAGTCCAATCTTCGTACACAAGAACTCAATATCCTCCACGATATGTGAAGAAATAATGATTGTATGATCATGACTTAAGTCGCGAAGAAGGTTTCGGAAGCGGATTCGCTCTTCGATATCAAGGCCTGCAGTCGGTTCATCGAAGACGAGTATCTCCGGCTCACGCAGCAACAATTGAGCGATCCCAACGCGGCGTCGCATCCCACCTGATAGTTCTTCCATCTTCAGGTGGGATTTATCGGTCAAGTTGACTCTTTCTAACGCTTGTTGAATGGCACTCTCTTGTTTCTTGCGGTCGACGATACCTTGCAATAGGGCTAGATGAAAGAGAACTTCGTTTACAGACAGGGAAGGATAAACATTAAAGTCTTGGGCTAAGAAACCAATCATTCCAGCTGTATCCGCATATTTACGTTTCATCATTGATTGACCGTTCACCCGGATATCTCCACCGGACGCATTCGTTAGCCCGCAAATGATTTTCATTAATGTCGTCTTTCCCGCTCCGTTCGACCCAAGGAGACCATATATCCCTTCAATGTTTAGCGAGACATGATCGAGAGCCATATGTTTCTTGTACCTTTTCACGATGTGTTCCACTTGTATCATGGTGTACCTCCAAATCACTTATACTTTTGACGCACTGTTCAAATCCCGATACCATTTTTTCAAAAAGATGAGTTGCTGTTGATGAGTCAATTGCATGAATTCAGATATTTGCTCTTTAGATGCGACCAGTTCCTCCCCGTTAAGAATTGATTCTAAGAAGAAAGGGTCTGGTTCGAGCGGTGAGGGGAGATTCAATTCGACTGACAGCCAAAAAGCCATCGCATCATCGAATGCCGCTCGTGTCGGCTGGATTTGGCTGTCTGTGTTTGAATGTGACCAAAACAAGGCAGGCATGTATGCTCGAACGACTTCTGGTAGGTCATGATCTAATCGTAAATTGCTCCCCACATGAAGGAGTAAATGCTGATTATCTCGGTAACTGAATTTCTCAAGATTAGGCGATAGGAGGATGATCTTATCAGGCAAGGAGCTTGATATGCCAAACTCTCTTTCAGTGAGTGCATGAATTGATTGAAGCGTTTCTTTTAGAATCGGCCAATACGAGTATGGTGGTGTCCATGACTGATCGACGATTATTTCTTGATCTTCCGCTTGATACGCTTCAAATGATCCCTCAAACAACGTAACCCCTGCCTGTACACCTTCATAATGAGCAGGAGCTTGCTCGATAAGGTTTGTTAAAAACTTAGATTGTGGCGAATAATGCAACGTGACAGGTACGCTATTCGTTCGATTAATCACAGGTTTAAAGTTCTCAGACCCGATTCTGCTGTTCGGATAAGATTGTTTTGTTGGATACCAATTTAACCAAGCAGGCAGATAGGTTACTTCATTAGTGATTGGGAATTGACTTGTGTTTGGGATTGTATATCGGACAGACAATGCAGTTGGTACTCCGAGCGTTACAGCCTCAATCTCGATGAAATCTCCAACTTGATGGAACGAGACTTCTCGCTGGTTTACACTGATATGTTTTACCTGATAAGGATGATAGAGCGATAACACAATAGTTTCTGTACTCGACACTAAAGTATAGTCTGCTTCCACTTCGAACTGACCATGTGATTGCTTCGCTAATTTCAACTGAACATTGATTATTTCAAAGTTCAAAAATGAATCTATTTGTGAAAAATCATATGGATAAGGTAATTCATAATGTTCTGTCGTTTCCGTATCGAGAGAACGATCGAATACCAACTGGTCATGGCTTAATGCGAAAGAAGCACTAGATGCAATCACTAAGAACAGCATAATTGCCAAGACTGTCATCTGAATACGATGACTCCTTCTGATTGCCCAACACGATATGATCCATAGGGTGAGTCCAAAATGAAAACATAAAATCAACATGTTCTTAATAAATAGTGCGTTGCTACTCAAAAAACCTATCAGTTCGTAATAGATGACCTCAGGTTGTAGAGGTCCGAAAAAGAAGAAAGCATTCGGGCTATTAAATCCTTTTTCTAAGAAGAACTCAGAAAAAATCTCTGTATTCAGTGGTCCGAACAATATCCATAGGATAAAGAGGACGAGAATGCCGCTTCGCTTTTTTCCAAACAGGAGACCCACATTGATTCCCCATACCGATGCAATTAGTAGTGGAAGTAGATAGAAAGTAAGTGAATGGAATAACAGCTGCTGATAAAAGGACCATGTTTCGATTTGATTAAATGAGAAATAAGTGACGACAGGTAGAAGCCCGAGTAAGATGGCACAAAATGAAAAGAACGTATGTATGAAGAGTATGGCGACAATCTTTTGAAATTGAATCCACACAATGTTTGGAAGAGTCAATTGACTTCTGTATTGTGCCTCATCTGAAGTAAGACGATACATGACTACGCTGACAATCAACATAACACCTTGAATAGGAATCACTATGCCTTTTAAGACATTAGGAAACATCATGTACTCGAACGGCTCGTTCACGTTCGCAACGATTTTTAATATGAGGACAATCGGGATAAAGATAAGTGCAATCAAATAGAATACGTTTCGGCTCATCTGTTTAAAATAAAAAAGAATTAATTCCTTCAGTATGTTTTGTTTCATGGTTACCTCGATGAATGTGAAGTGGTTGAATTGATAGCGATATCCATTTAATAATCTCAGTTATATTCAAAAGTGTAAATAAAATGCTAGTTAAAATTATACAATCCACATTAAATGCATCATTTGGTAATGAAAGTGATTTGTGTTAGTTTAGAGAAATCATTGTTAATGTTAAGTCATCCGTTGTCTTTACCTAGACTTGAAAGGGGGAAGGATATGAAAAAGACCGTAATATCCATTCTATTGATGATTGTAAGCGTAGTATTTTTAATTGGTTGTAACGCTACATCCTCCACAGAAGAAGTTGATCCTCGACCGGTGATCTCTTTTGATGCCGGAACCATTCTCGGGGATGCTCAGAATCACCAAATAAAAATGCTAATGTTATCAAGTTTACCGATGGATAACGTTGACATAGCAGGGGCAGTCGAAGAGCTAGAGGGATTCAAAGCAGAAAATGATGTATATCTTGATAAACTGAATCGTTTAAAACATAAAGATGAGACTTCTGAAGACTATAAAATATTACTTATGGAATATCTTCAAGAAGAGAATGATTACATCGACAAAACGATTGAAGCCGTATACGCCAAAGAAATCTCTCGACCGAGTCGATTTTCACTAGAAACACTCTATGCGAGAGCGAACGAAAAAGTCGCAAGATTCCGCTACGAGCCGAAGTAAAGATCCTCTCCATAATTACACTCGAGAGAGATTACGAAATGACAAAGGAAACGAACCGATGAGAAGGTTCGTTTTTTCTGATTCATCCGAGGTACAATCATCTTACTCCACAAAAATTTGGAGCGGGGGGATCTAAATGAACAAATGGTCGTTTGAGCAGGTTACAAAGTATTGGAACATCATAATCCAGGGCGATGAATTTGCTGTAAACTACGGAAAAATTGGGACAACAAGTAAAATCTTTTGAATCCGATTCGGAATGTATGAAAGAAGCAGAAAAACTCATTCGTCAAAAATTGAGAAAAGGATATGTTGAATGCCCTTTTGATTGGGACAACCATATGTATGTGGATGACCCGGAAGTTGGACCGAGTTTTCTGACCTCTCATCCGAAATATCAGGAATGTTTCAACGATGAATTCTATGTGGATTGTACGCAAGAATATGCTCCGTTCGGGAATGATGCTGGAGCCGATGCATTGGTTATGTACGAAGAAGTGCTCCGAAAGGATAGAGACCTTTGTTATCTTTCATACGCTTACGCCTTAATTGAAAGTTGGATTGATCGAGATGTTTCCGGTCCAGAAGATTGGTCAACGTATGAATATGCCTATACATGTGATCAAGTCCTCGTCGCTGGTGCGTTTGCTTCCATAAAGATGACGGGAAAGCTGACAGGTAATTTGAAAATAACAGGATTAGCGGCCATCCATCGATTAAAACAAGCTTTCGAAATAGAGGATCAGTCTATGTTTGATAAGTTATATGAACGCTTAAGTACATTCCCGACCGAATCCTGAAACTTTTCGAGAAGAAACACGTATACAATAGAGACAGATACATATGAACGATAGGGGGATTTACCATGTCAGAAACAACACCGACACCAGAAGAAGGTGTCACACCACAACGAATCAGCGGAACACTTCCAATCGAGGCACGGGCGGTCTTTCGATTATCGAGTGCGATTTTTTATATCATCGGTCTCCTCATCACTGGAGCTCTCGTTGTCGCATCATACTGGTTTGACTGGCCGACTTGGCTACAGATTGGCTTTATCGTGCTGCTTGTCATCGATGTCGTCTATAGCTTGATTGATATCATCTGGTTCCAAAAGTGGAAACAGGAACGATTCACGTATGATGTCCAGCCGCTTGAGATCCGGATTCATCATGGAATCATCACGACACATGACGTACTCATCCCGATGACGAAGGTCCAATATGTTCATGCGGAACAAGGACCGATTCTACGTAAATACGGGTTACAGACCATCACCATCGGAACAGCGGCCGGTTCTCACGAAATCTATGCGATTGAAGAGTCATTCGCGAAAACACTCCGTGAGCAGATTGCCATCTATGCACGTATTGAAGAGGAGGATGTCGTATGACCGAGACCGCGTTAACATGGCATCGACTCCCGAGTCGCGTTTTGGTGCTGCGTATTCTCGAAGTCATCAAGTCGTTCGCCATTCCAATCGTCTTACTCTTTGTGCTTAACAACGACTGGGAATCGACTTTCGGCATCATCATCCGAGTCGGCATCCTACTCTTCCTATTACTCGACATTGTCCAGAAGCTCTTTGGGTGGTTAAACTTCCGATATGCACTGGATGAAAAGACTGTCTATGTGATCGAAGGGAACTGGTTGAAAAAAGAAAAATCGCTTCCACTCTATAAAATTCAAAGCGTTCATTCGAACAGTCCATTCCTCTATCGATTGCTTGGTGTCGTCGAATTGACGTTCGATACGAATGCCAATAGTGACGATGCATCATTCAAACTGGCTGGTGTCTTTCCGGCCGAAGCGAAACGACTGGAAGAGATTCTCGAGCAAGTCCGTCATCGGAAACAGAATGCACAAACCGAAGACAATCCAGAAATGACAGATGCGACAACAGAACAGGTAGAGCCGTTACCAAGCCGTCTTTTATATGCCTTGTCCACGCGCGAAATCGTGTTGGCCTCCATCACGTCGCTCTCTGTCTTCGCCATCTTCCCGGTCGCTTCAACGATCATCTCTTCGATTGATGACTTCATCAATTTGGATGGGGCGTTCAACCAGGTCGAAGATTATGTCGTCCATGCGTCCATCATCGTCATCGGTCTTCTCGTCATCGGGGTGCTGATGCTGTCAGTCGTGATCGGCATGGTTATCAACTTCTTAAAATATGGGAACTTCCGACTCGAGCGAAGAGGGGAGCGCATTCGTGTCGAAAAAGGATTATTGAACCGGAGTGCGAAAGAAATCCCGTATGAGAAGATTCAAGCGATTCGAATCAAAGAGACGTTCATTCGTCGCTGGTTCCACATCGTTGGAGTCGAACTTGTCGCAGCAGGGACGATGGATGAATTGAAAGATGAATCGTCGACGATTCTTCCGTTCGTTCGACGTGACCGTGCGATGCGAGTACTCCGTGAGCACTTCAAGCACTTCACATGGTCGGATGAATTACATCGACTTCCAAAAAAGGCGTTAGGAATCAAACTACTGCGAATCAGCTGGTTCGGCTTCATCTTATCAGGACTCGTGCTCTATTTCTTCCGAGATTATGCATGGTGGCTACTTCTTTTATGGGCCATTATCATCGGGGGACGTGTGCTCAGTTACGTCACGACAAAATATGTCCGTACCGATCAGTTCATTCAATTGCGGACGGGTGCATTCAACGTCCGGTCGTTCTTGACGGACAAACCACGGATCGAACAGATTCAAGTGAAGCAATCGCTCTTGCAACGTCGATTCGGACTTTGTACGGTTCAGTTCTCGACTCGAGGAGGATTCTTGTCCGTCGAGACAATTGACGACATTCCGAAAGAAGAAGCGGACGCGATGCTCGTCTGGTTCTCTCGTTATAACGAAATGAATGAAAAATGCTCAGGATAAAGTTTCCTGAGCGTTTGAATTATTTGTGATTTTCGTATCAAATGATGTTTCTCTTACTGAAAACGCGGATAAAGTATGGTATGATGCAAGTAGAAAGAGACCGGTGCTGGACACACCGACCTCTGGCTTACAGGCTCCCACTTTAAGAGTGGTCCCAGCCGCCACAATGGTTAGTGAATCAGAAAGTGACCCATCTCATTGCGCCGAGGGGGTCATTTTTTTGTGCGTTCAGACGTTGCACGATCGGATGTTCGGTGAATCACCAAGTGAACGATGATCGGAGCGAGGATTGGGATCATGACATAATCTCCAACCCAGGTCCAAAGTTGTTCCATCCGCACCACCGCCTTCCTCCATTGTGGACTTGGCGGCTGACCCCACTATTGCTGCGTTAACCTGCCCCTTCATTATAACAGATTCGTTCGTAAAATGGCGTTAAAAATAAGAACAAACGTTCTTGTTTTATAAAATGAATCTTTTGATGGAATCGGTCTCATATATGGGTCCAAAGAAGGAATTGAGTCGAATGGCTATTGCTTGTTAGATGTCTGACAGGATATAATCAGTCTCGTGTGTATACACGGGTGGGTGAGGGTGCCAATAAAGGATTGATTCCTATGGCAAAACAAACAGAATGGAAAACAGAAACATACGGGGGCGTGCTGAACTTTCTGGCGACAGCATACATCCCGGCCGTGCATGCGGCAATCTTGACACAAGCCGGACTCCCGTTCGAGGGGGCGCTCGTCGGAGCGATTTTGACAAGCATCATCGGGACGTTGATTGCGGGGTTCTTCAATCTTCCGCTACTCTTGTTACCAGGAATGGGGATTAACGCGCTCTTCACTTACACGCTCGTCTTACAGATGGGGTTGAGCTGGCAAAGCGCGCTCGCTGTCTCGTTCGTCTCAGGTGTACTCGTCGTATTGTTGACGGTCACCAAGGTGGCGAGGAAATTGGCGAACGCGTTCCCGCCGATCATCCATGACGGATTGACGGTCGGTCTCGGCCTCTTCCTCATTTTGATCGGCCTCGAGGCGGCTGGAATTGTCTCAGGTGGAGGCGGGGCATTGCTCCACATCGGTGACCTCGGAGAGCGTAACGTCCAGGTGGCCTTTTTATCACTCTTCGTCGCCATCTTGTTGTTCTTGAAGATGGGACCGAGCAGCTTCCTATGGACAATCGGTTTCGGTGTCGGTCTCAGCGCCGTGATGGGAACGCTAGAGTGGACGGGAAACTTCTCATTGTCACCGTTCTTCGAGTCGTTCGGCACGGTATTTGGGAACATCTCGTTCGCGGAATCTGCTTCTCCGCTCTTCTTAGTCGCGGTGGGTGTACTGACGCTCGTCTTGTTGATTGAAAATATCAGCTTGATTCAGAATCAGACACGTGCAATCGACAAAGAAAAGGATGCGCCGAAAGGTCTCATTGCACAAGGTCTGTCGACGATGGCCGGGGCCATGTTCGGGTCAAGCCCGACCGTCTCGACGGTCGAAGTGGCTGCCGGCATATCGGTCGGTGCACGAGGTGGGATTGCTTCATTCGTCACATCTGGATTGTACGTGGTATCGCTCTTATTGCTACCGCTCTTTGCCATCATTCCTGTGACGGCGATCGCACCGGTGTTGATTATCATCGGCATGATGATGTTCCAGAACGTGAAGCATTTGCCGCTCGATAACTGGGAGCATGCCTTCCCGGCGATTCTCGTCATCATCATGATTCCGTTCACGTATTCCATCGTCGATGGAATCGGTCTCGGGTTCATCGCATACACGATGATTGTTTTGTTCAAGAAGGGCTACCGGTCACTCAGTCCGGTCGTCGGTGTCTTGACCGTATTGTTCTTAGTTTTCTTCTCATTACCAGTCTGGTTATAGAGACACGCACGGCATCGTTCATCTCGAACGATGCCGTTTTTTGATTTGAAAAGACTCGTTCGTGCTATAATCGCAGTAATTTAAATGGAACGGGGAGGGGATTGGATGCAAGTCATTCAAGAATTCGCATCGTACACAGAATGGCTCGAGTCGTTAGAAAAGCTGAGTGACTCTGATTGGAACAAACAGATCGACTCGGAGAAGTGGTCCATAAAGCAAATCGTCTTACATATCGCCCATTGGGACAATCATCTGTTGAATGTCATCATCCCATCGGTGAAGAACGGCGAAGGGATGATATTCCCTGACTTTGACTCGTTCAACGCACGGGCGACGAAAAGGGCGGAGAAGTTGACAGGTGAGACCGTACTAAAGGAATCCATCAATAGTCGGCGAACACTCGTCACGATGCTTGACTCCTTAAGCGAAGAAGCGCTGACTTATAAAACGACAGCGAATGGCGTCTCACATGATCCGCATCAAGGTGTCCCATATTCACTATATGTGATTGTCAGAGAATTCATCGAGCATGACCGGCACCATATGAAGCAAGTCGAGTCCATCCTGAAATGAGACATCGGAAAGTGCGTGGTCTGAAACGAAAGTTAAGTCGTCTTCAGCATAGTATGCAAGAAAATCATCGTGATTTTCCAACTGAGTTTCATAATGGTTATTGGAATACCAAGATTCCGGTCGGACAAACCTTTTTATTAGCTAGTCAACACAATGACCAAATCAAACAGGCAATCATCCATATTCTGCTCGATGAAGCGAAACGACTAGCATAGTTGCGTGTGGATGAGCGAATGCGAGTCGTTGTGCTGCTAGATTTTCCTACACTCTGGAACTCTGAGCTTCTCGTATTTGAAGATGAAGAGGGGTTACAAACGTTTATGCGGCGTGATTCATCCTATCAAAAATGGATCCCGATTCCACATGAAAAAACGTTTATCAACCAATGGGACATTCGTGGTAATCAGGAGATTCGCGTGTATGGATTTGAAGAATGGGTGTTCGACGAAGAGGATGAAGATAGAGAATGGTGGATGCTCGTTCAATGAACGGGCTTTTTCTTTTGTCTAAAAATAACTGAATATTCCGTAAAAGTTCATGGTATAATCCATTTAATCCTATTTCCAAATAAAGGATTATACTTATAGGAGGAGCCGTCACATCAAATGAAAACGTTCAAACTGAATATACATAAGCGGAAACACCGATGAAACAAGCCAAAACGATCTTTGTGTCAGGAATTCTTTTCTCCTTGTTACTGGTTGCGCTCATCTCCTATTCCGGTCAACTGGGATACCGTTACTACCAATCATTAGATATCTCAGGGAGCGAGATTACAAGTTGGATCACCGACTGTCATGACAAACGAAAGTTTTTAGGGATTTTCGAAGTGACGGATGTTGATTTTTGGTGTGGGGAAGACAAAATTATTGAAGAAGACTGGCGAGGGGTTGAGCTCGGTTCTTCTAGTGAAGCTCCAGATGATAAAGGTGGAACTCCAAGAGAGAAAATTAATGATGAGTCACCTTCTTACGGAAACCCGTCAGGAGAAGAGACGAGCAGCGTCTCCTACCTCCCATACATGATTACCGGAATGATTATCTTGCTTGGATGGTGGCTCTGGAAGAGACGACGCCCATCGAAGAAACAAATCGAGGAGGGAGAGTTAGATATCGAGGATCACTCGCTAGTGACTTATGATAACTCGTCGGAGCAGATAAAGCGAGCACTCCATCCATTACCAGCCTCGGCTATCCGAAAGCAGTTGATTCAATTCGAGGCAGCGTTACCTCCACATAAACGTCGTCGCCCAACTGAGAAGTTGTCGACCTGGGCGAAACGAATCGAGCTCGATGCATCCCTACTCACCTATTTAGAGACGCGCTATGACGAAGGGGACATCTCACCACAGCGTGAGCGAGCGTTCACCCAACAACTTGATGAATACCTACTACGCACACAAAAGGAGTCGAATTCATGACCATCCGACACGTATTGGATCAATTAGACCGCATTTACCTCGGGAAACCGGAAATCACAAAATTATGTTGCACAGCCCTATTGGCGAACGGACATATTTTGCTAGAGGATGTGCCCGGGACGGGGAAGACGTTACTCGCAAAAAGCATCGCCAAAAGCTTTGAGGCAGACTTCGCCCGAATCCAGTTCACAGCTGATTTGTTACCATCTGACATCATCGGTTCAGACTTCTTCAATATGCAGACCCAAACGTTCGAGAACCGTACCGGTCCCATCTTCACAAACATCTTGTTAATTGATGAAGTGAACCGTGCCGTCCCGAGAACACAATCCGCCTTACTTGAAGCGATGGAAGAACGCCAAGTTTCAATCGGTGGCGTCACGTATCAACTACCGAAACCGTTTTTCGTCATCGCAACACAAAACCCGATTGAGTCGGCGGGAACGTTCGCCCTACCAGACGCCCAACTCGACCGCTTCCTCATGTCTCTTCAAGTCGGATATCCAGGGGCAGATGAAGAGCGGAACTTGATTCTGCAGACGATTTCAAAGACGAGACATGTGGTACACGCCTTGATGACGAATGCCGCTTTCTTAGAAGCACAAGAAAATGTCGAGAGCGTGCGGATTCATGAAGATGTCGTCACTTATTTGCTCGCACTCATCCAAGAGACGAGGCAACATCCGTTAGTCGAAGTCGGGGCGAGCCCACGGGCGACGCTTGCGCTCGTCAAAGCCTCACAAGCTTATGCGTACTTGAACGACCGTCAGTTTGTCACGCCTGAAGACGTCCAAGGCGTTGCGCCACACGTTCTCTCGCATCGATTGACCCTCACTCTTGAAGGGGACATCAAATCGACGAAGCGACAAGTGCTAGCGGACGTACTCGAGTCCGTAACTGTCCCCGTCGAAAAGGTGTAACGATGCGACAGGTCGAAATCAGTACACCGTCCATCCTTCAGGACCAACTTTGGCCGGCTTATGTCAGTCTCGGTCTCCTCACCATGTGGATGCCTTATGTATGGCCCATCGCTTATGTATGCGGAGCATTATTAATCGTCATGTTCATCCGGAAACGAATCATTCGAACACTTTCAAACGAAGTCTCATTTTCCATCCGGCAGAAAGAAGATCTCTTATTCATCGATGATGAGACATCATGTATCGTCCGTATCGATGGGTATGAGCGAATCATTGCCCTTGGTGTTCCGCTATTGATTCGACTAGAGGGTAATGAACGGATGGTATTCGAGGACGGAGCACAGGCATACGACACAAGGATCGAACAGGACATACATCATGTGAGCGTCTCGGCTGTGAAGCGTGGACCTGCTTCGATTCATACGTGTGTGATGCGTGTCACGTTACCGTTTTATTTAGGTACTCTTTTTTTCACGGATGAGGAGATGGATATGCCCTCATGGATTGTGTTACCTACCATCACGAAGTCATCAATCACCGAATCTCGCATGATTCGGATGGGTGACCGTATCGTCAAGCACTCCCCGTTGAACGATCCGGTGATGATTCAAAGTGCAAAACGATATGAGAAGGAACCGGCTAAACAGATTGACTGGGTCGCCACTTCAAAGGTCGGTCATGTACAGGCAAAAGTGTTCGAACGACAAAATCTCGACACGTTCACGATTTCCCTTGATTTGAGCGGTCCGCTCGGGAACGGGCTACATGCGCAATATGAAGACTTGATTCAACAGACGGCCTATTTGGTTTCTTACTTGATCAAAGAAGACTGTAAAGTGGAGCTGTTAATCAACCGACTCGACAAAAACAACCAAGTCGACCGTGTTACACTGGGAGAAGGAAGAAAACAATTACGGCTCATTCTCGTCCGACTGGCGATGATTCATGAATCGAACGCATTTGTTGCATCATCACGTTTCACTTCATATGTCAGTCGTCATAAACAGCCGCACGCCGAAATGATTCACATCAGTCACGCGATGCTGCTGAAATCTTCAGGGTGATGAAAGGAGAAACACATGCAACGAATGACGAGCTTACTCATAGGTTGTGTCGGACTGCTTGCAAGCACGACGACCGTATCAGCCGAGATGACTGAATCCTCGGCGGAACGTTTTGCAGATGCATATTTCTATGACATTGTGATGGATCATATTCAGGGGGACGATCCGACTAATTATCATATGACGGACAGTGAGAACATCACTTTCGGTCCGTTGCTGGAGACGTATATCCCGTCATCCTCTTGCTACAAAACGGGGGAAACATGTACGTTCGTCCCAACAAAAGAATTTGTGGCGACCGTTTTTCAAGATGATGAACCGGTCAACGTGATCGGAACGTATGAACAATCAGCGGGTACATATGCGTTTTCAACGTTCGGTTCAGACAAAGAAACTCCGAAAGCGTTGATGGACGTACAAGGACATCTCGTGAAATACACAGAAAGGTCGGCATTGTTTGATTATAATGGGGACATGTTGGTGGCATTGACATCCTACTCAAAACAGATGATTAGTGGAGATGAAATGTCAACGAAGGACTTCCAAGATTTATTGATCGAAGAGCATGAAAGTATTGAAGGGAATGTCGAAGAAGGGATGATGGATGGAGCGGGGGACTATTCGGATGAAGCAAAATCAAATAATCCAACATCGAATACCAACCGATTGATTGGTTTTGCAGTGTTAGCGATGTTGCCATTCGGATATTGGTTCCTTAAAAGACGAAAAACAGCATGATGTCAAAAGATTTATACAATCAACATGAACCACTAGAATTAGTGATCATTCCGAGTCATGCACTGAGAGAAGGAGAAGCAAAGCGATTGATTTTTCGACATCTGAAAGATGAGGACTTTCCATTGCGCCTTGTACGTAAACGAACTGCGAAGGGTACGAGAAAACATCGCTTCTCTTTTGAACGTCAAGAAGAGCATGTGACGACCAAAACCATCAAGAATCGTGAGTCATTAGAATCGGAATTGACACTCTCTTCGAATGAAATCATTGTCTTACAAGGAGAGAAAGATTGGATTCTGAGTTATTATGAGGACGGTTTGACGCTTCAAGGAAAGCAAGTGAGTCGTGTCGGAACAAAGGGAATAGCCCATATCGAGGATTTTTTTGAATATGTGACGACCGGTGCGTTTCCGATTGAGGTGTCATTTGGTTTAGATGGAACGCTCGGTCCTCGTGAGAACGTGTATCGCTTCACGTTGCCTGACGCAGATTGGAAGACATTGATTGAAGACGAACTGTTGCCCAAGCTTCAAATTCCGAAAGCGAAGAATGTATGGCAGTCCCTTTTCTTTCCGACAAACAATCAGACAATCGAATGGTTCACTGGTGAATTTCATCCAAACATCTTAGGAAACTTCGTTTTCGCCCACGATGCCCATGATACGTATTATTTCTTGGATCACTTGAACGGAGACATCAAAGTGTTTTGAATGACCCAACTAAAGAAGAAGTGAGTTTGCGTCAATCGATTGAGTCCATCAAACTCAAAACCCGAGTCAAAAAGTACGCCAGTTATGAGAAAATAGGGATGGAACATGAACTATTTAGAACATCTAGAAAAACATTGTGGCACATTCGTCAGCGGGTATGATATCCCTTACTTGCTAGAAGATGATGTCCAAATCATCGAACTTGAAGAAGAGTCCTCTAAAATCACGAGTATTTCGACATTAGGACTGCATTGGCATGCACTTCAATTCGAAAATGGTTCGACAGCTCACCAGGAGTTGCTGTTCCGCTTCAATCAACAGCATGCTAAAGAGGAGTTTGTTGAATTGATGTGGCAGCTGACCGATTATGCGCTGGGAACGCACCAGGCGTTCGAGTTGGGCGAACTCTACGAACTGCCAGAGGAAGTGCTTGAACAATATTCATTTTCATCGGTCTATGTGACCGCTCCTTTTTACTCAGATGAGTCGTTCATCACATATGAGAACGAGGAGCAGAGCGTCCTAGTCGTCTGGTTTGTACCGATTTACCCTTCAGAAGAGCTGTTCATCGAAGAACACGGAACCGAACGGTTTGACGAACTCCTATATGAGACTGATCGCGAGTTATTCGATTTGAACCGAAAAGAACTTGTCTAACGAACAACCCCTCATACGCGCATGAGGGGTTTCTTTACATATAGGGGCCGTTCGCCTGAATGACGAACTGCGAATGTGCATAGTGGTAGGTGATCCGTGAATAGTCAAAAGGTTTTCCGTTCGTCAGATGAAAGATCGTTTCGATGCGAAGTGTCGGGTCATTCTCTTGCAATCCGAGGTGGCCTGCTTCCACATCCGTCAATCGACCTACCTGTAAGTACATGTCAGAAAAACCAATCGTGACGCCTAGCGCACTTTGGACGTAATCGAAAATGGAGTCGGCCACAATCTCTCGATTCAAGTAAGGGACGATGGCTTTTACGTAATACGATTCTTCATGACAAAGCACTTCCCCGTCCACATACCTTACCCGTACGACACGGTATACATCGTCTGTTACGTCAATCCCGAGATTTTCGGCCACCAACGCATCTGGTTTCATAACAGACACGTCGAGTACATCAGAGGTCAAGATATGATCTCCAAGGTTACTCTTGAATCCTTGAGTGGAAAAGAGACTCATATAACCGGGACGATTATGGCGTCTGACGAAAATGCCGCTACCACGGAGTTGAAAGATGATGCCTTTTCGTTCGAGCAGTTCCAACGCTTTCGTGATCGTACTCTTACTCACGGCATATTGACTCATCATCTGCTCAAGGACAGGTAGCTTATCACCTTGTTTTAAATTCTGTTTATGAATGTATTGTTCTATTTCATTTGCGATTTGTTGGTATTTTAACATGGTCATTCCTCACTTTTTCGTCACTTCTTGTATTATATCATGAAAAAAACAAGATTGTTTCATTGTATCAACCTTGTTAAATTGTACCGGTACAATTATACTTGACGTGTATGATTCATCAGAAGGAGGAATAGAGGATGAAGACGTTACCGAAAGATTTTCTATGGGGAGGCGCACTCGCCGCCCATCAATTCGAGGGTGGTTGGGACGCTGACGGAAAAGGACCGAGCGTCGTCGACGTCTTGACAGCAGGCGCACACGGTGTCGCGCGTCGGATCACGGACAAGGTTGAGCCGAACGAATTCTACCCAAACCATGAGGCAATTGATTTCTATCATCGTTATAAAGAAGACGTGACCCTTTTTGCCGAGATGGGCTTGAAATGCTTGCGTACCTCGATTGGATGGAGTCGCATCTTCCCAAATGGTGATGATGCAGAGCCGAACGAGGCGGGTCTTCAATTTTATGATGATTTGTTCGATGAGTTACTTAAACATGATATCGAACCGATCATCACACTCTCGCATTTCGAGATGCCGCTCCATCTTGCCCGGGAATATGGTGGCTTCCGAAATCGTGAAGTCGTCGAGCATTTCGTCCGTTTTGCAGAGGTCTGCTTCAACCGCTACAAAGACAAGGTCAAGTATTGGATGACGTTTAACGAAATCAACAACAAGATGGACGTCAACAACCCACTCTTCTTATGGACGAATTCAGGTGTCCTTCTAGAAGAAGGGGAGAACGCGCGTGAAGTCATGTATCAGACGGGACACCATGAACTAATTGCGAGTGCCCTCGTCGTCGCCAAAGGGAAAGAAATCAATCCGGATTTTGAAATTGGGGCCATGGTCTCTCACGTTCCGATCTATCCGTATTCATCGAACCCGGACGACGTTATGTTGGCCGAAGAGATGATGCGCCAACGCTATTTCTTCTCGGACGTACAAGTACGTGGGTTCTATCCGAATTACGCGTTGAACGAGTTCGAGCGCGAAGGGTACAACATCCCGATCCTTGAAGGAGACGAAGAGATTTTACAGAACGGAAAGGTCGATTATCTCGGTTTCAGCTACTATATGTCGACAACCGTGAAGAGTGATGTCGTCGCGGACAATCGTGGGGATATCGTGAACGGTGGTCTGCCGAACGGCGTTGAGAACCCGTACATCCAGTCGAGTGACTGGGGCTGGGCCATCGATCCGGTCGGTCTCCGTTATGTGCTCAATCGTCTGTATGACCGCTATCAGATTCCGCTCTTCATCGTGGAAAACGGATTCGGTGCTGTCGATGAGATTGTCGACGGGAAGATTCATGACGCGGCCCGAATCGATTATTTGAAGGCACATATCGAACAATTGAAGCACGCCGTCCTCTATGACGGAGTCGACTTGATCGGCTACACGCCTTGGGGCATCATCGACATCGTCTCGTTCACGACGGGAGAGATGAAGAAACGGTACGGGATGATTTACGTCGACCGCGACAATGAAGGGAACGGCTCGATGGAGCGGATGAAGAAAGACTCGTTCGACTGGTATAAGCGGGTCATCGCGACGAACGGGGAAAAATTGAACAGCGAAATTTGAGAATTTCAGCATACATTTGTATAATGGCGTTATGAAACCATTACACCATCCGTCTATCGACACCATACCGTATACGAAAGTCCTTCACGCACTCAGTGAACCGAACCGATTGCGCATCATCCGATGCCTCAGAGAATCCGGTGAAAATAATTGTTCCACTTATTCACTTGAATTGATGCTAAATAAATCAACGGTGTCCCATCATATCAAAATCTTAAGGGAAGCCGGACTGATCAAAGGACGCATCGAAGGAAAAGAGCATTACTACTCGCTCCGAAAAGATGAGATTGAACAGAAGTTTCCTGGATTATTGAGTTCTGTGTTCGCCGTGAAAGATGAAGACTTATAAGCATGCGCTCGAGGCGCATGCTTTTTTGTTGATCAAAATGCTTGCGAAGTATAACTCACGGTGATACGATACTTTTAGTTTGATGGTTATCGAACTATAAAACAATTTCCGAAGGAGTTTTGAAAGATGAAAAACGTATTAGTAATCAACGGACACGAGTATTATGACTTTGCAAAGGGTGAATTGAACAAAACGATGTTCGACGAGATCGTTCAAACACTCGACGGAGCTTATGAAGTGAAAACGACGGTCATCGATACCGGTTATGATATCAAAGAAGAGCAAGAAAAATATAAATGGGCGGACATCGTCATCTACCAAACACCAATCTACTGGTTCTCACTCCCAGCGAAGTTCAAAAAATACATGGATGAAGTGTACGAATATGGTGTCTTCTTCGCCGGTTCTGCTGAAGGGTACGGAAAAGGTGGATTGATGAAAGGGAAGAAATACATGTTCTCGACAACGTGGAATGCCCCTGTCACAGAATATAACAATGCTGAAGGTTTCTTCGCTGGTAAAGACTTTGAAGATTCAATCGCCCACCTGCACTATGCACAGCAGTTCATTGGAATGGAACCATTGAAGAGTTTTGGGGCGCATGACGTGATCGCGAACCCGGACATCAACCTTTATAAGCGTGAACTCCAAGCTCATTTGGAAGACGTGTTCGAAATCACAGTAAATCAGTCGTAAAAGGAGAGAGGTCACATGCTTCGGGAAGAATTAGCAGCGGTACGGGACCGATTCTTAGATCGTGCGCCCACCCACGTCAAACAAAGTGTTGCGGAAGCGACAGCATCATTGATTGAATCAGGAGTTGGTCAAGGGTTACAAGTAGGAGAAAAAGCCCCTGACTTTACGCTCGTCAACGCTACGGGTGAAAAAGTCACCTTGTCCGAATTATTACAAGATGGAAAAGTGATCTTGAACTTTTATCGAGGGGGATGGTGCCCCTACTGTAATCTCGAATTGAAGGCGTATGAACGCATCCTACCGAAAATCAAAGAGAAAGGGGCACAACTCGTTGCCATCAGCCCTCAAATGCCAGATGAGTCCTTATCGACGTCCGAAAAGAACAATCTGACATTTGAAGTGCTCAGTGATCCCGATCAACATGTAGCAGAATCATATCGTCTACTCTTCGAGTTTCCAGCTCACTTGATTCAAACATATGAAACGGACTTTGGACTTCAACTCGCCGATTATAATGGAGATTCGAATCCGTGGCGCCTTCCTGTACCTGCGACTTATGTCATCGACCAGGATGGTGTAATTCAATTTGCCGAGGCGGACCCTGACTATATGGTTCGACCGGATCCGGAGCGCGTGCTCGCCTCTTTATAAGAAGAAAAGCCAAGGAATTCTCAGAAATAAGGGATTGCTTGGCTTTTTTCGATATAATGAAGAAAAATACAATATTGGAGGGGAAAATGATGCAAGTGAAGCAACATGGGCCAGTGACCTCAGTTTGCGCCAAAGTGAAGAACGGTCCATTCGAGATGTCGATGTATGTGTATTATCTCGATGGGATGATCATCGATACCGGGACACGTACGATGCTCCCCGCTCTCCAACCCTTTTATGAATCGGTCCCAATCGACCTCGTCAGCATTACGCATCCACATGAAGACCACATCGGGACGGCCGCATGGCTCGAACAAACGTATCGCGTGCCAATCTACATACATGAGTCTGCCAGAGATATGTGCCGGACGGGGCTAGATATCCCCGATTATCGGGCACGCTTCTCCGGTGACCCGGAACCGTTCCAGCCGGTCGCCTATCACGACAATCAGATCACGTCAGAGCATCATACCTATCAGGTGATCCATACACCCGGTCATGAACCGAATCATATCGTCTTATATGATGAGGAGAACGGTCGACTGTTTTCAGGTGATTTGTTCGTTCATCCGTATCCAAAGGTCATGATTCCAGAGGAGTCGGTCCCTGAACAGATCCGTTCGCTCAAGCGTGTCCTGTCCCTCGATTTTGAGGAAGTGTACTGCCAGCATGCCGGACGTCTCGAACAGGGAAGGGAGCAGTTAAGCAAAAAGCTCGATTATCTAGAACGTTTGACCGATGACGTGTTAACGAAAACCGCTGCGGGCTATACGATTGACGATATCAACGCTCACCTTTTCCCTGATCCGTCGCCGCTCGTCCAAATCTCCAAGCGGGATTATGACTCCAGACATATGATTTCAAGTATTCTTCGAGAAGTCTACGAACAACTTCGTTGACAGAAGGCGAATCACCTAGTATTCTGAATACATGATTAAACGTTTAAACTTTTAAACGGAGTGATGAATATGAAACAACCAGATACAACACCCGAGGCGTCGCTATCTTTATTTGAAGATGCAATCCCATTGTTCCAAGTATTAGCCGACGTCAATCGTCAACGCATCATTGTCGAGATCGCCAGACATGAGCGATTGAACGTCAATCAGATTGATGAAAAGATTGAGTTGTCTAGACCGGCCATCTCGCATCACCTCAAACTGTTGCGACAAGCAGGAATCGTCTCATCCGAGAAAATCGGGACAGAGAACTTTTACTTCTTGACCCTCGAGGACGCGGTCGGACTGCTCAAAGCACTGACACGTGCGATCGAAGATGAATGTATCTTATGACCTTTCTTTTTGGAAACAAAGAGAAAGGCTTCTTTTCCACTAATCAGTTTAAAAGTTTAAACATATAAACATTAAGAGGAGAATGAAAATGAATCAAACCATTGTTATCACGGGAGCATCAAGTGGGATTGGTCGAGCGACCGTCGAACTGTTCAGCAAACGAGGCTGGCATGTCGCCGCGACGATGCGAAGTCATGAAGGACATCAAGAACTGTCCAACCTAAAAGGAGTCTCGCTCTATCAGCTAGATGTGACGAACGAATCGAGCATTCTTGACGCCTTCGAGCAAATCGTCTCGGATCACGGCACAATCGATGTGTTATTGAATAATGCCGGGTACGGAGCAGTCGGGATTTTTGAAGAAGCCTCTTCTGAACAGATTCAGCGTCAGTTTGATACGAACGTCTTCGGGGTCATGAACGTGGTCCGAGCATCTCTTCCGTATTTCCGCAAACAGCGGAGCGGACGTATTGTGACCGTGTCTTCGGTCGGTGGTCAAATCACATTCCCAATCTATAGTCTGTATCATAGTTCAAAATGGGCAATCGAAGGGTTCATTGAATCGCTTCAGTTTGAACTGGCACCGTTTAATATCGACATGAAATTGATTGAACCAGGACCAATCAAGACAGACTTTTATGGTCGTTCCCAGGAACTCGTCCGTGACCAACCGCTCGACGTATATGATAACTATACGGAAGTCGCGCTCCATAACACGAATGCCGCTGGTGCGAACGCTGAAGGCCCGGAGGTCGTCGCCGAGACGATTTGGCGTGCAGCGATCGACCGGAAGAAGCGTCTCCGCTATCCATCGGGTAAACAGGCAGGACTGTTGATCGCGCTGAAGCGTTATCTGCCGAACCAAGTGTTCTTCTCTATCGTGCGACGTGTAGTAGAGAAAAACTAACAACAAGTATCTGTTTCGAACTTCATCAGTGTTAAAAAAGAATTTTTTCATCCACTCATTCAATGATAAATATCACACAAATTCACCCGATATAACTTGTAAGAGGAGGGGTTTGATGAAAAAAGTCTCACTGGCACTATCGACGTTCATTCTTATGATTGGATTAACGGTAACACCGACAGAGTCGGTCGATGCTGCGGCGAAACGCTTCAAAAACTGCACGGAGATGAACAAAGTGTATAAAGGGGGCGTGGCCAAATCGAAGACGACCAAAAACAAAGGTGGAAAGACGCGTTATAAACCTTATGTCAATAAAGCCTTATATGACGCGAATCAATCAAAAGACCGCGACAAAGACGGAATCGCCTGTGAACGGTGATCATAAATCATGCATCGAATCAGCCGCCATACGAGGGCGGCTTTTTGTATGGACATAGACAACGATTCGACCACATGATATTATCATAAATAATAACATTATCAAATATGATAACATTGAGGTGGAATCGATGAATCAAGACGTTTTAAAAAGTTTATTGAACCCGATTCGCATGAAAATCTTTCAACACGTTCTGATGAATGAAGGAGTCACGACCGGAGACTTAGCAAAAGCACTTCCCGATGTTCCTCAAGCGAGCCTCTATCGCCATATCAACAAAATGGTACAAGACGAGATTTTATCTGTCATGAGCGAAAATAAAGTTCGCGGGGTGTATGAGAAAGTGTATGCGATTCAAAACAATCCGTTGACCAGTATCAACAAAATTGTCGAGGAGGAAGACCGAGAACAACTGTATATGGTCTGTTACACGTTTGCGATGTCACTGCTCATGGATTTCGGCAACTATCTAAAGCGCGACTCAATCGACCTCCCAGAAGACAAAGTCGGATTCCGGAGCATCCCGCTCTACCTGTCTGATACCGAAAGTGACCGATTCTTAAAAGGTCTTTATGACTTATTAGAAGATGTGTTGGACCATGAGCCATCCGAAGAACGCACGTTACGAAAGTTCTCGTATGCGTTCATGCCGGTCGAAGAAAAGGAGGAGATGAATGATGTATAAGCAAGAACAGGTATTCATTCAAGGAGAATCAACCATCGCGGCTACAATGACGACTCCACATGGTGGCCAGTCGCCATTTCCAGCCATCATCCTTATCGGGGGGACCGGTGGATTGGACCGCGACGGGAATGGGACAGGCTTCAAGTCGAATCTGTATAAAGATCTGGCAGAATGGCTGACGACACAAGGTTTCGTCACGTTACGTTTTGACAAACGTGGCATCGGCAAGAGTGGGGGAGATCGGAATACCGTCGGTCTGTCTGGGCTCGTTGATGACGTGGCAACGATGATCCGTTATCTGAAATCGCTTGACCATGTCTTACAAGACATCTTGTTGCTCGGTCATAGTGAAGGATGTATTGTCGCGACGCTTGCGGCTGAACGCGAGTCGGTTTCCGGCCTGATTCTATTGTCTGGTGCCGGTGTGGCCTTGAAGACGAGCATGCAGGAACAGGCGCACTTCTTACTCGATGAAGTAAAGCGTACGAAAGGAATCAAAGGAAAACTACTTCGACTTAGCTTGAACGAGAAGTCGATCATCGGAAAGCAACAAAAACTGTTCGAACGTGTCACCGCGACGGACCAGGATACGATGCGGATTCAACTAATGAAATTCCCTGCCAAATGGTTACGGGAGCACCTTACGTATACGGATGAGTCGCTCCGGGATCGCTTGGTTCAGTTGAATGTACCGACACTTGCACTGACCGGAGATCGAGATGTTCAAACGGAAGTCCATCATCTTGACGAGCTCGATGCTCTTTACGCGGAACATATCGAGGTACAAAAGATTAGAAACATGGACCATATGTTGAAACATTTCGACGGGGAGATGAGCATTCTGGACGTGAAAAAACAATATCGTGCACAACTTAAGGAGCCGCTTCATCCCGAGCTACAACACCAGCTCCACGAATGGCTCATACGCCACAACTGGATATCATGATGAAGAAGAAGGCAGCGGAGAATTATCCGTTGCCTTTTTCTGTACGTAAGAACCGCTCGACGTGTTCCATCGAGAAATGACGACTCCACTGGACGAAGTGCCCGCCTGGGACGGCAATCAATTGCACAGAGGGATGAATCTCTCGTTCCGCTCGTTTGACATGCCGGAGCGTCCGTTTCGCCTCATTCAAATCAATACCTGTGAAGTCCGCATAATAGAGTTGCGTCGGTACTTTGATTCGTCGTAACAACTTCTTAAAGTCCAGTCCGTCGTATCCGAACAATAAATGTAGGCCACCGGTCGACAGACGAGCGGGCTGCTCGAAAGCTGTTCGAATCATCGATGTTGATTCTACCCCAATCCGTCGACAGAACAATTGGAACCGTTCCTCGGAAAATACGGAATCACTCTTGTTCATGCGAGCTTCAATCGAGTTCAAGAGGCGCTTCGGGGAACTGTGATAGAGCAGTCGCAACAAGGGGAAAGCGAATCCGAATATGCCATATTCACGAAAAGGAATCATGGCATTCGGTTTATGACCTTGATCGAGGAGAATCAACCGTCTGACCTGGTCTGGGTAATGGACCGCGTAAGCAAGCGCGATAGCACCCCCCATCGAATGTCCGATCAACCGAATGGACTCCAATTGTCGTGAAGTTCGGTATGCTTCGACCCAATCTGCGAGTACTTTGGAGGTCGCATATGTATGTAGTCCTTCACTCTCACCAAAACCAGGTAAGTCTAACAGATGGATTTCAAATTGATTTTGTAAGGCTTCGGCAAACTGTTGTCCTTGAGACCCGGTGAATCCGCCACCGGGAAGGAATAGAACAGGGTCACCTTGACCGTGGATGGTTGCCTTGAATTGTCTCACGTCATCTCTCCTCTATATAGAATGCGTTCCATTCAAGTATAAAGATAATTGGAAATCAATTGAAGAAATTTCGCCATCTTTCTCACAGTGTTCGTGAACAAATGAGGGTATAACTTAGTGATAGGTAGCTTTCTATCATTACGCATCATATGTGCTCTTATGTTTAAAGGAGGAATGATGGATGAAACTTTCGGGGAAAACAGCAATCGTCACCGGGGCCGGATCTGGTATGGGGCGGGCCATCGCGAAACTCTTCGCGATGGAAGGCGCGCGGGTCGTCGCATTCGATATGAATGAAGATTCTGTGCAGGCAGTGGTCGAAGAGATGAAGACGGGAGGTGGGGATGTCGTCGGCATCGCTGGTAACGTAACGAATCAAACGGATATCGACCGTCTCATCGATACAGCGAAAGAAACGTTCGGGTCGGTCGACATTCTCGTCAATAATGCGGGCATCATGGACAACTTTATGACGGTGGGGGAAGTGACGGATGAACTGTGGGATCGGGTCCTTGCTGTCAATTTGACCGGACCGATGAAATTAGCCCGCGCCGCCATTCAAGTGATGGAGAAACAAGATAGTGGTGGGGTCATCATCAACAACGCATCTGTCGGAGGATTGTTCGGCACTCGCGGAGGCGCAGCATATGTGGCATCGAAACATGCCTTGATCGGGTTGACGAAAAATATTGCAGCGACCCATGGGACACTCGGTAAGATTCGCGCTAATGCCATCGCGCCGGGTGGTGTCAACACGAATATCGGTTCGACCATCACCGCTCCGAGCGAACTCGGGATGCGTGCCATCCAAGGTGCGGGGGAAGCACCAATGGGTGAGCCCGAACAAATCGCGAACGTCGCGCTATTTTTAGCATCGGACGATTCAAGTTTTGTAAATGGCGATGTACTGAAAGCGGATGGTGGTTGGACGGCAAGATAAACGAAAAGAGCCGGAATCATTCGGCTCTTTTCGTTTGGTATTTTTTTCGATAGGCGAGCGGGGTGATCGAATGACGTGCTTTAAATGTCTGGACGAAGTGACTGACACTGGAGTAACTCAGGCGATTGGCGATATCAGCAACCGATTCAGTCGAATCCTTTAATAGGATTGCGGCCCGGTCCATTCGTTTAACTTGGACATACGCAAGCGGGGAGGTGTTCCCGAACGTTGTAAACAGCCGACAACATTCACTGCGACTTACATCACCCGCAGTTGCGATTTGAGCTAACGATAGTTTATCTTCAAACTGCAAATGAATATATGCCAGCATGTTTCGAAGACTCTCCAGTTTTTTCTCGTTATTCATTCCTTGGTTATCTTGCTGAATCCAATAACGCCAGATCACCGCACATTGCAGAGTCGCATCCATCCGTTTAAGCGGTCCGTCTACCTGCAAATGGTTATCGACTTGTTCAATCGTTTGAACGATGGAGCGGTGTGTTCGTTCTCGCTTTAAGATATGTATGGCTTTATCGCCTGCAAGGTATGGCGTTACATATTCTTCGGACAATTTAGGGTGGAATAACTCATATGGATCAAATTCAAGTTTGATGATTTGCGAAGTCTCTTCCATCTGTTGCACGACATAGCTTTGTCCAGACGCCAACAGGATACTTTCTTTTGAAACAAGTTTTATATCTTCTCCGTTCACCCGAATATTGACAATCCCTGATTCGATCAATAGTACCGTGAACTGATTCGTGATGGTAAATGTGGAAACCCCTTGATTCGACAGTATCGTTCTATTCAAAGTGACAATCTCCTCGATTCGGTAATTTTCCGATATTTCGTTTCTTTTTTAGCGGGTGAAATACTTTGATTTATTCAAAAACAGGGACGATTTCAACATTTTCCTCATCCCTGTAATCTTAATCATGGTTGTGTTTCTTCTATATAATGCTTAAAAGATGAGCCACCCTGTAAAAGCCGCATGGACGAGAATCGCAACAGGTACCCCGATCCGGAATTTCGGCTTCAACGTTTTATGTCGGAAGATGCGCATCGCCAAATAAGCACCGAATGCCCCACCAATCCATGCCATCGTCAATAACGTGCGCTCCGAAATGCGCCAAGCCCCGACGCGAGACCGTCGTTTGTCGACAAAAAATGACACAAACGCTAGTAAATTAGTCACAATGTAATATAGCAGTAATAGTTCCAAAGACCAAAACCTCCTTATTTCTCTCTTGATTATATCTTAAAATGGCTCTACGAAGCCGTTTTTATGGATTAAAACAATTTTCTGAATCCTCTCATCCCCATGAATTGTTCTGTAAATGAACTGATATGACTCTCATATCGTCCTGTAATCGCTATGAAATATAGAGGTGTTACAGTAAGGGGGCGTTAGAAAAGGGAGGAATATTCTTATGAAAAAACCACTATTGACACTAACGGCACTCGCTGGCCTTAGTTTAGGAGTCGCTGCTCCAGCTTCGGCAGCATCAACACACACAGTTCAGTCTGGAGATACACTCTACCGTATCGCCGTGAACAACAACGTCTCTGTAAACGACATTAAACAAGCGAACGGCTTAAACTCAAATATGATTTACCCGAACCAAGTCTTGAAACTTGGAAAGGCAGAAGCGAAAGCTTCTACTGCATCTAAAACGTATACAGTTAAATCAGGTGATACACTTTATCGTATCGCATTGAACCACGGGATCTCTGTTAATCAATTGATGACTTGGAACGGTCTTAATTCAGATCTTATTTTCCCAGGACAAGAGTTCGCTGTGAAAGGTGCAGCAGCTGCATCGGTAGCGAATGATGCGAAAACATCAGCACCTAAGACTTCAACATCAGCACCAGTAACAAAAACAGCATCGTCTACAACGCAAACCCAAGCTCCGGCTTCAGGTAAGACAATGACTGTTGAAGCAACAGCTTATACACCATATTGCGCTGGATGTTCTGGTATCACAGCGACAGGTATCGACGTTCGTTCGAACCCTAACCAAAAAGTCATCGCGGTCGACCCTTCTGTCATTCCGCTCGGCTCTAAAGTATGGGTTGAAGGATACGGAGAAGCAATCGCAGGAGACACTGGTGGTGCCATCAAAGGTAACAAAATTGATATCTTGATGCCGACACAAGAGCAAGCGCTCAACTTCGGTCGCAAGTCAATCACAATCAAAGTCTTGAACTAATTCAAGCTCATCAAAGACACTGCCATCGGGCGGTGTCTTTTTTGTGCTTAACCCTTTTCCCAAGGATTCTTCACTTTCGTCAAACCTAATCGTTTGGCGAGCGGCTTAATCGTCAATCCATGCAAGGTGACAGACGTGACGACGAGACCGAGCGTAATCGGTAGCATCCGTTCTGCGTCTTCAATCCCCAGTTCCGCAATCTCTTGTGCAAAAAATGCTGTCACCGTCATGGCGACGATCCCACGTGGGGCAATCCAACTGATGAGTGCCCGCTCCTTCGTCGTCAAAGGGGAGCCAAGTAAGGAGGTTTGCACCGAGACGGGGCGGACGATGAATAATATTGCGAGAATCGACAAGAGGAGCGGCCAATCGAAGATGGCAAGTAAACTATCGCGGGTCAAACTCGCGGTCAAAATGATAAACACAGTCGAAACGAGCAAGATAGAGATGTTTTCTTTAAATTCACGAAGTTGCTTCAAAATGTGGAGATGCCCATGTTTGGAGTTCGCCATCGTTAACCCCATCGCCGTCACGGCCAATAGTCCGACCTCTTGCATGACCCATTCACTGATGGAGTAAACGAGAAGGACTCCGGAGAACGTCAAAGTCGTCCGTAAATATTCTGGGACTTTCTCATTTCCGAACAAGCGGATAAGTAGATGCCCGACGGCAATCCCGAAAGCGACAGCGACGATACAGGACCAAAAGAACGGCAAGTGACTTGCAAGCCCCTCGTTTTGGTACAGGATAAACCCGATTCGAACAACGAAGAGACCCATCAACGCACCGAGTGGATCGACGATAATCCCTTCCCACTTCAACACTTTCGAAGGTCGAACGGATAAGTTTGCTTGACGTAATAACGGGATGATCACAGTCGGTCCCGTCACGACGAAGATGGCGCCCAGTGTGAAAGCCGGTAACCAATGAAAATCTCCAATCCAAATCAATAAGATAGATGTCAGGATAAAAGAAATGAAGACACCGACGGTAACGAGACGAAAAATTGGCTTTCTTAAATCATCAATCTCTTTAAACTCAAGACTGAGACTGCCTTCAAATAAGATGAGCGCCACGGCAATCGAGATAAGTGGGCTATATAAATCACCCAAAATCAAATCCGGCTCTAACCATCCGAAAATCGGACCGACCAAAATACCCGCAACCGTCATGATCAAGATGGCTGGGAAGTCAAAACGCCATGCAATCAACTGCGAAAGTGCGCCGATGAGGACAAGTAAGCTGAATCCGATCATCATGTCTTCCATAAACACCCTCCATTTCATTACTTCTTCATATATGTATACCCACATCATGAAAAACATCTGCTAAGATTGCCCGATTTCGGGTAAGAATTGAAAGAAAGGGAGGGATACGATGGAAGTAACAATCGGACTCATCATCGTCATACTGACATGGCTCATCTTATTGCTTAACCTCACGTTCGCCGTCACTATCATCTTTTTTGAGAGGCGGGACATCGGTACGACGTGGGCATGGCTGCTCGTTCTCTTCTTCTTACCACTCATTGGCTTTTTCGTGTACATCTTCTTCGGCCGACTGATCAAGTCTCAAAACTTTTATGAAGTGGAAGAAGAGAAACGCGAAGCGTATCACCATCATGTCGAAGAACAACTCGAGCAACTCGACCGTTCGCTCGCCCCGTTCAATCATCCGATTCTTTTAAAATATCGGAGGCTGGCTCGCCTGAACCTCGTGTCGACGAATGCACTGATGTCATTCCATAACGATATCACTGTCCTGCACGACGGAACGGAAAAATTTGAGCAGATGTTTCAGGATATCGAGCGCGCGACGAAAGAAGTCAATATTCAATATTACATCATCCAAAACGACCCGCTCGGTCAGTCGCTCATTCGTCTGTTAACGGAGAAGGCGAAACAAGGGGTACGCATTCGTCTCCTTTACGATGCCGTCGGATCGAGAGGATTAAGGCACAAACATTTTAAGGATCTACTCACTCACGGTGGAGAAGTCAAATCGTTCTTCCCGTCCAAACTCGGCATTAATTTCCGCGTCAACAATCGAAACCACCGAAAGCTCTGTATCATCGATGGTGAACTTGGCTATATTGGTGGCTTCAATGTCGGGGATGAATATCTCGGAAAAGATGATCACTTCGGCTATTGGCGTGACGTTCACTTAAGAATCTCCGGCGACGCCGTCAAAGAACTGTTAGAACGGTTCATTTTAGATTGGAATCGCTCGGTCCCGACAAAAACGAAGGCTCAGAAAGACGACTTTGTCTGGCCGACGGAGGGAATCTCACATCACGCTTCACCGGTTCAAATCGTGACCTCAGGACCGAACTCCTCGACGGAGCACCTGAAGAACATGCTCGTCAAAATGATCACGCAGTCAAAAGATTGTATCTACATTCAGACACCGTACTTCATTCCGGATGCGAGCTTCCTTGATGCCTGTCGGATTGCTCTCATGGCAGGCACCAAAATCAAACTGATGATTCCAAATAAGCCGGACCATATGTTTGTCTACTGGGCAACTTATGCGAATGCGGCGGAGCTCGTACGCTACGGGGCCGAGGTCTTCACATACGAAGAAGGATTCCTCCATGCGAAGACGCTCGTTATTGACGGAGAGGTCGCTTCCATCGGGACGACGAATATCGATGCGCGAAGCTTCCGTCTCAACTTTGAAATCTCAGCGCTCGTCTTCGACCGAGATGTCGCCCAGTCGGTCATCGATGCGTTCGAACGGGATGAATCCCGTGCCGAACGATTGACACTCGAGCGATACGAGTCGAGGACCCGTTGGATTCGATTTAAAGAGAGCGTGTCACGCCTGCTCAGTCCGATCCTATAACGCGAAACATCCGGTAGAGGAAATTCCTCACCGGATGCTTTTTAACGTTTCTTCAATTGTGCGACAAGACGCTCGAATGACTCATTGACGTCTTTTGGAGCTTCCTTGTCTCCATATTCCGCCGCCTCTAACCATTCAGCATATAAGGTATGGTTCGTAAACCCAATTCGTTGTAGCCAGTCAGATACCGTCTCTTCACGGAGACGCGGTTGCACTTGTTCGAGCTTCCTCCCCGTTTCAAGGAGCTGAATCTGTCTTGGGGAACGAACAATTCGTTTATCTGAAAGAGTCGGGTGATGAATACTTTTTGGAATCATCCCGTCTTCCTGAATGTCTTTTCGCTTCTGTAAATAGAAGAACAAACCGACACCAATCAACAAGGTGACAAAAAAGATACCGATGAAAAACAGTGACTCATTCGAAGCGGACTGGAGTAATGTCTCCTGTGACACCGTTTCTGCATCGATGTTTGGGTTGTCTGGCACGAGGAAGCGGTTCACACGGTCATTCGGATCGAGTGTGATGCCGTCGAACCAGCTGCCGATCCATAAGAAGAAAGGACTGATCCAGGCGATGACATTTCCAAACAACAGCTCTTTGATCGTCCGAATGACAATGGAGACGGCTAAACCGATTCCTAACCCGAGAGCAAGCATCGTCACCATCCGCTTATAGTCACGGCGGTAGTAAAGGTTCCGCTGCCAGATCAAAAAGATGAACGGAAAGAGCACCATCGCGAGCGGCTGGGTCGCCGGTGGGAATAACCAGTCGGCCACTAAGAACAGGACACTCGCCATCGCGTAACGGTCCGTCCAATCCAACGTTCGGATAAACGCATGCACGTACGTGAAGATCAAAAGCAAGATGCTCATCTCATAAGAGAAGTATAGGGCACCGATTGAAAGGACCGTCTGCACGATAAGCTGTGTGTTCCGAGGGAGACGTAGCGTCAATAAAAAGAGGAGCGGAAACACGTGACCGATATAAAATGCCGCGAAGACCCACCATAACCATCTCATTGACCGTCACCCCCTAACCGTAAGATCGATTGATTCCCGCTATACTTGGCAACTTTTCGTTCGAACAAGGAGCGTGCCAATGGAAAATCGCTCTCCGACAGACAGGCGAACGTCGTCATGATCTTACGGAAATGTACCTCGCCGCTTCCAGGAGGTAGGTCGTATGTGATTCCGTCTTTTGTAAGCGTCGGGACGATGAGACCGTAACTCGCATTCTCTTTCTCAAAATCGCGGCATAGGGCTGCCGCTTGAGAGATGAGTCGCTCCATCTGATAGGTGAGGGCTCGTCCGTCTTTCGTCAACAAATCGAGGACGATCACATACTCATTCGCTTGGACCGGTTGCTCCGTACGGGCAAGCAGTTCCCCTGTCTTTGCATAGGCGGACCAATACAACTGTCGCATCGGTTGCCCGTGATATGGAGTGACCGACTGGAACGTCTCCGGGTCACGATAGGCGCTATGTCGGACCATCTCCTCACCGGGGAGGGTAGGTGGCCGTTTCGGGATCGGATACGGTGAAAACTCAGGGAACACATAACCGATTCGGGGAAGGGTGTCTTCCTTGTATAGAGAGAACATGCGCAACGGGTCACGAATTTCTATCCCGATTGCCTCAAGACGGATGGGTCCACGCTTCTTTGCATGGAGCGGGATGGTAAAATCGACGGTTGCATTCGTCTCGACAAAGTTCTCCTGGCGCCAAAACGCGTGACCTTCCGACTCGACGGTTGGATGTAAATACCCGGATAGCCGTACGACTCCGAGTGGTACTTTTGCAGTGGATACGAGTTTTAACACGTAGACGGCGTCGTCATTCGGGAAAAGTTTTAACTCCTCGGTGAGGTCGACATGCACTTGTTCTGCCAATCGAAACATGAAAGCAGGCATGACCAAGGCATAGAGACTGAAACCGATCAATAGGCTCGCAATCAAGACATTCCCGTATAGCGCTGTGAAGACCCCGACGACAAACAAGAGCCACATGTATCCGGACTCGAGATAGCGTGGGCTGACTAACTGCATCTTACACCTCTGATGGGACCGGGATGGTCTCGAGTACAGATTTGATGAGCTTCGTCGGCTTCGTCTTCAAGGAAGCTTCGACCGTCAAGACGATTCGGTGTCCTAGAATCGGAAGAGCGAGCGCTCGGATGTCTTCTGGTGAAACGAAGTCTCGTCCTTCCATATAGGCATGTGCCCGAGCCGCCATCGTATAGGCAAGGGTCGCCCGCGGACTCGGACCCACCTCGATATCCCGGTGATGACGGAGTGACTCCATCAAATCGAGGAGATAGTCCTCCATCGCCTCATGGAACTTCACATCGCGAACCTCTTGTTGCATCTTCAACAGCTCGTCACGTTGAAGCGAGAATGGCTCCGTCGACAAATGCTCGTTCCGAATCAAACGACGCTCTGAATCCCGTGACAGGGGAGCGAGTGTCAATTTAAACAGAAAACGATCCAATTGTGCTTGTGGAAGCGGAAATGTCCCTTGCCCGTCGAACGGGTTTTGTGTAGCAATCATAAAGAACGGTTCCGGTAACTGAAGTGACACTTCCCCGAGGGTCACTTGACGTTCTTGCATCGCCTCAAGTAAGGCCGATTGCGTACGCGGTGTCGTCCGGTTGATCTCATCGACGAGAAGAATTGATGTAAAAATAGGTCCCGTCCGACGTTCAAACGCTCCCGTCGTCGGATTGAACAATTCCATTCCTAAAATGTCACTTGGTAATGTATCCGGCGTACATTGGACACGCTGAAACGTCGCCGATACAGAACTCGCGAGACTTCGGGCGAGAGTCGTTTTCCCTGTTCCTGGACGGTCTTCCAGTAACACGTGTCCTCCTGATAATAATGCAATCGAGGCAAGCTTGATTGCTTTTGCTTGCCCGATGACTTGATCATTTAAATGTGAAACCCATGGATGCACCATTCAAAATCCCCCTATATTTTTCTGATAATTAAGAAAATCATAGCATAATCGACGATTGAGGTGTGCGGAAAATCCAACGATAACCTAAAAAAGACCGACCGGCATCAGCCAGTCAGTCAACGTTTTGGAGAATCTAAATATCGTTCAAAATGACGTTCGAGCCACTCTTGGAAAAACGACATGAACGTACAAATCGCCCAGTAAATCAATGCCACGACGATATAGACCGTCATATAATCAAACTCACGACCCCCGACGATTTTTGCTTTATTGAAGATCTCCGGAACAGTGATCATCGCCGCGAGAGAACTCGCTTTGATCAAATCGAGAAAGACGTTCGAGAGCGGGGGAAGGGCAATCCGTGTCGCCTGAGGTAGGATGACACCTTTGAGCGTCAACCATTTCCCCATCCCGAGCGAACGGGCCGCTTCCACCTGTCCGTCATCAACCGCACGAATCGACGAGCGGATAATCTCGGCGATATAGGCGGCAGAGTTCAAACTAAACCCGAGAATGGCTGCCGTCAATGCGGCAAACTCAATGCCGATGAACGGGAATCCGGAATAGAGGATGAACAAGATGATCAGAATGGGCACACCACGCATGAACGAGATATAAAATGTCGATGGATAGCGAAGGAGTCGCGTCGGAGACAACTTCCCAAGCGCCAATATCAGACCAAGCACAAGACCGAAAAACATGCTCGTAAAGGAAATCCAAAGCGTGTTCGGTAATCCGCCTAACAGATAAGGGAACGACTCGATGGCTAGGTCTACGTCAAAGATGGCGTCCCATTTGATGTCTGAGAACGTCATATCATTTCCTTATTTCGTCTCGACGATTGTCGCGTCCACATCAGGTTCAACCGAGACATCGGCCCCGTTGTAGAATTGCTCTGACAACTCTTTGACTGTACCGTCCTCGAGCATCTCTTCTAATACACGGTCGATATTTTCTTGAAGCTCGTCGTTTTCGTTATCCATCAAGAATGCGACTTCTTGCGGGTTATAAGCGATATCAGGGTGAATCGTGATATCAAACTCTGGGAAGAAGGCGAGAGCAAGCGTTTGAAGATAGTAATCGTTCAAGATGACATCGGTACGTCCCGTCGAGACATCACGCAAGTACTGGTCGTTCGTCGCGTTGTCATAGATGATTTCTTCAGCTCCGTATTGACGTGCCACATCCATGAAGACGGTCGTCGCTTCACCAGCGGCTTTTTTGCCTTTCAAATCTTCAAGCGATTCAATGCCTGAAAGGTCGCTCTTCCGAACGATTGCTGTTCCGTATGTGTACTTATACGGTTTCGAGAAAGCAAACTTTTCCTTACGGTCTTCGGTGACCGAGATATCGTTTGCCGCGACGTCGATTTGACCGTTTTGAACGCTTGTCAACATGTTGTCAAACGCCATTTCTTTGAACTCGACTTCAAGCTCGAGGCGCTTCGCGATCTCTTTCATGAGTTCCACGTCAAAACCTGTCAACGTATCACTCTCTTCTTCACGGAAAGAAGCGGGGTAGAGCGTACCAGCCGTACCGACTGTCAACGTTCCTTCTTCTTGAATTTCTTCCCAACGTGTCGTATCTGCTTGATTCGTGCTATCATCACCACAAGCGGCAAGTGGGATTGCTAAAAACAATGTTGCTGCCAAACCTTTTGTTGTTCGTTTCACAAGAATTCCTCCTTAGATGCTTCATCTGTCTAAAAATAGCATGACTTCAGCGGTCTAGCAACTGTGAGTTACAGATTGAACAGCTTTAAGACATAATTGAAACGTTTATTCATAAAGCGCTATCATTCCGTTGAATGCGAAATTCATTTCTATAATACAGATATCACTGATTAATGAAACAGGTTTTCAACTGACATAACAACTAGGTTAATCGAAATGAACAAATGGAGGTAATCTTATTATGAAAAGAGGTGGAACGGATGAGTCGTATTCAACTAAATGTACTAAATGAGTCACTTATCAATCAAGTGAATGACGCGAATGACCCATTTCCAATCATCGGTCGAATCATCCCAAGTTATAAGAACGGAGAATGGACATATGTAGAAGAACTTTATGATAACAGAAACGAAATATCATTCCCAGACGATCAGATTGATTGGCGACATTACATGGAACGAGACAATCGCGTCGTATATTTAGCGATGGACAATGATGAATGTGTCGGGCAAATCCGGCTCGTGAAGGATTGGAATCGGTTTGCATACATAGAAAACATTGCGGTCAGAAAGACACACCGTAAACTAGGAATTGGACGAATGCTCCTTGTGACGGCAGAAAGATGGGCTAAAGAGAGAGACTTGACTGGATTATCTCTTGAGGCACAGAACGATAACTTGATTGCATGTCGCTTTTATAGAAAAGAGGGATTCCAACTCGGAGGAGTCGATACAATGAAACAACACGCGAATCCACAGATTGATTTGACCTTGTATTGGTACAAGATTTTCGAAGAAGGGGGCAATCATAAATAGAGTATTTTCATACTCTTTTTTTATTAGTTTACATAACATATATTATCAGTAAAAATAAAGTCTCATCTCATTATCTTAGTATACTTATGATAGTGAGATGAGATTGAAATTTAAGATGAGTGTGTATATCGAATTAATGTGACACCGGGTTCTGGTTCAAATTCAGTACTTCGCTCAAATCCGAGTTTCGTATATAGACGCTTGGCGGGCCCGTTATGTTTGCCCGTATGCACGTATACGAGCTGTCCTTTATGAATACTCAACACGTGCTCAAGTAGCGTCGTCGCCAGTCTCGCCCGAAAATATGTCGGATCAATACAAAGTTTTGTGATCTCCACCGTGTTTTCGGATGCTTCAATGGTGACAAATCCAATCAACCGCTCCTCGACATACAATCCATAGCTCGTACCTGGCAAGTTTTGAATGACATCAATCGTCTCATATCGTGCCGGAATCTCGTCAAATCCGAGCAATTCCGCTTCAACAGCATATGCATTCCGCTGAATCTCGAGCATCTGCTGGGCCTGTTCGAATTGATGGATCGGGATTTCTTTTAATTGCATCGTCTCACCCCTCCATTATCGAGTAAACTTCCTTGCCTGTTTGCGTTTCGCCCGCTTCAGTGCCAAATAGAGACGATGTGTCCCTTTAAGTGGCGGACCATGCCCGACAAAGGTCAAGAGTGGTGACAAATCAATCAATCGCTCCGCACTCCCTACAGCAACGGATCGGTTCCATGTCGCAAGACCAGGCAGCGGGAACAACGGACGGACGTCCCCCGCCACTGCGGCCCCTCCTTGCGACTGAAAAGCGTCGCCGGCGAATAACACCCGATTCGTTTCATCGTAAAATGCAATTGATCCTGGTGTATGACCACTTGCTGCAAGAACACGTAGACCGAATAGCCGCTCCCCGGGATCTAACAACGTATCTGGTGTAGAACGAATCGTCGGCAAGGAACCCCGTATCTTGTGCTCTTCTTCCTCATCTAGTGAACGGTCTCCAGATAGTAAGCGGGCATCACGCCGGGAGATGAACAGTTCTGCGAGTGGATGCTCCGCTTTGATGGCATCTACCCCGCCGACATGGTCTCCGTGGGCATGCGTCAATAAAATGGCAAGGAGCGGTTTGTCGAGTTCTTCAATATACGCCAGGATGTCTGACGCATTCCGTTTTAGCGCAGTGTCGATCAAGACGAGCCCGAGTTCATGTTCGATCAGCTGGACGTTGATCGGAAGAACGGGAGCGTAAAAGGTTAGTTGGTGGATATGTCCGTATCGTCTCACTTTCATCAAAAAATCCTCCTAATCGAATAAGGTGGTCCAGTCATCTTCTTGCCAGTGCGCGTCGAAGCACATATGAATCTGTTCGAGCGTGTTTCGGGCAAGGGAGAGCTCTGGTAAATGGTCGCGTTCAAAGAATCCGACATCCGTCGTCTCTATGCCGGCAGCACCTTCCCCGTCACCAATCAATGCACACTCGATGAAGAGTTTGTAATAGTGCTCAGAAAGTGGCGGGTGTGGATGTTCGTGCATATCAAATAAGGCGAGTAACCGCATCGGAATGACATCCAAGCCAGCCTCTTCTTCGACTTCTTTGATGATATTCGCAGCAGGAGAACGGTTCACCTCACAGAAACCACCTGGTAGTGTCCATAACCCGTCCGACCGCTCCTTGACGAGTAACAATCGGTCTCCCTTGAAGACGACGCCTCGCACATCGAGCTTCGGTGTCGGATACCCTTGCACATGGGTCAATTGTGAGATGACCTCGTTCGATAAGTCTGAATGTCGTTCATACATCTCTTTTGCGATTTCTTGGAGTTCTTCATATCGTTCTCGGTCATATTGATCACGTGTGAACGTCAGACCGGCCTGAGACAGCGCCTGAATCCGTTTCGCCCACGTCAGCCATTGAGACATATAGATCCCCCTATCATTTGTCCTACATGTTTCTTTCGGCAAATCGTCGCGTTCTCCTTTTTAGATTTATATTCCCCGAAGACTCGGACAAGTCACGTATACTAAAAGTAAACAGAGGAGAGGTGCAGCATGAATCGTTATGAACTGACTCATTTCAAAGAAACTTTGTTACATTATTCAGAACCCGACTTACGTTATAAATGCTCCCCTACGATTTGGTCAATTGGTCAGATGTACGATCATATCATGTCGGTCGCGAATGAGTATTTAGATGAAGTCGACCGTTGTCTTCAAGAAGACGGCCAACTCGGTGGAGAGAAGACATCATTTGGGAAAAAGTTGTTTCGAGAAGGTGGATTTCCTCCAATTAAAATCGAACTCCCTCCCGAGATGAACCAACCTCCGAACAATACCGATACGAATGAGCAGTTACTGGAGCGAATGACCACCTTGATTTCAAGGATGGATGCGTTATTAACCCGTCTAGGCGACGCCACAGACGATTGGAAGACCTTTCACGGTGGATTCGGCTGGTTGAACGCGAGAGAGTGGTTCGAGCTTGTCGAGATGCATACACGGCATCACCGTCGACAGCAACAAGAACTAGAAGGATGGCTAACACAAAAAGACCTGTGAGCGGCGATTATGCCGATCGACAGGTCTTTTCTTTAATCGAGATATACGTCCTCGATCTCACCGAATGAATCTTCGTCGAAGACGAACGATCCGTTGGCATAGCGATCAAGTAGCGTGAGTGTTTTTGTCTTCACTTGTTTTGCTTTCTCTTTTCCAACGATATGCAATGTCTCATCCCCATGTACGGGGAGCACACGACGGATTTGGTGCGGTTTTGATTTGACCTCACGAATGAGCATCGTTCCGCGAAGGTTTCGGTTCGTGCAATCGAACTGGTCTTCAAGTTTCATCTTCTTGACCGCTCCTCGTTGCGTCACGAGGACGAATAACGGTGGCGTGAAGAACGAGAAGGCATCGGCGACGACGTCACCATCTTTCAAGTTCATCGCTTTCACACCGGCTGCCCGCTGTCCGACGACCGGGACGTCATCTTCTTTGAACCAGAGGCCGTATCCACGCTCGGAGACGAGGAACAACTGCCCAGGACCGTCACTGATCCCTGCGAAGACGACCTCATCGTCATCTTTTAGCTTCAAGGCCATGAGCGGCTTCGACTTCCGTTGCGCGTCATAGTCGCGTAACGGCGTACGCTTGACCATGCCGTCTTTCGTCACGAAGAGGCAATGGGCGTCCGTCTCGAACGTCGAGACGACGTCTGCCGAGATGACCTGTTCTCCTTCGATCGGGACGAGGTTGGCGACGTGCTGACCGGCATCCTTCCACTTCGATTCAGGGATCTGATGGATTGGGATGAGGAGGTAGCTCCCTTTGTTCGTCCAGACGAGCAAGTGGTCTGTCGTCATCGCTTGTGTCATGAGGAGAGGACGGTCTTTATCCTTCATCTCCGGTAAGACGTCACTTGAGGCGCCGTATGAGCGCATCGAGGCACGTTTAACATATCCGTCACGGCTGACGAAGACCATCGTCTCCTCAACGGCGATCATGACTTCCGTCTTCAGCTTCAATTCTTCGACTTCCGACTCGATGACCGAACGACGGTCATCCCCGAACTCATCACGCAGCGCCGTGAGTTCTTTCACGATCAACTTCCGTTTCGTCGCATCCACGTCAAGGATGTTCGAGAGGCGAGCGATCTCTTTTTGGAGCGCCTTTGCTTCTTTTTGCAATTCGACGATGTCCGTGTTCGTGAGTCGATACAATTGGAGCATGACGACCGCTTCGGCCTGGCGTTCTGTGAACGAGAACCGCTCCATCAGTTTCTTCTTCGCGTCCGCTTTATCTTTCGCGGAACGGATCAATTCGAGCGTCTCATCGAGGACCGAGATGGCTTGTTCTAAGGCATCGACGATTTCAGCTCGTTTTTTCGCCTGTTCGAGTTCAAACGTCGTGCGACGTGTCACCACTTCTTCGACGTGCTTCAAATAGGCGTCGATGATCGGGATGATGCCCATCTGTTTTGGTGTCCGGTTCACGATGGAGACCATATTGTAGTTATAGGCGAGCTGCAGGTCCGTATGCTTCAAGAAGAAGTGAAGGACACCTTCCGCGTCTGCCTCTTTCTTCAATTCGATGACGACACGAAGGCCGGTCCGGTCCGTCTCATCACGGACTTCCGCGACACCTTCGACCTTTTTGTCGAGACGGAGCTCTTCCATTTTTTTGACGAGGTTCGCCTTGTTCACTTCATAAGGGAGTTCGGTGATCGTGATCTGTTCACGGCCACCTTTTAGCTGCTCAATCTCTGATTTCGCGCGGATGATGACCTTACCCTTGCCGGTTTCAAACGCCTTTAGGATGCCTTCTTTCCCCATGACCGTCCCTCCGGTAGGAAAGTCAGGTCCTGTGACATACTCGATGGCGTCTTTCGCCGTATCGACCTGACCTTTCAGGCGTGCGATGGCGAGGTTGAGCACTTCCGTCAAGTTATGCGGCGGGATTTCTGTCGCATAACCCGCTGAGATCCCTGTCGTCCCGTTCATGAGCAAGTTCGGGAGGAGTGACGGCAAGACGAGCGGCTCCTCCGTCGAATCATCAAAGTTCGGCGTATAGTCGACCGTATTCTTCGCGATCGACGTCAGCATGACCCCAGCAATCTTCGAGAGACGCGCTTCCGTATAACGCATGGCCGCTGCAGGGTCACCGTCCATCGACCCGTTGTTCCCATGCATGTCGATGAGCGGATAGCGTAGCTTCCAGTCCTGAGAGAGACGTACCATCGCCTCATAGACAGACGAGTCACCGTGCGGGTGATAGTTCCCGATGACGTTCCCGACCGTCTTCGCAGACTTCCGGTACGGCTTGTCGTTCGTATTCCCCTCATGGTGCATCGCATAAAGGATACGACGTTGTACGGGCTTGAGCCCGTCGCGTGCGTCCGGCAAGGCACGGTCTTGAATGATATATTTTGAATATCGCCCGAACCGGTCACCGACGACCTGTTCGAGAGATAAGTTTAAAATGTGTTGAATCGTCGACATCGTTACATCACTTCCTCAATCGCTTTAGTCACATGTTCATTGGCGATGATTGAATCATCTTCCTGGAGTCCGAAGGCAACGTTCTCCTCGATCCACTCACGGCGATGCGTGACGTTATCGCCCATCAAGACCGAGACACGCTTGTCCGCGACGGCCGCGTCGTCCACCGTGACACGGATGAGCGTACGGGTATCCGGATTCATCGTCGTCTCCCATAACTGGTCCGCGTTCATCTCACCGAGACCTTTGTAGCGCTGGAGGATATAGCCTTTCTTATACACCTTGACCAACTTCTCGAGTGCTTCTTCGTCCCAGGCGTAGTCGAATTGCTCGGACTTGCCTTTCCCTTTTGAGATGCGATAGAGCGGTGGCAAGGCGACGAACACACGGCCTGCCTCAACGAGCGGTCGCATATAACGGAAGAAGAACGTGAGAAGGAGCACTTGGATATGCGCACCATCTGTATCAGCATCCGTCATGATGATGATCTTGTCAAAGTTGCAGTCATCCAAATCGAAATCATGACCGACTCCGGCACCGATCGCATGGATGATCGTATTGATTTCTTCATTCTTCATGATGTCCTGGAGTTTTGACTTCTCGGAGTTGATGACTTTCCCGCGTAACGGAAGGATGGCTTGGAACGTCCGGTCACGCCCTTGTTTGGCGGAACCGCCGGCCGAGTCACCCTCGACGAGGAACAGTTCGTTCTTCGCGGCATTCTTCGATGTCGCCGGCGTCAATTTCCCGTTCAAGATGCTCGAACGTTTCTTCTTCTTACCATTCCGTGCCTCTTCACGTGCTTTTCGTGCCGCCTCACGCGCCTGAGCCGCGCGAATCGCCTTTTTGATGAGCATCGTGGCCATCTGTGGGTTCTCTTCTAGGAAGATCGTCAGTTGCTTCGCCATGACGCTATCCGCACTCGCGCGCGCCTCTGGAGAGCCGAGTTTCGACTTCGTTTGGCCCTCGAACTGGAGGAATTCTTCAGGGATTCGGACCGAGACGATGAGCGTGAGTCCCTCACGGACGTCGCCGCCGTCTAGGTTCTTGTCCTTCTCTTTGAGCAATCCGTTCTTACGCGCATATTCATTCATGATCCGGGTCATCGCTGTCTTGGCGCCGACCTCATGCGTCCCGCCATCACGCGTTCGGACGTTGTTGACGAAAGAGAGGACGTTCTCGGAATAGGCGTCCGTGAACTGGAATGCGAGCTCGATCTCAATTTCGTTCTCTGTCCCTTCGAAGTAGACGATCGGGTGAAGCGTCGCCTTATCGTCATTTAAATATTGAACGAATTCAGCGATCCCATCCTCGTAATGGAACGTCTCTTGTTTATCGGTACGCTCGTCCGTCAGCGTAATCGTCAATCCTTTTAAAAGGAAAGCCGATTCACGAAGGCGTTCGGCGAGCGTGTCATAGTTATACGTTGTCGTCGAGAAGATCGATGCATCCGGTTTAAAATAGACGCTCGTCCCGGTTTGGCGCGTCTTACCCGTCTCAAGGAGTGTCGTCTGCGG
This sequence comes from Exiguobacterium sp. CH10, assembly GCF_018617635.1. Lineage (NCBI taxonomy): Bacteria > Bacillati > Bacillota > Bacilli > Caryophanales > Exiguobacterium > Exiguobacterium sp. CH10. Next base: position 72,828 of record NZ_JACSKO010000001.1, read on the forward strand.
CACGCCACCGTCCGCAAATGTTTGCTCGAACACTTTCCCGTCGCGATGGATGGTCACGACGACCTTGTTCGAGAGTGCGTTGACGACCGAGGCACCTACCCCGTGGAGACCGCCCGACGTCTTGTAACCGCCTTGCCCGAACTTCCCACCGGCATGGAGAACCGTGAAGATGACTTCAGGTGTCGGTTTTCCAGAGGCATGCATCCCTGTCGGCATCCCACGTCCGTGGTCACGGACCGTGATCGCATCGTCTTTATGAATCGTTACATCGATTTGACCACCGAACCCGGCGAGCGCCTCATCGATCGCATTGTCGACGATCTCATAGACGAGATGGTGAAGCCCGCGATGGTCGGTTGACCCGATGTACATCCCCGGTCGTTTTCGTACGGCCGTGAGTCCTTCGAGCACCTGGATGGCGTCTTCGTTGTAATTAAATAGATCTGTTGACATAGCAGTCACCTCAATTTCGAACACACGTTCGTTTTTCTTTCCTATTGTATAGCTGTTCATCGATTCTGGCAAGCCTCCCTTGTCAGCCGTTGCTGAAAAAAAGGAGACCTACCAAGGAGGTAGGTCTTATCCGAGTAGACGAGCATGCTCCACGTACAGGCAGCGGTTCTCGATGTAATCGAGCCCGGCATCGCGTGCGATTTGCTCCGCCTCTGGACTTGAGAGACCGAGCTGGTTGAAGACGAGCCCGACATCCCCATGTCGTACCGCATCTTCCGCGACACCTGCTAAAAACTCACTGCGACGGAACACGTCGACGATATCGATTCTACCCGGGATGCTCTCGACGGACGGATATGCCTTGCGGCCGTTCCACTCCTCGAGCATCGGGTTGACAGGGATGACGGTATACCCGACACGTAGTAAGTACTCCGCAATCTGGTTGGCCGTCTTGTTCGGGTTGTCGGACACGCCGACGACCGCGATGGTCTTCGCTTCAGACAAAAGTTGCTTCAAACGCTGATCATCCATCCAAAATCCCCCTTTGGTTTACGTTTACAGTGTAACGTTACCTGACTTGCCGTTTCAAGTCCAATTTTCATCATAAGGTATAATGGTTCAACATTACAATTTCAAGACAAATCAATATGGTTTACATAACAAATTATTGTCTACCATTTATTTCGCGTTAAAAATTATTGGTCGATTAACTACTCGATTCAGAAACAATCATGTAACTCATAAACATTGCGTGAAATATCTATTTCACGCAACAATAAGGACGTGTTATAAGGTCTTTTCATGGATGATTTTGATGACTTTTATATAAATACTAGCGTTCTTTCGCTATACTGAATGAGAGGAGGTGTGAGATGGGAACAATATATGATGTCCGTCGCGGAACGCTATATAATGAACGCATCATGTTTTATGGCAACCTCATCGCCTGGTTCGTTCATCTCTTGTTCTGTCTGTTATTCTGGCGATTTGATATTACCTCTTTGTTCATCTCTAATGGAGTGAGCGTCCTATATTACACGATTTCATTTTATTTTGTACATAAGCGATGGTACGGCATTTTCTTTACCGGGCTGTTCATCGAAGTCGTGTATAACGCAATCATCTCGACCATCATTCTCGGTTGGGATGTCAACATGCATTATTTCATCCTCATGATGGCCTATGGCGTCTTTTTCATGCCGAGCGTGACAAAAGGACAACGAATCTTGACGACCGCCCTCGCAATGGTGATTTATAGTATCCTCTTCGTCAATGTGTCAGACGGAATGGTGACTTTGCCGCAACCTATTGAACAGGCGCTTGGGCTCTTTTGTATCCTTTCGACGGTCATGATGATCGCCGGTCTCTCTTTAATCTTTGAATCAGCCGTCGTCGAGGTGACGGATGAACTCGAGCAATCGAACGAACAATTGCAGGTTCTCGCTTCGACAGATGGATTGACCGGGCTGCTGAATCGGAAAATCGGGCACGAACGCGTCTCGGAATCCATCGAGCAGGCTAGTCGTGACGGCATCTCTTATGCCATTGCGCTATGTGACATCGACGGATTCAAGTCGTTCAATGAGACGTATGGCCACGATTGTGGAGACCGTGTCATCCAACAAGTCGCATCCATCCTGTCCTCGGTTGACGGACTTGCCGTACGCTGGGGTGGTGAAGAGTTTTTGCTCTTCTATACGAACTCGTCTGGAGACGTTTACGCCATAACGGAACAGTTGCGACATCAAATCGAATCCACACGTTTGGAATACGAAGGTGAACAACTCCATATCACGATGACGTTCGGACTTGCCGTGCGTACACAGTTCGATACGTTAGAGGAGATCGTGAAAGAGGCAGATGATTATTTGCGTAAAGGAAAACAAAATGGAAAGAATCAAGTTAGATTCGTAAGAAAAGGAGAGGTTCAATGAGTATCTTCCGTCAACTCGGACAACGGCCGACGACAACGAACTTGAAACGGTTTGAGCTGAACGGATTGCACCGATTACCTGTGTTCATCCAACAGTTCTTCCACCACTTAGCGGCTAAGCACTACTCCAAACAGACCGCTCAACGCTATGTCTATGATGTATTGGATTTCTTCCGTTGGGTCGAACACGTGAGCGGGACTGAGTTAGAACCCGAGACAATTGATTTGGCGGCATTTACGGAAATCGATCACGCGGGTGCAGAAGCATATGCGACTTATCTCGCCCTTGAGCTCGAGAACGCCCCGAGTGTCATCAATCGAAAACTCTCCACGTTACAATCACTCTTTAATTATTTGATTGAGACAAATCAGGCCACGATCAATCCATTCCAGGCCGTGGAGCGCCCGAAGCGAGGCAAACGGAACCCGATCTATTTGACAGAGTCAGAGTGGCTCGACTTCTCGACGCTCGTCCGCAGCAATGTCGGGATGACGAACCGTGAGGCGAGCTGGTATGAGGCAAATCGTGAACGTGACTTTTTGATCATCCAACTTCTCGGACTGACGGGTATGCGCGTGTCGGAACTCGTCGGACTCAATTGGACCGATATTAACTTCGAGACCGAGACCATCCGTGTCATCGGTAAAGGGAACAAGGAACGCCTCATCCCGATAGCAGGTCCTCTTCAGCCCCTGCTCATCGAATACCGTCAATTGTCACGTGAAGGTGCGTTATTTCAGAATGAAAAAGGGAAACGAATTGCCGTTCGTACGGTTCAACACGTGTTAAAAGGCCATATCGATCGATTGAAACCATATCTCCCTTTCTTGTCATATAAACAAGTGACACCCCATAAGCTCCGCCACACGTTTGCTACACGACTGGCGATGAGCGGAATCGATGTATTGACGATTCAACAGCTACTCGGTCATGAATCGGTGGCCACGACACAAGTGTATGCCCATATCGGTGACGAGCGGAAAAAACACGCGATATCAGGTTTGCAATAATATGTTATGTAAACTATATATCCAAATATAAACACCACCTAATAAATGGGTGGTGTTTATATTTATGTGCTCGACATGGATAGGATTAATACGGCATCATCGATGACCATATAATAGGCATTTTCATATGCAAAGCGTTCCTCTGTCTCTAAATCGAAAATGACGACACCGCTCGTAAGACCCTCTGTAAACTCATGCACGAGATAACGACGACCAATCACGCGCTCGAACGGTTCCACGTCGATATAACGTGCCCCAGTCGCAATATCAATGACTTCCGTATGCATGTCGCTCTCATCTACCTTGATAAAGATTGTCGAACTGACATCGTCATATGTGAAGTCGAGTGGTTCGTAGGCGCCCCAGTCGACAACCGATACTTCATGTAACACATCAGGTGCCGTCAAGTCATAGATGACTTCTTCGTTCAAAGAGTCGACGAACGCTGAAAATCGAAGGATGTCCTCGTTTTCGCCAAGGTATTGTACCGTGTCGCCTTCTCCTTGCAATCGGAGAACATCATCGAATGGCAATTCATCCCGCTGATCCCAGATTGCCTCAATCGCTTCCTCGAGCGGACAGATGAGTAGTGCCTCAGAATGGTCAATCGGGTCGTCCGGAGAGACTCGTCCATTATCGAGTGCATCATAGTAGTCAAATTCATCGAGTCTGGCGTTACAGACGATATACGCGATACCCGCGAATGTCGTCGTGAACAAATACAGTTCACGGAATCGTTCCGTTTTCCCGACTAGACGCTCGTCCCGAATGCGCTCCCGCTGACCGGTCACCCGATCATACAACCATGCCTCATCAGACGATTCAAATGCCGTCAAAAAAAGGAAGTAACGATGATCGAGTACCCAGAATAGCGTACTATTCCCTCTCTTCTCAAATGTCGTTACAATTTCTTCTTTCCCTGCTTTATAAGAGAACGCAATCAACTCTGTCTTGATGATTCCTTCACCGTCTGGTATCTCGTTTAAGAAGTACACGAGATCCCCATCCACGAAGAGTTTCGAATAGCCGTAGTCTTCATAGGGACGACGGTTCAACTGTGTAATCATCCCGTCCTCTTCATCGAAACGATAGAGGGAGAAAGTCGTCTCGTCTTTCTTTTCACGATAGTAAACCGATGATGATGTGACGGCAATCAAATCCTCATGGTCGATCGGCATGGCACGTGCGTCCACAATTCTCATAAAGCACCTCTTTCATGTCCAGATTCAGCAGGTTCGACAGTGACAAGGCCCGGTGGTCGTTTCGGGAACGTGATACGGAGATGGGCATATTCAATCACATTCTGGTGTGGATGATTCTTATCGATCCAACGAACACGCTGTTGATTCGCCAGAGCATGACCGATTTTCTCTTCCATCTGAAATTTTGAGATGTCCCGATATGCGACTTCTTGGATATACGTCTCTTCATCGGTCTCAAACTGTTGCCAAATCCCCATGATTAGTTGGCCAAGTGCTGAAACTCGTCGTTCCGGTAACGTGATGGTCCCTAACGTCTGACTCACTTCCCTCAGACATTCGTTAGGGTCATCCGATACCGCAAACAATCGCTTCGCCGTATTGTTCATAACGCGATAGCGACGCTTCCCGCTCTCGAGTCTGAATACTTGCGCATATGGCTCGACCGGCACGCCGTGAAAGAACGTCTCTGTACCACCCCATGCGAATCCGAAGGAAGGATCGAACTTTCGGATCGTCTGCATGAACGACATCATAAAGTCCTCAACTTCTCTCCGCTCAAGTCGGAGCCATTCGGCAAGAGCGAGTGTGCCTTTGTGTTTTGAGATACGGTCGACCGGGAAGAAGAGTTCGCCGTCTGCCAGACGATGAGGCTTTAACTCGACCCCATCCGCCCGATAATCGGTCGATGGTCTACCGCCCCTACCTGCGTAAATGACCCATTCCTCATCCGTACTCTCGATAGCATACGCCTGGTGGGCCCACGGTGGGGTCACATATAAGGCCGGATATTCCTCGAATGTGTCGAGATGGATATAGGAACGGTCATTCCATAGGTGAGCGACGAGACGGACGACCTCGCCTGTCTCAGAATCTTTAGGCGCGATATAGTTTCCGGTATCACCGATGAACGTCAGCACATGGAATCCATATCCGTTGTATAAATGACGTACGATTCGTTCGAATACGGCTGTCACCATCCGCTCGAATAAGGGATGGTCCTCGTTTCGGTCAAGAGTCGGCGAATCGACCGTACACATGAGCCAGCCCATCCGCTCATACAATCGGACACGGAGCGGATAAGAGATCAACGGAGAAGAACTCGCATGAATCTCAGTCAAGCGAATATTGGACATGTTTTCGACTTGCAAGGTGAATCCACTGCGCCTTAGCTGTTCCTCCATTTTTTTCTTCCAGTTGATCGTCTCCATCCCATCCACTCACTTTCTCTCATCATCTCATTGTGAATTTTTCCCGATTCTCGTTTTACACAAACGCTTTTCGCTTCATTTGCGTGCTGAGACGTTGGATTGCCTCGTCTAGCAATTCGCGACGCGTCCCGATATTCATCCGTTCAAACGCTTCACCTTGAGGACCGAACGGAGTACCCGGTGACAAGAAGATTCGTACGTCTTGATGTAGCCAAGACTTTCTCTCCTCGGCAGACATCGGGAGCTCCGAAAAGTCGATCCACAATAAATAGCTCGCCTCAGGACGCGCCGTACGGAGCATCGGTAGATTGGTTTCAATCGAGTCGATGACCTCGCTCATTTGTTGCTCGAGTTCTTCACGCAATTGATCGAGCCATTGCTCCGCACGTTTGTCTGTATAGGCGGCGATGATAGCCGTATTGGCAAACGGCGTCGGGAGGACGTGATGTTTGTTCTGTACTTTCGTGATTTGCTTCCGCCACTCATCAACCGGACAGATGATGTAGGACGCAAATAATCCTGCGATGTTAAACGCTTTTGAGGGGGCGCTTACCGTGATGACGCGGGGATCGAGTGAGCCGATTGCGGTATGTTTATGAGAAGGGAACGTCAAATCCGCATGAATCTCATCTGCGACAACGATGACATCATATTGATTTGCAAGCTCGACGACCTTTTCCAGTTCTGCTCTCGTCCAGACACGTCCGACCGGATTATGCGGAGAACAGAGCAAGAAGAGTTTCGCTTGTTTCATCGCTTCCTCCAAGGCGACAAAGTCCATCTCATAGCGTCCATCGTTCTCATTCAATGGCGCATCGAACACCTGTCGCTTCGAACCGACGACGAGTTCATGGAACGGTGGGTAGACGGGTGACTGAATGACAACACCATCCCCGACTTCCGTCAATGCCTCGACGATATGTGTCAATGCGGGGACGACCCCACTTGAGAATAAGACATGCTTCGGATCAAGCTCCATATCGTGACGTCGCCCGTACCAAGACCGAACCGCTTCCTGCGCTTCAGGCGCGAACAAGGTATAGCCGAATTCTCCTTGTGCGGCTTTGTTGGCGAGTGCCTCCGAAATAGACGGTGCCGTACGGATATCGATGTCGGCCACCCAGAGTGGCAACACCTCTTCTGACAGATGGAACCAACGCTCCAACCCATCCCACTTCACTGAATTCGTACCTGTACGTTCAAGTTGTTGTTGTAAAATTGATTTCATGTTCATCCCTCCTCCTCTTACTGTATCAAAGTTGATTCGACTGCGTGCCAAAAAAGCATGGCAGTTTCTTGCCGACTTCGTTATACTCAATCGAGATATAGAGAGGAGGTAATGTATGAACGTCAACATCGTCAAACATAAGCGAAGAAAAAAAGCCGCATTTTATGTCACACCAAATGGCATCGAGCTACGTATCCCAGCACGTTTGTCAAAACGAGTCGTCGATCGCATTTTAGAAGAGCACGACACATGGATTCGTCATACATGGCACAACCTTCCGAAACAGACGTCTGTTCTTGATGAGGGGCTCGTCTTTCATGGAAAAAGCTATCCGACCAAAAAAGATGATGGCACGACACTTAGACATGACGGTTCCTCATTTTTCGTCCCGAGGACATGGGACGAAAACACCCTGTCTAAACATTATGAGGCATGGCTACGCGAACGTGCGCTTGAATATGTGATTGAGCGGGCACCGACTTACGAAAGAATCTTAGGCGTGAAAGCGGAAAAGATTCGAATCGGTCACCAAAAGACACGTTGGGGGTCATGTAGTTCAAATGGGACCATCTCCATCAACGTCCGCCTTATGCTCGCACCAAAAGAAATGATGGATTACGTCATCGCTCACGAATGGGTGCATCTCGTCCACTTCGACCACTCTGCCTCATTTTGGAACACGTTACGTACCGTATATCCAGAAACAGATCAAGCGAAAGCTTGGTTGAAGGAGAACGGCCATACATTACAATTCAAAAAAAACGACTGACCCATCAAAGGGTCAATCGGTTCATAAGTTAGAAGTGAACGTGTCAGCCGTATCATGTAATTCGGCTGCGGCCTGCTCGAACGCATGGAATCGATCCATCGTTTGTTCCATCGTCTTTGCACTCAACTGAATTTCTTGATTGGATGCGGTGACACCTTCTACAATTTTTCGTAGTTCAAAGTTCATCCCTTCCGTATTTGAATTGACGTCGACGACCGCACGTTCAACCATACGGGAGAGATTCCGCACTTCCGTCGCCACGACATTAAATCCAAGTCCATGTTCACCGGCGCGAGCGGCTTCGATGGCGGCATTCAGGGACAATAGATTTGTTTGTGCGGCAATCTCTTTGATGGACAGTGCGATTTTCGCGATATCATCGGCTTGACGACGCAAGTTCTGAAGGGCATGGAGGTTGTCCGCCGCATCTTTAGCAAGCCGTTCAATCGTCTCATTCAATACTTTCGTATCTTGCATACCTGTCTTCGCCCGTTCATCGAGCACATCGGTCATCGATTTGAAGCGATACGCATAATCCTCAATCACCTGTTGCCGCTCCGTGATATCCGATGCGATTTTGACGACACCTACGACATCATCCCCTTCGAAAATCGGCATATACGTCGCCTCGAGCCAAATGGTTTCCCCTTTTGCATTCTCTCGCTCCACTTTATCCGAGAAACTGAATCCGCTCCAAAGTTTCTCCCAAAATGCCGAATAATCCGAACTATTGACAAAGGAAGAAGGGCAGAACAAATGGTGTTGCATGCCAACCATCTCTTCGCGTCTATATTTCATCGCTTTTGCGAACGTATCGTTCACATAGACGACCCGGCGTTGACGATCAAATCGAATCATCGCCATGTTCGTCTCGATGGACCGAAAAACGTCTTCTGATTGAATTCCTTTTTGGTTCAATGTACTCATTAAAGATAGCAACCTTTCTTCTTCGTAGGATTTTCGTACTAAATCGTGAATCTCAGTTTATCGTATTGAGAAGCAATCCATTGCATCCTTTTTGTATAGAAGGTCAATATCTTGAGTTTGAAGTATTTGCCAAATGAAAAGACGCCGAGTGGCGCCTTTACTCTTTCAAATCGGGAAAATAGCTGAAGAATGTCTCTGCACCCATACTCGACAATTTGAACGTCTGCTTTCGCTTTGGATCGGTTAAGTACACATCCACCTTTTTCGAACGTCTCTGAAAGCTTAATTGAAACTCCTGACCGACCCATCCGTCGATGAACGTAAGCATCGTGTACTCTTCTATCTCCCCTTTTCGCTTGACCGGCTCTGCCTCATCGATTGCGTCCATCAAATCAGACATGTCGATTCCTGCAGCCCGCAGCACGTTCGGGTAACCAATCGTTGCTTTTTCGTCTAAAGGAGTTTTATGGACGAACACGAACGGACCACTTGGTACGGCGGGATTCGATTCTATGTCTGCTTCGATCGATTCATCCGTCGCAAATTCGCGACCGGTGTACGTGAGACGGACATCTTCCGTCACACGTTTCCCGTTCTCCATGTAAGAGAATGTGTAAACCGGTGTCTCGACTCCGGGTTCAAGCGAGTCTGCTTGCAGTACCCGCTCGACTTTGAGCCCTTCAAATTGCTTTGGTTGCCAATAATCATTTTCGGAAATCATGACGACCGGGTCATAGGAAAGTAAGCCCCCTTCAGACTTAGCGAAAATGTAAGCCTCTTTGGATTGTTCGTCGTAGCCGAGTGCGATTGTCATGCTTCCCATTTGCGCGTGATAAGGTTCAATGATTGAGAGCGGAAAGATCCCTTCGTCCTCTCCGATGTTTAAATGGATACTTCCATTCAAGGAAGGGGTCACTTGAATCATCGTTTCGTCAATGAGATTGACGGGATCCTCGAAAACATCGGAATAATCGCTTTCCTTCAGACTCTCTTCTTGTTCCGGAGTTCCATTTGCAATTGTCGGGTTACTTGGGATGGTGACACCTTCAGAAGCCTGTACAAACGAAGGGAACTTCTCAACAAGTCCGACTCTCATCTTTGGAGAAAGGCCGTCCTGACAAATGACATAGTTCTGTTCGCCTTTTACATACGTCACTAGCTTATAGGCATGTGCATCGTAGTCCGAAATCATGGCTTTTCGGTTCAAAACATACGAATGATAGACCGTGACGTCTTCATTAATTTGGGGAACCGGGTCATCGGTGCATGCAAGGAGTAAATCGCTCGCCCACGTCTCCGGCCCGGTAGTAAAGCTGTTCATGTCTCGTACATCCCATTGTGATGGCATATGGTCCAGTTTGACGACATTTACCTCTTCACCACCACAACCCGATAATATTCCAACTGTACATAACGTGAATAATAGTCGTTTCATCATGATTTTTCGTACTCCGGGAAAATATCCAAGAACACTTCCGCCCCTTTACTAGATAATTTAAATGTCTGCTCGCGAAGCGGGTCTGTCAGATAGATGTCGATTTTTTTTGAACGCTGTTTATAGCTGATTTCAAATTCTTGCCCTTTCCATCCTTCCATCAACGTCAAGTATCGATAGTCTGCAGGTTCACCCTTACGGCCGACCGGTTCTGCCTCCTTCAATACTTCCATGACTTGTTCAGATTCTTCCGTCGAGATTTCGATGAAATCAGGATAAGTGAGTGAATTCCCGTCAAACGGTTTACGGTGCGCAATGACTCTTGAACCGTCTTCTTGGTCCAGCATCCACTCTTCAAGCATCGAATCGGGTTCTTCGCCTTCTTTCAGTAACGTACCTTCAATAAAGCGAACCGTCATCGTTTCAGTCACTGGTTCACCATCCCGCATGTAATGGAACGTATATATGGGAACCGCTTCTCCTTTTTTTATCTCTCCAGGTTCGATGATGGTGTCGACGCTTAACTCTTCAAAGGACTGTTGTTCTATTGACGCAGGATCCTCTAGTTCTTCAAACTGTAATTGCTGATAAACAAAGCGTTCATTGAATGAAAAAAGAATATACGGTTGAGATGTTTTTCGATCGAGTCCGATGGCAATCTGTCGATGCGGCATATCGATTCCGGTCGGTTGAAAACTAGTGAGCGAATGTCTCGTCGCTTTACCATCGAGTTCTAGTTCAAGCTCTCCAAATAGAGCCGGTTCAATTTCAAGTAATGTATCTCGGAACGGGATGATGTCGATTTCATCGATGTTCAGTTCGTCTGTTTTCATTAGCTTATCTTTTGAGGATAAAGATGTTTGATGAAGGCTAGGTAATCGGGGGACGCTGATTCCTTCAGATGTATTTACAAAGTCCGGGAACTTATCGATCGTCTCCGCCATCCATTGATTCGTATAATCTTCGCGACAGACAACATATCGTTCGTCACCTTCTAAATAGGTAACTACTTTCATCGAGTACGGATCCATGGATGACACGACCCCGTTTCGTCCTGCGAACACTGTCTGATATACAGTGACATCTCCATTTAGCTCCGCCGTTCGTTCACCCTCACATGCCTCAAGCACTTCTCTCGTTTCGTGTACTTGAACAAATTCTCCTTCTTTCGTGTAACTCTCGAGATTCCATTGATTTTCTATGTGATCTAATTGAATGACTTCTATGTCAGATGCTCCACATGCGCTTAACAACGAAGCGCCAAGTATTATTGTAATCCCTCTTTTAAACAAAATATCTCCTCCAGTCAACGTTCTATCCAATTTTACCATTATCTAACTGTCCTATACGAAAAAAATCCGCCCATGTTTCATGGGCGGATGGTACATCGATTATTTACTTTGGTCGATCGCACGTTGGAGTCTAGCTTCGACGTCCGCTGCGACGGCTTGTAACGATTCGTCATCTATGAGGCGAATCAACGTTGTCGGTTTCGGCATGCCGATCTGTGTGTGATTGTCCTTTTCGAACACGGCGATTTTACAAGGGAGGAAGTAGCCTCCCTCTAAATGGTGTGACAGCACTTCTTTTGCTGCCTTCGGGTTGCACACTTCTAAGATGCGATACTTCCCTTCAATGGCCTGCCCTTTTTTCTCTAACGTGTCGCTCAAATCAAAGTCCCATAATACACCGAATGACTCATCTTTCAGCGCTTCTCCAAGACGGGCGATGACGTCCTCAACAGTACGGTCAGACTGTACAGTATAATCAAACATCTTCATTCCTCCTTATGTGATTCCTCTTGAAATCTGTACCCGAACGAAGTCGCTTTCAATCAAAAAGAAACTGTATGTGATTTGAAACATAATCACGAAACGTAACGTATAAAAAGAGATAATAGTTAGAACCAAACTGATGTAAAGGAGAAGTGGTTGTCGTGACGGTCACGGTATTCACGCATACGAGCTGCAGTTCTTCCAGAAAAACGATTGATTGGTTGCGGGAACAAAAGATTCCCTTCATCGAAAAGAAATTGACAGACCAAGGCTTATCCTTTGGTGAATTTAAAGAAATGCTAAGTCTGACTGAGAATGGGACGACCGACTTGCTGTCGGTACAGAAGAGCGTCTATAAACAAGCGGCTGAGAAACTCGACGAGATGTCGATCCGCGAACTGTACAGTTTTGTCGCATCAAACCCACAAATCCTGAAGAGTCCGATTGTCTTCGACCATCATCGCATCCAGGTCGGTTTCAGTGAGAAAGAGATTCGGACGTTCATTCCTCGGCATGACCGCATCGCTGAACTAAAACGGTTGCTCCACAACGCATAAATCGTGTCGCCAAGGCGACACGATTCTTTTTTAGGCTCGTTTTAATTTGGCTGCCAATCGGTTTCCGAATGACTGAATCGATTGAACAAGTAGGATAAGGACGAAAATCGTCACATACATCACTTCCGGTTCGAAACGAAGGTGTCCGTATTGATACGCGATATCTCCAAGCCCACCGGCTCCAACGAGACCTGCCATGGCTGTCGCACCAATCAACCCGATCGTTGCAATCGTCAATCCGAGAACGATGGAAGAACGTGCCTCACGGATGAGGACGTACCAGATGATCTTTCTCGTCGAGATGCCCATCGCCTCATACGCCTCGATGACCCCGCGGTCGACTTCAAGTAGAGCAGACTCCATGAGTCGTGCGATGTATGGTGCGGTGAAGACAATGAGTGGTAGAAGTACACCTTGGACCCCGATTGTCGTACCCATGATGAACCGTGTGAACGGCAAGATGAAAAACAAGAGAATGATGAACGGAATCGAACGGATGACGTTGATGACGCTCGACAATCCGCCGTACACGAATCGGTTTGCGAGACGCCCGTTCGGTCTAGTCAGTACGAGTAACGTCCCGAGCGGTAGTCCGATCAGTGTCGAGATGAGGAGCGCGATGCTCGTCATCGTCAACGTTTGAATGGTTCCCGTCCAAATGAGGTCACCCCAGTCTGTCCAGAACTGTTGCATGATTCGATACCTCCCTTACGTGTACACCGCTCGTCTTCAAATAACGAACAGCGAGTTCTGTTTGATCATGGTCTCCGTCAAGGTGAACGAGCAGGTTCCCGACGAGACCGGCTTTCAATTTCTTGATGCCGCCTCCGATGATGTTCGGTAAGATCCCGAAACGTTTCGTCAACTGCGCGAGCACCGCTTGTTCCGTTTGACTACCGATGAATGATAAATGAACGAGCGTGCCTCTCGTCTGTAATTCCGACACCACTTCTTCCGGAACATCGAGATTCGTCTTCAAGAACCGCTGCGTCGTTTCGTGTCTCGGGTTTGAGAAGACATCCAATACATTCCCTTGTTCGATGATGTTGCCGTGATCGATGACGGCGACCCGGTCACAGATCCGTTCAATTACTTCCATCTCATGCGTGATCAAGAAGATGGTCAATCCGAGTTCTCGGTTAATCTCGAGCAACAATTCTAAGATCGACTCGGTCGTTTCAGGGTCGAGGGCACTCGTCGACTCGTCGCTGAGCAGGATGTCCGGTTCATGTGCGAGCGCTCGTGCAATGGCGACGCGCTGTTTTTGTCCGCCTGACAATTGTTCAGGATAGTGGTTCCGATGTTCAGATAAACCGACGATGTCGAGATAGCGGTCGACCCGTTCACGGATGACTTGCTTTCCGAGCCCTTCGAGGCGGAGCGGGATGGCGACATTCTCTTCGACGGTCGCCGTCTTTAATAAGTTGTAATGTTGAAAGATCATACCGATTCGCTGACGTAGCGAAGAGAGTTCTTTTTTCTTTAATTGTGTGATATCTTGTCCCTCAATCTCAACGACACCTGCTGTCGGACGTTCCAATAGATTGATCATCCGGATGAGAGTACTCTTCCCAGCACCGCTTCGGCCGATGATGCCGAAGATCTCCCCTTTCTTGATTGTGAGGGAGACGTCGTCGAGCGCGGTGATCGTATCTCCATTGACGTGAAATTGCTTGGTGATTTGTTTCAGTTCAATCATCAAATCCCTCCTCAGAACGCTGGTACGACAGATCCATTGAATTCTTCTTCGATGAAGGCACGTACTTCATCCGAATGGTAGTAAGACTTCAATGTCTCAACGACCTCATCTTCTTTGTTGACCGAGCGGACGACCACATAGTTCGGATATGGGTTGTCGACCGTGTCCTCATGGAACAGGGCATCCTCGTTGATGGAGAGACCTGCTCCCATCGCAAAGTTTGTATTGATGGCTGCAAGGGCTACTTCCGGTAGCTGTGTGGGAAGCTGCGACGCTTCAAGCTCGATAAATTCTAAATTGAGCGGGTTTTCTGCGATATCTCGTTTTGTTGCTTTATCCGTCAGACCTTCTTTTAATGTGATCAGACCTGCTGTTTCATATAGTCGCAAGGCACGAAGTTCGTTTGCCGGATCGTTCGGGACGGCAACTTTATCCCCTTCTTTTAAATCTTTGATATCTGTCAACTTCTCAGAATAAAGACCCATCGGGAAAGCGACGGTCTTGAACACATCGTCAATTTTATAACCTTTGTCTGACTTTTGTAGTTCGAGGAACGATAACGTCTGGTAACTGTTCACATCAAGGCTTCCCTCGTCAAGGGCCGTGTTCGGTGTATTGTAATCGTTGAATACTTTGATATCGATCTCAAGACCGTCCTCTTTCGCGAGTTCTTGTACTTTCTCTGCAATCTGCTCGTGTGGGCCACCGGTCACGCCGATCGTCAGCTCTTCCGTGCTGAGCGTCTCGCTCGCCTCGGATTGTCCACACGCGGAAAGTGCGATTGCTGCAAGGAATGACGTACCTGCCAAAAGTGTTTTTTGTTTGATGTTCATGAATAGTTCCTCCTCCAAATGAAAAGCCCGCTACTCACGAAGAGCGGCGGGCACGACAAGTGAAAGTCGGACACGCTCATCTCCCAGACGTCTCGTCTGTTGGAATTAGCACCATGATCATACTGATCTGGTTGCCGGGTTTCATCGGGCCAGTCCCTCCACCACTCTTGATAAGCAATCGGTTCTATTATTTTGTTATTATATTACTGATAAAAGCATTATTTGTAAACCACTTCTTGTAGATTGATGAGAATTTCTTTTAACTGCTCTGAATCTTCGAGATTCCGAATCCCTTGAATCGTGATTTCTTCGACGATCGAAGTGACCAACTCTTCGACTTGATCAGGACGAATCCCAAGTTGGGTAAGTGAAGTCGGCGCATCGATGGATGCAAGCCAGCTCTCTAAAAGGATGGCTTCATCGGACCTAATCAATCGTTCTTGAACAATCAATCCGAACCCGACCTTGTCCCCATGTAACCAATGATGAGTCGAATCAAAGCGACTGAGCGCATTATGAACGGCGTGCGCGACAGCAACACGTGTGCCGGCATCCCCGAACCCACCAACCGCACCACCGATTGCGAGGACATGGTCGACGATATATCGGACGTCCGTTCCATAACGACGAAAGTCCTGTTCATGAATCGACAAGTCCATCAATTTCCCGCACTGCGCAGCAAGTGATAACCCTGACTGAATCCCTGCATCCTTTGATGTCGTCCCACTAATATATCGGGCCTCGAACCACTTTGCGACCGTATCGATCACGCCGGCTTTGAAATAGTCGTAAGGTGAATCACGTAACAGTCGTTCATCTGCGATGACGCGCTCGATGACGACCGAAAACGTATCATAACGGATATAGGATCCTTCCTCAGTATAGATGACGCTAAGAGGTGTGAAGGCGGCACAGTTTGACACGAGTGTCGGGACGACAATGAGCGGCACCGACTGAATGGCCGCAATCCGCTTCGCCGTATCGATCAATTTACCTCCGCCGACGGCAATCCATACGTCGGGTCGATAGGCATTCAAACGATTTATTTCTTCGTCTGAACATTCACCGTAAAATCGTACACTCGGAATTTCTGCTAGACGAGGGGATACGCGTACCGCTTCACCGTATCCGTTCAATCCTCTCAAAATGAGTGCCTCCCGATTCCCGATCACCGTATGAAGGTCCTCGAGCGCATCATTCGAATGGTCATATTCGAGCACGGCTTGACGTATCACAAATGTACCTCCTCATAAGCTGCAAACAGTCTCTCAATCCGTTCTACCGCTTCATCAATCTTCTGTTCAGACGATACGAGACCGAAACGGATGTGGTGCTCTCCCTCTGTTCCAAAGAAGTAGCCTGGTGTGACGGCAACACCCGCCTCGTGGAGTAATTTTGTCGAGAACGATTTTGCATCCCCCTCAGGTACTTTCGCCCATACAAAGAACGAACCCTTCGGTGCCTCAATCTCCCATCCTGCCCGGCGCAACCCGTCAATCAATCGGTTTCGTCTTGTTTCGTAAAGTGAGGCTAGGTCGTCACGTAAGTCACGTGGGGATTCTAACGCCACGATGGCTGCCTCTTGAATGGCCGAGAAGACAGACACGTGGACGTGATCTTGATACGTGTTGATGGCTTCGATAATATCCGCATTCCCAACAGCAAAGGCGACCCGCCATCCCGACATATTGAACGCTTTCGACATTGTGTATACTTCAATTCCAATTTCCTTCGCACCATCTGCCTGAAGGAAGCTCGGTGGAACATAACCGTCGAACCCGATACTTCCATAAGCGAAATCGTGGACGACCATCACATCATGCTTCTTCGCAAACGCGACGGTCTCTTCAAAGAAAGCCGGAGTCGCGACAGCCCCTGTTGGATTGCTCGGGTAGTTCAAATACATGAGTTTCGCGTTGGACGGGTCGAGTGTTGAATAGTCCGGAAGGAAGCCGTGTTCCTCTTTTAACGTCAAATCAATGATTTCTGCACCTGCGAGCCGCGCTCCAGAGATGTAGTCTGGGTAACCCGGATTCGGGAGTAAAATCCCGTCACCCGGTTCGAGAAGGCATTGTGGGAGTGTGATCAAGCCTGATTTGCTACCGATCAAAATCGCGACTTCTCGTTCTGGGTCGAGTTCGACACCATATTCACGAGAATAAAATGATGCGACTGCTTCTTTCAAGCGGGTCTGTCCTCGAAAAGGACCGTATTGGTGTGTGGCTGGGTCCGTGATGGCACGTTCGAGCGCCTCACAGATTGGAGCGGGCGTCGGTAGATCGGGTGTTCCTTGCCCGAGTCGGATGACGCTCTTCCCGCTCGCCTCTACCGCTGCGACCTCTTCTGCTAATCCGACGAAGTGTTGCGTCGGTAAAGATTTTAATAATTGTGAACGTCTGTCTGCCATGATTGTTCCTCCTGATACGAAAAAACACCCCTTTCTGAGGAAAGGGGTGCTCAATACAGACGTATGTAGTCAACCACCTTCCCATCTCTCAAGGTCACCTTGCTGGAATTAGCACAGTATTTTGCAATCTGTTGCTGAAGCTTCATCGGGCCAGTCCCTCCGCTTCTCTTGATAGAAAGTGTTATTCGCTATGTAATTTTTGTATGTCCCTAACTTAACCAGACATTTCCAACGGTGTCAAACATTTTTTTCAAGATGAACATCTATTGAATCCTTCTCAAAAAACATTCATAGTAAAAGGGTAGCAAAATTATATTTGTATGAGGGGATAGAGCATTGGAGCTTAATCGTCAACTTATTTGGAAACTCAGTGTGATTGGTCTGATTTTACTCGTATTATGGCGGGTCATCAGTGAACCAGATACCATCTCACGTGTTTTGCAGTACACGTTTCAGTTACTGACCCCAATCATCATGGGGATTGCCATCGCTTTATTACTTAACACCGTACTCTCTTATATTGAAGAACGGTTCCATTTGAAGCGATATCAAGGTCTGCTCATCGTCTATATCACGTTTATCGGGATTTTAGCGATCTCGGTCGTCACGTTGTTCCCGCGGATTTACTCGAGTCTCTCATCACTCATCGAGGAGTTACCCGTCTACATCCGTCAAATCGATGCGTTCTTAGGAGACGTAAACAATTACTTGAAAGACTATAACGCGACGATTGCCCAGGCCATTGATTTTGCACGCTTCGAGGATCGTTATTCCGGATGGGTCGAGACGGCCGTCCTCTCTTCTGTCGGTTATGTCTCTAGTTTCACGATGACATTGATCAACTTCTTGATTGGGATTGTCATCTCCATCTATCTGTTAAAGGACAAAGAAGTTTTCGCTCGCATGTTCAAGCGCCTTCTCTACGCGCTTTTACCCGTGGGTACTGCGAAGACGACAATCGATATCTTTCAGGAGATGGACTACATTTTTAAACGATACATCATCGGTAAATCACTCGATTGTCTGATCATCGGTGTTCTCGCTGTCATCGGACTCTTAATCATCGGGGCTCCATACGCGTTACTTCTTGGTGTCATCGTCGGGGTGCTCAATTTTATCCCTTATGTCGGTCCACTGCTCGGGATGATCCCAGCGTTTATCATCACTTACTTCTATGATCCGTTCACCGCCGTATTGGTGCTCTTGTTCATTTTCTTGTTGCAACAATTTGACGGGTTGTGGCTCGGGCCGAAGATTTTGGGTGACAGCGTCGGAATCACTCCGTTTTGGGTCATCACATCGATTATTCTCGGAGGAAGTCTATTCGGTCTCGTCGGCATGTTTGTGAGTGTTCCGATCACGGCGATGATTCAAGTGGTCTTGTCTAGACTGATTGATTATCGTTTGAATCGAAAAAATTTAAATGAATTACTCTAAATCCTTCCAATAATTTGTTGACACATTGATGAAATGTGTCATACAGTTGAAGGGAAGAACAACAATTAACAGAAAGGAGAGGTTCCCATGTCAGTAGTATCTTCGAAACCATTCATTCAAGTTCATACTGATTGGCAGGCACCTCTTCGATTGATTCATATCTAAGACGCCTGCCTAACTAGGCATGCATAAACAACGTGGGACGTCGTATGCCTTCATGCATATGACGTCCCTTTTGTGTCTAAAATTAAATAAAGCAGGTGACCTGTATGTTTCAATCACTCAAGCAACTCGACCGCAACATTTGGATACGTTTCTTAGGAGAAACGATCACGGGAATCATGATGTTCATGATTGCCCCATTCTTAGTCCTTTATTATAGTGACCAGTTAGACAGTTATCTTCAAGTCGGAATCATCATGGCGACGGGACCAATCATGGCGCTCCTCGGCTCGATGATTGGGGGACGGCTTGCTGATCTATACGGACGAAAACCAATCATGATGATCGCCATCGTTGGTGACGCGCTCGCCCTCATCGGTTTTGCGTTCGCCGATTCGTTTTGGCCGTTGCTCTTACTCAATGCCATGCTCGGCTTGACCAATTCATTGTTCCACCCCGCTGCTAGTGCAATGGTCGCTGACGTGACGGAACCCGAGCATATGAACGAGGCGTTCGGTCTCTTACGAATGGGGCATAACATCGGAGCCGCATTCGGACCGCTTCTCGGGAGTGCGGTACTGTTCATCGACAGGGAGCTCATTTTCTTTGCGGCTGCTTTCATCTTTGGCTTGTATGCCCTCGTACTTGGGGCATTCATTCACGAGTCATTGCCGGAGTTCACGGAAGATGAGACCCCGAGCAACCGGGAAGTGTTGCGCGTATTTTATAACGACCGCGTGTTTCTCATCTTTATCTTTGCGGGTATATTCATATCAATGGGGTTCTCGGTCGTCGAAAGTATGTTGCCGCTCTTTTTGAAAGAGTCGCTCCCGACGTATACGGATCAACAAAACCCATTCCCTTACTTGTTAGCACTTAACGGGATCCTCGTCGTTCTTTTCCAGTTCCCGATTGCATCGAAGCTTGGAAATAAACCTTTTGGGAAAGTCATGTTTGCTGGAGCTACCGTATTCGGGATTGGGATGATCTTAATTGCAATCGTTCCGAGAGCATTGTACGCTCTCGACGTTCCTTATCTCCCACTCGTGGGAATTTTACTCGCTGTCTACGCGTTTTACACGTTTGGTGAGATGATCATGTCCCCTGTCCAACAGACATTCATCGCCTTGATTGCGCCAGAGAACATGCGCGGTGCTTACAATGGGGCTGCGAGTGTTCAATGGCTGATCGGCGGTGTCACAGCGCCGATTATCGCAAGTGTCTTCTTCGATCATCGCGCCGGGCATATCGCACTGATTTTGATTGGTGGCGCGAGTTGTCTGTCAGGCATTATTTATTGGCAACTCGGACGTCACGTCCAAGCGACAGAAGCAAAACAAAAGACGGCGTAATCACTCATTGACCACACTCTCTGTTTCCTAGAAAGTGTGGTCTTTTCATTCTTTTCATTCTTATTAAAATTTGAAATTATCATTCAATTCACTTTACAATCATAATAATCCTTTTTATGATAAAACGGTTAAGGAGGGATCTTTCATGGAAAGGATCGATAAACAGACAATCGTGGACAGTGTTCCACAAAAAGGCTTCTTCGGACAACCGAAAGGGTTGTTCACCCTATTCTTCACGGAGTTTTGGGAACGTTTCTCGTACTACGGCATGCGGGCCATCCTCGTATTCTATATGTACTATGAGGTTTCTGAAGGTGGACTTGGGCTCGACCGTAATGTCGCGCTGTCCATCATGTCCGTCTATGGTGCGCTCGTTTATATGTCAGGGGTCATTGGGGGATGGCTTGCAGACAGAGTATTCGGGACGTCACGCGCGGTCTTCTACGGTGGTGTGTTCATCATGCTCGGACACATCGTCCTCTCGATTCCAGGTAGCGTCGTCTTCTTATTCATCTCAATGGCGTTGATTGTTATTGGTACAGGTTTATTGAAACCGAACGTATCAAGCATCGTAGGAGATATGTATAGCGAAACGGATCGCCGTCGCGACGCTGGATTCAGTATCTTTTACATGGGTATCAACTTAGGCGCGTTCATTTCGCCTCTTATCGTTGGACAAGTTCAAAAAGACTACGGTTTCCATTGGGGCTTCGCCCTTGCAGCAATCGGGATGTTCGTTGGACTTGTTGTCTTCGTGTTGACACGTAAGACGAACCTCGGGCTTGCTGGTTCGTATGTACCGAACCCGTTGTCTCCAGACGAGAAAAAGAAAACGATTCGAATCGTCAGTCTCGTCACAATCGGGATTGCCATTTTGCTCGCGATCTTGATTCCGCTCGGTTGGTTCACAATCAACACGTTCATCTCACTCGTCGGAGTGTTCGGGATTGCTATTCCAACGATTTACTTCATCATCATGTATCGTAGTCCGAAAACGACAGAGGTTGAGCGTTCGCGCATCATCGCCTACATCCCGCTCTTCATCGCATCAGTCATGTTCTGGGCGATTCAAGAACAAGGGGCAACAATCCTTGCGAGTTATGCCGATACGCGGACTGACCTTGAATTCTTCGGATTCACATTGTCACCGGCATGGTTCCAGTCGTTGAACCCGCTCTTCATCATACTGCTCGCACCGGTCTTTGCTTGGCTATGGGTTCGCCTTGGGGATCGTGAGCCGAGTATCCCGACGAAATTCGCTTTCGGGATCTTGTTTGCAGGGATCAGTTTCTTGGTCATCCTACTCCCTGCTTACTTCAGCGGTCCGGATGCCCTCGTCAACCCGCTCTGGCTCGTCTTGAGTTACTTTATCGTCGTGTTGGGCGAGTTGAGCTTGTCGCCGGTCGGTTTGTCGGCTACGACTAAACTTGCACCCGCTGCGTTCTCTGCTCAAACGATGTCACTTTGGTTCTTATCGAACGCTGCCGCGCAAGGGATCAATGCCCAGCTCGTCAAGTTCTACTCACCAGAGAATGAGATGCTCTATTTCGGAGTCATCGGCGGTGTCGCCATTATCTTAAGTTTGATTCTGTTCGCACTCGCACCAAAAATTAAAGTATATATGCGCGGAATCCACTAATCATCAAAAACGCCAGCCGATCGAATCGGCTGGCGTCATTTTTTATTTGCGTACTTGAATGAGTGACAAGTAGCGGTCAATCATATTGTGGTTAAAGTAATCATGGAAGTTGTCTTGTTTCAGGGATTGAATCGATTCATGGAATGTCGCAGGAAGTGATGCGATTCCCTGGCTTTCGATTTGTTTCGCTGAATACTCGAACAAGTCGTCTTCATTCGGATTAGACGGTTCAAGCTTCTGCTCGATTCCTTCTAAACCAGCGTAGATGAGGGCAGCAAGTGCCAAGTATGGGTTTGCACTCGGGTCAGGATTTCGGACCTCTACTCGAGTCGCGCTTCCACGAGAAGCCGGGATTCGAATCATCGAACTACGGTTCGACGGACTCCAGCAAATGTTGACCGGTGCCTCGAATCCAGGAACGAGACGCTCATATGACTCAGGAAGCGGATTTGTAAAGATGGCCGTCGCACGGGCATGCTTTAAGATCCCTTCGATGAAATGACGAGCTGTTTGAGAGAGGCCATAATCGGCGTCAGCCTCGTCAAACGCGTTGCTTGTCGCTTTGCCTGCTTCGTCGTTCTTCCATACCGAGATGTTCAAATGCATCCCAGAACCGTTCACGTCACGCAACGGCTTCGGTAAGAACGAGACAGATGCCCCTTTTTCTTTCGCCGCGATCTTGACGATTTCTTTGAAGAACTGAATGTTATCTGCCGTATGGAGCGCATCGTCATATTTGATTCCGATTTCATGTTGTGCCGGAGCGACCTCATGGTGGACCGCTTCGATGTTGAATCCGACATTGCTCAAGCGGTTTGCAATATGCTGACGTACTTCGTAACCTTTATCTTCTGAACGAGTCGAGAAGTAACCGGCCTCATCATAAAACTCTCCATTTTCATCAAAGATGAAGAATTCAGGCTCTGCGCCGACGAAAACCGAGTAGCCATCGCGTGCAGCTCGCTCGAGTGCATCCTTCAACACATTACGTGGGTCGTATTCATATCGCTCACCCTCAGGTGTACAAACATCACAGAAGAACGCCAAAATACTCTCATCACCATCTTGCTCATAACGTGGACGATCTAAATCCGGTCTCAAGAATAAGTCGGAGTTTTTGATGGAAGAGAATCCGTTGATCGAAGAGCCATCAAACATTGTTTTTCCTTCAAAAACCTCTGGCAACAATTTTGCCGAAAGCGTCAAGAGTTTCAAATCACCGAGGACATCTGAAAAGTAAAGATGGATTTGGGTAATATTTTTCTCTTGTACCGTTTTCTCAATTTCTTGTTGCTTCTTTGCTACGTCATCCTTGTCTGTTCCGAATAGATTTGCCATGATTCTTAAAAACCTCACTTCAATGGATTTGACAGGCAAGCTGTCGTTACGCACCTTTCGTACGCTTCTCTATAGTTCATAACCGACTTCGTTTTTTTCTAAACATGAAATTTTGAAAGACGTAAAGTGGCTACATGACGGAAGACTTGATATGATGGATGCAGAATGTCACAGAGAGGGAGAACGCGATTGTATATTTTTATGACTGGTGGAACTGGATTTTTAGGAGGTCGACTCGCCAAAGAGTTGATTGAACGGGGGCATCGGCTTTGCATGCTCGCCCGAACACCGGAAAAAGTAAATGCTCAGTTCACGGTGGAAGAAAGAAAATCAATCGATGTGTTGCCTGGCGATTTGACGGCACACGCACTCGGTGCTAATGAACAATTTATCGATTCACATAACGGGAAAATCGATTTATTCCTACACATGGCAGCACTCGTCAAATTTGATGAAGAGTTACGCGATGAATTGTTTGAAACAAATTTAACGGGGACGAAAGAAGCTCTTCGATTAGCGAAGTTGATTGACGTTCCTCGGTTTTTCCATGTAAGTACCGCCTATACACTCGGGGCAAAAGAAGTCGGTGGCGAGACATTATATGATGTATCCCAATCCTTTTTAAATCCATATGAAGAGAGTAAGGCACATGCCGAACAGGCTGTCTGGCAATCGCGGGATGAACTCGACGTATCCATCTTCCGTCCAGCCATCATCGTTGGTGACTCGAAGACCGGAGAAGCGGATTCAAAGTTCACGATGTATGGCTATATGCGTGCACTCGAGCTGTTCAAACGGAAATTGGAGCGCCGCGGTCATGATTTTGAATCCATCCGTTTAATCGGATCGGCGACGGGCACTTCGAATCTTGTTCCGGTCGATTATGTCGCGGATGTACTCTTGGCCGCCATCGAGCATGCGAAAGCGGGCACGATTTACAATGTTACGAATGATACGCCACCACGCAATGAGATGATGCTCGATTATATGAAAGAGTCGCTCTCTTTCCCGCATTTGACGATTACGGAGACGCCGTCGTCCACACTCAGTGCTGTCGAACAGTCATTCAACGAGATGGTGAAAGTATTCAATCCGTATTTGAATCGTAACATCACGTTCCATGACGAAAACACAAAACAATTGTTGAAAGATGCGGGATTCTCTCCACTTCGCCTCGACCACAAGTCGTTGCGACGAATCGTGAATGCCTATTATCAAACAAAATAATAAAAAATGGACCGGGCTTCCGGTCCATTGTCATTTATCACAGACTAATACGATTTTTCCATCTTTGATTTCGCGCTCGAGTGAGTCGACCATCTCTTTCGTAAGACCGAGGCTTTCCATCTGTTCCATGCGATCTTCCGAGTTGCTTGTAAATTTCGAGAGCAACGACTCGAACATTCCCTTTTCTGGGATGCGGTACGGTTGGACACCGGCTTCTGCCGCCAGTCGAATCGTCAATTCTTCGTCTTTGGCGAATAAGTAGATGTGTTCGTTCACACACCCTCCTGAGACCATCTCGTTCACTTCATGGTCTACCGTTGTCATATCATTTACTACTCTTGTCTCTAACATGCCCCATCCTCCTAAACGTTCACAGTCATAGATTTCACTGTTTTTGTTATTCCCGAAAAATGAGGTGGTAAACATAAATCGTCATCGTTTAATCATGAAAAGTCCATTCTTCCACTTCAAAATGCTGTACGATTCCTCCGATGCGCTCACGTTCCCCTTTTATGTTAGCCCGACCCAATAGGCGCGCGGTCACAACGAATTGATTCCCATCTTCTCGGATACGGGATATCCGATAATCCGCCTGTTGCAATAGACCAGCGATGATCTCTAGTTTTTCTCTCTCGGATGACCGAAATGTATGGTTCATGTTCATTCCCCCCTCTGTATATATGCTACCATATCGTTTTGTAATCGAGATGATATACTAAAGACAGTGAAAAGGAGTGAGTGACGTGCCTAAACAAGACTTGAATACAATCATGCTTGAATATTTAAACGAAAAAGAAGATTATGAAGCGTTTGCCACAAAACTAAAAGCGCTCCTCAGTGAATTGTTAACGGAAGCCGGAATTCAGTTTCATTCGATTGTCGCACGTGCGAAAGAAGCGGACAGTTTATATGCCAAACTGTCCCGTAAACCATACCAATACCGTTCGTTACGTGACGTCCAGGACCTTGCTGGGATTCGGATTGTTACTTACTTCCATGATGATGTACGGACAGTCGCCCAAATATTGGAGGACGAATTCACCATCGATCGAGAACAGTCAATCGATAAATCAACTTTGCTTGACTCCAATGAGTTTGGCTATTTATCTGTCCATTATGTTGTGGAGCTGAGTGAAAAACGACTTGCTCTCGGGGAATATCGTCGCTTTGCCGAAAAAGAAGCAGAAATTCAAGTCCGCTCGATTCTACAACATGCTTGGGCTGAAATTGAGCATGACCTCGGTTATAAAAACCCGAATGCTGTTCCGCCTGAAATCAAACGTAGTTTCAGTCGTGTTGCCGGGCTTCTCGAGATTGCTGATTCTGAGTTTGTGAACATCCGTAAACAACTCCGGACATTCGAACAAGAAACAGTTGAACAAATCCTTGATTCTCCTGAAAAAGTGGCGATCACTCGAGACAATTTAAACTATTACATTGCCAACGACCAGACCGTTGAAAAATTGGATAATGCCATCTTCCAAAGCGAATGGTTGCTCGAGACCGATCTCTCAGCAATCGTCGAATTGACTCGAATGTTTCATTATGCAGACATCCGAACGTTCAAAGACTTGAACGACACGCTTTCAACTTATTATACGCAAGCCGTCCAATGTGCGACGCTACTCCCTTCATCTCTACTGCCGAGACAAGGGATGGGTGTCGTCTATGCCGTCCTGGCCAAACTATTGGCAGAAGGCGATGACCCGCAAATCGAATTCTTCTTTAGACGATTCTATCCAGACTTGAAACATTACGAGGATATCATTCAACAAATCCGTGCAAAAGACGAGCCTTTATAACTTTACAGACAACATGTTTTTAATGTAGAATGTTTCTATGTCCTGAAGTATATATGAATAATATTATCACTAGGAGGTAGTTTCGAGGATGACAACACCTGTACCAACTGCTTCACGTCGTCAGCTCGTCGCTGATGCTGAACGTGGAATCCGGATGAACTATCGCGGAGTGAAAAAAAATCTCCGTTCGATGTTCTCACAATATTTGACTCGTAATGAATTCTTCATTCTACGTTCTCTTTGTCAACAGAGTCCTCAAATCGCCTCTGCTTTGTCGAATGAGTTTCAATTTTCTGCTTCGATGATCACAGCACTCGCTGATGAATTAACGAAAAAAGGGTTAATCTCTCGCGAACGCAGCGAACGGGACCGCCGTGTCGTCGAACTTCAAGCGACAGACGAAGGTCGCGAGTTGTTCGAGACGTTAGAAAGCATGAAAATCGAATACTTGATGGATGTATTTACTGATTTCTCTGATGAAGAACTCATTTTACTCTCAAAATTATTAGACCGCATGGATGCTTAATCCATGAACAGACCTCAGCCGTACTGGTTGGGGTCTATTTTTATGAGACATGAAAAAGGAGATGCAAACACTTGTTTTGCATCTCCTTGCTGTTAGTTTGTTTCAATCAAGTGTGCCGTGACGACGATACGATCACGATACCCTAGATTTTCATCGTATGGCCCTGCACATGTAATCAGTTGAATCCGTTTCGCCTGAGTCGCCGCAAAGATTGATGCAAGCGGGACTTGATCAAGGCGATATTGCTTCACACTGACCACTTCATACGTTGCGACTTGACCTTCCCTTTGGAGCGTCACCATCTCTCCTAGCGGAAGTTGACCAAGATTCGCAAAAATAGCGGGACCGTTCAAGTCATCGAGATGACCCGACAAGACGACGTTTCCAGTCGCCCCTGCTTTCGCACCATACTGATACCAACCGACTTGATCCACTTCAGACGGTGTATCCATTCGACCAGCCTCATCTTTCCCGACTGCTTCAATCGATGCATCGACATCAATTGATGGAATGACGAGTCGTTCCGGGGTGAAACTTTTCGAATGAAACGATTGCCTGTCGACCTGTTTAGAGGTCAAGACGAGTGGTTCGGCGAATTCAGCCGTCGGCATGACGAATGGTTTGTCTGGTGCTTCAGCTTGAGCACCCATCACTAGAAAAATGATGGTACCTAGAAAGAACAGCTTAAGCGTCTTGCTTCTGACGACGAAAGACGTAGAATCCAGCTGCTGCTGCTCCAACTACTGCTGCTGCGAGCAACCAGTTCATTGACGCTGTTTGAGCGAGACCACCTTGTCCTGTTTCAGGGGCCATAGCCATCTCTCCACCATCAGCGGCAAGGAGTACTTCAAACGCTGGTTCTCCTTCAAGGAGTCCGATTGCGAATGCTGTATAGTTCTTACCACCTTCGAGTGCGACACCGTCAAGTGCTTTCACGACATCAGTCGCTCCTGCTGGACGAACTTCAAGGTCATACGTGCCAGCATCGAGTGTGCCATAGTCACTTACTGCTTTGAACTCGAGGTTCGAGAAGAGTGGGTCTCCGCCTTTAGGTGCGACATCTACTGCAGGTGCATCCGGTGCAAAGTGTGCGACACGGACTTTAGATTTACCGTCTTCAAAGTTCGCATCATCTTCCATTGCAGCGATTTCGATGTTTTCAAGTTGACCGATTGCAGCCGCTGTGTAGAATTTGCCTGCTTCGATTGAGAGGTCTGCTGAAACGACGACTGTTTCTGCGTCACCTGCTGGCTTGATCTCAACGTTGTAATCCCCTGCAGGAAGTGTCAAGTAGTCAGTGAGGTCCTTGAACTCTGCTCCCTCGACCGCGACTTCCCCATCCACATACACGTCAACTGCCGGTGCATCAGGTGAAGCATGTAGCACACGGACCATCGCATTTTCGTGACCATCGGCGCTAACCGGTAGAATGAAAGCAAAGGCCAGTGCTAGTGTACCCAGTAAAGACATCAACTTCTTCATGTGAAATTTCCTCCTTTTGTCTACGGTAACCTACGACTTGCATACAACAAGTGTGATGCAGTGCTACATGGTGTGCTACATCTGATTGCTATGTAGCTCGGTGACATCTTAAACTTAAGACAATCCGACAGTGACGTAAAGGGGACACTATGTCCTGAATGTGCTCCAATATGCTAGTGCATGAAAGCGCAACCTTTACATTATTGTTGATTCCCAATCTCGACAAAGTAAAACCCTTTAGTCGGCGACTAAAGGGTTTTACTTGCCCATTCGATATCATTGACGAAAATGGCGTCGACTTGTAACGCGCGGCAACGCTCGAGTTGTGCATCTGTCTTGATTGTATAGGGTCTGACGGGTACTTCATGTCGTTGCAACCACCGAATCTCTTCATCCGTGATGCGATCGATGTGCGGATGAACTGAATCGGCGCCAACCGATTCGAGATATCCAACGGTGTCGTATAGCGGCTGGGCAAGCAAGATGGCCGCCTCGATGTCTGGTCGCATCTTTTTCAATCGGTGAATCGTCTCATGATTGAACGATGAGAAAAGGACACGAGACGGGTCTATACCCGACGACTCGATTGTGTCGAGCAGCCGGGATTCGATTCCAACGTATCGAAGCACATCGGTCTTCACCTCAAGATTTAATCGGATCGATTCACCTCTCACAAGTTCGAGAAGTTCTTGTAATGTCGGGATGACCTCTTGTTGAGAATATCGAACTCCGGCGTTAAATCTTCTCAGTTCGTCGAGTGGGTATGAAGACACCAACCCGTTTCCGTCCGTCGTTCGCTCCAGTGTTTCATCATGAATGAGAACGAGCTCACCATCTTTGGTCAAATGAACATCTGTTTCAATCCCATCTGCCCCCGTATCCAGCGCGAGTCTGAACGCCGACATCGTATTCTCCGGTTGTAGTGCCATCACACCACGATGCGCGAATCGCTTCATTTGCCTACGGTCTGATACTTCTCTGTCAAATAGCGAACAAGTGGTTGAACCGAAATTTCTTGACCTGTCACTTGTTCGATGAGTTCATTCGGCGTCAGACGTTTTCCATATTGATGGACGTTTTCTTGGAGCCATGTTTTGATCGGCTCAATCTCACCATTTTGAATCAGTGTCTCAAATTGAGGAAGGTCCACTTTCAATGCCTCCGTCAACTGAGCCGCATAAATGAGTCCAAGTGCATAACTTGGGAAGTAGCCAAACGACCCACCCGCCCAATGTACATCTTGAAGAACACCATCTGCATTCGATGGAACATCGAGACCAAGATACTCTTTATACTTCTCATTCCACGCGGCCGGAAGCTCGTCTACGGATAACGTTCCTTGGATGAGTGCTTTCTCAAGTTCATATCGGATGATGATGTGAAGGCTATACGTCAGTTCATCCGCTTCGATTCGGATAAGTGAAGGTTTTGCCTCATTCACCCCACGATAGAACGTATCAAAATCGATGTCACCGTATGCCGGATAGAGTTCTTGGAGTTTCGGATAGACGCGGCGCAAGAAAGCTTCACTCCGACCGATAAAGTTTTCAAAGAAGAGCGACTGTGATTCATGGATTCCCATCGATGCGCCACCGCCTAGCCCGAGCTCGTCAAGCATTGGGGCGATTTGTTGTTCATACGTCGCGTGCCCCGCCTCATGCATCGTTCCGAACAAGGCATTTCGGAAATCAGCTTCATCGTATTTCGTCGTAATCCGTACATCGCGACGGTTGATCGTGATCTCAAACGGGTGCACCGTTGCATCAAGACGTCCACGGGACAAATCGTATGCAACGACGTTCATCCAGTCATGGCAAATCTTTTCTTGGATGTCTGCAGGCATCGACCAGTCCAAAGAGAACGACTCTTTTGGAAGCTGTTGAATGAGCGGAACCAGCTCGTCTCGGAGAGAAGCGAACAGCTGATCTAACAAATTGACTGTCATTCCCGGCTCATAATCATAAAGTAAGGCATCGTATGGATGATTCTCATAGCCGAAATATTCCGCAAATTTTTGTTGGAATCCGATAATCTTTTTCAAATATGGAGCAAACATGTCCCAATCATTTTGATTCTTCGCTTTCTCCCAAGCCGTTTCTGCTTCAGATACGAGCGTCACGTATGCTTGATACTCGTCATGAGGAATCTTTGCGTTTCGTTCATATTGCGTTTTTGCAACTTCAAGTGAACGTGATTCGACATCAGACAGTCCACCTTCTTCAGTCATGCGTACTAGTAAAGAAGCGAACGACTCACTCGTTTGTCGTTTGAACGCCTCGGTCGACAAATATCCGATTGTTTCCGCACGGAGCGGTGCCGACTGTTCCGGCATCTGAGTACGCATATCCCAATATAAGAGAGAGATTGCTTCATCGAACGCACGCAATTGCTTAAAATGTTCACGCCATTCTTTTGTTAGTTCCATCTGTCCTTCACCCCTATGTGTTGTTCTGTTCTCTTTCTACTTTATTATAGCTGTCAACCTTTGCCTATACTAGTTTACAAATCTTCTCGCTTCTTGTAGGGAAGTGGTTTTGTCGCAGGACCTTCTAGGACGGATCCTTTTGCATCAAAACGAGACCCATGACAGGGACAGTCCCAAGTCCGTTCCGCATTGTTCCATTTCACCGTACAACCGAGATGGGTGCATGTCAGATTGACTACGTGACAATGGTTGTCTAAATCTCGATACACCCCTTTTGTCTGATGGTCCACTTGCACGATTCCTCCTTCATCTAGTTGAAGGTCCTCCACGTCCCTGCGTTCGAGTACGCGTTCCACGGTCCCTTTTGCGAATTGTGTCGCCGTATCGAGATTGGTTTTAACAAATGAGCCGACATCAGTTGGTTTGACGATTTTCCGAAGTGGAGACACCAACTCTGAAAATCGATTCGGTTGACCGGTAAGTTGATCCGCGAGTAAATTCCCCGCTGCAATCCCGTTTGTCATCCCCCACTTCAAAAATCCCGTAGCAAGAAAAAGATCCGGTTCTCGTTTGAACATTTGCCCGATATAAGGAAGCGAGTCCAAGGTGATGAGGTCTTGAGAGGACCAACGATATGTCGCCCGATTCGTTCCAAAGTGATCTTGAGCATCGCGCTCAAGATGATCATAACGATTTCGTGTGTCCGTCACCTGTCCCGCTGTATGTCCTTCTCCGCCAATTAATAAATACGTTTTTCCATCATCTACATATGACCGATACGATCGACTGTTTTGGTCAACACTTAAATACATCCCTTTCAGCGGAGCTGTATCCGTTTCACAAGCGACGATATAGGAGCGCTCTACTGAAAATTTTGACACGTATAAACCACGTAGGTCATTGAACGGATAATGGGTCGCAATCACGACCTGATTTGCCTGAACCCGTCTCCCTGCAGCAGTGGTTACAATTGGACGTGGACCTTGACTCACATCTAACGCCCTCGTCTGTTCATAAATCTTCCCACCCATTCGGACGAATCGATCTGCCAATTCACGTAAGTACTTGACTGGGTGAAACTGTGCTTGCTTTCGAATCACGAGGGCTTGTTCAATCGGAAAAGGAAATACGTTTCGGACTTCCTCCGTCGCCTCTCCCCCGTCAAGTTTCAACCGTCGATAAGCATCAAGTTCTCTAGACAGTTCTTCACTCGGTCCCGTTGAATATAAAAATGAGTCTTCTATCGAATAGTCACATTCAAATCCTTCATCGATTTGTTTTTGGAGATAGACGAGTGCCTCCGCATTAAATTCGTAGTAAAGTCGGGCAGTCGTTTCATCGAAATGTCGAATCAACTTTTGATAAATCGTTCCGTGTTGGACAGAACACTTTGCCGTCGTGTGTCCCGTCGTTCCGTGACCAATTTCTAACGCTTCTAAGAGCGTTACTTGTTTTCCACGCTTTTGGAGTTCATAGGCACAGACTAGCCCGGCGATACCGGCTCCGATGACGACGACTTCAGATGATTCCGAAGCGGTTAACGGTGGATACAGCGTTCCGGTGTCATGTTGTCGCCAGATGGAGTTCGTGAACGGATAACGTTGCATGGCGTATTCCCCTCTCATTAATGGCATTCCTACCTCTATACCCGATACGCCATCGTTTCATCATCAATCATTGACCTAGTTCTTTATTTTATCGGCGCAATAAATATACGTTTTCTATTATCTTTATAGAGTAACGTTAAAGGAGGGACTTGTTTTGAACCGTAGAAGGAGACACCGAAGAAGAACGTACATCATGCGACGAATGGTTGCAGCGGTAGTATTGCTCGGAATCGTCGCACTGATCCCGACATTGGTCGGATTTAAGCAGGATAAAGAATCACCGACACCCGCTGAAACAGCGGCTCCCAAAGTTGAACCGATGAAACAAGGCCCGGTGTTCCCTGACATCGAGATGGGAACTTGGCATCCAAGTGAAACGATGTTACTCAATAACGAGGACATTCCAGTCGGCGCGATGACTTTCGTAAATGCAGATAAACAGGAAATATTGATTGATAAAAATGCTGACGACCGTGTCTTCCCAGCCAGCACGACAAAACTGATGACGGCTTTACTCGCTTACGAGAAAGCATCGGCGGCAAACGAACTCGACCAGCCGCTCATTTCAATCCAGACTTCAACACTCGACATCCCTTGGGATAGCCACATCGCGCATCTTGCGATTGGTGACACATTAACGGTTCGTCAAGCGCTATACGCCACGCTTCTTGAATCGGGGAATGATGCCGCAAACAGTCTGGCAGAGTATACGAGCGGTTCGACCGAAGCATTCGTTCAATTGATGAATGAACGGGCAAAAGTTCTTGGATTGACAGGTACCCACTTTGTGAATGCTCACGGTTATTCTGATCCAAATCACTACACGACGGCGAACGATATGGCAAAAATCGCATACGCATTTAGTACATATTCTGAACTCGTTGAGATTGCTGGTACATATGAATTTAAAGCTGAATTCAATGACAAAGACGGACATGGCAAACGACGCTGGTGGTATCACCTCGGCTCCTCCGTCAATGAGAGAAGTATACATTACTCAAAATATGTGACCGCTACGAAAACGGGTTATACCGATGAGTCGGGCTATACGATGGTGTTTATCATGCAACATCAAAATGAGACGTATATTTTGGTCACAATGCAGGCAAAATCCGGGCAAACTTTCCCGACAATGCGTTTGGTCGAAGAGAAGGCTTTTCAATAATGTAAGAAAAGGGCATGTAAATCCATGCTCTTTTTTCGTTTTTTCTGAAAAAAAGACACATAATGTTACAGCAATGTTACAACAGGAAGTCCTCAACATTTCAAATATTCAGAATATTTAAACTTTTTAACGTCTATTTTTCACTCTCATCCGTTGATATGATGGGCTTTAGAGCCATTTTTCTGAAAAGGTGACAGTTTGCAATCATTTAAATCGTTCGGTAAGGTAAGACACAAGTTCGCCTTTTCAACTTTTGTTATTGACTGTGTGATGTGTTCACACAATCGCGAACGAGTTTGATAAAATAGATTTTCTTAACTTAATAGGAGGTAATTCAATGCTATGGCAAGAATGGGTATCAATCGCGCTTTATCTCGTGATGATGCTTCTTATCGGATACGTTGCGTATAAACGAACGACCGATTCATCAGATTATATGTTAGGTGGCCGTAAAATGGGGCCAGGAGTTACAGCCATGTCAGCCGGAGCTTCGGATATGAGTGGTTGGATGTTAATGGGACTACCGGGTGCAATGTATGCAACTGGACTATCAGCAATTTGGTTAGCCGTTGGATTGGTCATCGGAGCTTACTTGAACTACTTGTTAGTTGCTCCACGACTTCGCGTCTTCACAGAGATGGCGAACGATTCGATTACGATTCCAGACTTTTTAGAGAATCGGTTCCGAGATCACTCGAACTGGCTACGGATCCTATCTGCATCCGTCATCATCATCTTCTTCACGTTCTATACGTCAGCTGGACTCGTTTCTGGCGGGAAGTTGTTTGAAAGCTCATTCGGATTAAACTATCAGACAGGTGTCATCGTTACAATTAGTGTCGTGATACTGTATACCCTCTTCGGTGGGTTCACGGCAGTTAGTTGGACAGACTTCGCACAAGGTGTCATCATGTTCTTGGCACTCGTGCTCGTTCCATTTGTTGCTTTAACGGATCTCGGTGGAGTAGACACTGCTGTCAACTCTGCAACGACAATTAACGCCGACTTGTTTGATCTCTTCAAAGGGACAACGACACTCGGGATTATCGGTCTCCTCGCTTGGGGACTCGGCTACTTTGGTCAGCCACACATCATTGTTCGCTTTATGGCCATCCGTGATGTGAAATCATTGAAAACAGCACGTCGTATCGGAATGAGCTGGATGACCGTATCAATCATTGGTGCAGTCATGACAGGTTTCGTCGGAATCGCTTATTTCCGTGGACAAGGAAATCCACTCGGTGACCCGGAAACAGTCTTCATTCAATTCTCAGAAGTCTTGTTCCACCCGTTCATCACTGGATTCTTGTTAGCCGCAATTCTTGCTGCAGTCATGTCGACTGTATCATCACAATTGCTCGTTACGTCATCTGCTTTGACAGAAGACTTCTATCGTAAGTTCTTTAATAAAGAAGCAAGTGAAAAAACAATGGTACTTGCTGGACGTATCGGTGTCTTGCTCGTCGGATTTGTGGCGACTCTTATGTCACTTAACCCGTCTAGTACAATCTTGACACTCGTTGGTTATGCTTGGGCCGGTTTCGGTTCTGCATTCGGACCAGCAATCCTGTTGTCACTCTACTGGAGCAAGATGACACGTCAAGGTGCCCTCGCCGGTATTCTTGTAGGTGCCATCACCGTTATTCTTTGGATCGTGACTGGACTCTCAACTGTCCTTTACGAAATGGTCCCTGGCTTCTTCTTAAGTATGTTGGCAATCGTACTTGTCAGTAACTTTACAAGCCAGAAAGAACAGAAACGTATCAACCGTGAATTCGGTGAAATGGAAGCTGAATTGGCAGCTGCGAAAAAAGAATAATCCAGGTCAATTTAAAAACTCGGTTCCCTTCAGAGGGACCGAGTTTTTTTATTACATCGATGCTGCGATTAACCAGACACGAATCACAAACGGCACGAGCACCAACACGAACATCGCATTACGCATCCATTTGCTTCGATTCCAATAGTACGCCATCAAAACGAACGGATGAAGTGCGACTAGTTCATATGGGTTGAACCAGAACCATGTAATAATCAAGACGATTAAATAATACAGCACTGATTTTTCTTTCGTCGACCGATATTCACGCCACATGTCATATGCACCTTTGAAGAACGCAATGAATGTCGCAATCCAGAACACAATGACAATGATATTGTCGAATCCACTAAACAACTGAGTAACCACCTTTTAGGAAGCATTTTCTACATAAAAACCGCCCCAATAAATATGACGGTACGTAAACTCTTTTCCACTCTCTACAGTAATCACAATTTCATCTTCCGTCAATACGAGGACGTGAACAGGTACTTCTCCTTGGCGTAACATCGGGCTAAACAATTGAAATTGTTTATTGAGCCATTTACGTTCAGAAAAATTTTGATAATGATGTAGTGCGAGCATCGGATGACTCAAGTACGCGGCACCAACAATCGCGACTGCGACAGGTGGTGCACCCACTTCCATCATAAATGAAAATACGAGAACGAGTGACAACACTGAGTAGCCGAACTCGACCAATTCCATGAAGGAAGCACGACTGGCGATGACATATTGTATCACTCGAAACATGAGATACAATATGACACTGACGACCAGAAACTCAGAGAATGGCGAATGGCGAAACGATACATCCAAATAGAACAAGACAGGTAACAAGAGAATCCATTTCCACAGATGTAAGGCGAGGTAAAACAATGATTGATCGATGAAACGACGATTGTGAACGAGCCGTTGCATATCCATGTTTCCCACCTCCGCTTAGATGATGTGACCTTACGTTACCATTCCCTATTCTTTTAAATGATAACTAGCATTTGCACGTCTAACGAAGTTTTTCTTTCCTCTCGATTAATGTTGCGTTTAAGAGTCCTCCTAGCAAAATCACAGAAGCAGCGAGGTAAAACCAAATCAACAAGACGATGAATGCTCCGAGTTGACCGTAAAACTGTTCGTAGTTCGCGAACTGGGAATAGTAGCTGAACACATTTGAGACGATGAGGATTCCTATAGTCGCAAATGCCGCCCCGGCCCAACTATTCTTGAATGTACCTGACACACTCGGTAACCACTTATAAACGAAGATAAATACGGTAAAGAGTAAACCAGTCCCTACAATCCATCTAAAGTAAAACCAGATCTGGGCATAGGTCGTGACGATCTCATCGATGAACAAAATATATGAAGACACTTCACGTAATGCGGTTTCGATTACCGGTACGAGTAATGAGAACGGGAGTACAAACATGAGTGCCAATGTGATTGCGATATCTTGCAAGACACCTCTCCAAAACGCCTTATTTCGGACTGCCCGATAAGCATCGTTTAATGCCCGGACCAACGACTGCACAGCAATCGATGAAATCCAAAGTGCGGGTAAGATACTGAATGATGCCAATTTCAATTTAGAGTTATCGAAAATCGCTTCGATATTTCCTTCTAACAGCCGATAACTGGCTTCAGGCATAATGAGCGATAACGCTTGAATCACATCCCCGCTCGTAAATGGTAA
This sequence comes from Exiguobacterium sp. CH10, assembly GCF_018617635.1. NCBI lineage: Bacteria > Bacillati > Bacillota > Bacilli > Caryophanales > Exiguobacterium > Exiguobacterium sp. CH10. The sequence goes on from NZ_JACSKO010000001.1 coordinate 109,939, forward strand.
AAACCCAACAATCCCTAATACGAATAATAAGAACGGGAACGTGGATAAAATGAAGTAATAGGCCAACATGGCAGCTTGATCAAAGAAGCGTTCTGTAAAAAAACGCTTGACGACTGTCGATAAAACTTGTTTCATCTTTACTCTCTACTTTCTTTAATATAATATAAATGCGGTATTTGAAATATTATTGTTAAAATGAAGGAGAGGCTTCCGGTAACGGAAGCACTCTCATATGGGTTAACTGATTTCTTCTTTTTTCGCTTCCCACGCCTCGATGTGTTCTTTTCCGGGAAGATCGACGCCTTCTTTAAAGAATTCTGGGTCTCGCCCTTCTTTCTTCTGGGCCATGTAATCATCGAGTAACGTCTTCGCGACTTTACTCAAGCGGAAGATCGCATACATGTTGACGAGCGCCATGAGTCCCATGAAAATGTCAGCGATGGACCAGACAAGCCCTGCCGACCGTACTGAACCAAACATGACCATACCGACGACTGCAATCCGATAAATGATCAGATAGCGTTTCTTTTCCGAGATGAACTCAATATTCGTTTCACCATAATAGTAGTTCGCCAGAATAGAACTGAAGGCGAAAAGTAAGATGGCGATGGTCATGAGCGTCGTCGCAATCGGTCCAATCTCGACGAGAAGTGCCTCTTGCGCCAGTTCAATCCCTTGGAACGACTCGGACCCTTCAACACCCGAAATCAAGACGATCATCGCCGTCGCTGTACAAATGAACAACGTGTCCACAAAGACGCTGAGCGATTGGATCAATCCTTGTTTCACGGGGTGACTGACTTCTGCCGTAGCTGCCGCATTCGGTGCAGACCCCATCCCCGCTTCGTTCGAGAACAACCCACGGCGAATTCCTTGCAGGACAGCCGCACCGACCGCACCACCGAACAACTGTTGGAAACCGAGTACTCCTTCAGAGAAGATAGCCGAGAAGACTTGCGGAACGACATCAAGATTCGTCAAGACGACCCAAATGGCCAGCAAGATGTAGCCTCCTGCCATGACCGGTACGATGATTCCGGATAGTGTTGAAATAGAACGAATTCCACCGAAAATGACGATGGCGGTGACGACTGACAGAATCAAGCCGACCCATACCGTGTCGACCTCAAACACATTGTTCACGGAGAGTGCAATGGTGTTGGCTTGTACCGAATTGAAGGCAAAACCGAACGCAAACGTAATTAAGATCGCAAACACGATGCCGAGCCACCGTTCTCCGAGCGCCCGTTCGATGTAGTAGGCCGGTCCCCCACGCCAAGCCTTGCCATCATGCACTTTATACACTTGAGCAAGCGTGCTCTCAACAAATGCCGAGGCCGCTCCAATCAAGGCGATGAGCCACATCCAGAACACGGCCCCAGGACCACCTAATGCAATCGCCGTCGATACACCGGCGATATTCCCTGTACCGACACGTGCTGCGGTACCGATTGCGAACGCTTGGAATGAAGAAACTTGACCTTTCTCGTGTTTGAGTCCTTTGACAAATAGTAGTTTGAACATCTCAGGTAGCATTCGGAACTGGACGAACCCCATCCGAATCGTAAAATAAAGACCTCCTGCAATCAACACGAAGATGAGAAGGTACGACCATAAATAGTCATTGATTTGCATAATAAGTTCACGGATATCCAACGAAATCGCCTCCTTTTATCGGGTTTTTACCCGCTATGAATCTGACAGAAACAGCGGGTTCACTGCACGTTTTTAAGAACCTCTTCACATAAACGATGTGTCTCTAAACTATCCTCAGCTAGGACTGACTTGTTCGCTTCCCCATTTAACAGTTTGATAAAGTCATCAATCAAGTCGATAAAACCCCGACGCTTTAAATTCGACTCCCACGAATCAAGCGGCCACTCTTTTACTCCGTCGACGCCATAGTCTATGACTCGTTCGACGTCCCGCGTGACACGCTTCACAGATGGAGACATGACTTCCATCACTTCTTCCGTACAACCATTATCCCGGTTCATCCAGCCGATTGCTTCAATTCCACCCGCCTGAAAATGAATCATCACCTGTTTCAACACATCTCCTTCATATCGCGGCGTGACAGACAAGCGTTCGACAGGATGAAGGTCCGTCAAATAACGAAGCGTATCGACGACGTGCACAAAGTCCTCGATGATAAATTCTCGAAGTGTCGCCGGTTTATACGTTCTGTTCTTTTGAATAAGTATCATGTTCTTTTGTTCGACTTGTTTAAGCGCCTCTGTCGCCGTAGCAAATCGGCGATTGAAGCCCGTGACGAGATGAACACCCTTCTCTTTCGCAAGTGCAACAAGACGTTCCGTCTCTTCAAGTGAGAACGTGATCGGCTTGTCGATGAAGACATGCTTCCCTTGTCGTAAACAATATTCCGCTTGCTCGTAATGGGCAGCTGTCGTCGAATGAATCATGACCGCATCGATTTTTGTCATCGGTACGTCTTGAAGGTCCGTATATCCTTTTTCAAAACGATAGGTCGATATGATGTCCTGTAACTTCTGTTCATCTCTTGAGACAAGATACACGTTCACGTTTTTTAATCCGGCGTATACAGGCAGATACGCTTTTTTTGCCACGTCACCTATGCCTACTACTAACATCTTCATCTACTCACTCCTCCAATAATATGTAGAAAGCCCGAAGCGACTGCCTCGGGCTCATGTAATAGATACAATCTCAAAACTGGTGATCGGTTCACGAATCGCGTCGGATACAATCTGGTAAGCCGCATTTAGTTCTTCTTGATTATTCAAATCTGGCACCCGGTCCATTTCCACCTCGACCGTCCGAGTGTTCTGTTCTTTCGCGTGTAATTGATATTCAACGGTATACTTTTGCATCACATGTCCCCCTCTAATTATACATATGTTATGTATAACCTGTTATTTGAATGATGAAACAAGTGAGTTTGTTCATCGGAAGCAAAAAAATGACCGCTCGCTAGAACGGTCATTCGTTTATGACTCCGATTTTGGTGACGCGTCACGGTTTGGGCGTGGACGACGTTTTCCAAAGTACTGATAATATTGAGTTTCGATGTTACCGTTGTACAACTTCCGACGCTTCGTCGCCGGGCGACCGTATGCTTTTTCGAAGTCCTCATAACTCGTCAACATGTAGACGCTGTATCCAGGGTACTTCGCATATTGTGCGCCGATCCGCTCGTACAAGTCGATGATTTCTTCTTCTGACTGAAGTCGTTCCCCGTAAGGCGGGTTACCAATGATGACGCCGTACTCCTCTTTCGGTTTCAATGCGGCCGCATCACTATGGACGAACGTGATCGCATCACGGACATCGGCGAGTTCCGCGTTGTCTTTCGCAAGTTTTACCATACGCGGGTCAAGGTCGATTCCATAGATTTTGAGCGGTTTATCCCACTCCGCTTTTTCGTTCGCTTCGTTCATGGCTGCATACCACGCTTTTTTCGGGATACATGTCCAGTCCTGAGCGAAGTATTCGCGATTGATACCCGGCGCGATGTTTCGTCCGATCATCGCCGCCTCGATTGCGAGTGTCCCTGAACCTGTAAAGACATCATAAAACGGCATATCTGGACGCCAGTTCGTCAATTGAATCATTGCCGCCGCCATCGTTTCTTTAAGTGGTGCCTGTGAATGCAACTCACGGTAGCCTCGACGGTGAAGCGGTCCTGACGTATCGATTGTGATCGTCGCTACATCTTTTAACAAAGCGACTTCAATCGGGAATTTCGCACCTGACTTCGGTAACCATTCCCCTCCCTTATGATAGCCACGTTGCATCGCTTCGACGATTGCCTTCTCCGTGATTTTTTGACAGTCCCGGATTGAGAACAGTTTCGATTTGACCGAGCGACCGTCAACCGTGAACGCAGCGTCCCACGGCATGAAATCTGTCCACGGCAATGTCACAACCCCGTCGAATAGTTCTGTGAACGTTGTCGCCTTGAACTCTGCTACGACGAGTTTGACACGGTCTGCCGTGCGCAACCACATATTTAATCGTGGGATGTCTTCCATTTCCGCATCGATGTATACTCGACCATTCTCGACTTCACATGTGTATCCTAAGTCTCTTACTTCTTTTGCAACGAGTGCCTCAATCCCCATCGCTGCTGTCGCAATCAGTTTACGTTTTGCCATCTGCAATCGCCTTCTTTCTACATTAAAATCTTTCATTCATGTTGTAAATTGTAAAAAAATCATGAAAAAAGGAGCTCAAGTATATGTGCTTGAACTCCTTGTCGTTGTTAGTTGAGACTATGTTGTCCTGTAAGCCATGTTCTGTACTCCGGTGCTCATAGCGGTCTCCCTGGCACGATGGAGTGACAATCATCTATCTGCGCATATCGGCGCCCTCCGTCCCGTTCGGTTCCGGTTCGGAAGTTCCCCTACCATAGTTTGGGTTTCTCGCTCGTGGGGTTTACCTCGTTCCACTCTGAACGTTTCCGATCAGACTTCGTCACTGTGGCACTTTCAAGAAGCGTACACCATATCCGAGGACTTAGGTGTTTCTTCTGCCGTCAACTTGCGTTGCCTACACTTATCTTTTCGTGTAGCACGATCACTACAGCCATCACAGGCTGTGCGAGCATGGACTTTCCTCAAAACTTGCGTCCCGCGATTGTCCAGACCTCATAGTCACTTCAACCATTGTAGCGGAAATTTCGACGATTGACAACTGAAATTCGAAACTTGATTTTACATTCAGTCAGCGCTAAAATAAGGCGTGTTCATTGAATAAGGAGGGATTTTGATGCATCAAGATGCAAAAAACGGTTGGATTCAACGTCTGACTTATGTAATAGAAATCGATGACATTAAAGTGCTCCACCCGAACAACGGCGTGTTCGCCTTCTACCGAAATAATCGTCTCGTCCGAGGGTTTGAACCGTTCGATATTAAAGCACCGAACGAACTCTCAAAGCGATCTTATCATTTTGACCATCATAACTTAGCACACTTAGAAGAGCGTTTCCCTGACGCGATTCCGGTGTTCGACGAAACGCATGAAACGCGTCGTGCTTGGAGTGATCGGATTCGTGTCGGATTATGCGAAATCATCCGCGATGGTAAACTTAGTTTTGAGCATATTGACGACCAAGGAAATGTATTAGAAGCGAGTATCCGTTGGTGTGGAGAGGCCATCACCATCGATTGAATTAGTTTAGCCGTCTCTCCTTTCGGAGTAGACGGCTTTTTTCTTTATAATGATTCGGCAACCGGCGGTTCTTCCTCGACCACAGGCGGTGTATAACTCGTCGATACGACTTTTTCACGCACATCTGTCGGCTTTAGAATCACCGTCAACGGTTTTGTCGTATCTCCTCTCACCGGGAATGTTCCGGCGATATGGAGAGCTTCATACATTTTGTTGCCATCCGCATCGAGAACGGTGACGACCCCTTTACGAGTGGTCTGTAAAGAGAACGTCTGAGCATCTGCCGCATCAACGGAGATGGACGTTTTGACCGTATTGATATAATCAATCGTCTTACTCGTAGACCGTTTGTATTTTCCATCGGTCATTTGGGCGACAAGTCGATACTGCCCACTCGGTAGCCAATCACCATATGCAAACATCGTAAAGTTTGTATTCGGACTTAACGTTTTAATTTTCTTACTACCCATATACAGTCCATACGTCGTTTTGATTGTCGGACGCTGCATGACATTCAGTTTCACATCGGTGATATAGCGTTGCTTCCAAGTAGAATCAGTACTCAGTGTCAATGGTCGAGGGGTCGCATCGAGTAGTTTTAATGTATTCAACTCCGTATACGTTTTCCCTTGAGAACGTGGCATTTTCGCGATCAGGGCATCCACCTCGTCAGGTGTTAAAAATGGATTGATTGATTTGACGAGCGCGAGACTCGCTGTGACCATCGGTGCGGCCATAGAGGTACCGTCCATATAAATAAAACGATTATTGACCCCGAGTGAGAGAATATTCACACCAGGAGCAACGATTTTTACACTCGCATCCATGTTGCTGAAATCAGCAACTTGATGACGAGAGTCAATCGCACCGACAGCAATCACTTCTTTCATGTTTGCCGGGAATGACGTTTTAGTCATCCCATCATTACCTGAAGATGCGACCACGATCACACCTTTGGCTCTCGCCTGTTTAATGGACTCAGCTAAGCGACGATCATAGTCATCTCCACCAAGTGATAGATTGATGATCGTTGCACCTTTTGCCACGGCTGTATCTACAGCTTTTGCAACCGTCCATGAATCTGTATATTCAGAGTTTCTTCCATAGAAAACATTATAAAAATGGTATCGCACGTTCGGGGCAAGTCCGGCAATTCCAAAACGATTATGCTTTCCTGCCATGATGCCGGCTGTATGCGTCCCATGAGTATCTGCGCTATAGGGACCTTTCATCGAATTCACGACGCGTGGAACATTTTTTAAATCAGTATGATTACGGTCGGCAGATGAGTCGATTAGTGCCACGACGATGTCTGAGGCACCTCTCGTTTTACTCCACGCCAGGTCTGTTCCGATTTGTCGTACATAATATTGATTCGTAATACGTGGCTCTGAGACAACGTAGCCATGTTTCTCGAGCACGACGGGTTTCGCTGCATCCACACCTACAGGCAATAACAGCGCAATCGCTGTCAAAAGGGCAATCTTTTTCATTCCTTCCGCTCCATTCCAAACTGATAAAGTGATTTCATTATCTCAAACTTTGGATTAGATTTCCCTTTTTTTGAATAAAAAGTTGTCGACAAGTTTACCAATAGCTCGGTTCATCAGGATGCAACATATCATATTCAACAATTCGTCCGATGGTCAAATACGTATAGTACCGCGCCAGTTCAACTCGACTTGGGTCAGGACGAAATCCTTCTAAATCTTCCCCGAGCGGAGAGCCGTCGATTGTCTCGAACTGTTGACAAAAAAAAGACTCTGTTTCCGCATCCCAGACGATACGATCACCGATATATCCACTTCCAAAGCGAATGTAGTCGATGATGGACGGGACGATGACTTCAGCTGGTAACCGCTCACTCATTCGTCCGACTAGTTCGTATCTGATCCGGTCTGCCTGATCCGCTTCTTCGAGGGAGACACATTTTAATACTTCTTTATTGATTTCAATCAAGACAACATAATCACCAGGTTCGATGGAGAGCTTCATCGTCTCACCTCACTTTTCATTCCTTCATCCGATTCTCTACACGATACTATTCGTGATGAGCTGTGGAAATCCTGTCCATTCCACATGATTTTCCAAATCTCAGTTGAATTCGCAACGATTGCATGGTTTTTGATATACTATTCGTATGAATCTAGAGAGGAAGTGCACCATGGCCAAACGACCGTTGACCCCTCGCGAAAGTGAATTGATTGCGACCGCTTTATATGTCGTCGAGACGATTCCATACGCAGGATATATCGACCGTCTCGAATCACTCACGTTACGAGACATCGCTGATGACTATTTGAATGGTACACTACCTGCCGCAGACGCGATTGACGCGCTTGACCAATATATTTATGTTCGACGCCATCGTTTCAAAAATGTGACGCCCCACAACCTTTGGACGTTGGATGACCGCACCGAACAAGAAGCGCTGCGTCACATCTCGAAACGACCTGAGTTGAAAAAAGGACAGACGCTGAATAAACGGAACCAGCCGTTTCAAGTCGGACAAGACATTGAGTTCAAAGTGGACAAACATGTCGACCGGGGGCAGTTCCGTATTTATATCGGAAAACAACAAGGGTATACATGTAAGGCACAGTCTAAAGAACGGGACAAAATGAAATCGATCACGGGATGGGTCACTCATATCGATCCTAAAGACCGCTTAGTGTTTGTCAACGTCACGGATTTCGGACGTTTGCCGATGGAACAGTCGATGAAGCAAGAACTCGAATCGATGAGTGCCTCATTACTCGGATGGTTCGCGACTGCGACCCTTCCTTCCGAAGAAGAGGCTCTACTTGCAAAACAAATGATTGCCACCCTTCAACGTCGCGATCAACCGTATTGGTTCACGTTGACAACCGCCCTTAATCATCCAAGACCAGAACACGTCAAACGTTGGGGAACAGTTGTGAATCTGCTCTTAAAAGCATCAACGGGCGATCAAAAAGCGATTCAGACATTAGAGACACAAGAAGATAAGTATTTCAAAGATGCATTTATCCGTGCGCTTCGCGCCTTGCACGAGGAAATGACGAAACAATTGAACTGATTCGACTCGAGGTGACTTCGTATGGGTCACCTCGTTTCGCGTGTATAGTTTTAAGGAAAGGAACGATTGACATGCGTTTACTCATCGTGGAAGATGATCCTTCTATTTTACGTCTTGTGAAAGAGACGTTCGAAGATGCAGGTCACGATGTTTTCATTGCAACAGACGGAAACTCAGGCGAGCAGCTATATATGACTCAGTCGATTGATGCAGCAATTATCGACATAATGCTACCAGGTATAGATGGTCGGGAATTGTGTCGCCGCCTGAAAACGGAACTTGATATTCCTGTCATTTTATTGACGGCACTCGGCGAATGGGAAGATAAACGTCAAGGGTTTGAGCACGGGGCAGATGACTATATGACAAAGCCGTTCATCCCGGAGGAACTACTATTCCGATTACAAGCCGTTTCAAGGCGTTATAACCGCTCTTCTGCTTCGCGTATTCAAGCAGGACCGCTACAGTTGGATTTAACCGAATATGAAGTGAAGCTCGACGACCAATTGTTCTATCTTCCCAAAAAAGAGTTTGAGTTATTGTTTCAGCTCGCTTCATTCCCAGGCAGGGTATATCGTCGCGAAGAGTTGATTGAGCTCGTATGGGGATTTGATTTCGAAGGAGATGAACGAACCGTCGATGTGCACATCAAACGACTTCGTCACAGGTTCGACCACCCTGCACTCTCGATTCGGACAGTGCGCGGTGTCGGATATTCACTCGAGGTATTGAAATGAAGACATTATATACTCGAATCATTCTCACCATGTTTTTTATTCTGCTCATTTCTGGAGCCATTTCGTTATTGATCAGTAATGTCGCTTACTATACGTGGTGGCAACCTTCCTATAGTGAGAAGACTGAGACGATCGCAAAACAGGCGTCGACCTATTTCTCGGAACATACCGATGCAGACGAAGACGCATTTTATTCGTTTTTGGCTGCGACAGGCTACCAATTGGTTGTGATTAATTCGACAAATACACGATCGCGTTATGGTGGTTCGTTTAGAGATGAATCGATTCCTGTCGATGTGATCTCATCTGTCCGTGAAGGCACACCTTATCAAGGAATGCGTGATTTCCCATTTCACCTGTTCCTTTTAGGGTTGTTTGATAATGAATTGACGAATACGTACGGATGGACACTCGACAACGGGGATGTCGTATTCATTCGACCTGACCTGAGTGCCCAAATCCGAGAGCTTCACCTTTTCGTCGGTATGTTCTTCGCACTCGTAACCATTCTCGCGTTCAGCTTGATTGCGATGTCGACTCGTTCACTCGTTCGACCGTTAAAAACGCTCACAGCCGCGACGACGGACGTGGCCATGAGACTAGAGCCGAAACATCTCCCTATTGAACGAAAAGATGAAATCGGAACGTTAGCGAGACAGTTTCAAGAGATGACGAATGTGATCAAGCAGACCGAAGCACGGCAACGTCGATTCGTCTCAAACGTCTCTCATGAGTTTCAGTCACCTTTGACGTCACTCGTCGGCTATGCGGAAAAGTTGGCTGATGATACCGATGGTGTATCAAAAGAATACGCACGCGTCATCGAACAAGAAACGAGACGTTTATCTCAATTGACCAAACAACTCTTACTGTTATCTCGTCTAGATGAGCATCCACCGACCCTTGCGTCGGATGTGAACGTGTTACAGTCTATCTCAGAGGTCATACAGATGAACGCATTTTTGCTCGACCAAAAAGGGATTGCCGTCATGACCGACATCCCTTCTAATGTCGAATTGAAGAGTGACCCCGTCCTCCTCGCACAAGTGTGGAACAATGTATTAGTCAATGCCATTCATGCCTCAAACGATGGTGGAACAATCCGAATCACATGCACCGTCAATCCTCGGATATGTGTCTCCTTTATCGATGAAGGAATCGGAATGGATGAGGAGACGAAACGTCATGTATTTGACCGATTTTTCAGAGGCGATGCCGCACGAACGACTCAGGGAACCGGGTTAGGCCTCGCCATCACATCAGACATCATCGCCTTGCACGGTGGACAGATCACCCTCGAATCGACTAAAGGAATCGGGACGACGTTCCACCTTCATTTTTGACGCTGTTCATATTCCGTTCACATTGAACGATTACACTTCCTTCATAGAACTTGAAGGAGGTTTTTTTATGCAATTAGGATGGAAAGAGATGTGGCGACAAAAACGAAAGTTTTCGATGCTGTTCGTGATCACGCTCATGATCGTCATGTTAACGACCTTGATCACGGGGCTTGCAGACGGACTAGCATATGACAACGGTTCTGCCCTACACGAATTGAACGTTTCAACGTATAGACTGGACAAAGATTCAGATGGTCAGTTAACGCGCTCCTTTTTGGACGTCCCAACTGATGCTTCAACTGAAACGATGAGTGTCCGCCCGCTCACGGTCACAATTGATGGAAAGAAAGAGGAGGTGACCCTCTTCGCCCTTCCTAGCGGGAGCAAGATTGGGCCAGTCGAAAGTCTACAAAAAGGTGAAGTGGTCTTCGATTCTAGCCTTTCAGAGAACGTGAAGATTGGTGATACCTTGACCGACTTCGTGTCAGCGTATGACTTTACAATCGCTGGTGAGGCCCTCGGAAGATACAGCCATGGCCCCGTCCTCTATACGACAAATGAAACGTGGTTCGACTATTTACGATATTCCGAACAACGTCCATATGTATCTGCCGTGATTGGAGCACATGCTTCGGCATCCGATACACTCACGATGAGTCAACAGGAAATCATTAAATCTGTTCCCGGTTATAGCGCCGAGCAGAGCACATTTACGATGATGCGGGCATTCTTACTGGTCATCGGAACCTTTATTTTGACCGCATTCTTTTATCTGTTCACCTTACAAAAGCTACCGGAACTCGGTATTTTGAAAGCAATCGGTCTTTCCCCACGAATCATCGGACAGGCATTGTTCTTCCAAGTCATCGTCATCGTATCATCCGCTGTCGCGGCGTCCATCGCGATTATGTATATCGCTGATGCCGTGATTCCATCGTCGATGCCATTTATCGTCGATATCGGTCACGTTTCTCTATTTGGTTCCATGTTCATCATCTTATCGATTCTTGGTGCATTCCTTCCGCTCTGGAAGCTTCGCCAAATCGACGCGATTGAAATTATAGGAGGGAAAGCATCATGAGACTAGAGCATGTATCCCATCAATTCGATGGTCAGCTCGTTCTGAACGATATCAATTTACACGTATCACCCGGAGAATGTATCGCTATCGTCGGTCCAAGTGGGAGCGGGAAGAGTACGTTGTTATATATTCTAGGTCTACTCCGAAAACCAGATCAAGGAACATTCTCCATGAATGAACAAGATGTGTTTGATTTGGATGAAGAACAACGACGGCTTCTCCGACTACATGAAGTCGGTTTCGTATTTCAGCAAGCACATCTGATCCCTTATCTGACAGTGCTCGAACAGCTCGAGCTCATTCAAGAAAATAAGGATGCCGACGCAAAACAACTGCTAGTGAAGCTTGGATTAGAACATCGATTACATCATCTCCCGACGACACTCTCTGGAGGAGAAAAACAACGCGTCGCCGTCGCTAGAGCCTTGATTAACTCGCCACAACTCATTTTGGCGGATGAACCGACGGCAAGTCTAGATTACGAGAACGGACGGCGTGTGATGGAGTTGCTGTCACAACAAGCACATCGTGAAGGACGAAGCGTCGTCGTCATCACGCACGATGAACGTATGCTCGATGTATGTGATCGTGTACTGCGTGTCATCGATGGAACATTGACTGAGGTCAATAGCTAAGCATCGGTTCACGTTGACAGATTTGTTGAAGCTGATACGTGAGCCAGCCACCGAAACGTACGGTGACCCCGATTCCCCCCTGCCGAGAGATTTTGGCACCTTCAATGGTCATGAACCGCTCTGCAATATGATTTGATTCGAGTCGTATACCCGAGAGACAGGCAAACGCACGGACGACCTCTTCTGGTCGACATCCCGTCGACCTTGCGATTTCCTGAACCTCGGTGTGTATGCTCGTTTTGTTGTGTAGAAAATAACGATCGAGCAACAAATCAAACACGAGACCGACGATTCGTTCGTCGCCGTCATATGTCCATCTAAAGGTCACACCGCTTTCGAGTGTTCCATTCGGATTACTCAACACACATTGAATCATTCGATAGCTATCCGCTCGTTCCATCACTGTTCCGATCCCCTTTATAGATTGTTTAACGATCATAGCGTGTATCCTTATGTGATGCGAGAAGAGTATCGTTATATAGACGTTAAGGTTATGGCACGTAAGAGCCAAACTTACGTCATAAAACAGCACGATTTCTCTTCATTTCGGGTACAATTACGTTGAAAGGAGTCGATCATATGCAACGAAAATGGCAAATCGGATTAGCTTCACTTTTCACTGGTTATTACGCAATCAGCTACTATGCTTTCAAACGGATGACTCGAGGGAAACGGAAAACACCGGAGATGTTACTTGCTCCATACACGGAAGAGGACCGTGCTTTCTATCATGATGTCCCATTTGAACACGTCTCCATACAGTCGAGGGACGATTATCGACTCTATGGTCGAATTTATCGGAATGACGCCTCGACGAAATGGATTGTGTTTGTACATGGTTATACCGCTTCACATAGCTTCATGGCGCCTCATCTCGCCATGTTCCATCGTCTCGGATATAACTTGCTCGCTGTCGACTTAAGGTCACATGGGGAATCCGAAGGCGTTTATGCTTCTTACGGATATCATGAAAAAATCGATATGATCGATTGGGTCGAATGGTTGAAAACGAATGAAACAGTCGAACAAATCGGTCTTCACGGAGTCTCGATGGGTGCAGCGACGGTCCTTCAAACGACTCCGCTCACAGACGTCGATTTTGTCATCGCAGAATGTCCGTTTGACGATATGGGACAATTGATGCGATACCAATTGAAAGAATTGCATCGGATACCGGCAGAGCTCTTCCTTCCCGGAATCAATTATTTCTTATGGTCTCGTGCCGGGTTCACCATGAAGCAAGTACAACCGAAAAAGGCCGTCACTGAAACGACGACCCCAATCTTATTCGTACACGGCTCAAAAGATGATTTCGTCCCGACGTGGATGTCAGTCGAGATGAACGCGTTGAACCGCCAAAACGATTTGCTCTTGATTGACGGAGCAGAACATACAGATTGTATGATCAAGGACGCCCCTGCATATGAAGGCGCGGTCAATCGCTTTTTGCATCGACATGGATTGGTCCAGCAATCAAGTCAAGCAATACATGCAAGACCATGACCGGCCATAAGACACCCATACCTAGATATAGGAGACCAAGACCGAATCCGACAATGCCCGTCGTCATGATTCCTTTGACGCCTTGATAGGCATGCGCGATGCCAAAGAGTGCTCCACCCATCAGTGCAAGAGTGACGTTCGACCCATCGATATATAGTGTGATCGTATAAAGTAGAACACCTCTAAAGATGAACTCTTCGGTCACACCTGCTGTGACCGAGACGGCACTCCATTCCTGTTCCTCTTTCTTCGTTCTAGGCAGGAGGAGCTTTTCTAAATCAAGCTCATAGTACGGGCGTAGGACACGTCGTAGTCGGGATGAGGTCTTGACTAACAAATAAAAAACGAGTGTCACTGTGACGAGAATACATGATAGGAAAAAGACTTGCCATGCTTGTTCGTTGCCTGGTTCTGGCGAAAATGTCAAACCTACTTCAGATGGCGGTACTTGAAATAAAAAAATGAGAGCTACAATCAACAAGGTCAGTCCCCATGCTGATTTAACGGTTTGGTCGTATACCCACGTCCGTCCTTTCGTCTCAATCAATGGACGAATCAGTTTTGCGTTAAAGATTTGGACGATCAACATGTATCCAATAATTGCCGTGAAAATCAATCGTTCGAGCATCCATATCCACTCCTGTCCTTCCTCTTAGCTATATGCTACACTATTCGGGTATTGTCTAAAAGCTAGGAGGCGGTATCTTGAAACGTATGATGCTGCGACTGACCGGTTTCATCATTGTACTCGTGCTTTTGCTCGGTGCAATTGGCTGGCTCGGTCAACATGATAAAGTAAACAATGGATTGTATCGAACCTATTATGGCGAGCACGGTGTACCGAACGCTAATCTCGCTGTGTATCAGGACGCCGCGGAGGCATACGACGTGGATTGGCGTCTGCTTGCTGCTGTACATCGCGTCGAGACGATCTTCTCGCACAGTTCTTCGATGCGCTCCTCTGTTGGCGCAATCGGACCATTTCAATTTATGCCTCGCACTTGGCTAGGTTGGGAATATGATACGGATGATCAAAAAGGCGATGTTCCAGAAGACGAAGTCGATCTGACAGATCTGGCTTTAATCGATCAATACGGAGGTCTCGGGCGTGACGGAAATGGCGATGGCAAGGCAGACCCGCATAGTCTTGTTGATTCTGCCCACACGGCGGCGTATTATTTAAGTGAACACGGCGGGAAAAAGACAGATTCAGTCACATCGATACGGAACGCCATCTTCGAGTACAATCGAAGTGAGCAGTATGTCACTGATGTCATGACATACTATGAGAATTATGAATCAAGTGTGACGGTCATCCCGGATGAGCGGGACACCTTCAGCCAACATGTCGCCTATTATACGATTCGATACGTCGAGTGGTTTAAGACACTCGGCTGATGCTTACATGAAAAAGTGAGGAATGGAAATGAATACGCATATAGAAGAAGTAACCATCCGCGTAAAATCGATTTTCAACGAAGACAAAACGAAACGTTATTTGCGAACGTATGAGTTCACGGATGTCGAGGATGGAGTGATTTGTGCCGTCATCATCTATTCACCGCGCATGAGCGATGCCTTTTTATCAGGTACGACAACGCAACGTGCTTATATGTTGATGCAAAATCATTTGTCGCAACCCGTTCGGGAGATGCGTGTCATCAGTCTCGTGCCAACACTTGCCATCAATGATAATCTTCCATATGTGGAATCGCAGCTCGACGAGACGAATTATCACTATGTCGAAGAGACGTTACAAGAGGTGGAGGCGAGCGGCGGGATGATCATCGTCGGTTGGGGTTCGCCTGGTCGATTGATGCACCATGCGACATCCTATAAATCGCTCTTTGCCGATTACGAGTCGAATATGTACTGTATCGGTACGACTGCTAAAGGCGAACCGCAACAGATTCGTATGGCCAACGAGAACACGGTACTCGAGGCGTTCAACAATGAATCGGTAAAACCAAAGTTTCGGATTGTGAAGGAAACGAAAAAGGAAGATGACTCCATGTGAGTCACCTTCCTTTTTTATATGCCCGCCCAGATGGCGATTCCAAATAACGTGAGTAACACACCTGACCAAACAAAATCACTTGATTTGATCTCGATCTTGTCAAAAATCGTTCGTTTCCCACTCGTGAACCCTCTCGCTTCCATCGAAAAGGCGATGCGTTCGGCCCGTCGGATCGAACCTGCAAGGAGTGGCAACAGTAATTTCGGAACGTGCCGAAGGCGTTCCCATTTCGTATCGAGAGATACACCACGTAGCCGATGCGCATATTGGAGTTGCTGTAGCTCACGCTGCAACAAAGGAATGAAACGGAACCCGACAAGGGCACTATAGGCGATTGTCGGCGATAACTTCGCCTGTTGCATCAAACTCATAACGAATCGCTTTGAATCCGTTGTCATCATGAAAAGAAGAGAGAGGACCGTGAACGCCAGGACACGAAGACTAAGGGCAACGGCAACGCGTCTCTCTTCAACTGTGATGTCCTGACCGAGTATGGTCATCCACGTCTCCCCCCCTAGGTCTTTCCCGAACACGAGCGTCGTCCAAAACGTACCGACCGCTGTGATTAGAAATGGAATCAAGAACATTCCCCATCTCTTCCACGATACGTCCGTTGCCACCAGCTGAATCAGTAGCGTACCGACAATGATGACGAGCGGGGTCCAAGGGTTGTAAAACAGCGCCAGACCGAACATGATGAGCGTCAATGTCACAAATTTCACCGTCGGATTCATGTCATGGAGTGACATCGTTCTCCCCTCCCCTTCAATCGATAATCAAGGAGCATCTCTGTGTTCTGCCATAGTTCATCCCCGAACGGTCCTGAAAGTTCCCCGTCCTTCATCAGATAGAATGTATTGGCGATATTGGCGAACGATAGGTCATGGGTTACGAACAGGATGGTCTGCCCTTGTTCCGCATGCCGCTTCATCAGCGCCTCGAGTGCATGGAGTGACGCTTCGTCCTGACCTGCAGTCGGTTCATCGAATGCAAGCAACTGTTTACTCGATAGCGACTGGATTCCAACTGCGAGCCTCCGTTTTTGGCCATGGCTTAGGGATAACGGATGGAGGGATCTCTGATTATGAAGCTCCATGTCAGATAACACGGTCTCAATTGATGTTTCGTGACCAAACTGCAACTCTCGCTCAACGGAGTTCATAAAAAATAAATGTTCTGGTGATTGTGGCACGAGTCCGACCCGATGATCGTGTTCTGTTAAGCTTCTTAAAAATGTCGACTTCCCGCTCCCATTCGGTCCAAGAATGGCAATCACTTCTCCAGCCCGGACGTGGAGCATCGTCTCGTTGAGCTGAAACGAATCACGTCTGACCTCTTTAACCTTGTAGCGTTGAATAGCTGAGAGTGACGCGTTCGACTTCACGAATGCAAAATCCTCGACCGGACGGAATGATTCATTCCTAACGACACACCCTCGCTCTAACTTAATATGCCAGTCAAAGTAATCTCCCCATAGATGGGGACGATGCTCGACGACAATGACATTCAGGTCTTTCATCTTGTCGAGCCATTTTACAAATTCTTCCGCGGTCACTGGGTCTAGATGCGTCAACGGTTCATCGAGCAGAAGCCATTCCGGTCTTCCGACTAGAGCGCACGCAACAGCAATCCGCTGTTTCTGCCCGCCTGACAACGAATCGATTTTGCGGTTTCGATAGTCACTCAACTGTAACGATTCGAGGATTTCCGTCACGCGTTGTTCGATGTCTGAGACAGGTGTCGACAAGTTCTCAAGTGTGAAGATCAGTTCTTCTTCCACCCGCTCCATGACAAATTGCGTATCCGGGTCTTGAAACACCGTTCCGACCCGCTGATTAATCTCGCCAGGTGCATAGTCGTCGTATGTTCGTCCAAGTAGTTCGAGCCTGCCATCAAGGATTCCGTCACAATTCTCCGGATAGAGACGGTTGAATAGCGCGAGAAGTGTCGACTTCCC
The DNA here is from genome assembly GCF_018617635.1 of Exiguobacterium sp. CH10. Taxonomy (NCBI): domain Bacteria; kingdom Bacillati; phylum Bacillota; class Bacilli; order Caryophanales; genus Exiguobacterium; species Exiguobacterium sp. CH10. The sequence goes on from NZ_JACSKO010000001.1 coordinate 127,424, forward strand.
GCTCCCACTCGCACCAGATAACATCGTACGACCTTGCCGAACCGATACCGTGACATCCTTAAGAATCGCATCTAAACTTTCTGGGAATCGAAAATGAAGTGACTCTGTCTCAACCATGGACGTTTCCACTTCGTGAAATCGCATAACCGCGAAGTGATCCTGTCTTCAACAATAGGTCACTGAGCAACTTCCCACCGATTCCAGCGATGACCATCCCACTGACGGCTCTCAGCCCGAACATCGTCGCCACATAACCTGGCTCTAACATCGTGAACCCACTCATGAAATATGTATAGACGAAACTCGTGACAGCCGACCCAAATCCGGCCAGCATAAGAACCCATAGCTCATAACGTCTATAGCCCGTCATCGCAAAGACGGCTTCTGCCCCTAAACCTTGTACGATGCCGACCAAGATGATGCGTGGCCCAATGGCATTCCCAATCAACATCTCAATCGTTGCGGCCATCACTTCTGAGATGAATGCCGCCCCCGGTTTACGAATGATGTATGCCGAGATAATCGATACGATAAACCAGATGCCAAAGATCCACTCGTAGGCAATGGGTCCGATCAACCCTGCCCACAAGTTACCGATATGAACGAACAATAAATAGACGACCGCGAAGACAACAGATAATACGGAAACAAGGACGACTTCTTTCAATTTCCACGATTTAAGCATGTCGCCCTCCATGTGACGGACTATTTACGCTGAACGTCACCGTCATGACAACATGTCGGTTCTTTTCACGCGTCCGCTTAAAGGCCGCCTCGTAGTATGAGAACACTGCATCTAAATTCCCGTGGATACCTGATGCATAATGCATCGACTCGTTATAGACACCAGCTTGTTTTGCTTGCTCGATTTCCTCATAGATAAGCTCCATGTAATTGTCAGCACCCATCGGATAGAGTGCGAACTGCGAAGACACATACTGGTCTCTTGATGCACCGTTTGATGGTTCGCTAGGAGTCTCGAGTGCCTCATCTCCCGTCGAATCTCCTGGACAACCGACAGAGAACGTTCCGCTCATCGAGACGTGCTTCCCTTCCTCCGAAGCAAGACTCAACACCGTTCGAGCGACGTCAAACACATGCTCGACTCGTCCACGGATGACCGTCGACACGTCATCCGTATGTCTCCACACACCTGACAGATCCGTTCGTTTTAGTGCACCTTTGATTGTCCCTACAAAATCGTCTGTCATCGGGCTCAGTGTGAATCGAAACCCGACAATCGGACTCGTACCACATGATTCATTCATTCTATTTCCCCCTCTAAATGTGTTTGCATAAAAAAAGCCGCATTCATGAGAATGCAGCAGCAAAATCTATACAAACTTGCATAGAGAAAGTGCCGCACTTCCTCACGCCAGTATTATCTGGATCGAGTTATAAGGGATCGGAGCCATGCTCTCATCTCAGCCGAAGCACCCCTAGTGCAGTCATTGATATGCGGTTACTTATGCAGTCACAGTATAGCGATGTTTCGAAGCTTTGTAAACGGTCAATCTGAATATGTGACGAATTGACCTGTACCCGGGAGCGGGTCATGGAACGTATCCCACGATGTTTCCATCTCCTCATCCGTCAATAAGCAAGCATCAAGTGACCGCTCGACCGTCTCCCGGTCCATTCGTTGACCGATGAGGACCAATTCGTTCTGTCGGTCTCCGTACGGCTCGATGTAGTCTTCGCGCAGTTCCGGTTCGGTTGCAAACATAGCCTCTCGTTCACTCTTCGGAAGTGTCGCTAACCAACGCCCCGCATGTTCGAGCGTTGATGCATACCCAGCCTGTGAAAACAGACAAGCGAGGTCGTTTCGTGTCGCAATCCATAAGAAACCTTTGGCACGAACGATTTCTTTAGGGTAATGTTCCATCCAATTCATCAAACGCTCAGGATGGAATGGTCGACGCCGGCGGTAAACGAACGAACTGATGCCATACTCTTCCGTTTCCGGCGTATGTTCTTCCGACTCGAGCTCTTGAATCCAACCTGCGGCGCGCATCGCTTGGTCAAAATCGAACAACTGGACGTCTAGCAGGTCGTCTAACGCCACATTCGAGTAGGTCGACGTCAACAACCTTGCGCTCGGATTGAGCGTTTTCAGTAAGCCCTTCATCTCCTGCAGTTCTTCTTCAGATACCCTGTCCGCCTTGTTCAATACGATGATGTCCGCAAACTCGACTTGGTCGACGAGAAGGTCGACGACTTCACGTACGTCACCTGTATCGACGGCTTGTTGGCGTTCCATAAGCGATTCACCGGAATTGAAATCTTTGAAGAAGCGGTACGCATCGACGACGGTGACCATCGCATCGATATAGACACGACTCGTCAAATCGATTCCGAGCGCATCGTCGGCATACGAAAACGTCTGCGCAACGGGAATCGGCTCTGAAATCCCAGAAGACTCGATGATGATGCCATCGAGCTCGCGATCTTTCGTTAATTCATAGACAGACGTCAGCAAATCTTCTCGGAGCGTGCAACAGATGCATCCATTCGAGAGCTCGACTAGTTTTTCATTGGTCCGAGAGAATCCTCCTTGCTCAATCAACTTTTCATCGATATTCAGTTCACTCATATCATTCACGATGACCGCATATTTCTTGTGATCTCGGTTATGTAAGATGTGATTAAGCAGCGTCGTCTTGCCGCTACCAAGATACCCCGATAGTACCGTAATTGGAATTCGTTTCATGATATATCCTCCATTTAAATCGTAATTATTACTTTTTATATAATGGAATGGTAACATCTTTTTGTCAACAAAAAAACACGTCCAACGACGTGTTTTTGAACATGTGGGTATTTATTCTTCAAGTGCCCTTCTTTCGGCTTCCGAGCGCGGATAAGCGTTCGCCTGCCATTCAGCCCGATAAATCGAGTCGAGTTGAGTCAATCCGACCTCGTCCTCATCTTTGTCTGAATCGACGCTCGGCACCTCATCCCACTTCGGGTCGAGGTAAGAATGATCTTCTTCACTTGCTCGATTTTCTTGGATCTTTTGAATCCCCATCTTAACTGCTGCAGCAACTGCCAACCCAATACCAGCTCGAACTAACAGTCGTTTCACCATCGTATTTCCTCCTCAGCGACCGAAACGATACAATGGCATCCCTTTCACTTCCGTGTCGACGATAAATACTGATCCCGCATCCGGATATTCGGAAAGCGCCTCCTCATCCATTCCTTCACGCGCCGTCGTGATGGCTAATCGATTCAGCCCATCTCCGATAAAGGCACAGGAGGTGACGTTTGGTGCCGGAACATGCACTTCCAATAATTTTTCACCTGTTGACGGGTCCCAACGTGAAACTCGTCCACCAGCGTAATGTGCAATCCATAGACAACCTTCAGAATCGGACGTCATCCCGTCAGGAAAACCTTCTTCCTCTGAAAAATCAATTACGACCTCTCCGTTCGAGAGCGTTCCTGACTTCAAATCAAAATCATATTTCCGAATTTTCTCAGTCGGTGTATCGATATGGTAAAAAACGGAATGGTCAGGCGACCATGTCAACCCGTTCGAAAGTGTCAATTCATCCATGAGTGATGTCGTCGTTCCATCTCGATCGACTCGATACAGTTTTGCTTGGTTTTCTTCATCCTCAAGATGGAGCGTACCTGCGAAAATACGACCATATGGATCAGCTTTCCCGTCGTTGAAACGTAATCGACCATCAGGGTCATCCAGCTCAACAATTTTATTTAACTCTCGATTAATTTCATCCCATTCATAGATTCCGTCTTTCAACCCGAGGACGACACCATCCGTCACTTTTGGTATGACAAAACCGACCTGTTTTCCGACCTCGAAAGAAGAAATCTCGTCTTCTCGCTCGTCATACCACCATAATGTATGACCTTCGATATCTACCCAATAAAAACGCTTCAACTCAGCATCCCAACACGGACCTTCACCAAGCGTATTTCGTACCCGAATCCATAACGACGCATCTACTCTCTCCATTACTTAGCCTCCACTCTATCCATTAGTTCAGAAATCTATTCCCTTCTCCCATCTGGACTATGCATGAATTCGGAAAATCGTGATGGATTTTCACCGTCACTGTTTCGATTTGCTATAGTGAAAGAAAAGTAGAGAGGAAGTGAATGTCTTGTCTAAATGGGATGAACGATTTAGCTCGGAGGATTATGTGTATGGGACAGAGCCGAACGAATTTTTACGCGAATGGATCACCTCTCATCAGATCGAAGGAAAACGTGTATTGGCCATCGCAGAGGGGGAAGGTCGAAATGCAGTCTGGCTAGCCACGCTCGACTTCGACGTCGAGATGTGGGACGCTTCGAAAGTAGGACTCGAAAAAGCGAAGCGCTTGGCAACTTCACGAAACGTCTCTCTTCAAACGAAGCAGATTGACTTGAATGAAGCGGACTGGTCGCAAGATACGTATGACCTAGTCATCTGCATCTTTGGCCACTTTCCACCACATGTCAGAGAAAAGGTGCTCGCCGGTATTCTGAAAACACTACGACCTGGTGGCGTATTCCTGACTGAAGTGTACTCTACACATCAACTCGCCTACGGGACAGGCGGACCAAAAGACGTCTCACTTCTGTACACCGAAGAGATGTTCCACCAACTCGAAGACAATTTCATTTCTCTGGTCTTAAACGAGAATGTCGTATGGCGAGAAGAAGGGACACTCCATCACGGCGAATCAGCTGTGATTCAATATGTCGGACAAAAACGATAAGCGAATGGCCTCCCCGAAAAATTCGGAGAGGCCATTTGATTACTTCGCGCCTTCGACGTTCATATGCTTACTGCGGAGCTGACCGCAAGCTGCATCGATATCTGTCCCATGTTCGAGACGGACACCTGTGTTGACACCACGCTTTTTCAAGATATCATAAAACGCCATGATATCTTCCGGTGTGCTTCGCTCATATTGGATATGCTCGTTGACAGGATTATACGGAATCAAGTTGATGTAAGACTTGTCCTTGATGTCTTCAATCAAGTCCGCGAGTTCTTCCGCATGTTCCGGTAAATCGTTCACTTTCGAGAGCAAGATATACTCGAATGTGATCCGCTTATTCGTCTTCTCGACGTAATAGCGAATCGACGGCATGAGTTTATCAAGCGGGAACGCCCGGTTGATTTTCATGATACGTGTGCGTAATTCATCGTTTGGCGCATGCAGAGAGAGCGCCAAGTTGATGCGTAAGTCGAGGTCCGCAAACTTATAAATCTTGTCCGCAAGACCACTCGTCGACACGTTGATTTTACGTGGAGCGATTGCAAGACCACGCTCATCTTTGACGACGCGCAAGAAGTCGACCAAGTTATCGAAGTTATCGAACGGTTCACCGATTCCCATAACGACGATATGACTGACGCGGTCCCCTTCTCCTTCCCCATCGAGGAAATGTTGGACAGTCATGATTTGCTCGACGACCTCACCAGCCGTCAAATCACGTGTCTTTTTCAACAAGCCGCTCGCACAGAAGCTGCAGCCGATGTTACAACCGACCTGTGTTGTCACACAGACTGAGCGACCATATTTATGACGCATGAGCACCGTCTCGATATAGTGACCATCATGCAATTTAAGTAAGAATTTGACCGTCCCATCGCCCGCTTCTTGTTTGACGAACAGTTCTTGTGTCGAGATGACATATTTCTCAGTTAAGTAATCGCGTACTTCGTCACGGACGTTCAGCGCGTCCATCGATTTGACTCGATCGATGTAGAGCGAGTCCCAGACTTGACGTGCGTGGAAGGCACCATATCCTGCTTCCGTGCACTCGTTTGTGAGCTGATCGAACGTCAACCCGTATATAGATGATTTCATTCTAACCTGTCCTTTCTCTAATCCGCATACGTACCATTGTAGCGGACGTCAGAGACGGGTGCAACTTACGAATAATCTGGAGGCGTCGGTCGTGTGATGAACTGTTCGAACGCATAAGCGACACGAATCAAATCTCGTTCCGCAAAGCTCGTTCCCGTGAACGATAGACCGAACGGGGCCCCGCTCTGTTTTCGTTTATAAGGGACCGTGATTGTCGGGTGTCCTGCTTTCGCAGCCATGTCATAGTTCATGTCATGTGGCAAGACGATCGCGTCCAGTTTTTGCGCTTTTAATAGCTCATCCATTCCGTCCATTTTTGCGAAATGAACATCATCAATCCGACGGTCGAGATAACTAGCTTCGACGAGACGCCCTGAACGTGCATCTGACTGTTCAAAGATGGTCTGCCCGTGCGGAATAGATTCGGGGTGGTCCGCGTTCCATTCGATCAAGTCTGAAAGCGTCTTAAATGGAACAGTTGTGTTCGCAAGATACGCCTCAATCCCAAGCTTGAATTCATCAAACAAAATATCTGCCTGTTCTAATGCTGAATGCTTTGGTAACGTGATTTCGACGAGTTCAACCTCGGCTTGACGCAGCAATCGAAGTGCCTGTTCATACAATCCGACTTCTTCGTCTGAAATAGTTGGCTTGATAAATCCGACACGCATCCCGACGGCTTGACGGACATCGAGACATGTCACATAAGGCGGTCCGACTGGAGTTTCCCACGTCGCAGGATCAGTCGAATCTTCACCACACATTGTCTGTAACGCAACGACCGCATCACGAAGGGTACGCGCCATCGGTCCAGCCGTATCCTGAGAACGTGAGATCGGAATGATTCCTGAACGACTGATCAAGCCGACGGTCGGCTTGATTCCGACGATACTATTATGCACACTCGGGTGTACAATCGAGCCGCTCGTCTCAGATCCGACGGCAAGGAGTGTCAAGTTCGCCGCAACCGCCGAAGCCGATCCAGAACTCGATCCCCCGACATCTAATTGGTCGCCATAAGGGTTCTTCGTTTGTCCGCCAACAGCACTCCAACCATTCGGCATATCTTCTGTTAAAAAGTTCGCCCACTCGGACAGGTTCGCTTTTCCGAGAATGATGGCCCCGTCAGCCCGCAATCGTTTCACGAGCTCGGCATCTCGACCTGCAAAATGATGTCGCATGGCGGCGGCACCTGCTGTCGTACGCATCAGACCGGCTGTCTCGATATTGTCCTTAATTAAGACCGGGATGCCGAGGAGCGGTTTGCGTACTCCTTTTTTATAGGCCCGGTCTGCCGCCTCTGCCTCGAACAGGGCGTCCGGATTCACCTGAATGACGGCATGAAGTCGCTCATTATATGCAGCAATCCTTCTAAGATAATACGCTGTTATATCTCGTGCCGTGAATTGTCCTTCTTTATATCCACGATGTGCACGTTCAATCGTCAGTTCATGTAATTGGATTTGTTCCATCCTACATTCCTCCTTTATCTCTCCCACTTTATTCGTGCTCTATGCCTGATTTCCTTTTCTTATCGCCAAGTCGATGTGTTCTTGTTACACTTAAGAAAAAACAGGAGGTTCCTATGACACGCTCCTATATATTCGTGCTTCTCGCTGTGTTCGGTCTATTTTTCTTGCAGTTATACGGCGAGAATGTGCCGTATGCTCCGTTCATTTCAATCGGGTTGATCGGATTCATCATCGTCTTGACGATTTTTCAGTTGAAGCGAAAACCGAATCATTGACGAAAGTATTTTGAGGGTGGTATGATGCTCTCACCAACTACATATCGATATCAAGAGTGAACGAGAGATCTGGCTCCATGACTTCACAGCAACCTGCCACAGGCAAGGTGCTACGACCAGCAAGGGAAACCTTGGACGATATGACGAAAGCGCTCATGTCTTCCGACGTGAGCGCTTTTTTGTTGAATGACGATTTGGAGGGAACTACAGTATGGAAAAAGCAACATTCGCAGGCGGCTGTTTTTGGTGCATGGTGACACCATTTGAAGAATTACCAGGGATTGAAGGAATCGTATCTGGCTATATGGGCGGACATATCGACAATCCTACGTATGAGCAAGTCAAAACGGGAACGACTGGTCATTTAGAAGTCGTTCAGATCACATATGATCCATCTTTGTTCTCATATGAGCGTCTCCTCGAACTATATTGGATTCAGACCGACCCGACCGACGACGGTGGTCAATTCCAAGACCGCGGGCCTCAGTATGCCCCAGCCATCTTTTATCACACGGAGGAACAACGAATCGCGGCTGAAGCGAGTCGAGACGTATTGGCGGCAAGTGGTCGCTTCACGGCACCGATTGTCACAAAAATCACTCCGGCGACGACATTCTTCGAAGCGGAAGAGTATCACCAGGATTACCATAAAAAGAACCCAAAACACTATAAAGAAGACCGGGCCATCTCAGGACGGGACACGTTCATCGAAGAGAACTGGACCGAAACCGTATAACGGTCATCAGACGCGAATTTTAACATTCGCGTCTTTTATAAGCCCAATAATCGGGAAAAGGCTATTAATGGTTCATACATCCGAAAAGGAGGACTCATACATGAAAACAAGTACGAAACTCATCATCGGTGTAATCGGCGTAGCCGTGATCGCCGTCGCCTGGTGGCTCATCTCACCGCTTTTCTTGACAGAGACCGTCGATGAAGGACTACCACCGACAGCTGTTGAGACGCCTGTTCCAGAAGAAGAGACAGAGGAAGAGACAACCGAGACACCGGAAGCACAACCGAGTCAAACCGAAGTAGCAGGTGTGTTTATGGACGGGGAGAAAAATTATGAGACGACCGGCACGATTCGCTCCGTCGAGGCAGAAGACGGGACGTATCTACGATTTGAAGAGTTTGAAACGACGAACGGACCTGACTTATTTGTCTATTTGACAAAACCCGGGCAAGAGACGTCCGAAGGGATTCGACTTGGCGCACTTAAAGGGAATACAGGAAACCAAAACTATTTAGTTCCGGCAGATGTCGATCTGTCAGAATATAGCACCGTAGTGATCTGGTGCCGTGCTTTTAGTGCGACGTTCGGGACGGGTGAATTGAGCGCGTCGAATGAATAACTGATATCAAACAGCCTGGACGTTTGACGTCCTCGCTGTTTTTTTGTATGAGAAAAATTATTTCACTCAGTTCTATCTATTTATTCATACAATTCACGTGTTACAATATGGTAAAGTATGGAACTTTTTATAAGGAGGTTTTTTATTTGACTTCACATCAATCGACATCATACAGCTCATATTTTTGGAAACGGTTTTGGATTCTTTTTCTGCCGATCGTGACGATTGGGATTTTATCTGAACCAATGATTGTAGAGAACACGTTTAAGAGTCTTGAAGATATCGGCGAGTTTGTTTTCTACTCGCTATTCTATATTGTTGTAATCGGAGGCTTTATTGCGTTTGTCATTTCTTTCGTATGGAGAAGCAAATGATTGTTCAAAAATTGATGGTAGCCTGTTTATCTTCAATTATTCTGAGTTTTTCTCTGCCAGTCTTCATACCTGTGTTTGAAGATTTTACTTATTTTCAGATTGTTTTTATGTATGTGTTTTATGCCTCACCTATTATTTTCACTTATGGAATAATGACCTCTATTTTTTAGGAGTTTCTAAGTCAACGTATGACATTCAAAATCAAAAAAATAACTTCATTTTTGATGCACTTGATGTTTGGTGCCTTTTTCGTTTTCCCTTACGGCCTTATATTAGATTTGTCAGTATTTACAGAAGGAGTCATTAATTTTGCAACTGTAACGGGAGTGTTTAGTGCTTTTATCTTTTTTGTGATAAATGTATTCATCCTTTTATATGTAAAAATGAAGAACCGATTTTAAACTATCTATTAAAATTTTCTCTAATAATTGATATCCTACAGAAACTTCAAACTGTCATACACCCTCATTAAACTTAGAGTTTTCACCCTCTATGTAATGAGTAATTTTGGATGTTTATAATGACAATCGGTAGAATCCATATCAACTTCAACATGGACCCTGCCGATATTTAGTTTAAATTATTCGACCTACTTATTAAATTCATTCGCATACCGAGTGAAATTGTCGAGAATTGCCTGCCAGCCTTGTCGTTGCAATTCAATCGGATTCATCGACTCTGTATCAAATACCTCGATCACTTTCGTCTGATTCTCTTCTGAAGCAAATGAAATTCTAACTCTCCGTTCATCGTCAAGACGATAATGAATGAGCTCATTTACTTTAACTTCTTCATATACTCCTTCAAAATCAAAGCCCATGCTTTGATCTTTTGCTTCCATCCGACTTCGAAATTTCCCGCCAATCCGTAAGTCGTTTTCCGCTTCGGTCGTATGCCAATCGTCAGACGCATGATTCCATTGTTTAATATGATCTGGGTCTGTCCACAGTTTCCAGACTGTGTCGATTGGTGCATCGACGAGCGCTGATATCGTCACTACATTTGATTCCATGATTCGTTTCCCCTTTACTCTGCAATTTTCCGAGCAATCATGAATGTGTTACGTACCCTGTACCATGTAGATTACATGAGTAAGCATTACTTCCCTATCGGTCACATCATCTCCTGCTCTCCCTTAATATCGCTAATCAAAAAAAACCTGAATGGCACGCTAGTACGAGTGCTCATTCAAGGCTCTTATCATTTCATCATCGAAATTTAACTCTTGGCAATCCCAAGCATAAACCCGGCAACGACAATCAAGCCAATTCCCATAAAGACATAGACACGCTCTTTTGTCGTCTTCTCTTCTTTCAAGAGATAGATCCCACCGAGTGTCGCCACGACGACGTTCAATTGAGATAAAGCGAATGAAGTCGCAATTCCTACTTCTCCGCTCGAGACGAAGAGACCGAAGTTCCCGATCCCCCAGGCAATCCCGGCTAAAATATTCTTGAACGTACGTGGATCGATTTTCTTCACGTCCTTCTCACGGATACTGAAAAGAAGAGCAGCGATGAACATTCCGACAGATTGTGGAAGAATCGCGGTGATGCCTTCTACTTCAAAGTAGTTCGTCAAAACCGCATACGTGACGTAACCGATACTCGAGACGAATAGGACGAGTAATCCCTTCTTCAACGCACCGGCGCTATCTTTGTCTTTTTTCTGTTGATACGAAGTCATGGTCGCCCCGATGATAATCAAGACGAGCGCTGAAAACCCTAACCATAACTCCGTCGTCGTCTGCCAGTCACCGAGTACGATGACCCCAAAGAGAGACGTCCCGACGAGCTGCATCCCCGTACTGATCGGCATCGCTTTGGAGACGCTTAGGATTTGGAACGATTGGAACTGCAAATATTGACCGAGCGCCCAGAACGCCCCTGAGATAAATCCGGTCACGATGGCGAGTGTCGTGAACTCCGGTCGGAATACGAGGGCAATCACGGCCGCCATGATCATCGCTCCAATGGTCGTTCCGATTAACTGCTGAATCGGTTTTCCTCCCACTTTCGACACGATGAGTGGAATACTTCCCCACATGAGTGCCGGTAAGAGTGCCAAAAGAATCATTTCCATGAAGCACACCTGCTTTCTTAATATAACGTCTAACATGAAATTCCCACGTCTTCAATTTTATAAACCTAAATTGCAAAAGGGAATTGCCATGTCGAATACTACGATGATATAATGATTTTGAACGGGGCATTAGCTCAGCTGGGAGAGCGCTACGCTGGCAGCGTAGAGGTCAGGGGTTCGAGCCCCCTATGCTCCATTAATCTGTCACATCTCTTAAGAGATGTGACTTTTTTATTGGTATGGTGCGATTCAACCTTTATATGAACGGGTAATGAAAGATAGACTTTTTCATACAAGGGGGAATATTGATGGAACGCACATCTGTAGAAGAAACATTGGCGAGCGTGATTGAATGTATGCGCACATGCAACCATTGCTTCTCAAAAAGTTTACAAGAAGAGGATTTACACATGTTTACCGAATGCATTCGACTGACACGAGAATGCTCAGACATTTGTACGTTGGCTTTAAATGCCTTAGAAACAGATTCGGCCTTCTCTAAACCAATTGTCGCCTTGTGTGCTCAAGTATGTGATACATGTGCCGTCGAATGTGGCCGTCACTTGCATGACCACTGTCAGGCTTGTGCAAAAGCGTGCGAGCGCTGTGCCGAAGCTTGCCGTACCCTCGTCGCCGCTTAAGCACGACATTCGTCTAACTTTCTGTTAGACTTTTTTTATTGTGAAGAAAGAAGGTGAACCATGCAACATACCATCCTCGCTCTCGATGTGGAGACCGCTAATCGAGATAGCCGTAGCATCTGCTCAGTCGGGTGGAGCATCCTGCAAAATGGAGAAGTGATCGAAACTGATCAACGACTCGTCAATCCAGAGGAAGATTTTGATATGGGGAACATACGGGTTCATGGCATTCGTCCGAGTGACGTGTGGGATGCCCCCGCGTTACCGGAAGTACTTGCCTCTCTTTACCCGATTTTACGAAAAGTCGACCTCGTCATCGCACATAACGCCTCATTTGATATGGGCGCCTTAAGAAAGGCGATTTTGAAATATGATTTATTCGATTTCCCTACAATTGAGTACGGATGTACCGTCAAATTATCACGTAAACTGTATCCAGGACTCCCGAACCACAAGTTGAACACGATGGCAGAATACTTGAACGTGCCGTTTATTCATCATGATGCCGCGGAAGACGCTCGCGTATGCGCTCTACTCATGCGTGATATGATGCAGAAAACCGGCATTACAAGCCCGAGAGAGCTACATCGCTATACGTCCGTTAAAACAGGAACGCTCGCATATTAAACCGGTCATGAGCCCATGACCGGTTATTTTTTGAAAATCCATCGCTTTTGGACATAGTAACTGACAAAAAAGAGAAAGCTATCGACGATAATTTTTAGGATAACTTCTCCTTGTCTAAATACAAGAAAAAGAAAATAGACCAATAATGCCGAGGTTGCCATCTGGAGAACGACGAGCGAAAAGTATTTGGAAAGTGAACGTCTTGCTTTCGAATGAAAGACAACTTTCCGATTAATGAGATAATTGAATAAAGATGAAATGACTCGTGCGAGTACCGTTGCAGCGATGACATGGACTGTATCGAAGTAAGGTGATAATAAAAAGATGAACACTGCATACATTCCTACGTCGACAAGGAACGATGCGACGGACGATAACGAATACATCAAAAACATACGATAGATTAAAATCGAATCTAGAATCGGTCTAAAATGCGATGAATCGTTTTCGTTTTCATATACCGTCTGGATGGTCGTCTGTTGAATCGGAACCTGTAATCGTTTTGTTAACGTCAGCATATTCATCTCGAACTCATATCGATTCCCCGGAATGTCAATCAGTTGTCGCGCGTATCGCATCGGGATAGCACGAAGTCCTGTCTGAGTATCTCTTAACTTTAATCCACTCCCAATCAACATGACGAATCGTGTTGCCTGATTCCCAAACCGACTTCGGAGTGGAATCGCATCTCCACTGAAGTCACGGCTTCCCATGATCAGATGATGCGGCTTACTCACTCCCTCCTCATACACATTGACGACATCCTCAGGTAAATGTTGTCCATCGGCGTCAACCGTGATGACACCTAACTTTTCGGGATAGTTCTCTGCAATATACTGCAGTCCAGTTTTCAGAGCTGCACCTTTTCCTTGATTCTGCTCGTGTGTTAGCACTTGGTCAACAAATGAAATCACCTTTTTAAATATGCTCACCGTCGACTCGTCACTACCGTCATTGACTACAATAATGTTCGAAAACCCGCTCGCCCTCAACTTCTCCACGAGTGTGACGAGTGCTTCATCAGGATTGTAGGCCGGAATTAATATCGTATAAGCTTGACGTGTTCCCACTTCATGCATTTGCATCGCCACCCCTCCTCCCCTTCCTCTATACCCGAAGCAACGACCTCACATTCCCATAAAAAAAGCATCAGCACGAAGCTGATGCATAAATCACCCGACGAAAATCAAATAAGACGAAACAAAGTATACGACGACGACTAGCAATGACGGAATCACATAACGCACTTTCGACGTCACATTTTGTCGGAGTACGCTATACATCACGAGAATCGATAGAATCGTAATTCCGACCGCCGATACAAGGTGTGATGTCGATACGTCCGCCAAAATCGAACCGTTGCGATAGAAGACGTCCGACATGGCGATAATGAGCATATTGAAGATGTTACTTCCGAGAATCGAACCGAATGCCAAGTTGACGTTTCGGAGCTTGAGCGCCATAAACACGGCTACCGCCTCAGGTAATGATGTCGATGCGGCAATCAAGAAGCTCCCGACGAAACTAGAACCGAGTCCCGTGACGACAGCAATCTGGTCTCCGGTGATGGAGAGAGCTGTCCCGGCTGCCATTATTAAAACAGCAGCGATTAGAAAACCAAAGACAGCACGCTTCAATGTGATATCGTCATACTTACTGACAACAACTTCTTCTTCTACTTCATGCTCAGCGACAGGCTCTTTCGGTTGCTTCCCGATATAGTAAATTCCAATCCCGTATAGAAGGGCAATTAAAAGTGCGTCAACACCGATTCCGATAAACGTCATATCGACTCGGACAATCAAGGCGATCAATGTCGTCACGGTCAAGAGTAAACCAAGTCCTGCCGTGTATAGATGATCACGGCTCGCATAGTTAAAGAGTTGCTTTTGACGGAAATACAAATCGAACATCGCTAAAATAAAAATATTGAACAAGTTAGACCCGAGCATGTTTCCGATAGCGATGTCCGGGTTGTCAATCATGACCGCTGATATACTCGTCGTCACTTCAGGTAGTGACGTCGCTCCTGCCAACAAAACGGTACCGACGAGCATCCCGCCCATTTTTGACTTTTCCGTCATGACATCGGCGTATGTGGACAACTTGATTGCGGCATAGACCGTGATGGCCGCAGCTAATAAGAAATAAACAAATACCATTTTTTCTCCTCCTTGGGTAAACAAAAAAGACCTTTTTATGGACGACAAAAACGCCCATAAAAAGGTCTTGCGGACTTGTAAAAGCTCGATGGACCGAGTGCATGCACACTGTAATGACGACCCACCGACCACGTGCGTGGTCGCTACTCCCCTTTTTATCTTCCTCTTGACTATAGCATGAACCTATCTAGTTGACAATCGAGCGACGCATGAGCGCAACAAAATCCGATGCGTCCATAGCAGTCCGATAACCAAGTTCTTGCAACGCTGCTAACTGCGGAGCTAGCATCGGATAAGTCCAACCCGCTCGCTCTAGTTGCTGTCGAAACGCCTCATTCTCCTCGTCCTCTACAGCATTACGAGCAACAATTTCCTTTAATTCATACGCGGTTTGACAGAGTGGTGCTGCCTCTTGGACCCATTCATCTTCGATAAAATGAGTGAGAATCGATTCAAAGAGTCGTGTCACTTTTTGATCTTTTGTATTTTTATGACCATAAAATAAAGAATAAAGCTCCTGTTCATACAAGCCGATGAGATCTGTTGAACTTCGAAACGGTTCGAATGCATGTAACAACTGATGATAGTACCACGATTGGTCTCGCATCGGGCGTTTGAAACGTTGCCACACCGTCATCCCTTCCATCTCTAAATCATAACGGATGGAACGAAGATTATGTAGCTTATCTGCCACGAGGAGTGCGACCTCATCGAATTGAAGTGATGAGATGTGCTCGAGAGTCATCTGCTTTCGTTGTTCCCACGTCTGTTCACGGTTCTTCTCAGAAACGGCAAGTACAAGACGTAATACGTCCGGACCAAATTTAGTCAAGATTTCTTGAGAATCCGTTTTCGTATCCTCAATTAAATCGTGTAAAAGTCCCGCTGCAACGACCGTTGGTGGTTGGTGATCCGTTTCGAGCAATAATGCCACTGAAAACGGATGTGACAAATATGGAATCGATGAACCTTTCCGGTGTTGCCCTCCATGGCGAATCGATGAAAAGCGTAGCGCTTCTTCTACAAGCGGGTTCATGTCACTTACCCCCTTCTTCCGGATGAAAACTCTTCTAATACTTACCCGGAATTAGGCATAAATAACCTAATATTTTTCTTAATATAGGTATATAGTCGTATTACTCTTCGTAAATCATTTTCTTCGTCATCCCACCGTCGACGACGAGATTGTGACCATTGACAAAGTCGTTGTTCCGATCAATCAGATACCGTACCGCTCGGACGATGTCATCCGCTTCGCCGACACGGCCAGACGGATGCTGACGATGGTCGACTTCTCGTAACGCTTCGTCTGATGTATGAATCCAGCCCGGGCTAATCGCATTCACAGTTACCGGTCGATCACTCAATGAAATGGCAAGCGAATGGGTCAAACCGACAATCCCGCCTTTAGAAGCCCCATACGCATCCCAGTGCGGTTCGTTTTGCATAGCACGTGTCGAAGCCATATTGACGATGCGACCATATGACTTGTCTTTGTTTAATTCCAAAAAGTATTTCGCACAAGTAAACGTTCCTACTAAATTGACGTCGATGACTCGTTTGAACGTATCGATTTCAAGTTCGTCGATCGGTTTGACGAGAGAGGCGATCCCCCCGTTGTTAATCAATACATGGGTATGTCCAAAACGTGACTTTATGTCTTCGAATACCCGCTGTATCGATTCGGTATCCCCAAGGTCAACTTGATAAAAGGACACCCCTTTTATATTCGGATTTTCACCAATGTCCAAGCCGACAACTTCATATTGATTTGCGAACGCATTAGCGAGCGCATAGCCAATCCCTTGCGTGACACCTGTAATAATCATAATATCTTTCATCTGTTCATCCCTCCTAGAAGAGTGTATACCCGAATGTGGCTTACTCAGTCCACAGTTTACGATTTGAGGTCGTGATGACACTTGCCCCAGCGGCAAGGGCTGCTTCCACTTCTTCCGTCGTCTCAATCAACCCTCCTGCAAAAACAGGTATACCGGTTCTCTCCTGTATTCGGCGGATATACTTCGGAACGATTCCTGGAAGGACCTCGATGTAGTCTGGTTTTGACCGTTCAATATGTCGGATGCTCTTCTCCAACGATGTCGAGTCAATTAAAAACAACCGTTGCACCGTCAACACATGATTTTGTTTCGCCCGTACGATCACGTTCCCTTTCGTCGAGATGATTCCAAACGGTCGATACGTTTGACAGACATACTCAGTTGCAAATTCATCCGCTTTCATTCCTTGGATTAAGTCCATATGAATAAAGACTTTTTTCTGATGCTTTTCTAATAATTTGAAGATAGGTTCTAATCGACTCATATGAATTTCAAGTAAGACTCCTACTTCAAGTTCACTCGATAAAAATCGTTCTAAATCGCGCATATCTCGAATCGCCGGCAAGATTGATTGACCCTGTATCATCCGATATTCCCCCTGTCTACTTTTCATTATGCCGACAGCTATTTTCATAAATCAAGGTTTACTCATTCAATATAGCGGGAAAGTAATATTAACTTGTGTAGAGGGGGATTTTAGCATGGTCAATGAAGTCACTGTAAAAGTTGAGACACCGACACCGGAGCAACATCAGTCGTTGCGGGTGAAGGCGGGGATGCCTCGACGCTCAGATGAAAGTACGGTCAAAGGGCTTAAGAACACGCTATTTGGCGTCTGTTTATATTTAGGTGATGAGATTGTCGGGATGGGGCGTGTCGTTGGGGACGGCGGAATGGTCTTTCATCTAGTCGACATCGTCGTCGATCCAGAATGCCAAGGACTAGGTCTTGGTAAATTAATCATGGAAAATTTAATGGAGTGGATTCTAAAAGAGGCAGATGAGACGGCCATTATCAGTCTGATTGCCGATATTCCTGCTGATGGCTTGTATCGTCAATTCGGCTTTGATTATTCACGGCCAGAATCAGTCGGTATGGAGTATCAATGGAATCAACTAGAAAGTTAACACACTTCTACAAAGGAGATGACTTATGGATGGATTGAACATCATCGTGTTGCTTGGACTGGCGCTCACGCTTATCTCCGTCTTCAGTCTCCTGATTGAACGCCTATACTTTCCAAGTATTTTAGCGTTTATCGCCATCGGAGTTGGGGTCGGTTTTTTCTGGGATGGAAACGAAGTATTTAAAATTGCTGGTGAAATCGGAATCATCCTTTTATTTTTCCTTCTCGGGTTAAAGTTTCCGTTACGCGAATTATGGAAGCGCATGCGAAAAGTATGGAAAGCAGGCGTATTAGACATCGTCCTATCGTTCGGCGTCTCATTCGGAATCGCCTTACTGTTTGGATTGGACTTTCCGCGTGCTTTCTTAATTGGTGCCGTTCTATACGCAACGAGCTCTTCGATTTCAGCGAAACTACTTGAGCGCCACTCCGAAAAACATGAAGATATTAAAGAATTCGTCCTTGCTCTACTTATTTTTGAAGATATATTCGCACCACTGTTATTGACGATTGCGCCATTCATCATTCAAGAGGAACCGGTCGCCATGACAGATATCGGGAAAGTATTCGCCGGATTTCTGATTTTCGGGGTATTATTGTTTATCGGATCGAGCTTTGTGTCGAAACAACAGAAGTTCTCGAAACACCTTTTACGTCAGGATGATGCGAGTATCGGGCTCATCGGACTCATTCTCTTCTTCGCCGGAATCGGTATGGTATTTGGTCTATCTGAGATTTTAGGAGCCTTTATTGCCGGAATCATGCTTGCGGATATCCATGACGTTCGTCCGCTCAAACGTTTGACGGTACCCGTTCGTGACTTATTTCTCCCGATCTTCTTCATTTCATTTGGGATTTCAATCAACTTGGAGAAGGGTGTCATCGTTAACACCTTATTCTTTGTATTGATTGTTTGGGGGGTCTTGTCGAAGTGGATTGTTGGTCGAGTCGGAGGAAGAATTTACGGGTTATCTCGTGTCCAGGCGAACGAGGCTGGGTTTTCTCTCGCTCCACGTGGCGAGTTCTCCATCTTGTTTACCGCCCTTTCAAACGGGGCCATCAACTTGTTTGTCGGTCTTTATATTTTCGTGTCAGCCATTGTGGGAATCATTTTATTCCGGTTCTCAGAATACTTGGCCGAAAAGACGGAAAAGACGCTCACAAAAGTATTACCAGAAAAGAAAAACGAAGAGTGAACAGGAACAGGCGAACCGATTTTTCGGTCCGCCTGTTTTATCCTCTCCTTCATTCTTTCACTGTCTTTTTAGCATGTCGTTTTTTTCGCCAGATGAGGTATCCGATCACACTAACGAGCAACAGAGCGTAAATCGTATAAGAATAGGCATCTAGATAGGCAAGTATATCTTGCCAGTTCTCACCGACTTTCATTCCGATCAAGACCAAGATTGTGTTCCAAATCGCTGTTCCGGCAGTACTGAGAAGCAAAAACTTTAAGAATGGCATATTCGACATACCTGCCGGGATTGAGATGAGACTTCGAACGACCGGCATCAATCGCCCAAAGAAGACCATCCACCCTCCGTATCGATCGAACCAGGCATCTGCTTTTTTGACATCGTTAATATCAAGCCGAATCCACTTCCCATATTTCTTCGTCCACTTTTCAATTTGCTCAACATCAAATAACAGACCTAGTCCGTATAATAAGACTGCTCCTAATAAGGCTCCAACTGTCGATGCCACGATGACGAGCATGATGGACAAGTTCGTCTTTACAGCAAAAAAACCACCAAAGAGTAATACGACTTCAGAAGGGATTGGCGGAAAAACGTTCTCAATGAAGATCATGAACGCAATTCCTATGTATCCGTACTGTTCTATAATCGAAATCATCCAATCACTCATTATTGATGCCTCCATTCCCACACATTATACCCATACTTTCTAATCGATAACCGTTGAGACATGCTACACTTATGAAAAAAGGAGTTGATTGTGGTGGAAGAAACAATTCGCTGTCCGTGGTGCGGGTCTGACCCGCTATATGTCCGCTATCATGACGAGGAATGGGGTAAACCTGTCCATGATGACCAAAAACATTTTGAGTGCCTGACGCTTGAGAGTGCACAGGCTGGACTCAGCTGGATTACAATTTTAAGAAAACGTGAAAACTATCGCTCCGTATATGCGAATTTTGAGGTAAACGAAGTGGCTCATTTTTCAGAAGCAGACATTGAGAGACTGATGGCAAACAGTGGCATCGTCCGGAACCGCCGAAAAATCGAAGCCTCCATCAATAATGCGAAACAGTTCATGAAGATACAAGAAGAGTTCGGTTCATTCGATTCATATATTTGGTCGTTCGTTGATCATGAACCAATCATCAATGCATGGGAACGGCTTGAAGAAGTCCCCGCAACGACAGAATTGTCTGAGCGATTGAGTAAAGACTTAAAACGACGTGGATTCAAATTTTTAGGTCCGACCACGGTGTATGCCCACTTACAAGCAACCGGTCTCGTCAATGACCATCTTGCCTCTTGTGCATTTCGATAAGTTAAGACCAGCTATCAAAAATATCTTTACATCTCCCCTATTGTTGTGACAATATTTTGACAAAGTGATACTCTATCACTGAAAGCGTTTTCATATTTTTTATCTTTCGGGGGGATGTTGATGAACGGAATTTTAGTGTCCATTGTCGTATACATGGCACTGATGGTCTTACTTGGGATCATCGCGTATCGAAGAACAAGTAGTATTGGCGATTATATGTTAGGTGGACGGGCTTTAGGTCCCGGCGTCGCAGCCTTATCGGCCGGCGCGTCTGACATGAGTGGATGGCTCTTGATGGGCTTACCTGGTGCGATGTATGCAACGGGAATCTCAAGTGGTTGGATTGTCATCGGGTTGACAATTGGCGCCTATTTGAACTGGTTGTTGGTCGCTCCAAGATTACGCATTTATTCATACATATCGGATGATGCGATCACGATTCCAGACTTTTTTGAGAAGCGGTTTAAAGACTCAAAAGGGTTATTACGTTCTTTTTCTGCTGCCGTCACCCTCATCTTTTTCACGTTGTATGCGACGAGCGGGTTCGTTGCAGGTGGTCGACTATTCAATGCCGTCTTCGACATTGAATTCGTAACAGGTGTCATTATTCTCGCCTCAATCATCATTTTGTATACGTTCATCGGTGGTTTTTTAGCCGTTAGCTGGACAGACTTTGTTCAAGGACTCATCATGCTTTTCGCACTCATTTTTGTACCGGCAATCGCCATCATGGCGACAGATGGTGTGTCAAATGCATTAGATACGGTCCGAGATATCGATGAAGCGTTACTCGACCCATGGACAGGTCAATCGCTCATTGGAATCATTTCTTTATTTGCGTGGGGACTCGGTTATTTTGGCCAACCACATATCATCGTTCGTTTTATGGCAATCGGGAAATTAGAAGACATAAAAACGGCACGTCGTATTGGAATCTCATGGATGGTCTTCACCGTCGTCGGGGCGATGGCGACCGGATTGTTTGGTCTTGCCTACTACACGCAACAAGGACTGACAATCGATAATCCTGAAAACATTTTTATCAACCTATCGGATCTATTGTTCCCTGACCTAGTGACCGGTGTATTATTAGCGGCTTTACTCGCTGCCATCATGTCGACAATTTCATCACAATTGCTCGTCTCATCGAGTGCCGCGACGACAGACTTCTATCAAAAATTCTTCCGTAAGGACGCAGGAGACCGCGAACTCGTCATGGTCGGGCGAATCACAGTTGTTCTCGTATCGGTCGTATCAATTGTCCTTGCGCTCGATGCAGATGACACAATCTTGAACCTTGTCGGCTATGCTTGGGCAGGATTCGGTTCATCGTTTGGACCGCTCATTCTATTTAGTCTTTTCTGGAAACGGACGACTCGTCAAGGCGCTCTTGCCGGGATGTTGACTGGTGCATTTGTCGTTATCCTTTGGAAGAACTATGCTGCTTCACTATTTGGAACCTTCGGAACGCTCTATGAGATGATTCCAGCATTCTTCCTGTCTGCACTCGCCATTTATGTCGTTAGTTTGCTGACGCCTCCACCGAGTGAGGTCATTCAACGTGAATTCGACCAAATGCGTGACATGGTGAAAGAACATATCAAATAATCTTCTTGGCAGGTCATCTTGACCTGCCATTTTTATATACAAGGATTTTTCTAAATTTTTGACGAATAATATATAAATTGAGATTAATTCCATTTTGAAAAGGAGATTTTTGATGAAACCCTTTAAAACCATCTCTCATCTCACATTCGCTTCAAGCTTGATTCTGTTATTCGGCTGTGGTCAATCTTCTTCAACAAATCAAGAAACCTCAGTTGAAACCGAAAAGCCAATCGTTGAGACACCTGTAGAAGAGACCCCTTCCGAACCTGAGTCAACCGTCACGACGGCATCCATCTATGCCATTGGTGATATATTGCTGCACGATTCGGTATACAATGCAGCCCGTGTCAATGACGGATATGATTTTGATCCTTCTTTCGAACAAGTCGCGCCGATTTTAGAACGAGCGGATCTCGCAATCGCTAACCAAGAGAGTATGATTGGCGGGAGCGAAATCGGGTTATCGAGCTATCCGGCTTTTAACAGCCCATTCGAGATTGGCGATGCTTTGCAACGTGCCGGAATTGATTTAGTCACGACGGCGAACAATCATACGCTAGATCGCGGAGTTCGTGCGATTGAGAATTCGATTGGTCACTGGAATGAAATCGGAATGCCTTACACCGGTTCCTTCTTATCTGCTGAAGATAAGGCAAACATCCGTACATTGACCGCGAACGAGATTTCCTTTTCCTTTTTAGCCTATACGTACGGAACGAACGGCGTGATTCCAAAACAGCCATACCACGTCAACTATATCGACCTCGAGCAAATGCGCCCTGAAATCGAGAAAGCAGAACAAACTACCGATTTGACCGTCGTATCCTTACATTTTGGAACAGAATACGAGACATTACCGAACGAAAGTCAGACTGAGCTTGCTCAAACTCTTTCAGACCTCGGTGTCGATATCATCATCGGTCACCACCCACACGTCCTACAACCACCGAAGATGCTTGAGGGAGCTGATGGCAATCAAACATTCGTCGTGTATTCACTCGGTAACTTCTTATCTGGACAACAAGGCGATGATCGAAATACGGGTGGGATCATCGGAATTGACGTTGTCAAAACGACAGAAGACGATGTTTCAACGTTCGAATTGAAAAATCCTATGTTTTATCCAACATTTACACAGAAATCATCAGAAGGACATTATGAAGTCGTCCCGTTACAATCAGCAAAACCCGAGCTCTTCTCTCCTGTCAGCGAACATATGTCGCAATGGTTACCAGAGCTAACAATCGAACAATGATGACCACGAATATCTTTCGTGGTCATTTTTATTTTCAAAAAAAGGTTGCCACATCGGATATTATCCCTTACACTAATTCGTATATTTATAAATAAAAATTAATATTTATTCACAAGGGGTGCTTACATTTTGAAACAGAAACTCGTATTGGCTTACTCAGGTGGACTTGATACATCGGTTGCAATCAAATGGTTGGATGAACAAGGATATGATGTCATCGCGGTATGTTTAAACGTTGGGGAAGGAAAAGATTTAGAGAAGATTCAACAAAAAGCGATGAAAGTCGGGGCAAAAAAATCAATCGTCATCGACGCTGTCGATGAATTCGTGAGCGACTTCGCACGCTACTCGATGCAGGCGCATACGCTGTATGAAGGTGTATATCCACTCGTATCTGCTCTATCACGCCCACTCATCTCAAAAAAGTTGGTCGAAGTGGCACAAGCAGAAGGTGCAGTCGCTGTGGCCCATGGATGTACAGGAAAAGGAAACGACCAAGTCCGTTTCGAAGTGTCCATCCATGCACTCGATCCATCACTTGAAATCGTTGCACCTGTACGGGAATGGAAATGGTCACGTGAAGAAGAGATTGCATACGCGGCAAAACACAATATCCCTATTCCAATCGTTCAAGAAGAACCTTTCTCTATTGATCAAAATATTTGGGGACGGGCGATTGAATGTGGCATTTTAGAAGACCCTTGGGCGGCACCGCCGGAAAGTGCTTATGAGTTAACAGCAGCACTTGAAGATACACCTCATGAACCGACATATCTTGAAATCGAATTTAAGAATGGGGTACCGGTAGCCATCAATGGGAAGAACCAATCGTTCACAGATCTTTTAAAAGAGTTGAATATCGTCGCCGGGGCGCATGGAGTCGGGAAAATCGACCACATTGAGAACCGTGTCGTCGGCATCAAATCACGTGAAGTATATGAGGCTCCTGGCGCGATGACGTTGATCACGGCCCATAAGGCCCTTGAGGCATTGACACTCGTACGTGAAGTGGCTCATTTCAAACCAATCGTCGAACAAAAATTGACTGAGACGATTTATAACGGACTGTGGTATTCACCGCTCACAAAAGCACTACTCGCATTCATCGATGAGACACAACAGACTGTCACAGGTACCGTTCGGATGAAACTCTTCAAAGGCCAAGCAATCGTAGACGGTCGTAAGTCACCGATTTCACTATATGATGAGGAGCTTGCGACATATACTTCGGCGGACACGTTTGATCAACAAGCCGCTGTCGGATTTATCAAGCTTTGGGGCTTGCCGACAAAAGTTCAGTCAGAGGTATTGATGGAAAAAGGAGCGTTCATTCATGAGTAAATTATGGGGAGGACGTTTTGAAAAGACGGCCAGTGATTGGGTCGATGCGTTCGGCGCCTCGATTGAATTCGACGCTCAACTCGTCCTTGAAGATTTAGAAGGTAGCATGGCACATGTGATGATGCTCGGAGACCAAAACATCCTTTCAAAAGAAGAAGTCACTCAAATCCTTGAAGGATTACAACAACTCAAGCAGAAGGCCATCGCTGGCGAGTTGGCGTTCGAAGTATATCATGAAGACATCCATATGAATTTAGAGGCTTTGCTTCATGAAGAAATTGGCCCGGTTGCCGGAAAAATGCATACGGCACGTAGTCGTAACGATCAAGTTGCGACAGACATGCATCTTTACTTGAAAGCACGTGTGAAAGAAGTGATTCAATTGATTGAATCACTTCAACGTGAGTTGCATGCACACGCTTCAATAAACGTAGAGACGATTATGCCTGGCTATACGCATCTCCAACGTGCACAGCCAATCTCTTTGGCTCATCATTTGCTCGCCTATTTTTGGATGCTCGAACGCGACAAAGAACGCTTCACAGACAGTTTGAAGCGAATTGACTGGTCTCCTCTTGGAGCCGGTGCGCTCGCAGGGACGACGTTCCCGATTGACCGAGCCCGTTCAGCTGAACTTCTCGGCTTTGACCGAGTCTATCCGAACAGCTTAGACGCAGTGAGCGATCGTGATTTCATTCTCGAATTCTTATCGAACGCGTCGATCCTCATGATGCACCTCTCGCGCTTTTGTGAGGAGTTGATTCTTTGGGCTAGTGAAGAATACCGCTTCATTACTGTGTCCGATACATTCTCTACCGGATCGAGTATGATGCCACAGAAGAAAAATCCAGACATGGCTGAACTCGTACGTGGAAAATCGGGACGCGTCATCGGAAACTTGATGGGATTGTTGACGCTTATGAAAGGACTTCCGCTCGCTTATAATAAAGATTTGCAAGAGGATAAAGAAGGCATGTTTGACACGGTTAAGACTGTTCAAGGCTCACTCAGCATTATGGCCGGGATGATGAACGAATTGACGTTCCATCCAGACACGATGAAGCAAGCAACAGAGCGCGATTTTTCAAATGCCACTGAACTTGCTGATTATTTGACGGCTAAAGGTATGCCGTTCCGTGAAGCGCATGAAGTAACTGGGAAACTCGTCAAATACTGCGTCGATGAACGCTTATATTTACGTGAACTCCCAATGTCTGTGTTCCAAACACATTCTGACTTGATTGAAGAGGATGTGTATCACGCTTTGACCCCTGAACAAGCGGTCGCGCGTCGTAATAGTTATGGCGGTACAGGCTTTGATGCCGTTCGCGAACAGTTGAAAGAAGCTTCGGCATGTATGAATGTCATACCTTCTTCTTAATGACCCTTGTCTCAGTATGATTGCTGAGACGAGGTTTTTTTGTTGACCTAGACTCAAGAAATGACTTGCCAACTCTATAAACTCATGTTAACTTTTATATTGTTAACGTTAACTGAAAAGGGGTTTACATATGAAGATTCAAGACATGACTCAAATTGCCTTCGGGGCAGCACTCATCGCAAGTATCGGTTTCATCGAAATACCGATCGGACCCGTTCCGATTACCCTTCAAACACTGGCCATTATGACAATCGCCGGCGTATTCGGTGCACGAAAAGGATTTTTGGCAGTCATCGTCTACCTCCTACTCGGCTTGATCGGACTTCCCGTACTGAGTGGTCAAGGAGGTCTTGCTCCCTTCGTTGGACCAACCGTCGGATATTTAATTGGATTTCCAATCGCCGCTTTCTTCATTGGCTGGTTCAGCGAGCGCCATCGCTCCTTCCCAGCATTGATTGGCTACAACTTGTTATTCGGTTTGGGGCTTGTATACCTACTTGGAAGCATCGGACTCGAGATCGTTCTCGGTATGTCGTTCATTGATGCGCTCAAGGTGAATATCCCGTTTATTCTTGGAGATTCACTCAAAGCCGTACTTGCTGCAATCTTAGCAGTGAAAATTTCTCAGAACGTTCAAATTCGTCGTTCCCTCGCTTCTTAAACGTTCGAACGTTTCGACCGTTTCCATATGTGGAATAAATGAAGTATGGAAGGGGGTGTCCCTATGAGCGACTCGACGTTTAAAAAACGCTTACAAAAAGCGACCCACTTTTATCAACGCTCTGACAAAGGGCAACGTCAAGGAGTTGACAAGTCGTCTCATGAGAAACGTGACACAGAAGCATTTGAGCGCAGACTCCGCGAAGCAAAAGCGAAAGTTGGAGAGATTCAAGAAAACATTGACCATATCGCTAGACGTTAAAACCCCGTCCAAAGACGGGGTTTATTTTTTGCGTGGTCGAATGATGAGCGTGATGATAAAGAGAAGCGCTAGTGTGACAAGTAATATAAGTGAGGCTGTATTCCATCCGACTAAATTGAGCGCCACACTAAATGCGACCGTGACATAAAATCCACCTAATGCTTTTTTGACATGTTGCGAACTGAAACGTTGCAACTGTTTGGCTCCAAACGGAGATCCAATCATCGCACCTGCGATTAATGCGAGTCCATGCCAGTAATTCGTTTCAGCACCTGCCACGGCATAACTGATCACGCCTGATATTACAATGAGGAGAGCTGCTGAAATACTCGTTCCGACCGCTCGTTTCATTTCAGTGTTCAGTAGCTTGACTTGGAGCGGCGTCAATACAAAGCCCCCACTTACCCCCATCAAAGAAGAGATAAATCCTGCAAAGACACCGATGATCCCAAGTCGTGGTACAGAAGCTGTCCCGACACTCCCTTCGACATGCTGTTTCGACCGGAAGAATGAAATCGCAAAGTACGTAAGTAACGCAATGTAGACGAGTGAGATGATCAGTGTCGCGCCGTCCACCCCTTCTAAGTAAAAGACGAGCGGAGTGGCAATCCAAGTTCCGACAATCCCGAACACACCAATCCATAACGCGTGTGACACGTTCACGTTTCGTAAACGAATGTGCGAGATTGTCCCTGCCGTCGTCGAACCGAGCGTCAACATGAGACTAAGTGCAATCGCCGCACTTGCTTCATAACCGAAAACAAGGAGGAGTGGCGTGAGCAAGATGCCACCACCGATTCCGAAGAAGCCGCTCAATATCCCGATCAATGTACCGAGCAAGAGAAACTGTAATAGTTGTAATAAGTCCATTTTGCACCCTTCTTTCATTGTTCTCGTTTGCAATCATATCAAAAAGGGGCGCAATTGGCGCCCCTTTGCTCACAATGATCGTTCTAGAAAATCGAAAATCTTTTGACGATATTCAGTCTGGAATGATTGATACGATCCGACATGACCATCGTTTTCCGTCACCCATAGTTCGACACCATCCTGCGCGCTCGCAAGCTTTTCACTTTCTGAGACAGGAATCGCATCGTCTCCTTTACTATGAATCAATAAAATCGGTGCTTCGATTGATTTGATATCTTGAATCGGTGAAACAACATCCGCATCCAGTCCAGTGAACCATGGGGTCACTGTCATGATGACGGGTGTGAATGGAACGTTCGGGAGATCACTCCATACGGGGAGATTTGTCTCAAGGTAGTTCCGTAAATCACTGAACGGACTGTCTGCGATGACTGCGGCTACCTCGACATCATCTGCCGTAGAGAGGGCCGTCGCCGCTCCCATGGAAATTCCGTAAAGTACGATCGGACCCTCTGATCGACCTTTTGCGTATTGGATGGCAGCTTGTAAGTCTGATTGTTCTTTCGCACCGACCGTTACCCGATCTCCTTCTGAAATCCCAGAACCACGAAAATCGAACGTTAAAAATTGATATCCTTGCTCATGAAACTCGGGAATCAACTCTTTTAACGGGAGATCCTCCTGTTCTCGGTTCTTTCCATACCCATGAGCAAATACGATTGTCGCACGTGGCGTAGGATGGGGAATCCACCACCCATACAAGTCATGCCCTTCTTCTGATTGAATGGTCACGTTCTCATACTTCAATCCAAGTGACTTCGGTGTGTACGTCAACGTCTCTCGCTCAGGTGATGTTAATTGGTCACCGATATGTGCCGAGATCCCACCGATTGCCAATCCGGCCACCAGTAAGATGACTAGAGTCGCAATACTCAATAGTTTCATCCAACGATTCATCTATTTCTTCCCCTCGATTCTACATTCATTATCTTAACCAGCTTCGAAGTGCGATGAGCGCATGTTGCACTGGCTCCCATGTATTAGCTGGAATCAAATAGCACGTCGCCTCATTGATGGTAAACGTATGGACATCTTTCTGTTTGACGATATTTTCGCCGATTGCACCAAATGGATCACTATTTACATCTGTATGTTCGAACGTTCGCCACACGCGTTCGCCTTGTTCGATTACAGCACAACCGAACATTTTTGTAGGACCATCAATCCCATACTCCGCATAGTGCCAGAGTGTCGTTGCATCAAGTGGCGACCCGAGATGTAGAACACGTGCATTTCGTTCAATCATTCGCTCGATTGGTGAACCTGGACCGAAGCCGACGTCTATCGAGTGACCAGACACAATTGTTTTTGCCTCTTCACCCCATGCCGCGACTGACCACATCGGATGTGCACTTCGATAAACGTTCGGATAGTTCCGAAACAGTTCGGGGACACGCCCCATTCCACGGGTTGATGTCTTTTCTTTTTCATAAGGCGGCATTTCGGCACGAATAGTCTGCCACCACTCAACCGGAACAGGCGGTGCCTCCCATTCAGCCGGATCTGAATTGTCTCCGGTTTGGGTCGCCATCATGAGAAGTCCTGATGGCCCCACCACTTCTTGTAGTGCCTCGATTACAGTCTGCGCACCACCACATACCCATCCGAGTTTTGAAAGCGAGGTATGAACAAATAAAGACTCTCCTCGTTGAATTCCTGCTTCTTTTAAATGATTGATGAGACTTGACTTCGTCATCATCTGTTTCATTTCGATCACTCCACAATCAGCTGGATCGTTGATCCGCTTCTAGATTTTTTCACTTCGATTCGGGCATCGACGCGATCTTTCAATTCTTGGACATGACTGATGACCCCTACAAGTCGACCTGTCGCCTGTAGCGACATTAATAATTCGATTGCCTGGTCTAAAGATTCGGCATCAAGCGTCCCGAATCCTTCATCGATGAGCATCGTTTCAAGACTCACACCCCCGCTCAACTGTTGCACCACTTCTGCTAGACCAAGCGCGAGTGAAAGAGACGCTTTAAAACCTTCCCCTCCGGAAAGGTTTTGCACACGGCGTGATTGACCGGTGTACGCATCGAATACGAGGAGTTCAAGTCCGGACTTAGCATTTCCTTTTGCCGTCTCTACTTTTCGTTCTAGTCGGAACTGACCGCTCGTCATCTGGTCCAAATGAATGTTCGCCGCATGTAAAATCTGGTCAAAGAACGCCGTTTGTACATATGTTTCAAACGTCATCTTTTGCGGATTGATGCCTTTTCCGGTTTCTGCAATCAATTTGATTGTTTCTAACTTTTGTTCTTCTCGAGCTGTCTCCTTACGAAGCGTATTCCACTCGGAAACGATTTGCCGATGTCTAGACAAGGCTTCTTGTGAGGTGATGAGGTGTTCTGATGCTCGCTCGTATAGTTCCTTGGCTTCGTTCACCTTCGTTTCAATTAACTGAAGGTCAGGTTGTGCTACATTTCCTAATTTCCCCTCAATCATCTGGATGCGGTGTCTTAACCGGACACCTTCCTCTTCTTCACGTTGTAAGTTCTCGCGGATATTCGCACGCTGATCGATTCGATCAGCTAGTTGTTCGTACCGCTCTTTGTTCAACTGTGCGACTTCTAATTGCTTATTCCAGGTCGTCTTTTGTGAATCATATTGCTCCATCGCATCAGAAAGCTGTTGCCGCAATAGAGTAAGTCGCTCTTCTTCTTTCCACGTTTCCTTTTTGACGATTTCAAAGTCATGGTCGAACGCTTCAATTTTTTTCGTAAGTATGGCGAGACGATGTTGTCGATTTGTCCGTTCGGTCTGTAACTCTTCTAACGTTGTTTCCTCTGTTTGACCGAGCGCGTTCAGTTTTTGCTGTATCGCTTCGAGTTCTGTGAGGACACGTTGACGTTCTTCAAATTGGTTACGTCGCTCTTCTTCAAGTTGTCTCATTTCACTGGTTAATTGACGAAGCGTTCGTTCATTCTCGAGGCGCGTTCGCTCTTCACGTTGTAGACGATCCACATGCGCTTGCCATTTCTTGACTTCTTCTGATAATAATCCATCCACCTGAATATCTTTCGAAACCTCATCAAATTCTCGTCGTGCCTCTTCAAGCTGAGAATGGAGCGAACGATAATCGGATCTTGCTTCAATCAATTGAGTCGTCAATTCCTCAAGACGTGCCTTCGCCTCCACTTCTTTTTCCATAGATTCAAGCAAGTCTTCGAACTGTGGGACATCATGGTGACGTGAACCACATACTGGGCAAGGCTCACCTTCTTGAAGGGTTTCACTCAGTTGTCTTGCCGCATTCATTTGTTCTTGTTGTTTGTATTTCGTCATCATTTCTTGTTGGATGGCATGCAGTCGCTGCACTTCTTTTCCGGACCGCTCACAAGTGACGAGCTGATTTGATAACTCATTCACTTTTGTCTCAAGCTTGACCAAATACATTAATCGGTCGACATATCGCTCCGCATCAACTGCACGTTCTTCAGGTTCAATCGACAACGTTTTCACTAATTGTTGTTCGTGGACTTGAAGTTCTTGGAGTCGAGCCTCTTTGGAAAAGGCATTTAATTCCTTCGCACGTTTCGTCAGTTGCTCACGTAATGTCACGTATTCCGCGCGCTCTTTCATTCGCGGTAACATCTCATCAATTAACCGAAGTCGCTCTTGAAGGGATAAGATTTCTTGTTTATTCTCTTCAATTGCAGATTGCTGCTCCGATAGTGAAGATTGCTTTTGTTGTAATTGTTCGAGTTTTTTAGAAGATGCTTGTTCCTCCACCGTCAGTCGTTGCACATGTTTCTTCATTTCTAATAATCGGTCATAGACTGGACGAATGTTCGCTGCTGCCTCTAAACGTTGCAACAACTCGTGACGTTCGTTTCGTTCTGTCTCGCCTTTTAAAAATAAATCAAGAGCTTGCAAGGTTTCTTGCTGTTCTTGAAATAAACTGACAAGCGCTTTCGCTTGTTCTAATTCGGTACGCGCCTGTTCGAGCTTCTTCGAATGATCCTGTTTCTGTTCTGTTGCGGACTCAACAGTTGTAATCAAACGTTGTTCGCGCTCGTCTAGCCACTGATGGATCACATCAATCGATTTCGTCGAAATCTCTTCGATTGCTTCATCTTCGAGCTCTAGTAACTTGAGACGGGTTCGCTCGACCGCCCATTCGACTTGTTTCCGGTATGTGCTGAGACGTTCTGCCCACTTCTCCTGGAAAACACGATACGCCTCCGTCTTGAAAATAGATTGCAAGATTTGTTGTTTCTCATTTGAGTTCGAATCGAGCAATTGTCTAAATTGGTTTTGAGGGAGTAACAAGATTTGACTGAATTGTTCATATGAAAGTTGTAAAATCGACTCGACTTCCTCTTGAACCTCGTTCACTTTTGTCGCGATCGGCTTCCAACCATCCTCCCATTCATAAAGAACGGCCTCATGTGGGATCGGTGTCTTGTTTTTCGGGTGAGGTTGTTGAGGTTGTCTCACGATTCGATAGTGGTCACCGCGAATCGTAAACGAAAAGTCGACCTCCGTCTTCAACTCAGGTTGTGCGAATTGACTTCTGAAATCACTCGCATTGCGCAGCGTCCCGCTGGCCCGTCCATATAATGCGAACGTCATCGCATCAAAGATGGTCGTCTTCCCTGCACCCGTCCGACCACTCACGACAAACATCGAGCGACCAACTAATTGTGTGAAGTCAATCGTTTCTCGTTCCGCATACGGTCCGAATGCTTGAATCTTCAATTCGACCGGTCTCATCTGACATCACCTTCTTCAATCATTTGTTTGACGGCATCCGAGGCCGTTCGGTCGTGTACAGCTTCAAAGAACTGTAGATACACCTCTTCGACGGATTGTCGTTCTAGCGTTTCCCGTTCAAATGTGGACGTCTGTTCTTGGCGTCGTAACAGCTCCAGTTCAAGATGAAGAATATTCGGATAAACGGTCCGAAGCTTTGCCATCGGATCAAAAAGTGCTTTGTCATCGGTCAACACGATTTTCAAATAATCATCGGTTTGTTGTTGTTGATAAAACGAAGGTGCGAGTAACTCATCCAACGTTCCTGCGAGCTGTCTCATGTCCCGTTCTGGCGTCAACGTTCGACGTCTACGCTTCCAGTGTCCGTCCCATTCCAAAATATCTACCGATTTCTCATGATTGACCTCAGAGAAAGAATATTTCATGAGAGAACCACTGTATGCAATCCGTTCTGAATGGATTGCATCACGATTATGTAGATGTCCAAGAGCCGTGTATGAGAACGGGTCATAGAGCCCTTTCGCGACCTGTCCGGCGGTACCGACCGATAACTGGCGCTCCGAGTCGGTCTCAAGTCCTCCTGCGACAAAACTATGGCCCACTGAGACCGCATTCTTCTCAATCGGTCCATATGCTTCAATGACAGCCTCTAATGCGTCATGGTGCGTGCGAATCGTTTCGTTTCCTAGTATGTGCCGAACACGTGCCGGCTCAAGAAACGGGATTGGGTAAAACGGAATTCCGGCCACTTCAAGTGGACCAGCATCTGGGTTTAATTTACCGATGATATGTAATCCTACTTGTCTCAACAATTTTGAACTATATTCGAGACGCTCCGCTGAGTCATGATTTCCAGCGATAGCGACGACCGGGATTTCTCGCTTCAACACCAACTCTCGCCACATCTCATCGAGCAAATCGACAGCCTCGACGGGTGGGACGGCCCGGTCATACAAATCACCTGCAATGATGACTGCATCTGGCTTCTCCTCATCGACGATTTGTAAAAACGAATGGAATAAAATATTTCGCTGATCTTCTGTCATATGACGACCATGAACAATCTTACCTAGATGCCAATCGGCCGTGTGAATCCATTTCATCACGTATCACCTCTCTTTCTTATTCTAGCATGACTCAATCGTTCGATTCGACGTCTTGACACCCGATTTTGAAACAGCGAAAGTAAAGAGAGAGGAGGTTTGTTCAAAATGAATTCATCGACGTGGAAAACGTTTTTCCAACTTTTTAAAATCGCGAACCCTCCTAAAGGATTGTTTGTGGGAGCTATTCTGATTTCGCTCCTTCAAGCCGTCGCATCGCTAGCGATTCCACTCATCCTGCAACGTGTCGTTGACCGTTGGAGTAGTGACCTGTTGACGCCTGTATGGATTGCATATTTTCTCTTTGCCTTTCTCGTCCAGGTCATCACGAGCGCGTTATCGATTTACTGGCTACATATTGTTGGTCAACGTGTTGTCGCCAATCTTAGGACGACATTGTGGGACCACCTCATCAAACTGCCCATCCCTTTTTATGATGGGATCAAATCGGGAGAACTCGTCTCCCGCTTGAACAATGACACAACGACGCTGCAACAGCTGTTGTCCGAGCAAAGTGTCCGCTTGTTGACCTCTTTCGTCTCGGTCATCGGTGCCGTCGCCATCTTGTTCACGCTCGATTGGCAAATGACACTCGTCATCTTGTTTTCAGTGCCGACGACGCTTGTCATCGTCATCCCACTCGGCCGAAAGCTTCGAGTGATTGCAAAAGAAACGCAACAGGAGCTCGGTAACCTGTCCGGATTCTTTGCGGAACTGCTCGGTGAAATCCGTCTCGTCAAATCGCAGGCGACAGAACAAATGGAAGTGCGGACCGGGAAAGTGAAAATCGAAACGTTGTTCGATTATGGAGTGAAAGAAGGACGAATTCAAGCCATTCTCATCCCTCTCCTCAACGTGACGTTGACGGGGATGTTGATTGCCATACTCGGATTTGGAGCGTATCGTGTCTCGACAGGGGCCTTATCGACGGGTGAACTACTCGCATTCATGCTCTATGTATTCCAAATCATCACTCCTCTGATCACCATGAGTGAATTTTTGACGAGACTACAAAAAGCTCGTGGCGCAACTGAACGAATCGCTGAATTATTAGATGTTCGTCCTGAACCGTACAGCACATATCAAGAATCCATCGAGCAGGCTGACCTCTCTTTCGAGAATGTGACCTTTCATTATGGGACGGAACCCGTTCTTCAAGGACTCTCTCTTCACGTTTCACCTGGCGCAACGACCGCCATCGTCGGTCGAAGCGGCGCCGGCAAAACAACACTTTTTTCGCTCGTCGAACAATTTTACACACCAACGGAAGGATTAATCCGGTACGGTAATCGCGATATTCAAACATATGCCCGGGATACATGGCGTCAAATCGTCGGTTATGTCGCTCAAGACTCTCCCGTCTTGTCGGGTTCTGTTCGGACAAACATCATCTATGGTCTTCAACGAGAAGTAAGTGATGAGGAAATCAAAGAGGCGTGTGAAATGGCAAACGCATGGTCATTTATTGAAGTGATGCCTAATCAGCTCGAGACGGAAATTGGAGAACGTGGTATTCGCTTGTCAGGCGGACAACGACAGCGTCTTGCGATTGCACGAGCGTTGTTACGTAATCCGCAAATTTTACTGCTCGATGAAGCGACGTCGAGTCTGGATTCAGAATCAGAACGCGTCGTCCAAGAAGCGCTCGATCGCCTGATGGTCGGGAGAACCACACTCGTGATCGCCCATCGCTTATCGACTGTCAGACATGCCGACCAAATCGTTGTGTTAGAAAATGGACGCATCAGCGGGATTGGGAAACATGAGCAACTATTAAACGAGAACGCACTTTATCAGCGTCTCGTCTCACAACAATTACTAGGGGGACAATCAGAATGAAAACAATCGGATTTATCGGTCTCGGCGTCATGGGCCAATCCATGGTACGGAATTTGATGAAGCATGGTTTTGACGTAAAAGCTTATACGAGAACGAAAGAGAAGGCTACCTCGCTATTAGAGGAAGGTGTAGTATGGTGCGAAACGATTCGAGATGTGTGTCAAGATGCTGATGCTGTCATCACCATCGTCGGTTATCCGTCAGATGTTGAATCGGTTTATTTCGGGGACGGAAATATCCTCGATTCAGCAGAACCAGGTACGCTCTTGATTGATATGACAACCTCTTCTCCGAAACTTGCTGAACGAATCGCCGAAACTGCCATTGAACGGAGTCTTCTCCCGCTCGATGCACCTGTCACCGGTGGAGATATTGGTGCAAAAAATGGGACACTTTCCATTTTGGTCGGAGGAGGAGACTTTGCCTTCAATAAGGCAAAACCTTTATTTGAAGCAATGGGACAGTCCATTGAACGCATGGGATATGCTGGGAGCGGACAATATGCGAAACTCGCCAACCAAATTGCCATTGCCGGAACGATGATGGGGAATGCGGAGATGTTAGCGTTCAGTAAACGAGCAGGACTTGACCCCGAAGCGCTCATCCGCACGATTCGTGGAGGTGCAGCCGGTAGCTGGACGCTTGAAAACTTGGTTCCACGGATGATTGTTGAAGATTATGCTCCAGGTTTCTTCATCAAACATTTTATTAAGGATATGACGCTCGCCATTGAGAGTGCAAACGAACTTCAAGTGAAGTTACCTGGACTCGAACTCGCTCATCGACTCTATTCGATTCTCGAAGAAAATGGATATGGGGAGAACGGGACACAAGCGCTCATCGAGTATTACCTTCATCAAGACGTTTGAATCATGCCTTTTGTGGAATTAGTAGGAGTGAAGGAGGCGATTTTCGTGCCATGGAATATGAAAGATTATCCAGAATCACTGAAAAACTTCGATCCACTTGTAAAAAAGAAAGCCATTGATATTGCGAACGCATTGCTCGCACAAGGTTATTCTGAGACGAAAGCGATACCGATTGCCACTGAACAAGCGAAAAAGTGGCATGCGGATGCGTCGGAACAAGAAAAACAAGATTTTGAAGACGCCCCTAACCCGAAAAAGACAGATCAGCATTGAACGTAAACAACCGGTCGAATTATCCGACCGGTTGTTTTGCGAGATACGACGCCTTCATTTCTAGATAGAGACCTGAAATGGCCGTCTGTAAGTAGGGCGTGACAAAGATGTAAGCGAGTCCCCCAGTAAGAAGGACGAGCGCGTACCATCCGATAAAACTTGCGAATAGCTTTAACATCGTTTGTTTATGCCCTTTCATCATCAAACGACTTTTGCGCATAGCTTGAAACGCTGAGAGATCTGGTTCGTCTCGCATAATGAACGGTGCGATACGATACGTCAAATAAAACCAGACGCCAGGCACAATTAGGAATAACATTAACACGTTCAGTCCTAAATAAAACACCGCGTAATAAATTACCGCTCGTGAATACTCTTTCAGCGAGCCGAACGCTTCAATCAATAAGCCAAACTTAGGCTTCTCATCTTTGGCGACCTGAAGAAACACCCAATTCTTCCCGAGCTCGATTGGAGCGAGAAGGACTGTCGCCCCATACAATAGTGCTACAGAAGTCATGAGAACTTCAGGGTCATTCGTTGATAGGTCAAGACGTGTTGTAATCATCGCCTGAATGACCATGACAGTCAAAACGACGAGTAATGATATACCCCATTTTCCTGAGAGCATTCGAAGCGCATATTGTTTGTAAACGGAAGATTGCATAAGTTCACCTACACTTTGTATTTTCTTTCATTATAGCAAAAAAACAGTCTTTCGACTGTTTTCCGCTTTGAATCATCCTCGAAGTTGCTTGAATTTAGCTCCATCTAACTGTCCGTTTGTTCGTACGCCATTCCCGATGTGTACCATATCGACGTTGAGTCGTTCCTGTAAGGATGGCAAAGTTTCTGTCGTAATGCCGGCTCCAGGCAAAATAGTCATCTCTGCTTGCTCGCTCAGACGGATCAATGTTTCGATACCTTCTAATGCAGTGTTCGCACCGCCTGATGTCAATAAGATATCGATTTCTGGGAAATCATTTAAGACATCCAGCGATTCAAATACATCACGCGACGCGTCGAAGGCACGATGGAACGTTAGTGCCATCTCACCTTTATGTTTGATGACTTCTCCTAAAATCCGCTCATCGATTGCCCCGTCTTTTGTCAATGCACCAAAGACGATTCCATTCGCCCCGAGTTCACGGCACAGACCAATATCTGCAAGCATTGTTTCCACATCATCTTCGTTGAAATGGAATGAACGTGTATGAGGTCGAATCATGACATGTACCGGGATGGATACGTGCTCGATTACATTCCGAATCGTCCCGAAACTTGGCGTGATCCCGCCATTCTCCATATCTGCAATCAGCTCGAGTCGATCTGCCCCGAGTTGCTCCGCCTCGATTGCTTCAGATAACGTTGTGACAATCACTTCTACTTTCATACAATCGCTCCTTTTATGGCGCGAACTTCCAGTCCACGCCATGTTCGGCTAAGACGCCTTTAAATTCTTGTGGTTCCGGAAAATCTGAGATAATTGCCGTCACCTTTGAAAAGTCGCACACCCGATATCTTTTTTGTTGGTTCAACTGGGTATGGTCGGTTAATAAGAATGTCTCGCGACTTTGCGACATCACCGATTGTGTGATACTAGCGAGTCCGAAAGCATCGCACGTCAAACCAAGGGTTGAATCGACCCCCTCAACAGATAAGATGGCAAGATCAAACATATAGGTTTGGAGTTGTGCGAGAACTTGTTCGCCCGTCGTCACGAGATGTTTCGGATCGATTGTACCACCTAACAACTGGATCTCGCCACCGAGCACACCTTTCGCCCGTTGTTCAAACAACGCTTTGGCGACCGTTAGAGATGGTGTGACCACCGTCACATTTCGTCCTCGTAAACGAGACGCCACTTGTTCGGCTGCAACCCCATGACCGATATAGAGTAACGTATCGTCCGGAATCAATTGAAATGCCGTATACGCGATACGGCGGATACCATCCATGTTGGCGATGACAATCGGCTGAAAAGACATGCTCTGATGAAGAACCGCACCCCCGTAAACACGCTTGATACGATGCTCTTTCTCTAGTTCTTCTAAATAACGTCGAATCGATTCCCCTGATACATTCAATCGCTCAATCAATTCGCTCGTCTTCACTTTTCCTTCTCGTTCGATCCACTCGACAATTTTCTGTTTACGTTCTTCACCGATTAAAGACACGTCCCTGCCTCCTCCACTAAAATCTTTCCTTTTCTAGTGTAACGAACGCATGTAAATTTAACGTAAATTGAAAGTAAAGAACGAGCAAATCCAACATGATTTTGCTTCTTTTTTATGTAAATCAACAACAATGCACAAAAAAGGTACGTCTTGATCGGACGCACCTGAAAGAAATTAAGATTTATGCTTGCTTTGAAAAAGTGGGACTTTCGGTTCTTTCCCGGCTCGTATTCGTTGCCAGTTGGTACGATGTTTAATGATGATAAACAGGGCCAATGGAACGATGACAATCAGAGGTAACCAGTCCTTCGTCAATATACTGTAAGTCGTTGCCGTCACGAGACCTACTACAGCGGCAGCCATAGAAGAGAGGGATACCATACGTGAAATGAGGAGAGTCACAATAAACGTGCCGACGACGACAAAGAAGAACCAAGGAAACGCCGCTAAAAGTACGCCGCCGCTCGTCGCGACTGATTTTCCACCTTTAAATTTCGCAAAGATCGGATAAGAATGTCCAATGACTGCCGGAATCCCGGCAAGAAGCAGACTCATCTCACTTCCGAATAAGAGTGGTAACAAAGCTGCGACTAGTCCTTTCCCCATGTCACCGAGTAAAACAAGGATCCCCGCTTTTTTGCCGAGAACACGAAACGTGTTCGTTGTACCTAAGTTGCCGCTCCCATGTTCGCGAACATCTACTCGATAACCGAGCTTGCCGATGATGAGCGCAAACGGAATCGCACCAAGTA
The DNA here is from genome assembly GCF_018617635.1 of Exiguobacterium sp. CH10. Classification (NCBI taxonomy): domain Bacteria; kingdom Bacillati; phylum Bacillota; class Bacilli; order Caryophanales; genus Exiguobacterium; species Exiguobacterium sp. CH10. The sequence continues at coordinate 166,899 of NZ_JACSKO010000001.1, forward strand.
AATAGCTTAAAATGATAATGATGATTTCTGTCATAAATGGCATCGCAATTCCCCTTACTTCATATATTCCGCAATATATCGATCATATGGCTGATTCAATGCGTGCACTGCTTTCGCATGTTCAGTACCGATATAACGTAAGTGCCACGGTTCATACATATAGCCGGTCTCTTTCTCAAACGCTTTTTGATAGCGAATGATAAAGCCATACTCGTGAGCATGTTCTGCTAGCCACTTTCCTTCAACCGTTTCACCAAGGCTTTGTGTGAGTTGATAATTGACAGAAGCACTCGAGACGTCGATTGCAAGACCTGTTTGATGTTCAGAATGTCCAGGTGGAGCGGAGTATTTCATCGCTTGCTCTTTGCCATCCCGTTCAACGTAAGCATTGAATAGCGTCACTTGATAACCGTATGAACGAAACGCACTCGTCCCTTTTAAATCAATGCCAGACGCTTTTGCGTCACTCATCAATTCTTCGATTGCACGTGCCGCCTCTTTTCGCATCATCCGACGCTCACCGACCGCTGAATCGACAAAATCGATGTTGGCCTCAACTAAGTCGCTCGGCTGATAATTAGCCGACAATGCAATTTGCTTATTTACGAGAATCAACTCTTCTAATTCTAAGTTTGCAACACCATCGACTTCAATCGGTTGGACAGGTGTAGTCGGTTCTTCTGCTGCTGGCGGTGTCGGCTCAGCTGGTTGTTCTTCGACTTCCGGTTCAGACTCAGTTGTTTCTTCGTCTGTCGGTGACTCGGTTTCCACTTCCTGATTCGAGGTCGGTTCGTTTGGTTCTGTTTGTGGTTCATCTATTGTTGATGACTGTGTTGTTGGTTCTTTCGGTTCAACTTGCTCGTTTGTCGTACAACCGGCTAACATGAACGTCAAGGCGCCGCAAACCATCAAGACTGATGGATAACGCATGCGATTTTCCCCTTTCTAGATAACAAAAAGTACCGTCAAGATATGATACCATACTGACGGTACGAAGACAGAAGATTCTTAGACAGGATTCATGACGTTCATGTACATTTCATGCCATTTCGGGAACTCTCGATCAAGACGAATCGGTTTGAAATCTCCTCTTTTGACCACAACATGAGTCGTCTTGGCTGTTCCTACGAGCTCACCATCTTGGTTCGTCAACTCATACCCATAAATCGTTCTGATCTTTGAGTATTGGTCGACCCATACGCGCACATGAACCGTATCGCCAAACGTTACGCTTCGCTTGTAATCCATCGATACGTTCGTCACCGGCGAAACGAATCCTGCTTCTTCCATGTCTTTGTATTCGACGCCGAGCTGACGTAACAGTTCGGTGCGAGCAATCTCTAGATAAACTAAATAGTTGGCATGATAGACGATTCCCATCATGTCCGTTTCTTGATATCTAACTGGGATTTGAATCGTATGCATTGAATCATCCTTCTTTCCTACTACTAGTGTATTATAGTTTACTCTTAATATCTACTACTAATAATTGTTGGAGAGATGTCTCGTTTTCTTCCTCCGACATGAGTCGATACGATTGACGAGCGATTGACTCATCGATGACAGACAAGGCAGTCCGTGCATTCGCGTTATTGATTTCACTTAATCGAATCGATAACGCTTCGATTGCTTGTTCGTCCAGCTCGTATCCAAATTGGTTCGCATAGTTCACAGCAATCTCGACTAGCTGTTCTTGCGAATAATCTTCAAAATGAATCGTACGTTTCATGCGACTGCTTAGTCCAGGATTCGATTCAATCAACCGTCTCATCGGACCTTCATACCCCGCAAGGACGACAACAAGGTTTTCGCCATGTTTCGGCATTTCATCGACAAGTGTATCGATTGCCTCTCGACCGTAATCATTCGCTCCTCCATTCAGGCTGTATGCCTCGTCAATGAGTAATACGCCACCGAGTGCATCACGAATCGCCGCCTTCGTTTTTTGTGCGGTCTGTCCCACATAGCCACTGACCAAATCCGCTCGACTGACAACGTTGACATGTCCACGCTTCAAATAGCCTGTACGCTTCAACATTTGAGCATACAGATATGCAAAAGTGGTCTTACCCGTTCCACTATTCCCCGTGAGTGTCATATGAAGTTGGACGGGTGCCGTCTTCAGACCTAGCGCTTTTCGTCTCTTTTGGATGTTCACGAGTGCTTCAATCTCTGCCAATTGTACTTTGGCATCTTCCATACCGACAAGGTCGTCCAGCGATGTTGGACTCGCATCTCCTTCGGGTTGATCAAAGTCTTCTTCGGTCAAAAGTGCCATCTCGTCTAAAGGGGCATCTGCACCGAAACGAGATCCTTTTTTAAACATCGCATCGAGTAAGATGTTATGAACCGTTCGGGCGTTCCCGAACGTCGAATCAACTCGTTCACGGTCAATCCGTGTTAGAAGTGACCGCTTTGCTTCCTCCGTCAATACGTAATTGTTCTCCTGTGCCACTTTTTCACCAATTGCGACTAATTCCTCATCCCGATAGTTTGGTAACTCGTAGTGATTCGATTCTGGGAATCGTGAGCGTAAACCAGGGTTTGCAAGTAGGAAATGACGCATCTCTTCTGGATATCCGGCAAGGATAACAACAAACTTTCCGGCATATTCGCCGCTCGTCATCGCTGCGACGAGCGTGTCAATTGCAGCTTGCCCATAGTCACTGCCACTCGCATCTTGACGTTTTAGTGCATATGCCTCGTCAATGAACAAGACGCCACCTTCTGCTTCTTTCACTTTGTTCATCACTTGTTCTTCCGTCTGTCCAACGTACGCCCCGACTAGGCTTGAGCGATCTGCCTCAACGAGATCTGGACGACTGAGCAGGCCGAGTTCAAAATAAATCTCTGCCATGAGTCGAGCCAGCGTCGTTTTCCCGGTACCTGGATTACCCGTAAATACGAGATGAAGAGAGGGTTGGTGCTTCGATGAAAACCCTGCTTTTTCTCGTTCTTTCTGGAAGAGCAGGAAGCGATACCATGCTTTCACACGGTCTTTGATGTCATCTAGACCAATCATTTCCTCAAGTGATTCGATGGCGCTTGAGCGTGTCTCCGTTTTACGTTCCGGCAGCAACTGACAGATTGCATCGAGTCGCTCTTTGACGAGCACAACGCGTTCACCGAAGCGACGAAACGCTTCTCGACTGAAGTAGTTCCCTTGCATCGATGCGAGTAAAGATGCCGTATCATCCTCTAACGATGCTACTTCCTGCATCGCCTCGATGATTGCCTCGAATATCTTCTCGAGTTGCCCCCGCCATTCTGAGTCCCGCAAATCAGACTTGGCCGCCTCCACTTCATCGTGAAGTCGGTCGAGTTGGTCAAGTAGTGCAGATGTTTTTGACTCATATTCCGTCAAAATTTGTACCTTCATTGAGGCGTAATCTGCTTCGCGAAGTGTCGGCCAATCGATTTGAAGCGCTTGTTTTGAACGACGCAACTGCTCGTTCAATTGAAACAGACGTAATTCCGGAGGTAACGCATTCATCGACTCTAATTCTTTCACCCAGCGGTTCAATAACGGGTCCATCGACTCCTTCTGCTCGAGTCGATGTGTAGCAAGCAATGTCAATGAACGAATCAATTCTTCTTCATGCCCAGTCGCACGTGACCAGTGCGCATAAGATAAAAGCGCCGCCTCATTAATCTTTTCTCCAGCTTCCCAGTTCGTCAAATCCGTTTGAACTTGTTCAACTTGAATTTGTTTCATTCTGTTCTCCCTTTCAGACGACAAGGGAGCCGACATGTTGTCTGCTCCCCATCGGATTATCTTGATTCAAAAGACGTCATCCGAATCGAATGGAACAACTTTCCGTTATTCCGCGATTCTGCCGCAAGCAAAATCCGTTCATTCGCATCGACATAATATGTGACTGTCTCTTTATTTTCTTCTTCACTAAAAATAGATGGATAATTTTGAACCCATTCTTCAGGAACCGTTTCAGCCGCTTCAGACTTCACATAAGCTTGCGCTGTTCGACCGACTAAATCTGTCTCGCCCTCACTTGACCCGAGTGTGCCATCGTCTAGCCATTTACGAATCTGTTCATTCGTGGCGCGGGATAGGAATGGATGCGGTGCGACCGCTCCGGAATTGGTCTCTTGCCGAAGAACCTCTTCTCCGTCCGGATTAAACTCCAAATACGTTTCTCCGTCCCACTCTGCTTTTGCACCCACGTTTGGTCCCATGACGACTTCTGAGACAAAATGTCCGTCTTCATCATACGTGACAAGGTACTCTCGTTCTTCGAGTGTTTCCCCTTCTTTCGGAAGTTTACGCTCTTGATACCCAATCACGACATTTGAGTAGAACGGTTCAACCTGTTCTCCCTCTTCACCATTCAGATTCATGAGTACGTAAAAATTATAAGCGAGTAATGCCCCGACAATGAGGATGCCGGCCAAAATGACCCAGCTCAACCGTTTTTTTATCTGTTGTTTCATAGCCTATCCTCCTCGTTTCTTCACTTACTATCCTACACTAGCTAAGAGGACAAGCAAAATATTTTTAACCGAAAAAAGGGTCTCATACGAGACCCCTCTAAATTATCCTAATTTGTCTTCATCTTTCTTCTGTGCTTCGAGCCACTTATCTCGCTCGTCAGGTTCATCGGCCAAGTCTTTGAACAAGGCGACAATCATAAAGACGAGAACGAAGATGAATGGGAAGGCTGCGAGAATCGCAACAGCTTGCAGGGCATCCAATCCACCAGCGTAAAGAAGCACGGCAGCGATAGATGACTGGATCACACCCCATGTCATTTTAATCCCCATCGGCGGGACAAGCTTCCCGTTCGAAGTGAGCATACCGAGTACATATGTCGCTGAGTCAGCAGACGTGATAAAGAATGTCGAGATTAGGAAGATCGCGACAATACTGAGTACTGTCCCAAAACCACCAAACGTCTCGAATAATGCGAACAGCCCGACTTCTGTACCGATTTCGTTCACTTGTCCAATCAAGTCGTATCCACCGAACAAGTCAGCCCAGATAGCTGAGCCACCGAAGACGGAGAACCATAAGAGTCCGAACGATGTTGGGACGAGTAAAATCCCGATAATAAATTCACGAATCGTGCGGCCTTTAGATACGCGTGCGATGAACGTTCCGACGAATGGTGACCACGAGATCCACCATGCCCAATAGAAGATTGTCCAGCCATTGATCCACTCACGTTCAACCGGCTCGAATGCGGCCGTACGGAAACTCATACCAGGAAGTTGCTGCAAGTACGTCCCTACCGTTTGTGTGAACAAGTCGAAGATGAACGCAGTCGGTCCAGCGAACATGGTCGCGACAAGCAAGACGATTGCCAAGAAAATGTTCGTGTTACTTAAAATTCGAATCCCTTTATCAAGACCCGTTGAAGCACTGATCATGTAAAGTACCGTTACGACGGCGATGATGATCAACTGTGTCACGAAGGCGTTCGGTACCCCAGGGATGAGATAATGAAGGCCACCGGCAATCTGTTGAGCACCAAAACCGAGTGAAGTCGCTACCCCGAACGCCGTCGCAATGACCGCAAGAATATCGACCGTTTGTTTCACAGGTTGTTCGTAGCGGTTATGGACAAGCGAACCGATTGTCTCCCCAATCGTAGCAGGGCGCCCTTTTCTAAACGTTGAGTATGCGATTGCGAGTGCGATCATGGCATAAATAGCCCAAGGGTGGAAGCCCCAGTGGAAGAAGGCATAACGCATCGCAGTACGCGCGTCTCCTTCAGGTGTCAAAGCAGAGAACGGTGGTGAATGGAAATGAAGCAGCGGTTCTGCCGCTCCCCAGAAGATGAGTCCAATCCCCATTCCGGCACTGAATAACATCGCGAACCATGACAGGTAACTGAATTCAGGTCGGTCCGTATCTTTCCCAAGACGAATCGATCCATAGCGAGAAAAGATTAAAAAGATGGCGACAAGTAAGAAGCCGGTCGCACTTAACAGGTAGAACCAACCCATCCCGTTTGAGAGCCAGCCTTGTAACGTGCTGGTTACATTTAATAGACTAGCATTTCCTAAAATGCTTTCGGGAAATAATCCCCAGATTGTGAATAAGCCAGTTATGATTGCAGAAATGACGAACACAGGCGTCACACGGCTTTTCCGTTCCATAAAATCACTCCTATTTAATTTTCTATTTTCATATACGTTTTCCACCCTAACATACTTTTTAAACAAGTCTCAACCCCAACTGTCCATAAATGTGTCATTTACTGAAAAATAGATAGGTGTCTTGTCAAGAAGTTGTTTCCTTCGGTTCAAGCGAGACAATCAACGTCTCATCCACCACGTAGTAAGGTCTTTTGGGCAGTGTCTTTAAGTAACCTCCCTCTCGAAGACGTGTCAAATCTAGTTGTAGTGCATTCTCAAATTTTCGCAGTGGCAATTTTTTCTCTTGGTCCATATACAAGTCTAGGGCACGCTGTACTTGGTCCATCTCATAGATGACATCACGCTCTTCTTCCGGAACGATATGAAACGTCTCTTTCGACATATAGAAACGCTGTTTGGGGATCCCAGATAAATGATGCTTCAATCGTTTTGTGTCAATCTCTTGTGTGTCATCTAGTAGGACGGTACGATTTACGCCTTTTGGCAACGTCTGTTCATACTCGTGAATCGCATGGCGCAATTCAGGTAACGTGATATCGATTTCTCGATCAGGCTCCACCTCTTTTTGCTGTGTCAAACGCTTCCACCAACTCTTACTCTTTTCTTCCCGCTCCATAAGCACACCCCTCCCTGTCTTCCTGTTCCCGATTCTTTTAAAACTTTCACCATAAATTCGCATATTCATGAAAAAAACCTTCCTTTTTTCAAAGGAAGGTTTAATAAGCAGTGGCTTACTTAAGTTTGTTACGGAGAACCATTTGCAAGATTCCACCGTGACGGTAGTAATCAATTTCAACTTCAGAGTCGAAACGTGCGATGACTTTGAATTCTGTCACCGTTCCGTTTTCATGTGTCGCTTTCGCGTTCAAGATATCGCGTGGACGTACAGACTCATCGACTTGGATATCGATTGTTTCCTCACCAGTCAATCCGAGTGATTCTGCTGATTCACCATCTAAGAATTGAAGTGGTAGTACACCCATCATAACAAGGTTTGAACGGTGAATCCGCTCGAAACTTTGTGCGATGACTGCACGGATGCCAAGAAGGTTTGTCCCTTTCGCAGCCCAGTCACGAGACGACCCCATTCCGTAGTCGTTTCCAGCAAGGACGACAAGTCCAGTACCTTGTTCTTTATACTTCATCGCAGCATCGTACATCGGCATGATCTCACCTGTTGGCCAGTAAGTCGTGAATCCACCTTCTGTACCTGGTGCGACTTGGTTACGGATGCGAATGTTTGCGAACGTACCACGCATCATGACTTCATGGTTACCACGGCGTGAACCGTAAGAGTTGAAGTCAATCGGCTCTACCCCTTTAGAAAGGAGGTATTGACCAGCTGGTGTCGTCTTCGAGAATGATCCCGCTGGCGAGATGTGGTCAGTCGTGACCGAATCCGCGAACTTCCCGATGACGCGTAAGCCATTCAATGCATGAACTTCGCCCGCTTCTGGTTCGAGTTGTTCGAAGAACGGTGGGTTTTGGATGTATGTCGACTCATCTGAGAAGTCATACAAGTTACCTTCTGGAACGTCTAGCGCGTTCCAACGCTCGTTACCAGTGAAGACCGTTTCGTATTCTTTACGGAACGCTTCTGGTGACACGACGTCTTGAACGACCATCTTGATTTCATCGTTTGATGGCCAGATGTCTTTGAAGTACACTTCATTTCCATCTTTGTCCGTACCGAACGAATCGTTCATGATGTCGAAGTTGACTGATCCTGCGAGTGCGTAAGCGACGACAAGTGGTGGTGACGCCAAGAAGTTCGCTTTCACAAGTGGGTGAACGCGTCCTTCAAAGTTACGGTTCCCAGAAAGGACAGAAGATACGAGCAAGTCGTTCTCCGTGATTGTTTCTTCGACTTCACGGTCAAGTGGACCCGAGTTTCCGATACATGTCGTACAGCCGTAACCGACTGTGTTGAAGCCGAGTTCATCCAAGTAAGAAGTCAAGCCAGCTTTGTCAAGATAGTCAGTTACGACTTTCGAACCTGGTGCGAGTGATGTCTTCACGTATTTCGGAACAGTCAAGCCGCGTTCTACCGCTTTCTTCGCAACGAGTCCGGCACCGACCATAACGTAAGGGTTTGATGTGTTCGTACAGCTTGTGATGGCAGCAATCGCGACATCTCCTGTGCTCATGTCGACGGCGCCATCTTCATAGTTGACCTTCGCCTTCTTCTCGAGTTCAGAACGGTCAAGTCCAAAGCCACTGTTCCCTGCAGGAGCGCTCAAGCTATCGATGAACGATGTTTGAACGTCTGAGAGGTTGATTCGGTCTTGTGGACGTTTTGGACCTGCTAGTGAAGGTTCAACTTTTGACAAGTCGAGCGTCAACACTTTCGTGAATGTTGGATCAGCTTGGTCTGGCGTGTAGAAGAGATCGTTCGCTTTTGAGTATTCTTCAACGAGTGAGATCAGCTCTTCAGAGCGGCCAGTTGTACGCATGTAGTTCAATGTTTCCGTATCGACTGGGAAGAATCCACATGTCGCGCCATATTCTGGCGCCATGTTTGCGATTGTTGCACGGTCAGAAAGCGGCATCGTGTGAAGCGACGGTCCGAAGAATTCAACGAATTTCCCGACTACTTTTTCATGACGGAGCATCTCTGTTACGACGAGTGCCACGTCTGTCGCTGTCACACCAGGGTTAACTTCACCGATGATTTTGACACCGACGACTTCTGGCACTGGGAAGTACGATGGTTGACCGAGCATACTTGCTTCTGCCTCGATTCCTCCAACGCCCCAACCAAGAACACCGAGTCCGTTGATCATCGTTGTGTGCGAATCCGTTCCGACGAGTGAATCTGGATAAGCCACAGTACCTGATGCATCGTTTTTCTCGAGGACGACAGATGCCAAGTACTCTAAGTTTACTTGGTGAACAATCCCCGTTGCAGGTGGTACGGCACGATAGTTGTCAAACGCCGTCTGAGCCCAACGTAAGAACTTATAACGCTCTTCGTTACGTTCGAATTCAATGTCCATGTTTTTCATCAATGCGCCAGCGAAACCGTACGCATCTACTTGAACAGAGTGGTCAACGACGAGGTCGACAGGGATTTCCGGATTGATTTTGTTAGGATCTCCACCAAGGTCCGCCATTGCTTTACGAAGTGAAGCAAGGTCTACGACCGTCGGTACACCCGTGAAGTCTTGAAGTACAACGCGTGCCGGCTTGAACGGTACGTCAATGTCTTTCGAGACGTCGGCAGTACCCCATTTTGCCAAGTTCTCGACATGTTCTTTTGTAATCGCGCGACCGTCTTGTTGACGGAGTACCGATTCGAGAAGTACGCGAATCGAATAAGGTAAACGGCTGATGTTCGTTAACCCTTCTTCTTCTAATTTTTTCAATCGATAAAAATCATACGATTGCCCATTCGCCTCGAACGATGTCCGAGATGCGAACGCGTCTAAAACATTCGTCTGTTCCATTGCAATTTCCCCCTTTTTGAAAGCGCCGACCACACGACAATGCGTAATCGCTTACTTTTCACATATTTATCATAATACAAGTATAGCGTGACGTAAAATACATTCCGTCACAAATTAGTCATAAGCAAAACTTATCAATTAGTTTAAAAAGGGATAAACGATAAAAAAACACCTCAAACCTGAGGTGTTTACAAATTATTCTTCTGTTCCAATCTCTTCGTTGACATCTAAAGCCTCAACGAGAGTTAAATCGTCAGCATGACGTTCAGCGAACCGCTCATACGTGAACTCGTTCGCGAATAGGAAGACCGGACGTTCCCAGCGGTCAGTGACGAGCATGTTCCGTGAGTCTTGGAAAGGTTTCAACGCTTTCAATTCTTTATCTTTTACCCATCGTGCAACGCTGTATGATACAGGTTCCATCCGGATGTCTACGCCATACTCATTGTTTAAACGATATTCAAACACTTCGAACTGGAGTTGGCCGACCGCACCGAGATAAATCTCATTGTATTCGTTGCGATAGACTTGAATCGCCCCTTCTTGCGCGAGTTGCTCAACGCCTTTGTGGAAGTGCTTCGACTTGAGCGAGTTGACTGGCGATACACGCATAAACAACTCAGGTGGGAAAGTCGGTAATGCTTCAAAGGCGATTTTTTGTTTGGATGTCGTGATTGTATCCCCGATTTGATACGTACCTGAATCATAAATCCCGATGACATCTCCTGCGAACGCTTGGTCAACCGTCTCACGATCATTGGCCATGAGCTGTGTAGACTGGCTCAATTTGATTTTCTTACCGGTCCGTGTGAGTGTGACGTCCATTCCACGCTCGAACACACCTGAACAGATCCGGACGAATGCGATTCGGTCACGGTGCGCCGGGTTCATGTTCGCTTGAATCTTAAAGACGAACCCACTGAAATCTTCTGATGTCGGATTGATTGGACCGACGTTCGATTTACGCGCCTCTGGAGCTGGAGACATCTCCAAATAATGATTCAAGAACGCAGTCACACCAAAGTCAACGAGCGCCGTTCCAAAGAATACGGGCGTCAATTTACCGCTTTGGATCGCTTCCACATCAATCTCATTCCCCGCTCCGTCGAGAAGATCGATTTCATCGCGAAGATTCGTCAAGTTCTCTTCAGAAAGATGGTCAGCGAGCACCGGGTCGTTTACCCCGTCCTCACTTAATTGAAGGGTCGACTTGTCTCCGCGGAACAAATGAACTTCATTTTTCATTCGATCATAAACGCCTTCGAACTGCATCCCACTGCCAATCGGCCATGTGATAGCAACTGAAGGCATGCCGAGTACTTCCTCAAGTTCTTCCATCAATTCAAGCGGATCTTTTGCCTGACGGTCCAATTTGTTCATGAACGTAAAGATCGGAATACCACGCATACGACAAACTTGGAATAGTTTCTTCGTCTGCGTCTCGATCCCTTTCGCGGCATCGATGACCATGACCGCGCTGTCGACAGATGTCAATACGCGATACGTGTCCTCACCGAAATCGTTGTGACCAGGTGTATCCATGATCGACACGACTTTGTCTTGATAGATGAATTGCATGACAGACGAGGTAACCGAGATTCCACGTTGCTTCTCAATTTCCATCCAGTCTGATTTGGCATGCTTTGAATTTTTGCGCGCTTTGACGGTACCCGCTTCACGAATCGCACCACCGTGCAAAAGTAATTTCTCTGTTAATGTCGTTTTACCCGCATCCGGGTGAGAGATGATTCCGAATATTCGACGTCTCTCGACTTCTTGTTTCAATTGGCTCATATACGATAGACCTTTCCTTTCTCGACTCACTTCATGCTTATTCTCGTAGCAACGCTATCTATTCTAACGAAATCGATTGAGTTCGTCTATCCTAACGAGACGTACGCCTTTTGCAAATGGATTCTTTTTTGTATACTAACGATGACAGTAAGTGAATGTATAGAACGGGGGAAAGACGATGCCAGAAAACTTGATGATGTATTTCATTGTATTCTGGGGATTCGTCATGATCGGACTCATGACGATTGGCGGGTACTTCATGTTTCGTAAGTTTTTAAAACGAATGCCGAAAGAAGACGGGCGTTCCCTTTTAGACATTGAGGATGATTATATAGAGAGAACGCGTCACTTATGGACGCCGGAAACGCGGACCCTGTTAGATCGACTCGTTTCACCGGTTCCTGAACTATTTCGAGACGTCGCCATCCGAAAAATCGCAGGTAAAATCGGTCAGTTTGCCCTCGAATCTCGTGCAAAGAAGATGACGACCGAACTCGTTGTAAAAGGATATATTGCCGCAACGCCGAAGCGAGACCACAAATTCCTTAAAAAAGCGCTAGCCGAAGAACAAATCGACTGGACACCTTACGAACACTATTTTCAGCAGTAAACTCTTTCCATTCAGGTTAGAGTTTTTTTATTTTGTCGAATTGTGCATTTTGCCTATTGGGTCGAAAGTACCTTTTCTTCCATTTTTCATTATGTAGACATAACGTTCAATATTTAGACAATGTTGAAAACGCTTACAACAAATTGGTATGACCAATATTGCAATAGTATTAGTGAATTCGACATGAAAAAAAGGCATGACTCCTCTCATTTTCACACCGCATAATGGATTTATCTTACAGCTTAGGAGGGATTTTATGCATGACGTGACGCAAGTTACCCAAACGACCAGTAGTCATTCCGCTCAGTCAATCACAGAACACGAGACGTTCCATCAACTGATGCGTGAAAAAAATCGTTTTATCGTTCCCGCTATCATCTTCTCACTTATTTTCTATTTCACGCTCCCTGTTTTGACAAGTTACACAACAATCTTGAATACAAAAATTGTTGGTGACATCACTTGGGCTTGGGCGTTCGCCTTCTCCCAGTTTATTATGACGTGGACACTGTGCGTGCTCTATAGTCGTCGTGCCCAGCGCTTTGATGCACTCGTGAGACAACTGAAGGAAGAGGTGAAATCATGAACTGGACAGCAATTGCCCTCTTTACCGCCATTGTCGGTCTCACCCTTGTCATTACATATTTCGCCGCTAGAAAAACGAAAACCGCTAGTGATTTCTACACGGCGGATGGTGGATTGACTGGTTTCCAAAACGGTCTCGCAATTGCAGGGGACTATATGTCCGCGGCTTCTTTCTTAGGGATTGCAGGCATGATCGCACTCGCTGGATTTGATGGCTTTTTCTATTCCATCGGCTTCCTCGTTGCCTATCTCGTTGTCCTCTATCTCGTCGCGGAGCCACTCCGCAATCTTGGGAAGTATACGATGGCCGACATGATTGCCGCTCGCTTCAATAAGCCACGCGTGCGTGGTGTCGCGGCGATGAATGCCATCGTCATCTCTATTTTTTATATGATTGCCCAGCTCGTCGGTGCCGGCGCATTAATTGAACTATTGCTCGGCATCCCGTATACGACAAGTGTCGTTGTCGTCGGGATATTGATGACAGTCTATGTCGTATTCGGTGGCATGACGGCGACTTCATGGGTACAGATCACAAAAGCCGTCTTATTGATGATTGGAACAGCCATCATCTCATTTCTCGTCTTTGCACGATTCGACTTCTCGATCATGACGATGTTCAATGAAGTGAGCAAAGCGACACCGCTCGGTAGTGATTTCTTGAATCCAGGCAACAAGTTCAAGCTCCCGCTCGATACAATTTCATTAAATATGGCACTCGTACTCGGTACGGCTGGTCTTCCACACATCTTGATTCGCTTCTTTACCGTCAAAGATGCACCGACGGCAAGACAATCGGTCGTATATGCGACGTGGATCATTGGGGCGTTCTACATTTTGACAATCTTCTTAGGTTTCGGGGCAGCAGCTTTTGTCGGACGAGACGCCATTCTCGCCGCGAACCCTGCAGGTAACATGGCGGCTCCTCTCCTTGCGCAAGTACTCGGTGGCGACCTCTTATTCGCATTTGTGGCAGCCATCGCATTTGCGACTATTCTAGCAGTCGTCGCCGGGCTCGTCTTGTCAGCCGCTTCTGCTTTCGCGCACGACTTCTATGGTCACATTATCCGGAAAGGGGAAGCGACAGAGAAAGAACAAGTAAAAGCCGCTCGGATTGCTTCTGTGGCCGTCGCCCTCGTCTCGATGGGGCTTGCGTTCTTCGCTCAATCGATGAACGTGGCGTTTCTCGTGTCTCTCGCCTTTGCTGTTGCGGCAAGTGCGAACTTACCAGTCATTCTCTTCACGATTTTCTGGAGACGCTTTAACACAGGTGGTGCAATCTGGGGAATGGTCGTCGGTTTGTTCTCTTCTTTAATCTTGGTCGTACTCAGTCCGAACCTTTGGGCACCGGACGGGTCAGCCATTTTCATTGGAGAAGCACTTTTCCCACTCTCAAACCCAGGAATCGTCTCAATCCCGCTCGGCTTCCTTGCAGCCATCATCGGTACACTCGTCACGAAATCCGACGAAGCCGCCGGAAACTACGAACGGATTCTCGTCAAAGCAAACACGGGAATCGATTCGGAGACGGAAGTGGCTGTCACAAAAGAATCGTAATCAAAAATGGAGCGGCCATGAGCCACTCCATTTTTACGTGATCGCAATTCGTTTATACTTTTGATACATCGCGATTCGCCATGGGACGATCATTCCCCAAGCAATCAAGTAGAACAATCCACCTGTCGAGAAGATATCGACTTCATGCCCAACCCAAACTTTCATTGCCGTACGAATCGCAAGTAGCGCGAACACGACGATGAAAAATGCTTTTGAGCGTGACAAGTACACTTCTCCATCCCGCTTTTCAAAATTCGATGTTTTGATGAGGAACAAACTAAAGATTAGCCCGACCGCTAACGCCTCAAGTACTTCGACCCACGATAAACGAAATGCAGGAATCAAGAACTGAATCATCCCAGTCGTCATCGCAAGTGGTGGAATTAAGATTTTTTTTGCATTCGTCGGTTTCGCTGATGCTTTCACACGAACGAAACTCGCCACGATACCCATCAATAACGCAACGAGAGTCGACCCCCATAACATTGACATCTCGGTCAACCCCTTAAAATCCGGTGAATCCGACAAGCTCGCTCATCCAAGCAGCGAACCGGTTCATCCCGTCAAAATATAATAATACGCCGAAAGCCATCATCAAATAGCCCCCGACTTTTGCAACTTTTGCACTGTTACGTGCTAAGTACTTGATCTTGCCTACAAACGCGACCATCACTAAGAATGGAATCGCGAAACCGATGACATACGCCAACATGTAACCGAGACCTTGGCTCGGGTTGGTTGCCGCAAGTGCAATCACACCTGCTAAAATCGGACCCGTACACGGCGTCCATCCCGCAGCAAAACCAATTCCGATTAATACGGTTCCGAAATAACCGCTTTTTCGTTCGCCAATGTTCATTTTCTTTTCGCGCATCATAAATTGCGGTTGCCATAGCCCGGCCAAAAAGACGCCGAACACGAAAATTAAAATGGCGCCGAACATCCGCAAACTATCTTTATACTGGATGAAGACGTCTGCAATTAACGAAGTCGATAATCCAAGCACAAGAAAGACAATCGAAAAGCCGAACAAGAACGAAAACGTGTGGAACCAAGCTGTACGCTGTTTCAATCCTTCATTTTTTAATTCAGATACGGAAACCCCGGTAATATACGAGAGAAACACCGGATATAACGGGAGCGTACATGGTGACAAAAACGATAAGACGCCCGCCCCAAACGCGAGCCATAATGTGACTTCCATGACGATTTCCACCTTTCACGACCATTATAGCGAAAACCTATTTAAATTGCTCGAATCTTTTCTTTCAAGGCGAAACATCATTTTGTAATTTTTGAAATGGAAATGAAACTTGTCATCTGTAAACGTAGGTGCTAAGATTTGGATATTCTAGTTCGCAAAATTCTAATTTAAATGATGGGGGAACGAACGTGGCAGTCACCGCAGCAGATACACTACACCAGGCCATTGAACAGAAACGTGATGAACTGTATAAAATCGCGTCAAAGCACACTTGGACCTCACCAGAAGTCATTCTGGTCAGTCAAGAACTTGACTCTCTCATTACTCGTCATGTCCTATCAAAGCATAAAAAAGATCAGCATTCAAATTGACCTTGATGGCTCGTCACTTTCCGTGGCGAGCTTTTTTCCATGGAAAAAAGACACCCTAGTAGGTATCCCTTCCAATTCAAGACATCAGACGTTGTCCAGACTGTAATTCATACATTTTTTTGTACAGACCGTTTTGCTTCAATAACTGTTGATGATTCCCTCGCTCCACGATTTCTCCTCGATGCAGTACTAAAATCAAGTCAGCATCTTGAATCGTTGAAAGCCGGTGAGCGATGGCAATCGTTGTACGACCACGGCGCATACGGTCGAGCGCCGTCTGTACGCGTTCTTCTGTCTCGGTATCGATCGAACTCGTCGCCTCGTCGAGAATAAGTACTTTCGGATTACGGGTGACCGTTCGCGCAAATGCGAGCAATTGTCGCTCACCGCTTGAAAATGTCGCGCCACGCTCTCCGACAATATGTCCGTACCCGGCATCTAACTTCTCGATGAACGTGTGCGCCTGAACAAACTCAGCGGCTTCACGGACACGTTCTGAATCGATACTTGGATTGAATAGCTTTAAATTATCTTCAATCGTCCCAGTGAATAGAAACGGATCTTGTAGCACCAGTCCGACTTGTTGACGAAGCTCTTGCTCTTCAAATTGTTCGAGAGGCTGCCCGTCAATGGTGATACGACCCGAACCATATGGATAGAAGCGGGTCAATAAGTTGATAATCGAACTCTTCCCGCTACCTGTATGACCCACGAGCGCGACCGTCTCACCAGGTTTTGCAACGAATGAGATTTGCTTCAACACATCGACTTCCCCATCGTAGCTGAACGTCACATCCTCGAACCGCACTTCACCTTCTGTAATCCGAGCCTCGCCCGGCATTTGTTTTCCTGGTGCCGGCTCATCTGTATCCAAAATCTTAAAGACACGGTCTGCCGATACGACAGCTTGTTGGAACTCACTCAATCGCTGCATGATATCGAGAACCGGTCGGAAGATTCGTTCGATATAGCTGATGAATGCGTAGACGACCCCGACCTGTACTTGCTCACTCATCGAGAGCACCCCGTAATATCCGAGGAGACCAATGATTGAGAAAGCAAGAAGGAGCTCGATGATTGGACGTAGCAACATACTGTCGAGCTTTAAGTTTCGATATCGTGCCTCTTGGTGCGCCTCATTCGTCTCTTCGAACTGACGGATGAGCCGCTCCTCTTGACGAAACTGTTGAATAATCCCCATGCCGTTGATCGACTCGTTCAATTGAGCGTTGAGCTGTGACAACAGGTCCCTCACTTGCGCAAAATATTTTGTCGAGAAACGACGATATGCCCAAATGATGAGCCAGAAGAGTGGCAATAAGACGAGTCCCATCGTCGCAAGCGGAGGTTCTAATATGTATAGGAAAATATACGTCCCAATCAATTGAACAGCCGACTGGACGAACGTACTCATCACACCGACATACAGTTCTTTGACCGCCTCGGTATCATTCGTAATCCGTGACACAAGGACGCCCGCTGGTGTTCGGTCGAAATAGGCGAGCCGCATCCCCATGACGTGACGGAAAATATCCATACGTATGTTTTGAACAATCTTCAACGCAATCTTTTGAAACGAAATCGACTGCAGATAATCAAACACGATTGCGGATACATGAAGAACCATATAGACCGCGAAGAGTGAGATGACCCAGTTCGTCGGGTAGACACCTGGCGTGACGAACTCATCGATGAACACTTTGATTAAAAACGGACCGGCCAATTTGGCACCTGTCGCAATCAACAGGAAGACGAAAGCGATACTGAGCGACTTCCCGTATCTTGTTGCATAACTGAGTAGCCGTTTAATGACCTGCCATTCTTGAACATCATGCTTCATCGTGTCCACCCCCTTCTACTATCGCCTCAAGTTGTTGACGATCATACGTCTCTCGGTACCAACCGGCTTCTTGCAGCAATTCATCATGGCGACCTCGTTGGACGATTTTGCCGTCTTCAATCACGAGAATCTCGTCTGCATGTTCGACAGCAGAGAGGCGATGCGCCACAATCACACGTGCCTGTTCAGGGTTTCCGACACGGAAGTGTTCGATGATCGACTCTTCCGTCTTCGCATCGACGGCAGATAGCGCGTCATCCAAAATCAAGACGTCCGCTTCAGTCATGAGCGCACGCGCGATGGAGATCCGTTGTTTCTGTCCTCCTGACAACGTCACACCGCGTTCCCCGACAAGCGTCGCGTATCCTTCCGGTAGCCGGATGATATCCTCATGCACTTCCGCGACTTTAGCCGCCTCGATGATTTCTTCCATGCTCGCATCGGGTCTTCCGAAAGCGATATTGTTCGCAATCGAATCGGAGAACAAAAAATGATCTTGTGGCACGACGGCAATTTTGTCCATCAATAATGATTTTTTCACTTGGCGAATATTGATGCCTCCGATTTTAATCTTTCCGTCTTTCACATCATATTCACGGGTCAACAGACGGACAATCGTCGTCTTACCCGCACCTGTCCTGCCGACAATGCCAATCGTCTTTCCGCGCTCAATCCGAAAATGGACATCACGGAGTACAACGGTTTCGTCATAGGCGAAGTGTCGCACATCGACTTCCACTTCTGAATGTGCAAGTGTCGTCGCGGCCATCCGGTCATCTTGAATCTCCGGTTTGACGGCGAGCATTCGCTCGATTCGGTCATACGATGCTCGTCCACGTTCGACAATGTTGAATAACCATCCGAACGCCAGCATCGGCCACGTCAACAACGCTAAATAGGCTGTGAAGCTGACAATTTGTCCGATCGTCAATTCACCTTGTTCAATCAAGACGGCGCCATACCCGACCGAGAGGATGTAGGACAAGCCAACAATCCCGAAGATGGTCGGATCATATAGAGCATCAATTTTGGCGACTCGTACGTTTTTTGCCATGACCTCACTCGATAAGTTCTCAAACGAATCCACGTCTCGGTCGACTTCCCCGGTCGATTTCAAGACACGAACCCCACTGACACTCTCTTGCACTTTGTCATTCAATTCTGAAAATGCTGCTTGGGCGACGCCAAAGCGGCTATGTAACATCTTCCCATACCGCGTCGTCAGAGCGACCATGATTGGCAGAGGGAGTAAAGCAACAAGTGTGAGCTTCCAACTGATCGTCGTGATCATCGTAATGATGACGAACGTTCCCAACGTCACGCTATCGACGAGTGTCAATATTCCCGCACCTGCCGTCATCGATACGGCCTGCACATCATTCGTCGCGTGGGCCATCAGGTCGCCAACACGTGACTTTTTGTAAAATCGTTGATCGAGATCGGTAAAGTGCCGATACAGTTGGCTACGTAACATTCTCCCTAGTCGAATCGAAGCGCCGAAGATGAAATAGCGCCAAAAGAAGCGGGCAACATAATTCCCGATCCCGACTGCTGCGAGACCCCCGAGTAACATCCAGAGCGTATTTGACGAGAGTGAACCACGGTTGATTTCGTCGACGATTCGACCAATGATACGCGGTGGAATCAATTCTAGCCCTGCCACGAATATGAGTAAGACGATGCCGAGTGCATACGTCTTCCATTCGAGACGCAAAAACCAGGACAATTGTTTAAATACACGAATATGAAACGCCCCCTTTGTCTTTATATGAAGATTATTCATTAATCGTAGCGAAAGTTTGTTCGATTGTCTAACAAAAAGAGGAAACAAAAAAAGCACTTCGGATACCGAAGTGCTCTCGTGATTGATTATGATTTCTTTTCGTTTTTCATCTGCACGCTCATGGCGCGCATCACTTGGTTAACTTTCTTCTGTGATGGCTTTTGACCCATTTGCATCATCAACGTACGAATCATATCTTCATTGATTGGCGGGTTCTGTTCAAGGTAGTTCATCATGTATTTACGCGCGATAAAGAATCCGATCGCGATACCCCCGATGAGTGCTGCCACGACAAGAAGAATCCAGAATAATGTACTCAAGGCTTTACCTCCTCTACCATATGAAACATCGTTTTTTACTATACACTAAATTGACCAACTTCGCTAGTCGTCCAGAAAAAAAGTGACGACCAAACAAATGGTCGTCACGAGATTTTCGAATTCGATTAAAGTGATTTTACTGCATTGACGACGTTGTCGACTGACATGCCGTATTCTTTCATGAGGAGGTCCCCAGGTGCAGATGCTCCGAACTTGTCGATTCCGAGTACTTTTCCACCGAATCCTACATATTTATACCAACCAAGTGTCGCACCTGCTTCAAGTGATACACGCTTCGTGATTGAAGATGGAAGGACAGACTCTTTATACTCAGCAGATTGCGCTTCAAAGAGTTCCCATGATGGCATCGATACGACTGCCGCATTCACGCCTTCAGCCGCAAGTTGCTCACGCGCTTCAACGAGAACGTGTACTTCAGAACCCGTACCGAGCAAGAGGACATCTGCATCTTTCGATTCACCTGCAACGACGTATGCTCCTTTTGCTGCCGTTTCAACCGATGTGCCTTCAAGCTCTGGTAACGCTTGACGTGTCAAGACGAGAAGTGAAGGTGTCGTTTTCGATGTTACCGCCTGTTTCCAAGCAGCGATTGTTTCTTTCCCGTCTGCCGGACGAAGAACAGAGAGGTTCGGCATCGCGCGGAAACTCATCAAATGTTCAACTGGCTCGTGTGTTGGGCCATCTTCACCAACTGCAATTGAGTCGTGCGTCAAGATGAACGTTGACGGAAGTCCCATGAGTGCAGCAAGACGAACTGCCGGGCGAAGGTAATCCGAGAAGACGAAGAATGTCGCACCGTAAGGAAGGACGCCGCCGTGAAGTGCCATTCCGTTTACAGCTGCCGCCATTGCGAACTCACGAACACCAAACCAGATGTTACGTCCAGCTGGATCTTCATCGAAGTCCACTGCACCTTTAATCATCGAGTTGTTTGACCCGGCAAGGTCAGCAGATCCACCGAAGAGTGTCGGTACTGCTTTCGCGATTGCGTTTAAGACTTCGCCGCTCGTTTGACGTGTTGCTTTTTTCGAACCGATTTCGAATGTTGGCAACTCGCTGTCCCAACCTTCAGGTAGTTCGTTATTCATTGCACGCTCGAACTGTGCACCGAGTTCTGGATGTGCCGCTTTATATGCTTCTACGAGTTCGTTCCAGTCTGACTCATATTTCGCGCCAGGCTCGACAACTTTCTCGTTGAATAGGTCATATACTTCGTTTGGTACGTAGAATGGCTCGCCTTCCCATTTATAGAACTGTTTCGTCAATTCGATTTCCGCATCTCCAAGTGGAGCACCGTGTGATGCCGATTTACCTGATTTGTTCGGTGAACCGAATCCGATGACCGTTTTAACTTCGATCAATGTAGGTTTTGACGTTTCAGCTTTCGCTGCATCGATTGCTTTTGCGATCGAATCGATATCTGTTCCGTCTTCGACACGAATGACTTGCCATCCGTACGCGTTGAAACGGTCTTCTACGCTTTCAGAGAACGATTTGTGAAGATCGCCATCGAGTGAGATATCGTTTGAATCGTAAAGAACGACGAGTTTACCGAGCTTCAAGTGACCAGCGAGTGATGCCGCTTCTGCCGATACACCTTCCATCAAGTCTCCGTCTCCGCAAATCCCGAACGTGTAGTGGTCAACGACGTTGAACTCGTCGCGGTTGTAAGTCGCTTCTAAGTGCTTCTCGGCCATGGCCATCCCGACAGCCATTGCAATCCCTTGTCCAAGTGGGCCCGTCGTCGCATCTACACCAGCCGTATGACGGTATTCTGGGTGACCAGGAGTCTTCGAGTCCATTTGACGGAATGATTTAAGGTCGTCCATCGACAAATCATATCCAGACAAGTGAAGGAGCGAATACAAGAGCATCGATCCATGACCTGCCGAAAGAACGAAACGGTCACGGTTGAACCAGTTCGGGTTTTTCGGGTTGTGACGCATTTTGTCTGTCCAAAGTGTAAACGCCATAGGTGCAGCACCCATCGGCATCCCTGGGTGACCAGAGTTCGCTTTTTGGACCGCATCAATTGAGAGCGTCCGGATCGAGTTAATCGCTAATAATTCTTTAGTAGTTGTTTCCACTAATTTCATCCTCTCTGTGTTAAGAAGGTTTTCTACCCGTCATATTTTATCACACTCATTCGTGTGTCACAACTAATTAATTAGTATAACACATTTGGTGAAATCGTTTCCTTCAATTGCCTTGAAAAAACAGCAATCCGTTCGTCTGATGACAGTTCGTGTATAACAAAAATGCACATCCTATACGAAATAGGATGTGCATTCAGCATCACTCGCCACGATAGCGTTTTTGATCTTCTTTCAATTTCTCTGGTGTGACGTCGTTTCCTTCTGGATCGACGACCTTCATACCCATCATTTGCGATTTGAACGATTGACGGAACGCCTTCAAATATTCTTGGCGTAAATCTTGTTGTTCGTTCATCTCATCTTGAGACAGTCCTTCTGTCTTCGCTTTGTTGGCGAGGAAATTGATTCGCTCCAATTGTCCTGGTGCTAACATCTGACTCGCCCCCTCTCTAGTGAATTTGTTCTTATACTTTACAAAATCAGAGAGGAAGAATCAAGTTTCAGCTACTGACTGGTGCTCGAGATACCGTCGATTGACGGTCGCTTTCGACACTTCATAACCGAATCCACGGAGTGTTGCCGCAATCTCAGCAAATGTCAACCCACGCTCGCGCAGTTGGATAATCTCCTCAATCGGCACTTCGATTCGATGTCGTCCACCTTGATCATTGTTTTGAATATTACGCTGTGGATTGAATCCGTTAGCGACAGCACGGCGCATCCCGCGAGAAATTTTAGCGTTGTGAATTTTACGTTGATACTCTTCCACAACACTGACAATCTCTAATACCATTTTTTCGGCATCAGAAACGACATATTCCGACGTCGATTGCATCGTCAGCAACCGAACGTCATGCTTCATCAATGTATGCAAGATGGCAATCTTGGCATTCCCTCGTCCCAGGCGACTGTCGTCCGTGACAAGCACGGCATCCAAATCAGACATCGACACATGGTCAAGCAAATCAAGGAGCCCCTGTCGATTCACATCATATCCACTCTCTTGCTCCGTGATGATCTCTATGACTTCTGCCCCTAGTTGCGAAGCTAGATGCTGTAATTCATCGACTTGCCGACTGAGTGATGTCTCTTGGGTGGACTTGTTCGTCGATACCCGACAATAGATGACGACTCGCATCGCATCACTCCCTTTCATCGCATTCATTCCTTACGATACACAGTTCCAGAACGGTTCGCAACGATCAACAATCACTCAGCGGCATACCATTTTGTTTTTCGTTCATTATGCTCTTCTCGCTCTGCCATAATTTGCGCTTCGAGTGATTCCGCTTGGGCATAAGCGACTTCTTCTTCAATCGTACGTTCCGTAGTGACGACCGGTTCGACTACCGCCGGTTCCCCCCGCATCTCCCCTGCCAAATAAAAAGCGAACATCCCGACCAAGAGCATCCCGACTAAAATGATTCCGTTAAGTGTATCTTTCATGATTGCATTGCCTCCTGTATAAGAATATATGTTCGTTAGAACGTTTGTTCGTTTATCTGTTCTCATCATAAAACAAGAACCCGTGTTCGGTCAACACAAAAAAACGAACGAATGTTTGTACGCTCATGTGTTCTTGTGTTACACTAGACACATAAAGAATAGGATGCGTTTGCAGGTTATTCGATTACATCGAGGTGAACATAATGAAAAAAATGTCAGCGCGACAACAACAGATTCTTGATTTCATCAAAGACGAAGTTCGGGCAAAGGGATATCCGCCTTCTGTTCGTGAAATTGGAGAAGCCGTCGGCCTTGCTTCTAGTTCGACCGTACATGGTCACTTAGATCGTTTGGAAAAACGCGGGTTGATCCGTCGAGACAAGACGAAACCTCGCGCGATTGAAATTTTGACTGAAGATATGCCGACAATGGAAGAACAAGAGTCCGTCATGTACGTACCGGTCATCGGGAAAGTCACTGCCGGGACACCGATCACCGCCATCGAGAACGTAGAAGAGCACTTCCCGCTCCCAGCACATATCGTCGGTTCAGATAATGTATACATGTTGTCTGTCTCTGGGGATTCGATGATCAACGCAGGCATCTTAGACGGAGACCGTGTGCTCGTCCGCCAGCAGAGCACGGCCGACAATGGAGAGATTGTCGTTGCTATGACGGAAGAAGGCGAAGCGACTGTGAAGCGGATTTATAAGGAAGCTTCAAAGGTCCGCCTTCAACCGGAGAACGACGAGTTAGAAGCGATGTATTTTGACAACGTCTCGATTTTAGGGAAGGTCATCGGTGTATACCGGACGATTCATTAATGGCTAGTGGCAAGACCCATACCCGAACGAATCTCGTGGCAACCGGCGCACTTGCGGTTGCCACGCCTTTTATTGAAATCGATATTCCGTTCGCATTGATCATCGGTGCGATTATCGGTACACTCTGGCTCTCCCCAGATCTTGACTTAAAATCAGATGCCTATTACCGATGGGGTCCACTTAAATTCATATGGCTCCCATACGTAAAGCTCATGCCGCACCGTTCGCTCTTTTCGCATTTACCTGTTTTGAGTGACCTAATTCGGATTGCGTACATCGGCTTTCCACTCATTCTACTTTTGCCTTTCACGGCATATGAAACAGAAATTCGGTCGTGGGTGGACGTTCACGGCATGTCGTTCTTTTTAGGTCTCGTATTTGCAACGACGCTACACACGATGCTCGACTATACATCAACATTTTTTAAGAAAGCATTCTGAACAATTAAAAGGACCACCTGCCGATTTTTTCACGGAGGTGGTCTTTTTTACTTAAATGGCATAGTAAATGAAAGAGCACGGAACAATCTTCAGATGAAGGTCATTCCGTGCTCTTTTTGCATATTTCTTCTATTAGTAGAGCGTCATGTACTGATCGCGTTCCCACTCCGTGACTTGCATACGGAACATATCCCACTCGATTTCTTTCAATTCGAGGAAGTGTTCGCCGATGTGCTCACCGAGTGATTCCATCACGACTTTGTCCGCACGAAGGACTTCGAGTGCGTCGAAGAGCGTTGCTGGGAGATCGTCGATTCCGTTCGCAACACGCTCTGGCTTGTCCATCACGTAGATGTTGCTGTCGATTGGTTTTGGAGCATTCAAATCTTTTTCGATTCCGTCAAGACCTGAAGCCAAGAGAGCTGCAAGTGCAAGGTACGGGTTCGCTGCCGGGTCAACCGAACGTACTTCGATACGAGTCGAGAGACCACGCGCCGCTGGTACACGTACGAGTGGTGAACGGTTGCGTGCGCTCCATGCAACGTAGCAAGGTGCTTCGTAACCAGGTACAAGACGCTTGTAAGAGTTCACAGTCGGGTTACATACTGCTGTGAACGCACGAGCGTGCTCCAAGATACCAGCTGTGAACGCGCGAGCTGTGTCTGAAAGTTCCATGTCGCCATTCGGATCGTAGAAGACGTTTGTGTCACCTTTGAAGAGTGACATGTTCGCGTGCATTCCTGAACCGTTCACTCCAAAGAGTGGTTTTGGCATGAATGTCGCGTGAAGACCATACTTCGCAGCGATCGTCTTAACAACGAGCTTGAACGTTTGGATGTTATCTGCCGTTGTGACAGCATCTGCGTATTTGAAGTCGATTTCGTGTTGTCCTGGTGCAACTTCGTGGTGTGATGCTTCGATTTCAAAGCCCATGTTTTCAAGTTCGATGACGATTTCTTTACGGCAGTTTTCACCGAGGTCAACTGGCGCCAAGTCGAAGTATCCACCTTGGTCGTTGAGTTCAAGTGTCGGACGACCTGATGCGTCTTTCTTGAACAAGAAGAACTCTGGCTCTGGTCCAACGTTGAACGCTGAGAAGCCAAGTTTTTGCATTTTCTCAAGGTTACGCTTGAGTGTACCGCGCGGGTCACCACTGAATGGTGTACCGTCTGGGTTATAAATATCACAAATTAAGCGAGCGACTTTTCCGCTGCCATCTGTCCACGGGAAGACAACCCATGTGTTGAGGTCTGGATATAAGTACATGTCTGATTCCTCGATGCGGACGAATCCTTCGATTGACGATCCGTCAAACATCATCTTGTTATCAAGTGCTTTGTCCAATTGGCTGATCGGCACCTCGACGTTTTTGATTGTTCCGAGGATATCCGTGAATTGAAGACGAATAAAGCGTACGTCTTCCTCTTGTGCGATGCGTTTAATGTCTTCTTTTGTGAACGTTTTTCTGGCCATGGTAAAATGTCCCCTCTCACATTGTGTAATGGTTGATGTGCGCGGCGTTATCGATAAAAACGTGAAAGCTCGCCTTGAATGAGCGACGTCTTATTAAAACGACCGGCTTCTTGAAGCTGTGTTTTCAACAAATGATGTAACTCTTTTTCCGAAACCTTTGGTGCTTCATTGACCGGTGCGGCCGGAGCAGACGTTTCCGCTTCTTTTTCACCTTCTTGCTCTAACATGTGGCGAATCGCCGCCAAATTAAAGCCTTGGTCAATGTAATCCTTGATTGCGAGTAGACGTTCGACATCATTAAAGGAATAAAGCCGTCGTTTCGATTCCGTCCGACTAGGCGAAATCAGACCCTGTTCTTCATAATACCGAATCTGTCTACCAGTCAGTTGCGTCAGATCTTGGACGATTCCAATCGGAAACAATGGGTTGGAGCGACGAAATTGATCAGCCATCCTTACCCCTCCTTTTCTGTCTCACAATGTGAGAATAATACATGACAACAATTCTGTCAATAGATGTTAAGAAAGTTAACATGACAGAACGGTTACAAATGTGCTTGCTGATTTTGGTCGTTAAATTCGACCAGTCCTTTATCGTGTAATTGGCTCAACGCCAACATAAGAGCGACCTTCACATGGGCATACGTCAGACCACCTTGAACATACGCTGTGTATGGTGCACGAAGCGGTCCATCCGCTGACAACTCGATCGATGATCCTTGAATGAACGTCCCTGCTGCCATGATGACGTCATCCTCATATCCAGGCATATAGGCCGGAACGGGTAACGCATGAGCGTTTACCGGCGATGCCATTTGAATGCTTTGACAAAACGCAATCATCTTCTCACGGTCGCGGAACGTCACCGATTGAATCAAGTCCGTTCTCGGAGTCGAATAGTGTGGGTCAGTCTCAAACCCAATCAACGATAAAAGGCTTGCCGTCAAGTGTGCCCCTTTCAATGCCTGTGCGACAGTATGAGGAGCCATATAAAAGCCTTGATACATTTCTTGAAGCGAATAGAGTGATGGTCCGGCTTCACTTCCGATACCTGGAGTCGTCATCCGGAACGAACAACGTTCAATCAGTTCTTTCGTCCCTGCGATATACCCTCCCGTCTTCGCCAATCCGCCTCCTGGGTTTTTGATCAAGGAACCCGCCATCAAGTCGGCTCCGACGTGCGTCGGTTCAATTGTCTCGACAAATTCACCGTAGCAATTGTCCACGAACACATACACATGCGGATGCGCCGCTTTGATGCGTTCGATGGCGATCTTGATTTCTTCGACTGGAATACTGCGACGATTCGCATATCCTTTCGAGCGCTGAATCCCGACGAGTTTCGTTTCTGGACGAATTCGTTCGATGACGCGGTCGATGTCGATTTCACGTTCTTCTTTTAATTCAACAGTGTCGTAATGGACACCGAGTTCTCTTAGTGAGCCGCGACCGTCTCCACGGATGCCGACGATTTCCTCGAGCGTGTCATATGGCTTCCCTGTGATATACAGCAATTCGTCACCTGGTAGGAGGACACCGAACAAGGCAATCCCGATCGCATGCGTACCCGAGATAATTTGCGGACGGCATAATGCGAGCTCTGCTCCGAACACGTCTGCATAAATCGATTCGAGCGTGTCACGACCGAGATCATCATATCCATACCCCGTCGTCGGATTAAAATGGAAATCCGATACTTTGTGCTTTTTAAACGATTCGAGAACACGATACTGGTTGAACTCAGCCGTCTCTTCAATCTTCTCAAAAAATGGTTTCACTCGTGCCTCGGCCTTTTTCACATACGGCGCGAGTGCATCATAATGTTCAATCTTTTCTTGCCACATACTTACACCTCAAATTGTTTTAGCGTCGCATATAGACGCGTGTCTTCTCTCATATAACCTACCAACTCGACAGAACCATCATCCAAGAAGTTTTCTTCAAGACGGTACATCGCCTCCTTGGCTGGGTGGTAATGTTCAAAAGCCGTCACCGGTAAGACGACGTGGACTTTTGTTAAAATGTCCGAGATTTTATCTTCGAGTGCACCAGTCAACTGTTCGATATCTTCTGATGCGATCGCAGAGATCAACAGCGGTCCACCGACGAAGTCTTCCGTGAGCCGGTCTTTCTTATTATATACCTCGAGTTGTGGGACCTCACTCGCACCGAGTTCTTCCAATACCGCATTCGTCGTATCAATTTGGTTCAAATAATGTGGGTTCGATGCATCGATGACGTGGAGGATCAAATCAGCACCGACCACTTCTTCCAAAGTTGAACGGAAAGCGGCAACGAGTTTCGTCGGTAAATCACGAATAAATCCGACCGTATCGGTAATCAACACTTTTCCGCCGCGTGGAAGTTCGAGTTCACGTGTCAACGGATCAAGTGTTGCGAACAACTCATCCTGTTCATACGTATCTGCATCCGTCAATCGGTTAAAGATTGTCGACTTCCCAGCATTCGTATACCCGACGAGCGCGACCTGGAAGACGCGATTTTCTTTCCGACGTTCCCGGTAGCGATCCCGGTGTGCGACCGTTCCTTCGAGTTGTTTGGTAATCTCATCGATGCGACGCTTGATGTGGCGACGGTCCGACTCAAGTTTTGTCTCACCCGGTCCACGAGTCCCGATTCCACCACCGAGTCGCGAGAGCTGTGTCCCTTGCCCGATGAGACGTGGTAGTAAATAGTTCATCTGCGCGAGTTCGACCTGCAATTTCCCTTCGCGCGATTGCGCACGGCTCGCAAAGATGTCTAAGATGAGCTGCGTACGGTCAATCAGCTTCATCTCATCCGGGTCGTTCAAGGCGATGCGAATGTTCTTCGACTGCGCCGGTGTCAACTCGGCGTTAAAGATTAACAAATCCGGCTCGAACTGTTCGACGAGCATCGCGAGCTCTTCAATTTTCCCTTTCCCGATAAAGGTACGACGGTCGACTTGCTGACGTTTTTGGTCGAGTCGGGCGACGACTTCACCTTGCGCCGTATCCACGAGTTCGACGAGCTCGCCCATCGACTGTTCATATGTCCAATCATCGACATTCGGTAACTGACAGCCGACGATGACAACTTTTTCACGTTCTATCATGTAATCCCTCATTCCATAAAGTCTCACCTTTCATCTTACCACGAATCAACGTATAGAGAACGTCCGTTTGTGGTAGGATAAAAGAAGAAGGAGGCTCGACCATGACGAAACGTAGAAAAGACTATCCGCTCCCGGAATTTATCGAAACGTACTTGTATCATCTCGGAGCAAGCGGCCGTCAACCCTCGACGCTAAAACGATATCGCTACGACTTGATTGACGTGCATAAATACTTTCACGACCACAATGTCGAACTGAACGAACCGACGGACTGGTTAGACGTCCCCATCGAATCGTGGAAGACGTTTGTGAATGACTTTTTAATCGAAGAGAAGCACTATCAACAGGCGACCGTCGCTCGAATCGTCACGGTCATCAATAGCCTGACCCACTTTTTAAATCCGCTTCGGAAGAAGATGCTTGCCTACTCGCAGCCGGCGCATACGTTGTCCATCGACCAGATCGCACTCGAGTCTGAATTCGACCGACTCGTCCATACGATTCGTTCAACGAGAGGATTGAGCGAAAATCAGTTGCAAGCCCACCCATATCTCGTCAATCGGAACGAATTGATTGTGACACTCTTCTATAAATACGGTTTGCGCGTCCATCACATCATTCGTTTGCGTATGAGCGACTTGCATCTTGCCGATCATACTTTTGACGTGTATGACCGCCTCGGAAACCAGTTCACATTAAAGCTGTCACAGCAAGACCAATCGTTACTCATGAACTACCTAGCTGACATTCCGACACCGGTACGACCACGCTGGTATTCCGAAGATCCGGTTTTCGTTTCATTCGATTTCGCACGGATGACGTTCCGCTGGGTATATGCGAAAAATCAGCCGAAACAACTAACGATCGTCATGATCACGAAGATGATGCGACAACTAAACGAACGGAGCGGGCTCGCGCGTTCTGTCACCCCGTCAATGCTTCGAAACGCCCATGTGTTAAAAACATATGCGAGCGATATGACGCCATCCGAGCGGATGAACCTTACCTGTATGCATAAAGAATCTTCCTTACGTCGATATGAACAGGCGTATGAAGAATTTGGAACTAAGTTGTTCGAGTCAGACGAAAGACCCGCCCTCTCGTGAAGGGCGGGTTTTGTTCTGTTATTTAGCGGAACTATACCGTTTTGAAAAAAAGAGCAACTTGCCGTTCTGTCACTTCGTCAAGTTTGGAAGGACTCCATTTCGGATTACGATCTTTATCAACAAGTACCGAACGGACCCCTTCATAAAAATCATGACATTTCATAAAATTCAATGCGAGGTTTCGTTCCATATCAAAACACGATCGGAGAGATTGTCCTTTCCCTTTTTGTATTTGACGAAGGGTCACCTTTAGTGACGTCGGCGATTTAGATAGAAGTGTCCTCATTGTGCTTCCTGCCCATTCATCCCCTTGATTTGCAGATTCCTGAAGTGAAGAAATGATTTCTTCAACCGTTTCAAACCGAAAGTGATGATCAATTTTGTCTTGTACCGATGACATTGAAGAAGAAAGAGTGACAGGTCTTTGGAATGATTCCAATAGCTGTTCAAGTTCCATTTCAACTGAATCCGTCATCCATCGTTTTCCCATCATCTCTTCTTTTAACTTTGGCCAATCTTTGCTCTCAATAAAATAGTCAGCCGCTCCAATATAGAGTACATCGGATGCCTGAAAAACATTAGCGGTTAGAGCGAGGTATTTACCAACAAAACCAGGCATTTGATTTAAAAAATAACTTGCCCCGACATCAGGAAAAAAACCGATGTTCATTTCAGGCATTGCCCACTTTGATGATTCTGTGACAATCCGGTGCGAGGCACCAATGGATAGTCCAACACCACCTCCCATGACTATACCATCCATAAATACGACGACTGGTTTTGGATAATGATGAATCTCATAGTCTAACTCGTACTCAATCGAAAAGAACTGATTGGCGTAAGCTTCAATACCTTTTTCTTTTAGATCGTATAAGGTTCGCATATCTCCACCTGCACACAAACCTTTTTCGCCTTCTCCATAAATACATACTAATGAAACTGTGTCATCTAGCTTCCATTTTTTTAGCTGTTCATTCATCGTATCTACCATGTCAACGTTTAAAGAGTTTAACGCACGGGGGCGATTCAGCTTGATCCACCCAATTCCATTTTGAAGTTCTGCGACGACACTTTCTCGATCATCCACTATCAATCACCGCCTTGAAGATTATATTGGTTAATATAAATTAAACACGACATATACATACTGAAAACAAATTGAAATGTTCAGATCATTATTTATCTTGGAATTCTGCTTCACGTTTTTCGATAAAAGCATTGACCCCTTCTTTCATATCTTCCGTTGTAAACAACCCTGCCCAAAGGTTTGCTTCAATCGCCAGACCTTCTTCTAATGTTGTTTCCAAACCTTTATTTACCGCCTCCATCGTTGCCGCAATCGATGATCGACTCTTTTTAAGAGCAATGGTTTCGGCAAGTCGTTTCGCTTCATCCATTAATTCGACAAGGGGCACTGATTTGTTCACTAAGCCAATTGATTCCGCTTCTTTCCCACCAATGATTTTACTAGTCAAAATCATTTCAAGAGCCTTCGACTTATTCGTAAGCCGTGCCAAACGTTGCGTACCTCCAAAGCCCGGTATTAATCCTAAGTTCAGTTCAGGTTGCCCAAGCTTGGCTTCATCTGCAGCGATCCGCATATGACAACTCATTGCAAGCTCCAAACCCCCACCTAAGCAAGCTCCATTAATCGCAGCAATGACAGGTTTGTTTAATTGTTCGATTTTATTTAAGACAGATTGTGCTTCTACAGATAGAGATTTTCCTTTTTCTTCACTATCGAACGCAGATACAAATTCTTTGATATCAGCACCTGCAATGAAAAATTTCCCTTCCCCTGTAATCACGACTGCCTTTATCTCTGAATCATTCGCGACATAATCAACACAGGCTGACAATCCGCGAACCGTCTCTGAACTGATTACATTTGCTGATGGATTATTGATGAAGAGATAGGCTACGTGATTTTCGACTTTTACATAGCAATTTGAAAATTGAATTTCATTACTCATTTTTTGTTTTCCTCCTCATTTTGCCTTACTTTTAATCATGAAGTTGATTTCTAGCTGGTAAATCTTGATTCGTATATAAAATTGTTCGGTACCAAAACTGTTTCACCACAGAATTTAACATGATATGATGAATAGTGTCAAGATAAGGGGAGAACGATATGGAATTGAAAGATTGTATTAACTTTTTACTAAGCGCTAGCCAGAATAAGGTTTTTAAAATTTTCAGCAAACTACTAGAAGAATATGAAGTGACTCCAGCTCAATATGGGGTATTGAATTGTTTGTGGAGGGAAGGACAGCTTTCACCGAAACAGATTGGGGAAAAGTTGTATCTAGAAGCTCCGACAATTTCAGGAATACTCGATAAAATGCAAAAATCAGGACTCATCGAGCGTTCGATTGATCCTGATAATCGTAGAAACGTATTGGTTGTACCTACTCAAAAAGCTGAAGAATTGAGAAGTGGAATCGAAGCTGCGACAGTAGAACTGAATGAAAAAGTTTTCGAAAATTTATCGCATCGAGATGTGGAAATTCTAAAAAATTCACTAGAAATAATCATCCAAACCGATTATTGACCTGCACAAAGGACATTCTCCCATCATGAGAGAATGTCCTTTCTATTTTTATCTTACCCACTCACTCCGTAGCAATCCGTAAACGACATGGTCGACATAATGATCATATAACCATTCCGCATCACGAATGGTCCCTTCATCTTTGAAGCCGAAACGTTCCGGAAGTGCCCGACTCTTCAAATTCTTTGTCGCGACTCGAATCTCAATTTTATTTAGTTTAAGGTCTCGGAATCCATACTCGATGATGGTCCCGAGTGATTGACTCATGATGCCCTTCCCTTGAAAATTTTGTCCGAGCCAATACCCAATCGTGCCACATTGGATTCCACGATCGATTTCATTAAATCCGATTGTCCCGGCAAGCACGCCTTTATAAATCACAGCGAATGATTTTGGGAATCCACCCGTCTCAATCAGTCCTTTGATTCGTCCTTCTATGTTCTGCTTTGAGTCTTCTACTGTTTCAATGTAGTCAAGCCAACCGAGCCACTCTCGCAGATAAGGTTTCGATACCATCGTTAGTTTGAATAGTGCTTCTGCATCGTCTGTATTGAACATTCTCAATGCGATCTCGTCATTTATTTTATAATCAAGCATATGGATTCATCCTTATCATTCGTTATTTATCAATTCGCCTTTATACGTCACTGCAACCTCAATTGGATTGATGACATGTGCACTTAGTCTTTCAAACGTAGCAATTAAGCTATATTGATCAATGTTCAACTCAAAAATCTCTTGTATGTATGAGGTTTGCCAACTCGCTTCAAAAAACCACTTGAAATGTTCTCTATAGTCCCAACCGTCATTTGATCCGACGATATGTAACTCTTTTTCATAGAATTGCGGAAGCTCTGCCCCAACACTAATGGCTGTAGCGATGGTTTCAATCAAAGCTTGATCTGCTTCAAGAGCTGGTACTCGTGTTGTAACCCACTCCAACTTCTTTTTACCGACTAGTTTCAAAGCTTGTTGATTCATTCCCCCCTCCTAATATTTACAATTGCGATCATATGACAAGTTTACAGAATTAATCAAATTTTGTATAATTATTTTCATATTATTTTATGAAGAGGTGTAAATGTGTAAAAACGATTCGTCCAACCCACCCAATTGAATAGATTCGGAGGAGATTTGTGATGAAATCGTTTTACACATTGCTCGTTAGCCAATGGCTCGCAAACATTGGCGATGTCCTATACATCGTCGCGCTCATTGCCTCGTTGTATCAACAAACCGGGTCCGCTTTCATGGCGGCCAGCTTCCCGATTGCCGTGACTGCCGGTATGACACTCAGCGGACTCTTTTTCGCCCGTATCCTCAGCCGCTACTCGCTAGGGAAAACGCTCGTCCTGTCACAACTGATGAAGACGGTCACCCTTGTTCTCGTCCTCTTAACGGATTCGATTCTAGTTCTCGGACTTGTCGTGTTGATCGCTTTCCTCGATGGGTTCGCGCGTCCGATCCAAGCGTCATTCATCCCAAGATTGACGAAGAATCGTCAACAAGCAAACAGCCTGGTTCAAGGGTCCAACCAGTTCATCCAGCTCGCCATGTGGCCACTCGGGACGATGCTCGTCTCTTTCACGTCGAGCGCTTTCGCATTAATCGTTTCACTCGTTCTTTTCAGCCTCTCTACGATCGTGACGATATACTTCTATCAATCGCTTGCGGAAGTCGTCGATGATGGAACGGATGAATCGATTACCTTACGCGCTAGTCTTACTTATGTAAGAACGTCACCATTCGCCCGTCGTGTGACATGGTTTGTGACGTATGAATCATTTGTCAGCACGCTCTGGATTTCGGCATTACTTCTCGTCTATCTCGAGCGACATCTACAAGTCGATACGGGCTGGTGGGGGACGCTCAACGCAGCATTTTTGATCAGTATGATTGCGGCGAGTGCCCATCTTTATCGGTCTCGACGAGCGCCATCGTTACCGTCGACCGCTATCATATCCATTGTTGCCGCCCTCTTGTTCGGCATGACTGCACATCTCGCGTTTGCGATTTTGGCGTTAGTCATTCAAGGCGCAGCTACACAAATCCGCATCATCCAGACGAACACCGTCATTCAAGAACAGATTCCGGCTACACAGCTTCCTTATGTATATAGTGTGCAACAGACAGGATACGCCCTTGCATTCAGTGTGGGGAGTTTGCTGTTCGGTCTTCTCGCGGACGGACTACCGATTGATTCGGTTTACCTTCTCGGAGCACTTTTGACCCTTCCGTTGATTTGGATCGGACGATTAACTGAACAGTCCATGTTAACCGTATCATCTGTATAAGCAACAGGCGCCTTCTCTAAAAGAGGGCGCCTGTTGTATAGAATTTTCCACCGAAATAAATAGTTGGACGTTCTATTCAATTACAATCCAGTGTTTAATTTTCCCTATTCGTCACTCCCGTATTGAAATACTCCTACGCCATAGCCTTGCTTCATATCTCCTAAAATAAAAAGTGACAGAATACACGCTTCGGTCTTAATCAAAAAACGAATTCCTTCTAATTCTCCACTTGCCTCAATCATCGTAACCAATTGAAGAAGTTCAACTTCAGATACATTTGAAAAATTACAGGTCATCATATAGTCATTCGACCACATCCATTTTTCATTATGTTCAATACTGTACTCACACTTTGTCTGATCTGCCCATTTTTTGAGATCAGATAGAAATCGATTATTCTTCGACAGCACCTGAAAAGAAGATACGTCTAGGAATGTAAATAGTCGGGAGATGAACGATGGGGCCGATGTCACTTTTGGTAACCCAAATTCCCTCCAGTTGCTGTCCGACGGTAAGTTAAACACTCTTTCACTCTTCAGTGAATACGAATCAGGATCATGAAAGTCGTGACTATGAGCACATAAGAAATCAACAGTCGAGATACTTTGTTCATTTGGATAATCGACTCGTGCATGTGTTGAATAAATCTCACGACGATACGGATCATACAAAAAGAGAAGTCGACCCTCTATATACACGCCCAACGGTAAGCTTAAATCAACGTACCGAAGTCGTCCTAATTGTGACTTTGTGACAATCACATCAAGTTCACAGTAGTCTGTGACTCGATATGAACCGACAGGCAATCGACTCAAATAGTCTGTTTTCAATGTGAACAGATCAATTGTCTGAAATGAGTTTACCTTTAGATGCTCAACGTTTATTTCATCAAAATTCAATTTGGATTCCCCTTTCTCACAATAGAATAGACAAACAGTATCGACTAATATCGTATACTAGAAGAAACAAATGATCGGAGTGATTCCCATGTCGAAGCTTTCACACGAAGAAACACTCGAGTTATTAAATACGTTAGAGTCTCGCTTTACCGAAAACGTTGAACGTCATCCTGACCTCATCTGGTCAGACGTATTGGAACGAATTCAAGTTAATCAGGACAAGTTGGCTACACTCTCCTTAATGGAACAGACCGGCGGAGAACCAGACGTGATTCGTCTCCCAAACGGAGATCTCGCTTTTTGCGACTGTTCAGTCGAGAGTCCGAGCGGTCGACGAAGTCTCTGTTATGACGAACCAGCTCTTGAGGCACGTAAAAAGAATAAGCCCGTCGGAAGCGCGGTCGCCCTATCTGAACAGATGGGCATAACCCTTCTCGACGAAAAAACATACCGACATTTACAAACGCTCGGTCAATTCGATTTGAAGACCTCGAGTTGGATTCTGACACCGAATGAGATTCGTCAAAATGGCGGCGCCCTGTTCTGCGACCGCCGTTATGATCACACTTTTGTCTATCACAATGGTGCAGATTCTTATTATGCGTCTCGAGGATTTAGAGGGATACTCATGATTTAAGCAAGGCAATGCGCCTTGCTTCTTTTTTATCGGATTAACCAACTAAGGAATTGCGGAATATACATGATGAAAAACAAACTGACAGGAATCATTGCAATTAATCTTAACACCCACATAATTCTACTTTTCAACTTCCGAGAGTAGAACAACAATGCACCAAACGTAATCGCATTCGCTGTCAAATTCGGTTCTTCTATCCCGTTCTCAATCCATTGCTTGAAAAAAACCTTCCATCCAGGAAAGGATTCGAGGGCGAACGACTCACTGAAACTCGGTGTAAGGTTGTATTTCAGCCTCACAAACCAGGCTCCTATATAGACAGAGATGAATAAGAGCGCGTAGCACATTAGTACAACGTTCCACAATTTCTCTTTCCAACCCTCACTCCGAAAGTACAAGACATATACCACAATCAAGACACTAAAAATCACATTTATGATGAATGGTGGTGAAATCGTTAGAATGGAAAACGTCTCTCGATCTAACACCATTCCCACTTGAAATATTCCTTGCTGAAACATAGCTTTTCCTCGCTCTTTTTGATTTATAAAAATCTAATAATACGGTAATTGAAATATCAAAGAAAATGCTACATTTCTCGTTTACCCTATCTATGCTCTATCTGAATATAATCGATTTCGTGTACAGATCTCATCAAAAAACTGCAGACAGATTGTCTGCAGTCCTCGTTTATGCGTGTAGTGTCACATTCAATTCTTCTGCGACTGTTTTGAACGCCTCAAGTGCACGTTCGAGGTCATCTCTTGTGTGCTCCGCTGTGACGATGGTCCGGATGCGTGCTTTTCCACGCTCAACCGTCGGGAAAGCGATACTCTGAGCGAATACGCCATGCTCTTTCAATTTGTCTGAGAACGTATGCGCAAGCGTCTCTTCGCCAAGCATGACCGGGGTGATTGGTGTCGTCGCATGTCCGATATCGAAACCGAGGTCACGTAGGCCGTTCTTGAAGAATTCCGTGTTCGCCCACAACTTGTCGAACAACTCTTCTTCCTCTTTCATGACACGGATCGCTTCACGGTTCGCCGCTACGACTGCCGGTGGATGTGATGTCGAGAAGAGGAACGGACGACCTTTGTGGATCAAGTAATCGCGTACGTCTTGTGAACAGGCAACATAGCCGCCTAAGACACCGATTGCCTTCGAGAGCGTCCCGACCTGTAACGCGACACGTCCGTCTAAACCGAAGTGGTTGACCGTTCCGCGACCGTTCTTCCCGAGAACGCCAGATGCGTGCGCATCATCGACCATGACAGCAGCGTCATATTTCTCTGCAAGTTCGACGATTGCCGGAAGTGGTGCGATGTTCCCGTCCATCGAGAACACTCCGTCCGTCACGACGAGACGCGTTCGATAATCCTGTGTCTCTTTTAACGCCTTCTCCAAGTCTTCGAGGTCGACGTGCTTATAAATGCGTCGCGCCGCTTTCGTGAGACGAATTCCGTCGATGATTGACGCATGGTTGAGTGCGTCACTGATGACGACATCTTCCGGTCCGAGAAGTGCAGACAAGACCCCGAGGTTCGTCGCGAATCCTGATTGGAAGACGAGTGAGGCTTCCGTATGTTTGAACTCGGCGAGTTCGCGCTCGAACGCTTCGTGCATCTCGAACGTACCAGCAATCGTACGCACTGATCCTGTTCCTGCGCCGTACTCTTCGACCGCTTCAATCGCTGCCTGCTTCAAACGTGGATGATTCGCAAGTCCGAGGTAGTTGTTTGATGACAGCTGGACGAGTGACTTCCCGTCGATTGTCACTTCGTTCCCTTGTGCCGATTCGAGTGGGACAAGCTTACGGAACGTCCCCTGTTCTTTCATCTCATTGATTGCTTCTGTAATATGTTCAAATGCCATGTTGTTTCCCCCTTTAAGGTATTAAGACGACCTTCCCACATTTCCCTGCCCGCATGAGTTCGAACCCTTTTTCGAACTCTTCGAGCTTGAAGACGTGCGTGATGATCGGTTCGACATTCAACTGACCTGTCGCGAGCATCGTCGAGACTTGGCCCCACGTCTCATACATCTTCCGTCCCGTAATTCCTTGGACACGAACACCTTTAAAGACCACATCACGCGTAAGGTCGATGGCGACCGGACGAGCCGGGAGCGACAAGACGTTGACATCCCCGCCTGCCGTGACCATTTTGAACGCCTGGTCGATGGCAATCGGATGACCGCTCATCTCACAGACGACATCGATTCCGTCTCCTTCCGTCTCCCGTTCAATCAATTCGAGCGGATTCTCTTCTAAACTGTTGATGACGACATCTGCCCCCATCTCTTCTGCGAGCTTTAAGCGATACGGATTGACATCAATCGCATAGACGCGACTCGCACCAGCTGCTTTGGCAACGCCTACCGCCATGAGTCCGATTGGTCCGCATCCGACGATGGCGACCGATTTGGCAGACACGTCACTCGCTAGCACCGTGTGTACCGCGTTTCCGAGCGGTTCTTGAATGGATGCAAGTTTGGCCGGCATCGTTTCCGGGTTTACCCATAGGTTCTCTTCAGGCATAACGACGTATTCTGCAAAACAACCTTGCGTGTCCACACCGATGATTTTTGTATTTTTACAGATGTGATACTGTCCACGCAAACATTGTTTACACTGATGGCAGACGATATGAGTCTCAGCGGATACGGTCTGTCCGATTTTGATGCGTTTCGTCCCTTCCCCGAGTGCCACGACTTCTCCCGAAAACTCATGACCGAATACATACGGTGGTTTGACGCGGCTCTGTGACCATTCATCCCACTCATAGATATGAACATCGGTCCCGCAAATCGATGTCGCTTTGACTTGAATGAGTACTTCTCCAGGCCCTGGCGTCGGAACTGGTACCTCGACCAGTTTTGCCCCAAAACCGGCCGTGTGCTTTTGAATCGCTTTCATTACTGGTGTCGTTGTTTCCTTCTCTGTGGTTGACACGAGTTGTTCCATTGAAAACGTCCCCCTCTTGTCTCTTATGATCGAACGATACGTTCTTTATCATCTTGTCATAAAATGACGAAACTGAGAAGACGGAACGTCCATTTTCCACAAAAAAAGAGGAGCCATCCGCGCCGATGGCTCCTCTTCACAAGAATAGGACCTATGTCCCGACCGCTCATCGTGGCTCAATGATGAGCTTGATGGCAGTACGTTCCTCTCCGTCAATCATAATATCGGTAAAGGCTGGAATGCAAATCAAATCGAGACCGCTTGGCGCGACGAAGCCTCTGGCGATCGCGACGGCTTTGATGGACTGATTCAGCGCACCTGCCCCAATCGCCTGTATCTCACACGTTCCTTTTTCACGTAGCACACCCGCTAAAGCACCCGCAACGGAGTTAGGGTTCGATTTTGCCGAAACTTTGAGTACGTCCATTCTTGTTTCCCCCTCGGGTAGGTTGTTCAATCAAACCAGACGGTCTGATCATCTAGGTGTATTCGTTCGATTTTTGTCGCTCGTTTCGTCTGATCATCGATTGTAATGAAAACTCCATTAAGTTGTTCCCGTCCCTCGGCAACTTCAAACCGAACTGGGAGTTGTGTCATAAATTTTTTTAAAACAACGGATGCATCCATCCCGAGTACCCCGTCAAGTGGACCCGTCATCCCGACGTCGGTAATATACGCTGTCCCGTTCGGCAAGACACGTTCATCTGCCGTCTGTACGTGCGTATGCGTCCCGACTACGGCTTGGGCACGCCCGTCAAGGTGATACCCCATCGCAATCTTCTCACTTGTCGCCTCGGCATGGACATCGACGAAGATGGCGTCTACCTCGTCACGCACTTCTTCAACGAGACGATCGACGGTACGGAACGGACAGTCAAGGGATGGCAAGAAGACATTGCCCATGACGTTAATGACTGCCAATTTCTTTCCATTTTGTTTTAACTTCATCATCCCGACCCCAGGTGTCCCGTCCGGATAGTTTGCTGGACGGACGATCCGGTCGGCATCGTCGATCCAATCAAAGATGTCACGGTTATCCCATGTATGGTTCCCCATCGTCACCCCATGGAAGCCGAGTTCTAAAAACTGTTGATAAATCTTTTTCGTGAGACCACGACCGTTTGCCGCATTCTCACCGTTGACGAGCATGAACGTCGGGTTGTATTTGTCTTTCAACCGACCAATCTGATTGCTCAAAATATCTCGACCGGGTTTCCCGACGACATCACCGATAAATAAAATTTTCATATAAAATCCTCCCTCAAACAGAAAAAGCGGAGAAATTCTCCGCTTCGTTTACTTCGCATAATCGACGGAACGTGTTTCACGAATAACCGTCACTTTAATTTGTCCAGGATAATCGAGTTCATCCTCGATTCGTTTACAAATATCGCGTGCCATCTTACCGGCGACGACATCGTCGACGACGTCAGGGCGAACGATAATCCGAACTTCACGTCCCGCTTGAATCGCATACGATTTCTCGACACCTTCAAACGACTCACAGATTGACTCGAGTCGTTCGAGACGGCGAATGTAGCTTTCTAGCGTCTCTTGACGAGCTCCAGGGCGAGCTGCCGACAAGGCGTCAGCTGCTGCGACTAGTACTGCAATCGTCGATGTCGCCTCAACGTCCCCGTGGTGGGAAGCAATCGAGTTGATGACGACCGGATGTTCCTTGTACTTCGTTGCAAGCTCTACTCCGATTTCGACGTGACTGCCCTCGACTTCGTGGTCGATCGCTTTTCCGATATCGTGCAAGAGTCCAGCTCGCTTCGCGAGTGTGACGTCTTCCCCGAGTTCGGCTGCCATCATCCCGGCAAGATGTGCCACCTCGACCGAGTGAGACAAGACGTTCTGTCCATAACTCGTACGATAGCGCATGCGACCGAGTGTCTTGACGAGGTCTGGATGGAGTCCGTGAATACCGGCTTCGAAAGTAGCTTCTTCTCCGTACTCACGAATGCGCTCATCGACTTCACGACGAGACTTCTCTACCATCTCTTCAATGCGAGCCGGGTGGATGCGCCCGTCTTGAACGAGTTTTTCGAGCGTCATTTTGGCGATTTCACGGCGAACCGGATCGAAACCTGACAAAATGACCGCTTCTGGCGTGTCATCGATGATGAGATCAATTCCAGTCAACGTCTCGAGCGTACGGATGTTACGTCCTTCACGCCCGATGATGCGACCTTTCATCTCATCACTCGGTAAGTTGACGACAGATACCGTCGTCTCCGCGACATGTTCAGCAGCGTATCGTTGCATCGTGAGAGATAAGAGGTGTTTCGCTTTTTTATCCGCTTCTTGTTTTGCTTTTTGCTCGATTTCTTTTTGAAGGAGAGCAGCATCGTGAAGCGCTTCCTGCTTCGCTTCGTCCATGATGATGGTACGTGCTTCATCTTTCGAGAGGGCTGCCACGCGTACAAGTTCTTGGCGTGCCTCTTCGTATAAGTCCTCCACTTTGCTTTCGAGCATTTCTGCTTCACGTTTGCGTTTTTCGAGCCCGCGCTCCTGTTCATCTAGCGAATCTTCTTTCCGCTCGAGCATATCTGCTTTGCGGTCGAGAAGCTCTTCTTTTTGAACGAGGCGATTCTCTTTCACTTTCTGGTCTTCGCGACGTTCACGCAATTCTTGTTCCGTCTCATTACGAAGTTGAATCATCTCTTCTTTTACTTCAAGCCGTGCTTCTTTTTGCATCGCTTCCGATTGTTGTTTTGCTTGTTCTACAATCTTAGTCGCTTCCGTCTCGGCACCTTGAATCTTCGCTTCGGCGATCGATTTACGCACAAAAAAACCTGCAACAAAAGCTATCGGCAAAAGGAGGATCAGAATAAGCCAGTATAGCCATTCCATCATGTTCACCTCCCTTTCGCAAGGTTATTTTATTTTTTTAATAAGTGAGTAACGCAGGCAAGCCCGCGCATAACTTTATTGTACTTATTTAAGAGAGAGAATGCAATGCACGGACAGGATAGAACTACCAATTGCCTAAAAATTATACTAAAAAAATCTCACTCGGATGATTCCGAGTGAGACCATGTGCTTATTCGTCATCAAGAAGTGAGAGAACTTCGTCGTCTTCACCTTCAACTGTGACTGTTTTTTCTCCGTTCAAGCCGTAGTGATCACGAATTTGACGTTCCACTTCGGCCGCGATGGCTGGATTTTCTTTCATGTATTGTTTCGCATTTTCACGACCTTGACCGAGACGCTCCTCGTTGAACGAGTACCATGCACCGCTCTTTTGAACGATATCGAGGTCTGCACCGATGTCGATGAGTTCCCCTTCACGTGAAATCCCTTCACCGTACATGATGTCGACTTCCGCCGTCTTGAATGGTGGTGCAATCTTATTTTTTACAATCTTGATCTTCGTACGGTTCCCGACCATATCTTGACCTTGTTTGAGCGTTTCTGCACGACGTACTTCGAGGCGTACTGAAGAGTAGAACTTCAAGGCACGACCACCAGGTGTCGTTTCCGGGTTACCAAACATGATTCCAATTTTCTCACGAATTTGGTTGATGAAGATGACGATTGTTTTCGATTTGTTCGTTGCACCAGACAATTTACGAAGTGCCTGAGACATCAAACGAGCTTGAAGACCGACGTGCGAGTCTCCCATCTCCCCTTCGATTTCGGCTTTCGGTACGAGTGCCGCAACCGAGTCGACGACGAGGATATCAACTGCTCCCGAGCGAACGAGCGCTTCAGCGATCTCGAGCGCCTGTTCTCCTGTATCTGGCTGAGAGAGCAACAACTCATCGATGTTGACGCCAAGATTTTTAGCATACTTTGGATCGAGCGCATGCTCGGCATCGACGAACGCAGCTTGACCGCCACGTTTTTGAACTTCTGCAATCGCATGAAGAGCAACAGTCGTCTTACCTGAAGATTCTGGTCCGTACACTTCAATGACACGACCGCGTGGATATCCACCCGCTCCAAGTGCGACGTCGAGGGCAATCGACCCAGAAGGGATGACCGATACTTGTTGGTCTGTATTTTCACCAAGGCGCATAATCGAGCCTTTACCGAATTGTTTCTCAATTTGGCGCAATGCCATTTCTAACGCTTGTTTACGATCACTCATAGATAAATGAGCCTCCTTTAATTGATACTTTCATTATACGTGAACATATAGCGATACACAAGTTTTTTACGAACATTTATTCGCCTTTTTTAATTCGTTGAATGAGGGCCCATAGTCCATCTTTTGCAGCCCGCATCCGAATGACGTTACGTTCTTGATGCGGATAAACACGCTCGATGACCTCGATTCCATCCGGTGTTTTCATCCCGATGTAGACCGTACCGACGGGACGCCCTGAATTTGAGGTTGGTCCAGCTTCACCGGTGAACGAGAGCGCGTAGTCCGCATTCGTTTGTTTAACTAATCCATCTACCATCTCATAAGCAACTTCTTTTGAGACGACTGAGTGCTGTTCAATTGTATCAAGAGCGACCCCTAAATACCTATTTTTTAGCTCATCTGAATAGGTAACGACTCCCCCTAAAAAGACAGCCGATGCTCCTGGAGTCGATGTGATCATCGATTGGACTTCTCCTCCGGTCAATGACTCAGCAATTGCCAGTGTTTGGTGATGACGTGTCAATGATTGCACGAGGTATGAGGCAATCGTTTCATCATCTGACCCGAAATAAAACGAACCGACACGTCGTAAGATTTCATCTTTCATTTCTTCAATCATCAGTCGTGCAGCCGTATCATCTACCGCCCGAGCACTGATTCGAAGTCTCGCTTCTCCTGTCTCAGCATAAGGTGCGACAGTCGGGTTAGACCCATTCAACAAGTCTTTGACGGCATCATCGAGGGCAGACTCTCCAATTTCATAAAATCGTAACGATTCCGAGACGAGCGTCGCGCCTGAAAACTTTTGCGGAAACGTCGCATCGATGAGCGCCCGCATCTCGCGTGGCACACCAGGAAGTAGCATCCACGTCGTCTCCCCTTCAATCCACATACCTGGAGCCAGACCGACCGGATTTTGTAAAACGTTCGCACCTGACAAGACGTCCGCCTGACGAGCGTCCCCTTCATTCATCTCACGGTTACGTGACTGAAGAAATTGTTGAATCGTGTGAAACGCCTCTTCGTCTCGAACAATCGGGCGTTCGAGCAGATCAGACAAGACTGTCTTTGTGACATCATCTGCCGTCGGTCCAAGTCCACCCGTAACGATGACAAGGTCTGAACGACGACGCGCAATCTCGAACGTCTCCCGCATTCGTTCCACGTTATCCCCGACAACTTGATGATACAAGACCGAGACACCGTATTTCGACAGTTGTTCCGATATGTAACTCGCATTCGTATTGACGATTT
Source organism: Exiguobacterium sp. CH10 (assembly GCF_018617635.1). Classification (NCBI taxonomy): domain Bacteria; kingdom Bacillati; phylum Bacillota; class Bacilli; order Caryophanales; genus Exiguobacterium; species Exiguobacterium sp. CH10. The sequence continues at coordinate 211,718 of NZ_JACSKO010000001.1, forward strand.
CTCCTAAGAGCAACTCGCTTCCTACCGCAATGATTTCGGCTCGTTTCATCTTATTTCCTCCTCGACTTCAAAAAAAAGACGAGCTAGATCAACCAACTCGTCTTTGTCGACTTACATCGACTTCACAATAATCTTGTAGTTTTGTGCGAAATACTCGGCACCTGAGTAAATCGTGAGTGCGAGTGCCAACCACATCGCCCATTCTCCAAACGGGATACCGACATAACTGAAGATCGGGTTACCGAATAGGAGGAAAATGATGGCGAACAGTTGCACCCATGTTTTGGCTTTTCCTGACTTACCTGCCGCGACGACAATCCCCTCATCAGCAGCGACAAGTCGTAGACCTGTAACTGCAAACTCACGAGAAAGAATCACGACAACGACCCATGCAGCCACGAGGTCCATCTCGACGAGCAACACGAGCGCCGCTGTCACGAGTAGTTTGTCTGCGAGCGGGTCCATGAATTTACCGAAGTTTGTGACCAAGTTGTGTTTTCGCGCCAAATGACCGTCCAACCAGTCTGTAATGGCCGCAATGGTAAAGATGACACCAGCGATAAATTGGTGTAGCGGGATTTCAGCACCTAAAAAGGCAATGTTTCCCCAATCAAAATCAACAGCGAGTAAGACGACGAATACGGGAATCAACACCACGCGTAACATCGTCAATCGGTTAGGTAGGTTCATGTAGAACGCCTCCTCTTAGAAGGAGAGTCGACTTATTCTGCGTCGACTCTCTTTACAAATATATTTTGTGTGACCGGAGACTCTTGAAGCTCGAGCTCGCGACCGTTGACGACGATTTTCTCAACACCTGCGATAAGTCCAATCCGGATTCGTAACGTGTCCGTTTCAGCATCTTCAATGACAATCGGATTCTGTTTCGATTGGTTCGGATATTCCGGCGCAAGGAATGGACCTTCAAGTGACGTATCACGAACACCGACATATGAGGCTGGCGATTCTTTCACATAAATCTCGGTCGATAGTTTATCGCTCGTCGCGAGCTCATATGTGATGTCCGCTCCGTTCGATTCCGTTACCGCAATCGGACCAGATTCTGCTGATGGTTCTTCCTCAGCAGGCTCCTCTGATGCAGGTTCTTCCTCGGCTGGTTCATCCGCTGGAACATCCTCGTTCTGGTCGAGTGTGACATTTGAACTCGGTGGTTCAGCCGGACTTGCGTCTTGTCCACCGAAATCGATGCTTCTCACGGCAAAATAGATTGCTGTAATAAGCAAGAAGACGGTGAGAGCGAGAAGTACTTTCGGAACCCATCTCGACACTCGACTCGTCGACTCGGACGCTTTTGAATACGTCTTTTTACGAGAAAGTTGAACGGATGGCTGTGCTTCGATTTTTGGTAAATCTTTTGCGTAAGTCTCATACAATTCATCCACATCGAGACCGAGTGACTCCGCATACGTTTTAATGAACGCCCGTGCATAGAAAGAGCCAGGGAGATTTTTGTAATCACCTTCCTCGATCGCGATGATATAGCGTTTTTGAATCTTCGTCGTCTGCTGGATTTGGTCGAGCGTTAATCCGCTCTCCTCACGCTTTTGTTTCAAAAAAGTCCCTAGTTCTGTCACAGGGGTCCACACCTTCCATTCACATAATTATTCAAACCATTCTGACTCACGATGCGTTTCTTGTGGGATGACAATCGTCTCATCCGGATTGTTTCTCAATTCAATAATATAATCAAAGTCTTCATACACGCAATCGGTGTTTCGGACATAAAGATCAGGGTGTTCAATGACTTTCACGGCAGGCAACCGCATGACCTCACGGATCAGTTGGCGGTGTCGCTCGTCCATCGTACGCGTAGAGACGGCTCCATCGATTATGTATACATGATCGCCTTCCCGCTCTTCTTCAAACAAAGAGGTTCGGACAGTCTGTTTCATGAGTGTCGATGACAAGAACAGCCACCGTTTGTTCGCGCACACACTGGCGGCGACGATGGATTCTGTTTTGCCAACGCGCGGATTCCCCCGAACGCCAATCAATAGATGACGTTCTTCTTTCATCAGTTCTGCTACGAAATCAACGAGAATCCCTAAGTCTTCTCGGACGAAACGGAACGTTTTCTTATCATCACTGTCGTGGTCGATGTATCGACCATGTCGGATTGCAATCCGGTCTCTTAATTTCGGACGGCGCAATTTGATGACTGCGATTGCTTCCATTCGTTTTAAAATATGCTCGAGTCGATGGACATGATCAGCGGCTGGAGCTTTGAGCAACATGCCACGGCGCTGCAGGTCGACCCCATTAATGGTGACGATGGAAATCTGAAGCATTCCCATGAGAGACGCGATGTCCCCAAGGATACCTGGTCGATTTTGACACAATTCATATTCGAGATACCACTCTTCGAATTTATGTTCCATCCCCATCCATCCTTTCGAGCGAGTTCGCTACCTTGCCTATTTTAAATTATTTTAGAAGAATTGAAAAGAACTGGTTTATGCATCATGATGAGATCATTGCCAACCGCCATCAACACGTAATACTGTGCCGGTCATATATGAAGCATCCGATGAGCATAAAAAGCGAATCGTCTTCGCCACGTCCTCAGTGGTACCAAGACGCCCAAGTGGAATATCATCCATCACGGTTTGTTTCGACTCTTCTACCGTATCATTCATTGGCGTATCAATCCACCCTGGTGTGACTGCATTGATTCGAACTTGGAACGGTCCTGCTTCACGTGCAAACGCTTTGACAAACCCTAGTTGTGCCGCTTTGACGGTAGAATAGAACACTTCGGCTGCTGCCCCGACTTCACCCCAAACGCTTGAAACGACGACAATATCTAGTCGATGGTCATACGGTTTACGCGCAACAACTGACTGAATCAACCGAACCATGGCACGTACATGCACCTCGTAAAGTCGATCCAGCTCATCTATCGATTGGTCGACGACAAGCCCATGTAGCGCGTGACCGGCGACGTATACGATGCGATCAACGGTATCGATTGACGACACCCACTTCTCTACTTCTGCTCGGTCCGATAAGTCACAGATAATCAGTTCAGCCTGCAACTTTTCCGCCTCAATCATTCGAGAAAGCGTCTCACGCCCCTGATTCGCATGTAGCAAAAGCTCATCCTCACGAAAAGCGAGCGAGACGGCACGTCCAATCGCGCCGCTCGCTCCAACAATTAACGTCTTCATGGTTTTTTGACAACGCACACTGTTCGTTGCTCACTTCGGAACAATCGCACGTATGCTTCTTGAAGTTCATCTAATGTGATGGCATCGATTAAATTCGGAATCTCGAACAAGTTTCCATCATTGAGTGCATAGCGTGAGAACTGGTTCGCGATAAACTCTGGCGAATTCAGTGCTTTTAAAAATTGTCCCTGCATCATCCGCTTCTTACGATCGAGCGTCTCTTGATCAAGATGAAGCGGACGCTCCAACGCACCCGTGACACGTTCGACAAAAGCATCGACATGGGACGTTTCCATCGACAGGGCGGCGAAGGCGAACGCCTCTTCTGACGTATAATCAAATGAGAACGCATCATCAATTAACCCTTCTGCGTACAACTCCGTGTAAAGCGGTGCTGTCGTATCGAAGAGCGCGTGCATGAGGAGTTCCACCGTCAATTCTTGTTTGAGACCAGCTTCTCCAGCTTGTGGGAGATCTTTATAGCCAATCATCACTTTCGGAACCGAGACATCCATCTCAATGACCCGTTCTGACAGACGAACCGTGGTCGGCTCTTCCACCGTCTCACGTGCGCTCAAAAGTGGCGCGTCAAAAGATTTAGTTGCCTGATTGTCACGAATCAATTCAAGCATCTCATCCGGCTCGATGTTCCCGACAACGAACAACGCCATGTTGCTCGGATGGTAGAACGCCTGATGACACGTATACAAATCTTCTGCCGTGATTTTTGAGATTGATTCGATTGTTCCGGCGATATCGATTTTGACGGGATGCGTCTCATACATCGCTTCAATCAATCCGAAATAAAGACGCCATCCCGGATTGTCTTGATACATTTGGATTTCCTGACCGATGATGCCCTTCTCTTTCTCGACTGACTCTTTTGTGAAATATGGTTCTTGAACGAAATCGAGTAGGGTTTGCACGTTTTCCGGCACATTCGATGTCGCCCCGAACAAGTATGCTGTCCGCGTGAATGAGGTGAAGGCATTCGCTGACGCCCCTTGACGACCGAACTGTTGGAAGACATCGCCATCCTCTTTTTCGAACATCTTATGCTCTAAGAAATGTGCGATTCCGTCTGGCACCTCTACCCAATCCTCTAATTTGAAGCAACGGTCAATTGAACCATATTTCGTCGTGAACGTCGCGAACGTTTTCTCATACCCAGTCTTCTTCAGCAAATACACGGAGAGGCCATTATCGAGAACGTGGTGATGTAATGTCTCTCCGACGTTTGGAAAATCTAGTTTCATGCTTCTCCTCCTTTCAAGCAATAGACAGCTTCGAGCGTGATTTCATTTGCGAGAGCGATAACATGGTCGCGTGTCGTATTTTCAATGACGGCCATCTCTTCGTCTAATGAGAATGGGCGAACGTCCGCGCCACTCATCCAAGCAATCAACTGACGAGGGCTATCTCCGAGTTGACGACGTTGGTGGAACAACATTTCTTTCGTCTGTTGTAACGTCTCGTCTTCGAATTCACCCGCCTGAAGCGCTTTTAATTGCTCTTCAATAATGTGCTCGGTCTTATGCTGATTTGATGCGTCAATCCCCGCATACACGAACAGTTTTCGACTGAGTGAACTGTATTGTGAAGCGGCGTAGTAGGCCAAACTTTCCTTTTCACGGACGTTCATGAACAGCTTCGAGTGCGGGAAACCACCAAATAATCCGTTCACGACTTGCATACGGATGGCATCTTCTGTCCGCGGGTCGACGTCAATCGCGTAGGCGAGATGAAGTTTACTTTGCTTGATGTCTTGATGCTCTTCTAAGCGTTTGAACTCACCACGGCTCGGTTCGGGCAGACGTCTCGGCTGACGCGTCCCGAGCGATTCGAGCGGGTTAAATGCCTGTTCGACTTGTTGACGGTCGACATCGCCGACGACATAAATGTCGACACGATCGTTCTGAATCATCGATTGATAAGCATCGTAAAGCGATTTGGGTGTAACGTGGTCGAGTTGTTCGAGCGTACCGAGAGACGGGATGGCGAGCTCGCCTCCGAGCATCTCTTGCAGACGCTGTTGAGCGAAACGCATCTTGTCATCATAGACTGACTCGATTCGCTGACGCTGCAATCGGCGTTCTTGCTCCACGATGAGCGGTTGAAAGGCGCCATCATAAACATTCGGACGAAGTAACACTTCCTCCAGTAATTGAATGGCCTGACTCAAGACGTCTTCACCAACAAGATTGTCATTAACGACTTCGAGTTGAAATTGAATGACATGCTCTTTCCCAATTTTTGATGCGCCTGCATACAAGTTTGTATCATATAAATCTTCTAGCGGTGTGTGAAATAACTCAATTGATGGATAAGCTTCTGTCGATTTTTCCATAATGAATGGAAGCAGTGCCCGGTCTGCCACCGTGTCCTGAGACAGCGGGGCCGCAAACGAGACGAGGCAAGTCGTCGTTTTAAATTTTTTGGTCGGATAGACCGAATAGTGCAATTGATGTTGGAACTGTTCGATTCCTTTCATCAGCCGATCACTCCTTTTTTCGTTTTGGTTGAAACACGGCAGCGCCGCGTGCATATTCTTGGTCCGGTACGCCTGCGACAACATTCGCATACCGTGCGACCGTGAAAAGATAGTCACTCAATCGGTTAAAATATGGAAGTTGTCGGTCGGCGACACCGAGTGCGGTCAAATCTCGTTCGACACGACGGCAAACGGATCGCGCCACATGCAGGCTCGCCGCTGCGACACTTCCTCCCGGTAAGATGAAACGCACAAGTTCTGGACATGATTTTTCCCATTCGTCCATCCATTGTTCAAGTTCCGTCACAATCGACAAATCGACCGTTTTCGGGGGCGCGTCCGTATACATCAGCTCCGAACCGAGGTCAAACAAGTCGTGCTGAATCTTCGTCAGCTGTTCCCGGAGCGACTCGTCGGTCTGTTGCGCAATCGCTAATCCGATGTGACTGTTCAATTCATCAAGATGCCCCATCGCTTCGATTTGAGGATGGTGTTTGTCGACACGGCTACCGATTAGAGACGTTTCACCCGTGTCACCCGTGCGTGTATATCGCTTCATTACGGCTCCCCCTTTAAAATGCCACAAATGGTGACTCAGACGAGTCACCATTATGAGATGTGTGGTTGTTCAAATGGTAAGTAAATATCAAACGTCGTCCCGACACCGAGTGTGCTCGATACGCTGACTGTACCATGGTGGGCATCGATCACATTTTTCACGATGGCTAAACCAATCCCGGTACCGGTCTTCGACCCGCTCGTCCGTGCTTTGTCGGCTTTATAGAATCGCTCAAACACGAACGGCAAGTCCTCTTTCGGGATCCCGTGTCCTGTGTCGGACAGTCGAATCTGCAACCCATCAGGCATCTCGGTCGCCTCAATTCGAATCTCTCCTGAATCGGTATGGGCAATCGCGTTGCCGATCAAGTTCGTGAATACTTGCTCGAGTCGGTCACCGTCTGCTTCAATCTGTCGATGCGGTATGTCCGTTTGTAATCGAATCTCTTTTTCAGATGCCATTTGATTGAACTTTCTCATGACACGTGGCAAGAAATCACCGATATCGAACGAACTGAATTGCATCGTTTCTTTACCCGATTCGATGCGGGCCAAATCAAGTAAGTCGTTGACGAGTCGCGCAAGTCGAAGAGATTCGTCATAAATGATTGACGCAAACTCTTTCGTCGCCTCGTCACTTTCTGTCATCCCGTCGATGATTGCCTCTGAATAACCTTGTAGCGTCACGAGCGGTGTCCGAAGTTCATGACTAATGTTCGCCACGAAATCGGTCCGCATCTTATCGAGACGGTGGCTTTCAGATGTGTCGCGAAGGACGACGACAGCTCCTTCAAAATCATCTTCTCCGATGAGCGGCGTGACCGTTAACGTATAGTAACGGTCATCTTGTTTCACTTCAATCGTCTTCTCAGCCGTCCCTTCCATCACTTCTTCATACAGTGACAGTACGACTTCATGCGGCTGACCGTCTTGAAGCAATGGACTAGCCTGTGGATTCGTGACAATTACGTTTGCGTGACGGTCAAGCGTGATGACACCGTCCGCCATCGAACGAAGAATGGAGGCAAGTTGCAGACGTTCTCGGTCTAAAGCGTCGACATATTTCGCCAACTGGCTACTCATCGCGTTGAACGAGGCGGCAAGTTCGCCGATCTCGTCTCGAGTCTTCGTCTCAAGACGCAAGTCAAATTGACCTTTCCCCGTCTTATTAACCGCATCCCGCATCGCTCGGAGCGGCGCCGTGATCCGTGTCGATAAGAAGAAAGCGAAGACGGTCGTCACGATGATGGCCGAAGCGACGGTCCAAAGAATGATTGTTCGAGCACCGGCATTCGCACTCGAAATCGCATCGAGTGGTTCAAGTAAGTAGAGTGTATATTGACCGGTCGATAACGAAAACGTCGTCCGGTAGGCAAGAGCAGCTTGGTCGTCAAAAGAAGAGAAATTACCGATGGCCGTCTCCCCGACTGCCTGATAGGTTTCCCAATCCTGACGCTCAAGTTCAACCATCAGCCCATCCACTTGATTCCCGAAATTTGAGCGCGTGGTCCCGTTTTCTAAAATATAGTTCGCGCCATATACTTCGATGATTTGATCGATTGTCTGGGACGTGTCACCTTCATTCAACAACACCGACTGAACTTGTCCGCCAAGTTTGGCGAGATGACCACGTTCTTGGTCGATGTGAAAAGAATTGAAAAATTCAAGCATCAATACCGAGACGATGAATAAGATGACGCTGACCAAAACGAGAATCGTCAGCCACAGTTTCGTGACGATGCTGTTTCGACGAATCATCATTCACTGGCAGCTTCGAACTTGTACCCGACACCCCATACAGTCGTGATCATATGAGCCGCATCAGGCGAGACACGATTCAATTTCTCACGAAGACGTTTCACATGCGTATCGACGGTCCGAAGGTCTCCGAAAAATTCATAGTTCCATACTTCTTTCAATAACTGCTCACGAGAAAAGACTTTATCAACCTGCTTCGCAAGGAAGAACAGCAATTCATATTCTTTCGGTGTGAGGGCAATCTCTTCTCCGTCGACCGTGACGCGGTGCGCATCATTGTCAATCGTCAAGTGCGGGAACACAATCAAATCTTTTGATTTCTCACTCGTTTGCATGAATTTAGTCGAGCCAGAACGACGAAGGAGTGCCTTCACGCGAAGGACAACCTCACGAGGACTGAACGGTTTCACGATGTAATCGTCTGCTCCGACTTCAAATCCTTGGACACGATCAATCTCTTCACCTTTCGCCGTAAGCATGATGACCGGTGTCGCTTTCGTTTTCCGGAGTTCTGTACATACTTCGACTCCGTCCATTTTCGGCATCATCAGATCAAGTAAGATGACGTCGTATTCGTTTTCAAGAGCGAGTGCGAGTGCTTCTTCTCCATTGACCGCTTCTTCAATCACATACTGTTCACGTTCTAAGTACATTTTCAAAAGTCGGCGAATTCTCTCTTCGTCGTCGACTACTAAAATCTTCGTTTTCTCAGCCATACTTGAAACCCTCCTAAGACCCATTACGAGTTGTAGCGAATGTTGCACAATTGTGAACATTCCACTCTCTGCCATAACTATACCACTCTATTATTTCGCTTCACAACGATGATTTGATGGACCAAATGAAAAAGAAGTCACAATTGTGACTTCTTTCGCGTCATGCATATGAATGAAGACCGGCGATGACCAAGTTGACGAAGACGAGGTTAAACATGATGATGGCAAAACCACCGACACATAACCATGCCGCTTTCGTTCCGGTCCAGCCGCGCTGGATGCGCATATGCAAGTAATAAATATAAATAAGCATCGTAATGAGAGCCCATACTTCCTTTGGATCCCAGCCCCAGAAACGGTTCCATGCAATCTGCGCCCAAATCATCGCAAAGATGAGTCCGCCGAGGATAAAGACAGGCAATCCGATTGCGACCGAGCGATAGCTGATCTCATCAGCAAGGTCGAGGTCGACCTTTTTCGCAAGCGGTTGAAGCGCTTCAGCAATGCGTTTTCGCAAAATCACGAAACGGAGCAACGCGTAAATCACGACACCACCGATGACCGACCAGATGAGCGTGTTCAACTTGAGGGTATTGATCCAATTCGGCAACTCAAGTGACAAACCGCTCGCTCCTGACAAGAGCTGTGCCCCTTCTGGTACGAATAGGATTGGCATGAAGTATTCATACGTCTCGACTTGACCGCGGTCATTCGTAAATTCGACGACTCCACCGGCACCGATTCCTTTGAAGAGCATCGACACGATGATGAACCCGAGTGTACACATGAGAACGAACATCGTCACTTCAAGCCACGTCCTTGACTTAGACTGTTCTTTCATCGATGTCTCATTCAATAAGAAAATGAGACCTGACGCAAAACTGATGGCCAAAATCCCTTGTCCGAGCGCTGCCGTCGTGACGTGGATTTTTAACCAGACACTGTTAAGTGCCGGAATGAGCGGTGCGACCTCACTTGAAAACATCGAGGCGAAAGCGATGACGAGTAACGCCACTGGCATCGCGAACAAGCCGAGTACATCATTTTTATAAATCCCGTATACGACGAGGAACCCGAGCACCATCATCATGCCGAAGAACGTCGTATATTCATATAAGTTTGATACCGGCGCATAGCCGACACCTGCCCAACGCATAAAGAAATATGTCATTTGGGCGATAAATCCGATAATTGCCAAGATGAAGGCATACTTCCCATAGGCGACACGGTTGACGTTCCGATCCTTACGCATACCACTAACGGCAATCGTAAAGAGAACCGTCGAGATCGCGTATAGGAAGAATGCGATAAACAGCATACGGCTGCTCCATTCAATCCATTCCATCAAGATTCCCCTCTTTCATCTGTTGACTCGTTCTCCGGCTTCGAAGTAAATCTCGCCTGGTCTTCCCACATCGGTAAACCGGCCTGTTCTAATAACGGCGAAACCTCTCGACGGAGCGAGGACGGGTTTTTGTTCGTAAAGCCTGCAACGAGTACCTCATCTTCATGACGACGAATCCAGACACGGCGGTGAGGCCAATACATGCCCATCACAATCCCAATCATGAAGATGGTCGCACCGACGATCAGAATCGGGTACGTCGAGTCACTCTTCACTCGAAGACCGCTCGTGCTCGCCATCTCTGTGCCCGCAAACTTTACCTCGTACCGGTTTTCTTCATCAGCGACGTTAAGTCGAATACCGATCAAGTTTGATTCCGTCTCGCCTTCAGGTGATTCGACATCGAAGAAGAAGGCAGGATTCAGTGCACGTGGTGATTTCGTGTTCGGTTGTCCATCCTTCACCTCAAAATCAGGATACAAGTCTTTCAATGTGACCGTGACACCATCTAAGTCATACGACTTTTCTGGATTTTCGAGGTCGACTTTGAACGGTCCATACTCGTCACCTGTCTGTTTATCGGCGAGCATGAACGACATTGACAAGAATTCCGGACGACTTGAATATTGCTCTTGATACACTTCATATTTTTCGAACTTAAACGGGTGGTTGACTTTCGTCGAACCGACATCGACTTGTTCGAGTTGCGGCGATCCGTCCTCGTTCGTTCCCGTCTTCTTAAATAATGTCAGTTCCGTCTCATAGTTTTTTGGAACGGCTCCGGCTTTTTCAATGGCAGCTGCGAACTTCGCATCTTCCTCATTGTTCTCCGGGTCATACATTTCAAGAATGAACTGGTCGTTCCGTAAATAGTATTCCCCATCTGTCGCCTCTAGTGAGACCGTATCTCCTTCACGAACCCACTCGAGTGTATCCGTGTGGAATGCCGGGAAGACGCGGAGCATCGCCCCGAGGAAGAAGATGACGAGGCCGACGTGGTTCACATATGGACCCCAACGACCGAAACGGTGTTTTTCAGCCAATAAGGCATCTCCGTCCCGTTTGATTTGATACCGTTTTTTCTTGAGCGACACTTCCATCTCGTCAATCTGAGCGTCTGTTCCTTCGCCTTGTCCGAAGAGGCGTTGTCCTTTCATAAAGCGCTCTGTCCGTCTAACCGGCTGATTCTTTAGCGCTTTATAGAGCGGGACACCACGGTCAATCGATACGACGATGAGCGAGAGCGTCAACATGACGATGAGACCGATATACCACCATGACGTATATAGGTTGTGGAATCCAAGTGCATAATAAATCGAACCTGGCGTCCCATATTCCTCCAAGTAATATTGCTCTGGAGGTAACTGTTGTGGGATGTACATTTCTTGAGGGAAAATCGTCCCGATTGCCGAGCCGACAATAATCAGCGCAATCAACCACAATCCCACTTTGACCGATGCGAAGAAGTTCCACACCCGGTCAATGACCGATTTAGGACGACGCTTCGACCGTAAATCAGCGCCTTCGTATTTCATATCTAGCATCTGTGCGTCCCCCGTTCGCTTACAATGACTTCTCGGCTAGCTCCATCAATTTCTCTTTCGTGAGTTCACCTTCATATTTTTCGATTACGTTTCCTTCACCATCGATGACGAATGTGACAGGTAAGTTATAAATGCCATAGGCTTTCTCGACTTCACTCTTCGTGTCCATCAAGATCGGATAATCGAGACCGACACCGAGGTCGTTCACAAAGTTATCGACGCGAAGCGGCGTCTCACCGACGTTCACCGCCCAAAAATCGACACCCATGTCTTGGAGTGTTGCGTAATTTTCTTGTACGACTGGCATTTCTTTCTTACAAGGTTCACAGAAAGTACCCCAGAAGTTGAGAAGCATTCCTTTTCCTTCGTATGTGTCACGTTCATAAAGGGTCGAACCGTCGAGTGTAACGAGTTTGAAGTTCGGTGCCTCGTCACCTGCCTCGATGCGTCCGTCATTACCAGCTTGGTCGAACAATTGCATGACGGTGATGGCTCCCGCAAAGAGAACGACCGTCATAATCATCAAGCGCCAAAATGACCTCTTTTTCTTTTTCGCGACCGCTTGTTCCATGCGGTCGTCTTTGTTTTGATCTTTTGTCATCGTTTTCACACCATCCTTCAGTTGCTATTGTACTGAAAAAACATTAAAAACGCACATTAACAGACTTTTTTCATTTTTTTGTCACACAATTTACACAATCAAAAAAATCATCCTATTTCAGGACGATTTTTTGTTGTTATTTTTTCTTCTTTTTGCCTCGTGGTTTAGGTGGGACCGTCGGATTCGCGAGTTCACGAAGCTTGCTGATTTCTTTGTGTGAAAGTTCACGCCAGTCGCCAGTGTTGAGACCGTCGAGCGTCAAGAAACCGAACTGTTCACGCTTTAGTTTGATGACCTCAGAACCGATTGCTTCGACCATGCGACGGATTTGACGATTGTGTCCTTCCGAGATGACAATCTCAAGGATGGCCGTGTTCTTTTTCTGGTCGACAGACTTCATCTTCACTTTCGCACTACCCGTTTTGAATCCGTCATCGAGCTGAACACCTGACTCTAGTTGCTTGATTGCCAAGTAAGAAGGGATGTTCTTCACTTTTGCCACATAACGCTTTTGAATCTTATATTTCGGATGCGTCATCATGTTCGAGAACTCTCCATCATTCGTCAAGATGATGAGTCCTGTCGTGTTATAGTCAAGACGTCCGACCGGGAAAACACGTGCCCCTGGTGGCACGAGGTCCGTGATCACTTTACGTCCTTTATCGTCTTCTACCGTCGACACATAGCCGCTCGGTTTATAGAGCACGTAGTAGACATGCTCTTCTTGCTCGATTTTGACGCCATCGACCTCAATCTCTGACTTCGGTCCGACTTTCGTCCCGAGTTCACGTACCACTTTTCCGTTGACGCGGACGCGACCATCCAAAATCATTTCTTCCGCTTTACGACGCGAGGCGACCCCCGCTTGTGCGATTACTTTTTGCAAACGTTCCATATGATTAATCCTTCTCCAATCTCTCTTCTTGCTTCGGTGATTCCTGACCGAAGAACAAATCGCCTTCGTCTGTCAGTTCATCCTCAAATGTTAATGGTGGTAATTCCTCGAGTGAGTTAAATCCAAAATGGTCGAGGAAGTGCTCTGTCGTTCGATACAACTTGGCACGACCAATTGTTTTTGCACGGCCAGCTGATTCGATTAACCCTTTTGATAATAGTGTATGAATAACTCGCTCCACTTTGACACCGCGAACCTCTTCGATGTCCGCCCGCGTGACCGGCTGCTTATAGGCGATAATGACGAGCGTCTCCATCGCCGCTCGTGAAAGTGCCTGTTCAGCCATCGTCCCGACATACTTTTGAATGTAGGGAGACACATCTGGAACGGTCACAAGTTTGTACACACCTGCCGATTCCATCAGTTGGAACGGTCGGTTCGACGTTTTGAACGAGGCTTCTAACTTACTGAGCTGTTCTCGCGCAGCAGCCTCTGAGATGTCGAGCGTCTCTGCGAGCGCCCGGACTTCCATCCCTTCGTCCCCAACGACGAATAGCAATCCTTCGATAATCGTTTCATAGGACAGCAACCGCTTCATCCCCTTTCTTTGATGATTCGATGAACGAGATTTGAATGTCTTGGTCAAGTTGTTTCGTTTCGACGACCCGTAGCTTGATCAGCTCAAGAAGCGCCATAAACGTCACGACGAGATCTGAGACGTTCGGTCGTTCTACAAAGAAGGCGAAAAACGATGTCTGTCGCGTAGAAGAAACGTGTTCATGAAGTCTCGTCATCTGTTCCTCGAGCGTTCGCTCTTCGCGTTTAATCGTCTTTTTGCGTCGTTCTTTCCAACGTTTCCGTTCAATCATTTTAGAATAGGCATGAAGAAGGTCTGAGAAGTTCAGCGGTCCGTCGTACTTCGACACTTCCTCTGACATGTAGTTCGTCAAATCTTCTCCCGGTCGTGTATACAATTCAAGACGATGTTCTTCCTGTTCACGCATAAAAACGACTGCTTCTTTATATGCTTTGTATTCGATCAATTGACGAATGAGCCCCTCACGTGTTGGTTCTTCGCTAAAGTCTGGAACATCCTCATCCTCGACCTGAACAGGCGGTAACAACTGCTTGCTCTTTAACTGGAGCAACGTCGCCGCCATGACCAAGTATTCACTGGCCACGTCGAGTTCAAATTTTTGCATCGTGCGAATATAGCCGACATACTGGTCAGTGACTTCTGCCACGGAAATGTCGACGATATCAATCTCCATTTTTCCGATCAAATGGAGCAACAGGTCGAGTGGACCTTCGAACGTATCGATTTTAACGTTATAGGCTTCCATAGAGACACCTGCCATTTTACATTTTTGCGCTTTAGTATAACATGTTTTATAACACCGTGGACACGAAAGGAGAAAAATGATTCATGACCCCTTTTATTCATTATACGTTGCTTTTTGAATGTCATGCCGATTATTTCGAATGTCATGAGGTATTAGAAGAAGCGTGGCAGGCAGACGGACGTCGTCATCACGGCTATGCGGCACTCATCCAATACGCCGTCATTCACTATCATCTACGACGAGACAATCTCATCGGCGCGAAAAAGAGCTTGCGACTCTTACGTCGAAAGATGGACATCGCTTCCCCCTATTTACATGAGCTCGGTCTGGATGTCGACTCCTTCATCGCACAGCTTGATGAATGGCCGTTACACACGAAGCTCCCATTACAACAGGATGTTCGTGACACGGTCGAATCACTAAAACCGACGTTCCCATCGACAGACCTGTCGTTCGAGGAATTGGTCCACAAGCATCTTCACCGTGACCGGAGTGAGGTCATCACGGAACGGGAGTTGGCACTTTTAAAAAGGCAACGTGCAAGAAGTTGACGTCAAGATTCAAGACGTCTCCTTTTCATAATCAATGATGATCTTTTTTAACTTCTTAAACGCCGTCACCCAACTTTCGAGATCGCTCCGATTATGTAAATATTGGGAAGGTGTTTCAAGTAAATCCATGCCATAGATTGTTTGTAAGCAGGACCAAATCACCTCGTCGGAAGCTGTCCAATCAAAACTATCTATATTTTCATATTGTTTCATCCACTGATATGCCCAGTCAGAGAATTCTTCTCTCGTCCGTTCATGCCTGAGCACTTGCTCCAATCGATTGATCAGTTCATCAATCGTTACTCGATTCATGAATCCACCTCATTTAACGGGTTTTGTGATTTAGTCCCTGCAATATGTAAAACCCCCGTAATCACAATCGTGATTACGGGGGTTTTTGTCATCAGACGACTAGTTGATTCCATTTATCCAATAAATCGCCCGTCTTGCCTGTACCGGTTAACGTCAAATCAAGTGGAAGTACGTTTCTCACCTCGTCTAGAAGCTCGTAAGAACGTTTCTCGCCACGGAATGATGGCGACAAGGCGATATGGTCGATGACCATCGTCGTTCCTTGCTGCTCCATTCCAATGATGCCGACGAAGTCTTCACCGACTTTCCACAAATAGAGGAACTTCGACTCTTCCTCGTCATACGATCGGACGAGTTCAAGCAAGCTAAGCGGAGATTTGTCACTGCATGAGAATGCGAGTAGACCCATCGCCGTCTTTTCATAAGAACGTTTATATTTGACCAGCATCGCTGGGTTCACCACCTTTAGTCATTCAAGTTTCACGATGTGAAGACGTGAGAGACATGGTTCATTGTGCCATAACCTTCAGGCAAAAATCAATTCTCGTCCCAAACCTTCACTTCTGCCATCTTCGTTCCTTGACGAAGTTTGACGGCATGTTCAAGACCAGATGTCACTTTACCGAAAACTGTATGGACGCCATCCAAGTGTGGTTGTGGCTCATGGACGATGAAGAACTGTGAAGACCCTGTGTTACGTCCTGCGTGTGCCATCGAGAGTGATCCCGCTTCGTGTTTGTGTGGGAAAGATGTCGATGTCTCACATGGAATCGTATAACCAGCGCCACCCATTCCAGTACCATCCGGGCAACCGCCTTGGCTGACGAATCCAGGAATGACACGGTGGAATGTTAATCCGTTATAGAACCCGCTGTTCGCAAGTTTTTCAAAGTTTTCAACCGTGATTGGTGCCTCGTTGTGGAATAAATCAAATTCAATCATTTCGCCATTTTCAAGTTTCATAGAACCTTTTTTCATGTTTCAAGCAACCCCTTTATTTGAATATGTATCCTGCTGTTTTTCACTCACATTACCCATCTTATCAAAAAAACACGTCTGTCTCCACTTTTTTTGTGGAAACAGACGTTCTGCCTTATTGGATGACAGCGTGAACGAGTGGGCGAGCTTCTGGTTTCGTCGCACCGATTGTATACGCGTGATCTAAACGTTCGACAGCCGAAGACATGTCTTCCATGTTCGAGCGGAGCACGGCAATCACATCGCCCGCCTCGACACGGTCGCCAACTTTCTTCTCGAGCGTGATGCCTGCCGCGAAGTCGATCTTGTCTTCTTTCGTCGCACGACCCGCTCCGAGAAGCATCGCTGCGACACCGACTTCGTCAGCAATGATTGACTCGACATAACCTGCTTCTTTTGCGACGAATGTCGTCTCGTAGGAAGCTTGAGGTAATTTTGTCACGTCATCGACGAGCGACGCGTCTCCACCTTGTGCTTCGACGAACTTACGGAACACCTCGAGGGCATGACCGTCAGCAATTCGTTTTTCAAGGTCTGCATATGCTTCGTCAAACGTTGGATAGAAATCACCGAGTACAGCCATATGACCTGCAATCGTGAGCGCGATTGTTTTCAAGTCTTCTACTTCCTTACCTGAAAGGACTTCAATCGCTTCTTTCACTTCGTTCGCGTTCCCGATTTCAAAGCCGAGCGGTTGGTCCATGTCGGTGATGACAGCGACCGTCTTACGACCGACGTTCTTCCCGATTGCGACCATCTCTTCTGCGAGTGCTTTCGCATCATCGAACGACTTCATGAACGCACCAGAACCCGTCTTGACGTCGAGGACGATACTGTCAGCTCCTGCTGCGATCTTTTTCGACATGATTGAACTCGCGATGAGTGGAATCGACTCAACGGTAGCCGTCACATCACGTAGCGCATAAAGACGTTTGTCAGCTGGCGTCAAGTTCCCCGTCTGACCGATAATCGACATCTTAATGTCGTTTACTTGTTTCGTGAATTGTTCTTCCGTCAATTCGACGTTAAAACCTGGGAACGATTCGAGTTTATCGATCGTACCACCCGTATGTCCAAGTCCACGACCACTCATTTTCGCGACCGGGATCCCGATTGACGCGACGAGTGGTGCGACGATCAAGCTGATCTTGTCACCGACTCCGCCCGTTGAGTGCTTATCGACTTTCTTCCCTTCGATGTTCGAAAGATCGATCGTATCGCCCGACTTCACCATTTCCATCGTCAAGGCTGCCGTCTCGTTTTCAGTCATCCCGTTAAAATAGATGGCCATCGACAATGCCGACATCTGATAGTCAGGAATTGTTTCGTTCGTGAATCCTTCGACGACGAAGCGAATCTCCTCTTCGTTCAATTCTCCACCGTTACGTTTTTTCAAAATCAAATCGACCATACGCATAACTGTCGTCCTCCTAGAAATAAGTTACTTACATGCTTTTAATCGTGCCGCGCACGAGTGAAAGGAAGTCTTGACGGACACGTTCCGTCGTCTCAATGACTTCTTCATGGTTAAGTGGTTGATCTAAAATCCCTGCCGCCATGTTCGATACACACGAAATCCCGAGGACGCGCATATCCGAGTGACGCGCAACGATGACTTCTGGTACCGTCGACATCCCGACGACGTCACCACCGAGAAGACGTGCCATTTTCACTTCTGCTGGTGTCTCGTAAGTTGGACCTGTGTTCCCGAAGTAAACCCCTTTTTGGACAGTGAGTCCGAGGTCAGAAGCAACGCGTTCTGTCAATTTCACGAGCTCTTTATCGTACGCTTCTGACATATCTGGGAAGCGAGTCCCGAATTCACTCGCATTCTTCCCGATAAGTGGGCTCGTCCCGAAGAAGTTGATGTGATCCGTGATGATCATCAAATCACCAGGGTTGAACGACTCGTTACACGCGCCCGCTGCATTCGTGACGATGAGTGTTTCGACACCAATCAATTTAAGTACACGAACAGGGAACGTCACCTGTTCCATCGAGTATCCTTCATAGAAGTGGAACCGTCCTTGCATTGCGACGACGCGTTTTCCTTCAAGTTCTCCGAACACGAGTTGTCCCGCATGCCCTTCGACAGTTGATACTGGGAAGTGTGGAATCTCTTCATAAGGGATTGCAACCGGATTCTCAATTTCGTCCGCGAGGACTCCAAGGCCTGACCCGAGAATAAGTCCGATTTCTGGTGTAGCGCCCATACGCTCCTGCAAAAACGCTTTTGTTTCGTTCCAATTTACCATGAATATTGCCTCCTCAAATTTCGTTTAAGAAACTCTTTCCGTTTGATGGTGCCACAACGTCAAAGTTGTCAGCTACTGTCGCTCCGATATCTGCGAACGTACCTCGAATACCTAGATCAACTGCTTTCGCTCCAGTGTGATGCACGATGAGCGGTACATATTCACGCGTGTGGTCTGTACCAGCATGTACTGGGTCATTCCCGTGGTCTGCCGTGATGATGAGTAAGTCGTCTTCACGGAGACGCTCCATCACTTCAGGTAGACGGGCATCATATTCTTCAAGCGCGACGGCGTAGCCTTCCGGATCACGACGATGACCGAACAATGCGTCAAAGTCGACCAAGTTTAAGAAGCAAAGCCCTTCGAAATCTTCTTCGAGTGATTCGACCAACTTGTCCATCCCGTCCATATTCGATTTCGTACGGACCGCTTTCGTCACACCTTCACCGTCGTAGATATCACTGATTTTCCCGAGAGCGATGACATCTTTCCCAGCCTCTTCGAGCGTATTCATGACTGTCTTACCGAAAGGTTTGAGTGCGTAGTCATGACGATTTGCCGTACGTACCCATGCACCCGGTGTGCCGATGAACGGACGGGCGATAATACGACCGAGCATATACGGGTCTTCACGTGTAATCTCACGCGCGTATTCACAAATCCGGTACAACTCGTCGATTGGCACAATCTCTTCGTGCGCGGCGATCTGTAAAACCGAGTCTGCTGATGTATAAACGATGAGCGCACCTGTCTCGACATGTTCTTTACCGAGCTCATCTAAGATGGCTGTACCTGATGCCGGCTTGTTTCCGATGACTTTACGGCCACTGAACTCTTCTAGACGATGAATCAAATCGTCCGGGAATTCTTCAAAAACACGGAATGGCGTCTCGATATGAAGACCCATGATTTCCCAATGACCTGTCATCGTATCTTTACCTGCCGAGATTTCTTCCATACGACCATATGCACTTGGCGTCTCCGACACGTCGATTCCTTGAATCGGTTTAATGTTCGCGAGTCCGAGTTTTCCCATATTCGGCATGTTCAATCCGTTATGTTCACGAGCGATATGTCCGAGCGTATCGGCCCCTTTGTCACCGAACTGTTCAGCATCCGGTGCTTCACCGATACCGACCGAGTCCATGACCACTAAAAAAATACGTTTAAACTTCTTCACAAAAAATTCCTCCTTTTCAATGTCTAGGCACGAGGGTGATGCTTGCGATACACATCATGTAGCCGCGACTTATTGACGTGTGTATACACTTGCGTCGTCGCTAAATCCGCATGACCGAGCATTTGTTGAATGGCACGTAAATCAGCGCCGTTCTCGAGCAAGTGTGTCGCAAAGGAATGACGGAGAACGTGAGGTGTGATCTCCTTATCAATTCCGGCAAGCTTGGCACGTCGTTTGATCATCTTCCAAAATCCTTGACGACTGAGCCGTCCACCTCTGCCGTTTAAAAAGAGCGCTTCGGTCTCTCTGCCGCCGAGTCCGTTTCGAGCTTGTTGAATATATCGCTCAACAAACCCTTGCGCGACCGACGAAACCGGAATGATTCGAGCGCGCTCGCCTTTCCCTTCACATTGTAGATACCCCAATTCGAACTGCAAATCATCCAAATCAAGACCTAAAAGTTCACTGACCCGCATTCCGGTCCCGTAAAGCAACTCGAGCATCGCACGGTCCCGAAGTGATAGGGGGTCGGATGTCGGGACGCTATCTAAGAGACGCTCGACTTCCGCTTGTGACCAAGTATCCGGAAGGTGTTTCTCTGCTTTCGGCGTCTCTAGATAAAGAGACGGATCTGTCGTCGTGACCCCGGTCATTTTTAGATGATGATGGAACATGCGGATTGAACTGACAGCCCGTCTCAAAGAAGACGAAGCACGCCCCGCCTGTGACAGCTCTTCGATATGCTTAACGATATGAGAACGTGTCACGTCGTTCCAATCTTCCACCCCCAACTGGGTCAAAGTCGATGCGTATTGCGTCAAGTCGCTCGCATACGCTTGTCTCGTGTTAGCGGACATCCGCTTTTCAACCGTCATGTACTGAAGAAATGACTCGATATGCGAACGCATCATACCCTCCTCCTTCCACATTTCGCCTGAATACGCTTACAGCATATCACTTATGTAAACCGTTGTGAAGATGTCTGACCTCATTTTTTATTCACTTTTTTGTGACAAGATTAAGTGAGCCTTTTCTTTAAAAGAACATTAGAAAAAACCATCCTTATAGAAAGAATGGTTTAAAGTAATCGTTATCCGTTAATTACTGCTTTATGACCTTCGAGCGTGACGCCTTTTGCTTGGCACACTTTACAGATGCCGTGAAACGTCAAGCGATGGTCTTTAATCAAAAATTCATATTTGCTCTCGACTTTTTTCTCAACATCGACGAGCAAGTCTTCCATGATTTCCTCAACCGATCCGCATTCGACACAGACGAGATGGTGATGCGAATGATTCGCCCCTTCTGGGCGCAGATCAAAGCGCGCGACCCCGTCACCGAAGTTGACTTTATCGACAACACCGAGCTCAGTCAATAACTCAAGTGTGCGATACACCGTTGCGAGTCCAATCTCTGGTGCGATGCTCTTGACGAGCATAAAGACGTTCTCGGCACTCAAATGGTCACTCTCATTCTCAAGTAAGATGCGAACCGTTGATTCACGTTGCGGTGTCAATTTATATCCTTTGGCGCTCAATTGCTGTTTAATTCGTTCAATTCGCGTTTCCATAAGGCGCCCCCTCTTTACATAGTTCACTACACAAAGCATACCGAAGTTTTAATCAATTTTCAATTTAAAATCATTACTATGTAAGTTTACCATATAAAATTTCAGATTAGAATTATTTTAATCTAGACAATTGCCACCATTGTATCGCCATGATTGTCTTCGCATCGGTGATGACACCTCTGTCTAACAAATCAACCGCTTCTTCAAAAGAATATCGTTTCACGTTTAAAAACTCATCCTCGTCAAGATTCATTTCACCCGCTGATAATCCTTTCGCGACAAACACATCGACTCGTTCACTGCAAAAACCTGGGGCTCCGTAGAAAGAGAAAATCTTTTCGAGCGACTCCGCCGTATATCCGGTCTCTTCAGCTAACTCACGTTCGGCACTCGATACCGGTTCTTCCCCTTTTTCAAGTTTGCCTGCTGGGATTTCAAGCGACATCGATTCAAACGCTTTTCGATACTGCTCTACCATGACAATTTTGTCTGATTCATCGATGACGAGTACGGCAACAGCACCGTTGTGATAGACGAGTTCTCGCACAGACGTGTTTCCATTCGGAAGGGAGACGACATGCTTTTCCACATCGAAAATCTTACCTTCGTAGATGACTTCCCGCTCAATCGTTTTTTCTTCCATATGATTACTCCTCACTTTTCGATATACTCTGATTATGAGTCAAACCAACATTTCGAACAAGGAGGAATCCATATGAGTGAACTCGGACTCGGAACGATGACGATTTTGAAACATGGGGAGATCGAGGCGAAGAATATCCTCGAGACGGCCATTCAATCGGGGATTCGTCATATTGATACAGCAGATGTCTATGCACGACAAGCTGTCGAGCATGTAATCGGTGAAACGTTAGGTCAGGAACGAAAACAACTCTTTTTAGCGAGTAAAGGTGGCAATGAACTGACTGAGGACGGGATGCGTTGGAATCCTGATCCGTCCTACTTAGAGGAAGCGTTACACGGATCGCTCGAGCGATTACAAACCGATTATCTTGATTTATATTATATTCACGGCGGTACGCTCGAGGACAATCTCGACGCAACGATTGAATGGGCGCAAAAACAAAAGCGTGACGGTCTCATCCGACAAATCGGACTCTCGTCGATTCGACCGAACGTCATCAAACATTGGGTCGCTTCTGGAGCTCTCGATGTGCTCATGACGCCGTATTCCCTTCTTGACCGACGACCAGAGACGCTTGAGTTGTCGATTCCAATCGTTGGACGTGGTGTTCTTGCCAAAGGATTCCTAACGGATGAATGGGAGACACGACTCGGGGATAAAGGATTTGAGTCGTGGCGAAAAGAGGAAGTTGCCAGTGAATTGGCGATGATGCCAAATCCGATTCAGGCGTATGCACTCGAAGCCGCTAAGCGGTTCTGTGACGTCGTCTTACCTGGTGCCTCTTCAGTGAAGCAATTGAACGAGACGATTCGCGCGTTCGAGACTGAAATCGATGAAGATGCGCTTGACCGACTACTCGCCCGTCTGCCGATTCATCCTTATACAAAACACGTGACCTGAACTGTTTCAGGTCACGTGTTTTTCATTACGTTCTTTAATCTGTTCGATTGCCCAGTCTGCCCATCCGGCATAGTTTTCCATCATCCGAATCGCATATTCACTCGTCAATAAATAGCCGAGCGTATCTTCATCTGATTGATGTTCTTCTTGAAACATCCGAATTTGTTGGGCAACTTGTTCGTGATGGGCTTTTGTCTCTTCGATATATCGGACCGCTTCTTCGACCGGAAGCAATTGAAGCAGACTGACTCGCAATAGGTTCTCATCTTTCATTTTTGGTTGAAACGTTGTCGGTTGACGTAGCCAGTTGATCAACTCCTCACGTCCTTGGTCCGTGATCGAGTAGATTTTCTTATCTGGCAACTCCTGTTGCGAAATATGCTCCGCTGAGACAAGGTCATCTTCTTCCATCTTTAACAGTTCCCGATAAATCTGTGTATGGTGTGCGTTCCAAAAATGAATCATCTGCGCCTTGAACGTTGCGTTCAGGGCATACCCGGTCGCAGGCTGATGGGTCAATAACCCGAGCAATGCGTGACGTAACGCCATATCCATCACCTTTTCCTTATCATGCTATTTTTATAAGTGTATCACATTCTTCTATGGATTCGAGAATGCCAATCTGTTGACGACTCGTTTAAAACCCGACAAAATAGATAGAAGAAAGGAGAGTTGTCTATGCAACCGATTCATTCATCACAACAATTTGACGAAGCCACAAAAGATCATGGAATGGTAGTCTTCACCACATCATGGTGCCCGGACTGCAAACGTCTGGACATGTATGTCGACGAGCTCGTCAAAGACTATCCACAGTTTAACTGGCATGTCGTCGACCGCGACGAACTACCAGAATTATCTGATGCTCAAGAAGTTCGCGGCATCCCTTCACTTCTTTACTATAAAGACGGGGTAAAACAAGAACACCTCCACTCGGCAAACGCCAAGACGGAGATGCAAATCCGTTCATTCCTCGATACGATTCAAGCATAACCTGATTCCTGCAGACCTATCGCGGCTGCAGGATTTTTTTGTACATGCCTGTCTCATCTCCGACTATACTGTAAGAAATAACCAAACGAGAATGGAGAATAATCATGATTCAAACTCGCCTTTTTACCGCACTTTGTTTCACCATCTTCATGTTAGTCGGTTGCAAACAACCATCCACCTCATCACCTTTGCCACCTGATGGTGAGAAAGTCATCATAAATCATGCAATTGAATATCTAAACAATATGGATTGGCTACCAACCGACGAAGATGGCAAACAGGTCACGGTTCAATCCATCACAGTCGATGATCGTTATGAATTAGTTGATTCAAGTTTTGAAGGAACACGGGCCTGGCTCGTCACGTTCCCTTCTGATTCACAACGCACGGCCGAGATTCCACAAGTGCTCGTTGAATCAAAATCGAACGAAGTGATCGGCTATATGCCAAGCGAATGACGCTTTAGACCTCCGACTACTTGTAGTGCCGGACATATCGCGAGTCAATGAAACGCTTCACATAATACGGAAGTCGTCCATGCCAGGTGAACTGTCCAAATGTCAGCAAGGCATGACCCGGTGTCGTCAATAGTATATTCATCGATTGACGTCTTCGAAATGGTTGGTTCGTCTCACCGAGTAAGCGCTTGGCGACATAGCGTCCCGACCTGACAGCATCGACGCCTCCATTTAAGCAGGATGCCATATCTCCTGTTATATATATATTTGTAAACTGATGATGACGTAAATATTCATCCGTCTCTATAAAATTGTCAGGTTTTGCAAGCCCGGATTCAGCCCACCATTCTACGGGAACAACGCCCGTCGCATCTAGCAGGAGCCCCTCCGATGCGTCATCTTGAAGCTGTTGTTTCACGACCATAATACCTGATTTGACTAAAAGACGTTCAATTTGCTTCTGTCTATAGAGCGGCACGTCTGGCAAAATCTTTTTCGCATACAGCGTTACGTCTTTCGTCCTTGCGCACGTAAACGCCAATTCTACACCGGCCTTGCCCCCACCGACGATCGTCACTACCGGACTCGAATCGATACGGCCAAGTAAAGCTTGTGACATCGGTTTAAGCGGTGTCCCAATGCCTCTACTCTTTGCACCAGTCGCCAGCACGAGTTGATCGTAGTGAAACAATCCCTGTTCTGTTTGAACGGTTTGCTGTTGAGGATCAATTGAAATAACCCTTTCTGCGACCGGTTCAAGTCGAGGCAATTGGACTGTCGCGGAGTTCATGAACCCAGCAATCACTTGTGGGAAGGCACCTGTATACACCGTCTGACGTCCTCCGATGAATTGAACTTCGTAATGCTCTCGAATCTCATCAATACGGTCCAAAATTTCAAGCTGGCCGTGACCGAGTCCTGCCAACATCAATACTGGTTTCATCGCAAAATTCTCCGCGCCTCGATGAATCGTTGCGTGATTGTCATCACTTCAAGTACTAAAAAGATGAGCGCAATCACACCGACCCAGTTCGGGAAGAGAATCATCAATGTGAACAAGATGAAGCATTCCGTTCGTTCAATGATTCCAGGCTGATAATAAAATGTCTTCTCTGATCGCCTTGAACTACTTGCACCAACAGCCAAAAATAGCGTCATCGCAATGACAAATGATCCAATCAATATGAGAAAGATTGGCATGTATTCCGGATAGCGAAGTGCGAGGGCAATCACGACCGATAATTCGACGAACCGGTCTAAGACGAGGTCGAGCACCGTTCCAAAACCAGTCGTTTTGGATTTTCGTGCCATCGTTCCATCCAAGACATCAAACAAACCGGATAGCCACAATAAGATAACGGCCGTCCAGTGCATGTCATTATAAATAAAGATTCCTGTCGAAACCCCTATGATTCCGCCTAAAATGGTTACTTCATTCGGTGTAAAGTTCCATTTGAGCAGTCGATTCGCCCCCCGTTCAATGACAGGTTGGACGTAACGACTCCCGTACGTATCAAGCATGGTATTCCTCCTTTCGTTTGATTCGATATGACATTCCGATTTGAAACCATTCATGCGTCGGTAACATGACCGACCTCCCATCCTCGAAATGATATTCTCCAAAGCACTGACCGAACCGATAAATTTTCTTCATCAATTGCACCGGTTCACCAATCGTTTCGGATATTTCCACCTCGGATAATGGTCGAAGTTTGCCATCGAGCATGACAAAGTCTCCGAATCCAGGTGCGGAGTCATACAATTCCTCTACGGTCCCTGTCTGCGTCACCTTGCCAGCTTCAAGCAGTGTCACTCGATCTGCCATGAGCATCGCCTCTTCTCGGTCATGGGTGACCAATACTGCCGTGAGGCTGAGCTCTTTGACTAAGTCACGGATGAAACGTTGCAAATCAAGTTTTAGCTTCGGGTCAAGGTTTGTGAACGGTTCATCCAATAACAGAAGTTCCGGTTCTGCTGCTAGAGCCCGGGCAAGGCTCACACGTTGCTGTTCGCCACCCGATAGTTCGTGTATTTCAGCATCGTACCGGTCAGTGAGGCGAACGACTTGTAACCAATGTTCTGCTTGTTTACGTGAACGCCCAGGTGTCGCGAGTGTGACGTTCTCCCCTACCGTCAGATGTGGGAACAACAATGCAGTCTGCGATAGCATCGTCACGCGACGTTTATGGGCAGGAATGTTGTTTAAGGAGCGATGATTCCACCACACATCACCTCCATCAGCCGTCTCGAGACCAGCGATGATTCGGAGAATTGTTGATTTCCCTGAGCCGCTCACCCCGACGATTGCATGAATGTCATGAGGTGCGACCTTAAAATCGACACCGTTTAATATTTGTCTTGATCCAAAATGTTTACGTAAATCGTGTACATTCAAACTCATTGCAAACGTCCTTTCAGCATACGCACCATCCACCGATTCCATCCAGAAAGCAGGAAATAGATGGCTACGGGGAATAAAATGAGCATCCAAGTGTTCGAGAGCGCGAGACTCCTATTGTTTCCCGCGTAAGATTGATACAATTCTGTCGTCACTGTCGGAATCAATCCTGCACCGATTAGCTGAATGAGTGCGAATTGACTAAGTAAAATGACGGTCGTGAATAACGCGATGGTCCGCATCGTTCTCGAGAAGAGCGGATATAATACATAGACGACTCGTCGACTCATCGGCAATAGTCGGGCCTGTTCTAAAAGAGGACGACCGATGACCGCCATTCCGTTATAAGCGAGACGGATTGAATATGGAATCGTCACGACGAGCAAAGCAAGTATGACTCCGACATACGTCCCAATCAGTCCCACTTCAGCCAAGATGAGGTAAAGCCCAAACAGTGTGGCAAGCATCGGAATGAACAACGGTAAAAACACGAGCCATTCTATGACACTTTTCCATCTCGATTCTGTCCATAAGAGCCACCAGGCAAATGTCGTCGCTAGCCACACATTGATTCCAGATAGAATAATGGTTAATCCAACCGTATGAACAATGGACTCAACATTCCCGATTTCCATTGACGGAGCGACTAAAAATAAACTGACGAACGGGAATAACGCAATAAATAGGATGAATCCTTGAGGAATCATCGCCTCACCCCCCGTTCAATCCGTCGACGAATAGATGCGGTGATCACGTAAGACACGAATACACCGAATCCGACAAGACATGTCCAAATAAGGGCGACGGCATACGGTTCTGTCGCCTCCAAATAGAGTCCCGTAGAGAGTCGTTCGTAAGCGAGGACACCGATTAGTTTCGGATAGGTCACACCAAGCAGTGCCGGAACCTCATACGCAAATGAAATAAAAGCGATTAAAATCCAGGTCGAGTCGAGCAACGGTTTAATTAAAAATGGGAACTCTGCATGTTTGAATTGTGCAAAGGGAGAAAGTTGCAGCGTTTTCGCCGTTTCTACGTAACCCCGATTCAATTGTTCATACGTTCCAATCATCATTAAAAAGACGAACGGTGTCTCCTTCCATATGTATGTCAGGATGACCGTCACATAATCTCGCTCGTTCGTCTCAATCCCCCAAAAACTATTGGACCCACTAAATAATAGCCAAAACAAATACGCCGCTGCGATGTGAGGAACGAACATTGGGATTTTCAAGATTGTCGATGTGAATCGCCAATTTTGTTTTACAACCGTCCGTGCAACCCACGTTCCGAAGAAGAGTGATAGAGTGGTTGACACACTGACGACATAAAGCGTTGCGAACAAACTATCTCGCCACGTTTCGTCCGTCAACAGTGCGCCCCAATCCGTCCCTAGCGCCTCCATTCCTAGAAAAAGGAGGGCAGCGAGCGGCAAAAAAGATACGAGAATCGTTAACGCGACACTACTTCGCAACACGCGGCCACTCCTCGCGTACGACATCAATGATGTTCGGTCCGTAATCTGGAATCGACCGTTCGAGTAACTGTTCCGGATTCGGATACGTCACGCCGTCTCCTAGCTCTTCGAAGGCTTGTTGGTCGTTTGCGTCAAGTTTTGTCAAATCGAGTGACGTCCCATCTCCCCAATAATCAGGACCTTGTTTCACGAGCTGAGCTTCTGGCGACAACAGTTCTTGAATGAGAACGAGCGCCCCATCTGGATTTGGTGAATTGAAGGGGATAGCCAAAAAGTGCGTCGAGGCAATCGAGTGATCTAAGAGAAGTGCACGTGTCTCTTTCGGGAAAATGCCTTCCATCACTTCCGCTTCTGCTCGACGTTCATTGAAGCCCATCGTCATCCACACTTCCCCGGATGCATAGAGTTGATCGAGTTGTTCAAGCGTCTTCGGATACGTCTGTCCTTCTTTCCATAAATTCGGGGACCACGCTTTCAAATCATCCCAGAACGACTCTTCAACGTTCGCGTTTTTGTTCAATTCGTCACCGTAGCGCTCATATAAAAGATGGCGGACAAAAGCATTTCCAGTGAAATCTGTGACTTCAGGATACGTGAAACGACCTGGGTTGTCTTCGGTCCAGCGACGTAATTCCTCAAACGATTCTGGAGGATTGTCTACTTTCGCTGCATCGTAATGCAAGATAAACTGTACATTTCCCCAAGCGAGTTCCAAGTCATCTGTCGGTATACCGGCATCTGATTGTTGAGCCGTTTCATTTAATAACGTGGCATTTGGGACACGCTCCATCAGTCCATCCCGAAGGAGTTCTGCTTCTTTCGCATTTCGGAAATTGTCGCCGTTAATCCAGACGACGTCGATTGTTCCGACTTGTCTGTCCGCTTTTTTGTCGAGCGATAGCTGACGTACGAATTCAGCCGTATCCATAGCGACACGATTTAACTCGACATCGTAAGATTCCTCAAGCCGGGGTGCCACATAGTCATCAATATAGCTGTTAATTCCCTCGTCCCCACCCCACATATATAAGTTGACGGTCGATCCGTTCGCTGACTCAGCCGCAGCTTCGAATGTGTCCGAAAACTCAACTGCTTCTTCATTCCCACATGCTGCAACGAAAGTGAGCATAAGCGTTGCGAGCAATACTCTCCATTTCTTCATCGTTCTCCCCCTTTTTTACTTTTTCTCAAATCCCCGTTTTGCAAGCATTTCGAACATATTTGGGCAGATTGCATACACATTCGCACCGATATTCATCCACCACGGTGCATTTATTTCGCGTTTGCGCATAAAACTCCCTTTGACAATCGCGTCGGCTAATCGTTTCGGATTGAGCATGATTCCCTTAACACTTTGGGCATATGTACCACTCTTGTCGGCCCGATCAAAGAATGGCGTGGCAATCGGTCCCGGATTGACAGTCATAACATGGACGCCACGTGGCTTTAACTCGAGTCGAAGGGCGTTTGAGAACTGAAGAAGTGCCGCTTTCGATCCTGCGTACACGGCTGATTTTGGAGTTGGAACTTTCGCTGCTTGCGAACAAATGTTGATGATGACACCTCCACGTCCTAACACTCTGGCAGCGTTTCTCGACAACAACATCGGAGCGACGGCATTCACATGCATCGTCTCTTCCATCACATCAGTCGATTGTTCGGTCACGAAATCAAATTCAGCCATTCCTGCATTATTGACCCAAATGTCAAACTTCCCAAATCGCTCGATCACATCATCGACAAGAGCATCCGCCTTCGTGACGTCCGCGCGCATCCATCCCCCCTCACACGTGGTCGCAATGGTTTTCAAACGTTCTTCATTTCTTCCAATCAATAACACGCTACATCCTTTTTCATAAAAAGAATGCGCCAATGCGGCACCGAGTCCGCTTGACGCACCTGTAATGACTACCCGTTTCATGACATCGCTTCTTTCTTTGTATAAATCCATTTTCGGTCATCCCGGCGTCTCTCGATGTCGCCACGCTCTTCGAGTAAACTGAGTCGTGCGAACACCTCGCTAAAGACGAGTGGCATACCACTTCGCATCTTTCTCCCATATAATTTCATCGACCAATCAAAGACACTGAGTCCATCTTCCCATTCAGCGAGCAATTGTTCACTGCGTTCATACCGTTGTCGGATCCGGTTCTCAATCAAATCGTTCGGATGATGAATCGGTTCACCATGTCCACTGACGACAAGTTTCAAATCGATTCCACGCAACTTTTTAAGTGAATCGATGTAGAGAATAACCGGTGAGGCAAACCCTTCATCCTCATACGGTTGTTCAATGAGTGGATTTGGTTCGACCTTATCAATCAAGTGATCCCCCGCAATCAAAACGCCTCCAGGACCGATCAATCCGAGCTGGTCACTCGCATGTCCCGGCAAATGAATCGTTTGCCACGCCCCGTCCGGTGTCACAGCTTGTCCGTCACTAAACGTCATGGTGACGGTCGTCGGCCCAATCCAACGTAATGCTTCCCGATAGTCTGGCAATTTTTCCACGAGTGGCGCCGGTGCTCCAAATGAGAGCGCCAATTCATGTAAAAAGTGGTTGCCCCTTTTTAGAAAATTCGGGGTTTGTTCTAAGTATCGAACGAGCTTCTCGTGCCCATACACCGGAATCGAGGCATCACGAAGTCGCCACGCCTGCCCCGCATGGTCGGCATGATGATGCGTCAAAAATAAAAAGTCGATGTCAGACAACGATAGTTCAAGCTCTTCAAGTTGCCGATTCAATGAAGTCCACGCTTCTTCCGTATCTGGTCCACAGTCGACCATAAAAAAGCGATTCTTATGTTCAACGATATATACGTTCACGTTTCCAACTTCGAACGGTGTCGGAATATCGAGTCTTGCCAGTTGGCTTGAAATCCAGTTCGCCACGTCATCACCACCCCTTCTTCCTGTCTTTCTCCATTATACCCGTCTGAAAGATGCGTTTTCAATCAAACAAAAAAGAGGGGGACACCTCCCCCTCACGAATGTTGAATATTATAAGTTGATAACCGTCACTTTATCGCGCGTCATCGTCTCGAGGCTACGCCCGATTCCTTGAACGCCAAGTCCCGATTGTTTCACGCCGATGAATGGGAAGTGGTCTGGACCACGTTCCGTACGTCCGTTCACTTGGACCGTACCGACTTCTAGCTTGTCAGCGACTGTAAAGGCGCTATTCACATTTTGAGTGAAGACACTCGCTTGAAGACCGAACTCAGATTCGTTCGTGAGTTCAATCATCTCTTCGAGTGATTTCACGCGGATGACAGGAAGGACTGGTCCGAACGGCTCTTCCCATGCGACACGCATGTCTGTCGTCACATGATCGAGTAATGTCGGATAAATAAGGTTTCCTTCACGCTCATTTCCATGAACGACCGTCGCCTTTTTGTTAACCGCATCGTCAATCAAACCTTGAACGTAATCTGTCGTTTTCGCATCGACTAAAGGAACGATGAAGCTGTTCTCTTCAGGTGAACCGACCGAGAGTTTTGCGACGCGTTCTTTCAACATGCCAACGAGCTCATCCGCTTGGTCTTCGAGGACGAAGACACGTTTGATGGCTGTACAACGTTGACCTGAGTATGAGAATGCACCGCTGACAATTTGATCTGCCGCAAGTGTCAAATCTGCATCCTCAAGGACGAGAGCCGGGTCTTTCCCACCGAGTTCGAGCACGACCGGTACCATTGACGCTTGTTGTGACAAATGTTGACCTGTACCTGTTCCACCTGTGAATGTGATCATGTCGATTCCTGGGTGAGACGTCAAGTAATCTCCGATGACCGAACCGCGTCCTGTCACGAGATTCAAGAGACCTTTTGGAAGTCCTGCGTCATGAAGGGCTTCGACCATCTTGATTCCGCTGATTGCACCTTGAGTCGCCGGTTTGAAAACGACCGCATTCCCCGTGACGAGAGCTGGCGCAATTTTTGCCGCTGCCAAGTTGACCGGGTAGTTGAACGGTGAAATCGCGAGCACGACACCAAGCGCCTCTTTCTTGATGATGGCCATCTTGTTTTTCGAACCACCAGGGAACGAATCACCTTGCATGAATCCACCATTGAAACGAATGCCTTCTTCCGCTGTGTAACGGATGATTTCAGCTGTGCGAACGACTTCTTTTTTCGCGTCGTTCAAGTTTTTCCCGACTTCTTGCATGATGATTTGACCGATCTCATCGACGCGTTCTTCGAGTTTCTCTGCCCATGCATACAACAATTCAGCGCGCTTGTTGACCGGAAGCGCCGCCCATTCTTGTTGTGCACGTTTTGCGCCATGGATGGCTGCATCGACTTCGTCGCGTGACATCGCCTGAACGCGACCTACGACTTCGTCTTTATATGGTGAAACGAGTTCAATCGTTTCCTGACTTGATGATTCCTGCCATTGACCATTCAATAAATATGGATATGTGTTCATACTCATCATCTCTATCTGCCTCCTGAGTAAGCTGTAATATCTCGTTGCCAACCCCATTGTATGCAGATTTTTTTGCATTGGACAACTATAACGATTCAGTTTATAAGATGTAAACGGTTACTATGAAACTTTTTGTGAATTCTGACGACAGTTCGACAATTTTTCACTATAGATTTGATGATCTGAGACCGATAGTAAAGGAGAGAGTACGTGAAATAGGAGGGACAACCATTGAGCACTGATCATAATATTTTACTTGAGGCTGGTACGAATGAACTTGAAATCGTCATTTTCCAAGCTGGACCGTTCTTATTCGGTATCAACGTCATGAAAGTACGTGAAATCATCACGATGCTTCCATTGACACCTCTTCCGGGTACACCAGAGGCAATTATGGGACTGATCGAATTACGGGGCGAGGTCATGACCGTCATCGACCTTCCAATGGTCATCAATCACCCACGTGAGGTCGGAAGTGACGATCGATTGATTGTCTGTGAATTTAACGGGGAAAAATCAGTTCTTCGTGTCGACCAAGTGACGGAGATTAAACGCATCTCGTGGGAGCAAATTGATACGCCTTCTGACCTTGCACGCGGCGTCCAAGGGATAACAAACGGTGTCGTCAAAACAGGTGATCAAATGATTATCCTGCTCGATTATGAGCGAATCGCACTCGAACTTTCGCGTAAAGATATCATGGCCCGCGAATCGGTTAAACGTCTCGGTGCTCGTGAACGCTCAAACAAAAATATTTGGATCGCTGAAGATTCGGAAATGCTCCGGACTCTTATCCTCGATACGTTAGATGATGCCGGGTATTTCAATACGACCGTCTTCAACAACGGGAAAGAAGCACTCGATGCGTTTGAACAAGATGGTGTAGAGTGCGACCTTCTCATCACGGACATCGAGATGCCGCAGATGGATGGACTCCATTTAACGAAGCGTCTCCGGGAGATGGACCGTTACGCGTCCCTTCCAATCATTATCTTCTCGTCGCTCATCTCAGACGACTTGAAGCATAAAGGCGAGGCCGTCGGTGCGAATGCTCAAATCACAAAACCAGAAATCGGGATTTTGATTGCGACGCTCGACGAATTTGTAGGGTAACAAAAAAAGTTTGCGACTTCACGGTCGCAAACTTTTTTATGTCAACTGCTCAAAATGATTATTCCATTCGACTAAAAAGCGCTGACTATGCGACTCGATTGTCGCAAGCGTTTCATGTGCACCTTCAAGATGTGCATTCTCGCCTGCCAGTTCAAGGTCATGAAAAAGAAGCGCGGTCTGTTCCAAGCCGACCGAATAAGAGGCCCCTTTTAATAAATGGGCGAGTTGTTCGACACGTGAATAGTCGTTCGACTCGACAGCTGCGTACAATTCAGGGTATTTTTCTTCGAACTGCTTAATATATGTGGTTGCAATTTTATTCAAAAATTCCATGTTTCCATTTGCGATTTGGTGGAGCTCCGCTAATTTATCTTCATTGAACAGAGCGTCTTCGGGCATTCTTGTCAATATAACCCCTCCTCAATAAACAATCATCCGATCGTTCCCTTTCACTGTAACATGTTTTCTAGAGAAAACAAAAAATCTCCTGCTTTGGATTGCACTCTTCATTTTCGCTACCTATAATAAGATTGAGTTAAGGTAGGAGGAAGATGCATGCTGACGATTTACCGTACTGACGCATCAGGCCATGTGGATGAAATCGAAGACTTTGATAAAGGAAGCTGGATTCAACTCGTGAATCCGACAAAAGATGAGGCCGATCAAGTCATCGAGGCGTCCGGCATTCCAGAAGACTTTGTTTATGACCCACTTGATATCGAAGAAAAACCGCGTTTTGAAAAAGATGATGAGGGACTTCTCATGATCATTGACGTCCCGTACGTGGAGGAAGATGATACGGGGCGAACTTATAATACAATCCCACTTGGTATCATCGTGACTGGACGACATTTCATCACTGTCTGCTCCCGAGAGCTCGACGTTTTAAATTTATTCGCAAACGGCAAAGCACGACTGTTTCGGACAAATTATCGAAGTCGTTTCGTCTTTCAGATTTTACATCGTGTAAGCATGACGTACTTACGTTTCTTGCGACAAATCGACCGAAGAATGGATGAGCTTGAACAGGAACTACAACGTTCGATGCGAAATCAAGAGATCTTTCAGTTGATGAACCTGCAGAAATCCCTTGTTTACTTCATGACCTCTTTGAAAGCGAACGATAGTGTCTTAGACCGAATCGTCAAGACACCAAGTTTGGAGAAACATGAAGAGGACGAAGAACTATTAGAAGATGTGTTCGTCGAACACCGCCAGGCCATGGAAATGGCGTCAATTTATAATGATATCATCAGCATTAAGATGGAGGCGTTCGGGTCAATCATTTCGAACAACGTCAACTTCGTCATGAAGTTCTTGGCGTCGATTACGATTGTCCTCAGTATCCCAACGATGATTTCTGGAATCTTTGGGATGAACGTCCAAGTTCCATGGGAAGGACAGCCGTTCGGATTCATCATGGCAATCACAATGATGATCGGGTTTTCTGGTCTCGCCTTTTACATCCTATGGCGAAAGCGATATTTCTAATGAACAAGAGTATAAGACTGGATTTGTTCACTACAATTTTTCAATAAAAAGACAAACTGCTCACCGAAAATTGATGACTGGTTTGTCTTTTTATTCTTCCTTTTATTCATAGAAGATCTTCACACTAGTATGTTTTATCACAAATCAGTTCTTCTTATTTCATGTCTAGAGATGAGTAATCATTATTTATGGAAACAGATTTTCGTCTTCGATATATGCTAAAAATAAATCTTGTAAATCACCTTCAGAATCAATTGAATCCAGTAATAAAGTGGGTTCTACTTCAGCGTCTACAAGTCCTGAACTTCCATCAATAATTCCAAAAACATGCGAAATGGTATCAATCATCGTTTGTTTCATCATTAACATCAAAACTTCTTTTTGTTCACTGTTTAGTTTATTGTAGAATTCATCTTGTTTTTTCCAATAAACATCTATTTCTGATTTGCTCAATTTTGCGTGATCTAGTCTTTCTTCATACATTTCTTTATATGATGCTAAGTTGCCTTCAATAATCGTTTTATAAATCGCCTTTACAAATACTTCATTCTAACTACTCATACTTTCGCCCCATCTCCTTTTGATTTGATTATAGGATTAACAATCGTCTGGTCTGAGTAACCACTACTTAACAAACATACCAAAAAACCTGACGCATCATACGTCAGGCTCTTTGTTATGTGATCTTGACCGTGACGAGACAAAGGTCATCCTCAATTTCAATTTTCGGGACGAGTTGGTCTGCAACGTGACGACTATAGTCGAGACCGTACGAGGCGATATCCTTCTCAAGCCAGCGAATCCCATCGTCGATATCTTTGCTGTAACATTCCATGAGTCCATCCGTGTACATGTGAAGTGTCATACCCGGAGCAATATCAACTTCTTTAGACTCATAATTTGGTTCTTCGAACATGCCAACAGGCACTCCCGTCGTCTCAAGACGACAATTGCCTTCTTCTGACATCACAATGACTGGAGGATGCCCTGCATTCACATACTCGATTCGACGCTTCGTTGTATCGATATAGCAATACACCGCTGTAAAGTAACTATGCATATCGTCACCCGAGAATAAGAACGTCATCTGTCGATTCAACTCGGTCATCACGTCCACCGGATATTGAACATTTCCAACAAGTCCTGGAAGGATCGAGCGAATTCCCATCGTAATAAGTGCCGAAGAGACCCCATGTCCCATGACATCAAAGATGATGACCCCATACCGGTCCGGTGCGACCTGGAACCATGCATACATATCCCCCGCTAATTTTTTCGAAGGTAAATAGAGAGCACGCACATCAATCTCTTCGTTACTAATTGGTGGAGTGAGCGCACTTTGTTGAATTTTTTGCGCAAGATCCAAATCGTATTGGAGACGGGCCTCATAGATTTTCCGCTCATCGACGGCCGCTTTATAACGGAGAGCAGAACGGATCCGAGCGAGTAACTCCGTTACCTTGATTGGTTTCGTCGTATAATCCGACGCTCCTGCATCTAGTCCTTCTGCAATCTGCTTTTCATCTGTACGACCCGAAACCATGATGACTGGCATTTCTTCATAATCGGCCATCTGACGAATTCGGTTACATGTCTCAATCCCAGAAATTCCAGGCATCTCGACATCCAACAGGACGAGATCATACAGCGATGCGGCTTGTGGGGCCATTAATAAATCGAGCGCTTCTTCTCCGCTCGAGACTGATACCGTCTCATAGTCGTGCTGGTGAAGCAGTTGCTCGAGAACGAGCGTATTGACCGGTTCGTCGTCCACAATCAAAATCGCCATGACTATCCCTTCCTTCTCTACGTAGTGTTCTACATCGTATTGTACCATATCTTTTCAATGTGACACGAGATTACCGTCTGTTCATTCCAGTTGAAGAACCAACTCACTATTTGGCATACTGAAGAGAGAAAGTGAGGGGTTCTTATGGCCTGGATTTTTGCCGTCAGCGGTTTGATTATTTTACTCGTCCTCATTGCATCTATCGTCGTCATCCAAAAAGGATACGCCTACAAAGATAACAAAGACGACATCGTTCTTGACTATGACGAAATCAATCGTCGCATCGAGGACGACCAGAAAAGAGAGAAGACTGACAAGACAGAAGGGCCGCTCTAATTTGCGACCCTTTTTTTATTTGAATTCGAATCGGAGCGTACCTTTTTCAAGATATAAAGAAGCATTGAACGTCTTCTCCCCTTTTTTGAATGTATGCACGTTCGATTGACCTCCGTTAATCATTTGCTTCAACTCATCTTTGACAAGTCCGACGCCGAGCACCTGTTTGGAGACCGTGAAGCGACATCCTTCCCGGTAACCACTACAACCGATGAATTTCGGATGTTCGACGAGTCCTTTGCCACAATTGGGACAGACTCCGAACGACGGTTTCGGTCGAGTCGCTCCCTTTTTCCCGTAACGCTTCGCCTCAATCGTATAACCTTCCGGGTTTGCTGCCTCGACTCGTGACTTTGCCTCTTCAACCAAATGAATCGACATCTTCTTCGCTTGTTCAATGAATTCAGCTGCAGATGCCGATGCTTGGCCGATTTCGTGAAGTCGTTTCTCCCATTTCGCCGTCATGACAGGCGATGCTAAAATACTGTCGCCGAGCACATCAATCAATAGACGTCCTTTATCTGTCGGAACGAGTTCTTTTTTCTGAAGTTGAACATAGCCGCGCTTTTTCAATCCGTCGATAATGTTAGCGCGTGTCGCCTCAGTGCCGAGACCTTCGACTTCTTTCATAATGTGAATCAGCTCTTCGTCATCGAGCTGTTTTCCTGCGACTTTCATCGCCATGATCAGCGACCCTTCCGTATACCGTTTCGGCGGCTCCGTCTGTTTTGACAACACTTCAACTTTCTTCTCTTTCAATTCTTCGCCGATTGTCAATGCAGGAAGCTCGACATCTTTTGATTTCATCTCGACGACTTGACGATAGCCTGGACTCACGACGACGGTACCTTTTGCCCGATACAAATCGTTTCCATCAATCAAGTCAACTGTCGTCTTCTCGAGCTTCGCCGCAGGTGCAAATGCCGCGAGAAAACGCCGGTTGATCAAATCGTACAGCTTTGCCTCATCACCGCCGAGACGTGTGACGTCACCACAAGCTTCGGTCGGAATGATTGCGTAATGATCACTCACCTTTTTCGCATTGACGTAACGACGATTCTTTGACGGGTCCTCGGTTAAGATGTCGCGAAGACCCTCATAGGCGGCTGATTTCAGTAGTCTCGCCTTCGTCTGAGGGAACAGCGTTGCCTCATCTGGAGTGACGAAACCTGAATCCGTCCGAGGATAGCTGATCCACCCTTTCGTGTAAAGCTTTTGAGCGATATCGAGCGTCTTTTTCGCCCCAAAACCAAAACGTTTCCCTGCTTCTGCCTGAAGCCCGGATAAACTGAACCAAAATGGGGGTTGCTCAATCTTTTCTTCATTGTCGATTGTTTTGACCGTTGCGGTGCCGGAAGCTCGTTTCACGACAGCGTCTGCTTCCTCACGTGTTTTGAGCTTCGTTGTCTTTCCGAATGAATACTTCGCTTTGAACGTGCCTCGACCTTTTGCAAGTGTCGCCTCGACTTCAAAGTACGGTTCTGGCACGAACTGCTTGATTTCTCGTTCGCGATTGACAATCAAGGCGAGTGTCGGAGTCTGGACACGACCGAGCGAGAACACGTCCTCGATCCCGATTGTTTTCAACAAGGTCGTATATGCACGGGAAGCGTTCATGCCAACGAGCCAGTCGGCACATGCGCGACTCATCGCCTCATGATAATAAGGGACTGTTTGCTCACCCGGTAACAGTTGAGAGAATCCACGGTCGACCGCTTGTTCCGTCAGACTCGAAATCCATAGTCGCGCTAACGGTTTTTTGTTTCCGGCGAGCCGAAGAATTAATCGAACAATCGCCTCCCCTTCCCGCTCGGCATCCGAAGCGATAATCACATCGGTGATGGAGCGGTCATGTAGCCATTTCTTGATGGCATAAAACGGCTTTGATTTTCCTTTCGAGATTCGATAATCGAACCGTTCCGGAACAATCGGAAGTGCCTCGTATTTCCAAGACTTCCATTCAGGACGATAGTGTGAAGGCTCCTGCAGTTCGCACAGGTGACCGACCGCCCAAACGACAATCGCCCCTTCAGGGAAACGTGAACATGGTGAGATTTCAATCTCATCTTTTCTTTTTTTAGATGGGTAGGGAGCCGCCAACTTTTGAGCTTGCGATGGCTTTTCCGCGATGATTAGTCTCATAAGAACTCCTTACTTTGCCTTCAGTTTCGTGGCAAGACGTACGTGGTGGGATTGCTTCTTCTATGTATTTTACTATACCAAGTCGAGGATGGACATATCGAGAGGGGAGCATTTGTTTGTATTCCATGAATCATATCTTGCCACACGGCTGTTTTCCGATATGATTAACAGAGAACATACATATGTGAAGGAGTGTCGTCATGTCTTACCTCATTTTATTCGCTGCCGTTTTTTTCTTGTCGACGAGCGTCTTGTTCGTCAAATGGACGTCTGCTCCAGCCGAGACAGCTGCGTTTTACCGCATGCTGATCACATGTCTCATGCTACTCCCATTCGTCGATTTCAAATCACTCATCACAACGCGATTGATGACACGATATGCTTTGTTACTTAGCGGAACGTTGCTCGCGTTTCACTTTTGGCTCTGGTTTTTATCACTCGATTATACGACAGTAGCCAGCTCCACTCTTTTTGTCACATCGAGTCCGATTTTCGTATTAATTGGAAACGCCTTGATCTTTAGAAAGAACCCGACGCGAAAAGGATTGGCATACGCGCTCGTAGCTGTCCTCGGTGGGATGCTTGTCGCTGCAGGTGATATTCAGCTCGGACGAGAAGCACTATTTGGTGACCTGCTCGCTCTGATTGCCGCCCTCCTCATCGCAGGGTACTGGCTCGTCGGTCAACATGTCCGGACATCGATGAACACGAATACGTACTCTTTTAGCGTCTATCTCGTCGCGACGGTCGTCCTTTGCTTCATGCTCCTCGTACGCGGGACGACTTTCACGGACTTTGAAACGGTCAACTGGTGGTATTTCCTCGCCCTTGCCTTCTTCCCGACGATTTTAGGGCATAATCTGTTCAATTATGCACTCGCTCGGGTCAGTGCGACCGTCGTCAGTATTACCATCCTTGGAGAGGCCTTATGGGGAATGCTATTTGGGTACGCCTTTTTCGGTGAGCGCCTCGGTCCGTTCCAGTGGCTCGGCGCCATTGTCTTGCTTGGCGGGATTTACTTGTTCCTAAAAGAAGACGCCCGCTCGACACGAGCGGACGTTTGATTATAAGTTTGTCGCTTTCGGATTTACATCATGCGCTTCTTGATCTTCTTCTGAAGGACGGAACAATAATTTACGGTCCCAAAATGCCAAGGCGACTGCCGTCAAAAACGTCATCGCATCGGCAATCGGAAACGCCAACCAGACCCCGAACACTCCGAGGAACGACGGGAGTATAAAGACGAGCGGAATCGTATAGAGCGTCTGACGTGAAAGGGACAAGAACATGGCGACTCGCGCTTTCCCGAGTGACTGGTAAATCCCGTTGACGAGCATTTGAACACTCGGTAAAAACGAGACGGCGAACAAGATGTGAATTGCCGTCACGCCTCCTGCAATCAATGCCTCGTCCGTCGAGAACCATCCCATCAACGTATTCGGGAATACCTGCAAGATGAGCCAGATGATCACAGCGATTGCAATCCCTGCCCGCATCGCTGTCCATATGGTCTCACGCATACGATCATACCGTTCGGCACCATAGTTATATCCGACAATCGGTTGCATCCCTTGGACAATTCCCATGATTGGCATGCCGACGAGGGCCATGAACTTATTGATGATGGCGAAAATCGCCAACTCCTCTGTCCCACCGTATGTTCCGAGCATCACGTTGACGCCAACGAACAAGATGGATTGGGACACCATCATGATGAATGAAGAGGAACCGATTGCCATAATCTCTTTCATCTCATCGAATCGTATCCGGAACTGTCGCCATTTGAAGCGCAGTTCCGTTTTTGGTTTTCGGGCGAAGAAGAATCGAAGCATCAATATGGAACCGATGACTTGAGCGAGTGCCGTCGAAGTCGCTGCACCGTACATCCCCCAGTCGAACGTGAAGATGAAAAGTGGAGTCGTGACGAGATTGACGAGAACGGTCGTCAACATGACCTTCATTTGATACGGTGCCTGACCTTCGGCACGAACCATCGCACTCGAAGCAAGTGTGAACATAAAGAATGGTGAACTGATCAAAACAACTGATAAGTACTGTCTACTGAGCTCCATAATCTCGGACGTCGCCCCGAAGACCATTAAAATCTCATCCAACATAAAGAAAGCGGAACTCACCGCGAGGGCAGCAAACAATCCGACGAGGACGAGCACATTCAAAAATGTGACAGCCGCACCGGCATCGTCTCCTCTACCTAACTTCCTAGAACTGATGGAGGCGCCACCGAGACCAACAGCACTCGACACGGCCATTAAGATCATCTGTATGGGAAACGCAATCCCGATGGCAGCGACGGCCGAAGCGCCAATGCCACGAGCGACAAAAATCGTATCAATGATATTGTAGAGCGCCGTCACGAGCATCCCGATCATCGCGGGTAGCGATAACTTAAACAGGAGTCGGCCGATGGGCTCTGTCCGCAATTGCTCCGTATTTTGGTTCATCCTTCCATCCCTCCGTCTCTATCTCTTAGGGTAGCAGGATTAGACAGTTCGGGCGACTATGTTGGCTCGGTGGATGTGTCAGGCGAGGACGCGCGCCAGGACACCTTTTCGCTTGCGCATGATGTAATCGGTCGCGACGGGGTTTTCCACTTTGACTCGAATCGTCATCATCGCTTGATTGGCGGATTCAATCGGTTGACCGTCGACATCCTCAATTGTCTCAATGACTTGGGAGAAACGGACGAATCCAGGTCCGAAAAATTCAACTTCTTCACCGATTGAGAAGTGATTTCGTTGTTCGAGTGTCGCCATCCCGCTCGACGGGTCGTATGCGATGACACGTGCGGCAAATGCGTACTGAGGAATCGAACGTGGTTTCCCAAACAATTGTTCTTTCTCGGTCGGAATCCCGTAATAGAAACCACTCGCGAGTTCTCGCTGTGCCGCTTTCCAAATCTCTTCTTCCCAAGCCGGGTCGAAGACAAAGTTCTCAGGATCTTCACAGTATGCGTCAATCACTTGACGATACACGTTACACACGGTCGCGACGTAATGAATCGATTTCATTCGTCCTTCGACTTTCAAACTGTCGACTCCAGCGTCCACCAAGTCGGGAATATGTCGGACCATCGATAAATCGACCGAACTCATCGAGAACGGCTCTTCATCACGGGTCTCCATCTCTTTCGTCAAGAGATCATCCTCTTCAAAGAAGCCATATTTCCAACGGCACGACTGGGCACAGCCACCTCGATTGGCATCACGCAATGTCATATGGTTCGACAGCGTACAACGCCCTGAATATGAGATGCACATCGCTCCATGTACAAACGTCTCAATTTCAACATCGACTTCTTGTTTCATTTGCAAAATCTCATCCATCGATACTTCACGAGCCAAAACAACCCGCTCGAGTCCTTCTTCTTTCCAAAAACGAAGCGTCTCGTAGTTCGTCGCGGAAGCTTGTGTCGACAGGTGAACCGGCAATCCTTCCGCTTCAGATAGACACGTCTCAATCATGGCAGGATCAGAGACAATGACCGCATCGATCCCGATATCGCGGAGCGTTCGGAAGAAGTCACCAGCTCCTTCGATATCTCCTTCATGCGTCACCATGTTTGCAGCGACATATACTTTTGCACCGCGAGCATGTGCGAAAGCCACACCTTCACGCATCTCGTCATAACTGAAGTTACCGGCACGCGAACGTAACCCGAATTGTTGACCGCCGATATAGACCGCATCGGCACCATAATGAATCGCCATCTTCAATTTTTCTAAGTTTCCTGCTGGCGCTAATAATTCTGGACGTTGTTTCATCTTGATCCCTCACTTGATCTCTTCTGGTTTGCGTAACAATAATCCCGTTCCGAGTCGAAACGCTTCCGGTTGTAATTCTCTGAGGCGGTGCTCCATCTCGATTCGGTCGAATCGACCATTCAATAGATTCGTCCGTGCGATGGTAAACAACTGAACGATTTCAACAAACTGTTCTCCCGCGTGCCAGCCGTCAAGTTTCCACGTATGCAGACCGTTTTTGACTAACGTCGGTAGCTGACCCATAAGCGTCAAATCTTCTGAGAAAACATGTGTGCCATTCTCGTCCTCGTAGATGGGATATCGACTCGTCTCATCTGCTGGCTCACTCATATAAAACTCACGTTGTTTCGCCTCTTCAGAAGGGCGTCCGAGTTCATTGAAATAGTTCGTCACGAGCGGTCGCTTCGAATGATGAATACACGTCGGACCGTACACTTGTACTTCTACCGGGAGACCGATTTGTTGCTGAATCAACACCAATTCCTCGAGAGTGACTTCTCGAGCGACGACCGCCCCAATAGCCTCACGTTTCCCCCAGAATTGAATCTGTTTGGCGGACGTGACGAGCGTTTGGGCATCGTACCAATATGGGATTTTCGCTTGACGGATCAAGCGGATGGCCCCGGGATCTCCAGCTGTCACATCGTCGACTCCGATTGCTTTCAACGTTTGTAAATAATCCGGCAATTCTTGAATGTGGTCGTTATGCATCAAATTGTTGACGGCCACCGTCACTTCTTTTCCGTATCGATGGGCAAGCTGTGTGACTTCCCTCACAGCATCGATTGTCCAGTCTCCCTTTTGTCGCAAGCCGAACCTAGAATTCCCGATATACAATCGGTCCGTACCCGCTTTAATTAACGCTTCTGCTTGTTCGACGCTTTGCGCCGTAGTGACGAGCTGAATCATCATATTTGTTCTTCTCCCTACTTTGTGAGTCTAATCACATTTTCTTGCTATACTTTAGCATAGGATTGAATGTGCAAACGGGGCAGGATTTTAACAACTCGTGAAGAATTCAGTAACAATGTATGACTTTTCATTAAAGGAGTGGATCACGTTGTCAAAGACAGCTTTAATTACCGGGGCCTCGATGGGCATCGGTTTAGACTTGGCCGTACTCGCCGCACGAGACGGGTACGACTGTATTCTCGTATCCCGAAACGAACCTCGCTTACACGAACTGAAAAAAGTCCTTGAAACGAGATATCGAATCA
This sequence comes from Exiguobacterium sp. CH10, assembly GCF_018617635.1. NCBI lineage: Bacteria > Bacillati > Bacillota > Bacilli > Caryophanales > Exiguobacterium > Exiguobacterium sp. CH10. The sequence continues at coordinate 256,173 of NZ_JACSKO010000001.1, forward strand.
ATGTACATGTCTTCGCGCTCGATTTGGCGAAACATGACGCTGCCAAACAATTGACCTCGATGATTGAAGAAGCCGGACTAACCGTCGACTTTTTAATTAACAATGCTGGATTTGGAACGTCTGGTGCGTTCGCTGATCTCGATGCTGAGACAGAGGCGGACGAAGTACGATTGAACGTCAACACATTGACCGAACTGACAAAAGCCTATTTACCGAGTATGCTCGAACGAAATCACGGCTATGTGCTAAACGTCGCTTCCGTCGCTGCGTTCCAACCCGGTCCGTACATGGCTGTTTACTATGCGACGAAGGCTTATGTCCTCTCACTTACCGAGGCGTTGCATGCCGAAGTGAAAGGGAGCGGTGTTCACGTCAGCGTCCTCTGCCCTGGTCCGACAGATACGAATTTCTTTGATCGCGCCGGTAGTGAATTATCCTTCTCAAAAATGCCATCTCACCTCGTCGCCTTCTTCGGTTATAAAGGTGTCATGAATAATAAGCGCGTGATTGTGCCTGGTCTCTCGAATCAACTCCTAGTCGGGGTGGCTAAGTTGATGCCACGTGCTCTCAGTCTCGAAGTATTGCGTCGTGTCCAAAAACCAACAGACGGGTCAGCCGCTGAATCAACGACATGAAAAAAGGAGCGACCATCGCCGGTCGCTCCTTTTAAGATTCTGAATGTAATCGCGAGACACTTACGAGCCGATGTAAAAACACACCTGCTGGAATCATCGTCATGAGCGCTGTCGAGAGGACGACCCCCCACGCAAGCACAGCATCTAGTGACCATTCACCCGAGGTCAATTGATCCATCACGCTCAACTGTTCTACTGATAGAACAATCATCAGCGCTGGCCATACACTTGCCGCTAGAATGCTTAGCATGGCGAAACGGGCCCTCGTATAACGTTTCACTAAAAGAACAAGGTTTAATAAGATAAACAACAACCCTACAAGTAGAAACATGCCGACTTCAGTAATGTTAATATATGCACTCATCCGTCGTTCACCTCACTCAATATGATAGGAATATTGTATATTTACCCGAGTTGACGAAGGAATATGCGCTCAAATAGCGGACGAATCATGATTAAAAAGACGACATTCGAAATACCGTGGGCCAGATCAAATGGAAAACTGAGTAACAACAACTTCACGACATCCGTACCGACCACTTCAATGAACGCCAAGTTTGTCGTCCACCCATATAAAAAACCTGATAGTAAACCGAGTAGTAAGAAGAGGATTGTCGATTTCAATAGAATCGGACGAAATAAACGGACGAGCACAACGACAAGAAGCCATCCTAAAAATTGAAAAAATACAAACGGACCAATCCCGAGCAATAGTCCTGACAAAATCGGGACAAAGAGCGCGAGGATGGCGGCCTCGTTCAAACTGACCAGTAAGGCCGTCAACATGATCATGGCTGTCGTCGGTTGAACATTCGGTATCGTCATAAAGAGCCAGCGTCCAATGACCGCAAGTGCTAACAATTGAACGAGTGGTTGAATCGGGATTCTAGATTTTTCGAACCGGTACAACACGACGATTGCAATCAGGATGGCGAGGACGTATGTGACCATAAGGTGCTCCGATCTTGAAAAATGTTCCGATCGCCTTGAAAGACGACTTGACCGCTCGCTAGATAAATCACATCCGTTGCAACCTGTATGAGACCCATGTCATGTGTTGCACAGATCACGCGGGCCGACTTTGCTTTTTGTTGAAGCGCACTGAAAAACGCATCCCGCTCTCTCTTCGTCAAATCCACGGTCGGTTCATCAAGTAAAAGGACACTCGACGGATCGTGTAGGACGGATTGAAGTTGGGCGACCCGTCGCTTCCCTTCTTGTGGGAACGGACCAATTTCTGGATTGGCAGGAAGATAGACTGCTCGTTCTCCCTTTTTCACTCGCCCCTGAAGTGGACGTCTACTTCTAGCTAATAGTTCGAGTAAAGTTGACTTCCCACTCCCGTTCGTCCCGACACAAACTGTGAGTCCAGGCTCAGTCATCTGAACTGTCACGTGATCAATCGCATAAGTCGCTTGCAGAGGATGCCGATAAGATACGTCGGTCGCATCGATGGAAGGTGTCGTTCTCGATTCGTTGAACGTGAACATTGCTTCTCCTGAAGGTTCTTTCGCTCGCTCGGTATAACCGATTTGTACCCCGATTCCAGAAATACGGCGGAGCAACATCTCTAAATGCTCTCTTCGAAATTGGTCTAGATGCCGAAATGGTTCAATCAGGACGATGGAGTCCGGTCGATTCAACAGGGCGTAGGCGACTCGAACAATCTGTTGTTCTCCACTCGAACATGCATCAAACCGCTTCGGATAAAGCGCGTCGATTTGTAATAGTGTAGCGAGTTCCGCCCCTCGAAAAGGATCGACATTCGAAAGTAAGTGCCCAACCTTTCCCGAGAACGATTGCGTCATCTCAATCACAAGTGGGCGGTAACGTTCGACGTAATGCTCGAACGAACCATCAACGGTAGATAACCATTGCATCACGCATCCCTCCTTTCGTGAGATATGGATAGATTAGCCAAAGTCCGACAAACAGATGGATTGAAGCCAGACCGATCATCCCAATGAGGACGATTTGCAACAAATCCTCTAAACGAAAGCGCCGTATCGGGTCAACCGCAAACTTCGGCTCAGTTTGCTGACTTTCAATCCCGATTTGCACACCCTCTCGCCAAGATGCCCTCGGATGACTCCTGACTGCCTGACGTACCGCCTGCTCCATTGACGGAATGAGTGCCCATGCGCCGTATAAGAGTGAAGACGATCGTGGAAAGTTCGATAAGAGCGGGAGCAATCGTTCGAGACGAATGATGCGTGCAATCCATAACATCCCTAGTAAAAAGGCAGCCAATTTCAAAAGCTGACGCCATATGTATGAATAAGAAATTTCCCAACCAATCAGGATGGGCATGATTGAAATCAACCCAAACGCAATCAGTATGGATAGCATTGACCAAGGGAAACGACGTTCAATGATGAGCAGCAAGAGGAGTCCAACCACAAAAAGAGTGACGTCTTCGACATTCATTAATATGTAAAGGTGACAGAAGAGATAGAAAAGGAGCGTGACAGGATGTCTCCGCTCCCAATCTGCCTCATTCGAAGAAAGCCACTGCATCTTCTTCGAACCGCCATTGAATGACATCCGTCGATTCCACTTCTTTGGCGCCCGCACCTTCATCCCCGGGTGCACCGTTGAAAGCAAATACCCATCCTGACGATTGTCCTTCAGATTTTTCTTCGATTCCTTCGATTGCCGTCACATAGGACATATCACCGCTCCCTGTCACCTCAAGGTCGAGTCCTGTTGCTTTTAATGCATCGAGAACAGTCGCATCCTCTTCTAAGCAGACACTTTTCTCTTGATAGAGCGTTTCCTCAGTCGCTGCGTTATAGACCGAAATAGTCGGACTCACTCCGCACGATTCTTGTTGCGCCTCTTCCCCGCCACATCCGGCAAGTAGCGCCGTCGCTAGTAGAGCAATCGTTACATATGATTTCATTGGTCTGTCAAATCCTCTCGTTGGTGTATCGAATAATTGTAAAGAATCGCATAGCGTTCACCTGTACTACGACCCTCTTGCGTCAGTCCGACGAGCTGGATACTGTTAGCAAGGACGGGTTCACGTTGTAGCCAGAACTTAACGAGTTCATTGTCACGGTTGATCATGAGCATCGACTCATTCTCGAACGTATACATATCATACAGCCCATCGTAAGAGAGTTGTAAGATTGGCGCGGCTATGACATCTGTATATTCTTCCCATGAAGGTTCCCTTAAAGTAGATAACATATGGTCAAATTCGACGAGTTTTTCAAAGAATGCCTGACCTGATTCTTTTCGTAATTCATCGACCTGTTCATAAGATAATTGTCCGTCTGCATACGTCACGCGAATTTGTTGGAACGATTCGGCTCGTTCGACCATCAGCAAATATTCAATCGTTTGGACGTTCCCTTCCCGATTAATTTGAAGTTTACCTCGGTCAAGTTTGATGGAGTCACTGTTGACTCGTTGCAAAATTTTCTCTGTCATCTCGTCGAAAGATTCATCCGTGACGGAGACGACGCCAATTTGTTGCGATTCCGCACGAAACCCAGATTGGTCAAATAAGGGTACGAATAATAAGACGATAAAAAAGAAAAATCCTAAAAGCGCTCCATACCATTTATAGCGGCTGTTCTGTTTCGGGAAGAATAAAAAAGACAATAAAAACCCGATTGGGATATGAAATCCGCCGATTGGGAACGAAACGATGCCAAGCAGTGAATAAAATAAGAACTTCGGAAAGAAATTGGCTTCCGGTTCTTTCAATTGGTTCAAGCGAACACCTAACAGGACGCTGATCACTAAAAACGCGGCCCAAACATAGAGTTGAATGGTCACATCAATCCCCCACTGTATATTCTAGAAAGTCGGTCGCAACTAAACTCGATGGAAAATCCGAAACGACCTCTTGTTCAAATTCTTCCTCTCGTCCGACATAGCGAGCGGAAATATGTGTGACAATCAATTGGCCGACCGCAGACGCTTTCGCAAGTGTAGTCGCCTCACGCGTCGTCGAGTGACCATATTTTCGTGCGAGCGGTTGTTCACTTTCCATGAATGTCGCCTCATGAACGAGGAGGTCGGCTCCTTCTGCTAACAATCGCGCGTTTTCACACGGTGTTGTATCCCCAAGAATCGCAACGACTTTGCCCGGAGTCGGTTCAGTGACGTATTCTTTAGAATCGTACCATTTTCCTTCATATTCGAACCGTTCTTGTTCTTTGATTGTTTTATAGATGGGTCCACTCGGGATTCCAAGCTCTCTTACCCGATCGACGCGTAACGTTCCCGGTTTTTCCGGGCCTGTGACACGAAACCCATAAGAAGGGAACCGATGCTCTAATTTTCGCACAGTGATCGCATGACCGTCTTGCTCAAATGTGTCTCCGTCCGTGAATTCAATGACGTTCAACTCATAACCGAGATGAGAACCTGTGACGCGAAGTGTCGCTTCGAGCCATTTTTTCAATCCTTTCGGACCATAAACCGTGAGAGGATCCGTTCCGTCTAGCGCAGAACGGGTCGATAAAAATCCAGGTAATCCGAACACATGGTCACCGTGCAAATGTGTCACCCATACCGCTGTCACTTTACGTGGTTTGACTTTCGTGTAGAGCATCTGATGTTGAGTCCCCTCTCCACAGTCGACCAACCAGGTGACTTTTGGCAAGACGAGCGCAAGACCTGACACGTTGCGTTGTTTCGATGGCATACCCGAACCAGTTCCTAAAAACTGTAACTTCATAAATAAATTAGTCCTTTCTTCAAGTCCGTTCCATGCTATACTTGTGGTAATCGCTGAAAAGGATGTGATTTGTGATGACCAAGGCAGAACAACCCGAATCCATTTACGAGACGATTCGAGACCGTGCGGCTTTGATAAATCGCTTGCACCAACAGGAACAAGGCACCTCTATCTGCATTCACGACATAGCGATCGAACTTCATTGCACAGACGAGTTGATTTTGGAGTCTTTGGAGTTCGCAGCATAACGAGTACGAACACATACGAAGAGCCGACGAATGGTCGGCTCTTTTTTATCAAAAATAGGCGAGAATACTTCCACTTCTAAACGTTCAGTGCAAATCCCTAGTGAAAGTGGGAGATGAATCGCCTTCAGGCAAGGTGTGTCATGAGACACATCAATTGCCCGACAATCTCGGCTTAAAAATACTTAGAATCGGGAATAAAAGTATGTCATGTTCTTTGAAAACTGAAGATATAGGGTTGTGACAGGAAGTTCGTCTGTCACGTAAAATCTTCAACGTTCACCTTGCGGATGACCGAAGTAGCGAAAACCAAGCAGAGTAGGCATCCGCGGAAAAGAAACTGACAAGATTGACTTTCAACCGTCGGGACGACGGGGTTAGCCTGATAAGGTTCCGAACGTTAGGTCGGATAACTCAGGAATCCTCCATCTCTAAGCAAAGCGTAGGTGGAGGTAGTTCAATGCTTAGGTGATGCGACTTCTTCGACGATTGTAACGACATACTCGACGAGTTTATATAGCTCTTCAAGTGGCATCCGCTCGTTCGTCGTATGAATTTCTTCATAACCGACTGCTAAGTTGACTGTCGGAATCCCGCCACCGGCGATGACGTTCGCATCTGAACCGCCACCTGAGTGCAAGATTCGTGTCGGACGTCCGATTGTTGCCGCTGCACGTTTTGCGACCTCGACAACCTCATCGCCTTCTTCAAACTTGAATCCCGGGTACATGATATCGATATCGACTTCAGCACGACCACCGTATGACTCCGCCACTTCGATATAGGCCTGCTTCATCGTTTCCGCCTGTTTCTCCATCTTCTCATGAATGAGCGAACGAGCCTCAGCGAGTACTTCGACATAGTCACAAACGATGTTTGTAGCACGTCCCCCTTCGAAGCGTCCGATGTTCGCCGTTGTTTCTTCATCGATTCGACCGAGCGGCATCTTCGCGATGGCTTTTGCTGCGATTTGAATAGCTGAAATCCCTTTCTCAGGAGCGACACCCGCATGAGCCGTCTTGCCATAAATCTTCGCGTTCACTTTCGCTTGTGTCGGTGCCGCGACGATGATGTCGCCGACTGGACCGTCCGAGTCAAGCGCAAAACCGAACTTCGCGTCGATTTTTGATAAATCCAAGACTTTCGCCCCGACGAGTCCTGATTCTTCCCCGACCGTAATCACGAATTGAATCTGACCGTGTGGAATCTGTTTTTCGTTCAACACGCGAACAAGCTCGATCATCGCCGTGAGACCTGTCTTATCATCCGCTCCGAGAATCGTTGTACCATCCGTGACGACATAACCATCTTTGATGCTCGTCTTGATTCCCTTACCAGGTGTCACCGTATCCATGTGAGCTGTGAAGTAAATCGGATCAACATTCTCTTTCGTTGCAGGCAACGTGATGATCAAATTGTTACCAGAATGTGCTGTCTTCGTTGATGCATCGTCTTCATACACATCACATCCAAGCTCTGTGAATACCGCTTTCAAGTGTTCACAAATGACAGCTTCTTCCTTCGTTTCTGAATCGATGCCGACCAATCCTAAAAATGTGTCAAGCACACGTGTCTCGTTTACCATAAACAACATCCCTCCATCCAAACATTTCTTGACCATTATAACAAACTCCCTTAGATTGCACGAATCTTTTCCATTCTGTACAATGATGGCAAACACGTACATGGAGGCAAGTTATGAAGAAAAAGCAAAAAAGACGACAACGCATCATTCAAATTGGCGTCATCGTCATCGTCTCAATCTTTTTGATCAGCACGTTTCTCTCGAGCATGACCATGTTCTTTTAAGAGCAAAATATAGCGCTCTTTCAAGATCAAGTAACTTTTCACATCCGATAAAATATTCAACAAGGATGAGCGTACCTCAAATTCTTCACGTGTTGTGGGGAGAGGTACGTTTTTTCGATAGTGTTCAATCATTTCTTCAAGTTCTTGCAGAAAAACGGAAGCGTCCGCCTGCTCGTTCACGTGGTCCCCGACACGACGCAAAAATGTTGCAACAGGTTTTGCTTCATTAACGACCATGGTGATTTCTCTTGCGTTATCAGCGACCCGCTTCAAAATATCGTATTGTCGCTCCCGCATCCGGAAGTAGAGGTAATCCATATCTTCATTTCGTTTCCCAATGGAGTTACCCATACGTCGAAGGGCCAAATCTTTCCCTTCTTTCAAATAGTCCCGTGTCTTGATGAGCATCATCGAATGGTTGTTATACACACCGGTCTCGACACATGCCGCTACATCGTAAAAAAGTACGGCAAGCGATCGGTCGATACTATCTTTGATACGCTCGATTTCTCGATCTAGCGTCGGCATATACATGTTGACGACGAGTCCGACCCCGACACCAATCGCGATGAGCAATAACTCGTTAATGAACAATTCGAGTGAAAACTGTGCCTCGGTATAGAGATGCGTCAAGATCACGACACTCGTAATGAGTCCATCTTGCAGTTTCAGTTGTTGTACGAGCGGAATGAAGATGACAAAATAAAGTGTGAGCGTCACCGGTGAATAACCGAGTAACGTAAACATGGCGGCACCCATTCCGATGGCGAGAAGACTCGCCATGACGCGCTCATACGAGGCGCGAATAGACTTTTTTCGTGTCTCTTGAATACTCAAAATGGCGATAATGGCAGCAAATACAAAATAATCAAGATGAATCGTCTCGGAAATGAGCATTGCGATACCCGCTGCGACCGCGGTTTTTAACGTCCGCGTTCCAATTTTCATACTGATTTCCCCCTTCTCCATCAAATTGTTGACTAAATCAACTCGTTTGGCAATTCAAAAGTTTGGAAGTGATCTGATTGAAACAAAAGAAAAAACGTACGATTTGGCCGATGATTGCGACGCTTGGTCTTGCCATCGCCGCATTTTTATGGATTCAGTCTGGCCGTGAAGACACGTATATTGTCGAAACCGTCACGAACGGGGACCGTGTCACACGGTCGTTCGAATCTCTTGCTGAGGCAAAACGCTATATGGCAGCGGGAAATAACCGCACCTTATTCTCTCCTTCTGGAGAAGTTCTCGACTTCACAGGCACCGGTGTGGCCGTGACTCCAAGCGATGCCATCACGAACCTTTACGAAGATCAATCGTTTAAAAAACGTCAGTCTTATGTCGCTGGTGGTACAAGACTTCAACTCCTTGAACGAGGCGAAGACCATTTGAAAGTACGCATATCAGGCGCAGACGTCTACGTAAAACCTGATCAGATGGCATTGTTCCCAGAAGCCGTCGTGGAAAGACGTGGATATTACGAGATTCGAGATGGTGATGTGTATCATTCCGTCGAGGCGAATGCGAATCTCGCCGGCACGTTTCTTGTCGGACCGACAGAGAAGCGCTCAGAAAATCGTTTTTATACGGAACGTGTCCGAGACGTCTTCGACTCTCCCTATCAATTCGCTTCAATCCGATCATCGTCACCGTATTCCGCCAAAGCGTTCGATCAGTATTTACAATCCATCGACTCGCCTCTCGCTGGAGAGGGCGACGCCTTCAAACGTGCGGAAGAAACGTATGGAGTCAATGCCTTGTTCCTACTCGCGGTAGCCGGTCACGAGTCACGGTTTGGAACGTCCGACATCGCACGGGAAAAACGTAACTTGTTCGGATTCCGGGCAACAGATGACGACCCGAGCGGCAACGCCACAACCTTTGAGACGGTTGAAGCGAGCGTTGACGCGGCTGCCGAACTGTTCGCCACAAAATATGTAAAAGGACCATACGCACGCGGAGATTACCCTGGTAACAAGCAAGAAGGAATTAACATCTTTTACGCGTCAGACCCGTATTGGGGTGAGAAGGTTGCCGGTACGATGTATGCAATCGATCGCGAACTTGGCTTGGAACAGTTAAAACAGATAAAATGAACAATAGCCCAGCTCAGTTGAGTCGGGCTATTGTTCATTTATAGTGTATCACTCACTTCAATTTCGTAAAGCTCGATGAGTCGATTGTTGTCGAGCACTTTCTCACTTGCCTCTTCATACCGTTCCGTGACGAGCGGGATCAGTTTTTCCCACACGACCCACTTCATATATTGATCACGATCATAATTATGATTCAGCTCATATACACTCATTTCTTTTGCCTCGGCATACCGTCTCTGTGACTCGACTTCCTCCGCATCAGGTCCTCGTTCAATCCAACCATCGACTTCTTCATCTGTTACGACGACCCCATACTCGTCTTTCGCATGAGTCAACCAAGCACGTTCAAAATCAGCTTGCTCTGAAGCGCGCGTTATGAGCTTGTTTATATCAATACTTTCATCAAATATACTCATCTCCACGTACATTCGTTCCGCCAACTTCCGTTCGAAATCATTCTTGATTTGCGGGGCCACATCGCGTTGGAAATCAGTTAAGATACCTTTTAGTTCGCCCACAGTCATCTCAGGAGCTGTCTTTGTTTCGACTTGAGAATTCGTCACCTTTTTAATCGGTTCGGACAAATCATCATCTCTCATATTCGTAAAAAAGAGCGCTATCACAACTAGAATACTGAAAATAGATATCCCCATCAGTCGCCTCATGGCTTAGCAGCTCCCTCCAATTGATTGACATCATCTTACGCACTTCAATCGTATCATATTCTATATACGCATCTTGTCGAAGAAATGATTCAACACCAAATGACATCTGATTGAAGGAATTTCAAATCAGAAGACGAATATATAGAATGAACGACCATTCATTTTCAAGGGGGAATCAATATGAAAACGATTTGGATTACCGGGGGATCGTCTGGTATGGGGAAAGCCATGGCCTTAAAATTTAAGCAAGAAGGATGGAATGTGGCGATCAGTGGTCGAAACGAGGAACGACTACTAGAAGCGATGAACGAACTGAACGCAATCGAAACAGGTCAAGCGATGAGTGTGCAGCATGATGTTCGTGATTATGAAGGATGCGCTCAAGCACTCGCTGACATCGTATCCGCTTACGGACCGGTTCACGCACTCGTCAACAACGCGGCAGGTAATTTCGTCTGTCCGACACTTGATTTGTCTCCGAACGGTTGGGCGAGCGTCATTGACATCGTCTTGAACGGCACATTCAACTGCACTCATGTTCTCGGGAAACATTGGGAAGCAGAAGAATTACGAGGCGGGTCAATCATTAACATGGTCGCCTCATATGCATGGCAAGCAGGTCCTGGTGTCGCACCGAGTGCGGCAGCGAAAGCGGGCGTCCTCAATTTGACGAGAACGCTCGCAGTTGAATGGGGCTATCAGTTCGGGGCTCGTGTCAACGCCATTAGCCCAGGACCGATTGAACGGACAGGCGGTGCGGAAAAACTCGTGTCCCATGTCAAAGAAGTAGAGCGGATTCGCCGCAATGTCCCACTAGGACGTTTTGGGACACCGGAAGAAATCGCCGACTTGGCCTTTTGGATGGCCTCTGACGAGATGCGTTATTTAAACGGGGATTGTATTTCTCTTGACGGCGGCCACTGGCTCAATAAACATCCATTTTAATCAAAAGGACGACCGAGACATATGTCTCGGTCGTCCTTTTAAATGTCTACTCCATCCCACTCTTCGTGAAATTGCACCAAAAAGCGCTCCATGAACGCATGCCGTGACATCGCCAATTGTTTCGCTTTAGCGGTATGCATCCTAGACGCCAGATTCAACAGTTTATCTTGAAAATGTTGTATTGCACTTTCTTCCGACAGATTGAGCGGTGTTCCGCGAGAACCAGCGAATTGGAATGTTCGCGCAATCCCAATGGCCCCGATGGCATCAAGACGATCGGCGTCCTGCAAAATTTCACTTTCGCGAGTCGTAGGCTGAATCCCTTTTGAGAAAGACACTTCATCGATTAAGGTCAGCACTAAGTTTGCTTGCTCTTCAGTGATTTCTAGAGAAGTCAAATGTTGTTTGACGAGTCCCTTCGGTCGACCGAGCTTATGGTCTTCCACGTCATGTAAATACGCAGCAAGGATGAGCACTGTCTCGTCGACAGGCTCATCCTTCATCAAGCGCTTCACCAGTCGGACGACGCGCTCAATATGAGCGGTGTCATGCCCTGTATGGTCTTCTGCATGAATCTGTTCGACGAACGTTTTCGTCGCTTGTATGACATCCACGCTTAAATCTCGATCGTCGTGTTCGGTTCAATCAAAAGACCACGACGATGTAACTGGTCACAGAATGCCTGAGCGTCCTGCTTGATCGGCGGGAACGTATCAAAGTGGATTGGGACGACCCGTTTGGCTTGGAGCCACTGCGCCGCGTCTAATGCATCTGCAGGTCCCATCGTAAAATTATCTCCGATTGGAAGGAATGCGACATCGATTTCGAAACGTTCTCCGTACATTTTCATATCCGAGAACAGGCTCGTATCCCCAGCGTGATAGAGCGTCAGCTCATTCGTCTCAATGATGAATCCAGCTGGCATTCCCATATAGATTGGTGTGTCACCCATATCGAAACTCGAGCTATGAAATGCTTGCGTCATCGTGACACGTCCGAACGGGAAGGCGTGTCCGCCACCGATATTCATTCCGTGTACAGAAAATCCTTTTTTCTCATAGTAGGTCGCGAGCTCATGCGTCGCCACAATCGTCGCACCCGTCTCTTTCGCGATCAATTCGACATCTTCGATATGATCAAAATGAGCGTGGGTGAGCAACAAATAGTCTGGGCGTAGTGTAGAAGGGTCTACTTCCGTATGAGGGTTACTCGTCAAAAATGGATCGATCAACACGTTTACGCCATCGATCTCAAATCCTACTGTCGCGTGTCCGTAATAAGTGATTTTCATGTGCATTCATCCTTCCTTCGTAAGTTCAGATTACAACACTTTTTCTAAGAATCGTTTCGCACGGTCTGTCTGCGGGTTCAACAATAGGTCGGCCGGTTTTCCTTCTTCCATCAGAATTCCTTCATCAAGGAAGAGGACACGGTCTGCCACTTCACGAGCAAAGCCCATTTCGTGTGTGACGACGACCATCGTCATCCCTGTCTCAGCTAACCCCTTCATGACATCGAGTACTTCGTTGACCATCTCAGGGTCAAGTGCCGATGTCGGCTCATCGAATAACATGACGTTCGGTTCCATCGCCAAAGCACGTGCAATCGCGACACGTTGTTTTTGTCCACCTGATAATTGGCTCGGGTAGGCGTCGATTTTCTCAGAGAGGCCGACACGTTCGAGCAATTTTTTCGCACGTTCAAGAGCTTCAGCCTTACTGACTTTCAAAACATTGACAGGTGCATACGTCAAATTGTCCAATACGCTCATATGCGGGAAGAGGTTGAACTGTTGGAACACCATCCCGATATTTTGGCGAGCCTTCGCGACGTTCGCCCCTTTTTTCGTAAGTTCGAATCCATCCACACTGACCGTCCCGCTCGTCGGGATTTCTAGCATGTTCAAGCAACGCAGAAATGTCGATTTACCAGACCCAGACGGTCCGATGACGGCGACCACTTCACCACGTTCAATCGTCGTCGTGATTCCCTTCAATACTTCTAAGTCACCAAATTGTTTGTGTAGGTCTTTAACTTCGATCATCTTCCATCACTCTTTCTTAACCGTTTTTCTAGACGTTGTCCAAGATACGTCAAGATCATCACTATCGTAAAGTATATCACACCGGCGAATAGAAGCGGTTCGAAGTAGATTGCCTTCTGCCCACCGACAATCTGTGCCCGGCGCATAATGTCGAGTACGCCGACCGTCGAGACGAGTGCCGACTCTTTCGTCAATGTAATCATCTCGTTGACGAGGGCGGGCAAGATATTCTTGAACGCCTGTGGCAAGATGATTGAACGTAATTGTTTGACGTATGGGACACCTAAAGCATCAGATGCTTCCCATTGGCCTTTATCGACCGCTTGAATACCAGCACGAATAATCTCTGAAATATACGCCCCTGAGTTCAATGAAAAGGCGATGACTGCCGATTGATATGGCGTCGTGATATAGCCAGTCAGTTGTGGCAACCCGAAGTGAATGATGGCAAGTTGCAAGATAAGTGGTGTCCCACGGAATACAGCCGTGTATGCATGTCCAATAAAGTTGATGAGACGATTCGGTACGATTTTCAGTGTTGCAACGACAATACCAAGTGAAATCCCGATTAATGCCGAGACGATGACCACTTGGAACATGACTGGAATCCCTTCAAGTATGTAAGGGATCGAATCATAAATCCGGCTAAAATCCATTGTAAGTTCCTCCTAAAAAAAGGCTGACCGATTCATCTTCAGTCAGCCTCGTACGATTCATTATTCGGCTGGTGCAGCCTCTTCTTCAAACCATTTTTGTGCTAACTCTTCGATTTCTCCACTGTCGATCATCTTCTTCAACTCTTCGTTGAATTGATCGCGGAGTTCATCGTCTTTACGGAAGGCAGCAGCAGAGCCCGCTTCTTCTTCGTCCACGATTTCAAATGTTGTCAATTCGCTGTCTTGCTCGAGGTATTTCTTCGCGACCGTATCTTCGATGACCATTGCGTCAATACGTCCTGTCTTGATTTCCTGGATGATCTCAGGAATCTTGTTCAATGAGACGATTTCAGCGTCTGCGATTTGATCCTGTGCGATTCCTTCTTGAATCGAACCAAGCTGGACACCAATCTTTTTGCCTTTCAAATCTTCAAGTGATTGAAGTGAATCATCTTTCGATAAGATCAAGTTCACCGCTGTGAAATAGATATCCGAGAAATCGGCATTTTCTTTACGTTCTTCTGTCGGTGTCATACCAGCCATGACGAAGTCGACACGACCCGCGTTGAGGGCTCCGAGCAAACTTCCGAAATCCATATCTTCAATTTTCAATTCATATCCCATGTTTTCTGCCACTTTTTTGGCGATGTCGATATCAAATCCGACGATCTCGTCGCCATTCGCTGTGTCGACGAATTCATACGGGAAGTAATCGGCACTCGTACCCATGACGATGACTTTGTCATCCTCACCATCGGTCGATGTCGATCCTCCTTCGTTCACGTCTGCTCCACATGCGACTGAGAACGCGGCCAGTCCTGCTAAACATAATGCTAGAAAACCTTTTTTCATCTTCATCTCCCTTTCGTAATTGAATGATAATTATCAGAACTTTAACAAAATTATGACATATGTGTGAACGTAGCTCAACTGTTCTATGACACATCAGTTGTCCGACTTGTGTCTCCAACCACTATATACACATAATTATTACTTGTAAAGTATATTCATGCAATTCATACAAAAAAAGAAGGTCACATCCGCTCGAAAGCGAAATATGTGACCGTTCCGTTGTCGCGAGACCCATATGGTTGGACCTGTTTGACGGATGACATTGGGATGGCACTATACACGTGCGGGTAACGTTCCCCGTCCTCATCTAACTCATAATGTAACAGTTGCCCAAGACGATTGACGTAAAGGGAGACGAGAACGACCGCTTCTCCCGCATACGACGCTTTGACGACCTTTCCAATCTGTTGCGGCGTACAACATTTAATCGTTCCTTCCGATTGAAGAGACGGTTCATTGATTTCACCGCGTGACAGGGCAATCATATATTCTGCCTCCGTCATAATTTTGATGACTGGTTCCATATACACTGCCCCTTTTCACAAAAGCGCAAAGGCAATGCCTTTGCGCCGTTGCTTGATTATGCGAAGTAGATATCGAACAATGTTTGTAATTGGTCGACAAGTTCTTCCGCAGTTGACGACTCGATTTCACTACGCTCTACCATCGTCACGATGTTTCCATCCTCGAGGAGGGCAATCGATGGTGAAGACGGTGCATATCCTTCAAAATACTCACGTGCACGATCTGTCGCTTCACGGTCTTGACCTGCAAACACGGTCACGAAATGGTCAGGTTTTACACCTTCCATCTTGTTAACGTAAGCAGCGGCCGGACGAGCGATCCCGCCTGCACAACCACATACCGAGTTAACGAGTACAAGTGTC
Source organism: Exiguobacterium sp. CH10 (assembly GCF_018617635.1). NCBI lineage: Bacteria > Bacillati > Bacillota > Bacilli > Caryophanales > Exiguobacterium > Exiguobacterium sp. CH10. Next base: position 271,700 of record NZ_JACSKO010000001.1, read on the forward strand.
TTCCCTTCTTTTTTCAGTGCCCCGTCTACTTCTTCCGGTGTCGTGAGCTCTGTGTATCCTGCAGCACGCACTTCGTTACGCGCTTGTTCGACTACATCTTGAAAATATAATTGAAAATCCATGTTGTTTCCCCTTTCGACATTTCGTCTATACTCTCTTATTTTACGTCTTGTTCTACCTCGAGGACAAGTCTATCGCTCAATTCACGTTCTAAGAACGGATCTGCCTGTAACATTTGTTTAAAGGCGAGGTAGCGCGCCTTCGTCTCAGCACTCGCTTTACGATTCGTCAAATACGCACGAATCATGATGTTCTTCGGTGTATGCTCGAGGTCGATGAACTCCAGTAACTGAGCTTCATAACCAACAAGCCCAAGAAGTTCAGCCCGAATCGAATCTGTCGCCAGCGAAGCGAACCGTTCTTTGATCAATCCATGCTGAAGCATCACGTCTAGATTCGGTGCTTGAAGTTGACGATTTAACTCCTTCTGACAGCAAGGAACACTCAAGATGACTTTCGCCCCCCACCGGACGGCACGGGCTAACGCCATATCAGTCGCCACGTCACATGCATGAAGTGTCACGACCATATCAACAGCTGTCTCCCCTTCATATTCATTGATGTCTCCGACTAAGAATTCGAGCCGCTCATATCCTAAGTCTTTTGCAATCGATGCACATTCTTCGATGACTTCTTTTTTCAAATCGAGACCCGTGATATGGACATCATACCCTTTCATCTCGTGTAAAAAGTGATAGAGCGCGAACGTCAAATACGATTTCCCTGAACCGAAATCCAAGATTCGGACGGTACGGTCTGTCGGCAAGTGTTTAAGCGAGTCCTCAATGAACTCAAGGAAGCGGTTGATTTGTTTAAACTTGTCATACTTTTGTCGCTTCACTTTTCCATCACTCGACTGGATGCCGAGTCGAATCAAGAATGGGACTGGTTCGTCGAGTGGTAGCACATATTGCTTTTCCCGATTATGGCTCAACTGAATTTCTTTTTGAGCTGTCTGTCTCTCTTTAAAGGTCACTTTAAATTTTTTGGATAACTGAAATTGAAGGTCAGACTCTTTTAATTGAAACTGTCCTTGTCTGAACGTTTCAAGAAGGTCGAACAATTCTTCTACAGCCTCATCCGGTGATAAGTTTTTATGGTTCATCACCCGTTCGTACTGATATTCAAACTGGATGTGGTATGCATTCCGAAGCATGACCGGTTTCAATTTGACCCGTCTGAGATCACTTGATTTTTGACGGGGTTGACTGATTGTCGCCGACACGAGATGATTTGATTGGATTACGTCTTCGAGACGTTCTTGTAACGCTTTATATTCCAATGGATTCAATCCTTTTTTAAAAATTTTGAAACATATCGTTTCACCTGTCCGTACATACTATTACACGAAGACGACGTTACGTCAAAGGAGGATACACATATGTTTAAAAAGATTTTATCATCAATCGGAATCGGTGCCGCAAAAGTCGACACACGCTTGAATCAAAGCCATTGCACACCCGGTGGTGAACTTAATGGAGTGGTCCATGTAGAGGGCGGTTCAGTCGAGCAGTCGGTCGACAGCATCTATCTTTTCTTCAACACGCTGTATAAACATGAGGTCAACGATAAAACGACTCATTCGACCTTTACAATTGAAAAGATTTTATTGAATGAGGCTCCATTTATGATTGGACCAGGAGAAGTGAAAGAAATCCCGTTCACGGTCAACGTCCCGTTCAATACCCCACTCTCTGTCAGTCAATCTAAATCATGGATTGAGACCGGGCTTGATATCGCCCAAGCCGTCGACCCAAAAGATGAAGATGCGATTACCGTTCAACCGAACGCTTCACAACAAGTCATTTTAGATGCGATGGACGAACTCGGTTTTCGTCTCAAGAAAGCCGACACAGAGATGCTCCCGGCACGCCATCGTTCAGGTCGTCTTCCGATTGCACAAGAACTCGAATATTCAGCGAACGGCTCACGTTTGGGGCGTCAGTTAGATGAAGTCGAAGTCGTCATCTTACAAGAAGAGGATTCGATTGAATTACTCATACAAGTCGACCGCAGTGTCCACGACCTCGGAAGTCTTTTCGCTGATTTGACGGGAACGGACGAGTCGACGCATCGTGTCCGCTATGATGCTGCACGTTTGTCACCAGCTGAAGTTCGTCGCGACATCGAATCGATGATTGAACAATCGATATAAAGAACTTACCGACACGCCATTTCTATGAATGGCGTGTTTTTCTGAGATGTTGAATTTTACCATCCATTATTTTACAATAAACACATAGAATCAAACCTTTTTTTGGAGGTGACTACATCTTGTTCGCTTTAATAATCATCGGGAGTTTAGGTCTTGCGACGCTTGCCTCACCCATTCTAGAAACCAGCTTCTCTGATTCACTCGCCTATTTCACGCTTGGTGGACTCGAGGTGTTGATCGGTTTGATCGCGATGAGTTTAATGCGTAATCCGTCGACAAATGCCTTATCATTCATGAAGTTCGTACCTTATCTTGTACTCTTTATCCATTTCCCGGCCTCTCTCTGCCTGCTTTGGATTTCCTCAGTCAGACATGATGGTGTTCCCGAATTTACATTAGACTATATCTTTGTATATTGGATGTTTCTTCTCGTATTTATTGTAATCAACAAATCGATGTACCGTGTTCATCTACGACAATTTAAGAAGGTTCATGACTAGAAAGGACGATTCAACATTGGATCCATTTTACCTTCTTTACGACCGATCAATCCCGCTCACGCTATTCATGACGCTCGGCATATTTAGTCTTGTGTTTGCGTATGCGCTCTACAAAACCAAACAACGACTCTCGAAAAGACTCGTCATCACCGGCATGTCCATGTCGTTCCTTCTCTTACTCATCTCAGCCGCAAGTTTCTTCTTCACGCTATTCATTGGCTATAACTCATGAAAAATGGAGGCGATCCCACCGGGGGCGCCTCCATTTTTTTTGAATCAATACACTGTATATGTGTTCGGGTCGATCGACTCGAGCGACTGTTTGATTGCTTGCAAGAATTGCCCTGCGACGAGCCCGTCGAGGACACGATGGTCGACCGACATACAAAGGTTGACCATATCGCGTGCCGCGAACATTCCGTTCATCCAGACCGGACGCTTCACAATCGACTCGACTGATAGGATTGCCGCTTGTGGGTAGTTCAAGATTGGTGCCGATTGGATTGAACCAAACGCACCCGTGTTGTTGATGGTGAACGTCCCTCCACGCATCTCCTCCGCCTTCAAACGGTTCTCACGCGCACGTGACGCTACGTCTTGAAGGGCCACAGCGAGTCCTTTGATGTTCTTCTCATCCGCTTGGCGAATGACCGGTACATACAGGGCGTCGTTTGCCGCGACGGCCACAGACAGATGGATGTCTTGGTGAACTTTGATGTGGTCGCCTGCCCATTCTGAGTTCATCATCGGATACTTCTTCAATGCCTCGATGGCTGCTTTCATGAAAAACGGCATGAATGTCAATTTGACGCCTTCCCGTTTCATGAACTCATCTTTCAATTTCGCACGCGCCTCGACGAGATTCGTTACATCGACCTCAATCATGAGCCATGCGTGTGGTGCCTCATGCTTCGAGCGAACCATATTGTTCGCAATCGCTTGACGCACACCAGCTGTCGGAATCGTTTCGTATCGACCTGTAGATGTCGAGGCAGCTGATTGTGAAGGTTCGACGGCAGGACGTGGTGCCTCAGTCGGAACGTCCATTTTTGTTTGTACCATTGTCTCTTGGACAGGTGCTTGTGTCGCTTTCTCAGGAGTTGATGCAGGGCGTCCTTCTGATAAGTAACGAAGAATATCTTTCCGCGTAATCCGACCGCCTAGACCGCTTCCGCTCAATTCATTCAAATCGATGTTGTTCTCATTCGCGAGTCGGATGACGGCAGGAGAATATCGACCGTTCCCACTCTGTTTTTTCGGAACCGTCGCGACAGCTTGCTTCGCTGCTGCCGGTTCTGCTGGTTCCGCTTCGGCGACCGGTTCAGTCTTCGTCTCAGTCACAGCTTCCTCTGCACTTTCGACTTCCATCGTCAGGACAGGTGTCCCGACACTGACCGTCTCACCTTCTGGAATGAGAAATTCTTTTACGATTCCTGCACTTGTTGCCGGAATCTCGGCCGTGACTTTATCTGTCATCACTTCGGCAAGTGGTTCATATTCTTCCACACGATCGCCCGGTTTGACGAGATATGTCGTAATCGTGCCTTCCGTCACACTCTCACCGAGTTGGGGCATTGTAATCGTTTGTTCCATGGAGACGCCTCCTTAAAACGCGGCGAGCTGACGCGCCCGCTCGGCAATTTTTTCTGGGGATACGATAAAGAATTTTTCCATCGGTGGTGCATATGGCATAGCCGGAACGTCAGGACCCGCTAAGCGTTCAATCGGCGCATCGAGTTCAAAGAGTGCCTTCTCTGCGATAATCGCCGCTACTTCTCCAATGATGCTTCCTTCTTTGTTGTCTTCTGTCACGAGTAACACTTTACCGGTCTTCTTGACCGACTCGATGATTGCACCCTGGTCGAGCGGATAGACGGTACGAAGGTCGAGAATATGCGTACTGATTCCTTCCTTTTCGAGTGTTTTCGCAGCTTCTTGTGCCATGTGGACACAAAGACCGTACGTGATGATTGTGATATCGTCACCTTCACGTTTGACAGCAGCCTTACCGATTTCAACCGTGTATTCGTCCGTTGGCAAGTCCGCCTTCAAAAGACGATAGGCACGCTTATGTTCGAAGAAGAGGACAGGGTCGTTCGAACGGATTGCTGCTTTCAACAATCCCTTCGCATCGACTGGGTCTGATGGAATGACGACTTTGAGACCTGGCGTCGAACTGAACATCGCCTCGACCGATTGCGAGTGATAGAGTGCCCCGTGAATGCCACCCCCGAAAGGAGCACGGATGACCATCGGACACGTCCAGTCGTTGTTTGAGCGGTATCGAATTTTTGCCGCTTCCGATACGATTTGGTTCACTGCTGGCATGATAAAGTCTGCGAATTGCATTTCTGCAATCGGTCGCATGCCGTACATGGCAGCCCCGACTCCTACACCGGCAATCGCACTCTCAGCGAGCGGTGCGTCGATGACACGGTCTTCTCCATACTTCTCAATCAAGCCTTGGGTGGCACGGAATACACCACCACGTACGCCGACGTCTTCCCCGACGACGAAGACGTTTTCGTCGCGCTCCATTTCCTCATGAATCGCTTCATTGATCGCTTCGATAAACGTTTTCATCATTTTTCCTCCTCATAGACGTAATCCAATGCAGATTCAGGTGATGCGTACGGTGCTTTGTCCGCATATGTCGTCGCTTCATTCACTTCAGCATCGATTTGTGCATCGATTTCGGCAAGTGTATCCGCTGTTGCAATACCATCGTTCACAAGTCGTTGACGGAACAATTGAATGCCATCTCGCTCTTTTAATCCGGCCAATTCTTCAGCTGAACGGTATGCTTTGTCATCATCATCTGATGAGTGTGGGACGAGACGTTCGACTTCTGCTTCGATTAGCGTCGGTCCTTCTCCGCGAAGTGCACGTTCGCGCGCTTCCTTCACGACCGCATATACAGCAATCGGGTCTGTCCCGTCGACTGTCACACCTGGCATGCCGTAGCCTTTTGCACGGTCTGATACATGCTCACATGCCAACTGTTTCGTAAGTGGTACCGAAATCGCATACTTGTTGTTCTCACAGAACAAGATAACCGGTAATTTATGGACACCTGCAAAGTTTGCCCCTTCGTGGAAGTCACCTTGGTTCGATGAGCCTTCTCCGAACGAGACGAACGTGACGAGTTCTTCTTTTTTCATCTTCGCCGCAAGTGCAATTCCGACCGCATGAGGGACTTGTGTTGTAACCGGAGATGAACCCGTCACGATGCGATGTTCTTTCGAGCCGAAGTGACCAGGCATCTGACGACCGCCCGAGTTCGGATCTTCCGCTTTCGCAAATGCCGACAACATCAAGTCTCTTGATGTTTGACCGAAGTGAAGAACAACCGCCACATCACGATAGTAAGGCAATACGTAGTCGATTCCTTTCTCGAGCGCGAACGCCGCACCGACCTGCGCCGCTTCTTGTCCTTGACATGAAACGACGAACGGGATTTTCCCGGCGCGGTTCAACTTCCACATCCGTTCATCAATCTTACGGGCGCGTACCATCGTTTCATACATTGCCAATAAATCTTGTTTGGTTAAACCAAGCTCTTCATATGAGTTTACAGTCATCTGTTCCATTCTTGTTCCTCCTTAGGCGTGAATCGGTAATCCATCAACGGCAAGTGCCGCTTCCTGGAAGGCTTCGCTCAATGCAGGGTGTGGGTGCACAAGTTGTCCCATCTCCCAAGCCGTCGCGTTCAAGACGAGCGCGAGTCCACCTTCTGTGATGAGTTCAGTCGCTTTCGGTCCGACGATATGAACACCGAGAAGGTCATCTGTTTCTTTGTCCGAAACGAGTTTGACGAATCCGTCTGCTTGTCCTTCAATTCGCGCTTTCCCGAGTCCGTTGAATCGATATGTCCCCGTCTTCACATCATGTCCGGCATCTTTTGCCGCCTCTTCCGTCAAGCCGACCGAAGCGACTTCAGGAACGCTATATACACAACGTGGAATGAGCGCATAATCGAGTGGTGTCGGCTCAAGTCCAAGAATCGTTTCGACCGCCTTCACGCCTTCTGCAGACGCGACGTGAGCGAGTTGTAACTTCCCGATGCAATCACCGATTGCGAAGATATGACGTTCTTTCGTCCGATACTGACTATCGACTTGGATGATCCCGTTTTCTACGACGATGGAAGTGTTTTGAAGTCCTAAGTCTTCCGTGTTGGCAACTCGACCAACCGAGACGAGGACACTGTCTACTTGTAACATCTCTTCCCCGACAGCAAGCTCCACTGTATTTTCGTGAATCAATGTTCGTTCGGCGTCGACCGTCACGCTCTTCTTCACACGGACACCACGCTTCTTCAATAAGCGTTCCACCTCACGAGAGACCGCCTTGTCCTCAAGTGGAAGTAATCGATCTCCTACTTCGATCAACGTCACGTTCACATCTAAATCGACGAGCATGGACGCCCATTCGACTCCGATGACACCTCCACCGACAATCGCAATCGATTCAGGAAGTGTCTCAAAATTGAGGAGGTCGTCCGAGTTTAAGATACGTTCGTGATCGAACGGCAAACCAGGAAGTTCACGCGGAATCGAACCTGTCGCGATAATCAATTGGTTTGGCAAGATGAGCTCTGACTCACCGCTTTCATCTTCAACGGATACGGTCCCAGGTTGTGGCGAGAAGATACTCGGTCCAAGGATCGAGGCTTTTCCGCGAAACACTTCAATTTTCCCTTGTTTCATCAAGTGCTCGATTCCTTTTTCAAGACCAGCCACAAGATCGCGTTTATACGTTTGAGCCCGTTCCATGTTGAACGTCACACTTCCCGTTTCTACGCCGTACGTTGCCCCCTGTTTCGCCGTTTGATAGACATGGGCAGCTTTTAGAAGAGCTTTCGTAGGGATGCAGCCTCTATGTAAGCAGGTGCCGCCTAATTTTCTCGCCTCGACGATTGCGACAGATTTACCAGCCTGTGCAGCCTTGATCGCAGCCACATATCCTCCTGGTCCTCCACCAATGACGACAACATCAAATTCTCGTGCCATGTGTATCCCCCTCATATTCTCTTGCGGTCTCTTCCTTCTCGATGACGCGAAGTGCACCTTCTGCCAAGGCTTTCAATTCATCTTCACCTGGATAAACGTATACCGGCGCGAGGAATGCGACACGCTCTTTAATCTTGTCAGTCAGCCAGTCAGAATAAGCGATTCCACCTGTCAATAAGATGGCATCCACTCGGCCACTGAGCGTCGCACCATGTTTTGAAATCTCTTGTGCGACACGGTATGCCATCGTCTCATAAAGGAGTCTCGCCTCATCATCTCCCGATTCCATCCGTTGCTCAATCTCAATCGCATCGAATGTACCGAGGTGTGCGAACAACCCACCTTGACCGACAATTTTCTTTTTCATTTCCGATTCTTTATACCTGGTACTATAACATAGTTCTACTACCTGTCCAACAGGAATTGAACCTGCCCGTTCTGGAGCAAGTGGTCCATCACCGTCGAGTCCATTGTTCACATCGATGACGCGGCCTTGTGCATGAGCACCGACCGTAATCCCTCCGCCCAAGTGAGCGACAATCAAATTCAGCTCATTGTAATCGCTTCCATTTTTAGTCGCAAAACGTTTGGCGACGGCCTTTTGATTCAGGGCATGAAAGATACTACGGCGATCGATGTCGGCCATTCCGGTCTTTCTTGCCAACTCATGCATCTCATCGACAACGACAGGGTCAACGATGAAGCTTGGGATTCCTTCATTCTCGCCTATTTTGGATGCAATCAATCCACCGAGGTTAGACGCATGCATACCGAATCTTCCGCTCGTCAAGTCCTCTCGCATCAAATCATTGACGGTATACGTTCCTGATGTCATCGGTGCAAGCAAGCCACCACGACCGACAATCGCGGTCAAATCGTTGACCGCGATGCCAGTCTCTTCTAACAAGGCACGTACTTCTTGCTCACGATGAGGTAACTGCTCAGGAAGGGTGAGACCGGTCACATCAATCTCATGGCGGACCGTACGTGTCATCACTTCTTCCTTCCCATCAAACAATCCAACTTTTGTCGAAGTCGACCCAGGGTTGATCGCAAGAATTAGCCGTTTTGTCATCTTAGCGTCTCCCCAGAATACTTTTTTCAACTTTGAGGAACTGACTACGTGAACGTGACATCATATGAATCCGCTCTTCAGCCATCTTGTCAGCCGCCACATGCGTCGGTACTCCATCACGCTCCGCAATTTCAAAGACACGCATCATGTTGTCATAGATGAGTTCGACTTTCTTCATTGCCCGTTCACGGTTATAACCTTCGAGTTCGTCCGCGACGTTGATGACACCACCGGCGTTGATGACGAAGTCTGGCGCGTAAAGGATACCGTTCTCGTCAAGTACATCCCCATGACGATCTTCAGCCAATTGGTTGTTTGCGGCACCTGCAACGATTTGTGCTTTCAATTGTGGAATCGTTTTGTCGTTGATGACTGCACCGAGTGCACATGGAGCAAAAATGTCACACTCGACCGCGTAAATCTCATCTGGTTTGACGATCGTCGCACCAAAGTCTGCTTCTGCACGTTTGAGCGCTTCTTCGTTGATGTCTGTCACAATCAAATGTGCACCTTCTTCATGGAGGTGGCGGCATAAGTTATAGGCTACGTTTCCGACACCTTGCACGGCAACCGTCTTCCCTGCGAGTGAGTCTGTTCCGAACTTCCATTTTGCAGCGGCTTTCATACCGCGGTAGACGCCATATGCCGTTACTGGTGAAGGGTTACCACTTGAACCGAACGCAGGACTGACTCCTGTGACGTAATCCGTCTCCATGTGAATGAAGTCCATGTCAGCTACCGTCGTGTTCACATCTTCAGCTGTGATGTAACGTCCACTTAGTGATTGTACGTATCGACCGAATGCACGGAAGAGAGCTTCTGACTTGTCCGTCTTGGCATTTCCGATGATGACAGCTTTCCCACCACCAAGGTTGAGTCCGGCTGCAGCATTTTTATAAGTCATTCCTTTTGCGAGACGCAACACGTCTGTGAGCGCTTCTTGCTCTGACTCATAATTCCACATACGAAGTCCGCCAAGTGCTGGACCGAGTGTCGTATCGTGGATCGCAATGATTGCTTTTAACCCAGAAGCTTGGTCTTGGCAAAATACGATTTGTTCGTAATCCTCAGATTGTAAGACATCAAAAATACGGAAGCGTGGTTCTGTGTTTGTTTCCATCATGATCAATTCCTCCTGTTAAGTACGATTAGTTTTTGGCATGTAACAAAGCGAATGCGAGGGAATAAAGTTTCGCCTCCGCTGTATCGGCACGACTCGTCAATACGACAGGGGCAGATGCGCCAACGACAATCGCCGCAACGCTCGCCTCTGCAAAGTACATGATTGATTTATAAAGGACGTTGCCGACCTCTATGTATGGTACGACTAATAAATCTGCTTGCCCCGCCACTTCACTATTGATTCCTTTTTGTTTCGCTGCGACCATATCGACTGCGTTATCAAGGGCAAGCGGTCCATCTACGATACAGCCTTTGATTTGTCCTCTACGATTCATCTGACTGAGCAACGCGGCATCGAGCGTCGCATTCATCTGAGGATTAACAACCTCAACAGCCCCAATTGCTGCGACTTTTGGCGATTCGTAACCGATGTCATGCATCGCTTCTACCGCATTATGAATGATTTCGACCTTTTCTTCGAGCGATGGCGCGATATGGATTGCTGCATCGGTCACACCAATCAATTTTTCCCGATTTGGAATTTGAAATAATGCGATATGACTGAGCGTCCGGTTCGTCCGAAGGCCAGCCTCTCGATTGAGGACGGCTTTCATGAATGTCGATGTCGACACCATTCCTTTCATGAGCACATCCGCCTCTTTGTTTTTCACGGCTAGTGCAGCACGTCTGGCAATCTCTACGTCACCTTTTGCATGTAAAATATCGACATCTGACTCATCGATTCCATACTGTTCACATAACTTTCGGATTTCCCGAGCTTCTCCAAATAAAATGAAACGTGACAATCCATGATCCGTGGCAAGTTTTACGGCTCGGATCACTTCTTCATCCGCTGCCCCCGCAATGGATACCGTACAACCCTCTAGTTGTTTTGCGTTCTTCAGCATCCGTTCAAAATTCATCATTGTCCCCCCTTGCTCTCTACACTATAACATAAGCAAGTTTGTTTCCTAAATTGTAAGCGCTTTATCATGCGGATGACTATGCAAAAAAATGCTTACCATGCAATTATTTTCATGCATATTATTTCATGGTTTCTAGTTTATTGTATAAAGTCCGAATCGAAATTTTTAATCGACGGGCAGCTTCTGACTTATTTCCACCAGCCTCTTCGATTGTTCGCTCAATCAAATCACGCTCATATTTCGCCACCGCCTCATGGAGCGTTCCAGACTCGACGACTTTCTGACTCGGCGTACGCGGTGATAATTGAAGGTGATGTGGAGCAATCCATTGTTCCGCGCTCGCCATATAAATCATCGCCCGACCAATCACATTCTCAAGTTCTCGGACGTTCCCTTTCCAATGCTGACTTTTTAGAAGCATCAGGGCATCTTCATCCACACCTTGTACACTCCGTCCATATTCTTGATTCAACTTCCGAATGATACGATCACAGAGTGCCTCGAGTTCATTCAACCGTTCACGAAGTGGAGGGATATGGATTGGCATGCGGTTGATGCGATAGTACAAATCTTCTCGGAACGTCCCATCTGCCACTTTCTGTTCAAGGTCAGCATTCGTCGCGGCGATGATGCGGACATCAATCGGAATCGCCGTCGTCCCACCGACTCGGACAATCTCATTTTCTTGAAGCACACGTAGAAGCTTCACTTGGACATCAAGTGGCAGTTCTCCGATTTCGTCCAAAAAGAGCGAACCGCCATCTGCCTCCTCAAAGTAACCGGTCTTTCCGCCACGCTTCGCGCCACTGAACGCTCCATCTTCATAGCCGAACAGTTCACTTTCGAGAAGCGTGGGTGAAATGGCCGCACAGTTTACCCGGATGAACTTTTTGAATTTCCGAGGGGACTCCCCATGAATGGCATGGGCGAACAGTTCTTTTCCTGTTCCCGATTCTCCGCGAATCAATACTGTTACCGGGGTCACAGCTGCCAATTTCGCTTGATCGATGACGAATCGCATCGTATCACTTGTCGCGATGATATCGGCAAACTGATATTTCGCCTCTAGATTTCGAATGCGTGTTTTCGCTTCTTGTAATTCATCACGCAGCGCACGTATTTGAGACACGTCTCGAATGACGCCGACCGAACCTCTCAACTTCCCCTCAACGATGATGGGTTCGGCATTCACAAGAATGTCACGTCGCGTCGCCCCGATTTGCATCCGAATGTCTCGGACCCCCTGCCCCGTCGATAGTACTTTCAAATGTACACTCTCCTGCATCCCGATGTCGGCAGTGGCGGGTTTATCGACGACATCCTCCTTTTTGAATCCCGTCAACCGTGTGTAAGACGGATTGATTAATATGGTGTTGCCGTGATGATCGGCTACCGAAATTGCCTCACTCGTACACTCGATGATTGCCTCAAGCATTTGCTGATTCTGCTTCAATCGTTCGACAACGATCCGAATAAACTCTCCTGGCAACACAACCGCATCTTGATAATGATCCTTCAACTCTTCAAACGTTTGATGCTGTCCTGTCGTCTCAATGACAAAGTCCAATGATGCATCCGCATATTTTGTCCAATTGTCCGTCACGGCGATGCCATAACTTTTGGCAAGTGCAATCCCTTCAGCCGATGCATCGGAGTCCACGACCGCCACGATCGTAGCAAGCGGAGAGTCCATCAACATGTTCAGGACTTCCGTCCCCCCTTTTCCTGCCCCGACAATCATCAATCGTTTATTCATACGAATTCCCCCATCTTTCTCTCTTCTCATCTTCATGCTACTGAATACAAACATGATGCGCAAGCCGCCTAAAAATAGACAGTGTAGAATGAATGAATTTCTGTTAAAATAATGTATGGTAAAGGAGGAGATTGCATGCGTTTCATCGCGCTTCTAATCTTAATCGTCCCTGGCTTACTCGGTGTTTACGGAATCAAATTACTTCGCGATAGCTTCTTTTTGAAGACGAGTGGACCATTCACATGGATTGATTCACTCGCTGCCGCCTCCATGTTGCAGGGGACTTTTGGACTTCTGCTCGCCATGGGCGGGATCGGATTTGTAGCTGGCTATATATTTAACCGCGATAAAAAAACAGGTAAAGTTCAACGACTCGACTCATAAGCGCACAAAAAAAGGTTCCCTAACTTGACTTCATTTCAAGTGCGGAACCTTTTATTCGTATTGAATTGTGATCACTACGGATGATCTCCTTTCCAACTACTTTACTTCCATTGACATGAGATCCAACGTCTTCTTAATGAAGAAGTATGAAAGAACTTTAGTAACTGCCGTCTTGCGTGAACGGAACGCTTCCATTCGAGTTACTAACTTTTTTTGTTATCGGATCATGTCCAACCATCCATCGTGAAGTCGAACGCTTGCCATAAACTATTCAACGGTTGACAACACTCCTTTTGGTTAACTGAACGATTCGTTTTTCCTATATCAACCCCTAGCTTCGAGTTGATGATAGAATCGTCTCGCGAATGAGCGACTGTCGCGACCTCACGTCGGGACATTAACGACTTGAGATGTCGTTCCCACCTCTGAGCTATTGTCGGATAACGAACCGAGATGATTTTGTTTCTTCAAACATTGCTCCGGAACAAGTTTGAAAAGCGTTCATCTGACGCTTGTCCAAGTAACTTGGTACACCTTTATTATAACAAACCACACTCGTTTTGCAAGCGCTTTCTTTCATAAAGTAAATAAATTTTTTTATTGATTATTTTACAAAAAGGACTAAACCATCAAACGGCTTAGTCCTTCTGAAAGATTCAATTACTTTTAAACGACAAGTAGGTGACGAAATACGAAATAAACTCCGAGTTCTTCGGACTCCGCTCACGCTCAGGTCGCCCTTCAAACATCTCATGATCGCGCATGCCATTCTCCCACGCCGTCTTGATCGCGTGACGCATCGCCCGCTCTACACGTGAGGAAGTCGTATCATGCTCTTTTGCGACCATCGGATACAATTCCTTTGTGATTAATCCGAGCAAATCTTGACGCTCGCGTACGTAAATGACGGCTTGGCGGATATACTTGAATCCTTTGATTCGAGGGGAAATGCCAAGCTGTTGGAGCAAGATCGAAATTTCAATTTCATCTGGGGACATTCCTTCGAATTCGCGATTCGCACCATCCGACAACTCACGAATTTTCGTCAACAGTTGTTGGATATTGAAAGGTTTGACGAGAAAGTAAGAGGCCCCCAATTGAACCGCTTGTTTCGTCACTTCATCTTTTCCGAACGCACTCAACATGATCACTTCCGGCTTATCATCACCGAACTCTTCATGTAAACGTTGCAATACTCCGATTCCATCCAAATGAGGCATGATAATATCGAGTAAGAGTACATCCGGTTGGTGTGTCTTGACGACCTCCAAGCACGCTTCACCATCGTGCGCTGTTCCAACGACACGGAGATCAGGCTCAGATTCTAGTTGTCGGCTCAACAAATCGACGATTTCTCGATTGTCGTCCGCAATACATAATGTAATCACTTATGACACTCCTTTGATGAACTTCTGTTTTACTTGCTGTGACATTTCGAGCAACTCTTCAACATGTTGCTTCGTCAAGTCTGTCATTTGAATACCAGCAATCATTCGACCTAGCTCGTCGATCCGGCTCTCGCGGTCAAGAGTGGCAACGTTCGTCTTCGTCCGGTCGTCTGTTTCCGTTTTCGTGATGTAAAGGTGTTGATCTGCCATTGCAGCAACTTGAGCTAAATGCGTGATACACAGCACTTGCGACCCGACAGACAGACGGAAGATTTTTTCTCCCATCGCTTGTGCGACACGCCCTGATACTCCTGTATCGACTTCATCGAAGATAATCGATGCGACTCCGACCGTTCGGGAAAAGATTGATTTAAGGGCTAACATGACACGGGAAAGTTCACCACCTGAAGCGACTTTCGCAAGCGGCTTGAACGGTTCTCCGACGTTTGTCATCATATAAAATTCGACATCATCAAAACCGTCTTGTTTCAATGTCGTCGTACTGAATCGAACTTCAAACGCTGTTTTCTCCATATATAATTCTTTTAGTTCTCGATGGATGTCATGTTGAAGGGACTCGGCCGCCGCTTTACGTGACGCCGACAGCCGTGCACCTGCCTCTTTTGCAACTTTCTCTAGTCGGACAAGGTCCTCAGACAGTGTTTGCAGCAACTCCTCACGATTCGTCATCGATTTCAATTCATCGGATACTTGTTCCCCATAGGCGATGACTTCTTCGATTGTCGTGCCATATTTCCGCTTAAGCTGTTGGAACAGCGCTAGACGCGACTCGATTTCATCCAAACGAATTGGATCAAACTCAAGTGAGTCGAGTTGATCCCGTAACTGAAACTTTGCATCTTCGAGCAAGTAATAAGCGTTCGAGATTGTCTCTGACACTGATGCGAGGGAAGAGGACAATTGAGAAGCTTCTTCCATCTCGCGCATTGCGACCCCGATTTGGTCAAGTCCGTTTGACTCTTCAGAGACTGCCTCATAAGACAGGCGAATGTGTTGATGAATGCGTTCAAAGTTCGCTAATTCATCCCGTTCTTCCATTAATGCCTGTTCTTCACCCTCTTTTAGTTCAGCCGCTTCAATTTCTTTCGTTTGAAACGATAATAAGTCCATGCGCTGTGCAAGCTCTTGTTCACTTTGACTGAGTCGCTTCAGTTCATCCGCGACTTGCTTCCAAGCTGCGTACGCTGTCTGATATTCCTCTAATAATGGAGCGATTTCCTTTTCGGCATAATGGTCTAGAATGCCCAAGTGAAATTCTGAGTCCATCAAGTGTTGATGTTCATGCTGACCGTGAATATCTACAAGCAAGCGACCGAATTCACGTAGCGTCGAGAGTGGCATCATCTTCCCATTCACACGGCAGACGCTTTTCCCGCTACTATGTAAGTCTCGGCGCAAAATAACTGTCCCGTCCTCGATTTCGATGCCGTATTGTTCGGCCGCCTCAATGACCGGGTGATCCGATTCAACCATGAACATTCCTTCGATTTCGGCCTTATCCTGACCATAACGAACGAATTCGCTCGATCCACGTCCTCCAACAAGCAACCCAATCGCATCTAACAAAATCGATTTACCGGCACCTGTCTCACCCGTGAGAACGGTCATGCCCCGATTAAACGGAATGTTTAATTCGTCGATAATCGCAAACTGTTTGATTGATAGTTCTGCCAACATACGTACTTTCACCTCATAACATTCCGAGTAGTCGATCGATGATTTGTTTCGCTTTCTCCTCATCGCGAGCAATCATGAGAATCGTGTCATCTCCACAAACTGTTCCAATCAATTCGTCCCATGACAGATGGTCAATCAAGACACCGATTGCATCGGCATTACCTGGTAGCACTTTCATGACAACCAGGTTTTGAGCTGAGTCGACCGAGACGAAGCTGTCACCGAGGATGCGCTTCATTTTTCCGTATGGGTTAAAACGCTGATCCGCAGGCAAGCTGTATTTGTATCGTCCGTCGTTCAAAGGAACTTTCACTAAATGTAATTCTTTAATATCCCGAGATACAGTCGCCTGTGTGACGGGATATCCTAAGCGACGAAGTTCGTCTACTAATTCATCTTGCGTTTCGATTTCACGATTCGTCACGATGTCTCGAATTTTAATCAATCGCTGTCCTTTATTCATAAGCGCTGACACCTCATTCTTCGTTTCACATACACATTATCATTCTAAAGTATTGTCGAAAAAAGGTCTAGCATTCCGGTGGGTATTTCCACCATTCTCCATCTCTTCTTCGTCGATAAGAAAAAGCTACAGACAAAGCTGTCTGTAGCCATTGCTCATCCCTTTAGTTTGGCATGCGCCGCATCCACCACGTCTTCGACTCGAAGGGATGGTTCGACTCCACCTACCCCCGTATAACGAGCGAATAAGAGGAATTCAATGTTTCCGTCCCCACCCGTGATCGGGGAGTAGTCCAATCCTTCGACGAAGAACCCTTCCGATGCAAAATAGCGGACCATATCACTCGCCACTCGCTCATGTACGTCACGGTCTCGCACAATCCCTTTCTTCCCGACGTCGGCTTTACCGGCTTCGAATTGTGGTTTGACGAGCGCCATGACGACACCCTCCTGGTTTAAAATCGCTTTTAGAGGTGGCACCATGAGACGAAGTGATATGAAAGAAACATCAATCGTCGCAAAATCTGGTTTGACCGGGAATTGATCGGCTGTCGCATGACGGAAGTTCATCCGTTCCATGACGATGACGCGATCATCGCTACGAAGCTTCCATGCGAGCTGGTTGTAACCAACATCGACCGCATACATTTGCGTCGCCCCGTTTTGAAGCGCACAGTCCGTAAAACCTCCCGTAGAGGAACCGATATCAATCCCCACACGGCCTTGAACGTCGAGCGGGAACACTTGCAGAGCTTTCTCAAGCTTCAGCCCGCCTCGTCCGACGTACGGTAGAACTTGACCTTTCACTTCAAGAGGGATATCGTCAAACACTTTATCGCCCGCTTTATCCAGACGTTCGGTCCCGCTGTAGACAAGCCCGGCCATGACAGCCCGTTTCGCCTTCTCTCGTGTTTCAGCGAGACCGCGTTCGACGAGTAGTACATCTAATCTTGTTTTCGTTCTTTTTTCCATAATCCCTCACACATTCTGTCGATTTGTCTCCATCACGAACCGTTCAATCGATTCCGCCATTTGGGCTGGTCGGAGACCAATCTCTTCTAAAAGTTGGTTAACACCGCCGTGCTCGATATATCGGTCTGGAATCCCGAGGCGTTGAATCCGCGGGAACGCTCCTGTTTCATTCGCATGTTCTAACACACTGCTTCCAAAGCCACCTGCGAGTGCTGCTTCTTCAAGTGTCACGAGCGGAATGCCCTCTGCATATAAAGAAGTGAGCATTGCATCATCGAGCGGCTTAATCGTGCGACAATTGATGACGCGCACACTGAGCTTGTCCTCTAATAATGAGCGTACTTCCAACGCGTCTTGAACTTGTGGTCCGAACGTCAAAATGGCGACATCCGTTCCTTCCGCCTCGACTTCCCAATCATCGAGCGAGATTTCTTGGAGCGTATCACTCATCGGCACCCCAATCCCTTCACCACGAGGGAAACGGATTGCAATCGGTCCATCATCGTAACGAAGCGCTGAGTAAACGAGTTGTTGTAACTCTTCTTCATCTTTCGCCATCAAAATTCGAATATTCGGTACGTGACGCATGAAGGCGATATCGAATACACCTTGGTGCGTCTCTCCATCTGCCCCGACAAGTCCTGAACGGTCAATCGTGAATACAACGTTCAAGTTTTGACGACAAATGTCATGGACGAGTTGGTCGTACGCACGCTGGAAGAATGTTGAGTAAATCGAGACGACCGGTTTCAAACCTTGTGTCGCCTGACCTCCCGCTAGCGTTACCGCATGTTGTTCGGCAATCCCGACGTCAAACATGCGTTCCGGGAATTTTTTCGTGAAGCAGTCGAGTTTTGAACCAACACTCATTGCCGGCGTGATCAAAGTCACCCGCTCATCCGATTCTGCCACTTTCGTGATCGTCTCAGCGACGACTTTTGAGTAGCTCGGTCCTTTCGGCTTCCCTTTGATCACTTCACCTGACTCAATTTTATAAGGTCCTAAACCGTGCCATGTTCCAACACCATCTAACTCAGCGGGACGGTAACCCTTTCCTTTTTTCGTGATGACATGAACGAGAACAGGTCCATCGATTTTTTTCGCATACTCGAGTGTCTCAAGCAAGTCTTTCAAATCGTGACCGTCAGTCGGTCCAAAGTAAGTGAAACCGAGTTCTTCAAAAAATGTGCCTGGAATGAGTGCAGACTTCAACAAATCTTTTACTCGCTCCCCACTTCGTTCGAGTGAATTGCCGACGAGTGGAATATGCTTGATGATTGATTCCATCTCTTCACGTGCATGTTTCAATTTGCGTGACGCACGGATTCGACCGAGCATATTATGCATCGCCCCAACGTTCGGCGCGATGGACATCTCATTGTCATTCAAGATGACAATGACATTCTGCTTCTCGGCACCGATGTGGTTCAGCGCCTCGAGCGCCATTCCCCCTGTCAATGCTCCATCGCCGATGATGGCAATGGCACGATCATTCGCGCGTCCTTTTAACTCATTTGCGATCGCAATCCCCATTGCTGCTGAAAGAGACGTTGAACTGTGGCCAGTCTCCCATACATCATGTTCACTCTCACAACGTTTAGGAAAACCACATAATCCGTTGTATTGTCGAAGGGTATCAAACTGGCTCGTACGTCCTGTCAAAATTTTATGAACGTACGCCTGATGACCGACGTCCCATACAAGTTGGTCTTTCGGACTGTCAAATACACGGTGCAGGGCTAGCGTCAACTCCACAACTCCTAAGTTTGGCGCTAAATGCCCTCCCGTCACTGCCAATTTTTCAATCAAGAATCGTCTAATGTCTGAGCCGAGTGATTCGAGTTCGGTTACAGACATCCTTTTCAGGAATGACGGGTCTTGAATGGATGTCAAGTCCATAATGACCATCCTTTCTCCTCACATTTTACTGATTCGTACCTTACATTTTACAAGAATGTGACGGTAGATGCCACACATTCCCCAAAACAAAGGTGACACGATGTGCTCATCGTGTCACCGGGGTCAATGATTTCGTTTCACCACAAACGCCAACAAGTCTAATAATAGCGGAGCTTGAATCGAAAGTGACTCAATCGCAAAGGTCGCTGCCTCTACTTCTGCATCGAGCGCACGCTTCGCCCCGTCTAATCCGAGCAGTTTCGGATACGTCGTTTTTTCGTTCTCTTCATCCGAACCGACACGTTTCCCGATTGTCTGCTCGTCCCCGACGACATCTAAAATATCGTCTTGGATCTGAAATGCGATGCCAAGGTGTCGGCCGAACTGTTTTAATTGTGTTCGATCTTCCTCCGATACACCGGCAAGGATTCCACCTGCTTCAAGCGCATAGACGAGCAGTGCACCCGTCTTTCGTTCGTGAATCGACTGAAGTTCCTGTAACGTGACGTCACTCCGTTTCTCAGCAAGCATATCGTCCAACTGACCGCCGACCATGCCAGAGCTACCGGCAGCTAGACCGAAAACGCGGATGATTTCGACGATTTCTTCAGCAGGGAGCGACATTTGTGCGAGAATGCGAAACGCATCCGTCAGAAGCGCATCCCCTGCTAAGATGGCAGTCGCCTCATCAAACTGTCGGTGATTCGTCGGTCGACCTCGGCGAAGATCATCATCATCCATCGCCGGCAAATCATCGTGAATAAGTGAATATGTATGGACCATTTCGAGCGTCGCCGCAACCTCACTGCCTCGCTCGAGTGGTACACCGTACGTTTCTAGAACAGCATAGACAAGCGCGGGGCGGATTCTTTTTCCGCCCGCTTCTAAAGAATAGACCATCGCATCGCGAAGTCGCGACGGCATGTCACTCGTCTCAATGAGCGAACGCATCGACTCTTCGACAGTTCGCTTCCACTTGTTCAAATCATCCGTGCGATTCATGCAGATCCCCCTTTTTCACGAAGGGTACCGTCTAACTCTAGTATTTCGTCCATTTTCTTTTCAGCGGCCGAGAGTTTTGTCTGGCACAAAGCAGATAACCGGACACCTTCTTCATATAAAGTCATCGCTTCCTCTAACGGTACGTCACCGGTTTCGAGTTGCGCGACAATCTGTTCGAGTCGTTCAAGTGCCGCTTCAAACGTCTGTTCTTTTTTCGTCACCAACAATCCTCTCCTTCACCTCAGCGACAGCATGACCGTCCCGAAAACGAATCGAGATGTTCCCATCGCGTAATTCTTTCACATTTTGCACATATGCTCCATCTTGTTCAATGAAGGTGTAGCCCCGTGATAGGACGGCGAGCGGACTGACCGCATGCAATCTTCCTACCTGTTGCGCAAATTGTCGTTTTGATTGTTCTAATGGTTTCGTCCGACGAAGTCGATCGACCATTTGATTGACCTGTTCTCCTTGTTGCGACAAGGTTTTTGAGAACCGTTTCACATCAAGGTATTGTGACAACTGACGGAGCTGATGAGTCGCTTCGGTAAGATGTCGTTTCATCCCTTGCTCGAGGCGGATTTCCGACTGAGCAAACCGTTCTCGTTTTTGAGAAATCGTATATCGTGGTGATTTCAGGCCATAACTGTTGATCATTCGCTCTACACGATTCCGAGAATCATCGAGTTGAATCCTGACGGCTTTATGCAGATGGTTGTCAAGACGCTCTAAATCTTTCCGCTGTGAGTCAATCATCGCTGTGGCGAGTTCAGCCGCCGCTGTCGGAGTTGCCGCCCGAACATCTGCGACAAAATCAGCGAGCGTATAATCCGTCTCATGACCGACAGCAGAGATGATCGGGATGGTCGACGCATAGATGGCTTCGACCACGACATCCTCATTGAACGCCCACAATTCTTCAATCGAGCCGCCACCACGGCCGACGATGAGTACATCACAGTCGGTCCGTTCATTCATCCACCGAATGGCAGATGCCACTTGTGGGGCAGCCATTTCGCCCTGTACGGCCACAGGGGCAAATGTGATGGAAACGTGGGGCGCACGACGCCGAAGTGTAGTCGCGATATCATGTAGCGCTGCACCTTTCGGAGATGTGACAATTCCAATCCGCTCAGGAAACGTCGGAAGGAGTTGTTTTCGGTCTGCATCAAACCACCCCTTCTCCTCAAGTTCACGTTTTCTCGCCTCATACTGTTCGTACAATAAACCGATTCCGTCTTGACGCATCAGTTCGACGTACAATTGAACGTCACCGGTCGCTTCATACATAGTCACTCTTGAGACGGCGATGACCTTCATTCCATCTTTCGGTTCGAATTGAAGCTGTTTCGCATCTCGAGAGAACATGACGGCTTTCATGCGGGACGCATCATCTTTCAAGGTGAAATAACAATGACCAGATGAATAGCGTTTAAAATTCGAGATCTCACCGATGACCGCGACTTGTCGAAGCAAGACATCATCATCGAGTTGTCGCTTCACATATCGAACAACTTCGGAGACCGGAAGTGGATTAGCCACGTGACGCTACCTCGACCGTGTTATGCATAAGCATCGTGATCGTCATTGGACCGACACCGCCAGGAACCGGTGTAATCGCACTCGCCTTCTCTTTGACGGCCTCATAGTCGACATCGCCAACGAGACGTCCTTCGACACGGTTGACGCCGACGTCGATGACGAGCGCACCAGGTTTGACCATTTCTGCAGTAACGAGACTTGCACGCCCAACTGCGACAATTAAGATGTCAGCCTGTCTTGTCATTTCTCCAAGGTCTTTCGTTTTCGAGTGACAGTACGTGACCGTAGCAGATTCATTCAAGAACAACATGCCGACTGGTTTTCCGACGATTTGACTGCGACCGACGACCACGACGTGTTTCCCAGCAATCTCAGTTTGTGTCTTTGCGAGATGCAAAATGCCGTGTGGTGTACATGGAAGCAACGTATCAAGACCGAGCATCATCTTTCCGACGTTCTCAGGATGGAAGCCGTCAACATCCTTCTCAGGAGAGATACGCATGATGACTCGTGATTCGTCAATGTGTTTTGGTAGTGGGAGTTGCACGAGAATCCCGTGTACTTCCTCATCCTCATTCATCAAGTCAATCAAGTCGAGCAATTCTTTCTCGCTAATCGTTTCATCAAAACGGAGCACTTGTGAATCGATTCCGATTTCTTGTGCTGCCCGTTCTTTCCCGCGTACATAGCTATGACTTGCTGGGTCATCCCCAATCAATACTACTTTTAATTTCGGTACGATGTTGCGTGCACGAAGTGCTGTCACACGCTCTTTTAACGTTTCTCGATATGATGCTGCCACTTGTTTCCCGTCGATCACTACTGCCATCTCTCTCATCCCCCGTTGTCTTTAGGTTTTTCTGTAGTTGGTCTGGTGTCTTATCTCTATTTTTTAGTCTTCTCTAATAATGTTGCCGAGTACGCCATTCACGAGCTTACCGGCTTCTTCGTCTCCGAACGATTTCGCGAGTTCGACCGCCTCGTTGATCGTAACGTTCTCTGGGATCGTTTCGACGTATAGCAATTCAAACGTCGCCATTCGTAAAATCGTACGTTCGACATTGCCAAGACGATCCAAACGCCAGTTTTTCAAGTTTTCGACGAGTAAAGCGTCGATATCCTCTTGATGCTCTAGCGTTCCTGTGACGAGCTGTTCGTAAAACGGATCAGACTCTTGACCGTCCAATGCGAATTCGATGGCTTCGTCCACCTCTAATTTAGATACTTCGATTTGAAAAAGCGTTTGAATCGCTTTCTCTCGTGCTTCATGACGTTTCATTCAGTTACTCTCCTTTTACATGCTTTCATTGTGATAGTTTAGCATAAAGCACTCATAAATTCAGTACAAAAAACCAGGAAGCCGAAATAATGTTCGGGCTTCCTGGTTGTTGTTATTTCGCCAATGACATTTCTTTTTCGACAAATTTCGTGTCAAATGTACCGATTCGGAACTGTTCATGTGCCATCACTTGTTGATGGAACGGAATCGTTGTTTTGATTCCCGAAACCGTAAACTCGTCTAAAGCGCGTAACATCTTTAAAATCGCCTCGTCACGCGTCGGCGCATGTACGATCAACTTGGCGACCATCGAGTCATAAAACGGAGGAATCATCGCTCCTGCATATAGACCGCTGTCCACCCGAACGCCCATACCACCTGGGACGATGTATTGATCGATTTTTCCGGCCATCGGACGGAAGTCCATGAACGGGTCTTCTGCGTTAATCCGACATTCAATCGAATGTCCAGAGAACGTGATGTCTTCTTGTGAGATGGCGAGCGGATGTCCGAGCGCAACTTCTAATTGTGCTTGTACGAGATCGAATCCGGTGATCATCTCCGTGACCGGGTGCTCGACTTGAATCCGTGTGTTCATCTCCATGAAATAGAATTCATTGGATTCTGGAACATAGATGAACTCGATTGTTCCCGCTCCAGAATATTGAATCGCTTTCGCCGCCTTGACTGCCGCATCTCCCATCATTTGACGTGTCGCTTCGTCAATCGCAGGTGACGGGGCTTCTTCAACGAGCTTTTGCATCCGTCGTTGAATCGTGCAGTCGCGCTCTCCTAAATGAATCACGTTCCCGAATTGGTCAGCGAGTACTTGCACTTCTACGTGACGGAACGACTCGATAAATTTCTCGAGATACACATCTCCGTTACCGAACGCCTGCTTCGCCTCTTTGCGTGTCGCAATCAACCCTTGAATGAGTTCGTCTTCGTCTCGGGCGACCCGAATACCGCGTCCCCCACCACCTGCCGTCGCCTTGATGATAACCGGATAGCCCATCTCGCGCGCGAGTTCCACTGCCTCTTCATCCGTGACGACACCGCTAGAACCCGGGACGACCGGCACACCTGACTCGATCATCGTTCGTTTGGCCTCATCCTTGATTCCCATCTTGCGGATAGCATAGCTACTCGGCCCGACGAATTGGATACCACACGCCTCACACATCTCCGCAAATTCAGCATTTTCAGCTAAAAATCCGTATCCAGGGTGTACCATTGTCGCATCCACGGCACAGGCGACCGACAGGATGTTCGGAATATTCAAATACGAGTCTTTTGACGGGTTTGGTCCAATACAATATGCCTCATCGGCCATATGAACATGTAACGCTTCACGGTCTGCTTCTGAAAAAACAGCGACCGTCGGAATATTCAATTCTTTTGCAGCACGTATGATTCGAACCGCGATTTCTCCACGGTTAGCGATTAATAATTTCATAACGACCTCACTTCACGCTGAAGAGCGGTTGACCGAATTCGACGAGATCGCCATCTGCGACGAGCACTTCTACGATTTCGCCACTGATTTCCGCTTCGACATCGTTAAACAGTTTCATCGCCTCTAGAATACAGACGATTTGTCCTGACTCCACTCGGTCACCTACATTGACAAAGGCTTCTTTATCCGGAGCTGGGCGGGAATAAAACGTTCCGACCATTGGAGAGGTGATTGTACGATAAGACGCTTCTTCTGGCGTCGATTGTTCTTTATTTTCTTCTGCTTGAGGAGAAGGCGCAGGTGGCGCGATCGCTTGTGTCTGCATCACAGGCGCACTCATGACCGCTTGCGCTTCTTTCTTTAATGACAGTTTGAAATCAGATGTTTCAAGCTCCATTTCATGAACCGTTGATTGGTCCAATAGTTGAATGAGCTCTTTGATTTGATCGATTTGCATCTTTCTTACCCCCTGTTTATACCTGGTACTAATCTCCTCTTCACTATAACTGGTCAGACCAATGAATGCAACGAGAAAAAAAGAGTGCCCATTCATTCGAATGAACACTCTGTCAGATTAACCGTTGTAACGACCCATGAACTCTCCAGTACGTGTATCAACTGTCACTTTTTCACCTGGCTCGATGAAAAGTGGTACTTGAATCACATGACCTGTTTCAACTGTCGCGTTTTTCTTCACGTTCGATGCTGTGTCCCCTTTGACGCCTGGGTCTGCTTCGATGATTGTCAATACGACGCTTGTCGGAAGCTCGATTCCAAGAATCTCACCATTGTAGTCCGCGATGCTGACTTCCATGTTTTCAAGCATGTAAGGAAGCGCTGCTTTCACTTGTTCGCTCGTCAACTCAAGTTGCTCGTATGATTCATTGTCCATGAAGACATACGTGTCGCCCATTGGATAGAGGTATTGCATACGCTTACGCTCGATGTGTGCACGTTCGATTTTTTCTCCACCGCGGAACGTTGTCTCTTGAATCGCTCCGTTGCGCAAGTTACGCATTTTTGTACGTACGAATGCTGCACCTTTACCTGGTTTTACGTGTTGGAATTCGATGACTTGCCAAATCGAACCGTCAGAAGTTTTGACTGTCAATCCTGTTTTTAAATCGTTTACTGATACCATGTTAATTTCCTCCTAAATTCAGATGAGACTCAAGCCTCAATCGTAATTAACTCTTTTGGCGACTGCGTCAGACGGTAACATCCGTCTTCCGTAACGACGACATCGTCCTCAATTCGGCAACCGCCGACACCGTTGATGTAAATACCCGGTTCAATCGTGACGACCATCCCTGGCTCGAGTACTGTTTCCGAGCGGAATGATAATCCAGGTGCCTCGTGCACTTCCATGCCAAGGCCATGACCTGTCGAGTGGCCGAAGTATTCACCATATCCTGCCTCTTTAATGATGTCTCGTGTCAATGCGTCAGCTTCAATCCCTGTGATGCCAGCACGTGTACCTTCCACACCAGCGAGTTGGGCACGAAGCACTGTGTCATAGATTTGACGCAACTCGTCCGAAATCGGTCCGACCGCGAGTGTACGCGTGATATCTGAGCAGTACCCTTTGTAGTATGCACCAAAATCAAGTGTGACGAGTTCGCCAGATTCGATGACCTTATCGCTCGCAACTCCGTGCGGAAGTGCCGAGCGGAGACCAGAAGCGACGATCATATCGAACGATGACGAATCAGCACCTTTTGAGCGCATGAACATTTCGAGTTCGTTTGCGACTTCTCTCTCGGTACGTCCCGGACGAATGAATGTCTGGATATGTGCATACGCTGCATCAGCGATTGCCGCAGCTTCCTTCATAATCTTAATCTCTGATTCATCCTTAATCAAGCGCAGTTTTTCAACGATTCCAGACGTCTCGATTAGATTTGCATCCACTTCTTTTTCATAAGTGCGATATTGTCCGACTGTCATCGCGTCTTGCTCGATTCCAAGGCGTGCGATTGACTCACGTGACACAACATCTGCCACCGATTTGATGAGTGACGTATCAAGTTCAATGATGTCATACCCTTTTACTTGATCGTTCGCCTGTTCCGTGTAACGGAAGTCTGTGATAAAGCTTGCAGATTTCGCCGTGATAACGATCACACCGCTTGATCCGGTGAAGCCTGATAAGTAACGAATGTTCTCCCGTTTTGTGACGAGCAATGCGTCAATCTCGTTTGCCTCTAACTGTGCTTGCAGTTTGTTTACGCGTTCAATCATGTCGATTCCTCCAATGTTCGATTAGTGCATGCAGTGCCAACGTGTAACTCGTCAGTCCAAAGCCGGTAATGACACCTAGACATACGCCTGCGAGTTTTGACTCGTGGCGAAACGATTCTCTAGCATGCACATTCGAGATATGTACTTCAACGACCGGGGCAGCGATTGCAGATATAGCATCGCGAATCGCGATCGATGTATGCGTATAAGCACCCGCATTCATAATGACACCATCATAGTCGTAGGCATCATGTAGCGCATCAATCAACTCTCCTTCGTGATTAGATTGAACGAAAGTGAGTTCGACGTCATCCGGTGCAGCAAGCATCAATTCGGCAGCTAAACCTTTTAACGACACGTCCCCATACACGTCCGGTTCACGGCGACCCAATAAATTTAAATTCGGACCATTCAACACTAGAATCCGCAATCTTCTTCCCCCTCGTTCGTCAAGTCTTATCTATTGTAACAAATTTATCGAAAGAACGTGAATCGAGCCTTCCGCCCTTTCATTTTTTTTATAAATCGCGGTATAATTCAAGTACAACTCTGTAAGAATCGAGGAAAGTGAATGAATTCTAAACCAAACATTCCTGTCGGAGGACAGGCACTCGTGGAAGGCGTCATGTTCCAAGGCCGCTCCGAGAGCGCATCCGCCATTCGGCGAAAAGACGGATCAATCGAAACGTTCGAGCAAGCGCGCATCCTCGTCCCGTGGGTCCAATCGTTGAAAAAGGTACCGTTTTTAAGAGGGATTGTCGCACTATATGAATCACTGAAGAACGGGTCAGCGCATATGAATTTTGCAAGTGATCGCTATGACGTCGATCCGAGTGAAGATGTCAGCACGAACGAGGACCAGAAGCAGAGCATGTGGATGATTGCTTTCATCGCCATCATCGGTGTGATTTCTTATGTTTTTGGGAAGTTGATTTTTAACGTGACTCCAGCTCTTCTTGCCTCGATGTTTCAAGACGTGCCGTTATTTTCCGGACACGTGGTTCAAAACCTCCTTGAAGGGGGAATAAAATTAGTATTGTTGCTCAGTTACCTCTATTTGATATCGTTGACGCCTCTTATTAAACGCGTCTTCCAGTATCATGGGGCTGAACACAAGGTCATCAACTGTTATGAGTCCGGACGTCCGATTACGGTCGAACAAGTTCGAAAGAGCTCACGTCTTCATTACCGTTGTGGCTCGAGTTTTATTTTGTTCACCGTTTTCGTCGGGATTGGCGTGTACATGATCGTCCCAATCGATCCGCTTTGGCTACGACTCGTCAGCCGAATCGCGCTCTTACCTGTCGTCATCGGAATCTCATTTGAAGTCCTTCAATTCACCAACCGTTTCCGTGAACATCGCTTTCTTTCATTCCTCGGAAAACCGGGTCTGTCTCTCCAGCTATTGACGACTCGAGAGCCGAGCGATGAACAGATTCAAGTCGCAATCGAAGCATTCGAGACATGGGAACGTAAAGAGTTAGGAGAATCGGTCATTCATAGAGAGGGATAAGAGGAGGAAGCACCATGATCAGACAAAGAATTGGTTCGACCGCTGCAACAATCGTGTTTATCTTAGGCTTCATCGGGGTCGGGCATATGCTCGCCACCGATCCTGGTCGATTATTTAGACAATTGTTGTTCATCGGGATATTCGGGTTAGTCTTTTATGTGATCTATCGCGTTTTCATCGGACGACGTATGTCCCCAGAGGATATGCGCTATCGTAAAACCGCTCAAGCCTCTAAGAAACGTATGCAAGGGAACCGTGGACCTCAGGTCAAACCTTCCGCATCCGTGAAGAATAAGAAGAACAAGAAGCCGGGATCGAACGTCACGAAGTTGTCCAAACGATCGAACGTTCATCGAAGCAATCCCCCGCATCTCACTGTAATCGAGGGAAAAAAAGGGAAGAAGAAAAAGAAAGCCAACATGTAAAAAGGAGCGCCGCGGCGCTCCTTTTTACGTTGTCTCTACATATCCGATGTAGGGTAAGTTGCGATACTGTTCCGCATAGTCGATGCCGTACCCGATGACAAATTCATCCGGAATCTCAAAACCGACATAGTCTGCATCTAATTGTACGAGACGTCGAGCCGGTTTATCAAGAAGCGTACAGATTTTCAGCTGTTTCGGTTGATGTAGTTCCATATGCTTGCACAAGAACTTCAACGTCTGTCCTGTATCGATGATGTCCTCGATGATGACGACATATTTTCCTTCGACATCCAAGTCAAGGTCCTTACGTAATTGTACACTCCCACTCGAAACGGTCTTTTTCCCGTAAGAAGACGTTGCGACTGTGTCGAGTTGTACACTTCCTTTCATATAACGCATCAAATCAGCAGCAAACACCATTGACCCTTTTAAGACCGCAACAATGACAATAGGTGTCCCGTTAGCGTCTTTCTCAATTTCTTCTGCTAATTCTTGTACCCGATTTCGAATTTGTTGCTCATCAAACAGTTTTCCTTTAATTTGAATGTCCATCAGCTCGGCGAATGTTCGCCGTCACCCCCTATTTAGTGAATCCACGATTCATCTTATCATATTATCGACTTAAAAATATACATTAGAAGATAAAATAGGTTTTTCGTTCGTATTTAACCCCTATTCACCCTATAAAAAAACGTCAATCGTAAGAAATTGACGTTTTTCCTATACATTATTCTTCTGCAGCTCGCTCTTGCTCACGAAATTCTCTAAATTGATCCATTAGTTCGGGTTTGTCTTCAAAAAACTCTACAAACTGCGTCATGCAATCGAGCGTATTTGAACTGAGGTGATGTTCGATTCCTTCCACATCCTCATATACATCCGCTTCGTCGACTCCAATCAGACGTAAAAAAGACTCGAGCATCGCATGGCGCTCGACGAGTCGTTTCCCTACTTTTTGACCTTTCTTCGTAAGCATGAGGCCGCGATATTTTTCGTACACCAAATATTCTTCACGGTCCAACTTCTGGACCATTTTGGTGACAGAGGAGGGATGAACTCCTAAATGTTCGGCAATGTCAGAAACACGCGCATATCCTTTTTCTGACATGAGTAAATAAATCCGTTCTAAATAATCTTCCATACTCGGCGTCGGCATGGGCACGACCTCCCCTAATGTTCCGGTTTCCACTTTACATTTTATCCTAACTAAGCTGAAATCGAAAGGGAAAGCCCCAATTCATTCAGTCAATCATTGTCTCGTGACCTTAAATTCATTATAATGAGATATGGTAACTTTGAAAGAGAAGGGAAGAACATCTATGGGAATCGAAACAATCCTCGTCATCCTCCTATGGGTTGCCTTGATCGCCTACATCGTATGGCGCTTCATGCCAGCTCGCGGGTTGAAAAAAATGAAACAAGAAGAATTCCGTGCTTCACTCCGCAAAGGACAATTGATTGACGTACGTGAACCGAATGAATATAAAGGTGGTCACATCGTCGGTGCTCGAAACATCCCGGTCGGTCAACTCAAGATGCGCATGAAAGAATTACGTAAAGACCAACCGATCTTAATCTATTGCCAAGGAAGCTCACGTTCTAACCAAGCGGCCAAACTACTCATGAAAAATGGATATAACAATATCTACATGCTTGAAGGCGGCTTCAAGAACTGGAAAGGCAAAATTAAAAAAGCATAAAAAATGGGCGGGTCGATTGAATCGACCCGCTCCTTTTATTTCACGGATGACGCCTCACGACGTTCATATTTTAAAACAGGCTTCCGTGCAGCGAGCGTCTCATCCATACGTTTAACGACCGTCGTATGCGGGGCCGTCTGTACGATTTCTGGATTTTCTTCCGCTTCTTTTGCAATCTGAAGCATCGCATCGCAGAATGCATCAAGCGTTTCTTTTGATTCGGTTTCAGTCGGTTCCACCATAATACACTCTTCCACATTCAATGGGAAATAGATTGTTGGTGGGTGGTACCCGAAGTCGAGCAATCGTTTCGCGATATCCAGTGTACGAACACCAAGTGCCTTTTGTCGCTTACCTGACAAGACGAATTCATGTTTGCAATACGTATCGTACGGTACGTCGAAGGCATCTTTCAATCGAGCAAACATATAGTTCGCGTTGAGCACGGCTTCACGCGATACACGCGTCAACCCTTCTGCTCCCATCGTTTTAATGTAGCTATACGCGCGAACATTGATTCCGAAGTTTCCATAGAACGGCTTGATTCGACCAATCGAGAGTGGACGATCGTAATCCAAGCCAAACCCTTCGTCTGTCTTCGTGACGATCGGTGTTGGCAAGAACGGAATCAAATCACGTTTTACCCCTACTGGACCAGAACCCGGACCACCACCGCCGTGAGGACCCGTGAATGTCTTATGCAAGTTCAAGTGAACGACATCAAAGCCCATGTCTCCTGGACGTGCGATTCCAAGAATCGCGTTCGAGTTCGCACCGTCATAATAAAGCTTTCCACCAGCCTCATGAACCACTTTTGAAATTTCGAGGATGTCCGCCTCAAACAATCCGAGCGTATTCGGGTTCGTCAGCATGAGAGCAGCCGTATCTGCACCAACTTTTGATTTCAAATCATCCAAATCCACAAGACCACGCTCATCCGACTTGACCGTCACCGTCTCAAATCCAGCAACGACGGCAGAAGCCGGGTTCGTTCCGTGTGCCGAGTCTGGAACGAGTACTTTCGTACGAGCCGTATCCCCATTGCGTTCATGGAACGCTTTGATCAACATGAGCCCCGTCCATTCGCCATGCGCCCCTGCTGCTGGTTGCAACGTCACTTCATCCATCCCCGTGATTTCAGCAAGTTGCTCTTGTAAGTCGACCATGAGTTCAAGCGCACCTTGAATCGTCTCAACGGGCTGTAATGGGTGAATGTGCGCGAATCCAGGAAGGCGTGCCATATCTTCGTTCACTTTCGGATTATATTTCATCGTACAAGAACCAAGCGGATAAAACCCTGAATCTACTCCATGGTTTCGTGTAGAGAGCGCCGTGTAATGACGAACGACGTCGAGCTCAGATACTTCAGGAAGTTCAGCCACTTCTTTTCGAATCATCGTCGCCGGCAATAATGATTCGAGGTCAACTTCCGGAACGGTAGGTGTCGGTAAGTTATATCCTGTTCGTCCTTCACGTGATACTTCAAAAATTAGCGTTTGTTCGTGTTGCATCATTTCATCCCCCCGACCACTTCGACAAACTGATCAATCTCTTCTTTCGTACGTAACTCTGTCGCACAGACTAGCATCTGTGACTGGCGCTCTTCTTCATACGTTCCGAGCGGAAGTCCACCAATCATTCCATGTTCAAGCAAGTGACGAGATACTTCTTCTGCATCGCGTCCGAAATCGACAACGAATTCATTAAACATCGGTCCCTCGTCAACGATTGTAAATCCTGCTGCTTTCAATGCTTCTTTCATGTAATGAGCTGTTTGGATATTTCGAACAGCCATGTCACGAATGCCATATTTCCCTAAAGCGGACATCGTGATCGAGGCGGCCAATGCGTTGAGCGCCTGGTTCGAACAGATGTTTGACGTTGCTTTGTCACGACGAATGTGTTGTTCACGCGCCTGTAACGTCAAGACAAATCCACGTTTTCCATCCTCATCTACCGTTTGCCCTACGAGTCGACCAGGTAGTTTACGCATCAATGACTTCTTCACCGCAAAATAACCACAAGACGGACCACCAAAACTTTGTGGAATCCCGAACGGTTGAGCATCCCCGACCGTAATGTCCGCCCCAAGCGCACCTGGTGATTCCAAAATGCCTAATGCAAGGGGGTTACTTGATACGACAAAAAGTGCACCTGCATCATGCGCTTGCTTCGCCAATTGCTCCAAATTTTCAATTCGACCGTAGAAGTTTGGGTATTGTACGACGAGACATGAAGCGTCTGTTAAATCGAGATCAGCTACATCCGTCACCCCATTTGTGACGTTTGTATATTCGACAGAAAGTCCTGGACCATCCGCATACGTGCGAATGACATCTTTCGCTTCAGGATGTACCGCTCCAGAAACGACGACGCGTTTTTTCTTCGTCTGCGCACTCGCTAGGTAAGTCGCTTCAGCAAGAGCCGTGATGCCGTCATACATCGACGAGTTTGCAACATCCATTCCGGTTAACTCACAAATCATCGTCTGGAACTCGAACATCGCCTGAAGCTCACCTTGTGATATTTCAGGTTGATATGGCGTGTACGCCGTATAAAATTCAGAACGTAAAAGCATATGGTTCATCACGGTTGGTGAGAGATGATCATACATCCCGGCACCGAGGAAACTTGGATAGGACTTCGTGTGTTTGTTTTTATCCGCTAGTTTCGTCATGTGACGAACGAGATCAACTTCCGGAAGTGGTGACCCGATTGCTGCAAGCGACGCTTTTTCGCGAAGCGACTCTGGAATATCCGCGAGCAACGATTCGATGGAATCCACTCCAATCGTTTGAAGCATGTCTCGCTCATCTTGTTCGGTCATCGGTAAATAACGAAATTCCATTCTGTTCATTCTGAATCCCCCTGTTTCATTTCGTTCGTTTATAGAAAGGTGTCGGTACGCGTTCGGCTTCAATCTTTTTGCCACGAATGTCGATGACAAATCGCTCTTCATCTTTGTAACGTGCATCCACACGTGCCCATGCAATCGACTCGTTTACTGTCGGAGGCATCGTACCGGTAGTAACGACCCCAATGACGTTCCCGTCGATTTCTACTTGCGCACCTTGACGTGCGATTCCGCGACCAAGCAATTTCAAGCCCACCATCCGGTTCGGAATGTTTTCTTTTTGTGTAGCGAGCGCCTCTTTCCCAATAAAATCAGTATCTAATTTAACCGCAAAATTAAGGTTCGCCTCGAACGGAGTGACCGACTCATCTAGTTCATGCCCATAGAGCGGAAGGCACGCTTCAAATCGTAGCGTATCTCGTGAACCTAACCCACAAGGTGTAACACCCTCTGCTTCAAGCGCTGCCCAGATTGCCGAGATTCCTTCTGCCCGCGCATAAATCTCGAATCCGTCTTCTCCTGTATAACCACTACGCGAAATGATTGAAGCAACACCGGCCACATCACCGTTTATAAATTTAAAGAAACCAACTTCGTCAAGCGCTACATTCGTAATCGTTTGAAGAACAGCTTCCGCATTTGGACCTTGAATGGCAATTTGGCCATATTCATCAGACTCATTCGTCACAGTGACGTCACCACTAACAAATTGACGAATATGCGCCTCGTCTTTTTCGATATTCGAGGCATTGACGACGAGCCAATAAGCATCTTCATCTAATCGGTAAACGAGTAAGTCATCCACTACGCCACCATTCTCGAGGCAGAGAAGGTTGTACTGAGCTTGACCGACTTTAATCTTTGAGACATCATTCGTCACAAGATTCTGCACTTGTTCTAGAGCGTCCGGTCCTTCAACCCGAATTTCTCCCATGTGAGATACATCAAACATCCCCACGTTTTGACGTACAGCCTGATGCTCTTCTTTGATCGAAGAAAACATAATCGGCATTTCGAACCCCGCAAAATCAACCATCTTCGCCTTCGGTTCAATCAATTCGAACAAAGGCGTACGTTTCAAAGTAACCTTTTCCATAATATCCCCCAATCCCGAACATAAAATGCTTTTGTTTTTGAAATCTTTCGTTTTCCATTCCACTTTAACAATTTTTATTCTTTCTGCATAGTTAAAAAAGCGAAAAAGAAAAAGGATGAAAAACGAAAACGTTTTCATCCTCATTATTTCATATTTTTGGCTCGGTGGAAACGTCAGAGCGTTCGATTCCCGCCGTACGTTTGATTTCATGTGTCAGCCCGACTGCCGCCTGTTTCAACTCAATCGATTCGTCTTTAGCTTTGATGCCGAAATCTTTGATTTGAGTAATAGATCGGTTAACCGCATCCACATGTCCTTTAATTTCAGTGACTTGTTGGTTGATGACGTCAGCACGAATTTTAAATCGTTCCGTCAAACGGTTTAATCTTCCGAACGTCGGCTTCATCTGTTTTTTAAATAACAAATATCCATATACACCAAGTCCAATGATGGCGAATAAAAGAATTGCAAGGTTAATCCAAATCATACTTTTTCCTCCTTCATACGGATAATTTGCTCTGCAATACATTGCGGTGTCCGGGACGCATTAATCGTCTCGTCCGCTTCTTGATAAAGAATGGTCCGTCGGTTGTACAGCGTCCGAACTTCCGCCTCTCCTTTTTTCACAAGCGGTCGATTCGAATCTTTGATCCTTGCCCAGCATTCCTCAAATGGTAAATCTAAATGAATGATTTTACCGTGTTCGCGCATCCAATGAATATTTTCAGAGCGTTCGACAATTCCACCACCCGTGAGAACAAAGTCAGCATCGATTTGCTGAAGTACTTTTGTTTCCACTTCGCGAAACGCTGACTCCCCGTATCGGTCAAAATATGTAGCGATGTCGGTTCCAATCCAGGTTTCGATTTCTTCATCGAGGTCCACGACGTCTCCATGTTCTTGCATAAAAGTGAACAAGGTAGACTTACCTGTACCCATAAATCCCACGATATAAAACGGTTTCTTATTCATAAGCAATCACCTCTTTATGACGTTCACCAGATGTCAACACCATTTCCACTTCCGTTCGATTCGGTGCAATCGGACGACATGTCACCGTCCCCGTCGGTTTGGTGAGTGTTACTGGTTGATTGCCACAACGTTCTTTTGCCAACAACAAGTGGGATTCAAAACGTATGGCCAATATCTCATCTGAGATTCGTCTCGTCGTTCGTTCTACATCAGTATACCAAAATAATGCAGTACCAAGTAACCACACGACGATTGTCAACGTGGTGATTAGAAAGAATCCTCTTTCATACACATGACGTACCGCTCCCTTTCGAAAGTTGAATCTTTCCATGAAATTCGAAATCCCGTACCGACCGTTTCGACGCGATACTGATCGATTCCTCTTAATAATAACAAGTTCCCTCCTCCGTCTCCAACCATGACCAAGTTCCCATTCAACTGTTTGATTGTCCATGGCCACACTTCTTCATCTGCCTTAAGAAAATCGCCTTTTAATCGCCCCTCATCGACGCGACAATTTTTGCTGTTCTGCAAACGACGTACAATGAGTTGGGGAGTCGTATGGTGCTCCCACTTCGGTTGTTCGTAAAGGCGTTGACCAAGCGTGAGCAATTCGACCAACAATAATAAAAAAATGGGGAGGATCAACAATACTGCCGTCATTTCTAGCATAGTAAACCCCGGATCAAAGCGTCGGTAAGCAAAAACCCTTTTCACACACTTCTTCACGCCCAGTCGGTTCAGCGGCTTCAAGCAGCACCTCTCCTTGTAATCGTTCATAAATGAATAACGTGTCACGCAACCGTGCTACTTGTTCATTCCCTTGCGTCACAAACGACGTCAAAATGAGTACCCACCCCATCACGACCGCTAGGCTCACACTCACTTCCCATAACGAGAATCCTTTTTCATCCCCCTTCATGGATGATCACCTCCGGTTCATACGTCCCAAGCCGAAACTTAAACGTGACAGATGTTTTCCCACTGACAAATTTCCACTGTCCTGCATAGGAAGCTGTTGCCTGGGAGAAGGTGATGGTATTGTAGGTTGGAAGATAAACAATGATTCCTTCCGGTACGTCTACTCTTCGCACTAAGGTCATTCCACACATGATTAAATACCTTCTCTGTTTAGCCACCCAAATCAACTTCGGCACGCAACTTCCATTTTCCGAAATGTACGGGTATTGTCCTGCTTCTTGAATGTTCGTCACTAACGTATCTGTAAAATCATATAGTTCAAGTCGCTCAAAAGGCTTCACTACAGGACTACTGATCAGTAGCAGGAAGGAAATGATCACGAGTACCCACGCCATCTCGACAAACGTATAGCCTTTCATTGTTTCTTCAGCGAACCATCAAGTGGAGAATACGTGTAGGCTGACGATTGACAACTATACACAAGTGGATCCGATGCAGAAGCACGCCCAATTACTTCTAATGTGGCAGGGTACGATTTATGTTCGGCATAGTGCAAATTGATTTCTGACTCGACAATTCGGACACTTCCCTCACAACTTACTTGGTCCGCCCGTGACTTTCCTTCTGTCAGCGTCGGTACGAGCAATAACAGTAAAATTGAAATAATAAGTAAGACCGCAGCCATCTCAACGAGAGTGAAACCTTGTTCTTCCTTCATGTGAATTTCCCCTTTCATAATTGAGCCATAATGAGTTTTACCGGCAAGTAAAGCGTATAGAATAAGGTGCCGACCATGACACTGAGCACACCATAAAGTGCCGGTTCTACTTTTTCAATCAATTGACGACTATATTGTTCCATTTCTTCGAATACAAGTTCTCGATGAAGTGACATCAATTCACCAAGTTCTCCACTCATCGACCCTACCCCTAACAAACTGACCACTTCATAGTCAATAAACCGTTCCTGTTTGACTGCCATTTCGATTCCTTCACCAGCAGATAACCGTTTGTGAATCCGATTTGCTATTTCAGCCATCTCCCCTTTTTCATTGGCGAGACGACTGATAATTTGCCTGATGTTCGTTTCCGTCTGTTGTAACAACGACAATTCGCTGACAAACAAATAAGTCAGGTACAGAGTTTTGCCACGGTTCCATATGTAAAACGGTAGCTCTACACCTTGTCGATGTAGCATGTAGACCGTAATCCCTAGCATCACAAATACAGAAAATAGTGTTGGGAAGAACCATTTCGATAGCAAAATTGAACCTGCCCCATCATACGTAGAGACATCAACCATCCCCATCAGCTTCGGGAAAATGTACAATGCATAGACCATCCCAAGACTGAGCAAGATAAAGAATATGATTAAAGGATATCGAATGAGTCGCTTCAATTCTTCCTTCAGCCGCATCCGCATTTCTAAAACTAAAACGACTTGAGATAACCCATCCATGAACCGCCCGTTCCGCTCGGCTGTCATCAATATCTCTTGCATTTGGCGATTTGTGATGATTAGCGAGAACACGTCCGCTAAGGAAGTACCAGATTCGAGTTGTGCCCTCATCTCCTGAACGTCCGCTTTCCTGTTTCCTTTTTCATGATATTCAAGTGTCTCCATCGTGGCTTTCAACGATACGCCTCGGGATTGAAGACGCAGAAAACGGTGAATCAATTGAATCGGTGGTTTTACTGAAGCGTTGCCCATTCACACGTCACCCCCTGATCACGCGTTAGTACACACCAATGTCTTGTCACTGACGATTTTCCGAGCAATTGTTCGATCCGTTTCTCCCTATCTTGAATCGTCGCTGTATGAAACGTAGTAATCGTCAAATGCCCACTGAGTGCAGCATCATAGGCGACGTTCAACTCCTCTTCTGTCCGTACCTCCCCAATCACAATGATGTCCGGGTCGGCACGTAACGTTTCTTTCAATAACTGTCGATGACTCAACCCTGCATTTGCATTCACTTCAAGTTGAATCACCCCATCAATCTTTTGTTCTGGAGGGTTTTCAATCGTGACAATCCGCTCACGCTTTAAGTGATTGAGCAGCGCGTACAATATTGTCGTCTTGCCCGCACCAGTAGCGCCTCCGATTAATAAGAGGCCATGTCGCGATTCTGACATTTCTTTAAAACGTTCAACGTCTTCTGGTCTCAACAAGTGATGAAGCTCAAATGCTTGATTAGGTACCCTCCAGGACATCAATGTTTGCGCAAATGATGGAAGAAATGTTACGCGAATGTCTTCTTGATCAAGTTCGTACACGCCCGACTGAGGCACACGTTGATTCGTGTCCGGTAACGAACACCAATATCGCATATGAAGTGTGAGACGATCGTATTGATTGATATCCATCGACTGAAGATCAAGCAGTCTCATATCTGATCGCATTTGGATCTTCACTTCATGTGTACTCGGTATAAAATGAAGATCGCTTGCACCCGCCTCTCTCGCCACAATCATCAGTTGTTCAATAAGCTCCTTCATTCCGTTCACCTCGAGAACAGCATAAAAAAAAGCCCACTCTGTTGAAAGTGGACTTGTCTTATGAAACTTGTGTCGAAACGACATGATGACGACGTGCATATGTTTCGATTGAAACCTTGTCATAACCGACAATGACTTCTTTTCCATCTGTTAAAATCGGACGTTTTAACAACTTCGGATTTTCACTCATCAGTTTGAGTAGTTCGCTCAGTTTCAAATCCTCAACATCAACGTCGAGTTGTTTGAAGGCTTGGCTTCTAGTAGCAAGAAGAGAATCTACACCTTCTTCACTAATCGCAAGGAGTTGTAGTAATTCATCGACAGTTGGTGCATCTCTGAAAATGTGACGTTCGCTCACTTGAAGTTCTTGTTCCTGTAAAAACGCTTTCGTCTTCCGGCAAGAAGTACAGCTCGGGTACGTGTAAAACATTAATTCTGATGCCATTTTATGTTCCTCCTCATTTCAACTTTTCACTTCGCTCATTTTGTATAAGTTGATTATACATCTCTTATACCCCGTTTGTACATATTTTGTACAACTTTTTTATAAATTTTGTACAACTTTATTTCCCGCATTGATTTCACATATTTTTCACGATTATTTTGCTCAATTCTCACGTTTCCATAGCATTTTTTCGAATGTGTTGGTAAAATAGTGAATGAGAATGGAATAATGCACGTATGGGGGGATTAACATGGCAAGAATGTTTCGTGTCCTAGGCTTCTGGACTGGGTTAGTGGCGGCACTTGCTTTCGTAGGCGCACTAGGCGGCGACCAAAGTAGTAGTGAACATACTGGTGACTTTATCGTTATGGGACTTGTCTTCTTAGCACAAACGATTTTCTTCGTCGCACTTGGCTACTTAAAGCTTACTGAAAAAACATATGTATACGTCTTCGGCGCGTATTTGACAATTTTCTTCGTTGTCTTTACGTATTGGAGCAACTTCCAAATGTAAAAAAGATTGTCTCGTCGGAGACAATCTTTTTTTATTGTTTGAAGAATGGATTCGTTTGCTTTTCTTCTTCGAGCGTCGTCTTCGGACCATGACCTGGATAAAGAACCGTCGCACCCGGAATCAAGTGTTTCATGCGATCAATAGACCCCATCAACGTTGCTTGATCGCCTCCGAACAAATCGGTACGCCCGACTGATTGTTTAAAAATCAAGTCACCACAAAACGCTATCCCTTCATCCGCCATGTATAACACGACACTTCCCGGAGAATGACCCGGGGTGTGATAAAGATGGAATGTAAAATTGCCGATAGTCAACGTATCGCCTTCATATACCTTTTCAGCCGGTTTCATCGCCGGTACAGGAAGATTGAAAGCAGCCGCCCCGTTCTTTTCTCCATTCGTCAACCAATCGCTTTCAAGACGGTGGACATACACAGGAACTTCATAACGTTCACGGAGTGCATCGACTCCTCCAATGTGATCGAAATGGGCGTGAGTCAGCAAAATCGCAGCGGGTGTACCAAGACGATCGATCACCTCGAAAAATCTTGGGTCATCCGTTCCTGGGTCAATGATAACGACACTTCCTTCTTTTTCAAGGACGTATCCATTCTCTTGCGCTAAGCCAGACGTAATCTTCTTCACTTGCATATGATTGATCCCCCTCTCATTCAAAACAATATTGTGGCAAAATTGTATCGATGTCAACCTTTGCTCGACAGCGCCTCAATAATCGGATAAAATAATAATGATATTTCAGTGAAATTTTTATGAATTTCATGACGTATAATTAAAGGGGGAACTCGTCATGCATTTGTATGAACCGTTCGGATGGATTTCTGTCATCGTCGCGATTGTGGCTGTATGGGGAATGATTCGTTCATTCAAAAAACGCCAATTCTTTCCACTCGCAGTTGCAGGCTTAACTGTACTCGTATTCGGATTCTTTGGTGTTGCCACGTTGATCTACGGCGGTATTCCAGGTTAATGGATTCGTATCAAGCAATCATCAAGCGACTTCGGTCGCTTTTTTTGTGCCTATAATTCCTCAACATAAAAAAAACGAACCAAATCACATTGTGGTTTGGTTCGTTTTTAAATTATTCATTCGTTTGTTCTTTAAAGCGGAGAAGGTCGGAATAAATCAAATCATCGTTCATTTGTAAGATTTTTTCCGCTTCTTCCGTCATTGGACCACAAAGCGTTGTGTCCTCAACCACTTCTCCAGAAGTAGCATTGTAACAAGTTGATTGTGTCCATACATATTCATCCGTCACAACCGTACCATCTCGGAAGATTGCACGACTATTTCGGTTTTCAGAGAACAAGTCATTCCCAAAGCCGATTGTGTCCGACGTGTCAATTCCAAGTAAGTGCAAGATTGTCGGTTTCATGTCGACGTGACTTCCGATCGTTTCATGCACTTCACCTTTATCTTGATCCGGCAAGTGAATCGCAAACGGCACCTGTTGTAATTTCGCCACATCATATGGTGTCAACTCTTCTTTACCGAGCAACTCTGCCATCGCATTGTTGTGGTTTGTCGAGATACCGTAGTGGTCACCATAAACAACGAAAATCGTATCCTCCCACATTCCGTTCTCTTTCAATTGATCGATGAAGAGACCGAGTGCATAGTCTTGATATGCAAGCGCCTGCGGGAAGTTGTTTAACGTCGTCGAACTTGTCTCGAACTTCGGTACGAGTTCATAGTCTTCGCTTGGCATCGTATATGGGAAGTGGTTCGTCAATGTGATGAACTTCGCATAGTATGGCTCAGGCAACTCTTGAAGCATCGGGATCGATTGTTCGAAGAAACTATCATCTAGGAGGCCCCATTCTGTCATGTCTTCTGGGTTACCGAGATCGTAGCTCTTTTCATCGAAGAATTGATCGACACCGATATTTTTATACATTTGGTCGCGGTTCCAGAACGATTTATTGTTCGCATGGAAGACGGCCGAATAATAGTTATCTTCTTTAATCAACTCTGGAAGAGCTTGATATTCGTTGTCCGCGTTCGTAAAGTATACAGCACCACGCGGTAAGCCATATAGCGAGTTATCGAGCGCAAACTCGGCATCTGATGTCTTCCCTTGACCTACTGTATGGTAGTAGTTTGGCCAATAGTGAGACTCTTCAATCAGCTTGTTCAAGTTTGGCGTGATATATTCACCGTTCGGCGCTTTCATGTTATGCGTGAAGTTTTGTGCAGATTCGAATGACACAACAATCACGTTTTTTCCTTTATACTTACCAAACAAATCAGGGTTCGGTGCAGCATAGTTTTGACGAGTGAATTGTTCGATTGTTGCAAGCTCTGATTCGTCAGCCATCGCTTTTTGAGCAGATGTTTTCGTTTGAAGCATCGCGTCATACACATGGAAGTTAAATGTTCCGATGTTTTTCACTAATAGCTCACGGTCGAATGAACGAGTCAACAATTCAGGACGTTCTGTTTCAGCCAATGAAAGGTTGAACAAGAATACCGATACAGCTGCAACGAACGTTACGAGCGCGCGACGATGTGAAGCGGCATTCTCTTTCATATTCATACGCCATAAGATAAACGGTAAGACAAAAACGTCACCAAGAATGATCAAGTCTTTCCATTCGAGAAGTGATGTGAACGATGTCGATAGCGTCTCCATGTTCGATGGTTGCATAATGACCGGCATCGTTAAATAGTCCGTAAATTCACGATAATATACGGCATCCGCAAACAAGATGAAGGATGCGAGCGCGTAAAGCGTGTAGAGCACCCATTTTTGTTTGTTTCCTTTAAAGAAGAAATGGAAGGCAAACAAGAATAATGTCGAACTGATCGGGCTGATCAGTAGGATAAAAGCTTGTGCGGTGTTTTCAATCGGAATGTTGAAGAAAAATTGGTAGACGATATACGTCTTCGTCCAAAGCAATAACGTAAAAATCCAAAATAGACGATATTCTTGAAACGAAGCGCGGACCGTATCGTTCAGTCTCGTCGATAGCTTCGAGAAGCGTTGAGATGAATTCATCTGACGGTCTCCTCCTCTTTTCAGTTTTCGGCATGTTT
Source organism: Exiguobacterium sp. CH10 (assembly GCF_018617635.1). NCBI lineage: Bacteria > Bacillati > Bacillota > Bacilli > Caryophanales > Exiguobacterium > Exiguobacterium sp. CH10. The sequence continues at coordinate 314,623 of NZ_JACSKO010000001.1, forward strand.
TTATAGCCATTATTTTTATATTTGTTTATACATTGTACAATTCGATCTGAATAGTACACGTCCAGTATCAAGTCCAAATCTTACCCCTTTTTTAATAAAAAATCAACTGTGACGTTACAAATTTTACAATATCCCATACCCTTTCCCATAAGAAAACACGCCTGCAATGTGCAGACGTGTCAGTTTTATACGCGTGTTGGAAGGAAGTGTTTGCGTGCTAACCAGCCACAACCGATGACTCCGGCATCATTTTCAAGTTCAGCGATTTTAAACGTCGTCGACTCATAGACACGTTCGAGTGCAAAGCGCTTGAACTGAGCATCGAGCGGTTCAAGCAATGACGTCCCTGCTTTTGAGACGCCGCCACCGATGACGATCATTTTCGGGTTGAGTGTGTTGGCGATATTCGAGATTGTTAATCCGAGATATTCTGTCATCTCGTCAATCACTTCTGTCGCGATTGTATCCCCAGCTTTATAAGCTTCGAATACGTCACGTGCCGTCACTTCTTTCAATTCGTTCAACGAAGTATCTTGATTTTTCCGTTTTTGCAACGCTAAACGTGAAATACCTGTCGCAGAGGCAATTGTTTCGATACACCCTAATCGGCCACAACCACATTTTACAGCTTTCGCCTCATCTCGCTCGACGGTGATATGACCGATTTCTCCTGCCATGCCAGCCGTACCATGAACGATGTTTCCGTTCGTGATGACGCCACCACCGACGCCTGTACCGAGCGTGATGGCAAGTAATTCTGATGCACCTTCACCTGCACCCTTCCACATTTCCCCGAGGGCAGCGGCATTCGCATCGTTTTCGAGGACCGCGGGGAGTCCGACCGCCTTTTCGAACTCACTCACAAGAGCGAAGTCTTTCCATCCGATGTTCGGTGAATATTCGACAATACCTTCAGAGAAATTGATGAATCCAGGGGCTCCAATACCTGCACCTGCGAAATCTTCTTTCTTCTTACCTGACGTCTCTAAATACGTTTCAAATGAGGCTGCGATGTCTTTTGGAATATGTACACCGTTTTCTCGAATATCCGTTTTAACTTCCCACTTATCAGAAATGATGCCATTCATGTCTAAAACAGCCATCTTCACCGTTGTACCACCGATGTCGATTCCTAATAACCATTTCATACCGTTCACTCCTCATCTCAACTAAATCGCTTTCATTGAATAGTGTACACTATTATCCCCTCAGTGCAACCCTTTGCACTAAGGGGATTTCTGTCAATCTGTTGAATTTTTCAATTCGTGGGTCAAAATGATTTTTGCCGTATCGTATACACGCTGCTCGATGATGCCCCCTTCATACAACTCGTCGAGTTCCATCATCATCAGTGAGATTTCAGCATCCCGCTCCCCGATGTAAATAATGGTACCGAACGACTTTAAAAACTGTTGGACATCATAAAAGTTTTTCATGCTTCTTCCTCCATCGTTGACAAGACATAACGATTTAACAATTCTCTTGTCGCTTCCATAGACGTCACATGTGTCCGTTCGTAACTATGACTTGACTCAATTCCTGGACCAATCAAAGCGTGCTTCACATCGTATCCAGCCCGAATCGCAGCCGACGCATCCGAACCGTAATAAGGATAGATATCGACTTTATAAGCGATGTCATGTGTCTTACATAATGAAGTAAACTTACGGCGCAAGTTAATATCATAAGGACCAGATGAATCTTTGGCACAAATCGAAACCGTATATTCATCTGAATGTTGCCCATCTCCGAGCGCACCCATATCGACGGCGATGTACTCCACAACATTTTCAGGAATACCGGCATTTCCTCCGAATCCGACTTCTTCGTAATTCGAGATTAGAAAGTGGACCGTGTGGGGTAACTCGTAGCTAACCAAATCTTTAGCTAAGTCTAATAAAATGGCCACAGACGCCTTATCGTCCAAATGACGAGATTTCACGTATCCGGAAGCCGTCACCTTGAATCGTGGATCAAATGATACAAAGTCACCGATTTCAATTCCAAGTGCCGTCACATCTTCGCGAGAATGGACTTTCTCATCCAATCGAACTTCAATGTTTGATGCAGAGCGCTCTGCCGAATTCGTGTCCTTATAAACATGGACACTCGACTGATGGACGAGAATGGTCCCTTCGATTGCCTCACCCTCCTCGCGATGAATGAGACAGTTTTCTCCTTCAATCGCCGTCCAAGCGTATCCACCTACTTGCGTGAGTCGTAAGCGCCCGCTCGGCAAGATGTCTTTGACCATCGCCCCAAGCGTATCGACATGCGCCGTCAAAAGACGCGCCTCCTTCGAACGTCCTGGGAACGTTGCGAGCAACGCCCCTTTATGTAAACGAGACGTCTTCACACCGAGTGCTTGAAGTTCATTTTCTGCAAATCCAATCGCCTCCTCCGTCATGCCAGACGGACTCGGGATTTCAACTAATTTTTTCAGTGTATCAATCATCATATTCTCCCCTTACCAAGATCCATACCCGTATAGTAGACCAAACAACATGGCCGTGAGCACAGAAAATAAGATGCGTTGTGTTCGATTTTTCTCATCAGGCAATCCGACGACACCAGAGACGACGAATCCACCTAGTAAACCACCTGCATGTGCAAAATGGTCCAAGCTCGCGCCTAATACGAACGCGAGTCCCACATTTAATCCTAACATAATAAAGAGCGGAGGTCCGAGCGTCTTCATAAAGAGCGAACGATCCCGTAGTCCAAAATAGAGTAATGCACCGACCAAACCAAATAAGGCTCCTGATGCCCCGGCTGAAATGGATTCACTGAACGCATACGATGCCGTCGTCGCTAGAATCCCACCAACTACGTATATGATGAGAAAGCGGATGGAGCCATACATCCGTTCAACGAGCGGACCGAGTGACCAGAGCGCAAACATATTGATGGCAAAATGGAACCATCCGATATGCAGAAACATTGGCGTAATTAACCGCCACCATTCCCCTTCTTCGATGAGCGGGTTCACTTTCGCACCAAATGCGATCAACGTATTCGGGTCGAATGTCGAACCGACTGATTCAGCTAGCCACATGACTAAAAAGGTGATGAACATTAATCCGTACACTATTTGCGGTTTACCAAAGGAGAATCGTTTCTTTAACTCCGCTTTCTTCTTTCGATCCATTGCGACCGCGAGCAATCGAAAACGGTCGTCCTCCATCGTAGGTGTACAAATCGAGCGAGATAATGTCACTCTCGCCGGAATTGGGAACGTCATGGAGTCGACTCGCTCTTCATCAACGAGACGGTCGCCATATATGTGAATCGTCAAACGCTTTCGTCCAATACGAGATAGACGAAAAGCGCTCAAGATTGCGTTAATGTCAGTACCGACATGATTCGCCCATGCTTTTTCAGTTTGAACGTATAAGTCATAGCGATCACCTGCTTTTGTATCAAACAAGATGACTGCACGAGACGGCTCTAATATCCCTTCAATCCGCCCACCGTTCTCGATCGCTTGATAAATGCCTTCCCAGAAGCAAGTCGCCAACAAAACCCCTCCTCTCTCATTCTATTGTAAATCACGTTGTACCTCACGACAAAGTCACGGCTTGCCCAAAACGTACAAAAAAAACCCACAACCTTTAAGGCTGCAGGTCATTCAAATACGACAATTACAAGACAGGCTCCATCGTTTTCATGAGAACGTTAGCTGAATGTTGCATTTTTTGATGTTCTTCTTCTGACAACTCAATCTCAACGACTTCTCGCACGCCCTGACGGTTAATGATGGCTGGTACCCCGATATGAATATCGTGTAAACCGTATTCCCCATCAAGGTGAGCACCGACTGTCAGCAATGTGTTCTCGTTACGAAGGACCGCTTTGACCAGACGGAGTAATCCGAGGCCGATGGCATAGTATGTCGCACCTTTACGTTCGATGATGTGATAAGCCGCATCACGTACGTTCACATAAATGTCTTCAAGGTCTTGCCAGTTATATTCATCATGCTCTTCAAGCAACTGCTCAACAGACTTTCCGTAAATACGAGCATTGCTCCAAGCAGCAAACTCGGTGTCACCGTGCTCACCCATGATGTAAGCATGACAGTTACGTGGGTCGACATTGAAATAGTCGCCAAGCATATAACGTAAACGAGACGTGTCGAGTACGGTACCTGAGCCGAAGACGCGATGTTTAGGAAGTCCTGAATACTTCCATGCCAAATGCGTCATAATGTCGACAGGGTTTGAGGCGATAATGATAATGCCATCAAAACCAGAATCCATAATATCTGAAATCATCGACTTCATGATCTTCGCATTTTTCTCGACAAGGTCAAGACGAGTTTCCCCTGGACGTTGCGGTGCACCTGCAGTAATGACGACGATGTCTGCTACACCACAGTCTGCATAATCTCCTGCCCACACACGCATCGGTGAAGAAGCGAACGAGACGCCGTGGTTTAAGTCCATCGCTTCTCCTTCTGCTTTTGCCTTGTTGATGTCAATGATGACGAGTTCTTCACAAAGGCTTGCTGTCGTTAACTGGTACGCGAAACTCGCTCCAACTGCCCCTGCCCCTACGAGTGCGACGCGCGTTACTTTAGCATGATTTAATGTTTCCATATTGATTCTCCACCCTTCGATCAATCTGTTTCATGTTTTTGTTATCTCTGTTACAACAAGATTGTAACATCATTCACAAACCCTAACTACAGTGGAAACCGTTTTCACTTTGGCGATATTGTGACAACTTTCACATTCATTTGAAACATCTTCATTTTCTGTACTACCCTCATCCGAACACCAAAAAACAAATAGACGTCGCTCCAAGAACGGATAAAAAATTGACTGCATCATTCCCTAGCACACGCCATCCTGACACATACGTTGTAGGAACTTGATGATGAACTTTCTTTTCCGTCAGCTTTCCACAAACCGTACAGCGAAACTTCCGTTGAACAGTCGCCCCGAGCAATGTATCGATGACGCTCCCGCTCAGTCCGATTCCCCAAAGCGTCAACAGTAATGCCATATCCAATTCGACAAACAGAAGAGAAGAACAGACGATCACGAATGCCCCTAAAATCGACATGACTGTCCCAAACGTTGAGACAGCACCGCTCGTTCCCGGCTCAACTTCTCTAAAAGTGAACATGAAACGCGGTTTACGTTTTGCGAGGACACCGAATTCAGACCCCCATGTGTCACTCGTCGCTGCCGCAATAGACACGATGTACATATAAAGGTAGACGAGATTATCTGTCAGTAAGTAACCGAGGGCACAAAGAATCCCTACCCCACCGTTTGCTAACACTTGAATGGCGTCGCGTGCTCCCGTTTTTTCGACAATCTCATCTACATTTTGCTTATCGCGAGATCGATATTTCGATGCAAGAGAAGACGTCGAGAAAAACACACCGAGTAAATAGAGGCCGAACCAACCAAACGATAACCCGATCAACACCCCTGTCACTATAGTCAAGATGGCTCCCGAGAGCGTCAAAGAGCGCAACCGATACCCGAGAAAGGCGACGATACAAGTTACAACAAAAATGGCGAACATTGAATCATCTCCTTTTCTGTCACAATCCACTGAACAGGTAGATCATGTGGTTCCGTCGGTACTTGATCGACAAGTTGAACCGAGTAAGCCAATGAAACCGTCTCCCCTTCATATGTACGTAAAAAACGGTCATAGTATCCTCCGCCCCAACCGATTCGATATCCTGAACGGTCAAATACTCTTCCCGGCACAAGACAGAGGTCGATGGTTTTCGTTGTTGGCGGGGTCGTCGGCTCCAAAATATTCATGACGCCCGTCTCAAGGTCATCTACCGAATGAATAATATGAAACGTTAACCCCTGCTCCGTTACTTTCGGGACGCACACCGTTTTTCCTGCTTCAAACGCCTCATGAATGATTGGCGACGTATCGATTTCAAGCGGTAGTGACGATGTCACAGCAATCGTCTGGCTTTCTCTCCATATCTCTGTTGCGAACAACCGATGATGGATGACTTGATCCACTTGTTGTCGATTGTTCATTTGTTTAATGTATTGATGGACAGTTCGTCTTAACGCTGCTTTGTCTTCCACAACGCATTCCTCCTTACAAAAAAAGCCGCCACATATGTGACGGCCGGTCCCTCATTACTTCACTTCGCGGTAAAGCGTGTGACGACGGAGACGTGGGTTGTATTTGCGCAACTCAAGGCGCTCTGGGTTGTTACGTTTGTTTTTCTTCGTGATGTACGTGCGATCGCCTGTTTCTGTGCAAGCTAATGTAATTTTAACGCGCATTTCTTTCACTCCCATCTTAATGATGTTGTATCAAGTGCTTTTGCTTTACAGTCTAAGCATACTCAATTATCCTACCAAGTTTCTTATGAAAAAGCAAGGTTATTTCACGTTCTTTTTCATTGATTCCTGTCCGTATGGAGAAGATTCAAGAGGTAGGCATGTGTTGACATTCTCGCTTACTTTATACCATTGTTTCAGGTCGTTCATCGAGATCTCTTCGCCGACATAAACGCACTCCGCTGATGAGAACACACTGTTTTCAATACGATGAATCGCATCAAACAAACCACCGTGCCCATGCGGGTTCCGTGTCGCTTCAAAGGACAACATAGTTGAGTATAACGGAAGCGCAAGTGATTGCGCAAGTTCTCTTGCAGCAGGAATCGTCATCCAATCAAAGTGATGAATCACTTTGAATGATACCCGTTTCGAAAGTTCATGAACGAGTTTGACATACGCAATATTTTGCGTGGCAACCTGATTCATGACGTGCTCTAAAAATGGACTAGTCGGACGAACTCGATACACATGAACGTTTCCGTGTCGTTCGTATTCCGGTAACTCATCGTGATACGGCGTCAGCACATAGACGGTTTCTCCCTCATTTGCTCTCGCCTCCACTTCCTCGACGACACGATGACCAAGTCCACCGACGATATGACCGTGATATTCGGGTGTCAGCATAAGAATTGCTGACTCTTCTACCTCCCGCTCAGTCGTCACGTAATAGTCGTGCGGGGAGAGGAATGAATCGACATCAAGATCTTCGTCTTGAAGGAATGGGTACGCCGCATAATGATCATCGAGCAACTTGTTCGAGACAGTGCCTTGATAAAGCGCCGTTTCAAGTTCGGCGAAGAGGCGTGTATGCTCCCTAAAGCGTTCAGCCGCATACTGCGCTGTCGTTTGCCCATCTAAGATAAACGCCCAGTCACTCGATACAGCCAACACATAATGGCGAATCAATTGCTTTAACGCACGATTCGTCAAATCCGATTGATCGCGATAATCTGCTACGTCTTTGACAAGTTGCATCTCCATCATATGCAGGTGACGGAGCATCCATTCATTTCGTTCATTGATCCAAACTTCACCGTAGCCTTTTCGTCCCCATGTGTTCATGGAGACATGGACGGTTTGTAAATCTTTGAAGTGGCGCTCAAGGAAGATTGCTGGTGTGATCGTTTCGATCCCAAATTCTTCGAGTCGCTCTGCGACTTTCCCAAGAAATTCAGGACCCTCAAACCACCAGTGACCAAACAATTCCGCATCGAACGGTGCTGTGACCAAGAACGGTGGGAACGTTTGTCCGCCATGGGCCTCTAGATGCCCTTCTAACGTTTGGGCGAAATCTGTCGCATGGTTCTCGATTTGATGTTCAGCCCACTCACGTACATAAAAGTCTTTTTGATCGGTGTCACCTGTGATGCGGTGCATTTTTAATCCTGTATCAAATCGAATGCCTTCTGGATGCATGAACGATTGGATATAGTCCCAATCTCGGTCGTAGGCTAAATCTCGATAAAACTCACGATAGTCAGGGTGACCTGGATATCCAATCATCGAACTCCAAATTTTACCCGAGATGATTTGATCCCGTGGGAACAATGCGACGCCGTGTGGAGAATAGACAGGAGCACCAATGCCTTTTTCAGGAGTCGGATCCGCATCGAGCAATGCATGTTCATCGACAAACGTGTATCGGATTCCTTCCTCGTAGAGAATTCGGTCCACGCCTGGTGTATACGCACACTCTGGCAACCAAATCCCTGTCGGACGGAACCCGTAGTGACGTTCGAAACAGTTGAGACCTGTCCGAATTTCAGTCCGTGCCGCCTGCTCCGTGAAGAGATGCGGGTTGAAGCCGTGGGTCGCTGTACAAGTCACCATATCGATATATCCCGCTTCACGATATGTACGGAACGCTTCATTCAAGTTTTTATTCCAATGAAGGAACGTGTTTTTCAAGTCGTGATAACGCTGTTCATAGAAGTGTAACGTCGACGTCTCCTCGTCCGTTCTTCCTTCTGAAAGTTCTAACGCAATCAATTCAAGCATCTCATCGATATGCTCGACATAACGGTCTTGGATGAGCGGGTCTGCGAGCATTTCCACAACTGGTGGCGAAATACTGACTGTCCAATGCAATGGCCGCTTCAAGCGGTCAACTTGCCAAAGGATTGGAATATACGTTTCTGAGATGGCTTCATATACCCATCTTTCTTCTAAACGGTGCTTCTCTTCATGCCTAACGTACGGTAAATGAGCATGAAGGACGAGTGAAAAGTATCCTGGTTTCATGTAAGAATGTCCTCCTTAACGTACGTGACGGTATGCCGCATATTTTGGTAATGTATCTAATAACTCAGGAGAATCTACTTCCCCGTACTGCCAACGTCTCACTGGTTCCGCAAAACGTCCGATGCCGGCTGGTTCTGCACGCGGTGTATCAAGCGGTGCTGATGCCACGATTGGTAAAAATTCTCCCTCCATCGTGCGAATCCCGAATTCGAAGACATATGTCGTATTCGGATCGAGAGGACGAACGAACCAACTATTCGTCATTTCAGGTAGGTCGAACGTATACGATCGATTCGCATGACCACTCGCATAATCCAATAAGGTCACGTCTAAAATACGGAATGCTTTCGGTAGCTCTTCCCATCGTCTCATAAACTGAAGCTCTAACGTCTCTTTAACCAAATCAGACACTTCCCAACACACATAAACCGAGTTCGGAGATTGTACGACCGCATGTAAAAAGTCTACATTGTATCGTTCCGGCAACTGCCAATATCCTTCAGGCCCTTTCGCAAGAAGTGGCGATACGTTCACATCGACCGTTTCTTTCGCTGTGGCGACTTGTTTACGCGAAGTTGCTCCTGGCGCTTTAGCCTTTGCTTTCTTATTACTCTTTTGTTTCACAGGGACAACTTCCTCCAACTCTTGTTGCTGATTTCTCCATTTTCGCCATGCGTATTGGACTTTGCCAATCGGGACGTCTAGTTCTGCCGCAATCTGTTTCAACGTAAGTCCTTGTTGCTTCAAGGATACGATTTTCTCTTCCATCTCTGTATGGCTCCCTTCATGTAAAAATCCATGTAGACTAGTATTCGCTCATTCTTTATAAATTCCTGCCCAAAAAAATAAAGAACAACAGCACTGTTGTTCTTTACCACTAATCTTATTGGTTCAAATCATAATGTTTCCCTTTTTCAAGGAAAATTAAATGTTCACCGAAGTTTGTCACATGGTCACCCATCCGTTCGAGGTATCGAGCGATGTTCGAGAATTCATATACATCGTTCGTTCCAACCGTCATCGCCGGAAGAGAACCGATGTATTGTTTAATCACCGTTAGATTGATTTCGTCAATGACACGGTCCATCTCGTTGAGTTCACGAACACGACTTACCTCGCCTTTACGATAAGCGCGCGTCGCAAGTTCGAGCATGTCAATCAACTGTTCAGCCATCTGCTTGAGTGGTTGAATGTCATGTAAATAAGGAACATGTTCAATTCTCGTCACAGCTTTGGCGATGTTCGTCGCGTAATCCGCAATGCGTTCTAAGTCTGTCGCCGATTTCATCGTCACAATCAGACGACGTAAGTCAGTCGCAACTGGCTGTTGCTTTGCAATCAATAAAATCGCTTCGTCGTTGATTGCTAACTCTAAATCATCGAGTTCGTTATCGTTGTCGATTACCGTTTGCGCCAACTCAAGATCATGTTTTTCTAACACTTCGATTGCCGTCGCCGTTTGTCGCATCGTCAAGTTTGCTAAACGGACTACTTTATCTTCTAATTCAGTTAATTTCGTATCAAAAAATGTGCGATTTTGTGCCATCAATCTAGTCTCCTCCTTAACCGAAACGGCCAGAAATATAGTCTTCCGTCCGTTTGTCAGATGGATTCGAGAAAATCTTATCTGTTACATCGAACTCGACAACTTCTCCATTTAAGAAGAAGGCCGTTTTATCCGAAACACGGGCAGCTTGTTGCATGTTATGCGTGACGATGATGATTGAGTATTGCTCTTTCAACTCTTGAACGAGTTCTTCCACTTTCAACGTAGAAATCGGGTCAAGGGCAGAAGTCGGCTCATCCATCAAGATGACGTCAGGTTCAATCGCCAACGTACGAGCGATACACAGACGTTGCTGTTGTCCACCAGAAAGTCCATAAGCGTTCTCGTTCAAGCGATCTTTTACTTCATCCCAGATGGCAGCGCCACGAAGTGAACGCTCGACAATCTCATCGAGTACTTTCTTATTTTTGATGCCGTGCGTACGAGGACCGTATGCCACGTTATCATATACCGATTTTGGGAACGGGTTTGGTTGCTGGAATACCATACCTACCGACGTACGTAAATCTTCTACTTTATATCCACGATCGAAGATGTTTCGACCATGATACAAGATTTCACCATTCGTCCGAACGGATGGCACGAGTTCTACCATACGATTCAACGTTTTAATAAATGTTGATTTCCCGCACCCAGATGGTCCGATGATGGCCGTGACTTCATTCTTTTTAATGTCGAGGTTGACGTCAATCAAAGCTTGATCTTCGCCATACCATAAGTTCAAATTGTTGACGACATAAGCGCTATCTTTTTTCATCTCAGTAGTTGTCGGTTCTGTCGTTGTTGTGTTCACGTTTTGATCTCCTTTATTGAGCTCTTGTTGTTTCATCATCTCGAGCTTCCTCCTCATTCATCTGCAAGAACGACTTAATGTCGGTTCGTATATTTGTTTCGGATATAAATCGCTACAGAGTTCATCGCAATGAGCATCGTCATGAGTACGATGATTCCTGCCGCGGCCAAGTTTTGGAATTCTGCTTGCGGTCGGCTCGTCCAGTTATAAATCTGGATCGGGAGCGCCGTGAAGTCAGAGAAAATCCCGCTTGGTGTTGTTGAAATAAATGTTGCTGCGCCGACCATGATCAACGGTGCTGTTTCACCGATTGCACGAGAGACGGCAAGGATGATCCCCGTGATAATTCCAGGAATCGCTGACGGCAAGACGACATTGAACGTGGTCTGCCATTTCGAAGCTCCTAGCGCTAAAGAAGCGTGTCGTAACTCCATCTTGACTGCCCGTAATGCTTCTTGTGAGGCTACGATAACAATCGGTAAACTCATGAGTCCGAGCGTTAACGCACCTGCCATAACCGAGTTTCCTAATTCCATGACACGGACGAATATCGTTAATCCAAGCAATCCGAAAACGATTGAAGGGACACCAGCCAAGTTCGAAATATTGACTTCGATAAATGAAGTCATTCGATTCTTCGGTGCGTACTCTTCTAGGTAGATGGCTGCACCGACACCAATGACGAACACCATTGGCACGATTAGAAACATCAACCATAACGATCCGATTAACGCAGGATATAATCCTGCCTGTTCGGGACGACGTGACGGGAAGTTACGTAAGAAATCAAGGTCGACCCAGCCCGCCCCTTTTGAGACGATGTCATAGATCAATGTCGACAAGACGACTAATGCAAAGACAAGTCCTGCCAAAAAGACGTATTTGAAAATTTCATTCAATTGTAAACGGCGTTTGATTCGTTCAGACACCGTTTCACGATCCATCAGGTTCTTCGTATTCTTGAACTCACTGTTCGGTAAAGCCATATTAGTACTCCTCTCTGAAGCGGCGCGTCACCCAGTTTGCGAACAAGTTCATCAATAGAGTGAAGACGAACAATAACGCACCGACCGCATAGATACTGTAATATTCGATTGTGCCGTAACCTGCGTCACCTTTTGCGATTTGAACGATATATGCTGTCATCGTCTGAATCGCATTGAGCGGATTGAACTCGAAGTTCGGTTGCGACCCACCCGCAATCGTTACAATCATCGTCTCCCCAATCGCCCGGCTCATTCCGAGAACGATTGAAGCAATGATTCCAGACGTCGCTGCCGGCATAACGACCTTCGTCGCCACTTCAAGACGCGTTGCACCAAGACCAAGCGCACCATCTCGAATTTTCTTCGGCACCGCACTCATCGCATCTTCAGAAATCGAAGCGATCATCGGTATAATCATGATCCCGACGACAATACCAGGACTAAGCGCATTGTAAATTTGAAGTCCTGGAATCAACGCTTGCAAAATCGGTGTGATGAATGACAACGCGAAGAAACCGAATACGATGGTCGGTACACCTGCCAACACTTCTAAGATCGGCTTTAATACTCGACGCGCTCGCTCCGAAGCGTACTCACTCAAATAAATCGCAGACGCCAGTCCAAGCGGCACGGCAACGATCATTGCAATCACAGTAATTTGGAGTGTTCCCATCACAAGGGCCCATACCCCGAAGCGCTGGTCTGCACTAAGCGGGTACCATTCTGTCGTTCCTAAAAATTCAGCGACAGGCACTCGTTCAAAGAACTTAAATAGCTCAAAGCCAAGTGTGAACGCAATACCGATTGTGGTGACGACCGATACTAATGCGCTCAAGAATAATAAGAACGGCATGATTTTATCAAACACGTTCGTCGTACTATATTTCTTTTGTTTACTTTGTTGAATCATCTCTCGAATCGAGAGCTCTTTGTTTGGTTCATTCATCTCGTGTATCGCTCCCTACCTCTTCATACTAGAAAGCATGACGAGAAGGTGAGAGTTACCCTCACCTTCTGCCACGTATCATTTTATTCTCCAGCGATCTCATCGATCATCTTCATGTTTTCGTCGTAACGCGCTTGCTCCATTTTTACGTAACCAACCTCTTCAGAAAGGTCAGCTGCATTTTCGTTCATGAAGCGTGCGAAGTCAGCTACTTGCTCTTTGTCTTTCAACGAAGCGTTGTTGACATACGTGTAAATTTCACGTGAGAGCGGGTAAGACAAATCGTTGATTGTGTCATGTGTCGGCTCTACTCCTTCAACATTCAAGGCACGAAGTGTGTCTTGGTTCTCGAGGTAGTAAGCAAATCCGAAGAATCCGATTGCACCTTCTGTCCCAGCTACACCTGTGACGAGTACGTTGTCATCTTCAGACAATTGTGCGTCTTGACGAATATCTGTCTCATCAAGAACTTTCTCGTCGAAGAAATCGTACGTACCTGAATCTTTACCTGGTGCGAAGAATGAGATTTCCTCATCTGGCCAGTCTGAGCGAACATCTTTCCACGTTTTCACGCTCGTATCTGTCCACATCTTATTCAATTCTTCAATCGTGATATCTTGAGCCCAATCGTTCGCCGGGTTCACAACGAGTGAAAGACCATCAAGTGCGACTGAGAGTTGTGTAAATTCCACACCATTTTTCTCAGCTTCAGCTGCTTCTTCTTCTTTGATTTCACGTGATGCGTTCGAGAAGTCTGTCTCTCCCGTCACGAAGCGTTTGAAGCCACCACCCGTACCAGAGACACCGACCGTCACTTCAACTTCTGGTTGTTCAGCTGAATATTCTTCTGCGACTGCTTCCATGATTGGGAATACAGTTGATGATCCGTCCATGACGACTTTTCCTGAGAGCGCATCGCCTTCAGCAGCGCCACCTTCTTCATTGTTCCCACAGGCTGCACCTACGAGTGCGACCGAAGTGATTGAAGCGAGTAAAGCTGATTTTTTCATCCAAGACATTTGTGACGTCCTCCTTGAGTTTGCTTTGATTTTTGTTGTGGATCTGTTGTTCTGTCCTACAATTAATATCCTAATGAACTTCTATTAACGAGAAATAAACGGAACGTAAAAGAATTGTAAAGACAAAAAAAGAAGTCACCGAAGTGACTCCTTTCATTGAAGCATTGCATTCACATCTTCTAAGTTAAAGTAAGCTTTCATAATATCGTGCGCGACACGTGTATTGATTCCTTCCGCTTCAAGTCCAGGCATGATAATCGCCCATGCGATTTCAGGATCATCAAATGGCGCCCAACCTACGTGGTTTGAGTTAAGCGTCTTTATTGGTTCCCCTTTTGCATTACGTTTCGCCTGACCGTCTGCACCTTCAGCAATTGCCTGTGCCGTTCCTGTCTTACCGGCCGCAGTCATCCCTGTCTGTTGCAAAATCCGAGATGAACCAGATGAAGATTCAACCCCTTGACGATATCCTTCACGAACCCGCTCAATATACTCGTCTTGAATATCGACTTTATTTAACGCGTTCGGTTGGAACGTGCTGACGACTTGTTTATTGTTTTCATCGAGCGAACCTGGCTCAATGATTTCTTTTAGTAAATGCGGCTGAATGCGATAACCGCCATTCGCTAAGGTAGACGTATATTGTGCCAATTGAATCGGCGTGTACGAGATATACTGTCCGATCGACATATCCATGAGGAGCGTGACACGGTCGGGAACGCTACGGAATCCGATCGACTCGAACGGTAAATCAATTCCCGTCTCGATTCCGAGTCCGAACTGTTTATAGTAATGTTCCATCGTTTCAAATGCCTGTGTGACGTTTTCCCCGACAATTTGTCCGGTCGAATAATAGTCAGCCAAACGTAACGCGATCTGGAACATATAAATGTTTGATGACATCGCAAGTGCATCTAAATCGTTAATGTTCCCCATATTACGGTAAGAGGCTTTGGTCGACGATCCGATTCGAATCGGTGCGTCATAAATATATTCTCCTGGCTCGACGACACCTTCTTCGAATCCATAAGCGACCGTCGCCCCTTTGATGGTTGAACCGATTTGGCTGGCACGGAGCACAGTACCTGTCGAGACATCTTTGAATTCGTTTGTCTCTAAATCAAGCTCCTGACCTGACAAGGCGAGGAGTTCACCCGTCTGCGGGTTCATGACAACAGCAAACGCTCGGTCGAAATGAGGACTTCCAGAACGTCCTGCACGAATCGCCTTTTTCAAAATCTCGTCGACTTCTTTTTGGAATTCAATATCAGTCGACAATACAATATCTTTCCCCGGGTTCCCACTCACGCGAGTCGGCTCCCCAACCGGTTCACCTTTGTACGTCGTGAACACATCGTATGCTGGCGTCCCGCGAAGGACGTCTTCATATTGTTGCTCCAAGTAGGACGTCCCGACACGGTCGTTCAATCCATATCCTTTTGCCTGATAAGAAGCTCGTTGTTCTGCCGGGATTTGACGATAGCTTCCTAAGAAACTCTTGAACGTCTCATCGAACGGATAGTCCCGCTGATAGTAAGGCTCGACACTCACTCCTGGCAACATTTCTAAGTTTTCTTCAATGACTGCCATCTCTTTCGGACTTGCGCCGATTTTGATGACTTGTGGGTCGAGGGCATAGCCGCTCTCCATGTTATGTTTGATCGCAATGATTTCTTCTGTCGCATCATCGAACGTGATCTCTTCTTCTGTGATGGAGTCGAGTAAGAGCCGGTCTACGTCTTGGTTGGACAATGCAGCCCGCTCGTCTTCCGGTAACTCCTCCAACAATGCTTGCGTACGTTCTTGAGCGAGTTCTGGATTCGTTGCAATCCAGTAATCCTTGCGGTCACGTTCCGTCATTTTGCGATCTTCTTTCGGAATATCGACGATTTCCGACAACTTTTTGGCGACATCTAAGCGTTCATCCGCTTTCGTCACTTGCGAACGACGGTACATGATCGAGTAGTTTGAAATCGTATCCGCAAGCACTTGACCGTTACGGTCATAAATCTTCCCTCGTGGTACCTCGTATTTAATCTTACTCGACTCAGTTTTTTGAACTTCACGTGCAATCAATTCCCCATTCACGATTTGAACGACGCCTAATCGAAAGATTAGCGTTGCAAATAGAACGAAGACGATGAAAAATAACAAATTTAAACGTAACGGTAAGTGGTTTCGCCGTTTCTTCGGCACTTTCACACTATTTTTTGCCAAGTCCGTTATCTCCTTCCACAATCGATTCCTTCTATAGTATAGCGTACACGGTCATCTACTATTTTGTCCGTTTTTCACTATATCATAATTTGTTTACAAATTAATGAAAGACACAAAAAAACCCGAGACTCTATGAAGAATCTCGGGACAAACGACTTATTTTGCGTCAGCGTACAATTTCGCAACATAATCCCAGTCGATGACGTGGAAGAATGCATTGATGTAGTCAGGACGACGGTTTTGGTAGTTCAAGTAGTAAGCGTGCTCCCAAACGTCAAGTCCGAGGACTGGCGTAACGCCTTCCATGATCGGTGAATCTTGGTTTGGTGTAGACGTCACTTCGAGTTTGCCGTTCTTCACGACGAGCCATGCCCATCCTGAACCGAAACGAGTAGTTGCAGCTTTTGTGAACTCGTCTTTGAATGCATCAAAGCTACCGAATGACTCGTCGATTGCAGCAGCGAGATCGCCAGAAGGTGTTCCGTTCTCGTTTTTCTTCAAGAGTTTCCAGAAGAACGAGTGGTTCCAGTGACCGCCACCATTGTTACGGACAGCAGTTTGAATGTCAGCAGGAAGTGAATCGATTTTTTGAAGCAAGTCTTCGAGTGAAGAGTACTCCACGTCTTTTCCTTCGAGTGCATTGTTTACGTTTGTGACGTAAGTGTTGTGGTGTTTCGTGTGGTGGATTTCCATCGTGCGTGCGTCAATGTGTGGTTCGAGTGCATCATATGCGTAATCAAGTTGTGGTAATTCAAATTTAGCCATTACTAAAATCCCCCTTAAAAGTGTTTTGAACAACGTTCGTTATAAATGTAACAGATTTGTGACGGTCGACTCAATTGTAATGCCTCACTCTACATCTTCTTCTGGTAACGCCCAGACTGAAATAGATCCCGCCGCCACTTTAAATACCCCAAATCCTTCATCATCAATCTCAATTTTATCTTCTCGTGTATTCGTCAAGTCGACCCATGTTTCGCCAGCTCGCTCTTCCCCAACGAACATTCGCTTTTCAGCCTCGTCCGAAGTTGAGATGAGAACGGCACATCCTGAACGCTCGATCTCCTCCACACCTTTGCGTACCCAGCCGATGACGTTTGCATCATCAAAGTAATCATCCTGTTCCCCATAAGCCTTTTCCCGACGAGCATAAAGAAGCGTGTCAATGGCGAGTTTCATCCCATCAGTCGGGTGGGGACCGTCGATGCCGTAGTAATCCCCGTAGAAGACACATGGATAGCCATCTTTACGAAGCAAGACGAGACCGTATGCGATTTGTTTGAACCAATCTTTTACCCACGACTCAAGCGCCTCTTCCGGTTGCGAATCGTGATTGTCTACAAACGTCACTGAATGGAGCGGGTGTGACTGGACGAGCGTATCATCAAAAATGGTGCGCATATCGAATGCGGCCCCTTCCTCTGACGCCTGGTGTAATTTATAGTGGAGCGGAACATCGAATAAATCGACGTGGTAATCGATGTTATCAAGAAATTCACGGCATGCGTCAAGATCTGACTTCCAGAACTCTCCGACGAAATAAAATTCATCTCCCTTTTCTTCACGCATCGTCTGACTGAATTCTTTCACGAAGTCATAGTTGATATGTTTTATCGCATCCAATCGGAATCCGTCACATTTCGTTTCCTCAATGAACCATTTACCCCAGCTCAACACTTCTTCCCGAACTTCAGGATGATGGTAATCGATATTCGCAAACATCAAATAGTCATACACACCGAATTCGTCATCGACATTGTCGTTCCATCTTTTATTCTCTCCAACTATAAAGAAAATCCCAGAACGGTCTGTCGCTGCATCATAGTCGGTACCGTTAAAATGTGTGAAGTCCCATTTAAATGTAGAATACTTCCCATCACGAGCTTCATAATCAAACTTTGTCCATCCTTCGATTTCGAAAGGTTCTTCTGAAAGGACTTTCGTACGGTCGTTCGGGTCTACTTCAAGCACTTCAAACGTTTCGGTCGCATCCGCGCCTGCTTTGTGATTCATGACGACGTCCATATAAATCTGCATTCCTAGTTCTTGCTGACAATAGGCTGTCGCTTCAAGAAGTTCTTTTTTTGTTCCGTATTTCGTGGCAATCGATCCTTTTTGATCGAACTCACCTAAATCATATAAGTCATAAATGCCATAACCCGTATCCTCACCACTCTGTCCTTTCGTGACAGGTGGTAACCAAAGGGCAGTGATCCCAGCTTTATTTAAATCTTCCGCTCTCTCTTTTAATCGCTTCCAATGTTTATGATCCGCTTCGACATGCCATTCAAAAAACTGCATCATGGTGTGATTTCGTTCCATTTTGTCCGCCTCATTTCATATTTTTCAAAAAACAAAATGCTAACGAGTATTTACCCACGAATTTTAGATTGAAAACAAAAAAACAACTTTCACAAAATGAAAGTTGTTTTGAATGGACCCTGTAGGACTTGAACCTACGACCGGACGGTTATGAGCCGTCTGCTCTAACCAGCTGAGCTAAGGGTCCTTATAAGTAGCGGCGGAGGGAGTCGAACCCACGACCTCACGGGTATGAACCGTACGCTCTAGCCAGCTGAGCTACACCGCCATGTTGTTATACAGTAATAATATACTGAATATGCTCTATACTGTCAAGGGAAATTCCTTTCCATCAAAAAGAAAAACACTCCAACATATAGTTGGAGTGCCTCATCTTTATACCGTCACTTCGTTTGCATCTTCGAGTGTGATTTCTGTGATGTTCATGGCATGGTCACCGATACGCTCAAGGTTTGAGAGCATGTCGACGAAGAACATACCTGCTTGTCCATCACAAGCACCCGTGTTCAAACGAACAACGTGGTTTTTGCGGAATTGACGCTCGAGCATATCGAGTTTCGCTTCCATTTCGATGACTTTACGTGCTTCGACCATGTCACCGCTCGCTAATGTCTGAAGTGATTTCTCTAACGTTTCGCGTGTGAGGTCATACATTTCAGTCAATTCTTTTTGAGCATCTGCCGAAAGTGTCACTTTCGTAGCAGTCTTATAGTCAATCAACTCAATGATGTTTTCAACGTGGTCACCGATTCGTTCGATGTCGTTAATCGCATGCATGAGCGTCTTGTGCTCTTGTGATTCTTGCTCAGTCAAATCAACCGCAGCCAATTTCACGAGGTAGTCTGTGATTTTCGCATTCAACGAGTTTAACGCTTCTTCGATATGCGCAGACTTTTCAGAGTGTTTCTTATCTCCTGTTGTCAAATAGTTACGCGCTTCGTCGAGACCAAGTTTTGCGAAATCGCCCATACGGATGACTTCGTATTTTGCTTGCTCCACTGCAATCGAAGGCGATTGCTGAATGAAGATTGGGTCCAAGTGCTGTGCTTTCGTATCGACGATTGAATCCTCACCAGGCACCAATTTCGTCACGATCCAAGCAATCGTTCCAATGAACCAGAACTGAATCAATGTGTTGACGATGTTAAACGTACCGTGAGCGAATGCAATTTGCATCTTGTCTTCAATTGCCAAGAAGTCTGTAATCCAATAAATATAGTTTGTGAACGGAATCAACAAGATCATGAAGATCGTCGTTCCGATTAAGTTAAAGATAACGTGTGCTGCAGCTGCGCGACGTGCGGCAACCGATGCACCGATTGATGCCAAAATGGCAGTGATCGTCGTACCGATGTTGTCACCAAACAATACTGGAAGAGCGGCATCCAAGTCGATTGAACCACCTGCATAGAGCTCTTGCAAAATTCCGATTGTTGCAGAAGATGACTGGACGATGACTGTAAATACAGTACCAACGATGACACCGAGGAACGGATTGTCACTCATTGATTGCGTCAAGTCGATGAAATACTCACTTGAGCGGAGCGGACGCATGCCGTCTCCCATCAACTCAAGACCGTAGAACAATGCACCAAGTCCAAAGATGACTTGTCCTAGATGTTGGTAACGCTCTTTCTTAAAGAAGAAGAGTAAGACTGCACCGATTGCAATCATCGGGAGTGAATACTCACCGACATCGAATCCGATGATAAATGCTGTCACCGTTGTTCCGATGTTTGCCCCCATGATAACCCCGATCGCTTGACGGAGTGTCATGAAGCCGGCGCTAACAAGTCCGACCGTAATAACGGTTGTACCTGAAGAAGATTGAATCAATACAGTAACGATAATCCCGGCGAGTACACCAAGGAATGGATTCGTTGTATACTTATCTAGGATGTCACGCAGGCGATTCCCTGCAGACTTTTGGAGTCCGTCTCCCATCGATTTGATCCCGAAGAGGAAGATCCCTAGACCTCCAAAAAACATGAATAACATTTCTTGCAAATTGTATTCCACGATTTTTGTACTCCTTTTAATTAAGAATTGGTTGGATTTGCTTGGTTTTTAATGCCCTACTCATTATGCCTTCATCGGCATCTTCATGTAAACACGTTTTATGTAAAAGTTTTATTAAAACACTGTACTAATTTTATCGTTTATACGCATACTGTAATATAACAGATTGGAGTTTTTAGCATGTTGTCCACCATTTTTACGTTTATTCGAACGAGCGTAGTGCCGTCAAAACGAGCCCTCCGCCTCCGCCTCGCTCCGCTTCACGCCTATATGGGAGCCACTTTTGTGTTGACGTTACTCATTACCGTCTTGGACTTTATTGTGATTCGTCCTGACTTTTTCATTCCGATGTGGCTCTTCTTACACGGATTCGCCATCTTCTTTTTCTATTTAATCTGGGTCGCCTTCATGGCTTTATATGTTCAATTATTTACAAGAGTCTATTCCAAAAACATGTGGGCTTACCGCCAAGCTTGGCCATACGCAGTGTCGATGACACTCGTTCCAACGATTTTATTAGTGATTTTGTATCACATGAACCCTTCATTGATATCGATTGGCTTTGTGATTGGACTTGGATATATCACTTATCCATTAACAAAAGTGCCTCAAAAAAAACAACGACGAACGTTTTCGTGAACGCTCGTCGTTGTTTTTATTTTGGAGAAAGTTCCTTAAGCGTTCGATTTAACGCTTCACTTTGACCTTCTAAGTCTGCGCCTGCTGAACGTAAGGCAGATTGAACGTATGACCATCGATCGACTCCCTCGCTCAGCTCTCCTAATTTTTGTTCAAGTAACGAACTGATTTCTCGTAGTTGCTCATTTGATTCGATTAAGTGTAAAAGCTGTCTACCTGTGTGTGAGGTATGATCCGTAATGGTTTGAAACTCACCTAACTGCACTTTGATTTCGTGATCAATCGTTCCAATTCCGCTCTCTACTCGTGAAACGGCATCTTTTAATCCATGTACTTGATTGATAAAGTCATTGACTTCCACTAACAAATCCTTTCGCTCCTCGTTCAGCGCTTCGATTGCATGTACCGCGAGAAGTGTCGCTTCATTTGTCATTTTCGCTAAGTTCCCCACCTCACTGGCAACAACAGCAAATCCTTTCCCATGCTCGCCCGCTCTTGCCGCTTCGATTGATGCGTTTAGCGATAACATCTTTGTGGCTGCCGAAACCGAGAGGATACTCTTCAGCGCTTCATCCGCTTTTGACGAGTTGGCTTCGCTTTCGATTAGTTTTTGCTGAATATTTCCCACTTGGTGTTCAACATACTCACTTGCGTTTTTGACAGAAGAAAATGTTTCAAGTTCTTCATGTAAAATGGACTTCAAGCGATTCCCCCGCTCATCGACACTGTCCATTTGACGTCCAAGCATTTCGATTTGTTCGGTCACTTCCTTCATTTTTGATGTAGAGTCGCTCGTTACCATCTGATACGAATCACTCGTATGTTCTACAGTGGTTGCGACTTCTTGGAACTGTTCCACTTGATGATGACTATTCATCAATTCCCGTTTAAAGACAGGAAGACTTTGATGGAACGCATTTGCCGTCTTCCCCATCATTTCCATAGATTGATTCCATAAATGAATGAATATATTGAACTCGGTTTCGAGAATATGAATCTCCTTTGATTTTGCTCCGAGTGACACATCATCGAATCGGCGCGATTCTACGGCATAACGCAATGAATTGGCAAGTATACTCAACGGTCTGACTTCGCGCTGAATCAATCGTGTAAATAGGATTGCCATCCCGATCATCGAAATCAATAAGATATAAATGATCAATCGTCGTAGCTCATTCATCGGACCAAGTGTCGATTCTTTCGTTACGACGAGAACATAATCCGCTTTTAACTCAGGAATGGAGATAGATGCCATTAAGTATCGCTCCGTTTCTGTCACTTCCGGTTTCGTCTTCGATGCGACTTTCTCCAGGCTTTCTGTTCTCTCCATCCCTTTTGGTCCACTCAATTGCTCAATAGACTGTCCACGCACTAAAAATTGTGCGGCTTCGAATTCATCCCCCGATAGAATAGAAGCTTGTTGCATATAAGTAGATTTTAATGAACGATTCAGTTGCTTTTCGTTTGCAACGTATGCACTGTAGGATGTCTTTACCGCTTCTCGCATGACCGTGACTTCCCGGACGAGACGTTGCTCGATTTCTGCGGACAAGAGTTGTTCAGACTTTAATGCGAACCAACCAAACGTCATGATAAAGACTAGTAAAATAAGCGGCATGAGCGTCCATTGGAGGCGGTGTGCCATTTTATAATGTCGATTCGGTCGATTGTTTTCTCTCGCTTCCTTCATTTGATTCCGTTTGAAGCCCCATTTCATATGTTGCCACCTCTTTTTCTATTCTCGCCTTTATATCGGTCTTGAGACGGTGGAAAATTATGAAGTAGATGTTAAGATAACGTTAGAGTTTGTAAAGAGCACACATCCGTTACGCATCCTAGATGCTTTTTCACATTCTTTTCGTTATGATAATGAAGAAACCTTATTTTCTTAAATCGATTGGAATCTTTCCAAAAGAAGGAGATTACGTATATGTCAGAAATTTTGCATCGTTCATTAACTCGTCCGATTCGCGTCGGTAATTTGATTATCGGAGGATCGAACGAAGTCGTCATTCAATCTATGACTACAACAAAAACTCACGACGTCGAGGCAACTGTCGCCGAGATTAAGCGTCTAGAAGAAGCTGGGTGTCAGGTTGTTCGCGTGGCATGTCCAGACGAACGTGCAGCTGACGCACTCGCTGAAATCAAGAGCCGCATTAACATCCCGCTCGTTGTCGATATTCACTTCGATTACAAGCTTGCCCTAAAAGCCATCGAAAGTGGCGTCGATAAAATTCGAATCAACCCAGGTAACATCGGTCGCCGGGAAAAAGTAGAAGCGGTCGTAAACGCCGCGAAGGCAAAAGGAATTCCGATTCGAATCGGTGTTAATGCCGGGTCACTCGAGAAACAATTCCTTGAAAAGTATGGTTACCCGACTGCACAAGGAATGGTCGAGAGTGCGATGCACCACGTGAAAATTCTCGAAGATCTCGGATTCTATAACACAATCATTTCACTCAAAGCTTCTGACGTGAACTTGGCGCTTGAGGCGTATACGCTCGCCGCGAAGACGTTTGATTACCCGCTCCATGTCGGGATCACAGAATCAGGTCCACTTTTCTCTGGTTCACTTAAATCAGCAGCAGGACTTGGGGCAATCCTCTCACTCGGAATCGGTTCAACGGTACGAGTATCACTTTCAGATGATCCAGTCGAAGAGGTAAAAGTTGCGAAAGAAGTGCTCAAGTCATTTGGTCTTGCAGCAAATGCCGCAACATTAATCTCTTGTCCGACATGTGGTCGAATCGAAATCGATTTGATCTCGATCGCGAAAGAAGTAGAGGAATACATCCAAAACATTAACGTCAACATTAAAGTTGCTGTTCTTGGTTGCGCTGTAAACGGTCCTGGTGAAGCACGTGAGGCTGACATCGGTATCGCCGGTGCCCGCAATGAAGGTCTTCTTTTCCGCCACGGTAAGATTATCCGTAAAGTTCCTGAAGCAACAATGGTTGAGGAATTGAAAAAAGAAATCGACGCGATTGCTGCTGAGAAGATCGCTGAACGCGAGCGCGAAGAACAAGAGCTTGCCAATCAATCAAACTAATGAATCACCTTACCCGCACGGTTGCAACCGTGCGGGTTTTTGATAGAATAGAGGGCATGTGAGGAGGAGTGATGAGATGCGAATCGGCATTGATTTAGATGGGACCGTAACAGACCCTAGAAGTTGCTTTATATATATGAATGAATCACTTGGGTATTCCATTGATTATCATCGTGCGACGGAGTATGAGCTGCATACGTACACCACGATGGAACAGCATGAGTTTTGGAAGTTTATGATTGAAGAAGGACATGAGGAAGCAATCTATCGTCGATCCCTTCCCCATTCCGATGTATTGGACGTATTATGGGAGTTGAAACAACAACATCACCTTCACTACGTCACTGCAAGAAGCGAGGCGGTTCGTCCTGTTACAGAAGAATGGATTACGAGTCACCGACTTCCACTCGATTCACTCGTGATGACCGGATCACACGATAAAATCAATGTCGTCAAAGACTTGTCACTCGAATTATTCATGGAGGACCGTTATGAAAATGCGGTATCGATCCACGAAGAAACGTCTATCCCCGTCCTATTGTTCGATGCACCTTACAATCGGAAAGTGCTACCTGAAGGTGTGACACGTATCTCAACATGGCGTGAAGCGCATCACCAGATTGCGCATATCGAAAAACAAATACTTCTTAACCAACGCTAAAAAGACATTCCCGTTCAGCTAACGGGAATGTCTTCTTTTTATATACGACCAAGTTCTTCAATCACGTCGCTTGCGAGTACACTTGCTGGATGAATCGTTTGACTGATCGATTTAGCTGCGAGCGCGTGCCAAAGGACTGCTTGTTCATTTGGTGACCATGACCCACCTTCTCTCGCCCATAATGCGAGCAAAATTCCTGTCAACACGTCGCCGCTCCCTCCTTTGGCTAAGGCAGAAGCATCCACTGTATTGACGGCGCCTGTTCCGTCAGGTGCCACGATGAGGGTATATGTGCCCTTTAGAATCAAATGGACACGGTGCTGTTTCGCAAATTCGGCAG
Organism: Exiguobacterium sp. CH10; assembly: GCF_018617635.1. Lineage (NCBI taxonomy): Bacteria > Bacillati > Bacillota > Bacilli > Caryophanales > Exiguobacterium > Exiguobacterium sp. CH10. The sequence continues at coordinate 339,760 of NZ_JACSKO010000001.1, forward strand.
CAATGGTGAAGCGGTCACTTTCAATTTCTTCAACTGATCGACCTGTCAATTTTGAAAATTCACCAGGGTGCGGCGTGAGGATGAGCGGTCCTCGTGCTTCAAGTCGCCTTGTCGATAGTGCACCTGCGTCAACGATGAGGGGGCACGATTGCCGAGTCACTTGTTGCCAAATCAAGTCCAAACCCTCGCCTTCCACCATTCCAGGACCGATTGCAATCGCGTCGTATGTTTTTTCTAAACGGTCCGTATGTTGGTCGTACATCGCTTCGGGTAACGTCGAAATGAGAGGACTTGCCTCCCTTGGAATCGAGAGGTTTAACAAGCCAATCCCGGAACGAAGTGCTGCGCGACCCGCCATAAATGGGGCTCCGAGGAGATGACGACTCCCCCCAATCAATATGCCGTGCCCATAATCCGTTTTATGACTGAATCGGTCTCTCTCTAAAAGCGATTGATCAAAATCAGATTCGGTCAATACGTTCCAGTCCGATGTATGCGGGAGCCCGATATCGATTCGTTCGAGCTGTCCAAAATAAGGGGCAGTGCGGTTTAAAAAAGCTGTCCGCTTATAGCCATGTAAAGAATAAGTACGGGCCGCCTGAACAGCCAGACCATCAAACTCACGAGCGTGGTCACTCGGCATACCGGAAGGAATGTCAATCGACAATACCTCTGCCGATTGTTCATTGATCCATTCAATGACGTCTCTCGCTTTTCCTGAAACGGGTCCTGAGAGTCCGACACCGAACAACGCATCAATGATGACGTCCGTAGCAATCGGTTGCTCAATAATTTGAACGAATGATGCCGCATAAGTCGCGTGTGTCGATGCCGCATCAGATTTACTTTCACCGAGTGGTGACCAAACGCTCACGTTGTGACCTTTCACCGCAAGTTCTCTCGCGACAACCCATCCGTCTCCGCCGTTATTGCCTTTCCCACAAATCACTAGAATTGTTGAAGAGGAATCTATCTGCATCTTCGGCACGATTGCCGAAGCCGCTCGTTCCATCAATACTGTCTCGGGCATCCCGTTTTGACTGGCGGTTTGATCGATCTGTTTGATTTCTTTCGCTGTGTAAATCATCTGACTTCCCCCTTTCGATACAAAAAAGGGATTGAATCAATTCAATCCCTTTTGCTTACATTCTTTACAATACCCATATATCTCAAATTTATGATCGACCACTTCAAATTCAGGATCCACTGTCTCTACAAAACGCATCGGACACAAATCAAGTAGTTTTGTCTTTCCGCAACTTCGACAAATCAAATGGTGATGATGGTGCGATGCGCTACATGTGACGCGAAACGACTTTTCGCCTTCAAGCTCTGTCGCTTCGAGTAGCCCTTCCTCAGCAAAAGATTTGAGGTTTCGATAAACTGTATCAAAACTCATCGTCGGATGCTTATCGCGCATGTATTCCAGTACGTCTTTGGCGCTGACATAGCGATCTTCTTCAGAGAGAAAGGCGTACATCTCAAGACGTTTCGGCGTAACTTTTAAAGAAGATGCACGAAGACGATTCAATTGTTCAGTCTCATTCATGTTGTACCTCCTTTTTCCTGAAACTCATCACTTTCTCAAGAATCATGACACCCGCCAAGATACCGACCGCAATCAATACGATGACTCCACCTGGTGCGACATCAAGGTCGTAAGCGAGGACGAGTCCGCCGATTGTCGCAACTTCACCAAAGATGATGGACCAAAGGATTGTCTGTTTGAAACTTGAAGTGAAACGTAACGCCGCTGCGACAGGTAGCGTAATCAAACTTGATACGAGAAGCGTACCTACGATTCGCATACTGACAGCGATGACAAGTGCCACTATGAACATGAACAACATATGGAGCATTGTGCTCGGAAGTCCCGAGACTTTCGCTTGTTCTTCATCAAATGACAAGAACAATAACTGTTTATAGAAGATAAAGATTACAAGGACCGTTAAAATCGCCACACTGACAATCAAGGTGATATCTGACTGACTCACTGCAGAGATAGATCCGAATAATAACGTCGACAAATCCACGGAGAATCCTCTTGAGAGCGAGATGAAAATAGCACTCAGTCCCATCCCAGCTGACATCATGATGGGAATCGATAATTCTTGAAAGTGAACATATTTACTTCGTAACCAATTGAGCCCGAGCGCCGCCAATACCGAAATCAACGTTCCCATATAGAGCGGGTTGAGATCAGCAAATAAGGCGATGTATTGCCCGAGAAATAAGCTGAATGAAATACCGGCAAGCGTCATATGGGACAGGGCATCAGCAATCAAACTCATTCGTCTGACGACAATAAACGAGCCGATGAGCGGTGCTGTAAAACCAATGACAAGCGCTGCAATGAACGCATAACGTAGAAAACTGTATGTCCAAAGGTCTGCAATCATGTTGTACCCTCATGGACAAGCACTTTCACGGGATATGGCTTAATAGATGACGCCAGTTCACCGAGTTCGCTATATTCTCGAAGACCACAATTACACGCCAAACGCCCACGGTCGAGATGGACGACTTTCGTGACGAGGTCCGTCACGACGTTTAAATCGTGGGTGACGAGGACGAATGTACACGTCGTATGTTCTCTGAGCATATGCAGCACTTCATAAAAGTCTTGTAAGTGTTTCTGGTCCACACCAACCGTAGGCTCATCTAAAATCAATAAATCAGGTTGATTGACCATTGCCCGCGCGATAAAGACACGTTGTTGTTGTCCTCCTGACAAGTCCCCGATTTTACGATGGCGAAACTGCCACATGTTGACTGTCTCAAGCGCATTTTGAATCGCTGCCTGGTCTTCTATTTTTAGACGTCTGAATAAACCGAGGCGGCCATATCTCCCCATCGCCACAACTTCTTCAACGGTAACCGGGAATCCCGAGTTAAATGAAGCCGCTTTTTGGGAAACGTAACTGATACGAGACTTGTCTTTAAACTGCGAAATTGGCTTGCCGAACAGTTCAACGGATCCTTGTTGTGGTTGTAGTAAACCAAGAATCGTTCGAATTAATGTCGACTTCCCAGAACCGTTTTCTCCAACGATGGCGACGAAGTCCCCTTGTCGAATATCAATCGAAACTTGTTGTAAGGCCGGTGTCCCATCATAGTAATAAGACACATCATTTAATTTGACGACGGATGCTGTCATCTAATCCCTTCTCTCATTTTATAAATCGTAATCATTTCTACTTTCTAGGCGTTTGTATTATACAGAATATCCGACACGCCTTCAAGCGAGACCGTTTTCGCAAATCAAAATGTTTTAAATTCACGTAAATCATATGTTCGTTCAAAACCTTGTCGATTACACTAAGGATATGAAGGGGATGGTTTTATGGAAAAGAAACTTGCAGTCATCGATATCGGATCCAACTCGATTCGGAATGTCATCTTTGAAGTCAACGAGGAAGGACAATATTTCGAGCGCCTAAATGTGAAAGAAGTCGCTCGTTTATCTAGTCATATTAGTGACTCGAATGAAATGACAGAGGACGGAATCGCTGCTTTGATCGATACGCTACGCCATTTTAAAGAATTGAACGATTATCACACCGTTACCGATGTGCTTCCTGTCGCGACAGCGGCCATCCGAAATGCAAACAATTCGGATGATATCTTACAGCAAGTGAAAAACGCTACGGGTATGACGATTCGCTTGCTAAGTGATTATGAAGAAGCATTCTATGGGTACTCTGCCATTGTCAATTCGACGTATGTTGAAGACGGTTACTCTGTCGACATCGGCGGGGGATCAATGGAGGTCACCTATTTCCAGAATCGTGAGCTTGTCTTTTATCATAGCTTCCCGTTTGGTGCTGTCACCTTGACGAAAGAGTTCATGAAAGACGATACGATGACAAAAGACGAACGCAAAGCGTTGACCTCATACTTAAAAAAAGCATTTAAGGAAATCGAATGGTTAGAACCTCATGGTGTTCCGCTTGTCGGCGTCGGAGGAACAGCACGTAACTTAGTTCGCGTCGAACAGACCATGTCGAATTTCCCACTTGAAGGAATCCATCAATATACGATTTCATCCGATCAACTCGAAGAAGTCGTGGATGAACTCGTCGGCATGTCGAGTAAGCAACTCGGACGATTAGATGGATTGTCAAAAGATCGGGTCGACATCATCGCCCCGGCTGTCACAGCCATCGGTGAGCTTGCGAAATATTTGAAAGTTCCGGAATTCACGATGAGCAATAACGGACTTCGAGAAGGATTGTTCTATGAGAACTATTTACATGAGCATGATAAAGTGCGGTTCGCCGATGTGAAAGAAGAAAGCTTTCGACATTTTGAAAAGCAATATGATGTGAACCCGACCCGTCACCAACACTTGATTCGATTGGCTCGTCAGCTGTATACCGGACTCATTGAAGAGAAAGCCATCAAACCAAAACCGTTCGAGCCGGGTCTACTCGAGGGTGCTTGTCGTCTCGCCTATGTCGGTGAATATATCGACCATAACAATAAGAGCGATCACACATTCCATTTGATCACGACGAATGATTTTAAAGGGTTGAATAATGAAGACCGGCTCGCACTCGCGCTCGTTACATCATTTAAATCAAAACGCGTGTTAGAACAACATATCGAGGCCTTTCCGAAGTGGTTTGACCACAAGTTGTTGAAGAGTCTTGAATTACTCGGTTCGATTGTCAAACTTGTCGACGCGCTCGATTTGACCGAGCGTCAAATCGTCACGGACATCCACGTCTCTAGCTCAAAGGATGGTCTTACACTCTCACTTGATACGAACGGGTCTGCCCGCTTTGAGTTGCAACGAAGCACTCGACATAAAAAACACTTAGAACGCGCAATCGACCAATCGATTGAGATTGTTTTGAACGAGGAGGAATAAACATGCCCGACTATACGTACGAACATTTCAACAATCGGGAACTTAGCTGGCTCGATTTCAACGAACGTGTCCTCGAAGAAGCGGTGGACGATCGAAATCCGCTCATGGAACGCTTGAAGTTCCTAGCAATCTTCAGTTCAAACTTAGATGAGTTTTATATGGTTCGTGTCGGAGGTTTAAAAGATGAGGTGCTCGCAGGGTTTAACCGTCCGGAAGACAAGACAGGACTCACTCCGAAGCAACAGATTAAAGCCATCTCGATGCGTGCTCAAGAACTTGTCGAGACACAATATGCGACGTATAAGAAAATCACGAAACAATTATCCAATCAAAACGTACGCTTTTTGCGCACGAAACATCTGAACAAGACACAACAAGAATTCGTGAAAGAGTATTTCCGTACACACGTCTTCCCGGTTCTCACACCGATTGCAGTCGATGCCTATCGTCCTTTCCCGATGCTATTATCAAAATCATTGAATATTGCCGTCGAAATCGCTTCGAATGGCGAAGGAAAAAAACGACTCGCCCTTGTGCAAGTTCCTTCCGTCCTTCCACGATATCTTGAACTGCCTACGGACGACGAGGAACATACCGATTTGATTTTACTGGAGGATTTAATTATTCAATTCATCGATTCCTTATTTAAAGGGTTTGTCGTCGAATCGACGATGCCGTTCCGAATCACCCGTAACGCGGATATGCCCTTCCATGAGGAAGGGAGTCGTGATGTGTTGAAACAAATCGAAAAAGAGCTGAAAAAACGGCGTTATGGGGTCGCCATCCGACTCGAAGTGCAGCAGCGCTCATTACGAAAAGAGCTGTTATTCATGCTTCAAGACGTGCTTGATTTGCACGATCGTGACATTTTCATTGTGGATGGTCCGATTGACCTGACCTTCCTGTTCGGTATATATAGTCAAATCGGGATGGAATATGACGACATGATCAATGAGACGTTGATTCCATTTATCCCGGAAGGTCTCGAATCTGGAAAAGATTTATTCCAAAGTATCGCTAAACAAGATTATCTGCTTCACCACCCGTATCACTCGTTCGATCCAATCGTACGATTCATCGTCCAAGCCGCTAAAGACCCGAACGTATTGGCGATTAAACAGACGCTGTATCGGGTCTCTGGAGACTCCCCAATCATCAAAGCATTGACCGATGCAGCCGAGAGCGGTAAACAAGTGACCGTCCTCGTCGAATTGAAAGCACGATTTGATGAAGAGAAAAATATTCAATGGGCCAAACAACTTGAAAAAGCGGGCGCCCACGTCATTTACGGCTATAAAGAACTTAAGACGCATTCAAAAATCACACTCGTCGTACGTATTTTAGAAGGTGGTGTGTTGCAACGATTCATTCACCTCGGAACGGGCAACTATAATGACTCTACAGCAAAACTGTACACGGATATCGGACTCTTGACGACAAACGAAGAGCTTGCCGAGGATGCCACAAACTTTTTCAACTGGCTATCCGGTTATGGAGAACGACCGTCTTGGCACCAATTCGAGACGTCACCTGATGATATGAAAGACTTCTTCCTCAACAAAATTGAAGATGAAATCAAATTACACGAGAAGTACGGGAACGGTAAAATCGTTGCGAAGATGAACTCGATTACAGATCGGGCCATCATCACAAAATTGTATGATGCTTCGTCCGCAGGTGTAAAAATCGACTTAATTATTCGAGGAATCTGTTGCTTACGACCAGGAATCAAAGGCGTCTCTGAAAACATTCGAGTCATCTCCATCATTGATCGGTATCTCGAGCACTCACGTATTTTTTATTTCTATCAAAACGGAAAAGAAGACTTGTACTGTTCTTCCGCAGACTGGATGACACGCAACATGAAGAAGCGAATCGAGATTCTCTTTCCAATCCTCAATGCATCGCATAAAACGTACATCAAAGATATGATGGCACTTCAACTTGTCGATAACGTGAAGGCGAGAAGACAACGTTCTGATGGTCGTTATGTATATGTAAAACGCGAAAATAATGAAGAAGAGATTCAGTCTCAAATTATCATTCATCAATATACCGGAGGGCGTTGGAACAACATTCCTAGCGTATTTGAACGAGAGCCTTCAAATTGGGCTGAGCGGGAAGTTTTACGACTCCGAGCTGAAAATGAGAAAATGACGGATGACTGATGTTAGACTTCTCAAAAAGAGAAAGTCATTGTATAATAAATGCGGTTCAGTCATTATAAAGCGCTTTCATCAGAAGAGACGGAGGAATTATACATGCAAGAAATTCTACTTTCATTACTCGCTGGCTTGATTTGTGGTGCCATCTTCACGGCACTCAAATTGCCATTACCTGCCCCACCGGTGTTGCCAGGTGTCGTCGGAATCTTCGGGGTTTTCCTCGGGATGAAAGTGTATCAATTCGTCGTGGCAAATTGGCCATTCTAAAAAACGATGCCTCACAGGCATCGTTTTTTTAGTCTAACGTATGAATCGCTTTATGACAGGTCGGACACACCCAAATTCCGTGGTCACCTTGCAGATGATATTCCATCAGTTTCGATGCATCGTTTCCGTATCGTTCGAAAAGATTGATTTCACAAACCGAACATGTTGTCACCGGAGCATAGGGAGCGACAAGGTTCTCCCGAAACAAATGCGCTTCATAACCCTCTTTTGTCCATTTCGATGAGGGAACATGGTATCCATCCATCCATTTCTGATGAATCGACTCGTACGGTTCATCCGCCTCATACATCCCTATTTTCAAAAGCGGATGGTGGAAATGAAGTTGGATTAAATCGACCAAGCTATATGTCGCCACCTCTTCCTTCTCAGCGCTAAGCCAGTATGGATCGTCAGGTTGCTCAATCATTTCCTCTAACAATACCTCTGCCTCTGCCACAATCCCATGTCCCACCACTTCGATGAACGCTGTCGGGGTCGTCACGGACCCTTTCACATAAACGGGACTCTGTTCAAGAAAATAGGTCGGGAATGCATTCCAGACATCATATCGATTCGGATCGACCTGAAGGATCGCCATCGCTTATTGATGAGAAAGCGTGAAGCGTTCACGCCATTCAGGATCAAATTGATTCGCACGGAACATCTCGATTTCTTGTTTATATGGTGCCACTTTCGTTTTTTCACTAACCGGGATGTATGGCGTCTCTAAAATTTTTGGAAGATGTGCAAATGCCTCATGATGAATGATTCGATTTAATGTATCGAATCCAATCTCACCATACCCGATATTTTCGTGCCGGTCTTTTCTCGCACCGCGCACGTTTTTTGAATCATTCACATGAATCACACCGAGACGATCAAGTCCGACGATTCGATCGAATTCTTCAATCACTCCGTCTAGGTCACCGACCAAGTCGTATCCTGCATCATGGACGTGACACGTATCAAAACAGACAGAGAGACGGTCATTGTGTGTGACGCCGTCTATGATTGTTGCTAATTCTTCGAACGTCTTTCCGAGCTCGCTTCCCTTCCCTGCCATCGTCTCAAGCGCAATCTTAACCTGTTCGTCGCCAGTTAACACTTCATTCAGTCCTTCAATGATACGAGCAAGACCAATTTCTTCCCCGGCACCAACATGAGCCCCTGGGTGAAGAACGACATGTCGAGCAACCTGGAGTGCTTCAGCACGCTTCAACTCTTGTGTCAAAAATGAAACGGCCAATTCGAACGTTTCAGGTTTTGTCGTATTTCCGAGGTTAATGATATAAGGTGCATGGACGACAATCTCTTCGATATCATGAGCAGCCATATGTGTGAGTGCAGCCTCGATATTCAAATCCTCAATCGGCTTTCGACGTGTATTTTGAGGAGCTCCCGTATACACCATCATCGTGTTCGCCCCATATGAAACAGCCTCTTCACTACCTGCAAGTAGCATTTTTTTACCTGATACCGAAACGTGTGAACCTATTTTTAACATCATCATCTTCCCTTCATAAGCTTCTATCTTCAGTTTACACAAAAAGAAGAACCGACTCCAAGAAGTCGATTCTTCAAACGATTAACGCTTGTTTTTCTTACGAGCGGCACGACGATCCGAGCGCTGCTGTTGCATGTGCTCGCGTGAAGCCGTTTCTTTTAACTTATACTTGAATTTCTTCTTATAGCCAGGTTTGACTTTCTTCTTCGCCTTCTTGATTTCACCGGCCATACGACTGTGTGCCGTATGCGAAACTTTCATCTTCCGGTCCGTTTGGCGACGACGACGTGTTTTGATTGGCTGAATCGAACCATTGCGCAAGTCCACGTGTGTGAATTCGAACCCTCGTTCTTCAAGTCGGTTGATTGGTCCATTTTCATGGTCTTCATACAACGTATACGCCTCACCAGAAGCGCCCGCACGACCTGTACGACCGACACGGTGCGTATAGAAGTCAAGGTCTTTCGGAATCCCATGGTTGATGACGTGAGAAACGCCTGAGATGTCGATTCCTCGAGCTGCCAAGTCTGTAGCAATCACGTACTGATACTTCGCATCGTTAATGTCCTTAATGGCTTGTTTACGGCGACGTGCCTGCATGTCCCCGTGTAACGTACCGACATTCAATCCCGCTTCACGGAATGATGTCTCTAATTCATCCGCTTCTTGCTTCGTATTCGTAAATACGAGACAGACGAACGGATTGATTGCTTTCGCAATTTCGACAGTCAATTCCTTACGATCACGGTGACGTACCGGGATGACATGGTGCTTGATTTTTGGTGCGACACGATGTTCTGGGCTCGCTTCAGCGAAACGTGGATCATGCAAGTATCTCTTCAAGAACGGCTCGAGCTTCTCAGGGATTGTCGCTGAGAAGACCATCGTTTGAAGTTTTTCTGGAAGTGATTGCGCGATGCGGTCAACTTCCGGCAAGAATCCCATATCGAGCATTTGGTCAGCTTCATCGACAACGAAATGCGTCACTTTATGCGGGAACAATGCTTGTGCTTTCATCAAGTCAAGGATTCGTCCCGGTGTCCCGATAATGAGTTGTGGTGGATTTTTCATCTTATCGATTTGACGTTCGCGGTCCGTTCCTCCGACAATCAAACTTGATTTGATGTAATCCGGATTCTTAATGAGGATTGATTTTAATTCTTCATGAATCTGCCATGCGAGTTCACGTGTCGGTGCGACAACAATCGCTTGGACAGATTCCTCTTCTGGGTTGATTGCTTCTACAATCGGTAATAGGAACGCAAGTGTTTTCCCCGTTCCTGTTTGTGATTTCCCAATAATATCTCGACCATTCAGTGCAGCCGGAATAATCCGTGCTTGTATATCGGTCGGTTTCGTGATGCGTTTTTCTGTTAACGCATCGATCATAAACGGTAGCAATTTGAACTGTTGGAAGCTGTTCAATCGATACACCTCCTGTTTCTTTCCACTTTTCCTAGCATAGCGGAATCAAATCATTTGTCAATCAATCTTTTGCCACGCCTTCATATAAATAACTCGACGAATAATAATGCTTGGCAATTTTCTTTCCATTTAAATGTTGTTCGAGCGCTTTAAAGCCGACTTCCATCATCTCATTCGGGGATTGTACGACAGTCGCATTGACCTTTCCATTTTGAATGAGTGGATAAATATCAGAAATGCCATCCACCGATACAATCGTTTTGTCCGTTAAGTCATGACTTTCTAAAGCTCGAACGACACCGAACGTATTATCGTCATTGTGCGAAAAGACGGCATCAAACGGAATTTCTTCTTCTAACCAACGTGACATCTCAATCTCTGCTTGGAACGTATCATAGTTCCCCGTGATGGAGGCAATGATTTCGAATTGGTCGGCATTCGCTTTTTCATACTCCCGAATCCCAAGACTGCGGTCCATCGTGGAGCGTACCTTCGGCGTACCCCTGACTTCGACGACACGAATCGGTCGATCGAGGTCGCTATATTTCGCGGCAATTTGTTCCGCTGCCATCCGGCCGATATCGACATTGTCGGAGACGACCGAAGTCAAGATACTCGGATGATCAATCATCCGGTCAATCGCAATAATCGGAATATTTTCTCGTTTTGCACGTTCTAACGACGGTTGGATGAACGTGTCATCGAGCGTCGTCAAGAAGATGGCCTCGACACCCCGGTCAATCAGGGAGTCCAATTTTTCTTTTTCTAATACGCGTGAATCTTCACTCGTCGTAGGAATCGGGATAAATCCTTTTTGGTTGGCCGTATGAACGAATGAGTCTAACAGCTTGTTCGCATGCTCATGTTTATCGCTGACGAACACGAATCCGACTTCTCTTTCATCTGTTTTTTGCTCCGGTAATTGAATCGATGTGATCAGTAGGATCGTCATGGCCCAAACGATTGGTAACCAGAGCCAATAGTGTTTGAGCGTTTTCATGATGGATCTCTCCTTGGAATTTTGATCAACATCGCCGTTCCTTTGTCGACGACGCTATCAATCTCCATCGATCCGTTCACGCTCTTCAAGTATTCTTGAATCATGTAAATCCCAAGACCGTTTCCGTTGTCTTTCGTCGTGTTGAATGCCGAACCGACTGTCTTGAGTTGTTCTTCCGTCATGCCAATCCCGTTATCTTCAATTAAGAATCGATATTCCTGCTCCGTAAAGAGGACGGTTACGACAACACTTCCCTCTGCGCCTTTTGACTCGACAGCCTCGACCGCATTTTTGAACAGGTTATAGATGATTTGAACGAGCATATCGAACGAGGCATAGAAAGGAGGCATGTCATTCGGAACGAGTAATTCCCACTTGGTCGGACGCTTGTAACATTCAGCATCCATCAAGAATTCGAGTCGTTTCGCAAAGTCTAACATATCAATCCATTCTTCGTCTCTTCCTGCCTGATCGGGTTTAGCGAGTGTCAGCATTGTCGAGATTAAATCATTTGCCCGCTCTAACTCTTTGATGGCGACGTCTACCATGTCTTTATTGCTTTGTCCTTCTCGTGCCAGCTGTAAGGTAATATGCACCGGTGTGAGCGGGTTTCGAATCTCATGGGCAATCCCGGCTGCCAGTTGACCGAGTGACGCTAGCTTTTCTTGATGCAAAATCAATTGTTGTTGGCTCAACTGTTCACGCCTTGACGTTTCCATCCGTTGGGCATAGTCGTTATACGTATCCAGTAACGTCTCGACTTCTTTTGACCCGGTTCTCTCTAACGTGATGGCACCGAGCGACTGTTGCTTCTTGATTTGATTGACAAGTTCGACGAGCGGGTTAGTCAACGTTCGCGAGAGCAACAATCCGACAAGGATGCTCAAGAAAAATGTGACGAGTGCAATCATCAAGTACTGCCAACGAGTATCGTAGACCGTCTCATATACGGAGTCGTTCTGATGTTTTGCAAGCATACTCCAGCCACTGACTCGTGCATCTGGTTCATACATCATCGTGTCTTCTTCCGTACTTAGAATCGTACGTGTACTCCGTCCTAGCACGTCGTCAATGACTTCACGCGATACACGGCGCTCTGCATCTGTGACCAAGTTGAATGAAGTCGTCAACACTTCTCCTTGTTCATCTAACAGGTAAAGAATCATGTCATCATTCGCTGATTCTAACGACCGACGGTACAAATCAGAGTTAAGTACACTGATGCTTCCGCCAAAAATACCGATTGGTCGGTTGTCTTCAATGACAGGAACGTATAAGAACGTTCCCATGTCCCCACTAATCATGATGGGGTCACTCATATATAGTTCTTTTCCGCTCGCAGTCAATACTTCTGCGAACTTGGGATCACGTTTGATGACAGATGAGGAGACTTGACGCTCAGAATACCATTTAAACGAATTCTCGCTGACATCAAAATAAAAAATCGATGTAAAACCAGTTCGTTGATTTAAATACCCTGTTCGGATGCGCTCTTCAATCCACGGTTCGTTTCCGACGTAAGCTCCTAGATAAACCAGGTCCTCATACAATTTTCCAAGTCGGGACTCGACATTTTCAATACTATCGTCAATCGCATAGTCAAATTGCTCTTTCGCGAGCTCTTCTGCACGAGACACCGTGACGCGATCAGCAGAAAAGGCAAGCGACGAGATAACAAGTGCTAAAATGATGATGATGATAAACGTAATTTGGAAAAAATATGATTTTCTTAGTTCACGTAACTGTTTCATTCGATTCACGATGTCCCTCCTTTCCAACCTAAAAATTATAGCATGAATACACGCAATTCTTTTCGTATTTTCGAAACAATGTTAGACTAATACGTATGAAAGCACTTCGAAAGGAGCCTTCGTCTTCATATGAAAGTTAAAAAAATTAGTCCACGCGGATATTGCTATGGTGTCGTCGATGCCATGAAACTCGCAAATGAGGCGGTTGCAAATCCAGATTTGCCACGCCCGATTCATATACTCGGAATGATTGTCCATAACCGTCACGTCACACAGGCGTTCGAGGATCTCGGCGTCAAAACGGTTGACGGTGAGGATCGGATGCAGGCGCTTGAAACAATTGACCGCGGAACGGTCGTCTTCACGGCGCACGGAATTTCCCCACTCGTTCGGAAACGTGCCATTGAAAAAGGTTTGACGATTGTCGATGCCTCTTGTCCTGACGTCCTCGTCACACACGACTTGATTCGGGAAAAAACGGCCGAAGGATATGATGTCATCTATATCGGCAAACATGGTCATCCAGAACCAGAGGGCGCGATCGGGGTCGCCCCGAATCATGTTCATTTGATTCAATACGACCATGAAATCGATCAGTTACCGAGTCGATTATTCGATCGGAAAATTCTCGTGACGAACCAGACGACGATGAGTCAATGGGATGTCTCCGCATTGATTGAGACAATTCAGGCCCGCTATCCACACGTTGAAGTGCATAACGAAATTTGTAATGCGACTCAAGTTCGTCAAGAAGCCGTGGCCGAACAAGCCGGAGACTGCGAATTATTAATCGTCGTCGGCGACCCAAAATCAAATAACTCGAATCGCTTGGCGCAAGTCTCTAAAGAGATTGCCGGCACAAATGCATATCGCATCGGCGATTTGAGCGAACTCGATTTGAACTGGCTCGTGGGTGTGGAGACTGTTGCCGTGACATCTGGTGCCTCTACACCGACACCGATTACGAAAAAGGTTATCGATTTCTTGTCGCAATATGATCCAGACGATTTGAGTACACATGATAAAACACCATATCTCGAACTTCGCAGTATCTTACCGAAAGTAAAGGCATTGCGTAAGTGAAGGAATCCCCCATTCTCAACGAGAAAATGGGGGATTTTTTGATGTCATCTGAATTGGAACGGATTTGTATTCGCTTCGGAGATCATCAACTCGACATCGATTTTCGCTTTCTGAAACTTTTCTGCAAGCACATCGACTACGCCGTGTTTCATGACACTCTCCACGTGGTGTCCTGGGTCGACGACCGCGAGCCCTAGTGCCATCGCATCATGCGCCACGTGGAAGTATAAATCACCCGTTACGTAAGCATCTGCACCTTTGAAATGTGCAGCGGAGACATATTTGTTTCCGTCCCCTCCAAGTACAGCCACTTTTTCAATCAATCGTTTCGGGTCTCCGACGAAACGGACACCTTCCACTCCAAAGCTCGTCTTCACATGGTCAGCGAATGCTTCAAGTGTTACAGGTTGTTCGAGTCGGCCGATGCGCCCTAACCCATATACGTGTCCTTCAATCTCATCTCGAATCAAGTCGTATGCCACTTCTTCGTAAGGATGAGCAACTTTCATCGCTTTCAAGACCCGCTTCTTCTGACTTTCGCGGACGACCGTCTCGATTCGAATCTCATCGACCTGTTCTGTCTCGTGAACTCTACCAATGAATGGAGTCGTTCCTTCGAGAGGAGTGAATTGTCCTTTTCCAGAAACACGGAACTGACAATCCGCATAGTCTCCGATATGTCCGGCACCTGCTTTGCCTAATGCACGTGACACGTCTTCTGCGTGTGATTCCGGCACGAACACCGTTAATTTATAGACTGGCTCCTCATACGTTGGTACGAGTACTTTTGTGTCGTGCAACCCGATTGCTTCACTCATCCAATCGTTCACACCGCCAACACAGACATCTAAATTCGTATGTGCCACGTAGACCGCGATGTCATGCTGAATACATTTCATCGTGATTTTCCCTGTCGTAGAACGGTCATTGACTTGAGATAACGGACTAAAGATAGGCGGATGATGGGCAATGATCAAATCCACCTTTTTCTCAATCGCTTCATCCACGACCGATTCAAGCACATCGAGTGTCACCATGACCCGCTTCACCTCTTTATTGAGCGATCCGATTTGCAAGCCGATTTTATCTCCTTCGACTGCTAAGTGCTTTGGCGCAAACTCTTCAAACAACTGGATCACTTGATTGCCGTTCGCCATTACTGACTCACCTCTCTCATTTTGTCACGCATCCGTTTGAATTCGATTTGTTTTTGAACTAACGCCTCTGACTGAATGCCATCTGCCATTTGACCGAGTACGTATTCGAGCTTATCCGCTTCACGACTCCACTTCAGTTTGAACGCCTCAGGGCGTTCCTGAATCAAATATGGACCGAATAATAGTTGCCAAGTCCGTTCTGTGAGATTGTCACTATACATCGTCTCAGTCCCTTTTTCGCCGACGAGAATCACATATACCTTATCATTCTCTTCGACAATCGCTTCTTCAACGAGAATATATCCGTTCTCAAGTAGCCAACTCCGAACGTGTTGTCCATCGACATTCGGTTGAAGAATCAGACGCTCGACTGCACCAAGCTTCTCCTTGCCTGCTTCAAGAATCGAACGAATCAAGCTGCCTCCCATCCCACAAATCGAAATACATGTCGCTTCGTCTTCTTGTAGTACAGCGAGACCATCACCGAGACGCACATCGATGACTTCTCGGGCTCCAATCAAGTCCACTTGTGCTTTCGCGGCCTCCATCGGACCAACATTTACTTCGCCAGCAATCCCTTTTGAAATGATTCCTTGTTGAAGAGCATAGCATGGCACATATGCGTGATCTGATCCAATATCAGCGAGCACGCTTCCTTTCGGGATATAATCGACAACTTGCTTCAAGCGCCGATCCAAGATGACACGTTCTTGCATGTAAGACAACTCCTTTGTTCTACTTCTTCCCTAGCGTATCGAATTCTTTACACTTCGACAACAAAAAACGCACCCCGCTACGGAGTGCGCCACTTCTTATTGTTCAATCAACCAGTTCGCAAGCACTTCTGCTTCTTCAGCTGATGCAAGACCTGCAGGCATCGCACCTTGTCCGTTGACAATGATGTTTGCGATTTCTTCTGGTGAAAGACGATCGCCAACACCAGTAAGTGCTGGACCAACGCCACCTTCAAGGTTTCCGCCGTGGCAACCTGTGCAACCCTTCGCTGCATATAACTCTTCTGGGTTCATTTCAGTGACTGCTGGACCTTCAGCCGCTTGTTGCGCCTGATTCACACCAAAATACGATAATGATACCATGGCAATAATTGCGACGATTGCGATTGCCGCAAACGGTAACAATGGATTACGCATTGTAGTTCCCCCTCATGTTCATTCCAAATTTCTATCCAACACTATTTTACTCAAAAAATAATAAAGAAGGAAGGAAAATCACTCATTTTCCTTCCTTTCTTCTAAAACTTCACACTTTATTCAAATATGAACTTAATCGAGGAAGTCTTTCAAGCGTTTGGAACGACTCGGGTGACGTAATTTACGAAGAGCTTTCGCCTCGATCTGACGAATCCGCTCACGCGTGACGCCGAACACTTTCCCGACTTCTTCAAGTGTACGGGTACGACCATCGTCTAAACCGAAACGAAGACGAAGGACGTTTTCTTCACGATCCGTCAACGTATCGAGAACGTCTTCTAACTGTTCTTTTAACAATTCATAGGCTGCCGCATCTTGTGGGGCCATCGCATCTTGGTCTTCAATGAAGTCACCGAGATGTGAATCGTCTTCTTCCCCAATCGGTGTTTCAAGTGACACCGGTTCTTGCGCGATTTTTAGAATCTCACGCACTTTTTCAGGTGTGAGTTCCATCTCTTTCGCAATCTCTTCTGGAGAAGGTTCGCGTCCGAGATCTTGGAGCAATTGACGTTGAACGCGAATCAATTTGTTAATCGTTTCGACCATGTGAACCGGGATTCGGATTGTACGCGCTTGGTCAGCAATCGCACGAGTGATGGCCTGACGAATCCACCATGTCGCATAAGTCGAGAATTTGAACCCTTTCATGTAGTCGAATTTTTCGACCGCTTTGATGAGGCCCATGTTTCCTTCTTGAATCAAATCAAGGAAGAGCATCCCACGACCGACGTAACGTTTCGCAATCGAAACGACGAGACGAAGGTTCGCTTCCGCAAGACGTTTTTTCGCTTCTTCGTCTCCTTGCTCGATTCGTTTCGCAAGCTCCGTCTCATCTTTCGCACTGAGAAGGTCGACACGGCCGATTTCTTTCAAATACATTCGAACCGGGTCGTTGATTTTAATTCCAGGTGGTACCGATAAGTCGTTTAAGTCGACTTCTTCATCTTCTTTTTTCGCAGGTGTTTCTTCTGCGTCAGCTGCGTCCTCTGTGACACGGATATCTTTCGCTTCTAAATCTTCGATGAAGTTATCAATGAAATCCGAGTCCACCTCAAAATGACTGAGGCGGTCTTGAATTGCTTGCATTGAGACGACGCCTTTTTTCTTTCCTAACTTTTCGAGCTCTTCTATGGCGTTAAATAAATCCTCTTTCTTCTTCTCTGCCATTTAGCAGTTCAACTCCTTCCAAACTTCATCCACGTTCATCGTTCTCGTAGACGACGACTACGGGCAATCAATTCTTGTAGCTTAGACGCCTGGTCAACAATACTTTCGGCGTCTTGAGCGATTTCCCTTTTTGCACGCTCGATTTGACGTTGCTCCTCATAACTGTTTATGACCCGAATGTATTCGTCTAAAACCTCTTCAGACAGTTCATCCGGTCCAGCCATCAGTCGTATCTCCGCAAAACGCATCGCATAATCGGGACGTTGGTCACAGTAACGCTCCATAAACGGTAACGTCACTTGATCGAACTCATCTTGTGTCATCGTCTCAGAGACGATTTCATACAATGCCGAGCCTAGCATACGATGTGTCTCATCTTGATAACGGAGCCCTAGACGATCGCGTACAAAGCGGACTTGTTCCGGTCCAGTCAACATGGCACGTAACAAATACTTCTCCGCTTTCATCCAGCGTGGTTCACTCGTTTTACTCGAACGCTTTCGTACAGGTTCCGCAGGCTCCATCGTGCGGACGGGTATCGATTCGCTTGACGTCGGACGAGGGATTCTCGAACGAAGCGTCTCAAGCGGAATCTCAAATTCATCCGCCAGCTTTTTTACATATAAATCTCTTCGAATCGAATCATTTGTCTTACCGATCTCTTCAAGCATAGATTCAATAAAGCGAATCCGTTCTCCTTCTCGGTTCAAGTTTTTTCCTCGTCTGAGCATGCGATTCATAAAATCAAGCACACTCAACTGTTCCGTCTCGACAAACTGTTGCCAATGCGACGCCCCGTGTTGACGAATATAATCATCCGGGTCTGTCTTTTCGGGTAACGGTAAAACCTGTACATCGAGCGGGGATGACTCTAATAAGCGAATGACTTTTTGAGTCGCCTCTTGTCCCGCATGGTCTCCGTCATAACAGATGATGACTTCCTCCACGATTCGTGACAATGCTCTTGCATGCTGTGGAGAGAAGGCAGTCCCAAGTGATGCCACAACTTCTTGTGTACCCGCTTGCGCGACTTGTAAGACATCTACGTTTCCTTCTACGAGGAGGACTCGTTTTTTCTTACGCATCAGTGCCCGGGCTTGAGAGAAGCCAAATAGCAATTCACTCTTGTTGAATAGCGGTGTTTCAGCCGTATTCACGTATTTTGGTTGACGGTCATCAATCGCACGTCCGCTGAAGCCAACGATGGTGCCGTCTCGATCCGCAATCGGAAAGACGACCCGTCCTTCAAATCGGTCAAAATATTCACCGGATTTGGACTTTGAGATTAAACCGGCCTCAACCATTACTTCTAAATCGAACCCTCGCCGCTCCAACAACTCGACAGTAAAGCGTCGTTGGTCTGGGGCAAATCCAATCTTGTATTGCGCAATTGTTTCTTCCGTTAAATCACGGTTTCGCAAATACGACAATCCCACTTCGCCAGCTTCCGTTTTCATCAAGACTTCATGGTACAAGTCCGCAACGAGTCGATGTGCATCACGCATTTGTTTGCGCCATACTTGTTCACGTGTGAGTTCTTCGTCCCCTTGTATACCCTCTACTGAAATATTCGCGCGCGTTGCTAAGCGCTCGACTGTCTCAGGAAAAGATAATCCTTCCGTCTCCATCACGAACGTGAACACGTTCCCTCCGGCACCACAACCGAAGCAGTGATACATCCCTTTTTCAGGTGAAACGGAAAAAGACGGTGAGTTTTCGGAATGAAATGGACATAACCCGACAAGCCGATGTCCTTGTTTCTTTAATTCGACACGCTCGCCAATCAATTCGACGATATCGGTCGCTTGCTTCACTTCTGCGATGACTTCATCTGGTATCCGTGGCATCTTGACCACTCCCTGTTTCCAATCTCGCAACGAAACGGAACGCTCATCACGTTCCGTTTCACTGTACTGTCAATACTCTATTATACCCTCTCAAAGCAACGATTACTAATTGAAACACTTATGCACATTAGTCGTCTTTTGATTGTTCAAGATGACGTAAGATGATGCCCGCCGTCTCTTCGACCGCCTTGTTCGTCACATCGATCACATCACAACCGATTCGTTCATAAATCCCGCGAGCATATTCGAGTTCTCGGTTGATTCGTTCAAGTTGTGCATAATCCGCTTCCGGTTTTAAACCGAGTGACTTGAGGCGCTCCATTCGAATCGAAATCAACTTCTCTGGAGAGATGATTAACCCGACACACCGTTCTGCCGGTAGATCAAACAGTTCTTCAGGAGGTCGTGATTCTGGTACGAGCGGGACGTTCGCGACTTTATATCGCTTCAATGCTAAATATTGAGACAGTGGTGTCTTCGATGTTCGTGAGACACCAACGAGTACGATGTCGGCTTTCTTCAGACCACGCGGATCTCGACCATCGTCATATTTAACGGCAAATTCCATCGCTTCGATTTTGCGGAAATAATCATCGTCCAAGCGATAGATGAGTCCCGGTTTTTCACGTGGGGCTTCTTTCAGTTGTCCCGATAAGACATCGAGTAAATCACCAAGCAAGTCAACCGTCTTGACCTGGTGTTCTTCCCCGAGCCTCATGAGAAGCGCGCGATGTTCTTCATTGACGAGCGTGAATGCAATGATTGCTTGTTGCGCCTTCGCTTGTGTGACCACATCGATAATCGTCTGCTCATCCTCAACGAATGGGATTCGGAGCGTTTCGATTGCATTCTCATGGAATTGGATACTCGCTGCTCGGACTACGAGCTCACATGTCTCTCCGACCGAGTCACTTACCACAAAAACGAGTTGTTTCGTAGTCAAATCGGTTTCCTCCTCAAATCGACTCATCGTTCGCTAACGCAATGAGCACTTTCGTCATGTTCGTTTTCGTCATCCGACCGAGAACAATCAATTTACCATCCTTTTCTTCAACGACCGGCATGGCATCGATTTGTTTCTCAATCAATTTCATTCCCGCACGAATCAATGTCTCACTTTTCTCGCAAACCGTGATATTCGGCATGCGTGTCATAATGACGTTGACCGGTAATTGATCCAAATCCTGATTCCCAATGGCGGCGCGAAGGAGGTCTTTACGTGACAATACCCCTACGAGTTCTCTGTCACGTCCGACAACGAACAACGAGCCCACATCTTCTAAGAACAGCGTAACAATCGCATCATATACCGTCATCTCATCCCGAACGACTTTCGCAGAGGACATGAAATCCCCAACGGTCAAGGAATCTAGCTTTTCGCGGAGCATCGACGAATTCCGTTTGCCAACAAACGTGTAGCCGACGCGAGGTCTTGCTTCAAGTATTCCTGTCATCGTCAAAATCGCAAGATCCGGACGCAAGGTCGCACGCGTCAGCGATAATTCCTGCGCGATTTGCTCCCCTGTAATCGGTCCATTTTCTTTTACAATCTCGACGATTTTTTGTTGGCGTTCATTCAGTTGCATAGCCAACCCCCTCTAGTTTGTTAGAGTACGAGCGCGTTGAAGTCTGCGACACTCTTAATCGTCGTAGCAAGTCGGTTCATTTCGTGGAGTCGGTTTTGGCGTACCGCCTCGTCATCACTCATAACCATTGTATGTTCAAAGTACATCATAATTGGTGATTCAAGCGTCTGAAGAAGTTGAAGCGCTTTGTTGTAGTCTCCTGTTTGAACGGCATTCATCGCATCAGGAGCAGTCTGTTCGATCGCTTCATGTAAGGCAACCTCTTGGTCGTTTTCAAACAATGACGGATCGACGTCTCCTGGCTCACCTTTTTTCGAGATATTGACGACGCGTGACAATTGCTCGATCAATGACTTCGCGTCCGCCGTGACGAATTGTTGAATCGCATGTGCACGAGCATCAAGACGGTCAACCGTAAGCGTAGTCGTCAACACGGCATCAATCACATCATAGCGAACCTGCTGTTCTTGCAAACGATATTTCAAACGAAGTGTAAAGAACTCCACGAGCTGTGCCTTGACTTGTTCTTTATCGGCATCATAGAGTCCTGCCTCCAGTTGTAATTCGACAACTTTCGAAAGAAGTTTGTCGATTGAGAGATCAATCTTCCAATCCCCAAGGATTTGTACGACTCCTTGTGCTTGGCGACGAAGTGCGAACGGATCTTGTGAACCACTCGGGATCATGCCGATACCAAAGAACGCAGCAATCGAATCGAGCTTATCTGCGAGAGCAAGCACGGCACCTGTTGCCGTCTCCGGAGACGAATCACCCGCGAAACGTGGCATGTAGTGTTCACGAATAGCCGCAGCCACTTCCTTGTCCTCACCTTGTTGAAGGGCATACTTCTCCCCCATGATTCCTTGAAGTTCTGTGAACTCGTAAACCATCTGGCTGACAAGGTCAAACTTATGAATCGCACCAGCACGATTTACTTTTTCAAGGTCCGCATCAAACAAAGGAGCAAGGGCTTGTGCGATTTCGGTCACACGTCGCGCTTTCGCACCAGTCGTTCCTAATTTTTCGTGGAAAACGATTCGATCGAGACGTGCAAGCTGATCATCAATTTTTGTTTTTTTATCTTCTTCGTAGAAGAAGACCGCATCCGCAAGACGCGCACGGATGACCTTTTCGTTCCCGCGTGCGACGTTTTCGAGATGATCGGCGTTCCCGTTTCGAACGGTAACGAAATAGTTTTTCAACGTTCCATCAACATATACCGGGAAATAGCGTTGGTGCTCTTTCATCGTCGTAATGAGGACTTCTTCCGGTAAGTCAAGGTACGTCTCATCAAACTCACCAAAGAGGGCAGTCGGCCACTCGACTAAGTTCGTGACTTCCTCTAACAAGTCGGCATCAAGCGGAATCGTCCACCCTTGATTTGTTGCGAGCGTTTGAATTTGACGTTCGATTTCGGCTTTACGTGTCTCGTAACTTGCCATGACAAATGCAGCCTCTAGCGCTTCTACATATTCAGCAGGTGACTCGACGACGACATCTCCCTTGCTGAGGAAACGGTGACCTCTCGTCACATTACCTGTTTTCACGCCTTCAATCGTAAAGTCGATGACGTCTTGACCGAAGAGGGCGATCAACCAACGAATCGGACGCATGTAGCGTAAACTGCTCGTTCCCCACTTCATGTTTTTCGGGAACGTCAAGCTCCGAACGACATCTTCAAGGCCATTTAATAACGACATCGTATCTTGACCCGCCTCATGGCGTTCTGCGAAGACGTATTCAACACCTTTTTCTTCGGCGAAGTATAAGTCTTCTACTGTTAATCCACGACCACGAGCAAAACCTTCTGCCGCTTTCGACCAGTTCCCTTCAGCGTCTTGAGCAATCTTCTTCGCAGGCCCACGAAGAGTTTCCGTCAAATCTTGTTGTGTTTCTGCCACATCGCGAACGATTACAGCTAAACGACGAGGTGTAGAATACACATCGATTGAACCGAATTCAACACGTGCTTCTTTCAAGAACGCATCGACGCGCTCTGCCAATTGCTTCTCTGAGCGTAAAACGTATTGAGCCGGTAGTTCTTCTAATCCAATCTCTAGTAAAAGGTCACGCATTCAAGTCACCTGCTTTCTCTTGTTTCAAAAGCGGGAAGTCAAGGCGTTCCCGTTCTTCAATAAATTTAGCAGCACATGCACGTGACATATTACGGACGCGTTGGATGAATCCAGTACGTTCTGTCACGGAAATCGCACCTTTTGCGTCTAACAAGTTGAACGTATGTGAACACTTCAAAATGTAATCATACGCAGGGAAGACGAGATTTTCTTCGAGAGCACGTTTTGCTTCCTTCTCATATGTGTCAAATAGCGTGAAGAGCATATCGACGTCTGATAACTCGAACGTATATTTTGAGTGTTCGAACTCAGGCTGGTAGAAGATGTCTCCATACTTGAATCCATCCGTCCAAACGAGGTCGAATACGCTCTCGACTTCCTGAATGTACGAAGCGAGGCGTTCGAGACCGTATGTGATTTCAACCGCAATCGGGTCACACTCGATTCCTCCGACTTGTTGGAAATACGTGAATTGCGTGATTTCCATCCCGTTCAGCCATACTTCCCAACCGAGACCGGCTGCTCCGAATGTCGGATTTTCCCAGTTATCTTCGACGAAACGGATGTCATGCTCGAGAGGGTTGATTCCAATCAACTCGAGACTTTCTAAGTACAACTCTTGGATGTTGCTCGGTGACGGTTTCATGATCACCTGGAACTGATGGTGTTGATACAAGCGGTTCGGGTTTTCCCCATAACGTCCGTCAGCCGGGCGGCGTGACGGTTCCGTGTAACAAACGTTCCAAGGCTCTGGACCAAGGCTTCGAAGGAACGTCATCGGGTTCATCGTCCCTGCTCCTTTTTCCACATCGTACGCTTGCATCGTCAAACAGCCTTTCGATGCCCAAAAGTTTTGTAGCGTGAGAATAATCTCTTGCACAGTCATGTGCTTCATAAATGACACCTCCAATAGTATTGAAACGACAAAAAACGCCCCTATGTGCCTAGCACATAGGGACGGGATTGATTCCCGCGGTTCCACCCTACTTGCCCCAACAACGGGGCCACTCTTAAAAAGATGTGGGCGCTCTGGAATCGCCATTCACTCTCCTCA
Organism: Exiguobacterium sp. CH10; assembly: GCF_018617635.1. Classification (NCBI taxonomy): domain Bacteria; kingdom Bacillati; phylum Bacillota; class Bacilli; order Caryophanales; genus Exiguobacterium; species Exiguobacterium sp. CH10. The sequence goes on from NZ_JACSKO010000001.1 coordinate 363,925, forward strand.
TGACGCTCGGCTCACACCACCCCGAACTCGCTTCATTCATGACAGGAAGAGTTACTTTTTTCCTTCATCGCGCACGCTATTTCATTTGTCTAATCGTAACTCATCGTATCGAATTCGGTTTAAAAAGTCAATCCTCATTCAGATGAAGGCGGATCATTTGGTCGAGCACTCGTTTCGTCTTTAATCGCAGCCCACTATACGACTCCATATACGCATCAAAGAGTTGGCGCAAGAGGAGTCTGGACTCGTTCGACAACGGTACGTTCCGAAATTCTGACAGTTCGTGTTTGCTCATCAAGTAAAGCAATTTGGCAAGACGTTCTGATAATCGAACCGCTCCCTCTTCTCGATGCCGCCCACATAAAAAACCGCCAGAGGCGACCGAGAAATACATCGGGTCCGTCACGTCTCCACAGCGGACACACCCTGTCAGCACCGGGGAAACACCTAGAAGATGCAAGATGCGCAGTTCGAGATGATGGGTAATCACATCTGCATCCATGCCCGCATTCAATGCTTGAAGCGCGTCCTGTAAAATCCGAAAGAGCGGACGATTTTGTACCCGACCCTCGACAGACCGGTCGACGAGCTCCAACCAGTACATGGCGTACGCCATCCGGTCGACATCTTTCCGGATTTCCGGATAGGACGTCATGACATCGGATGATTTTAACTGAGCGAGCCCACGGCTAGAAGGGAAAATATACACACCTTCTACAAACGGCTGGCTCGAGGCATGAAACCGGCTCCCCGGTTTTTTTGCGCCTCGTGCCATAATCGCAACTTTGCCAAGCTCTTCTGAAAACAATGTCACGACTTTATTCGATTCACCATAATTGACGGTACGAATGACGATTCCCGTGACTTTTTGTAACATGGCTTAATACTCGTCGTCGCGGAAACCGAGGTCACGAAGCTGACCCATCTTGTTACGCCAGTCTTTCTGGACTTTGACCCAAAGGTTCAAGTACACTTTCGTGCCGAGAAGCGCTTCGATGTCTTGACGCGCGTCTGTCCCGATTTCACGGAGCATCGCCCCTTTTTTCCCAATGATGATTCCTTTTTGCGAATCACGTTCCACCATGATGACGGCTTCGACATCAATCATCTCCGAGTTATCACGTTTCTTGATCGATTCGATTGCCACAGCGATCGAGTGCGGGACTTCGTCTCTCGTCTTATGCAACACTTTTTCGCGAATCATCTCTGAGATAATAAACCGCTCCGGGTGGTCCGTCACTTGATCGGCCGGATAGTACATCGGTCCCTCAGGTAACAGTTTCTTAATCTCTCCTAGGAGTGGTTCGACGTTATTGCCTTGTAAAGCCGAGATTGGGACGTACGCTGCAAAGTCCAATTCATTTGTATATTGCTCGATCACTTTCGGCAGTTCATCCGGGTGAATCAAGTCGATTTTATTCATCACCAAAATGATAGGTGTGTCGAGTCCTTTCAATTTTTCAATGATGAAGTCATCGCCGGCGCCACGAGGTTCCGTCACGTTCACCATGAAAAGAATTGCATCGACTTCGCGAAGGGCGTTCGTCGCCACTTTCATCATAAAGTCACCGAGGCGGTGTTTTGGTTTATGGATTCCCGGTGTATCGATGAAAATGATTTGGGAATCATCCGTCGTATACACACCTTGTACTTTATTTCGGGTTGTTTGTGGTTTATCCGACATGATGGCAATCTTTTGACCGATTACGCGGTTTAGGAATGTTGATTTTCCGACGTTCGGTCGACCGATGATCGACACGAAACCAGATTTAAAATCTTCTTGATACATAGTGCACCTGCTTTCTCAATTTCAGAACTCTTAGTATAGCACGTTCCATAGCCTTGGACCGAATATAATGAGTGCTGTCACAGCCGCTCCGATTGAAGCGACGAGTACGGCACCCGCGGCCACATCTTTCGCCTGTTTCGCGAGTGGGTGGACATCTTTTGTGACAAGGTCGACCGCTCGCTCGATTGCCGTGTTCATGAGCTCTAAACTTAGGACTAGCGTCACCCAGGCAAGTAGGACGAGGTTTTCCATCCTTGTCGTTTGTAGCCAAATCGCGACAGCAAATACGAGTAAGGCGGATATGAGATGGACACGCATATTCCGTTCTGTCCGAATGGCATGGAGGATTCCCTCACATGCCACACGAAACGGTCTCACACGTTGCCTCGCTTCAACTCGAAATGAGTGAGAACTTCCTCTTGTCTTGCGGTCATTTCCGCCTCTTCCTCTGGTGTCATGTGGTCATATCCTAAAAGATGAAGGAATCCATGGATGGCCAAGAAACCGAGTTCTCGTTCAAAGGAATGTCCGTAGTCCGCTGCTTGTTCGCGGCATCGTTCCACCGAGATGACCAAGTCTCCGAGGAGATGCGGTTCGTCTTCATCGAGTGTGAAGTCCATTTCGTCTTCGCCCATCTCATCAAAGGCAAAGCTGATTACATCGGTCGGAGCATCTTTGCCTCTCCACTCCCGGTTCACCTCATGGATTTCTTCATTCGTTAAATAGGTGACCGATAATTCACTCGGCTCTTCGACCTCTTCTAATTGTGCGGCATGTTTTAGAATCGACTCGACAAGCTCGATTTGAGACACTGTCAACAATTCATGTTCATCGTTCGAGATGATTTGCATGTAGTTCTCCCTCTTTCTTTAGTTCTGGATATTCAATTCGCTCGTGGAACAAGCCCGTCAACGTCTCGCATGCGCTCTCACCGACGCGCCAAATTTCTTTTGTCGTCAAGTCGCAGTCTTCAAACTGTCCGTCTGCCAGTTTATCACGGATGATGGCACGGACGAGCATCCGGATTTTCTCCGGTGTCGGTTGTTTTTGCGAACGAACGGCCGCTTCGATTGAGTCGACAATCATGACGACCGCCGCTTCCCGTGTTTGAGGCTTTGGACCAGGATAACGATATCTGGACTCCACCACGTCTTTCTCATGATCTTCTTTCGCTTTGACAAAGAAGTATTTCAATAAAGATGTCCCATGATGTTGCTCAGCAATATCGATGATTTCCTTTGGTAATTTATAGCGTCGCAACAGATCGGCCCCATCATAAGGGTGAGCCATGATGATGTCAGCGGACTCTTCTGGTGTCAGACGATCGTGCGGATTCCCTCCACCTTGTTGATTTTCAATGAAGTGAAGAGGACGTTCCGTTTTCCCGAGGTCGTGGTAATAGCTCGCCACCCTTGCGAGCAAACCGTCTGCTCCAATGGCTTCACAAGCCGATTCAGCCAAGTTTGCCACCATCATACTATGATGATACGTGCCAGGCGCTTCCATCAAGAGCTTTCGGAGCAATGGATGTGTCGGACTCATCAATTCGACGAGTCGACCAGACGACAAGACGCCAAACCATGGTTCTAAGAAAGGCAAGAACCCAAATGTCAATACGATGGATAACAAAGCACTGATGACGGCAAACCCAGAAAGGTACATCGCCATTTCCCAAGTCACTTGGACGTTTCGCAATAAGAGCAATGCGATGACCATGATGATGTTCACGATGCCGAGTAAGACGCCCGACAAGAACAAGCGCTTCCGCTGAATTTTCGGTTCGACCAAAAAGACGGCTAAGAAACTTCCAGTCGCGACATATACCAATGTCATGAAGTTCGTGCTTTGTCCAAATGTGACGACGATACTTCCCGCAATCATAGTAATGAACGCCGATGCGAGGGCGACACGCTCGTCAATCAAGATACGTAGTAATAATACGACGAAGGCGGTCGGTGCCAAGAGATAAGCATATGTCGTGTAGTCGACGCCGATGTATCCGACGCCAAAGAAGATACCGAGTTGTAACAGAAGCAACCCGTAGACGGTCACTAATATTTTCGGGCTTAGTAATAAATCTTTGATTTTCGAGCGAATGAGCATGAACAAGAAACCGCCCGTCAACAACCCGCTCAATAAGAATGATCCGAACAGTGGAGCGAGTGACCGGTTCGGATCGATCGCTCCAGTGAGTTCTAGCTTCCGATAAATCTCACGCGTGACGACTTCCCCTTGACTGACAAGAAGTTGCCCTTCTTGGATGATGACAGGATCGACTGCATCGACGGCTTCTTGTTCTTTTTGACGAGTCGCCTCAGAGTCAAACACATAGTTTGGGACGATGAGTTCATCGCTTAATGTTTTTGCGATTGCACGGAATTCAAACGAGAGTGGTGATTGATCAACGATTGCAGCCGCGCGGTCTCTGGCCGCTGCGACCGCTTCATTACTTGCCTCAATCCGGTCGTCCATCACTTGTTGCAAAGCCGTTACCGTCACGTCTTCAACGGTTTGGCGCGTATCTTCCGTCGCCTCTAGGAGTGAGTTCAGTTCTTCGTCAGCGAGTACCCCGCTCGCTTCTGTCGAGTTCAGACGGTTCTTAATATCTGCAAGTTCCGTCTCTTCATCGGTTTGGTCGAACGCCGCGAACAATTGCTCGACTTTAGCAATCTGTTGGTCGGCAAATTCCCGACGTAGCGAAAACTGACTGCCGACGCCGTTCGTTACTTCTTGTTTCAACCGTTCAGTCGCCACTCGATCCTCGACCGTAATCGGAGACCGGATGTCCTGTTCGGCAATCCCTAACGGTTCCACACTAATAATGGACGGGCGCACGGTGAAGTATAGAATGGCACCTAGTAAGAGAAAGAAAATCAGCGAAATCGTCGCGACTGTCCAATGTTTAGCTTGCTGCATTCGTGTGCCCCCCTTTCACGATCATTGACCTCACTATCGTCCTTATGTGAGGTCTGTACTATAGGCGTTGATTATTTTCTTAACGAGTGGATGACGGACGACGTCAGACGCGCTGAAGTGTTCAAAATGAATCCCATCCACGCCCTCTAATAAGCGTAACGCCTCTTGTAAACCTGACGCCTTGCCTTTCGGTAAATCGACTTGTGTCAAATCCCCCGTGACCACCATCTTCGATCCGAAACCGAGTCGCGTCAAAAACATCTTCATTTGTTCTTTCGTCGTGTTTTGTGCCTCATCTAATATGACAAACGCATCTTCTAATGTACGTCCACGCATATAGGCGAGAGGAGCCACTTCGATTGTCCCTCGTTCTAATAAGCGATTCGTCTGTTCAACGCCGTAGACGTCGAATAAGGCATCATATAACGGTCGAAGATAAGGATCTACCTTTTCTTTCAAATCACCTGGTAAAAACCCAAGATTCTCCCCTGCTTCAACGGCAGGTCGCGTCAAGATAATCCGTTTCACCTGACCTTCTTTTAGTGCGCGCGCCGCTAGCACGACTGCCAAATACGTTTTACCTGTTCCAGCCGGTCCGATTCCAAAGACGAGGTCTCGTCGTTCGATTGCGCGAACATAACGACTCTGCCCAACTGTTTTAGCACGAATCGGTTTTCCCTTGTTTGTCGTGAAGACGACACGCTCATAATGTTCGAGCAGTTCGTCACCCTTTCCGACTTGGATATGTTGAATGACACTGATGGCGTCGCTCTCGTTAAGACGTGCACCTTTTTTCACTAACGTCTGTAACGTGAGGATGACTTGCTTTGTCAATTCTAGCGCTTCTCCAGTATCAGCTTGGATAATCAATTCCTCGCCTCTTGGAATGAGTGCCACTTTCAATTCTGTCTCAATCGCTTGGAACACTTCATCTTTCGGTCCGAGTAAAGCTTGTGCTTCATTCGCATGTTCCATGACGAAAGGTATTTTATCAGTCATAATCAATGGATACGTTGCCCCCTCTAAATATCGGTTATTCCTCTTTTACTTTAGCACTATCACGCCTATCGTGAAAGAAAGACCGTGTATTTTCCCCATGCAAAAGGCAGTAACGCGAGGTTACTGCCTTTGCCTTACTTCTTTCGTTTCGAGATCGGAGGTTGTAATACCTCGCTCCAAATGACAGCTTCCCGCATTTGTTTTTTCGAAACTTTCAGTTGTCGCGGTTTAATTTCCTCCTGAATTGGAGGGATTTTCACCGCTTGTTCAAACTGCGCACTCACTTTCGGCATCTCGACTTGACGTTCCCGAGGAGCTGGTCGCTCTTCGGTACGCGCTATCCGACGTCTCACCTTTTGTGGTGCTGGCTTTTGTTCTGATTCGGAGTCGTCAAACGCCGATTCAATTTCCTTCATCACGTCTCCGACCGAATCCAAGTAGCGTTTCAGTTCACTGCTTTGAGGACGGTCGCCTGAAGACGATGACTTTTCAAGCCGCTTCATCACCGCCGAGGCGATTCCGAAGGCTGCTAACAAAAGTACCCATAGTCCATCCATATTTATCACTCACTATCTGATTCAGAATCGATAGGTGACCCGATCGCTTTACGCATTTCCGTATCTGCTTGAACGTTCAAGTAATTCACGTAATCCATGACGCCGAGTTTACCGTTACGCAACGCCTCGGCCATCGCGAGTGGGACTTCCGCTTCGGCGCCGACAACTTTCGCACGCATTTCCTCTACAGAAGACTTCATTTCCTGTTCGCGAGCAATCGCCATCGCTCGGCGTTCTTCCGCCTTCGCTTGAGCAATCTTTTTATCTGCTTCGGCTTGGTCAGTCTGAAGGACCGCCCCGATGTTCTTACCGATATCGATATCTGCAATATCAATCGAGAGAATTTCAAACGCCGTACCTGAATCCAAACCTTTTGTGAGTACGGTACGTGAAATCATATCTGGGTTCTCCAGTACGTGCTTATGATTGTTTTGAGACCCGATCGTCGATACGACACCTTCTCCGACACGGGCGATAATCGTTTCTTCTCCTGCACCACCGACGAGACGATCGATATTGGCACGCACTGTAATACGCGCTTTCGCCTTCACTTCAATCCCGTCCATTGCCACACCGGCGATAAACGGTGTCTCGATGACTTTCGGGTTAACCGACATTTGTACGGCTTCTAGTACGTTACGACCTGCCAAGTCAATGGCAGCGGCACGCTCGAACGATAATTCGATGTTTGCGCGGTGTGCCGCAATCAATGCGTTTACGACACGGTCAACATTACCACCCGCTAAGAAGTGACTTTCCAGTTGGTTCGTGTTTAAACCGAGACCGGCTTTGACTGCTTTAATCAATGGGTTAACAATTTTTGATGGTACGACGCGGCGAAGGCGCATTCCGACCAATGTGAAAATCGAGACGTGTACACCTGCTGCGAATGAGCTAATCCATAATCCGATTGGTACAAACGTGAAGAAGACGGCAAGCGCAATCAATCCTCCACCTGTAATGAGTAACGTCGTCAATAGTTCTGGTGTCATTCTGTTACATCCTCCTTCGGTTCTATAAAGGTCCGAACGACAATCCGCCCTGAATCCACTTTATATACCTGAATTTTTGTCTGCTGATCGAGATAGCCACCCTCTGTCACGACGTCAATACGTTCTCCGTCGATTTCGGCAGTACCGGCCGGGCGAAGTGGTGTTAACGTCACACCGACTTTCCCGAGAAGTTGTTTACGGTCATCATGGGACAAGTAACCTTTTTCGGTCGATGTCGAATCCGTCAAAATCAACCCTTTATAAATGAGAGGACGATTCGTACTTAATCGGCGGTATGCCCAGAACCCAAGTCCAGTGAGCACCGCTGCCGCTAAACCGATGGAAAGCCATAGCTGACCGATTGTCGCACCCGCCATAATCAAACTGGCAACAACCGCTCCGATCCCAAGTAAACCGAACAATCCAAACCCTGCAACGAACACTTCAATTCCAAGAAGGACGACTCCGACAAAAAAGACTGTCAGAATCACTCCGAGACCAAATGTCATCGTCTTACTACCCCCTTCCAAATTCAAAGCTATCTCCTATCTCTAGTGTATACGAAACAAGAATGAATGTGGTTTCAGAATACGCAAAAAAAGCAGAAACTTTCGGTTTCCCGAAAAGTTCTGCTTTTTCATCAATTCGTCAATTGTTGTTTGACGATTCGGTTCACAAGACCACCGTCTGCCTTGCCTTTGACTTGCGGCATGACGACGCCCATCACCTTACCCATATCAGATGGAGCGGATGCGTTCGTTTGAGCAATTGCTGCTTGGACGATCGCAGTCACTTCATCTTCTGAAAGTTGTTCAGGCATATAGGCTTCTAGGACGACAATCTCTTCTGCTACTTTGGAAGCAAGGTCTTCACGACCAGCGCTTTCGAATTCTCGGAGGGAGTCTCTGCGCTGTTTCATCTCTCGGTTGAGCACCGTGAGTTCCTCTTCCTCGGTAAGATCTTGACGACCTAGTTTGATAGCCTCATTTTGGAGCGACGCTTTTACCATCCGGATCGTCGTGAGACGATCTTTTTGTTTAGCGCGCATGGCTTGCTTCATGTCGTCCGTCAAGCGTTCTTGAAGACTCATGAGCCAACACCCTCTCTACACAATGAAACTGGAATCAGAATTTCTTACGCTTACGCGCAGCTTCTGATTTCAATTTACGTTTTACGCTTGGCTTTTCGTAGTGACGACGTTTACGAACTTCGGCAAGTGTGCCATCTTTCGAAACACCGCGTTTGAAACGACGAAGAGCGTCTTCAAGCGATTCGTTTTTACGGACACGAGTTTCCACTAGTTTTCCCTCCCTCCGAATTACACGACTAAGGAAACGTGTTTCACACGTCATATCATATTATAGTGAAATTAAGTCGTGTGGTCAACCACTTATTAATAGTCGCTGTCTGAACGTCCGCCTGTGACGATTGCGATACCAGCTGAAGCACCGATGCGTGTCGCACCAGCATCGATCATCGCTTTCGCTCCTTCGAAGTCACGAACACCGCCTGAAGCTTTTACGCCGAGGTCTGGTCCAACTGTTTCACGCATGAGACGAATGTCTTCGACCGTTGCGCCACCAGTTGAGAAACCAGTTGATGTTTTGACGAAATCTGCTCCAGCTTTCACTGAAAGTTCAGCAGCTTTCTTGATTTCTTCTTTTGTAAGCATGCACGTCTCAAAGATGACTTTGACGAGTGTACCGTTTGCCGCTTCGACAACCGCACGAATGTCACGCTCTACGAGGTCGTAGTCGCCGTCTTTGAGTGCTGCGATATTGATCACCATATCGACTTCATCCGCACCGTTTGCGATCGCGTCTTTTGTTTCGAACGCTTTCACTTCAGGCGTGTTCGCTCCGAGTGGGAATCCGATGACTGTACATACTTTGACGTCGTCATCTGACTTAAGTTGCTCCGCAGCATATTTGACCCATGTTGGGTTGACACAGACACTTGCGAACTTATATTCGAGTGCCTCTGCACAAAGTTTTGTAACTTGATCTTTTGTTGTTTCAGCTTTTAAAGCTGTGTGGTCGATATAACGGGCTAATTCCATTATTCATTTCCTCCTCTGACAAATAAGTCTGACATCTAACATATTACCATGTTTTTTCGAGATGTAACAGCTTTCAAATTCAAATGAGCTGACGACGTTTACGAGCGACGACCCAACTGTTCCAACTGAAAAAGAAGATGGCCAGCCAAATACAAGTAAATGCGAAGACATGATACGCTGTGAACGGTTCATGATACATGACGACTCCGATAATCAGACTAAGTGTCGGTGCGATGAATTGAAGGAATCCGACGAGTGTGAACGGGATATGTTGTGCCCCGTAACCAAACAAGAGAAGCGGAAGCGCCGTCACCACACCCGTCCCTAGCAATGCGACCCAAATCATCGGTGACATGTCGAAAGCAATCTGATCCGTGACGACCTGATTGCTGAGAAAGATGAGCGCGACAGGCACGACAGCTAACGTCTCAATCCCGAGACTGACTGTTGAAGCGAGAGGTCGCCTTTTTTTCACCATTCCATAAAAACCGAACGTACTCGCTAATACGAACGAGATCCACGGAAACGAGCCATACCCAAGCGTCAAGACGAGGACGCCGATTGACGCGATCCCGACCGCCATCCATTGGACTCGGTTTAATGATTCCCGAAAGACGAGCACCCCTAACACCATACTGACAAGCGGGTTAATATAATATCCGAGGGATGCCTCGATGATATAACCGTGATTGACAGCCCATATGTACACGAACCAGTTTGCACTGACGATGAATCCATTCAACATGAACGCGTTTCGTGTGGCAGGGTGGCGAAGAGCGTAACCGAACTCTTTCCACTGATTCGTCCATCTTAAGACGAGTAAAATAAATAAAAAGGACCAAACGATACGATGTGCCAAAATTTGCCCACTCGGCACTTCCTGCAAAAACTTCCAATAGATTGGGAGGACGCCCCACATCACGTAGGCCCCGATTGTCGTCCATACTCCCTTGTTCACACGTTCACCCGCTCTCTTTCAAGATAAAAATAGTTTAGTCGATGAATGACTTCCGATACAAGGCTTTTGTTTCATGAAAAAAGGACGCGAAATCGCGTCCCCTACTGTTTATTGCTTTATCTGTTCGATGGCAGATAGAGCTTGTGCTAAATCTTCAACTAAATCATCGATATCTTCTAATCCAACTGAGATTCGAACGAGTCCGTCCGTGATCCCGAGTTCTGCACGTCGCTCAGCCGGAATCGACGCATGTGTCATGCGAGCCGGAACACTGATCAAGCTTTCAACTGCACCTAGGCTCTCTGCGAGCGTGAAATACTTCGTCTTCGCGACCATCATTTCAGCCGCTTCGGCCGAACCGACGTCAAACGCAATCATGCCACCGAACCCACGCGCTTGCGACAAGTGGACGCGTTTCGCTTCTTCACTAGAGACACTTGGGTGGAGTACACGTGACACGTTCTCGTTTGATTGTAAGAATTCAACCAACGCCCGTGCGTTCGATTCAATCTCTTCCATTCGAACGGCAAGTGTCTTGATTCCACGTACGACGAGGAAGCTGTCTTGGGGTCCGAGGACTGCACCGACCGAATTTTGGAGAAATGCCAACGCTTCTCCTTGTTCTTCCGTACGTGCGACGACTAAACCTGCCACGACGTCACTATGACCGCCTAAATATTTTGTGGCGCTGTGTAAGACATAGTCGGCACCAAGGTCGATCGGATTTTGGAAGTAAGGTGTCATGAACGTGTTGTCTACGACGAGCAAGACATCTGCCTCATCCGCAATCGTGCGCATCGCTCGGATATCCGTCACGTTCAAGAGTGGATTTGTCGGTGTCTCCACATAAATCATTTTCGTGTTCGCTTGTAGCGCATCACGAACCGCCGTTTCATCGGATGTATCGACAAAAGTTGCCTCCAAGCCTCGTGACTGAAATACTCGATTGAATACACGGTATGTTCCTCCATATACATCAGACCCGACGATGACGTGGTCTCCAGATTTCAACAACATGAGTACGGTCGAGATGGCAGCCATCCCAGACCCAAATGCAAAACCTTGCACACCGCCTTCGATATCCGCTATGAGTGTCTCAAGTGCGGTACGTGTCGGGTTTGCAGATCGAGAATACTCATATCCTTCCCGTAAGTTACCGATTCCGTCTTGCTTATATGTGCTCGTTTGATAAATCGGTGGTGTGACCGCCCCTGTTAATGGGTCGGTCGTTTTACCGCCGTGAATGAGTGCTGTCTTTGTACGCATGTTCTGCCTCCTTGACAATTCCTTGACTTAAATATCGTTCTGCACTATCTGGCAAGATCGTCACAATCGTGCCTTCTGACATTTGATTTGCTTCCTTTACACATGCTGCGATGGCAGCACCAGAAGAACTTCCGATGAGCAATCCTTCCTGTTTCGCAAGATGCGCCACGTAATAGAAGGCTTCCTCATCTGTGATGGTATGAATCGCATCGACATAAGCCTTTTCCAAAAATGGCGGCCATTTTTCGACGCCGATTCCTTCTGTTTTATGTGGACCTGGCTCACCGCCGTTCAAAATCGAACCAACCGGCTCCACGACGACGGTTTTCGTCCCTTGTGGTTTTAACGTTTTGGCGACACCGGTGAACGTACCTCCTGAACCCGCACCCGCTACAAATACATCGATTTGTGGCACGTCCTTCAACAACTCTTGCGAAAGAATGTCGACATAGGCGTCCGGGTTGTCCGGGTTTGAAAACTGTTCCGGCACGTATGCATCATATTCTTCAGCCAACTCGAGTGCATGACTGATTGCGCCTTTCATTCCAAGCTCGGTCGGTGTGTTGACGACGGTCGCTCCAAGGAGACGCATCAATGCTTGTTTCTCTTGACTAAACTTTTCAGGGGTCACGGTAATCAGACGAATGTCGTATCGCTGACAAGCGAGCGCGAGTCCGATTCCCGTATTCCCGGCTGTCGGCTCGATCACCGTACCACCTGGTGCCACGTCTCCACGTTTCATCGCCCGCTCAATCAAATTCATGCCGAGTCGGTCTTTGACACTTCCTCCCGGATTCATCATCTCCATCTTCCCGTACACTTTTACCGTAGCTGGAACAGGTAATGAACGGAGCTCGATGAGCGGTGTGTCCCCGATGAGTTCATAGACGTCACGGACAATCATCTTACGCTTCGTCCTTGAAGACGATATGCCACTCGTCACGTTTCGCAAGCATGTCAGCTGCTAATTTTTTGGCTCCCTCAAAATCATGATGGTTCGCATTCCCGCACTGTACCGGGTTTTGCGCTGGCAATTCTTCCGCGTTCATTGCATCGCGCAATGTCGCTTCTACGAGGTCGAGCATGCGCTCATAGTCCCCATCATTCAACATCGTCCAATAGAAACCTGTTTGGCATCCCATCGGCGAAATGTCCACGATGTCTTCTGAATGATTACGGCTGTTTTCGGCGATCAAATGCTCGAGAGAGTGAACAGCACGCATCGGCATGAGGCCTTCGTTCGGTTGGATGAAGCGAATATCATACTTGTAAATCGTATCAGCCGTTCCTTCTTTCACACCGGCGAGACGGACAAATGGAGCCTGAACTTTCGTATGATCCAAGTTAAAGCTTTCAACGTTATATGTTTTCATGAGTAATTCCTCCTAATTATTTTGTAGCGACGACAAACCAAACAAATTTATTTTTCTGTGTCATTGTCACGTTGTATCCATTCGCCTCTAGCATCGTACGAATGGTAGTCGTATATGGATAATATTCACGATTTAAATCCTCGACCAAGTCTGAATAGCCTTGTTCCGTAGCCCAGTCAATAATTTCTTGACGTGCGTGTGGAGATTCGAACATTGTATCAAGCAATACGAATTTCGGATGTCCCCAATCACGAACATATTGACCGATCGCTGTTTCTTTCTCAGAATCCGTCAAGTGATGGAAAGCGTACGAGGAAACGACCGTATCAACATGTGAGAACGTTGGATAACGGAGAAAATCTCCATGTTCGACCGATATGCCCAACTTCTCAATTGCAATCTGCCTCATTTCTGGAGAAGGTTCGATTGCAATTAAAGGATGTCCCTTTAAAATTCGGGCACTCAAGTTGCCTGTGCCGACACCAAATTCCAAGACCGTTCCTTCAACGTGTAACGCAACGTCATCAAGCATTTGATCATATCCGACAAATACTTCATGATATTGTTCGTCATGCCCCCCGACTGCCGTATCGTAATCTTTCGCCCAATCCTTGAAGATATCCATGAATGGTAAATTCATAGCGCCACCCCATCCTTAATTCTGACTAAATTGATATGTTTTATTGGTATTTAACATTAACGTTACATTAACAGGTTTTTTTGAACATTTCAAGTCATTCGCGTGATTCTGACGATCACCAAAATTTGATATAGGTCTTATGATTCAGGTCTTTAGTAATTGTCTGAACATTTAAATTTGTGCAAAAACACTCCCCTACTTTACAAAAAAATCCACTCTTTTTCCCCTGAACAACGATATGATAGTTCACAATGCAAGAGGAAATCTTTGTTTTTTACAGGTAATAACAAATATTAGGGGGTAAACACGTTGTCAAGAAGAAAAGTCTACTTAAACGCTTCACTTGCTACATGTATTGCTTTAACACCTGTGTTGATTCAAGCGGGTACGTCATCTGTTTCAGCAGAAGCTTCCATCAAACCAAAAATTGAGCTCGAAAAGAAACAGAAAAAAGTCCGGGTCGTCGTCGAACTCGTCGGTGCACCTGCAATCGCAGAAGCAGCGCAAAAAGGGAAAAAATTTAATGAGTTGACGAAATCAGAACAAAACAAGGCACAACAATCTGTACAGTCTGAACAAAAACGCGCAAAATCCGCTTTGAAAAAACAAGGCGTGACTGCTACACCGATTGAAGAGTTCACGACCGTTTTTAACGGCTTCTCCACTTTCCTCTCAACAAGTGAAATCGCTAAAGTTGAAGCTCTACCTGAAGTAGCGACTGTCCATGTCGTCAACGAGTATGAACGTCCTGAAGTGAAACCAGATATGGTTACAAGTAACGGAATGGTACAAGCCGAACAAACATGGGGAGATTACGGATTTGCCGGGGAAGGCACCGTCGTCGCTGTCATCGACTCGGGAATTGATGCCGACCACCGAGATTACCGAATCACGGATGCGAAAACGGCAGAATTGACAAAATCAGAAGTCGATCAGGCCATCACTTCGTTCGGTCTACCTGGAGAATATGTGAATGAGAAAGTTCCATATGCCTATAATTACTACGACGAAAACGATGATATTAAAGATGATTCACCAGGGGCTTCCATGCACGGTCAGCACGTCTCAGGGACGGTCGCTGCAAACGGTGATCTCGAAAACGGTGGAATTAAAGGAGTCGCACCTGAAGCTCAAATCCTTGGTCTTAAAGTATTCAGTAACGACCCGAACTACGCATCTACATACGGAGATATTTATATTAAAGCGATTGACGATGCGATCAAGCTTGGAGCTGACGTTATCAACATGAGTCTTGGTTCAACAGCAGGTTTTGTCGATGCCGACTCACCTGAGCAACAAGCCGTTCAACGCGCTGTAGACAACGGTGTCTTCATGTCCATCTCTGCTGGGAACTCAGCATACTTCGGACATGGCTTTGACTTACCAACGGCTTCAAACCCTGATACGGGTGTCGTCGGTGCGCCAAGCGTCAGTCAAGCATCGACATCGGTCGCTTCACTCGAGAACGATCAAATTCAATTGGATGCTTTCCGCGTCGGTGACGAAAAAATCGGATGGAAGAAACAAGATGGACCTGCATTCTCGGAAGGTACATATGACGTCGTTTACGTCGGAGATGGGCAACCAGAAAACTATGCTGGTAAAGACGTGAAAGGAAAGCTCGTCCTCGCCGTTCGCGATGGAGGATACTTCTACTCGAAGATTCAAAAAACGGCTGAGGCACAAGGGGCAGCCGGTGTCATCGTACGAGGCGCCGTTTCACACGGAGACTATGTGTCTATGGCTCTCGATCAACCACTCATCCCGATGGCATCACTCAGCATCCAAGACGGGAACGAGTTAAAAGAGAAATTAGCGGATGGACCGCTCCAACTCACGTTTGCCGGTGACCGGATCAGCGTCAACAACCGTTCGGCAGGCGCGATGTCTGATTTCACATCTTGGGGTGTCACACCGAACCTTGACTTCAAGCCGGAACTTTCAGCCCCAGGCGGTCAAATCTTCTCAACGTTCAACGACAACCAATACGGTTTGATGAGCGGGACATCGATGGCCGCACCTCACGTTGCCGGCGGTGCAGCTCTTGTTCTTGAACGCGTCGATCGCGATTTCGACTTGAGCGGAGCGGCTCGTGTGACGATGGCAAAGAACTTGCTACTCAATACGTCGAAGCCCGTCACAGACATCGGGCCGTATAACCAGGAATTGAAGCAATCCCTTCCATATTCACCACGTCGGGCTGGGGCTGGTCTCATGCAACTCCATGCGGCCGTCACATCTCCGGCAGTCGCTTATGAGAAGAAGACGAAAGAAGCGAAAGTCGCTTTGAAAGAATTGTCGAAGAGTAAGGCGAAGTTCACGATTGTCGTTGAAAACATATCTGACGAATCACTCACATACGATGTGGCTGCTTCCCTCCAGACTGATCTTGCCGTCACTAACAAGGATGGCGTCATTCAGAATGCGATGGAAGCTCAGGCGCTTCAGCAAGCAGTCATTAAAATCAATGGCAAAAACACAAGTAAAGTCACGTTGAAAGCAAAACAGAAGAAAGAAATCACCGTCTCGATTGACGTCTCGAAGGCACAAGTACTTAATCCTGAAACGCTAGAAGGAACGGTATCTGCAAAATCAGTCTTTGAGAATGGTTATTTCGTCGATGGATTCCTCCGCTTGTCTGACCCACGTGGGACAGACGGTAACCCGTCACTCGTTGTCCCATTCGTTGGATTCGAAGGCGATTGGGGCAAAGCACCAATCTTTGATGAAACGATTTATGAAGATGGTTCATTCTATGGAATCTCTGGATTGGTCGATGCGGCCGGGAACTATTTAGGAGAGAAACTTGATGAGTCTGTAGCTGAAGAGGCGGTAGCGATTTCGCCTGACGGAGACGGTTCAAAAGACACGGCTACCCCGGTCTACTCGCTCTTACGAAATGCGAAAGACATCAAATATCGGATTGTCGATGAGAAAGGAAACGTCCTCCGTACCCTTAAAATCGAAGAGGAATTGAGAAAGAACTACTTTGATGGCGGAAGTGGTGACCCATACTATTACACGTCAGATAACGCTTGGGACGGAAAACTGAACGGAGAGATGGCGCCGAAAGGAACGTACTACTACGAAATTGAAGCGAGCATCGACTACATGAAAAAACAAGCCCAGACGCTTCGGATCCCAGTGAAAGTGGATTACACAGACCCTCGTTTCACGATTCGTTGGAACGAAGGTGTGGCTAGTGTCAAAGCATCCGACGACTTTGCAGGAATCAATGGTATCGAATTCCTTCTCAATGGGAAAGTTGTTGCGAAAGAAGCAAAAGATACAGCAAACTTCACACTCGATGCGCCACTTGAATCAACGGACCAACTATCGGTTCGCGTTTCAGACAATGCGGGTAACGTGATTACACGCGACGTATCTACAGAAAATGACGCAGATAAACCAGGAGTCTTTGTCGATGCACCACTCGCCCTGTCTCCTTACGGTTCATCGATTGTACCGATCATCGGTCAAATCAAAGATGCCTCTGACGTTGTATCGTTCACTGTCGACGATGTGGACGTACCACTCACGTATGACGCAGCTGCAAAACAATACACGTTCAATACGACACGTTCGTATGAAGATGGATTCCACAAGATTCGTTTCATCGCGGAAGACACGTCTGGTAACGTGACGAACTTCGTCCGTCCAATCTTTGTCGACTCGACAAAAGCCGCGCTGTTGATCAGCAACGTTCCGAAAAACGTTTCGGCGAAGCAAAACTCTGTGAACGTGAAAGTTCAAGTGACGGATAACTTCGACGACATCAAACTTCGTGTCAACGGAGATTTGAAATGGAGTCATACGTTGAAAGAACCTTATGCGATGCGCGCATTCTCACGTACCGAAACCATCTCACTTCCTGTAACGAAGGGACAAAACACTTTCACATTTGAAGTGACTGACCTCGGTGGCAACGTGACGAAGAAAGTCATCACGATCAATAAAAAATAATTTTTTCACGAAAAAACGGCTGCCCACGTGGGTCAGCCGTTTTCTTATCCTTTCGCCAATTCAAGCGCGTACGAGATGGCAGACAGTGCATAAAGAGGAGCCGTCTCCGATCTGAGAATTCGAGGTCCGAACGCGCAAGCGATCGCACCAGCCTCTATCCATTGCGTGACTTCCGCTGTGTCAAATCCGCCTTCCGGTCCCGTGATAACGAGGAGACGTTGTTTTGATTGAAGTCGATTCAATGTGTTGGCAAGTGCCGACTGCTCGCCTTCTTTTGCCGATTCTTCATATGCGATGATGACTTCGTCATACTCTTCGAACTGCTTCGAAAGCTGTTTCGAAGTGAGGAACGTACATGAAGGGACAACGGCTCTATACGATTGCTCAGCCGCCTCCTGCATGATTTTTTGAATACGTTCTACTTTTTTCGGCACTTTTTTCGAGTCCCATTTGGCGACTGATCGGGAAGATTCGAACAATAGAAGATGATGAACGCCGAGCTCGGTCGCTTTTTGAGCGACAAGTTCGACTTTGTCTCCTTTTGGCAACGCATAAGCGAGCGTCACTTCAATCGGCAGTTCGGTCTCTGATTGACGAGTCGACAATACTTTAGCCTCTCCACGCTTCTTTTCAAGTGACGTCACGACACATGCGTACTCATTTCCCGTCCCGTCGAGAAGCACCATTTCGTAACCCGGTCCTTGTCGTAGGACCGTTCCAATATGATGAACGACATCTGAAGGAAGTGACACAGTATCTCCTGTAAAAGCTTCTGGTGTCAGAAAATAACGTTGCATAGCTTACCCTTTCTTGGCGATGATTGCGACCCAGTCTTCCATCACGCGTGTCTCTTCAATCTCGAAACCTGCAGCCATCAGAGCGTTCGTAACTTCCGCCCGTTTCTCTCCAATGATACCGGATGTGATGAAGCGACCACCCGTTTTTGTACGAGCATATGCATCTTCGATGAAGAGAAGAATGACATCGGCAAGGATGTTTGCCACGACTAAGTCATATTCTCCATCTACACCTTTTAATAAATCTCCCGTATCCACTTGAACAAGTGATTCAACACCGTTCGTCTCTACGTTTTGACGAGCAGCTTCAACAGCAACCGAATCCAAGTCTAGCGCTTTTACGCTCGTCGCTCCAAGTTTTGCAGCCGCGATCGACAATACGCCCGATCCTGTACCGACATCAATGACGCGGTCGCCTTCCTGGATGTAGTTCTCAATCGCTTGAATGCATAGCATCGTCGTTGGGTGTGTACCTGTACCAAACGCCATGCCCGGGTCAAGCAAGATGACATTTTCTTCCGGTTGTGGTGTGTACTCTTCCCACAAAGGGACAATCGTCAGCTGTTGTGAGATTTTGACCGGCTTGTAATACTGCTTCCAAGAATGCGCCCAATCTTCCTCATCAATCTCTGCGACCGTGACCTCACCTGATCCGATATCAAGCATGTTCCGGAGTCGCTCGATTTCTTTTTTCAAGTTTGCGAGCACATCTTGGAAATCACCTGAGGCCGGCACGTACGCTTTGACGTGTACTCCAGAAGTTGGATACGTTTCACGATCCGAAACGTCCCAAATCTCTCCGAAATGGTCTTCCGCCATCATTCGGTCGAAGTCTTCAACGTCCTCGATGACGACACCTTGTGCGCCCACTTCGTGTAATAAGTTCGATACGGCTTCCACCGCAAGCTGTGTCGTGTGGACACAAATTTCAGACCATTTCATCGTTTGTACACACTCCTTTTAGTGACTAAAGAACTTTTTCATTTTTTGGAACATGCCGTGTTCCTCTTCGACACCCGATTCGCCACTGATTTCTTCGAATTCGCGAAGCAATTCTTTTTGACGGTCTGTCATATTTTTCGGTGTCATGACGATGACGCTCACATACTGGTCGCCATTCGCGCCACCACGTACACTTGGCATCCCTTTTCCGCGTAAGCGGAACTTCGAGCCAGTTTGTGTCCCGGCTGGCACTTTCAAACTCACGTTCCCGTGAACCGTCGGAACTTCGATCTCTGCGCCGAGTGCCGCTTGTGCGAACGTGACCGGCATTTCCATCGCAATGTGCTGGTCGACACGTTCAAAGATTTCATGAGCTTTCACGCGTACGACGACGTATAAGTCTCCCGCTGGTCCTCCGTTCACACCAGGACCGCCTTTTCCAGATAGACGAATCTGTTGACCGTTATCGATACCGGCTGGAATTTTTACCTCGACGGTCTGCTTCTTCTTCACATGACCTGAGCCGTGACAAGTCGGACATTTTTCTTTGATTGTCTTACCGCTACCATGACACTTGCTACAAGGACGTTGATTGACCATACGACCGAGAATTGTGTTTTGCTCAACCGTTTCAACGCCACTGCCGCCACATTGGTTACACGTTTCTGGTTTCGTTCCAGGTTTCGCACCGTTCCCCATGCACGTGTCACACTCGACTTCAATTTCGAGCTCGATTGTTTCCGTCTTGCCTGTCACACTTTCCATGAAGTCAAGGTCGACTACATATTGATAATCTTCCCCACGACGCGGTGCGTTCGGGTCTTGACGGCGTCCACCGCCACCGAAGAACATGTCAAAGATATCTCCGAATCCACCTTGGAAGTCGCCGCCGCCTCCGAATTGGTTCGCCCCTTCAAAACCGAATCGGTCATACTGGGCACGTTTTTGTTCGTCAGAAAGCACTTCATAGGCTTCACCGATTTCTTTAAACTTATCCGCCGCATCTGCCTCTTGGTTGATATCCGGGTGATATTGACGGGCCAACTTCCGGTATGCCCGCTTGATTTCTTGTGCTGAGGCCGACTTGTCGAGCCCGAGCACTTCATAATAATCTCGTTTCGCCACTATTCTCGCTCCTATCCTTACAATCTACGTATCGATTTTACCGATTCTACCTTAACATGGAAAGAGCCAAAGCAGAAACCTGCTTTGGCGCTCTCCTTTACAACGGCTGTTTATTTACGGTCGTCGAGATCCTCAAACTCTGCGTCCACGACATCATCGTCCTGTTTCGCTTCTGTTTGTGGTTCTGCGCCTTCAGCACCTTGCTGTTCAGCCATTTTAGCATATACTTTTTGCGTCAACTCTTGAACGACAGCTGACAATTCGTCTTTGGCTGTACGGATCGCCTCAAGGTCTGAACCTTCGAGAGCAGTTTTTGCTTTTTCTTTCGCAGCTTCTGCTTTTTCTTTGTCCGCCTCTTCCACTTGCTCACCAAGGTCTTTGATTGCCTTGTCTGTCGCGAAGACGAGTTGGTCTGTTTCGTTGCGAAGTTCCGCTTCTTCTTTACGTTTGTTATCTGCGTCTGCGTTCGCTTCAGCTTCTTTCACCATACGCTCGATTTCTGCCTCATCGATACCTGAAGAAGATTGGATTGTGATCGATTGTTCTTTGTTCGTACCGAGATCTTTCGCTGATACGTGAACAATTCCGTTTGCATCGATATCGAATTTAACTTCGATTTGTGGCACACCACGTGGTGCTGGCGGAATGTCAGTCAATTGGAAGCGACCAAGTGTCTTGTTGTCTGGTGCCATCGGGCGTTCCCCTTGAAGGACGTGGATGTCAACAGCAGGCTGGTTATCTGCAGCAGTTGAGAACACTTGTGATTTCGATGTCGGGATTGTCGTGTTACGATCAATCAATTTCGTCATCACGCCACCCATTGTCTCGATACCGAGCGAGAGTGGAGTAACGTCGAGAAGAACGACGTCTTTTACGTCTCCAGCAAGAACTCCACCTTGGATTGCCGCACCGAGTGCAACAACTTCATCCGGGTTTACCCCTTTGAATGGCTCTTTCTTCGTGAAGTCGTGGATTGCTTTTTGGACGGCAGGGATACGTGTCGAACCACCGACGAGAATGATCTTATCGAGGTCAGATGGTGTAAGTCCTGCATCTTTCAAGGCACGACGAGTTGGTTCCATTGTGCGTTCGACAAGGTCAGCCGTCAATTCTTCAAACTTCGCACGCGTGAGTGTCATCTCCAAGTGGAGTGGACCTGCTTCACCTGCTGTGATGAACGGAAGGCTGATGTGTGCGCTTGTGACGCCTGAAAGGTCTTTCTTCGCTTTTTCAGCCGCATCTTTCAAACGTTGAAGTGCCATCTTGTCTTTCCCGAGGTCGATGCCGTTCTCTTTTTTGAATTCTGCAACGAGGTAGTCGATGACTTTTTGGTCGAAGTCATCTCCACCGAGACGGTTGTCACCAGCTGTAGCGACAACTTCGAATACGCCATCACCAAGTTCAAGGATTGATACGTCGAACGTACCACCACCGAGGTCATAGATCAAAATCGTGTGGTCTTCACCTTTATCTAATCCGTAAGCGAGTGCCGCAGCAGTTGGCTCGTTGATGATTCGCTTGACATCAAGACCAGCGATTTTACCAGCATCTTTTGTCGCTTGACGCTCAGCGTCATTGAAATATGCAGGAACTGTGATGACTGCTTCCGTGACTGTTTCACCGAGGTAGTCTTCAGCATCCTTCTTCAACTTCTGCAAAATGATTGCCGAGATTTCTTGTGGTGTGAATTTCTTGCCGTCTACGTCAACTGTATGTGACGTTCCCATGTGACGTTTGATTGATTGGATCGTGTTCGGGTTCGTGATGGCCTGACGTTTTGCGACCTCACCTACTTGACGCTCTTCTCCTTTGAATGCAACAACCGAAGGAGTCGTACGGTTACCTTCTGCGTTTGAGATGACGACTGCTTCGCCACCTTCCATTACTGCCACACATGAGTTTGTAGTCCCTAAGTCAATACCGATAATTTTACCCATCGTTTATTCCTCCGTCTCGTTAAGTAGTATTATTCTGCAACTTTTACCATGCTTGGACGAATGACTCGACCATGCATCGTATATCCTTTTTGAAGCTCCATCGTCACGATGCCCGACTCGAACTCGTCGCTCGGCTCTTGCATGACTGCTTGATGGAAATTCGGGTCGAACGGTTGTCCGACTGCTTCAATCACTTCGACTTGCTCAGCATTCAATACGTCAAGCAGTTGACGATGAATCATATCAACGCCTGATTGAATTTGCTTTGCATCCTCTGAAGTTGCTTGTACTTGAAGTGCACGCTCAAAGTTATCAATGAGCGGAATCAATTTTTCAATGACAGACTGTGAAGCAAACTTGACGCGTTTTGCGTTCTCTTCATTCGTCCGACGACGGAAGTTGTCAAAGTCGGCACGAATACGGAGTTCGCTCGCTTTCAACGCTTCGATTTCTTTTTGTAAGTCCGTCCCCTCAGAACTTTCTTCCACAATCTCAGCATTTAAAACCTCATCTTCATTTGATTCAGTTGACTCGTTCTCTTCTGTCTGTGCCGAGTCTACAGATTTTTCTTCAAGCACGTCTTCTTGTTCATGCCCGTTTTGATGATCTGCTGTCATAGTAAAACTCCTTTCCGTCACTCATCTAGTTTCGTTCGTCGCAACGCTTCGATAATTTGTCCCATCATTTGGACACCGTGACGGTAATTCATTCGAGTCGGACCAATCATGGCAATCGTTCCGAACGTTTTTCCATCTAGTGTATAATCCGAAGTGATGACACTACAATTTTGAAGGGCGACAATTCCGTTCTCGCTCCCAATGCTCACATAAATCTCGCGATTTGGCAACGATTCGAGCCAGTGCGTCAATCGTTCTTGCTCATCAATCCATTCTAAGAACGGTCTGAGCGTGTCTAACGTCTGAAACTCAGGTTGGTTGAAGATATTCTTCTTTCCTCCGAGATAAAGCGAAGACGGCGTTTGAATCCCAACCGTCGATTGAATCAGTTGCATCATATTTTCATATTGCTGTCGCTGCGCGAGTTGCAATTTTGCAACCTCTTCTCCGATTCGGACTTTAAGTTGTCCGATCGCTGTCCCGATGAGACGATCGTTTAACAGTCGAATCGTCTCCTCAATGACTTCAGGAGCTACACGTGATTCGAACATGACAGTACGATGCTCGACATGACCTTGATCCGTGACGATGAGAACGACACCTCGTCGCTCATCTAATGGCATAAAGTCCACACGTGCCAATCTTTCAGATTGGCTATTGGGACCGAGGGCGACCGTCGTATAATTGGTCAAATCAGAAAGGAGATCTGCAGCTTGGCGAATCAGGATCTCAGACTCTTTTGAAGATTGTTTTAAACGCTCTTCTAAGCGACCTGTTTCCCGCTCGTCGATGATCTGCATCTCGACGAGGTGGTCCACATAATATCGGTATCCGACCTCTGACGGGATTCGACCCGCGGAAGTATGTGGTTTTTCAATCAACCCCATGTCTTCCAAATCGGCCATATCGTTCCGAATCGTTGCCGAACTAAACGTCAAATCGTCTCGTTTCGATAACGTACGTGAACCGACCGGTTGAGCCGTCTGAATATAATCGTCAATGATGGCTCGAAGAATGAGCAATTGTCGATCTGTCAGCACAACATCACTCCTCTCTGAAAAAATTACCTCGCTTTATTAGCACTCATATTTAACGAGTGCTAATCACACTTCAAATATTATCACGTTCTCACTATTTGTCAATTCATACACTCGGATTTTTTCACCTTTTTTACAGACGGCAAACCTGAAAAAGAAACAGTGTTTCGTTATGATAGAACTTGAGGTGATAATATGTTTACAACTAAACAATTTAACGTATTCAAACAGGACGGACTCGACGAACGCATGTCTGGCATCCGTTCGGATATTCAACCGCTCTTCCATCGGATTTATGACGAGGTCGGACCACAACTCGAGGCAGATGTCGGAATCCCCCTCTACCTGCATGTCGCAAAACATGCACGTCGTACGGTAAACCCTCCGAAAGACACATGGATGGCCATCTGTCACGATAAGCGCGGGTATAAAAAACATCCCCATTTACAAGTCGGACTTTTCGACGACCGCGTTTTCATCTGGCTCGCATTCATCTATGAGATGCCGAACAAAGACGCAATCGCGAAACATTTGCAACAAATCGATTTCAAATCAACGTTTACTGATTTCCATATTGCAGGCGACCATATGAAAAAAGATGCGTTCCTGATTGAAGAGATATCAAACGAAGACATCCAAGCGTTGCTCGAGCGATTCGGCACTGTCAAAAAGGCTGATTTCTTAATCGGACGACAACTTCCTGCCGATGCATCGATTCTTCAAAACGAAGACGCTTTTCTCGCTTTGGTCGAAGACACGTTCGCTCGGCTCACGCCGCTCTATCGTGATCTCGTCTTATAATGCTAAAAAATGGACAAATCCCAAATAAGGGACTTGTCCATTTTTTATGACTCGGTATGCTCCAGTTTTGCCTCTCCGATAAATGCCGCGAACGCTTCGTTCGCGAGTGGTAGACCGGACGCAGTCAATCGGATATGGGAGTCTGTCCGTTCAATCAATGACTTCTTCACCAAATCGTCGATGACGTGACCAAACACATGATCGAGTGCCACGCCATATTTCTGTTCAAATGTCTGAAGGGAGACCCCTGAACGCATGCGTAGCCCGAGGAACAGCTCTTCTTCCATTTTTTCTACTTCTTCCAGCTCAGTCACCCGTTTCACCGGGATGCCTTCCGCTTTAATATAGTGAGGAATCGGTGCGATATTGGCACGACGTGTCCCATTTAAATAACTGTGCGCACCTGCCCCGAATCCATAATACTCTTCGTTCCGCCAGTACACTTGGTTGTGACGACTTTCTCGACCCGGCAACCCATAGTTCGAGATTTCGTATTGCTTCAGTCCATACCGTTCAAGTGTCTCCATCACTTTCAGGTACATCTCGACCTCAACATCCTCTCCCGGTAGACGGAGCTTACCTTTCCGGTCCTGAATCGCAAACACGGTATGCGGCTCAAGAATTAAGGAATAGGATGAGACGTGTTGAATCGGAAGCTCGAGCGCAAGCTTCAAGTCTCGGTCAATCTGCTCGAGCGTCTGTTCTGGTAACCCGAACATGAGGTCAATCGAAATATTATCAAAGCGCTTCGCCGCTTCATTCACCGTTTCAAATACGTCGTCGGCGCGATGGGTTCTTCCGATTCGTTCGAGTCCACCATCGTCGAACGTCTGGACACCGAAGCTGAGTCGATTGACACCACCAGCTTTCATCGTGTCGAGTTTTTCCGTACTTACAAAGTTCGGGTTCGCTTCGACAGAATACTCTAGGTCGTCTGAAGCGAACGGGAGGAGGTGTCGACGGACCATGTCCATCAGGCGACCCATCTGCGCTTCATTGAGCGCCGTCGGTGTGCCCCCTCCAATAAAGATGGTCTCAATCCGTTCTGTCGGAAACGCTTCGAGCGTCAATACCATCTCTCGTTCTAATGCATCTAAATATTCATCAACAGGTTGGTTTTTTAAAAACACCTTGTTGAAATCACAGTAATAACAAATATGTTCACAAAATGGAATGTGAAGATATACGGCTTTAGCCAATTTCGGCCACCCCTTTCTTCTCATTCCATTTATAACGCTTTTCGTCCGTTCTTTCCAGCCTGCGCCATCAATCGAAACGATGAATAAACAGACCGCTCTTTAATTTTGGTTCGAACCACGTCGATTTAGGCGGCATCTGCCCACCCCCATCGGCCACTCGCATCAACTGTGACATCGTCGTTTCATGGCACGTAAACAGTAATTGGTCAGGTACTTGCGCGAGTTGTTGCAATTCTTCGATTGACCTGTTCCCTCCCACAAAATCGACTCTGGCATCCGTACGAATATCTTCAACGTTGAAGTAAGGAGCAAGGATATCACGCTGTAACACGGCGACATCGAGATCGGTTTCATTTTTTCGTTTCGATAACCTGTAATAATTTCCTCGATACGCAGCGCCGAACACGCCATGACTTTCAGGCAAGACGAGTTCATCTACTTCTGTCACTTCATACGAGAACGAAAGTCCTTCCAACATATGTTCTACTTCTTCAGGTGCGATGGTTGTCAACAGGCGATGATATGGCAAAATCGTCAACTCGTCGCTCGGGAAGAGGACACCTAAAAAGTGTGTTCGTTCATTCTTTTGAGAATGTTCCCCACCCATTTCAGAAACAACCGCTGCCGCTTTCGCGCGATGATGACCATCTGCGATATAGATAGACGGGATCGTTGCACCGATCATCATGACGCGCGCAAGTTCTCGACTCGGAATCATAAACCCTTCGTGTAACACGCCACGATCATCCGTAAACGAGAACAGCGGTTCTTCTTCCGTCGCACTCGTTAAAATCTGTTTGAGACTCGCATGTGGCGGGTGGCTGAGCAAGATCGGACCGGTATGCGCCCCTGTCGCTTGGACATGTTCAACCCGTTCCCGTTCCTTCGTTTCACGGGTATGTTCGTGAATCTTGATTCGCCCGGCTTCATAGTCTGCAACAGAGAATGTGGCGACTAAGCCCGTTTGCTGACGTTCGTTCCGGGTCAATCGATATACGTAAAATCCACTCGGACGAACCGTCAGCTCTTCTTCGTATAGACGTTCAAGTTCCTGACGAGCACGCTTTCCCCAGTCTTCGAGTGAGAGGTTTGCTTGAAGTGCTTCTGGCTTATCTACTTTCAAAAATGAGTTCGGTTGCTCAGCGATGATCGCCTTCGCCTCTTCCAAAGAAACGACGTCATACGGATCTGCGGCAACATTTTTAGCAAGTATTGGCATATATGGACTAAACGGTTTAAATACGACCATAGGATCCTCCTTAAAATTCCCGGACGCGAATGACGCCCTTGATATCATACAGTGCATGAATCGATAACGGTTCATGTTCGTTGTTGTCTAAATCAATCAACGTATACGCCATATCACCTCGGCTACGGTTGATCATGTTATCGATGTTCAATCCATGTGAGGCGAGCTCTCCCGTAATTTGTCCGACCATGTTCGGTACATTTTGATGCAAAATCGCAAGGCGACGTTTGCCGGTATACGGAAGTTCGGCATTTGGGAAGTTTGCAGATGAACGGATGTTACCGGTCTCAAGATATAATTTGAGAGTCTCGACGGCTTGAATGGCACAGTTGACTTCTGATTCCTTTGTCGAAGCACCGAGATGAGGCAATGCCATCACTTGAGGATGCCCGATGAGCGAATGTCGAGGGAAATCAGTGATATATAGCCCAACATGATGATGGAATGCTTCAACTAAATCAGCATCTTTCACGAGCTCCCCGCGTGCGAAATTCAAAACGGTCATACCAGGCTTCATCCGTTCGAACCAACTCCGGTCGATACTGAAGCGCGTCTCTTTCGTCAGCGGCATATGAATCGACAAGAGGTCAACGGACCCTAGAACCTCACTCAAATGCTTGGCTCGTGTGACATGTTTTGAAATGTTCCAAGCGGCATCGACCGAGAGATGAGGATCATATCCGATGACATCGACCCCGAGTTGGAGAAGGTCGTTAGCAAGTGAAGCCCCGATGGCCCCAAGGCCGATAATCCCTATTTTTTTCCCACGTAACTCCGCTCCGAGGAACTGCCGTTTCTGTTGCTCCATCGCTTCTTCCAACTGAGATTGTGACTCGGTCGCCTGTTCATTTACCCAGTTAAAACCTTTGACAATCGGTCTGACCGAGAGGATCATGCTGGCCAAGACGAGTTCTTTCACCGCATTCGCATTCGCACCCGGAGTATGAAACGCCACGACTCCTTGTTTCGCAAGTTGATCAAGCGGGAGATTGTTGACACCGGCACCTGCCCTTGCAATGGCGAGCAGATGGGGCGGAATTGCTTCATCGTGCACGTTATGACTTCTGAGTACCCAAGCATCAGCTTGATCTGAAGCATTGATGATATATTCATTCGGCTCAAAACGCTTCAGACCCGCTGCAGCGATTTGGTTTAACGTTTTGATGTGATACATTGTTTTCCTCCTCAAATGCTCTCATGACGTCGACAAGGCGCACAGCACCTTCTTTTGGCATCGCGTTATAAAGACTCGCCCTCAGACCACCGACGGAACGATGACCGCCGAGTTCGAGTAATCCGCGTTCAAGGGCAAATTGTTGAAAGCCCATGTCTCGATTAGGGTCACCCGTCGTGAACGGAATGTTCGTCAAGGAGCGGCGTTCTCCCGACACGAGAGAAGAAAATACATTCGATTGTTCAAGGAACGAATAGACCGTATCGCTTTTTTCACGATTCAGTCGCTCCATCGCCTCGACACCCCCTTGATCTTCGACCCACTTGAGGACACGTTCTGCAGCATACATACTGAACGTCGACGGCGTATTGAATAACGTATCGACATGAGACGCGTAATGAAGATAACTTGGTAGCTCGATCGACTGAATCAAGTCGCGGCGTATGATGACGACCGTCAGTCCTGCTGGACCAATATTTTTCTGGGCACCAGCATAGATCATCCCGAAGCGCTCAACGTCAATCTGCTCGGCAAGAATGTTCGAAGAGGCATCCGCAATGAGCGGGACATCCGTTTCGGGTATAGTCGTAAATCGGGTTCCTTCAATCGTATTGTTCAACGTCACGTGAAGATAGTCGACATCTTGAGCGAGTCTCGGTTCAAATGACATCCCACCCGTCTCATCTATGAGCGGATGGATGACGTCGACCTGCCCGAAGTGCCTGGCATCTTCCATCGCTTTTTTAGACCAAATCCCTGTATCAACATAGGCGAATCGATTTCGATTCTGCAAATTCATCGGAATCATGGAAAATTGCAGTGTTGCCCCACCTTGCAGCCAAAGAACCGCATAGTTCTCGGGAATGTGCATGAGTCTTCTCAGTCTCGCCTCGAGCGAGTCGACTACATGCTGGAATGCCTCTGAGCGATGACTCGTTTCGATAATCGAGACCCCTTCATATTCGAACGTCAGCAGATGTTGTTGAATCTCTTGCATCACTTCTTTTGGTAGCATGCCGGGACCCGCAGAGTATGTATACGTCGACACGGTGTTTCCTCCTCTTTTGTCTGTCTAAGGGTGTACTCTTCCTTAAAAGAAGTGCCATTTCCTGCCTAAACAAAAAAATCACCCCGATTCGAACATCAGGGTGATTCAATCCAATTATTCTTCGTCCATCGATAGAACAGACATGAACGCTTCTTGCGGGACTTCGACAGACCCGACCATCTTCATGCGCTTCTTACCTTCTTTTTGTTTCTCAAGGAGTTTCCGCTTACGCGAGATGTCTCCCCCATAACATTTAGCCAAAACGTTTTTACGAAGTGCTTTGATTGTCGAACGTGCGACAATTTTTGTTCCGACGGCAGCTTGTACCGGGACTTCGAACTGCATCCGTGGGATGAGTGCTTTCAACTTCTCGACGATCACTTTTCCGCGCTCATACGCAAAGTCACGGTGAACGATGAAGCTGAGGGCATCGACCACTTCGTTGTTGAGCAAGATGTCCATCTTCACGAGACGTGATTGACGATAGCCGATCAACTCATAATCGAGAGACGCATACCCTTTCGTGCTCGACTTCAATTGATCGAAGAAGTCATAGACGATTTCACTCAGTGGGATCTCATACGTGATTTTGACGCGTGTCGTGTCGATATACTGCATATCGATGAACGTCCCACGTTTCTTCTGGCAAAGTTCCATGATGGCCCCGACATAATCGTTCGGTGTCATGACGGCCGCTTTGACGTAAGGTTCTTCAATCGATTCCACTTTTTGTTGTTCCGGCATCTTCGATGGGTTATCAACGTGGACGACTTCTCCTGAAGTTGTCGTCACGTGATAGATAACCGATGGTGCCGTCGTGATCAAGTCGATCCCGAACTCACGCTCAATCCGTTCTTGGATGATTTCCATGTGAAGCATCCCTAGGAATCCACAACGGAAACCGAATCCGAGTGCCTGTGACGTCTCAGGTTCAAACTCGAGCGCGGCATCAGAAAGTTGAAGCTTTTCGAGTGCCTCACGAAGGTCGTTGTAGTTGGCTGCATCGATTGGATACAATCCACAGTACACCATCGGGTTCATTTTACGGTAACCCGGAAGCTGACTCGTGGCAGGATTTTTCGCAAGTGTGATCGTATCCCCGACACGAACATCTCCGACTGT
This sequence comes from Exiguobacterium sp. CH10, assembly GCF_018617635.1. Lineage (NCBI taxonomy): Bacteria > Bacillati > Bacillota > Bacilli > Caryophanales > Exiguobacterium > Exiguobacterium sp. CH10. The sequence continues at coordinate 394,485 of NZ_JACSKO010000001.1, forward strand.
TTTGATTGATGCAGAAAGTGTTCCTACATCACCGACGTTCAATTCTTTGACCGAGACAGGCTTCGGTGTCGATACACCGAGGTCCGTTACTTCGAACGTCTTCCCTGTCGCCATCATTTGAACTTTATCTCCTACTTTGACCGAACCGTTGACGATTCGAATCGATGCGACGACACCACGGTAGGCATCATAGTACGAGTCGAAGATCAAGGCTTGTAACGGTTCTGACGGATCACCTGTCGGAGGTGGAACAAGTTCGACGATTTGCTCGAGAATCTCTTCGATTCCAATCCCTGCCTTGGCAGAAGTCGGGACCGCATCGCTCGCGTCGAGACCGATGACGTCTTCAATCTCTTGACGCACGCGATCGACATCCGCTGACGGCAAGTCGATTTTATTGATGACCGGAATGATTTCCAGGTCGTTATCGAGTGCTAAGTAAACGTTCGCAAGAGTCTGCGCTTCAATTCCTTGTGCCGCGTCGACGACGAGAATTGCACCTTCACATGCCGCAAGCGAACGCGACACTTCATACGTGAAGTCGACGTGTCCTGGCGTGTCAATCAAGTGAAGAATATACTCTTCTCCGTCTTTTGCCGTATAGTTCAATTTAACAGCGTTCAATTTAATTGTAATCCCACGCTCACGCTCTAAATCCATCGCGTCAAGCGTCTGCTCTTTCATCTCACGAGCCGTGAGTGCACCAGTTTTCTCAAGAATCCGGTCAGCGAGTGTCGACTTTCCATGATCGATGTGAGCGATAATCGAAAAGTTACGAATCTTCTTCTGACGATTCTCTAATTCTTGTTTATTCATATATGGGTTCACCTATCCTTCTCATGCATACCGTGTCATTATATCAAAATCCTAAAGTAATGTGTACGACCTACTACAACAATACCACATATAGTTTTCAGAATAATCATCAAGTGGTTGCTTTTCATATAACCGTTTGCTACAATTGTGCTTGTTCTGTTGAATGATTACTTGAAGTAATAAGAACATACACTTTCTTGTTTCAGGAGGTGACAAACAATGGCAAACATCAAATCAGCAATCAAACGTGCAAAAACTTCTGAAAAACGTCGTGTTGCGAACTCTCAAGAGAAAGCGGCAATGCGTACAGCAGTAAAACGTGTTGATGCTCTCGTACTCGAAGGAAACAAAGAAGCTGCTCAAGAAGCTTTCGTCCTCGCTACGAAGAAGCTCGACAAGGCTGCATCAAAAGGCCTTATCCACAAAAACAAAGCAGGTCGTGATAAATCACGCCTCGCAGCTCGTATCGCTGCTCTCTAATTAGAGACCAAACGAAACAGCCGCCTCCTACTCGGAGCCGGCTGTTTTTTTGTATACCATGACGTAGTGAGGACCAATCCCAGGAATATCGAACGGTTCACCAATTCGCTCGAGACCGTTTCGTTCGTAGAAGCGAACAGCCACTTCTCGGGCGTTACACCACCACGACCCATCCAACTCTTCATGTAATGCCTGTAAGAAATGCGACCCGATTCCTTGTCCGGCTAGATCCGGATCCGTCGCCATTCCCCGAAGTTGATACGGCACCGACTCGCCTTCGATTTCTCTTGATGACAACATGACAGTCGCGACCGATTGCACGTGGTCTCTTTCGACCCAAGCAAAATGACGTGTCGTCGACGTCTCATCCCCTTCAAAATAACAAGTCTCAATCCCTTTTCCCGGTCTGAGTACAATGTGCCGAAGCGGAATCACATCTTGCAGAGATACTTGTTTCAATCCCATCTTCTCACCTCACAGTAAGGCCAATTGGCAAACGAGTGTATCGAATACGATTTGTTTATCGCCACGACCAGTTTTCATCGCTTCATCCGCATCTGCAATCAACGTCAACGCTTGCGCGAGCTGCGCTTCTGAAAAATTACGACTCGCTTGTGTTGCTAGTTTGACGGTATATGGATGAGCACCAATTTTTGAAGCGATTTGTTTTTCTCCGTACCCCGCTTCTGTCAACTGCTTTGATAGATACATGTTTCGGTATTGCCTTGCTAACAACCCGAGAAGTCCAATCAGTTCTTGTCCTTGCTTCTCTAAGTCACGTACTAACCGAAGCGCCGTATCTGCGCGTCGTTTGACGAGGAGCTCGGACAGCTGAAACACATTATCTTCTAGCGTACGTGGTACCAAATCATTCACGATGTCAATCGGAATCATCGCTCCTGTTCCAGCATATAACTGTAGCTTTTCTAATTCTCGGACTAATTTTCCCCAGTCATCCTGACATAAGAACAACAGTCGCTCCATGGTCGCACGTTCCATTTTTTGTTGTTTCTGACTAAGCTTATCATTCACATAACGCATCAATTCTGCTTGGCTCGGCTTTTTCGCTTCGAGTACGATAGCCCGTTCTTTCAATCGTTTTACGATTTTTTTACGTTCATCGAGTTTTTCTGACTCGACAATGAGGACGAGGATCGAGTAAGTCGCAGGCTGAACGACATATTCGGCGAGACGGTCGACGTTATGCTTTTGCTTTTCTTTCGCTCCCGTCAAAAATTGGGCATTCTTGACGATGACTGTCCGAAATTCACTGAAAAAAGGGACCGTTTCCGCTTCGTCGAGCGCAGTATCTAATGACGTCTCTTGGAGATCGAGTTGCATGACATCAAATTGATCACCGGATGGGTTGGCCGCCTTCACGATTCCACGTTCCCAATTCTCTAATAAATACTTTTCAGTTCCATGGAGAACATAGACGCTCGCTAGTTTACCATTATGTAACCACGGTTCATTCAAAACACACACCACTTTCACAATTTATTCTCATCTAAACATAGATTATCTTCGCATGATTCGCTATACTTATAAAGGAAGTATGATAAGGAGGGACCTAATATGCAAATCAACTCTGTACGCCCACCGAGTGAAAACCCGTTTGAAAATGATGTTCAATGCAAACGTAATGACGCGATCGACTCTGCGATCGGCTTCATCGTCCCATTTGGCTTTTTCTTCACGATTTTCTTCATCGGTGTCATCATCAAGTTCTTAAGCCTATAAGTTTTCAAACGATTGCCCCGGGGGAGCAATCGTTTTTTAGTGTATCATATTTATTCACGTGCTAGTCGATGATCCCCCGACACATTCTTTTTTCACAGATGATCATCCCATCGAGATCCGTTCGCAACAAGCGACGTCCGACAATACGGTCTAACGTCTCCTGATGTGGGTGGCCATAACGATTGTTCGCTCCGACGCTCGCAATCACCCATTCCGGATCGATTCGCTCGAGCAACTCTTCCCCTGACGACGTATTCGATCCATGATGCCCTAACTTAAACACGTCGACATCAACCGTCGGTAAGTTAGTCTCTTCTTCTATAGGCAAATCCCCTGTCAATAAATACCGCATGCCACCTACGTTCATATAGAGGCAGATCGAATGATCATTTTCATCTTCATGCACTTTAGTCGGTGCGACAATCCACATCCAAGACATCGGTCGATCTCCTGCCTCGAGATAGCGAACGGATGCCCCGTATTTTACCGCCAACCGAAGAATCTCCTCACGCTTCTCTGCATTCGCCACTTCTTTCGATAACCAAATCTCCTTTACATGCACGAGCTTCAACAATCCTTCTAAGCCACCGATGTGGTCATGGTCTGCATGCGTCAAGAGGACAAAATCAAGTGCACGCTCCCCACGCTTCCATATATATGGAGCCACAACGTCCGCTCCCGGGTCATATATTGTCCGTTTTTGCTCGTTGGGATCCTGAAAGACGCCGCCGACATCAATCACACCAATTGTTTCTCCTGACTCTACAACAATCGCATCGCCTTGACCGACATCTAAAAATGTCACCCGTGGAGCCTCTGCCCATTCGGCCCAACCGGCAACGAGAATACACGTCAATATGGCCATACACCATCCGAACCATCGCTTCCGTTGGACAAGAAGTAAACTTCCCCAAATCCCAATCCATAAAGCGACTTGCTGCGGAAATGTCAGTTCATGCAACGGTAGCCATGGTCGATTCATATCGTGCATGGAGAATATTCCGTTAATGGCGTCCAGGATCACCATGAATAATTGTGCGGCTTCTGGAACGACCCAAACAATCAGTGCGAGCGGCATCATCACCCATGATATGCAAAACGCCATGATGATATTGAAAAGGGGTGCAGCGACGGATAGAATCGGTTGAACTTGCCAAAGGACAAATAATCCAAATAGTTGGGCAAACACGGACAACTCCAACAACCCGGTCCACAGTTGTCTCGTGACCAACAAGAAGAACGTCATCCCGACCGTTAACTGAAACCCTAAGTTTGAGAGAAGGTGTGGTTGAAAGGCAAGCATGGCAGCTGCGCACCAACTTAAGAGACGAATCGGGTCCCTTACCGATACACCAAATAAAGAAAGGATGAGCAACACATCTGCCACGAGGACAGCTCGTGCGACCGGTGGTGAAAAACCAGTCAGCCATCCGAACGCCGTAATCGTCAATAGAATCAATACCGTCTTCGTCTCTCGTCGAATCGGGATTGGCCGAAACATTGCTCGAAGCGCGACAATCAGCATGGCGATATGCGAACCTGAGATGACGAGAAGATGCAGGAGACCCGTCACTCGATATGAGAAAGAAGTCTGTTCGTCGAGCATCCGGCTCTCACCGAACAGTAAGGCCTCTATGTATAGCGCGACATCGGCGCGATATTGTTGTTCAATCTGTTGGAGACGTCTCTCTTTCCACCTCAACATCCAACCGTCCATCCCTGCTGTCGGACGGCACTCGTCGATTCGCTTGATCTTTCCTTTTAAGGACAAGTCCGCGCTAGCCGCCCATTTCTGTTCGTCAAATCCCCCGATGTTCCGTAACGGCTGAAACAGTTCTTGTTCCATTTCTACGAGACACGTCTCACCAGGTCTACCAATCGAGAGCTCCCTCCCCCGCAACACACCTTGATGAGTCCCCGCGTTTCCATATAATCGGGTCGTCTTCCCGTTCTCTTTACGACTCTCAATCGAGAACACGACTGTGTCTGTCGGTGTCCATTCTGCCGGATTGGCATGTAGCCATGCAATCAGGATGAGGAGAATGACACCGAGTTTCGCATATAGATGTTGTCCGCCTCGAGACGCGAAGTATAACACACCGGAAACGATTGTGACGAGGTAGATTCCTTCAGTCAATCCGGTCACCATCACGATCGCAAATAGTGGAAATAACGGCATCTCATGGTACCAATAAGTAAGGTTTCATACTTTCTAATGTTTTCTCTCCAAATCCTTTCACATCACCTAAGTCCTCGTATGTTTTAAAGGGACCATTCTCTTTCAGGTGGTTCAAAATCGCGTCTGCTTTTGCAGGACCAATACCAGGGACCGACATCAACTCGTCTTTCGTGGCACTATTCACGTGTACCCCATTTGCTTCTAACTCTGTGCTAGGTACCTCTTGTGCAATCGGCGCTTCTCCTTTTTTCGGTACGATGATTTTTACACCGTCCACGAGTAGTTGTGCCAAGTTCAATCGTTCCGGGTCGGCTTCATCTGTTAATACGGCCAACGAGAGAACATCCCCGACTCTAGCACCTTCTGGCACGGTATAGACGTTCGGAGACTCGACCGCGCCTGTGACATAGACGACGATTTCTAATCGCTCTACGGTCTCATCCGGAACTACTTCTTCTGATTCTACGACGAATTCATCGACGACACGTTCTTCTGGTTCTTTACTATAAAATAAATAACCAACACCTAAAAACAGGACGACGACAACACCGATGATGACCTGCTTCCACTTTTCCAAGACGATTCTCCCCCTGTTTCGACTATTGTATCTAGTATGCCGAATCTAGCGTGACTACACTTGTCTCGTTCCAGGTCTTAATTCATTCTCAACGGAGTCGTTTGCTTGCCTGCAACGTACCCGACCCTCATACAATATGAAAGATAATCGCTCATTTCCTTGCGACAACAGAAGAAGGAGCCCAAACATTCGAAACAGCAAAAAAACCAAAAACCAATGATGGTCTTCGGTCCTTCTGCATAAGGATTATTACTCTTCCTCGAAATGCTGGACTTGGTCAGCGAGTGCCGCAGCCTGTCCTTCTAGTTCTTGCATCAACGTAAAGATTTGATCAAAGCTTGCTTGTTGTTCTTTCATCGAAGCAGCCACTTCTTCATTTCCAGCTGCCAATTCTTCTGTCACGCCCGATACTTCCTCGACACGACGCAACACGTTGTTCACTTCACTACTAGATGTGCGCATCTCTTGCTCAATTGTACGGACAAATGAGGCGACATGGTCTGTACGTTCATGGATTCGGTTGAACGCTTCCTTCGTCAAACCGAATGCTTCAAGCTGTGCTTCTTGTTCGCGTTTTGATTCGTTCACCGTTTCTGTCAATCGCACGACTTCTTGTTGAATCGTCTCCACGACATGGAAAATCGAGCGGGTTGCCTTATTGCTCTCTTCGGCCAACTTTTTCACTTCGCTCGCCACGACCGCGAATCCACGTCCTGCTTCACCGGCACGAGCCGCTTCAATCGCTGCGTTCAAGGCGAGTAAATTTGTCTGGGCTGCCACGTCTTCCACGAGTTTCGCCATCGATTCGATTTCTGTCGTCTGTCTAGCAAAGTGATCCATTCTCGTGACAAGCACTTCATTCCGTTCGCTAGAGCGATCAAGGATGTGTTCCTGATCCGTCAACGTCTCAATCCCGGCTGCCACTTCTCGTGTCATCTCAGTCGTTTCTTCTGTCGTCTGTTTCGTTTGATTCAAGCTCGTCTCGAACGAAGTCGCCATCGTATGGACCGAGCTGAGTGTTTCTTGCAATTCATTGGCGATGGACTGCGCGCCATGTGCCATTTCATCCACTGCGTTCGTGATGTTTGACGTCGTGCTGACAACCGCTTCATTTTCAGCCGCTGCCGTTTCCGTCATCCCATTCACTTTCATCGATGTCACACGAATCGAACCGATGACCGTTTGAAGAGATGTCGTCATCTCGCGCATTGCGCGTTCTAGTCGCCCGATTTCATCATTGCGAGTTGATTCTGGCAATGTGATGAGGCGTCCTGAAGCGATGGCTTCTGCGACTTTCACGTTGCGCTCGAGCGGGCGTGTGATGGAACGCGCGAAGAAGAAGTTGTAAATGCCGAGCGCTAAGACAACGAGAATCGTCAACAAGATTGAGATGAATAATAGACGCTCTGTCTCATTTGCCGCCTCTACTTGAAGCGCCTCGTAGAACGAACCGTTCTTTGCAATCAGCGTGTTGATATCATTTAACAACCCTTCGAGCTTAGCAGCTTGAATCCGAGCTCCAATCCCACCTTCTAATGCAGACTCGACATCCTCGTTCACTTGCTCATACTTCATCGTGGCACGGTCTAGATGATTCGAAAACTCTGGAATCAAGTAAGACTGTTTTAATTCATCAAACGTTTCCGCGTTCAATACACGGATGCGTTCAAGTTGAACGAGTGTAGACTGATTCGACTGTTCGCCAAGCGACGTCCAGAGCGATTGTTCTTGTAAGAGTGACGTCTCGAGCTGAGACAATTCAATCATTTGACTCCCGTACTGTTCATTGTATGTCTGCAGACGGTTCAAGGTCGACAAGACATAACTCATCATGAGAACGATCAAGACGACGGTGAACACCGTTGAGAAGATAAACCGTTTACGTAGACTCATTATAGCGTCCCCTCTTTCAGTTGACGTTCGACCGATTCATACTGAGTTGTCTCATTCTTATCCCACTGAATACGACGAAGTGGCGCTAAGCCGACGCCTCCTTCTTCAATACCTAGGATGACATGATCATTGAACGGCTGTTTTGTCACACGACCTGCGATTTCAACGATCGCCAAATCGACTTGTTTCAACATCGAAGTCACGACCGCATCAGGTGCAATCATCGATTGATCGCTATCGACTCCGATTGCCTTAATTCCATACTTTTCAGCAGTCTCCAATACCCCGACTCCTGTGAGGCCCGCCGCTGCATAGAGGACGTCTGCACCCTCTTCGATTTGTTTCTCCGCTAGTTCGCGTCCAAGCTCTGGTGAGGCGAAGTCGTTCGAGAAATCAACGAGCATCTCGACATCCTCGTTTACGGATTTCGCTCCGCGCTCAAATCCTGCCTCGAATTTCTGAATGAGTTCAATATCCATCCCACCGATAAAACCGATTTTATCCGTCTCTGTCTCAAGACCAGCTACCGCACCCGCGAGCGCACTGCCTTCTCCTTCTTCAAACGTGACATTTAAAACGTTCGGTAACGCTGACACGCCATCAATGAGGGCAAATTGTTGGTCCGGGTGTTCTGCCGCCACCGTCTCAAGATCTTCCTGACATGCAAAGCCGAGACCGACAATCACATCATGTCCCTCTTTAACCAACTCTTCAAACCCTGCCTGATACGTCTCTGTCTCTGATAATTCACGATAGTCAACGAACCATTCGCCTGTCTCACGTAACTCCCCCATACCACGCATCGCCGCATCACTAAACGATTGGTCCCCGAGACCAACATCCGATAGAACGACACCCATCGTCTGACGTTCTTCAACAGCGGCAGTCGGGTCATCGATGACCGACTGACAACCGGACAACCACAGTGTACAAGCTGTGATCGTGCTGATGATTATGCTTTTCTTCATGTATTCCATACTCCCTCTCTCTATTGGTCTGACAACTATTTTATCGACAGAGAAGGCATGGTTATCCATCATTATTTTTAAAAGTTGTGGTAATAAAATGTGGGAACATCTGAGAATGTTAGATGGTTTAAAAGGGAATTTTTTCTAATTGTTGAATACTCATATGAACGACTATGATGTCTAGTCCGAAGGGAAGGTTAAGGAAATGATTGAAAAGATGATTCGACATAGTTGGAACGTCATATCAGGATTATTTGTTCTCTTATTGTCACTTTGGTTGAGCGGTCCTGGTATAGCAGAGACAGATACCCCACAATATCGTTGGTATTTCATGCTTTGGTTTGTACTATGGACGGTTGGTTTTATTTTACAGTTCAGAACGCGAACAAAATGGTTGGGTCTGTTCATCACGCTCGTGCCGACATTGTATTATTTTATTTCTGTTCTAAAAGCTGCAGAAGTGATTTCATACTAGTCAATCATGAGCAAAAATCAGAGCCATAGACGATGTCTATGGCTCGTGTAATTTATTCTTTTGATGCAGCGACCGTCGTATCCGCTAACTCTCGCTCCGGTGCAGGTGCCTTCGCGACATTCCCTTTTCCGGCAAAGTTCTCGAGCAAGTCTTTCATATCGATACCCGAAGATGCTTTCAACGTTTGTTGCAATGAAGCCATAAGGTCCGTTGCATATCCCGTCACTTTCCCTGCTCCACCGTTTTGACCACCGCCTGTGTCGACGACAGTGATTTGATCGATGTTGCCAAGTGGTGCCGCAATTTCCTTCGCATAATCCGGAAGCATTTTGACGACCATATCAAGAATCGCAGCCTGCCCATATTGAGCGAACGCCTCGGCGATTTTCTCTTTCGCTTCCGCTTCCGCGAGACCCGTCAAGCGGATGATTTCAGCTTCCGCTTCACCTTTCGCACGTTCAGAATCGGCTTCAGCAAGACCAGCCAAACGAACTCGTTCCGCATCCGCTTTCGCTTGTGCTTCGATGCGATATTTCTCAGCATCCGCGCTTGCGATTTGACGTGCTTTATCCGCAGCGGCCGATTGTTCGATCGAGTAACGGTCCGCATCGGCTTTTTTCTTCACTTCTGAATCATACTGTTTCTCACGACGCATGATTTCTTTCTCTTCGAGCTCGATTTGCTTTTGACGCTCGATGATTTGAACTTGCATTTGTTGTTCTGTAACTTCTTGTTTCGCACGTGCTTCCTCGAGCTCGTACGCTTGGTCAGCCCGGGCTTTGGCAACGTCTTGCTCGCGACGGTATGCCGCAATCCGGAGTTGATTCTCTTTCTCTGCTTCTGCAATTTCTGATGCTCGTTCTAACTCTGCTTTTTTCGCATCTTTCATCGCTTCGGCCTGTTTGATACGCGTTTCTTTATCCGCTTCCGCTGTTGCGATATCAGCATCACGTTTCACTTGCGCGATACGAGGTTTACCGAGTGATTCTAAATAACCATTTTTATCTCGAACATCTTTAATCGTGAAGGAGACGATGACAAGTCCCATCTTCGCCAAGTCTTGAGAAGCGACGCGTTGGACTTCTTGAGAAAACTTGTCCCGGTTTTTGTAAATTTCTTCAACCGTCATCGAACCAAGAATAGATCGCAAATGACCCTCTAATACTTCTTTCGCCTCGTTTTCTCGTTCAACTTTCGGTTTTCCGAGGAATTGTTCTGCGGCTGTCGCAATTTCACTGATTGACCCGCCGATTTTAATAATGGCCGTTCCGTCCGCCATGACCGGTACACCTTGTTCGGTATACACTTCAGGCGTTGTGACCTCTAGCTTGCTAGAGAGTAAACTGAGTGGTTCTGCTTGTTGGAACACTGGGAGGACGAACGTTCCTCCACCACGAATGATTTTGACACGGTTACCCGAGGTGTCGCTATGTACATTTTTCTTGCCTAAATAACTACCTGTTACAATCAGCGCTTCGTCAGGTCCGACCGTGCGGTATTTCAAAACGAATACAAACACGAGTGCGAGGATGATGACCCCGACGATGATGCTGACTAAAATAGCCGTATTCATAAGTTATTTCTCCTCTCGAATCGTAGGTTCGTCATATGTCATGACGATGGCGATATTACTTTTCACTTCAATAATGATGACTCGGTGGTCCGTGGAAATCGATGTCCCATCCAAACTTTGAGCTGTCTTTAAAAGGGAACCGGTCACTGTCTCAATCATGACTTCACCGTATCCGCCTTCTGGGATCGGTACCGTCAACCGTCCGACTTGTCCTACCAACGCTTCATCGGTCAATCCAATTGACTCTTCAGCATTGGATAATGGTAACAACACGAACAAATAGAGAAGTGTTGTCAGAGCGAGCGATCCGACCAATGCGACAGCAAGTCCAATCACCGGTGACACGTGCGCCAATGCGTTTAAAATGAGTCCGATTCCAGCACCGAGTGCTAAAAACGATAAAATAACTGCAGGGTTAAACCATCCTTCAAACATGTCAAATGCATCAGAGAACATCATATAGATGAAGGTTCCAAAACCAGCGATGATCAACACCCACCAGTACAGTTGATCGATTGCCTCCATTACCACCCCTCCTCCTGTCGACGTTGCTGTTCCATTAATAACATACGTCGAAGTTGTTCGACTTCAAGGGCGAGCTGATCCTCAATCTTATCCCATTCGGATAGGGACGACGTGGATAGATCGTTCGCTTCTCGAACTCGACCAATCGATTGTTCAATGCGCCGTCGATTATATACATCGACGAGTTCTTGACGTTCGAGTCGCATCCTGTTTAAAAAATATTCAACTTCTTTTTGAACCTGAACTACTTGATCCGTCACGTCCTCCGAAGAATCTTGCATCAGCAGCCGACGCACTCTCACTTGATGAGCCACTAACTTGGCAATTCTCGCTTCGAGTTCGAGAATGTGCTTGTACAATTCCTCTACCTCATCTTGATGCGTGTCATCGCGCCACCACACGTCTATCTCACCTCACTTTACTCTAATCACTTTCATATACGATAAAACCTCATCATCGGTTTCAAAAAATCATAAAAAAATGTAAAATGAATTTGCCAGACAGAAAGGAAGTGCTCATTTTGGGCAACCAAGTCATCAAGCTATCAACTGCTGATCAAGAAAAACTAAAAAACATGTATCACACGTATGCAGTCACCCCCCCTCCTTACGCGACTTTCAGTGCAAAAACCCCTGGATTTGTCGTCACGATTTATCAATCGGGTAAAGTGATGTTTCAAGGTAAAGATGCAGATTCCGAGGCAGTGAAATGGGGAACCCCTGCCAAGAAAAAACAAGCATCTCCACCGAAGACGACACTACCTGAAGGCTTTTCAAATTGGTCTGTTGTCGGGAGCGATGAAGTCGGAAAAGGTGATTATTTCGGACCACTCGTCGTCGTGTCCGCTTTTGTATCACGCGATCAGATCGCACTCGTCAAAGAACTCGGCGTCAAAGACTCAAAACAGCTGTCTGATCCCGAAATCATCCGAATCGCTAGGGATTTACATGCGACAATCCCATATCAAAAAGCGACAATGCACAACCCGACGTATAATAAGATGCAACGCACGATGACACAAGGCAAAATGACCGCCATCGCACATAACGCTGCACTTCATGCATTGCTTGAAAAACTTGAACAGAAACCAGACGCCATCCTGATCGATCAGTTTGCGGAAAAGTCGGTCTACTATCAACATCTACGGGCAGAGCGCGATGTCGTCCGTGATGACGTCTACTTTTCAACAAAAGCGGAAGGACTACACGTCGCAGTCGCAGCCGCGTCCATCTTAGCCCGCGCCTTTTTCTTAAAAGAAATGGACAAACTAAGTAAACAAGCCGGATTGACCCTTCCGAAAGGGGCAGGGGCAAAAGTCGACCAAGTGGCCGCTCAGATCATCCGACGTCATGGACAGGATTATTTACAAAAGATTGCTAAAGTCCATTTTGCCAACACAAAAAAAGCAATAAACTTAAACGAACGTCGTCTGTAGAGGTTCGATTTCAAATATGATATACTCATTTTATGGTTAAATGAACTTAAAATTTTTGGAGGATAGCGTTCATGTTGCATTATAAAACCTACACGATCAGCGATGACCATCCTTGGGTCGTCTTCATTCACGGAGCCGGTGGAAGTTTGTCACATTGGTATCGTCAACTTCGCCCATTCCGTAAGAAATATAATGTGTTGCTCGTCGATTTACGTGGACATGGTGGTTCATACGATGCTGAACAATCGCTTAAACAACCATTGAACGCCTATACGTTCGATGTCGTCGCGAAAGATGTCATCGAGGTCATGGACCACTTAGGCATCGAAAAAGGTCATATGGTCGGACTCTCTTTAGGTACGATTGTGATTCAGGCGATGTTTGAACATTATCCGGACCGGATCGCATCGGTCGTCCTTGGAGGCGCCATCGTCAAGTTCAACGTTCGTTCGACGCTTCTCATTCGACTCGGTAGCCTTGTTCAAAATTTCGTTCCATATATGTGGTTATACAAATTGTTCGCATGGATTTTACTGCCGAAAAAACGGCATAAAAAATCACGGATGATGTTTGTACGAGACGCTGCGAACTTGTGTCAACGCGAATTTATACGCTGGTTTAAGATGACCGAGAACATCAATCCATTACTAAATCAAATCACTTCGATTCAAACGAACGTCCCGATTTTATATATCATGGGCGATGAAGATTATATGTTCCTTGAAGCTGTGGAACGGACCGCAAAACACCAACCGACTGCCAATGTTGAAATTGTTGCAGACTCAGGTCACGTCGTGAATGTGGACCAACCCGAGAAATTCAATTCATTGTCGATGAAATTTATCGACGATCAAATTCAAGCACGCTCTCTACAAATGAGCTGATTCAGGATGCCACCATACATCCTGAATTTTTTTCAGTTTATTTTCAGAAAATATTGATTATTACAAAAATAGATGGTATTCTTTAGCAAATCCAACAAAGAGGAGATGCTTGAGATGTTCAAACCCGTACATATGAACAGCCTGCTGATTATTATTCGACTGAGGGACTGAAATCGTTTTGTTTTTGAAAAACGACTTTTCAGGCCCTTGTTCCCGTGGTAATCGGACAGGCGCCTGCACATGTAACCCGCGCCTATCCTAGTTGGATAGGTTTTTTTATTGGCACATAGACAAAGAGGAGATGATGGAAGTGAAGCAGTATATGATGGATCGAATGGTAAAAATTTCAGCAGGGATGGCAAACGCCGTACTCGTCACGCTCGGTGTTGGTCTATTGATTGAGACGATTGGTAATTTGACCGGGATCGCGATGCTTGTTCAAATTGGACAAGTTGCGAAATCTTTGTTGGCACCAGCACTAGGAGCCGGTGTTGCCTTTCAACTCGGAGGGAATACGCTCATCTTGTTTAGCGCCATGATTGCCGCAACGATTGGCGGTGCTGCTTTAAAAGCGACCGAAAGTGGGCTCGTCCTCGTCCCAGGTCAACCGATTAGTGCATTGATTGCAGCCGCAGCAGCCGTATGGCTCGGTAAACGTGTTCTCGGAAAAACAAAGTTCGACATGATGGTCGTACCCGTAACAGTCGTTCTCGGAGGTGGAATCGTCGGTGTAGCCGCAGCGGCTGTAACGACCCCTGTCATCAACTCCATCAGCCAAGGAATCACAGCATCCGTTGAAACGTCACCAATCGCGACATCTCTCGTCATCGCCCTTGTCTTCAGTGTCATGCTCATGTCACCTGCTTCATCGGCCGCACTCGCCATCGCTCTTCAATTAGACCCTGTCGCCAGTGCTGCCGCATTGATTGGTTGTTCTGCTCAGTTTGTCGGATTTACATTGATGGCGTATCGTCAAACCGATCCAGGTGGTTTGGTCGCTTCCTTCTTTGTCACGCCGAAAGTTCAGTTCCCGAACATCATCAAAAATCCGCGAATCGTCGTTCCACCATTCATTGCCGCGATGATCTCAGCACCGATTGCCACGTTAATGTTCTCACTACAAGTGCCGTATGAAATCGCCGGTCTCGGACTCAACTCTCTCATTGCCCCGCTTCAAATTTTAGCGGTACAAGGAATGGACGCGTTTCTCATCTTCACGATGACGGGTGTCGTTCTTCCTGCACTCATTACCTGGGCACTTTATCGTGTCACGAGCCTCGTCGGTTGGACGAAGTTCGGTGACCTTGCCCTTGAAATTCAATGAAATAAGGAGCGCTGTCCAAATCGGACAACGCTCCTTATTTTTACGCTCGTACTTCAGCGCCGTGTGCTGCACGGACCGCTTCGACGATTGTTTCATATGCTGCTGTTACTTCTTCATCTTGTAACGTTCGTGACGGGTCTTGGAACTTGAGTGAGAAGGCAATCGACTTCTCCTCCGGTCCAACATTTTCCCCTGTATATACGTCAAACAAGACGAGGTCGATCAAGAGTGGACCTGCCGCTTCACGGATTGTTTGCTCCACTGTGCCAGCCGGAATCGAACGTGGCAAGACGAGTGCCAAATCTCGTGAAATCGATGGATAACGCGGCACGTCTTGATACAGAAGCGTCTCTTCCCCACTAAGTGCCAATAGGTCGAGTTCAAATACGTACACTTCTTTCATCCCATAGACTTCTTTTGATGTTCCTGGATGCACTTGTCCAACATATCCGATGACGTCACCGTTCATCAAAATGTTCGCCGTACGACCTGGATGCATATCTGGCATCGATACCGCTTCATACGTGACATCAAGACGAAGTGTTTGAAGCAACGTGTCGACAATCCCTTTCGCGACAAAGTAGTCGACCGGAATCCGAGTGCCTTGTGAACGATGATCCATCCAAAGACCTGTGACAACTCCCGCCACTCGTTCTTTTTCACGTGGTAACGTATCACCTTGCTCTGTATAGACACGTCCTGTTTCGTAGAGTGCGACGTTTGATTGTTGACGCGCCGTGTTGTAACGTGCCGCCTCTAACAATCCAGGGATGAGTGATGTGCGAAGCACAGAACGCTCTTCACTCATCGGCATCGCTAGACGGACGAGTTGATCGGCTTGACCACCAAAACGTGTCGCATGTGCCTCACTCGTTAATGAATAGGTGATCGCTTGTGATAATCCGACACCTTGTAACATGCGGCGTGTCTTTCTGCGCAACACGTTGATTGCTGGTAAATAGCCTTTCGACTGAGATGCAGGTAACGTCGATGGGAGACTGTCATATCCGTATAGACGCGCAACTTCTTCCGTGATGTCAGCCGGCAGCTCTAAGTCCGGACGACGAGAAGGGATATGGACACTCAATACATCATCGCCTTCTGTAGCTAGACCGAGACGTTCTAAAATACGTTCAATCGTTTGACGATCGAGTGTCATCCCTAAACGTTTATTAATGTAATCGACCGAGACTTCAATTTGACGAGCGCGTGACTCTTTTTCACCAGAGACAGTCGCTTCCCGAATCTCGCCTCCACCGAGCTCCACAATCAATTGAGCGGCACGGTCGAGCGCAAGCATGACACGTTCCGGATCCACACCTTTTTCAAAACGAGCGCTTGAGTCAGAACGAAGACCGAGCGTACGGCTCGTCTTACGAACTGAAGCCGGATCAAAGTATGCTGATTCTAAGACGATATCTGTCGTAGAGGCGTCCACTTCAGTGTTCGCACCACCCATGACACCTGCGATTGCGACCGGTGTCTGACCATCTGTGATGACCATCATCGAAGCGTCGAGCGTACGTGTCACATCATCCAGTGTAACCATCTCTTCTCCATTTTCAGCCTGGCGGACCACAATCGATTGACCGAGTTTTTTCGCATCGAATGCATGGAGCGGTTGACCGATCTCAAGCATCACGTAGTTCGTCACATCAACAATGTTATTGATTGGGCGAACGCCCTCTGCAATCAAGATGTTTTTAAGCCATTGTGGAGATTCTGCGATTGTGACTCCTCGTACTTCACGCGCCGCATAGTACGGGCAGTTCGGTGTAGCGAGTTCAATCGACACTTCAGACGCAGAAGAGGACATGACCTCTGCTTCTGGTAACGTGTACGGACGTTCTAGAATTGCCGCCACTTCATGAATGATTCCATAAAGGCTCAAACAGTCCGAACGGTTCGGCGTCAGGCCAAGCTCGATGACCTCATCGTTCAAGTCGAGTAAATCGAGTACGTCCGCTCCAACTTGGACATCTTCCCGGAACGTGTGAATTCCGTCTTGCTCATCTTCTCGAATTTGCTTCTTCTCGAATCCGAGTTCCTCGAGCGAACAGATCATTCCTTGAGATTCGACACCGCGAAGTTTCGCTTTTTTAATCTTTAGTCCTGGTAAACGTGCGCCAACTTTCGCCACGATGACGTGTTGACCTTCGCGTACGTTCGGTGCGCCACAAACGATTTGAACGGGATCACATTCCCCGATGTCTACTTTTGTCACGTTCAATTTATCCGCTTCTGGATGCTTCTCACATGAAAGGACACGACCGACGACAATCCCAGAAAGTCCTTCTGCACGGTTTGTGACACTTTCCACTTCAATCCCGTTTTTTGTGATCAAGTCGCCAAGTGCTTCTCCGCTCAAATCTGACACATCAATATATTGATTCAACCATTTTTTTGATAGTAACATCTGTCTTCCTCCTTAGAATTGCTCGATGAAGCGTAAGTCGTTTGTGTAGAAGTGGCGGATGTCATCGACACCGTGTTTGAGCATCGCCATACGCTCAACACCGATTCCGAATGCGAATCCTGACACTTTTGACGAGTCATAGCCTGCCATCTCTAACACATGTGGATGTACCATCCCGCCTCCGAGAATTTCAATCCAGCCGGTTCCCTTACAGACGTTACAACCTTTTCCTCCACACTTGAAGCATGAAATATCAACTTCAACTGACGGTTCCGTGAATGGGAAGAAGCTTGGGCGAAGACGAATTTCACGTGCCTCACCGAACAATTGCTTCACGAACACTTCAAGCGTCCCTTTTAAGTCTGCCATCGAAATCGATTCATCGACGACTAACCCTTCGATTTGCATGAATTGATGCGAGTGTGTCGCGTCATCTTCATCACGACGATATACTTTTCCTGGGCAGATGATGCGAATCGGTTTCCCGTTCGCCTCTAACATCGTCCGTGCTTGTACAGGTGACGTATGGGTACGGAGCAACGTCTCCTCTGTAATATAGAACGAGTCTTGCATATCACGTGCTGGATGGTCTTTTGGCAAGTTGAGCATCTCAAAGTTGTACAAGTCCGTTTCGACTTCAGGACCTTCTGCGATCGTGTATCCAAGTCCGACGAATAAATCTTCCATCTCGTCGATGATCTGTTGCAGTAGATGACTGTGCCCTGGAGCCGATGTACGTCCCGGGAGCGTCACGTCAAGCGTTTCCGCTTTTAACTTCTCTTCCAGCTCGATTGCCTTCACTTCTTCGATTCGAGCGTCGAGCGTCGTTTGAATCGACGTTCGGACCGTGTTCGCCAATTCACCAATGACCGGACGTTCCTCTGCGGATAACTTACCCATCCCACGAAGTACCTCGGTCATCGGGCCTTTTTTCCCTAAATATTTGATGCGGACGTCATTTAATGATTTTTGTGTGGATGCTTCTTTGATTTCTTCAAGTGCTTCCATTTGTAACTGTTCTAATTGCTCTTTCATGTGTTCACTTCCTCCTCTACATAAAAAAGTCCCTTCAGTCGTTGACTGAAGGGACGAATCATCGCGGTACCACCCTACTTGGCCAATAGTTGGCCCACTTGAGAGCATCGTTATCGAGATGCCAAACCGGTGTTGTCTCCAACACGACTCCAGAGTGAATTCAGCGACGATTCCGGCTTAGGCTTTCAGTCACGGCCTATGCTCCCTGAACGGAATCGATCATTCGCTTACTATGTTCTTTCAACGTCATATCTTATTCATCGATGTGTTTAACCTATCACGTTTTTCACGCGCTGACAAGATTATTGTAAAGCAATCCGATACATTAAAATACCGGCAGCGACCGCCGCATTGAGCGATTCTGCCTCACCGAGTACTGGAATATGGACACGTGTGTCACACAGTGCCAACACATCGGCATGTACACCTTGTGCTTCATTTCCGATGACCAAGGCTACTTTGTCTTCAAATGCTACCTGCTCATACGATGTCGCTTTCGAAAGGGCTGTTCCATACACATGGAAACCACCTTCTTTCAGTTCAGGTAGTTTTTCAAGCAAGTCAACCGAAGTCACGTTCACGTGAAAAAGGGAACCTTGAGTCGCACGAACGACTTTAGCATTGAACGGATCGACCGTCCCTTTCCCGAGGAGCACCGTATCAAATCCGGCTGCATCTGCCGTCCGGATCATCGTACCTAGGTTACCTGGGTCCTGTACCCGGTCTAACACGAGGACTTTCTTCATCTTACGCTCTACCGGTGTCATCTTCACGACAGCAAACACACCTTGTGTCTTTTCTGTCTCAGATAACAGGTCAGCGACATGATCAGATAACTCGAGCACCGGCATGTCCTCGATGCGCCACGTCTTTTTCGGCACGTACGACTCTGCCATGATGAGTTGTACGAGACGACCTGCTCGGATTGCCTCATCCACCAAATGCTCTCCCTCTACAAGGAATTGCCCGGTTTCTTGGCGTCCTTTTTTCGTCATCAATCGTTTTAATCGTTTAATCGTCTCGCTCTTCGTAGACGTAATCTTCGTCATATTATCCCTCTTTCAACCATTGGACCGTCTCGTGGTCTAAGCGTTTCGTTAATGCGACAACGAGTTCAATTGCTGCTTCGTAGTCGTCTTTATGGATGATTGACACGTTCGTGTGTAAATAACGAACAGGTACTGTTAACGCAATCGCCGGCATTCCAATCCCAGACAAATGGAATCGTCCTGCGTCTGTTCCGCCACCTGGTGTCAAATCAAGCTGATATTTGATGTCGTTTTCTTTTGCTACCTCAACAATGAGGTCGACGAGACGTGGATTTGTCACGGTCGTTGCATCAAAGAAGATGACTTGAACGCCATCGCCGAGTTTTGACAATCCTTCTGCCGGTGTCATTCCTGGCGTATCACTTGGAATTCCTGTATCGACAGCAATCGCCACATCCGGTTGAACCAAGTTAGCCGCTGTAACCGCTCCACGCAATCCAACTTCTTCTTGTACCGTCGCACCTGTATAGATGACACCTGGGAATGCTTCTTCTTTCAGGCGTTTTGCAGCTTCAATGGCAATGGCACAACCGATTCGGTTGTCCCAAGCTTTCGCCATCAAGAAGTTCTCATTTTTCATGACCGTGAATTCACAATGCGGGACGACCGTATCACCCGGACGAATTCCCCATTCGGCGACTTCGTCTTTTGATGTCGCTCCGATATCTAAAAACATGTCTTTGATTTCAACTGGTTTTTTACGTGCTTCAAGGGGAAGGACATGTGGTGGTTTCGCACCAATCACTCCCGGGATTTTTTCACCTGAACGCGTCACTACATCCATCCGTTGTGCCAATAAGACTTGGTTCCACCATCCACCAAGCGCTTGGAAACGTAGGAAACCACCTTCTTCCACACGCGTGACCATAAAGCCGACTTCATCCATGTGACCTGCAATCATGACACGAGGACCTTCTGATTTTCCAGTCACTCGACCAAATAAACTTCCGAGACCGTCTTGTTCAAATGATTCGACATGTGGTTCAAGGTATTCACGCATTAATTGACGGACTTCCCCTTCATTTCCTGGGACGCCAGTTGCGTCTGTCAGACGTTTTAACATATGTAACGATTCATTCATACCAATCCGCTCCTTTTCCTTAATAGCCTAATTGTTGTCGCTCATGGTTCACTTCATTTTTGTTCATATACGCCATGAAAATGAGTTGTTCATTGAACCCAAGCGTATAGCCAAGTTCAAGATACGCTGCCATCAGCGTCTCGTACATCGCTTCTGTTTTCGAAAGACCAAAGTTCGTCACTTTTCGATAAATATCTAAAAAAGCATCAGTCGCATCAAGATATGAGCTCCCCGCCGGAAACGCGTCTCGTTCATACCCAAGTGCAAGGCCGAGTGACAGTAAGAAGTGAATGCCGTCTACATATTCTTCTAAGATCACATCTTGAGGCGACGGTCCTTTCTTCGACCAAAACTTAAAGCTACGTGTTTCGTTAGCCAGTTCACCGAGTTCGACAAGCAGCGCCAGTAACCGTTCATCGAATTGATTGCCGGATAATCCATGTTGTTCTTTGATCCGCTCGTCTAATTCGCGCTGCCGATCAAACAATGTTGTCCAGTTCACCGGATGTTCCTCCTCTATCTCCACTTATAGCAGTACTAAAATCATTAAAGACCAGCCTACCGCTAAAATCAATACTTGTAATTGGAGCAGTTTTGGGGCATGAACGGTCTTTTTTCGTGTCAAATGGAGACCGAACAAGGCACCGATGGCTCCTCCCGCATAGGCGTATAGTACGTTGAAATCACCTTGGCCATGCGTATAACGTTTTGCCTGGATATAGGTATATACGTTCAAGACGATCAGCGCAAGGGCAACGATGGCGACAACTGATTGATTCATACGCTTTCCTCCTTCTTTTAATTCTAAGAAATTCTGAAGAAAAAAGAAAGCGCCGAGAGAGTGTCTCGGCGCTGTCGATTGAACGATTACGCGTTCAATTTTGATTTAGCTGTTTCAGCGAGTGACGCGAATGCCTGTGCATCTGTCACAGCAAGCTCAGCAAGCATCTTACGGTTGATGTCGATTCCTGCAAGCTTGAGGCCGTGCATCATACGGCTGTATGAGAGACCGTTTGTACGTGCTGCCGCATTGATACGTGTGATCCAAAGACGACGGAAATCACGTTTCTTCTGACGACGGTCACGGTAAGCGTACATGAGTGACTTCATGACCTGTTGTTTTGCTACTTTAAATAGAATGTGTTTCGAACCAAAGTATCCTTTGGCAAGTTTAATTTGCTTTTTACGACGTTGACGAGTCGTATAACCGCCTTTTACGCGTGGCATATGGATTCCCTCCTAATTGTTTCTGTATTACTTCGCGATCATGTTGCGAATGCGTTTGAAGTCTCCAGCTGATACGATAGCGCCTTTACGGAGCTTACGTTTCGCTTTAGTCGATTTGTTTGCGAACAAGTGACTTGTGTAAGCGTGTGAACGCTTGAGTTTACCTGATGCTGTACGTTTGAAACGTTTTGAAGCACCGCGGTGCGATTTCATTTTCGGCATGAGTATTTCCTCCCCACTGAGAATCGATGATTAATCTTCTTTGTTCGGAGCCAGCACTAAGAACATGCTGCGTCCTTCCATCTTCGGCTTTTGTTCAACTGTTGCCAAATCGGCACATTCCGCTGCCATTTTGTCCAAAACACGTTTCCCGATTTCCGAGTGTGTGATGGCACGTCCGCGGAAACGAATCGAAGCCTTCACTTTGTTTCCTTTTTCAAGGAACTTGCGTGCGTTACGCAATTTTGTTTGGAAATCGTTGTCCTCGATTGTTGGACTGAGACGTACTTCTTTCATTTGGATGACTTTTTGGTTTTTACGCGCTTCTTTCTCCTTTTTCTGGAGTTCGAAACGGTACTTCCCATAATCCATAATTTTAGCGACCGGTGGATTCGCTTTGTCCGCGACCAAGACTAAGTCTAGTTCTGCTTCTTCAGCTAAACGTAACGCATCGTTACGCGATTTCACACCGAGTTGTGCGCCGTCTGCGCCAATGAGACGTACTTCACGGGCACGAATGTTTTCGTTGATAAAGAGCTCTTTGCTAATGGTTAGCACCTCCATCGTGCGATTGCACGAGATTTAGATTGACAAGACAACATGGCAATAAAAAAAGCGTCGGCAGTTTCCCACCCACACATCAGTTGAGGTCATAAAACGGCAGACGATGCCGATTGAACCAAGAACTTGATGGACCTGCCTGATGACTCTCAGACGAGGTGAAAAGCGGGTGCTTCTGCTTTGTTGTTTTTAATCACTATGTCATCTTAGCACTAGCAGGAAAAGATGTCAAGATATCGCGCATGAATAATTGGTAGCTCACACTTTTATGATGATACCAGTCATTCTCTCGTTTCGCAATACCTTTTCAAAGGGAATAATGAAATAACAAAGGAGGGATTTACATGAACTGGCGAAAAGACGTCTCGCGCGAACATGACTATCACGACCAGGTTCAGCAGATCGTCAGTAAAACGATGCAGGCGCATGGCTTAGAAGATGAAAAGTTACAGGCAGTATTAACGGACTTATTAGAAGAGATGAATCGTATCACATTAAAGATTGTCGATGATCACGAGTCAGCTCAAAACTATATTCATAAACGATGGTATTGAAGTGTAAAAAACCCTGTCCTGCTTATGTACCATATAAAAACGTCCAGTTCCAAATCAATGGAATTGGACGTTTATTCATGTTTACTGTGCGTAAACCATCTGTCCCCCGAGGTGCCCGGCGTATGCAAGAAGTCCCGCTCCCACGAGCGCAATCACAAAACTAAGTGTGATCCATAGCTTCCCTTTCGCACGATATCCTACGGCAAGCAAGACAACAGTGATGCCAAACGCGATCAAGCTGTACAAGGCAAAATGTTCATGGTTTTCAATCATCGCCTCTGTGACCGAAGGAAGGTTTGCTTCCGCATACTCCTCGGCACTGTCACCCGATAGAAATGCCACTCCGCCCGATATCAATCCAGCGACGAGCGTGACGAGTGCAAACAGTCGAAAACTTGTCCATTCGAAGCTAATCAAAATCAAAAGCGTCCCAAACAGTAGAAGACCAATCGGAGCGTGCACGAGCAATGGATGTAGCGGAACACCACCGAGCATAACGATTCCTCCTTAAGATTAAGATAATGGATGAAAGTTATTTACCCCGTTTGATGATTTCCTTATCCAGTTTTCCTTCTTTTCAAAATGATACACAATTAATTCGTGAGCGACTTGAAGAAGTTACTGATTGCTTCAAACAATCTTGCGAAAAATCCTTGGACTTCCTCTTGTTCAAGAAAAGCCTGTACGTCCTGCCCTGCATCTTTTAATCCGTTACTGATCGCAGACCAATCCAGATTCGCTTGTTGCATGTTTTCAAATAGTGTCGTCAATTGGTCGAGTTGTCCTTCAGACAATTGAACGTTATTTTGATTTAACACTTGAATGACGATATCGCGAATCTCAATATTCGTCTCCGGCATTTGGTTCGCGATTTCCGCTTTGATTTCGTTCATGAGACCGGCTACATCTTCTTGACCGACCGTCTTTCCGATTTCAGACGTCACTGCTAACTCTTCCTGTGCAAGTTCTTTTCGCTCATCAGACAGTTCAATTCCGGTTTCGGCCGCCGTTTGATCATACGCCTTCATGATCCCTGTCAAAGCAGACGTACCTGTCACGTTGATTGGTGACGTGATATAGATGTCCGCATCCGTCACACCTGCCGTGACCAATGCGTTCGCATACATATCTTTCGTGACCCACGTCACATTTTCAGTTTGAATATCAAGACCTGTTCCGTCCGTTAATTTAATTCGTGCGGACGAATACATGCCACCCCCACGTTGCGCTTGTGGGACAGAATCTCCTAAATATTTTTCTTCATCCGCTGCCGTCGTAATAATCGGTTCGATTCCCTCTGGCGCGTCCATACGTTCAAGTACCCATTTTTGTTGTTCTGAAGAGAGCGATTCCCCGAGCGTCACAATCGTGTCATTGACGATTGCCTCCGCCCCGACTTTCGGAAGTGCTCCTGTAAATGCGACTGCTCCAATAGTAAGTGCCAATACTGGCTTCAAATAATTCATGAATTATCACTCCTTAATGTTTACGATACGTGGAGACGACAAAATACACATCCGTCTTTAGACCGAAAAAAGCCACCTTTCTAGATGGAAAGGTGGCTCACCACTTAGCGTGAACGGTTCGCGATCTCTTCTGTGAGGGATGCGATGAATTCGTCAAGTGATGCTGATACTTGTTCTTGTTGACCGTAACGGCGAATGTTGACCGCACGCTCATCACGTTCTTTATCCCCAAGTACGAGCGTCATTGGAATCTTCTTCATTT
Source organism: Exiguobacterium sp. CH10 (assembly GCF_018617635.1). NCBI lineage: Bacteria > Bacillati > Bacillota > Bacilli > Caryophanales > Exiguobacterium > Exiguobacterium sp. CH10. The sequence goes on from NZ_JACSKO010000001.1 coordinate 419,224, forward strand.
GCGCTTCACGAATCTTATAGCCGAGTTTCTCGTCACGAAGGTCCGTTTCGACGCGAACCCCACGCTTGACGAGTTCCGCTTTGACTTCAGCGACATACTCATCATGGACGTGTGATACCGGAATCAATTTCACTTGTACCGGTGCGAGCCATGTTGGGAATGCGCCTTTGTATTCTTCAATCAAATACGCCACAAATCGTTCCATCGTCGAGACGACACCACGGTGCAAGACGATTGGACGATGGTCTTTCCCGTCTGGTCCTGTGTACGTCAAATCGAAACGTTCTGGGAGTAAGAAGTCAAGTTGAACAGTCGAGAGCGTCTCTTCTTTCCCGAGCGCCGTGCGTACTTGCACGTCGAGTTTCGGTCCGTAGAATGCCGCTTCTCCTTCTGCTTCGAAGTATGGAAGTTCGAGCTCGTCCATTGTTTCTTTCAACTGGCTCTGTGCCATCTCCCAAATCGCATCGTTATCGAAGTACTTCTCTTTATCGGCAGGATCGCGATACGAGAGACGGAAACGATAATCTTTAATGCCGAAGTCAGCATACACCTCTTGAATCAAGTGAACGATGTCTTTGAACTCTTGTTTCATCTGTTCAGGTGTCACGAACGTATGCCCGTCGTTCAAGACCATGTAGCGGACACGTTGAAGTCCTGTGAGCGCGCCTGACATCTCGTAGCGGTGCATCCCACCAAGCTCAGCGATTCGGAGTGGAAGCTCACGGTATGAGCGTGGCTCATGTTTGTAGATTGTCATGTGGTGCGGACAGTTCATCGGACGAAGGACGAGTTCCTCATTGTCCATCTCCATTTTCGGGAACATGTCATCTTGATAGTGGTCCCAGTGTCCCGATGTCTTGTACAAGTCGACCGACCCAAGCACCGGTGTATAGACGTGTTGGTATCCGAGTTCGAGCTCTTTATCGACGATGTAACGTTCGACCGTACGACGAATCGATGCACCTTTTGGCAACCACATCGGAAGTCCCTGACCGACTTCTTGCGAGACGAAGAAGAGGTCGAGTTCTTTTCCGAGTTTACGATGATCGCGCTCTTTCGCTTCTTCAAGAAGTCGCAAGTGCTCGGCGAGTTGTTCTTTCGTTGCCCACGCCGTCCCGTAAATACGCTGTAACATCTTGTTGTCAGAGTCGCCACGCCAGTATGCTCCAGCCACGCTCATCAATTTAAAGATTTTTAACTTCGAAGTCGATGGGACGTGCGGTCCGCGGCATAGGTCGAAAAATTCACCTTGATGATAGATTGTAAGTGTCTGATCGGCAGGAATGTCTTCAATCAACTCGATTTTGAGCGGGTCTCCCAGCTCTTTATAACGAGCGAGCGCTTCGTCACGTGAAACAACTTCACGAGTGATTTCTAAGTTTTCATCGACGATACGTTTCATCATTTTCTCAATCTCAGGAAGGTCTTCCTCGTTGATTCGGCGGTCCATTTCGATGTCGTAATAGAATCCGTTCTCGATCGTCGGCCCAATCCCGAGATAGATGTTGTTCTCTTCTCCATACAGACGCTTGATCGCTTGTGCCATCAAGTGCGCTGACGAGTGACGCATCAAGTCGAGACCGTCCTCTGAATCTGGCATGACGAGCTCGATTTTGCCGTCCTGTTCAATCGGACGACGGTAGTCGATGAGTTCTCCGTCTAGTTTTGCTGCGATTGCTTTTTTGCGAAGTCCCGGGCTGATTGAGCCTGCGACGTCTTCTGCTGTGACGCCGGCATCAAATTCTTTTACCGCGCCATCTGGAAATGTCAATTGAATCATGTACATCTGTCCCCTCTCAAAAAAATGAATATAAAAAAAGCCCATCCCTCAAAAAGGGACGAGCTTTGATTCTCGTGGTACCACCCTCGTTCCCAAGCATCATGCTTGGCTCGAACACACGATAACGAGTGTGAATCGCCGCACGATTGACCCGTACGGTGCTCTGAGGGAGTAAATGCATCGTCGTCGTTAGGAAGCTTCCACCGCCCTTCCCTCGCTAAAACTCGTCTCGATGATTCATATCCTCTTCTATGCATCACTTATATGGTTATTAGTATAGTCAACTCATCCGAGAAAAACAATCCTTTACCGACGTCGATTTTCACCCTTCAGTTCGATTTGTGTCGTCGTCGTTGAAATTCGTTGCATGAGACGCTGCGCTTTCATTTTATTTTGCGCGGACCCATCGATTGAAAAGTGAGTCTCGAGCTCCTCTCCGCTAAAGTTTGAACTATATAGCGTCGGCAATCGATGCATCATCCGATATTGGAGAATGATGCCGAACAGTTCGTCGCGCACCCACGGGCTGATCGCCTCAGCACCAATGTCATCAATTAACAAGACAGGCACGTGTTGAAACGATGTCAAAAATGAATCAAACGATTCCGTACGGATTTTGCGCTTTGCCTCTGATACGAATCCAGGGGCATGAACCAAAATCGTCTCGATATCCGCCACTTTTAATTCATTGGCAATGGCGGCGAGTAGATACGTTTTCCCGACACCGAAACTTCCGTGTAAATAGAGTCCGTTCACTTTTTGTTTGGACTTCATCCCCGTCACGAAACGCATCGCTTCTCGAAGTGCGATCTTGCGCGCATCATCCGCCCAATCAAATGACTCAAAGCTCGCCTCACGGACTTCTTCCGGTAAAAACAGGCTCTTAAACTTTCGGTCCATCTCTTTTTGGCGTCTAGCTTGTCGATGAGCGACCGTCTCTTCATAGCGAATGGCAATCTGCCCGAGATCGACATAGAGCACCGGTTGATGACCAGGGATGACGGCCTGTTCTTCGATGAACGTCTTTCCATCCATTTGCTCGGCATACTCACTCAGCTTCGTGAATCCAATTTCAATCGCTTTCTCTTCTAACTCAGGATGAGCGTTCAAAAAGGCGATCACTCCCGGATGATTGAGCGTTCGTCTGCGAATCGACTCATACGCTTCGCGGACTTCTTTTCGATTCATCAACTGCGATAACGACTGGTTGATTCGTTCCATCCCCTCACCCCTTCTCTTTCAATTCATTTAATAGTTTTACAAGTTCCGCATCATCTGGAACGGAAGATTCCAATTCTTTCTTCCTCGCTTGATCATACGATCGCTGTTGTTTCGCTTCATCTTCGAGCCATTTCGGCATCTCGCCTTGTTGGGGTTTCCGACGTGAACCGACAGTCGTCCGCTGTACATTTTCACGTTTTTGTTGCTTCTTCTCAATGAGCGCATCTTGTGACGCTTCTTGCTCTAACGCCTCTTTCGCGTTCGTATAACCAGCCGTCTTCCAACTCGTCGCGATGCGAAGGACATAGTTCTCGTTCAGACGAGTCTGTTTCTTCACTTCAATACAATAATAGAAGAGTGCGTTGATCACGCCCGGTGCGAGTCCGAGCGTATCAACGAGTTCGATGACCAACTGTTCGTCACTTTTCGACAACTGAGGCGTCTTCCGAAGTGTCGATACGTACTGATGGGGGTGGGCCGCTTCCATTACCGCTGGATCATGTAAATCTCCCAATTTGGTCTCTTCGTGCTCCACCGTCTTCTCTTTTCGATGCCGCGTTTGTTTTTTCTTCAACTGGAGTACCATCTGACGACATCCGTCTCGCTTCTCCTGCTCACTGAGCGGAAGATAGGCTTCGTGAACAAAATATTCTTTCAACATTTCGGCCATCGTCTCTTCGTCGAGTTGAGACACATAGGCCAATTTTGTGATGGTTTCGTCTAATTTCTTTGTGAAAAACCCGACTGGGAAATTCGTCAGTTTCTTCACAATGTCCATATCGAACGAATAGTTGATTTCAATCTTCGCACGGTCTGGTTTTTCGTAGTTCTTTTGTGTGAACGCTCGATGGTTGACGCCTTTCACATCAAATACTTCATTAAAGTCTTTCGTCACCTCGACGATTCCCGCAGGCAAAGGGTCGATCGTGAAACGCCCTTGAAGTTGTTTAAATCGCACTTCCCCTACTTTATAGAAGAGAAAGCTCGATAACAGCCCATCGTTTAAAAACGTATGCGGTGCGAGCGGAACACGCAACTGATAGACGTATTGCGTCAATCGGGCATCTTTCGTTTTATACGTCCGTACCAATCCGATAGCTTCGAGGCGAAATAGATTATCCGTCAATTCATTGATGGAGTACTCCAACATTTCACACAAGGCACTATGTGACATATAGTTCGATTTCATCTTGCCTGGTTTCAATTCACTCCAAAGCGTCTGGTACAGTGCGAGTGCTTTGACGCCGATGACAGGTTGATACAAATGATAGAGGGACTGATATGATTCGCGGTCAACAAGACCTGTACTCATAATGAGCAGTTCATCCGTCCCAAAGATTGTACGTTCTTTCTCCATAGCTCTCTCCCCTGAAAAAGGGCGACCAGCAGGCCGCCCTTTAGTTGGTCGAATTTTCTTGCTTCATTAAATCTTCAAGTTCTTTAAAGAACACAGTGATATCTTTGAATTGGCGATAAACAGATGCGAAACGAACGTATGCGACTTCATCGACACGTGCGAGTTCATTCATCACCAACTCACCAACCTGCTCACTCGGAATTTCCGACTGTGCGAGGGCGCGAAGTTGTTGTTCGACTTTTGTCACGACCCCTTCAAGCTGTTCAAGCGTGACCGGTCGCTTTTCACACGCACGAATGATTCCACGAAGCACTTTTTCGCGACTGAATTCTTCACGGTTTCCATCTTTCTTCACAATGATGAGGGGTGTCTGTTCCACCGTCTCAAACGTTGTGAACCGATACCCACATTTTTCACATTCACGACGACGTCGAATCGAATAATGGTCTTGCACCGGTCGGGAATCGAGCACTCTCGTTCCATTGTGATCACATTTCGGACAACGCATGCTCAAGCCTCCTTATCGTTCGACAGATTTTTTTCCGATAGCACGAAGCGGGAATTGTTGTGTGAGCGCCTCGTAATAGTGAGTGATGATTTGTCCAAGGTCTGCCCCTAGTCGTTGTTCGCGGTTCAGTGTAAAATCGACCGCTGTACGACCACCATCCACTTGCACGACCGTAATGAGTCCGTCCCATCCTTCACCAATGAATGAGAGTTCGCCACGGTTCGAGTCGATTCGACGCACCGTCTGACCATTCGACTGAATCTGACTTTCTAACCATTGTAAGATTGCGTTCGGAGATGCCGCATAGTAACGTGTCCGAAGCGATTCATTTTTATGTGTATCTTTCGTTTCAATATGTGTTTGTAACTTATCTAACAGTCCCATAATCCACCTCAACGCCTGAGTTATATACGTTAAGCATATCAAAATTAAGGCAACAACAAAACAATTAAAAGGGCTGACCGTTAAACGGCCAGCCTCAAAAGGTTCTTCAGAATTATTTAGTTAGTGCAACTTGTGCTTCTGGAACACGAATCGGTCCCATTCCACGCTCAAGTTTCACATCTTCACGTACTTTTGCATCCAAGCCTTCGGCGATGTATTGCGATGCCGTAGCTGGATCGATTCGATCTCCACATGTGAACACGTCAACCGACGCGTAGCCATGCTCTGGGAAACTGTGAATCGTTAAGTGTGATTCTGAAATGATGACGACTCCACTCACACCGTGTGGCGCGAATTTGTGGAAAGCGACTTCGCGGACTTCAGCGCCCGAACGAAGAGCAGCATCGACGAACAAACGCTCGATGTAGTCGATATCATTCAATTTGTCGGGATTGCACTCCCAAAGTTCTGTAATAATGTGACGTCCCATAGTATCCATATTAGTGGATCCCCCTTTACATCAATGGTCTCAAAGTAGTTGATGATCACTCACTTTGTGCCTGAATCGCCCACAACCACGGGGGCAAGTTAGTCCTAAGAGGTCCTAACCCTTTAAGTTGCGTTTGTCAGACCAATTGAAGTTCACGAAATTGAGTGTAACGTGTTTGGGACGTCGTTACAAGACATTTGTTTAAAAAAATCAAAAATATTTTTTAGAGCGTAATATTTTTTTAGGCGTGTGTTTCTTGTTGCCCAATTTGAAGGTAACTCGCCACCATATCTAACAAGTCGACGACACGGCACGAATAGCCCCATTCATTGTCATACCATGCGAGAACTTTTACATGATTTCCGCCGAGTACCATCGTCGAATCCATATCGATAATTGACGAGCGATCGTCTCCGTTAAAATCAATCGATACGAGCGGTTCATGAGAAACACCTAACACGCCCGTCATCTCTCCAAACGCTGCCCGCTCAAACGCTTCATTCACTTCATCAACCGTGACGTCACGATGAAGTTCAACAACTAAATCGACGAGTGATACGTTCGGTGTCGGAACGCGGAGTGCCATTCCGTTTAATTTCCCTTGTAGCTCTGGCATGACAAGTCCAATCGCTTTAGCCGCTCCTGTCGAAGTCGGGATGATCGAACTGCCACAAGCACGCGCCCGGCGTAAGTCCTTATGCGGGTTATCAATATTATTTTGGTCATTCGTGTACGCGTGAACAGTTGTCACTAAACCTGTCTCGATTCCGAATGTCGAATGCAATACCTTTACGACAGGTCCTAGACAGTTTGTCGTACACGATGCATTTGAAATGATGTGGTCTTCTTCCGGGCGATAGTCTCGATCGTTGACCCCCATCACAATCGTACGTAATTCCCCTTTACCTGGCGCTGTTAAAATTACTTTTTTTGCACCTGCATCTAAATGAAGTTTTGCTCCAATATCCGAGTTGAACTTCCCTGTCGCCTCGACCACGATGTCGATGCCAAGGTCTGCCCATGGTAAACGTGATGGATCACGTTCTGAAATAAGTTCGATTCGCTTTCCATCGACTTCAAGCGCATCCCCTTGCGCTCGAACTGTCAATCCGAATGGACCGTGAATGGAATCATGTTTGATGAGATGAGCGAGCGTTTCCGCTGGATAACTCGCATTGATTGCCACAACTTCATGACGCCCCTCAAGCATCAATTTCCGGAATACCATTCTCCCGATTCGACCGAATCCGTTAATCGCAACTTTTGTCCCCATGCTAAATCCCCCTTTTTCTACATTACGGTTTCATTATAACGGATAGCTGTAAGCGTTTTCACTATGATTCGTCACATTTTTTTCGTTTTTCTCTGTTTATTTTTTAAAAATGAGGGAAATTTCTTGGCGTAAAGCACATCAGAAAGGAGGCGTCACCATGTTTGATTGGGGAGATATCGATAAGTTCTTCATTTCATTTTTCATCATCTTACCGATTGTGACGTTGATTCACGAGTTCGGACATTTCTTTTTCGCAAAATTGTTTGGGGGCTCGCTCGACATGCAAATCGGCACAGGAAAAAAACTATTTAAAGTTGGACGTCTTCAAGTAAACCGCGTCTATTTTTACGATGCGTGGTGTCAATTCACAGATTTAAAATGGAGCAATAAGGTTACCCGCACGCTTGTATATGGCGGTGGGGCCATTTTTAATCTGGCGAGCATCTTGATTCTCAATTCATTTATTTTAAGTCGAGAGATTGAACCAACGTTGTATACGTATCAGTTCGCTTATTTCTCGTTTTACTATATTTTCTTTTCACTGTACCCGATCAATTATTCGAACGGTCATCCTAGCGATGGACGTGCCATTTATGATACGTGGAAGAAGGGTTCACCTGACTCCGATCCATTAAACTGACTAAACGAAAAGAAGGCGAATCATCATTCGCCTTCTTTTTCAATCATCTTAAATTGTTCGACCAAACGGTCAATTTGCGGTGGTAAGTCACCGAGTGAACCGTTGTTATTGACGAGAAAATCGGCCTGATGTTTTTTCTCCTCGATTGGGATTTGAGAATGAATGCGAGCGAGCGCCTCTTCTTTCGTCAATCCATTCCGCTCCATGAGACGCATCAGTTGAATCTCTTCGCGACAATAGACGACAACAGAATAATCGACGAGGTCGAGCATTGTCCCCTCAAATAAGAGAGGAATATCAAAGATGACGACAGACTCGCCGGCTGCTTCATAAGCACGCATCTGTTCCTTCATCTCTTCACGAATCGCTGGATGCACCAGCTGATTGAGATGTTGACGCTTCGTCTCATCATGAAAGATTTCACGCCCTAGCGCTGGACGGTTCAGGACATCACCGTCAAAACATTTTGGAAATGCCGCTTTTACGCCCTCGATTGCCTTTCCTCCAGGTTCGACGACCGTCCTCGCAATCAAATCGGCATCGATGATCGGAATCCCCTTTTTCCGAAAAAGTCGAGACACCGTGGACTTCCCGGTTGCAATCCCACCCGTCAATCCAATTTTCAACATAACGCCCACTCCTTAACGTTGTTGACAGTGTGGACAATAATGCGTGCCACGACCGCCTAGTTTCATCTTTTCAATTTCTTGTCCGCAACGGCGACATGGTTCACCGGCTTGTCCGTATACATAAAGTCGTTCTTGAAACGTTCCCGTGGCCCCGTCTGGATTCGTATAACTACGAATGGTACTTCCCCCACGTTCAATCGCCTCATTTAGCACGGCTACCGCTTCAATGCGTACACGCTCCACTTCTTCGTGCGTCAAACTAGCAGCTGGTCGTGTCGGATGCACACCGGCACGAAACAATGTTTCATCTACATAGATATTCCCTAATCCGACGAAGATGGACTGATCAAGAAGCGCCGTCTTGATAGCGCGTGTCTTCATCCGCTCTAGACGCTTAAGCAACGCATCAGTTGTCACACGCTCGTCAAACGGTTCGTATGCAAGTAGTGACAGTGGTGGTGTCGTATGAACCGCCTCATTCGTCCGCAACTCCATCGTTCCAAACTTCCGCACATCATTATAATGTAGGGTCGATTGGTCCGTGAAGTTGATGACGACATGCGTATGTTTAGCCGGTTCTGTGATTGTCTCATAAGGGAAGAACTTCCCTTCCATTCGGAGATGAGAGACGAGATATCCGTTCGTTAATTTGAATAAAATAAACTTCCCTCGACGTTCTACATCAGTAATGGTCTCTCCAATCAAATGGTGTACCCATTCTTCTGGCTCGAGTCCCCGAATGATTTTAGGGTCGAGCACATCGACAGACTGAATCGTCTTTCCGGAAACGGCAGGTCGTAATCTGCGACAAACCGTTTCGACTTCTGGTAATTCTGGCATACTGATTTCCTTTCTATCTTCTTATTTCGTATCGAACCACGTCGTTCCAACGGCTCCATCCGCACGTAACGGTACATCGAGTGTCACTGTATGTTCCATCGCTTCCGTCACCAATTTTTCTAGCGCTTCCATTTCTTCAGCCGGACCTTCAAAAATCAATTCATCGTGTACTTGTAACAACAACTTAGATTGAAGTTGCGATGATTGAAGAGCGTGATCGACGTCAATCATCGCTTTTTTGATGATGTCTGCTGCCGTTCCTTGAATCGGCGTATTGATTGCCGTACGTTCAGCGAATCCACGCAAATTAAAATTACGAGAATGAATGTCTGGGATATTACGACGTCGTTTTAACATCGTCTCGACGAACCCATGCTCACGAGCCCGTTCAATCGCAGCATCCATGAACGTCTTCACTCCCGGGAATTGTTCAAAGTACGTATCGATAAACGTTTGTGCTTCTTTTCGTGTGATACCTAGGTTTTGCGAGAGCCCATAATCACTGATTCCATATATGATTCCGAAGTTGACGGCTTTCGCCTGACGACGCATGAGTGAAGTGACTTCCTCATTTGCGACTTTGAACACGTTTGCGGCCGTCGACGTGTGGATATCCTCATCATGCAAAAAGGCCGCCATCATTTTCTCATCTTGTGACATATGCGCCATGATCCGAAGTTCGATCTGTGAGTAGTCGACCGCATAGAGTACCCAGCCCGGCTCGCTTGCGGTGAACGCCTTACGGATTCGACGTCCTTCCTCTAACCGGATCGGAATGTTTTGTAAGTTCGGGTTGACCGACGAAAGTCGTCCCGTTTGCGTCAATGTTTGCGTGTACCGGGTGTGAATCTTGCCATCTTCCTTCACAACTTTCTGCAATCCTTCTACATAGGTCGATTGTAGTTTCCCGAGTTCTCGATAGTGCATGATTTTCTCGATGATCGGATGAAGCGGCGCCAACTTCTCAAGAACATCCGCCGCAGTCGAATAACCCGTCTTTGTCTTTTTCACAGGGGGAAGCGCTAGTTTCTCAAACAGGACGACCCCTAGCTGTTTCGGCGAGTTGATGTTGAACGGTTCACCGGCCAATTCATGAATCGTTACTTCAAGCGCAGAGAGGCGCTCTCGAAGATCTGTCTCCATGTGTTGAAGTGTTTCAACATTTACATGAATGCCTGCCCATTCCATCTCGGCTAACACCGAGACGAGCGGTTTTTCAAGCGCCTCATATAATTCCGTCTGTTCGTTGTCTTTCAACTCTGAAGCGACACGTTCGAACAACGTCAAAATCGCATGTGCTTTCTCCGCGAGATGGGAATGGAATACTTCCTCATCTGGGACTTTTATTTTTGCGCCTTTCCCATAAACTGCTTCATCTTCTTCAAGAGGGTATGCGAAATGAGAAGCAATCGAGCTGAGTGACGTTCCACCAGATAAATTCAACAAATATCCGGAAACGAGTAAATCTTCGTAACCGCGAAGGGATAACTGATGACGTTTCAACTGAATGATTGTTTGTTTAGCATCGAGACAAATCGTCGTCTTCGATTCGTCTTCAATCCATTCCTGGACTCGTGCATCTTGTAACAGTGTCACGTCACCGACGGTCACGCCACGATCTGATGCGATTGCAACCCCAACGATGCCTTCTTCGAAGTAGTCATCGTGTAGTTGCTCAAGAAACAGGACAGCTCGAGACAAATCTTGTTCAGAAAGGTCGATGGTCGGCCGTACTTCTTTTTCGACCGTTTCTTCTGTGGAGCTATCCGCTAATTTTCCGATCAACGACTTGAATTGAAGTTCCATGAACAAAGGTTTTACGACAGAAGCGTCATAAGGTTTAAAGACGAGATCGTCGACTGTCACATCAATTGGCACGTCCGTATAAATCGTCGCCAACTGTTTTGACATCTTCGCCTCTCGCTCGTTCGCTTCCACTTTTTCTTTCTGTTTCCCCTTTAGTTCATCCGTATGTTCGTACAGGGATTCGACGGTTCCATACGTTGAAATCAACTTGAGCGCCGTCTTTTCACCGACACCTGGGATACCTGGAATGTTATCCGACTTATCCCCCATCAACCCTTTTAAGTCGATCATCTGAATCGGTTGTAGTCCCTCATAACGTTCCTGGAATGCCATTTCGTCCATTTTTTCGACATCTGTGATGCCTCGTTTCGTCAAGTAGACGGTCACGCGATTATCAATCAGTTGCAGTAAATCTTTATCTCCTGTCACAATCGTCACTTGATCGTATGATGTATCCTTGGAGAGCGTACCGATGATATCATCCGCCTCATATTGATCAAGTTCTAAGACAGAGATACCAAACGCACGACAGACATCTCGCACGAGCGGGAACTGTTCGCGTAATTCCCCAGGAGTCTTTTGACGCCCCCCTTTATAGTCAGCAAACGTATCGTGACGGAACGTCTTCTTTGACGCATCGAACGCGACGGCGAAGTGCGTCGGTTGTTCATCTTCCATCAATTTTAACAACATCATCGTAAAGCCGTACACCGCGTTCGTATTTCGACCTGACGCGTCCGACATCGGAGGCAGTGCAAAAAACGCACGATATGTTAAGGAGTTCCCATCTAGGACTAGTAGTTTATTCATTCAATCGACCTCCATTCTTCTCTTCATTCATCATACCATACGGGTACATGCGTTCGAAAAAAAAGACCCTTTTCTACGAATAGAAAAGGGCCAAATTCTCGACCGTGTGGAGATGAGCACCGATCGAGTCACGAGATGATGAAGAGGTCTCATTCATAAGAATAGCAAGGTTTTGTAAAGTAAATATGAATGGAATAGCAAGGTTTTGTAAAGTGACTAAGAATCAGCGGTCAAGTGGGATTCAAACCCGCGGGAACGTGATGGTGAACGTCGTCCCTTTGCCCTCGACGCTATCGACATCGATTGTCGCATGATGTAAATCGATGATGTGTTTCACGATAGCAAGACCTAGACCCGTGCCACCTGAATTTCGACTTCTTGCTTTGTCGACACGATAGAAACGCTCAAAGATTCGACTGACTTCTTTTTCAGCAATCCCGATTCCATTGTCCTTGACGCGTAATTTATACGCATCCTCATTCGCCTCGACAGAAATTTCGACACGACTTCCTTCCGGAGAATAATTAATGGCGTTCGCGACGAGGTTCATGATGACTTGTTTCATCCGATTCAAGTCAGCCTGTAAGACCGCCGTCCCATGATGCTTCGCCTCTAAATGAATCGACTTCTTGTTCGCTTTCTGACTGAGCAAGAGACATACCTCATCGACGAGCTGGTTCAAGTCGACGGATACCAACTCCATCTGGAAATCATCACGCTCTAATCTCGACAGCTCAAGTAAATCTTCAACGAGCATCTGCATCCGCGTCGCCTCTTTTTGAATGATGTCCAAGAACTGGTCGCGGAGTTCAGGCACTTCTTTAGCCCCGTCGAGTAATGTCTCACTAAATCCACGAATGGATGTGAGCGGGGTCTTAAGTTCATGACTGACGTTCGCGACAAAGTCTTTCCGCATCTTCTCGAGTCGCTTCAGCTCAGTGATGTCGTTGAATAATAATGTCGTCCCACGAAGCATTCCCGTATCACTAAATATCGGTGCAGCAGAAACCATATACGTTTTATGATTGAAGCCGGTTCGAATCGACAGCTGACGACGATGGACTTCTTCCGTCAAATAGACGTCTTCGATCAGAGTCTCGACATCAGGACTCGGTAACATCCCGTGATAAAATTGTCCAATCGATAAATCATCGTACTGGAACATCTCGCGATACGAACGGTTGACTAATGTGACGATCCCTCGCTCGTCCACGAGAAGGAGCCCTGCCCCCATATATTCGATGAGTGATTCGAGTCTCGCACGCTGAACCGATTCTCCGAGTGAAATTGACTCCAAATTTCGGGCGAGGACGTTGATTGATCCCGCTAAACTTCCGGTCTCCTCGTCATTTCGCAGTTCATAAACGCGAGCCCGATAATTGCCATCGGCGAGTTCCCGTAAGACGATGGTCGCTTCATCGATTGGTCGTATAAATTGGTTCGTCAGATGCTGAAGGACGAATAAGATGATGAAAAATGAAAAGAACAGCGCGAGCGCAATCGTTAACCAAATTCGATCATACACGCCTTCAAGGTCTGACACGTAACGGATGAACGTTAAATAGACTGTCTCCCCCGTCGCAAGTTCAATCGGTTTTGTGAACTGAATCAGTTCATCTTCGTCCGCTTCGCCAAACGTTCCGTCTTCAGGCACCATATTCGGTTCAATCTTATAATCGATTGACCCGACACGAAACGGTGTCCCGGCGATGACTTCCATTCTGCTATTGAGTAGCAAAATATCAAAGCTACTCCCGTCATCGATTTGACCGACATATTCTCGAATTTCGTCTAGCTCTCCTCCTTCAAGGTACAAAGCGGCGAGCTGAGCATCCTCTTTCAAGCGGTCACGTTCAGAATCCAAATAAAAATCTTTGAACAGTTGGCCGAGCACGATGCCAAGCGTCAAAAGCACGCCCGTGACAAGAAGAATAAGCGTCGTCATGAATCTAGAGCGATACGTCTTCATTCCGAAGTCGGCTCCTCCATTTTATAACCGAGGCCACGAATCGTTTTAATATATGTCGGTTTCTTCGTGACCGGTTCGATTTTTTCACGGAGATGACTGATATGGACATCGACGATTCGCGTGTCACCGACGAAATCGTAATTCCAAATAGCCGATAACAATTGGTCTCGCGTCAGCACACGTCCTTTATTTTTGGCTAAATAAGCTAACAGTTCAAATTCTTTCGGAGTCAACTCAAGACGTTCGCCTTGTTTGAACACTTCGTAGTTCGAAGCGACAATTTTTACGTCACCGATTTGAATGACATCCTCTTCGACTGCTGTTTCTTGCGGCGCCGAGCGTCTTAAAATCGCTTTGACACGAGCCACGACTTCCCGGGGACTGAACGGTTTCGTCAAATAGTCATCTGCACCGAGCTCGAGACCGAGAACTTTATCAAACTCATCGTCTTTCGCCGTGAGCATCAAAATCGGCGTATTGACTTTTTGTTGACGGAGTCGCTTACATACTTCAAGTCCGTCCATTTCCGGAAGCATTAAATCAAGCACGATTAAGACGGCATCTTTCTTTTCAGCCAGTTCCAATCCTGTCTTTCCATCATGGGCGGTCTCCACCTCGAAACCAGCCTGTTCTAAATTAAATTTTAATAACGTCGCAATCGATACTTCATCGTCGACAACAATTACTTTATCAGCCACACTACTTCCTCCTCTTAATCCATCAAATGTCACTCTCTATTTTACAAATCAAAGCTTGCAACGACCAACCTCAAAGCAAATCTTTACAAAAACAAAACAAATCCACTTTCAGTGTAGCATGCCCCACATGATGGAAACCGCAAAAAAGTGCTTCCCACAAAATTGTAGGAAGCACTTTCTTCTTATAAGACGCCTAATACGGAGCGGACCGAGTCGGCAGAACGTGAAAGTGCTGCTTTCTCCTCATCCGTCAAGTCGAGCTCAAGTACTTGCTCGATGCCATGTTTCCCAAGAATAGTCGGGACGCCAAGATACAAATCGCTAAATCCGTACTCGCCTTCTAGATAAGCAATAGCAGGTAAGATGCGACGCTGATCTTTTAAAATCGCCTCGACCATCTCTACGATTGCGGCAGCTGGCGCATAATAGGCCGAACCGTCACCTAGCAGTTGGACAATCTCACCGCCACCTTTACGTGTCCGTTCGACGATTTGCTCAATCCGCTCATGTGGTATGAGTTTTTCAAGCGGGATTCCCCCGGCGTACGAGTAACGCACGAGAGGCACCATATCGTCACCATGTCCTCCGAGAACAAACCCGGATACATCTTTGACGGAAACGTTTAATTCTTGAGCGACAAACGTCCGGAAACGAGCCGTATCCAGCACACCAGATTGTCCGATGACGCGTTCTTTCGGGAAACCCGATTCTTTGAACGCCGCATAGGTCATTGCATCCACCGGATTAGTCAAGACAATCAAAATCGCTTCCGGAGAATAGCGAGCAATCTCTTTGACGACAGAACGCATCACGTTTGCATTCGTTGCAACGAGATCGTCTCGACTCATCCCTGGCTTACGCGCGATTCCCGCCGTGATGACCACAATGTCCGAATCAGCCGTATCGGCGTAATCCGATGTTCCTGTGACCCAAGCGTCAAACCCTTGAATCGGAGCCGTTTCTTGCATGTCGAGCGCTTTCCCTTTCGTCGGTCCAACTTTTTCTTCCATATCGAGTAGGACGACATCCCCTAGCTCTCGTTGAGCCAGGTATAGTGCAGTGGTTGCACCGGTGAAGCCACTTCCAATTACAGAAATTTTGTTACGACGAATCATGAGCTCTCCCCCTCAATTGGCGACTTATTCGTTTGAATTACATGTTTTTGATCAATTCATCCGCAAATTCAGAACACTTCACTTCTGTCGCGCCGTCCATGAGACGTGCGAAGTCATATGTTACAACTTTCGAAGCGATTGTTTTCTCCATTGAGTTGATGATGAGGTCAGCCGCTTCGTTCCAGTTCATGTGGCGGAGCATCATCTCACCTGAAAGGATGACTGAAGATGGGTTTACTTTATCAAGACCTGCGTATTTCGGAGCTGTGCCGTGTGTCGCTTCGAAGATTGCATGTCCTGTGATGTAGTTGATGTTCGCACCAGGTGCAATCCCAATTCCACCTACTTGCGCCGCAAGTGCGTCTGAGATGTAGTCTCCGTTCAAGTTCATCGTCGCGACGACATCGAACTCACGTGGGCGTGTCAAGATTTGCTGGAGGAAGATATCAGCGATCGAATCTTTAACGATGATTTTTCCTTCAGCTTCAGCTTTCGACTGAGCTTCGTTCGCAGCTGCTTCGCCAGACTCTTCTTTGATGCGGTCATATTGTGCCCATGTGAACACTTTGTCACCGTATTCAGCTTCAGCGAGTGCATAACCCCAGTTTTTGAATGCACCTTCTGTATATTTCATGATATTCCCTTTGTGTACGAGCGTGACCGATTTACGGTTGTTATCAATTGCGTACTCAATTGCAGCACGGACGAGACGCTCTGTCCCTTCAGAAGAAACAGGCTTGATGCCGATTCCTGAAGTCTCTGGGAAACGGATCTTGTTCACGTTCATTTCATCTTGCAAGAATTTGATAAGTTTTTTCACTTCGTCGCTTCCTGACGCGTACTCGATTCCTGCGTAGATATCTTCTGTATTTTCACGGAAGATGACCATGTCTGTATCTTCAGGACGTTTTACTGGTGAAGGAACACCTGTGAAGTAACGAACTGGACGAAGGCATGTGTATAAGTCGAGCTCTTGACGAAGCGCAACGTTCAATGAACGAATTCCACCACCGACCGGTGTCGTAAGTGGTCCTTTGATCGCAATCAAGTACTCGCGAATTTGATCGAGTGTTTCTGTCGGGAGCCACTCACCTTTTTCGTTATAAGCTTTCTCCCCAGCGTATACTTCCATCCATTCGATTTTCTTGTCGCCGCCGTATGCTTTTTCAACTGCAGCATCGAATACACGAACAGCCGCGTTCCAAATATCAGGACCTGTTCCGTCACCGATAATGAATGGTACTGTCGGAACGTTTGGTACGTTCAATACACCGTTTTCAACTGTAATTTTTTGTCCTTGTGTCAACATAATGAATCCCCCTAAGTACATTACTGTAGGTCGACGCGTACGCCGACCTACGTCACTTGTTAGTTTACCAAACTTTTGTCTAAAATGTGTCTCGAATTAACGTTCGTTCACAGGAACATATTTACGGCTTGTTTCACCGACATATTCCGCACGTGGACGAATCAAACGGTTATCCGCATATTGCTCGAGAATGTGCGCAATCCAACCTGACATCCGTGATACGGCGAAGATTGGTGTGAATAAGTCTTCTTCAAGACCGAGCGCATAGTATGTTGATGCCGAGTAGAAGTCGACGTTTGGTTTCAATCCTTTTTCGGATTCAACGAGATGATCGATCTTCTCAGACATCTCATACCATTTCGGCTCGCCGATTTGAGCAGTCAACTGGCGGCTCATTTCTTTCAAGTGTTTCGCACGCGGGTCGCCGTCTTTGTAGACACGGTGACCGAAGCCCATAATTTTTTCTTTGCGTTCGAATTTACCACGTACATATTCTTCAACACGGTCGACCGAGTCAATCTCATGAAGCATTTTCATAACCGCTTCGTTTGCACCACCATGAAGCGGTCCTTTGAGTGCTCCCATTGCCGCCGTCACACCAGAATACATATCAGAAAGCGTCGCCACACAGACACGGGCCGTGAACGTTGAAGCGTTCAATTCATGGTCTGCATGAAGGATAAGTGCTTTGTCAATTGTCTTCTCTGCGACTTCGCTTGGTTCTTCTCCATTCAACATATATAAGAAGTTCGCTGCATATGAGAGACCTTCCTTCGGAGCGACAGGTTGCTCGCCTTTACGTAGACGTGCGAATGCCGTCACGATTGTAGCGACTTGAGCTTGAAGACGAATCGCTTTACGCATGTTTGCCTCGTCACTCATGTCTTCAGATTCTTCATCATATAGAGCAAGTTGTGAGAGCGCCGTACGAATCGTCGCCATTGCATTGGCTGATTTCGGTGCACGGGCTAACGTATCAATCACTTCTTCTGGCAACGTCGCTTCTTTCACGAGTGCCTCTGAGAGCGCTGTCAATTCCTCTGCATTTGGTAAGCGATCATTCCACAATAAGAATACAACTTCTTCAAATGTGGCGTTGTCCGCTAAATCATCAATGGTGTATCCTCCATAAGTCAATTGTCCGTCAATAATTGAGCTGACTTTTGAGGCTGCTGCCACAATACCTTCTAACCCTTTTGTCGTTGACATTCATAACTCCCCCTCAGTCTTGTTTGAAAGTAGTCGACCGTAAAAACAGTCTGTGTATAGGGAATAAGGATACGGGACGGGCTTCTCCCCTGCATTCACCCAGTCTCCGTTTACCCTGTCCTTTATATAGTATAAACAATTTATTGCAAAAAAGAAATGTAAGCGGCTTCAGTTGTCAGAAAATATCAAAACCATTTTTCAATGACTTGATATCCACCTAGAATCAAGGCCGCAATTCCAGCTCCAATCAACGGTCCAACAGGTACGCCTTTCATGAATCCGACCGCTAGAATCGTGCCTGCGAGAAGGGCCGTCGTGACGACCGGGTCGACGCGCATCAATTGCACGCCTTGCGCCGCTGCTAAGGCTACAAATATTCCTGAACCAAATGCAACGATTCCAACTGGACCACGAATACTATTCCACAATTCTTTAAAACCGATATCTCCGGTTGCAATCGGGACGAGTACGGCAATGGTAATAATCGTCACACCCCAATTGATTCCTTTCGATGCAAGTGTCGGAAATAATTGATCACCAAACCCTAATGCTTTGATGATGAGTAACGCACTGCTCGCGATAATAATTGACTGGTTTTGTGCAATGACACCAATTAGCACCAATAGAATTAAAAATAAATATGCACTCATACGTATTCCTTTCTTCGAACGGAAAAAGAACCGACCTTTGTAGAAGGCCGGTTCGATTGTCGTTCAATTATGCGTTATAGATTTTACCTGTGAGTGGGTCGATTGAAATCATCTGACCGTCACGAAGTGAAGTTGTGGCAGTATCCACACCTACGATGACTGGCTTACGGAGTGATGGTCCAACGATACCAGCGTGGCTCGTCAATCCGCCGTCTTCCGTGATAATTCCAGCCGCTTTTTCGATGGCAGGCATCATTTCTTTATCTGTGAATGGCGCGACGAGAATCATGCCGTCTTTTGCTTTCGCGTTTGCTTCTTCCGCATTTTTCGCGACAACGACTTCTCCAACGACACCGCGCTCACCGATTCCACGTCCGTCTGCGAGAGCATGACCGACGATGTGAACTTTCATCATGTTCGTCGTACCAGCTGTCGCTGCAGGAATACCAGCTGAGATGACAACGAGGTCACCGTCAGTGACGAATCCAGCGTGACGTGCTGCTTCTGATGCTTGAACCAACATTTCATCCGTGTTGTTTGGCATCGTCTCAGCAACGATCGGGTATACGCCCCAAACGAGGTTCAATTGACGAGCAACGCGCTCTGATTCAGTGACTGCGATGATGTTCGCTTCTGGACGGTATTTCGCCGTACGAGCAGCCGTGTATCCTGATTGTGTTGGCGTCAAGATCGCTTTCGCGTTCAAGTTGATTGCTGTGTGAGCAACCGCTTGTGAGATCGCATCCGTTACCGTATGCTCACTGCGCTTCTGACGATCTTTCAACAAGTTTTTGTAGTCGAGCATGCGCTCAGTGCGCTCTGCGATTGCAGCTTGCATTTGAACTGACTCGATTGGGTAGTCCCCTGCAGCTGTTTCACCAGAAAGCATGACTGCATCTGTTCCGTCCAAGATCGCGTTTGCTACGTCAGATGCTTCCGCACGTGTCGGACGTGGGTTACGTTGCATCGAGTCGAGCATTTGCGTTGCAGTGATGACCGGCTTACCGAGGTCGTTACACTTCTTGATGAGTTCTTTTTGAACAGGTGTTACTTCTTCTGTCGGGATCTCGATACCGAGGTCACCACGAGCAACCATCAAGCCGTCAGAGATTGCCAAGATTTCTTCGATGTTATCCACACCTTCTTGGTTCTCGATTTTCGGGTAGATCTTGATGTGTGACGCGTTGTGTTTTTCAAGCAATTGACGAATTTCTACCACGTCAGACGCACGACGTACGAACGATGCTGCGATGACGTCGATGTCTTGTGAGATACCGAACTCGATGTCCGAGATATCTTTGTCTGTGAGGGCAGGAAGGTTTACCTTGACGTTTGGCAAGTTAACACCTTTCTTCGTCTTGATGATTCCTTCGTTTTCGATTACACAACGGAGGTCGCGGTTCGGAAGTTTTTCAACGACACGGAGTCCGATGAGACCGTCGTCGAGCATGATGTGTGAACCGACTTCTACATCATCGTAAAGACCTTCATACGTTACAGAGAAACGATCTTTCGTTCCGACGATTTCTTCACTTGAAACGATTGTGACTTCTTTCCCTTTTTCAAGAAGAGCTTTTCCATCTTCAAACGTATGTGTACGGATTTCTGGACCTTTCGTGTCAAGAAGGACTGTGACCACTTTCCCAGCTGCTTTCGCCGCTTCACGGATGTCACGGATACGTGCACCGTGCTCCTCATAGTCACCGTGTGAGAAGTTGAGACGGGCAACGTTCATTCCAGCTTCAATCATTTCAGGAAGACGCTTCTCAGAAGCCGGTCCAATCGTACATACAATTTTCGTTCTACGCATAATATAAAAACCTCCTAGGGGATATAGTGCAACTTACATACAGAAAACGGGGGGCCATAGACCTGATCCCGTCTCTGCAACTTCTAAAATCGTTTAGATCGACAATTGGTTGACGAGGTCAATCAATTGCATATCGATTGTGTGCTTGTTGTGGTCGAGCGCCTCATCGATATCAAGATCCATCATCTGGTTATTGCGGATCCCGACGACGCGGCCCGCTTTCCCTTCAAGAAGAATCTCAACAGCGTATGCACCCATACGACTTGCAAGTACACGGTCTGCAGCAGTTGGGGAACCACCACGCTGAATGTGTCCGAGAATCGTAACACGTGTCTCTGAGTTCGTTTTCTCAGCAATCAATTTGCCGATTTCTTCAGCACTTCCGGCACCTTCAGCAACGATGACGATTGAGTGCTTCTTACCGCGGGCAATCCCGTGATTGATCCGTTCCACGATTGCATTCAACTCTTCTGGACGTTCTGGGACAAGAATCGACTCCGCGCCACCAGCGAGACCAGAATAAAGTGCGATATCACCAGCATCGCGACCCATTACTTCAATCACATACGTACGTTCATGAGATGAAGCTGTGTCGCGAATTTTGTCGATTGCGTCAAGCGCTGTGTTGAGCGCTGTATCGAAACCGATTGTCGCATCCGTTCCCGGAATATCGTTATCAATCGTACCAGGAAGGCCGATTGTTGGGAATCCGAGTTCCGTCAATTTTTGAGCTCCGCGATAAGAGCCGTCTCCACCGATGACCACGAGGGCATCTATATTGAACTTCTTCAACTGTTCTACTGCTTTTGCACGTCCTTCTTCAGTTCTGAATTCAGGACAGCGTGCAGAGCGAAGGAACGTACCTCCACGTTGAATGATGTCGCCGACTGATCCAAGGTTTAATTCGACTAAATCACCTTCGATTAATCCTTGGTAGCCGTTATACACACCGTACACTTCAAGACCTTCGAAAATCGCTTTTCGGGTCACGGCACGGACAGCAGCGTTCATTCCAGGAGCGTCTCCTCCGCTCGTTAATACCGCAATACGTTTTAAATTCACGTCACTCACCTCTTATGTGTTTTAACGAAATCTGAAAATAAAATACCATGTCTGACCTTTGTTTTACAACACAAGTATGTGAAAAAAATGCATAGGGTATGTTACAAAGCAGTCACTTGATGAATGAATAACTCTATATTCAAAGCCATTGTTACCGTTTTCACTCACTAATTGTGCCAATTTGATGATATTTGGTCGCACGTCCTTGAATAAGCTGAGAAGTCGACAGATCGAGCAACTCGTTCATGTGCTGTAATAATACAGGTTTCAAGAGTGATGACTGTAATGACACATCGACATGCGCGCCTCCATACACTTCCCCTACAACTTCATCCACAATCCCTAGGTTGAACAAATCTTGTGCTGTAATTTTCATCGTTTCTGCTGCACGTTCTGCTTGTTTGGCATCTTTCCATAATAGTGCCGCTGCACCTTCTGGCGAGATGACCGAGTACGTACTATTCTCAAGCATCAACAATCGGTCGCAAACACCAATTCCAAGCGCACCACCAGAACCGCCTTCTCCGATTACAACGGAAACGATCGGTACTTTCAACGTCGCCATTTCAAACAAGTTTCGAGCAATCGCTTCACTTTGACCTCTCTCTTCAGCGGCTTTCCCTGGATAAGCCCCTTTCGTGTCAATGAATGTCAAAATCGGACGGTTGAACTTCTCGGCTTGCTTCATGAAACGCAAAGCTTTTCGGTATCCTTCAGGATGAGGCATCCCAAAATTCCGCTTCATGTTTTCTTTCGTATTCCGACCACGCTGATGCCCGATGATGGTCACCGGAACACCTTCGAATGTCGCAAGTCCCGATACAATTGCCGCATCATCATACCCGTGTCGATCGCCATGGAGTTCCATGAAATCAGGGAACATATGATGGATGTAATCGAGTGTTGTCGGACGTTTCGGGTTTCGCGCCAATTGTACGCGGTCCCACGGTTTCATATTCCCATAAATATCTTTTTCTAATCGGTCGAGCTTCAACTCCAGGTGACGAATCTCACGTGATAGGTCAATCCCTTTCGTTTCGGCTGTCTCACGCAATTTGTTTAACTGTTCGGTCACTTCTTTGATTGGGTCAAACATGTCGAACACCCCCATCGTGTAATCCGATCATTTTCTTCAAGAACGAACGCATCTGTTCACGATGGATGACCGCATCCAATTGTCCAGACTCGAGTAAGAACTCTGCCGTCTGGAAGTTTTCCGGAAGTTTTTCCCGAATCGTCTGTTCGATGATTCGTCTTCCCGCAAATCCAATAAGCGCTCCAGGCTCTGCGACGTTTAAGTCGCCAAGCATCGCAAAACTTGCTGAAACCCCACCTGTCGTCGGATGTGTCAAATAGGCGATGTAGAGAAGGCCCGCTTCATCATGTTCTTTTAAAGCGATGGACGTGTTCGCCATCTGCATCAAGCTGACCATCCCTTCTTGCATGCGTGCGCCACCTGACGCTGTGAATAAGACGACCGGAAGACGTAGTGATGTCGCTTGGCGAACAGCGGAAGCAATCGCTTCTCCTACGTAAGCACCCATCGACCCCATTCGGAATCGGGCATCCATCACGCAAACGACGAGAGGTAGTCCATCGATCGTCGCTTTTCCGCAAACGACCGCTTCTTCAATCCCGGTCCGTTCACGGTCTTTATTCAACTTTTCTTCATAGTCAGGAAAATCAAGTGGATTCGCTTTGACGGAAGGCCCCGCAAACCGTTCGAATGAACCCTCATCGACGAGCATGTCAATTCGTTCCTGTGCATGAAGCGGAAAATGGTAGCCACAGTCACATACCTTATGGTTTTCGTTTAACTGTTTCGTATAATGCATATATTTACAAGATGGACACTTCGTCATTAATCCCTGTGGAGCGTCAATTTTTGGTTCTCGTTGACGCAACGGCATATATCGTTTCGGTTTCTTGAAAAAAGCAGTCATCGCTTCCCCCTCGTTCATTCCGGCATCCCCATTCCACGCCACGTCTCGACAAAACGCTTACGTTCTTCGAGCGTATATAACTCCCCAACATCTAGTCCCTCGAAAAATCGGTTCACTTCGCTCCAAATCCTGATGAACAACTCATTCTTCAACTGAAAAATGAGTTGCTGACGAAACGTTCGATCCTCTTCGATCACTGCCTCTAATTGAGTCAGTCGCTCCTTCGTCGGCTCGACTTCCGAAAACGCCATTCGCTCTAACAGTCTAAGCATTTCGATGATATCGGTCGCTTTCGTCTGTTTCGTGACGATGAACTCCGACAAAATCTCGATGTAGCGATGTCGGTCCTGTTCACATAGGAAAGTACCCCCGCCGCGCCTTGTCTCGACGATCCCTAAAAAGCTCAATGCGCGTAACGCTTCTCGAACGGAGGCACGACTAATAGCTAGCGTCTCCGCAAGTTCACGTTCGGATGGAAGTCGATCCCCCGGGACCAGTGACGATTGGACAATTAATTTTCGTATCTTTGAAATATTCTCGTGAAATGTGGATGCGTGTTTTTCATGCATCTGACCGTTCAACTCCCTTATTTGGATCACTTATCAATCTTAAGTGGTCAGACCAATTAGTGCGATTATATCACTTTTTAGGACTTGGTACTAGTTTCTGGACCAACCATTTTTAGATCGATTCGTTTTAACACAACATTCTCTTCTCCAAATCGTCTCTTCGCCTCTGCGACGTACTCCTCGTTCGGGTTGATTGAAAAAGCGGATGCCAGTTGTTTCACTTCTTTCGAATCCGTGAACCGACAGACGACCGGAACATCTCCTTGCGCACGCTGAATCCAATCTTCTAGTTCAGAGAATCGATCTAGCGTAAGCCTTACGAACAAAGCTTGACCATGTAATGGGCGCACCCGCTCGACAATCAATTGTTTACGTCCATCCCGTTCGTTCGAATGGACTTCAAGCAACAAAATGTTACCCACGTAGAGGGAGCGACTGAATTGAGCGAAGGTTCTAGGAAAGACGACGACTTCTTCTTGCGTCATCCCATCATCTACCATCATGACACCCATTCGTTCTTGCTTTTTCGTTATGAACGTACGCACGTCATCCACATACACGACTAGATACCCGTTCGTCCCGTGCATAACGTCTTCAATCGTGGAGGGCTCAATTCCCACGTCCGGAATCGACGTAAGCGGAGAGTGCACAACCCATGTTCCGAGTGCTTCCCGCTCTTCTTCAGACCAGTTTGGCTCTTTCGCTTTTTTCTGCTTAAGCCCGAGTGATGACAGTTCATCTGGTAAGAAGTGCGTACCGGCCTCTTCACGTAAACGTTCGACTGCTTCAAACGCACTCGTTCGGTCACCGTGATACATGCGGTCAAGCGCCCCAGCTCCTAGCAAACGTCTCAACTTCAGTTGATCTTTACTCTTCCATTCCATCGCTTCCTGAAGAGTTCGGACATCTTTTAGCTGTCCATTCAGCTCGATGAGTCGTTCGACGTCTCGTTTCGTCAGTCCTTGAATCGCTCTAAGCCCAAGACGGACGCCAGGACCTTCAAGTGTCGCTTCGGCATGTCCGTGCAATACATCGGGCGGATACACAGGGATTTTGTCTTTACGCAATAGTCTCACGAGTTGACTTGTCTTCTCCGACGTCACGACATGGAAAACACGTGGATAATGCGCTTTGACGTAAGACAATCGATAACTGATCAAACTGTAGGCGACCGCATGGGAACGGTTAAACCCGTACCCTGCAAACTTTTCAATCCAAGAGAAGATTTGTGACAAGACATCTCGGTTCTTTCCTTCAGATTGACGTAAAAACCGCTCTCGTTCTCGTTCAATCGTACCGGTATCTTTTTTGGCAATCGCTCGTCTGACCAAATCCGCCTCGGCATATGAATATCCACCGAGTTTTCGAAGAAGTCGCATGACCTGTTCTTGATAGACGAGCACACCATACGTCGACTTCATGATTTCTTCGACGTCCGGGTGAATCGGTTGATACGGCATACCATGTTTTCGTTTTGCATACGTTTCAATAAACTGCATCGGCCCTGGTCGATAGAGCGACATCGTCACAACGATATCCTCAAACTCCGTCGGTTTGACTTGACGCAGCGCCTGTTTCATACCAGACGACTCAAATTGGAAGATCCCGTCCGTCTCTCCTCTTGCTAATAATCGGTACGTCCGGGCGTCATGTAAGGGAATCGTCTTCAAGGAGAACATCGCGTCACTCTCGCGGACCAATTCCTCCATTTGACGAAGGCGACTCAAGTTTCGGAGCCCGAGCAAATCAATTTTGAGTAGCCCGATTTCTTCCAAATCCTTCATATTATATTGGGTCACATGCTCATCAAGTTCGGGTTGGAGCGGTGTCACGTCTTCAATCGGTTGACGACTGAGTACAACCCCAGCGGCGTGTATGGATGATTGACGTGGCAATCCTTCTAGCTGTTTCGCAATCCGAATCAACTGTTGACGCTTCTGGCTACCTGCGAACCATTTCATCTGTTTTGGATTCGCCATCAACTCGTCCAACCCACCTGATTTCACTTGTTTACTTGCAGCCTGCCCCTCTTCTAACGTCATGCCGAGCGCCCTCGCGACGTCACGTATGGCCGCCTTTGCCCCAAAGGTTGCGAGTGTACCAATTTGCGCCGCATGAGCCTCCCCATATTTCGATAGCACGTATGAAACGACTTCTTCCCGACGCTCATCTTCAAAATCTAAGTCAATATCCGGCATCGAGACGCGTTCCGGATTGAGGAACCGTTCAAATAGGAGGCCATAGCGAACTGGGTCGACTTCTGTAATGTGCAGTGCAAAACTGATGAGCGAGCCGGCCGCCGACCCCCGACCTGGACCGACCTCGATCCCGGACTCACGGGCGAATCGGATGATATCTTCGACAATCAGGAAATACGAAGAAAACCCGGTCTTGGCAATGACGTCAAGCTCAAATTTCGCTCGTCCGATATACGGCTCTTTCATCAGTTCCATCGCTTTTAACCGTTCACCGACGAGCCGCTTCAACTTTTGATCAGCGTCCGGTAACTCTGGAATCGCGCCTTCCGCTTGTGGAAGATGTTCGAGTTGAATCAGTGCTTCAAATCGCTCAAGCTCGCCCAATTCTTCTGAAGTGAACCAGTCGTTCATCTCGCTTGGTAACCGGACATGCAGACCTTTTTGACGTACATCCTCCTCTGACATCACTTCGCCTTCTCGAATGGCAGAGATTGCCCGGAAACCCTCCACATCTTCAGGTCGCATATATCTCGTTTCAGGGACCGGAATCAATTGGACGGCGAGTTCTTCTTTCATCATGCGAAGTTGCTTTAACAGTTGTACCTGTTCTGTCGTCTGCGGTGCCGGGAGACCGAGCCATAGTCTGTTCTCGTCTACAAAAGATAGCAGTTGATGATAAAGACGACGTCGATGGACCGGGTCGCTCGCTTTCCAGTTTTCCGGTAGGACAATGAGGGGCATCGTCGTACGTTCATCGATCCCGCCTTTCTTGATGATTCGGTATTGCTCTTGTAGTTCTGCTTCGTTCGATGCATAAGCAAGTACCGACACATCGAGCCCGTCTAGTCGAAGGACGGTTCTCAGTCCGATGAGCGGCTTCACCCCATAGCGTTTGCAGTAGGATAGAAACGACGGCACACCATAAAAGGCATCGTCTGCGATGGCAACCGCGCGACTCCCTCGCTCTGTCATCTGCATCACATATTGTTCTAGTCGAATCGTGCTTTGTAGTAAGCTATAAGCAGTTCTGACATTAAGATGAATCATCTTCGTCCTCCTCTCTATTTAATGATATTGTCAAACTCAATTCTCCACTTCTCTGATACAATAATTATAGACAAAACTCACGACAAAAGGGGGCAAAAGCGTATGATTATCAATCGGGGACAAATTGCGCGCGATAAGTTAGAAAAATTACAGAACGGTCAAACCGTCTTTGCGGACAGTCCTGAAATCATCGACCGACTTCGAAAGTATATTGCAGAATATCAACTCGATGTCGTCGAAGATGTGACCGACCGCGGCACGTGGTTTATCCCACAAGAAAACGGAGACAAATGAAGAGAGCTGACCGCGGTCAGCTCTCTTCATTTTCTTCAAACGTGAACTCTCCTGCCACTTCATTCAAAGCAGCAATGACGTCATCCATTTCATCCCACGTATCAATCGTGGCACCTGACGCCATCGGATGGCCACCACCACGGTAACGCTTCGCCACTTCATTGATGACAGGTCCTTTCGACCGAATCCGGACACGAATCTCTTCTTTGTTTTCGACGAACATGACCCAACATTTCAATCCTTCGAGGCCAGAGAAGCTATTGACGAGTTGCGATGCCGCTTCTGGGGACGCATGGAACGTCCGGAGCACATCTTTATCAATCTTCACATACCCGACGCCTTCTTCTGTGACATTG
Source organism: Exiguobacterium sp. CH10 (assembly GCF_018617635.1). Lineage (NCBI taxonomy): Bacteria > Bacillati > Bacillota > Bacilli > Caryophanales > Exiguobacterium > Exiguobacterium sp. CH10. The sequence goes on from NZ_JACSKO010000001.1 coordinate 447,191, forward strand.
ACGTGCTGTAACACGTAGCCTTGTAACTGAAGCGTCGCCAAGTTGGTCTTATACATGTGTCGGTACAGTTTGTTCGTATCGATGCCTTTGTCAATCAATCTCGAAGCAATCTCAAACGTACGTGCCGTGGCATTCCGGAACTGGAAGCGCCCCGTGTCACCTACGATACCGGCATATAATAAGAAGGCCGCTTCTTGATCGATCGGATAATCCCAAATGTTCGCCAACTCCACAATCATCTCGGACGTCGAACTGACCGTGGTGTCCACGATTTGTGTCATCGCATACGGGTCTTCATCAGGGTGATGGTCGATTTTAATGATTGTTTTTCCTTTTAACGCATATGGTCCATCGATTCGTTCCTGATTCGCTGTATCTAGAATCAAAACGAGCGCATCCTTATACATTTCTTCCTCAACGTGTTCCATCTTTCCTAAAAATTCAAGGTCGGGCACCATACCGCCGACTACATAAATCTTTTTATCCGGATGAACCGACTTTAAAATACGTTGGAGCCCGAGCTGGCTCCCCAATGCATCTGGGTCTGGTCTGACATGTCGATGAATAAAAATAGTGTCAGCCGCCTCGATTTCTGTTTTGATTGAATCCGCTTTCGCCCATGCCCACATGATGATTCCTCACTTTCTTACACACTATTATGGTATGATGATAACAGATTACGAGAAAGAAAGGGGTTCCTTCACTTGCAACTTGTCATGATTGGACTCATTTTGTTCGCGCTCGGAGCGTACCTTGTCTTCAAGCGTCGTGCTTTTTTGACAAAGACGCCAAACCGTAAAGCCTTGTTCAATACACAAGCTTTAATCTGGTTAAGTTTATTCCTCGCGCTATTTGCCGCGAACCAAATGGTTGGTGGATTCGGTTTGAATTCATCGGTCGGTTGGATTGTCAGTATCGTCATGTTGGTCGTCGGCTTAGGCAATGCGGTCGTTGGATTTATCCGTTACCGGAAAATCTATCCGCTCGCCGCAGAAGAACCGACGAATACGCCTTCATAAAAAGAGAGCACCCGCTACTCGTGTAGCCGGTGCTCTTTTAAGTTACCGATCAATCAACTGTGCCGTGACAAGCGCCTTGGCGACAAGTTGTGTACCTTGTGTCATTTCTACGTCTACTTTCCCGAACTTCCGCCCAAGATCGAAGACGTTTGCCGACACTCGAATCTGACTCTCAATCTGAATCGGTTTCATGAAGTAGACGGTGATGTTCTCGACCACCAAATCACCTTTTTTCATATGACGCAGACTGCGCGTCGCCCCTTCCACTAACAAAGTCGTCAACACCCCTGATGACGCAGTCCCCATATGGCTCGTCATTTGCGGAGCGACCTCGACAGTGAACGCCGTACCGTTCGACGTAGGATCTTCTTTCAATTGGTTCGTGATCATGTTGTCGAACGTTTCACCAACTTGTGGCTGACGATTTGCAAGCTGTAACGCCTTCAACACATCTTGACGACTGATGATGCCGAGTAAGCGACCATAGTTATCGACGACAGGGAGCATCTCAATCCCTTCCCATACCATCTGGTGCGCAGCGTTGGTCACGCTCGTCTGGACGCCGACCGTGATCGGGCTCTTTGTCATGACTTTCTCGATATCATAGTCGTGCGATTTGTCGATGACATCTTTCGCAGTAATCACCCCGACCACTTTCATCTGCTCATCGATGACCGGATAACGATTATGCTTCGTCCGCTCATTCAATTCGTGCCAACGTTTCACCGTGTCATCCGACTTCAAATAAAACGTGTCGTGAAGCGGGATGACGATGTCCGAGACAAGTAGAATCTCTTTCTTGATGAGTCGATCATAAATAGCCCGGTTAATCATCGTAGCGACGGTAAAGCTGTCGTAAGAAGTCGAGATGACAGGCATATCATACTTATCCGCCATTCGTTTTACTTCATCCGTCGTATCAAATCCCCCTGTGATCAACACGGCCCCGCCGGACTGCAAGACGAGTTCATGTGCCTTCTCCCGGTTTCCGATGATGACGAGTGAATCGACATCGATATAACGCATCATCGCTTCCAATTTCATGGCTCCGATGACAAATTTAGATAATGTCTTATGCAGACCATTTCGTCCACCCAACACTTGTCCATCGACGATATTGACGACTTCGGCAAATGTCAACTTCTCAATATTCTCTTTCTGTTTACGCTTGATTCGAATCGTCCCTACACGTTCGATGGTAGAGACGAAGCCCAGGTTCTCAGCTTCTTTGATGGCCCGATAAGCCGTACCTTCTGATACAGCTAACTCTTTAGCGATTTGTCGGACCGAAATTTTTGACCCAACATCGAGTGACTCGATATGTGCTATGATCTGTTCATGTTTTGTGGTCATACGCGGAGTCCCTTCTCTCAATACATTTTCTACTCTTTCTAGTATACTGTATCAGTCGAACTTGTTCAAACTGTACTAATCAAATTGCAACATTTCCTTTCTGTTTTCGAAACAGCTATAATAGACGAGTAGTCAACGTAAGAGTGAGAAGGGAAGGGATTCATCTTGAATCAACGCACCAATCAAATTGCACAATCTTTAGCGACGAAAGGATTAGACGCGGCATTCGTCACGTCAAAGGCATCTGTATTTTACTTTTCGGGAGTATACGCAGAAGCCCACGAGCGGCTGATCGCCATCCTCGTCCTAAAGAATGGGACAACTGCCATCATTTGTCCTGCCCTTGAAAAAGGAATTGTCGAAGCGAGTGACTGGTCAGGTGAAATCGTGACGTACATGGACCATGAGAATCCGTGGGATAAAATCGTCAAGTTGTTCCTTGATAACCAAATCGTTCCTGAGCGTATCGGGATTGAAGGCGAGCATTTGACATTCAATCGTGTCGAGCACCTCCGCGCTGGTTTTGCCGGATTATCGATTATCGATTTGACAGACGAACTCCAAACGTTACGCATGATCAAATCACCGGATGAAGTACGTACAATGAAACGTGCCGCTGAACTTGCAGATATGGCAATCGAAGCAGGAATTCGGTCACTTCGTGAAGGCGTGACCGAGCTCGAAGTCATCGCGGACATTGAATATGCGATGAAACAACAAGGCGTTCGTGAAATGTCATTCGACACACTCGTATTGTTCGGTGAAAACAGCGCTGACCCTCACGGTGTACCAGGCAACAACCGTTTGAAGAAAGGCGATTTCGCCTTGTTCGACCTCGGTGTCGTCTGGCAAGGGTATTGCTCAGATATCACTCGAACGGTCGTCTTCGGTGAAGCGAGTACGAAACAACGTGAAATTTACGAAACGGTATTACAAGCAGAAGAAGCAGCGATCGAGATGGCGAACGTTGGCACGACGCTCGGAGCGATCGATATCGCAGCCCGTCAAGTCATCACGTCCGCTGGATACGGTGAGTACTTCACGCACCGTATCGGTCATGGAATCGGAATCGAAGTTCATGAACATCCATCGATGGCGGCGAACAATGACATGACAGCTCAAGTCGGGATGACGTTTACCGTCGAACCAGGTATTTATCTACCGGGCGTAGGTGGTGTCCGCATCGAAGATGACCTCGTCATGACAGAGAGCGGTCCGATTACATTGACGAGCTATCCGAAAACACTTCAAGAGATTCAATAAGAAAAAGGTGGGGTCCAAGGACCTCACCTTTTTACGCACTCTTCAATAGAACAATCGGAACATGACGTCGCGTTGCGGAACTTCATAACGTTCCATTTTTTCTAGAAATGTTCGTTTATCATAAGGGACAGCCCGCACATCAATCTGCATCCCGTTTTCCCCGTCTGACAAAATCGCGAACCGCGCAAGTTCATCTCGGGCGACACCGAGCGCACCTGGATTGACGTACCGCTTCTTCTCGTCTTGGAATAGGTGAACCGGGTGGTGATGCCCAAATAAGATGACATCTCCATCGTACTCTCCATACAACCGTTGCATGTTTTCAAGTGTCGGCTCTAGAATATCATGGAATGGTTCTTCGACGATGGTAGCTTGACGCTTTTCGCTCGGGATATGGTAATGAATGCCGAATGCCTTTTGACTAGCCAACTCACCCGTGATTGTCCGTGGAAGAGACTCAAGAACATCCACATATCTAGATTGAAGATGACGCGCGACCCACTCGTGATGCGGTCGCGTATGCGCATAACTTTCTGGATGGCCCTGTCCGGCTAAAAGCGAGACGACTGCTTCATCGTGATTACCGGAAATCATGTGTGCCCCGCGGTCAATCAATCTCTCCATGACCGCGTTTGAGTCCGGCCCCATCGCAATCATATCACCGAGTGACCAGATGATGTCGACCTGCTCTGTTTCTAACGCATGAAGGACTGCCTCTAGCGCCTCTAGATTTCCGTGAACGTCAGTCACAACCCCAATCTTCATCGCTCTCCCCCTCACTTTCGATACTGATGCACCACGTTGACCCCGCCGGTCACATCGATGACGGCACCCGTGATCATATCTGATTCCTCATGTAATAGGAAGGAAATGAGTCGTGCGATATCCTCTCCAGTTCCGTGTCGTCCGACTGGAGTCCCTTCATCGATTTCCGCCTCCTCGATACGCATCTCTTTTTGAGATCCGACGATGTTTCCTGGATTGACCATATTTGCCGTGATCCCAAAAGGCGCCTCCTCAAGAGCGACCGATTTCGTCAAGCTGACGAGTGCCGTTTTCGCTGCCGCAAACGCTGAACGGTGAATCCATCCGGGAGCCGATGCACTCTCCGGAAACCCGTATGAGATGATGCGCCCGAAACGATTAGAGCGCATCGCAGGAATCGCGCGACGCATCAACCAAAACGAGGCAGACAGGTTACCTGTCACCACTTCATCCCACTCCTCATCCGTCAATTCGACGAGCGGTTTCCGTTCAAAAATGTATGGACCCGCATTTAGAATTAAGGCATTCGGTTCACCAAACCGCTCGACTGTTTCCTCATAGGCCGAGAGCAGCTGTTTACGGTCAGTCAACCCTGCCTCGATCATATGTATCCGCTCATGTTCCCAATCAATCGGATTCCGCTGCAGAATACTGACGTGCCAGCCATCTTGCAAAAGACGCTCTGTCACGACACGCCCAATCCCTTTCGCACCAGAAGTAATCATTACATGTTTCATCGTCCAACCTCCTCCGCCTTATTTTACCCGTTCTTTCACGTGAATTCCAAACTTGGACATGTCGTGAACAATTCTATGAAAAAATTCACTCATTTTCATGACGAAAAAGCGTGAAATCCGAAAGAAGTGGTATACTATATATGTAAGCCGAACGTATAATTCGAGCGAAAGGTTGGGATTTACATGGCAATTGTATACAAACACATTCTATCTGCCGTTGACGGCTCTAAAGAGGCGGAACGTGCATTCGAAACCGCAATCGATGTCGCCATTCGTAACGAAGGGAAACTGTATGTGGGTCACGTGATTGACACGCGTACATTCGCGACAGTTGAAGCCTACGACCGGACGATTACCGAACGCGCAGAAACGTATGCCAAAGAGTTACTCGAAGATTATGTGAACCGCGCGAAAGAACGTGGCGTAAAAGAAGTCGAGACCGTGATTGAATACGGTTCTCCAAAAGTGACAATCGCTAAAAAGATTGCTCCTAACCATGATATTGATCTTATTATTTGTGGCGCGACTGGGTTGAACGCCGTCGAACGCTTCTTTATCGGAAGTGTTTCAGAAAGCATCGTCCGCTATGCGAAGTGCGACGTGCTCATCGTTCGTCAATAATCGTTTATCCTCGAAAAAGGGGTCTTGCGCAATCGCAAGACCCCTTTTTCTTTATTACAACACCTTGACCGTAACCGTTTTGCGACCGAATTGAATCGCCGCACTGTGCGAGTACATTAAGATATCGATTTTATTTCCTTTGATGGCGCCGCCAGTATCTGCAGCCGTATACGTTCCTAACAACTTGCTCCCTACGTATACTTGAACTTTCGTGCCAAGTGGAATGACACGCGGGTCGACCGCGATCACATTACGTTTTTGTGTACGAACGTTCCAACCGAGAGCCGTCTTCCCAGAACAGCCTTTGCAATAAGGTGTATACGCGGATGCTTTCATCGTGTACGTTTTGCCGACAGACTGTTTCTTCGCTCCTGTAGTTGTGACATAACTTGTCGCAACCCATGCTTTTTTCTCTTTATAATAAACTTGTGTCCAGGCTCCTTTTGAACCTAAACGTTGCAACTTTTGACCTTTGTTTAACTTACCCAAGATTTTTGTACCCATTCGTGCATCTGAACGAATATTTAAATCGTTCACTTTACTGACGACATAAACTTTATTTGAAGAGGCAGCTTGCACTTGCGATTGTGGCAGGAAAAGCGTTGAAACTAAAATCGTAATTAGCATCATCCATCCTAACTTTTTAAGCATGCAATCGTTCCTCCCTCAGTTCAGATCGTGTCATCGATGATTTGTACATCGAATGTTTCGTCCAGATAACTATATGATGAAATATGTAGCAGTGCCGTTACACTTACGGTTCATTTAAATGTCACGAACGTTACAACTTGATGTCAAAACAGCCGATTCTTTGCTTTAAATTGCACTTCCAAAACGAAGTAGCGATATTTATATAAATAATCATCCAATATATGGCTCTTTCATGACTCAAATATTACAAAACGATATAAAACATGCACCCAATGTTACAAAGTGAAAATTCATTTGTCCTATTCATCCTCTAGCACGTTAGGAAAAAAGGCTCAAAAAAAACCCCACGTTACGCGAGGTAACGTGGGGTTGAGTGATCTTATGCGTGCTCTTCAACGAGGTTTGCAATGCGAACCGTGTCACGCGCGATGACCAATTCTTCGTTCGTCGGGATGATGATGACCTTAACTGGTGAATGTGGGTAGTTGATGAACAACTCTTTGCCTCGTGCACCGTTGTTAAGTGAAGGATCCCAGTAGACGCCCATGAATTCGAGACCACGAAGGATACGCTCACGGATGACATCCGAGTTTTCACCGACACCTGCCGTGAAGATGATGGCGTCGACACCATTCATTTCAGCGGCATATTGACCGATGTAACCGTGAATACGGTTTGAGAAGATTTTGAGTGATACTTCTGCACGGTGGTTTCCTTCTGCAGCCGCTTGCTCGATGTCACGTAAGTCACTTGAAATACCAGAGAGACCGTAAACACCTGACTCTTTGTTCATGACGTTCAAGACGTCTTCAGCAGACTTACCTGTTTTTTGCATCAAGAATGGAATGAGAGCTGGGTCAAGCGAACCTGAGCGAGTTCCCATCGTAATTCCTTCAAGCGGTGTGAAGCCCATTGTTGTATCAATCGAGCGACCACCTGCAACGGCTGCGATTGACGCACCGCTACCGAGGTGACATGAGATTAAACGTAAGTCTTCGAGCGGACGACCGAGAAGTTCTGCTGCACGCTGTGTCACATACTTGTGGCTAGTCCCGTGGAAACCATATTTACGAACGCCGTGCTCTGTATAGTATTCATACGGAAGACTGTACAAGAAGTTCTCTTCTGGCATCGATTGGTGGAATGCCGTGTCGAATACCGCAACTTGTGGAACGTTTGGCAGAATTGCTTGGAAAGCACGAATCCCAGTCAAGTTTGGTGGGATGTGAAGTGGTCCGAGCTCTGTGAAAGACTCGATGTTCTTCATGACTTCGTCGTCGATCACAACCGAATCCGCATACAACTCTTTCCCGTGTAACACACGGTGACCTACGCCAGAAATTTCATCGAACGATTGAATGATATCAAGTTCGATCAGTTTCTCTAGCGTCAATTCAACCGCTTCTTTGTGCGTGTGAAGTGGCGTGACCACGTTGAACTTCTGTCCTTCACCGTACTTGATTGTAAAAATTGCATCTTCTTTCCCTACACGCTCAACCAATCCGACTGCGAGCAACTCTTCCGTTGGCATCTCGAGTAACTGAAACTTGAGCGATGAACTACCAGCATTGACTGCCATAATTTTCGTCATGTCATACACCTCTTACCTTTCGTTTTAAACGCGTTTCTTTATCTGTTCAATTTAAAACTGATAACTGTATCATAATGAAGATACTTGATTTTGAATACCTTTTTCAAGTATTTTGTCTATTATTTTTGCGTTGTTTTGAACCAATCATCAATCTGTTTCACTACATTGGCAACCGCTCGAACGTCTGTGAATGACGGAAGCTCAACGAATAAGGCTTGTTTCGGGCGTGTGACGCCTTCCCCCACTTTTTGCAGGAGCAACAAACTTTTCGCATAACGTTCGTCTTTAAACATTGTCGTCGGAAGTTGGATCACACCTTTGACAACCGCTTCACGGTCCATCCATTGTTTTAATTTCCCTTCATCATCCTGTTCAAACAAATTGTTCGGAATGACGAACAATCCGTGTCCACCCGGTTTCGTATGACGGATCGCCTGTTCCATCATCAAGAAATGAGAATAGGCATGTCCTTCATTACGTTTCATGTCGTATTCGGCCGCGACTTCATCATTTGGGTAATAACCGATCGGCAAATCCGCAAGTGACAGGTCGTTCGGTTCGACAAACAAGGGGGCGAGCGCGTCTTGATGGAAGTATGAAACCGGCTCTCCTAATAAATTGCTGATCGAATAAGAGAGACGAAGCAACAATTCATCGACTTCAACCGCTTGTGCCGTCGCTTCTTTCAATTGCGAGAGGACAGCGTGTGTCAACGTGCCTGTTCCGCTCCCAAGATCGAGAATCGTCGCGCCATCTTTGAGTAGCTTCGTTGCCAAGTAGCCGATGAACAAACTGACCGCATCCGGAGTCGGTTGGTTGTTCGGTGGTAGTTGCGTCGTTTCTTCAAGCACGAGTAGACTGACGGCTTTCCGCACATCATCCATCTTCTCATTTTCGATGTCGACATGGTCAAACACTTGCACGAGTGCCTCAATCGGTAATACATCAAGGTCGTTGACAAGTTTTTTCGCTTCTTTCTTCCAATCACGATACAGTTGTTCAAAACGTTCCATTTTCGTTCATCCTTTCCATACAAAACCGGCCCCCCATAAGAGGACCGGTCGGTTCACGTACTAGTGTAAGCTATTTTAATCAATTTCGCCAAACGAATCAATTCGCTTGTTCGAATGCTTTGAGCGCGGCTTCGAAATCGACTTCGTCCGTCATTTCATCCATATATTGAACGTACTGGACGACACCGTTTGAATCGACGACGAACACAGAACGAGCGAGAAGACGCATTTCTTCAATTAATACGCCGTACGCTTTCGCAAATGATAGATCACGGTGATCAGAGAGTGTGACCACGTTGTCTAGACCTGAAGCCGAGCACCAACGACGTTGTGCGAATGGGAGGTCGTTCGACACAGTCAAGACCGTTCCGCCAAGTGATGATGCTTTTTCATTGAATTCACGCGTTTGTGCGTCACATACGCCTGTATCAATTGAAGGAATGACACTGATTAATTTTTTCCCCGGATAACTTGCTAATGTCACTTCTTCTAAAGCTGTCGTCAACACTTGGAAGTCAGGAGCTTGGTCTCCCACTTTCACTGGATTTCCTTGTAATGTCACGTTGTTCCCTTTAAATGTTGGCATGAACTCATCCCCTTTGTTGTAGTTACTTTCTCATCATATCGATGAAATTGAGCCTTTGACAAACTTCCTGCTTTTGGCTCTGTTTCAGTTTTCCCTATATTGGTTGAAGGAAACACGTTATAATAAGAGGGACACCATTGACAAAGGGGATGACTCAGATGAGAAATAACGTCTATTTGTACCATCGTAACGTCAACGAATTCACTAAAGAAGTGAAAAAGCTAAAAGAAATCGGGGAGAAACACGGGTTCAACATCGTCAATCAACCGGAAGATGCGAATATTATCGCTGCGGTTGGTGGGGACGGCGCCTTTTTACAGGCTGTTCGCTATACAGGTTTTCGTCAGGATGCTATCTACGTCGGATTCGGACGCGGATTGAACGAGTTTTATTGTGACTTTGACATACATAAACTCGATGAAGTCGACCGTCTCTTCTCAGACAACTCGACGCGAATCGAAGAAGGTCTCGAAGTACGCAAATATCCACTTCTCTCTGCATCAATCAACGAATCAACACCGCTTCTTTGCTTAAATGAAGCTTCTATTAAATCGAGTATCATCAAATCACTCGCGATCGAGGTTTATATCGACGACTTGCACTTTGAGACATTCCGTGGGGACGGAATGGTCGTGTCGACTCCAACCGGTTCGACTGCTTATAACAAATCGTTGAGCGGCGCGGTCGTCGACCCACTCATCCCATGTATGCAAGTCAGCGAGATCGCTTCGGTCAACAACAACCGTTATCGTACCCTCGGCTCATCGTTTATCGTCCACGAATCGCGCAAGTTATCGCTTCGCATCGTCGAGGACGGAAACGATTACCCGATCATCGGTATGGATAACGAAGCACTCAGCTTGAAGTACACTGATCGGATTGATATCGAACTTTCTGATAAAGTCATCAAGACTGTCAAACTTCGCACGAACTCGTTCTGGCATAAAGTACAACGTTCATTCTTCTAATCAAGAAGAGGAGCCGGTTGACCCTAATTGGGATCAATTGGCTCCTCTTTTATTTACGATGTGACGACTTCCGCCTCATATACCGGTTTTCCTTCGACGACCGTCATGACTAAACGATTGTGAAGAATCTCCTCCCCTTGTAATTGGAAGAAGTCCTCGTCCCACACGGTGAAATTTGCGTTGTAACTTTGAATCAACAACCCGTTTCTTCCGTGTGTACCCGTGGCGACATGAGGTGAATACGTAAAGCTACGAAGTGCCTCATACATCGATAAACGTTCACTCGGATTTAACGTGCCCGAACCTTTAAACGACTGTCTCGCTACCGCTCCGAACAACCCTTTCCGAACATCGACGGATGAGATCGGGGCATCACTTCCCCCAAGCAACAACGCTCCCGTATCAAGAAGTGACTTGAAGCGATACACATCATGAACGCGGTCATTCCCTAACCGTTCAAATAACATATCTAAGTCGTCAGAAAGGAAGACCGGTTGCGCATCAATCAGAACAGGCAGGGATTTGATACGCTTGATTAAGGAATCGTTCAACAAGGAAGCGTGGATAATGCGGTCCCGCGTTCCTTTTTTAGCTGGATATTTCTCAAGCAGACTGACAAACTGTTCGACGGCCGCATCCCCAATCACGTGAGCCGCGACGTTCATTCCGTACGTACGCGCCTTTTTCACGAGTGCTTCCAAATGATCCGGTCGGTGCACTTCGATCCCTCGCTGAGCCCGGTCATCGGCATACGGTGCTGAGAGCAGCGCTGTCCGTCCCCCGAACGAGCCGTCTACGAACAGTTTCATCGCCCCAAAGTCAAATCGTTTTCGTTTTGTCATCGCATCATGTTGAATGACACGGTCCACAACTTGTTCATGAACGAGAAGATGCGCTTGGAATGGCAATTCATCTAGCACGTCCTCATACGCTTGAATCGTCTCTAACGGGTCACCATGATAAAACAAGTCCTCGGTGTGGGCACCAACAATCCCGTGTGCGAACAACGAATCGATGGCACGTCGGAGTGAGGCAGCATTTTTCTTTCGATTCCCACTCAATTCTTTATATAAGAGGTCGAGCGCGGCATCATACAGGACACCATTCAACTTCCCTTCCTCATCCCGCCCGAGCTTCCCGCCTTCGATGACCGTGTGATGAATCAAGCCGAGGCGCTCGAGTCCTTTCGAGTTCACGACCGCAACATGACGGCAGACACGCTTCAAGACGACGGGACGATCCGAAATGACTTCATCAATCATGTCTCGCGTCGGCATTTCACCCAGTAATCGATCATCAAATCCTTCTGCGACCACCCATTCATCATCTGACCCTTGTTGTTTCATCGTCTCAAGTAATTCTCGAAGGTTGGTCGCCTCGCTTGCATCGACACGGTCTAGCGCTTCCCCGTAACCGACAAGGTGAATGTGCGAGTCTGTGAAAGCAGGATAGACACTCTTTCCTTCTAAGTTCACAATCTCTTCAATCCGACCGGCGTATGTACGACGGAGATGACCCTCTTCGCCCATTTTTAAGATTCGTCCATACTCCACAAACATGGCCCGCATCATTTCACCCGGTTTATTCAACGTATAGATGTTCCCATTAACCCATAACGTACCCATCTGACGATTCCTCCTTGATTGAAAAAAGATTGACGTCTACGTTTTTCCCGTTTCCGTCAATCTTCATGCATCGTTTATTTTTTTAGCAGTTCTTGCTGTTCTAAACCTTGATCGACGCGCCGACGAATCTCATGCGCCCCATCTTCTTCGAAGCGGCCGAGCACACGCTCACCGATTTCAACGGCAGTACCATACTCTCCGTGCAAAAACTTGTTTTCTGCGAGTGTCAAAGCGATGTGCACTTCGTTGTCACGACGACGGAATCGGTTGGCGTATTGTAACAACTGTTCAGCATATGTCACTTGACGAATCAGCGCATGGACACGGTCGCGGAAGTGATCCATCATTTCTTCTACATCATGACTGAGTCCGACGATATAAGTCATATTGAATGGCGCTTTATCGAACTGTTCATCTAGAGACTGGACGCCTTTTTGAAGTTGACGTAAGTCGTTGGATAAATCGTTCGGGACGACAGGCATCGCGCTTTTCGCCAAGAGGCGGCGGTGCGCAGACAATTCTTTCTTCCACGTTTCGAGCTTATGTCGTACTTCGAGTTCTTCCTTACGTAACGAATTCGTGTCCTCGATGAATCGCTCATGCATGGCATTGAATTGATCGAGCGAACGTTTCGCTTCTTGGACTTTCGATTTAATCATGCTATACGGCAACATTTGGGCGACGAGCGCTTGCTCGATATCAAGTACATTCGCCGTGAGCGTCGTCCGTTCGCGTTCTAACTGTTCAAACTCCTCGCCGACACGAGCGTTGATCTCATAATTACTGACGAGTCGAGACATTTCTGTTTGCAGGTTGCCCATGATTTCGGAAGACTGACGTTCACGTTCCTGAATCGTCGCAAATTCCTTCTTCACATATTGGCGTGCATCGACTTCTGTTCGGAACGCCTCAAACAGCTGGTCGATATCGGAACTCAACTGTTGCATGTCCTCTTCGAAATGATCAAATTCCAATCTTTCGATGCGAGCCATCAGTTCCTCACGACGTTCTTCCGCTTGATCGATTTCTTCCATTAATCCGAGCGGTTCGAGCGCATACCCGTCCATTTGCATTTCTTTATGTCCAGCCCGTAACTGTTGAAGTTGTTGTTTCAACTCCACTTGGACCGTACGTACGAATTGCGGGATGATTCGAATCAATTCACGGATATGACCGACTTGGTTCGATAAGGCTTGTCCAGTCTCGAACGCCTCAGAGACTTGACCGACTTGTTTCAAGTTGATCATTTCACTGCGTTTCGCCTCAGCGGCGGCAATCTCTTGCTCGACAAGCGCATACGTCGGCCCGAACGCATGATTTTGTGAATTCAATGTTTTGCGGAACTGATACAATTCTTTCTCGTCTTGCTTCACGATGTCCATGAGCGAAGTGTGGTGTGTCGTGAACTCATCCATCTCATCGAGCATGGCGTGTACCATCGTCTCGAGTTCTTCGATGAGTTGTTCTGTCGCATTCAAGTCCGCCTTCACTTTCATAAAGCGATATTTGTCCAAGTCTTCCTCGGCTCGGTATAGCGCTTCATCGATTTGACCTGCATGCACACTGACCAACTCATCCCAAGATTGATGCCAACGATCGAACTTTTCTTTCGTTTCCCCTTCCATTGGCCATTGCTTGAACTTCTGAAGTTCAACCGGGATGCTCGCGCTGAGCACACTCTGTTTCCTCATATCCAAGTCATCGATTTTTTGGTAAAAATTCCTTCGAATGAGCATACTCCCCAACATGCCGCCTAATACGACGACGATGATTCCAATGATTAACCCATAAATTCCGTAATCCATCTTTGTCACAACCTCCAAGCCGCTTTCGTGGACTTATGTACCTTATATAAAAAAGAAGTATTTTATAAGAATAGATATACCTAATCATATTATAGAACCAATGATTTGCATAGGTTTTCCAATGGTTTCAGTGGAGATTGTTCATTTTTTCTGAACTTTCTAGCAAGACAAATCCGAAATTTGCGTGTACCATAATGCTAAATTCTAAAAACAAGAAAGATGGAGGGGATTCAATATGTTCCAAACAACATCCTATTCAGGTGATTTAGCTGCCGGTTACGACCTATTAAATAAACAGCTCGCTGCTCTATTAGAAGGCGAAACAAATGCGGTCGCCAACCTTGCCAACGCAAGTGCTTTACTGAACCAATTTTTAGATCGAATCAACTGGGTTGGCTTTTATGTGACAGACTCTGAAGATAGCCTCATTCTCGGCCCTTTCCAAGGTCTTCCAGCTTGTGTGCACATCGCGTTCGGAAAAGGCGTTTGTGGAACGGCAGCAGCTACACAAGAAACGCAACTCGTCGCTGACGTTCATCAATTCCCAGGACACATTGCGTGCGACGCGGCTTCGAACTCTGAAATCGTTGTACCACTCGTACGGGATGGGAAGACAATCGGTGTCCTCGATATCGACAGTCCAGAATTCAATCGTTTCTCCGAAGTCGATCGTGTTGGACTCGAACGTTTTTGTGAGACACTACTTCGCTTTATTTGATTGACAAGCATTTACTTTCATCGTATACTCATCTTTGTGCATGAAATGACGATAGCAGTCATAGACAAACGTATCCACCTTTCGGGCCTCGACTTAGTCGGAGGGGCATCTCGTAGCTTCGCTATCAAGTGAAGGTGCTTGCACCTTGAAAGGGGCGTTACTCGTCTTTGACACCGTTGTTCTTTTGTGCAAAATACATGAACAACAAGGAGGAGTCCAATCATGGCTCGTTACACAGGTCCAGCTTGGAAACTCTCGCGTCGCTTAGGCATCTCGCTTAGCGAAACGGGTAAAGAATTAGTAAAACGTCCTTACGCACCAGGTCAACACGGAAATGGTCGTAAGAAAATCTCAGAATACGGTCTTCAGCTTCAAGCGAAGCAAGCACTTCGTCACATGTACGGAGTGAACGAGAAGCAATTCCGCCGCATCTTCAACGATGCTGGTAAAATGCCAGGCATCCACGGTGAGAACTTCATGTTCTTGCTCGAATCACGCCTTGACAACCTCGTTTACCGTTTCGGTCTCGCTCGCACACGTCGTGGAGCACGCCAACTCGTCAACCACGGTCACATCACAGTTGACGGATCACGCGTAGACATCGCGTCTTACCGCGTAAAACCAGGTCAAGTTATCGCAGTTCGCGAAAAGTCGAAAAACGTGAAAGCAATCGCTGAAGCTCTTGAAGTAGCACCAGCTACAAAAGACTTCGTATCGTTTGACGCTGAGAAACTCGAAGGTACATTCGTACGTCTCCCAGAACGCGCTGAACTCAACGACCAAATCAAAGAGCAATTGATCGTCGAGTACTACTCACGTTAATGCTTTTAATCCCCTTCTTCGCGAAGGGGATTTTTTTATTTCTTCAAAATTTCTTGTCGAATGCGCCCCATCTGCGTATCGAGGGCATCGGCCATCCTTGACGCCTCAATGAGTTCTTCTTTCGATGAATCTGGTACTTCATGCTGATATTTATATTGAAGCTTATGTTCCGTCGCCGCCCAAAAATCCATGGCAAGTGTACGAATTTGAATTTCAGCCGGTACCCAGATGATTCGTTCCGCCAAATACACCTTCGTCTTCACGATCAAATGTAAACTCCGATACCCGCTCGGCTTCGGATGCTCGATATAATCTTTGATCTCGATGATGTCCAAATCATCCCGCGCCTCTAAATGACGCAAGATTTCATAAATATCATCACGGAAGCTCGTGACAATCCGAATGCCTGCCACATCGTGGACGTGTTCCCAAAGTGCAGACACTTCTAGAGGTAAGTCTTTCCGTTTCATCTTGCGCACGATGGACGGTAACGTCTTCATTCTCGTCTTCACATGCTCAATTGGTGAATAACCGAGTCTCGTCTGCCAATCCAAGTCAATGATCCCGAGATCGCTTTCGAGTTCCGTGATTGCCATTTCATAATACCGAAAGTGTTCGCGCCATTGATGGAACTGGTCGCCGAAAAATTCTTCAATTTCCATCGTCATCCCTCCTATCTCCTCATTTTATCAAATCCGAATAACATAGAATGTATAAAAAACGTCCATTCCTCAACAAATGAGGAACGGACGTGATGATTATACGTGACGAATCACGAAATATTTTTTCTTACCGCGACGAATGATTGTGAATTCACCGAGTGTGTCTTCGCGCGTGACGACTTTATCAAGCGCTTGTTCGCGTCCGCCGTTCAAGTAAATCGCTCCGTTCGTCACATCTTCACGTGCCTGACGTTTTGATGGTGAGATCTTCGCCTCGACGAGGAGGTCGACGATGTTGCGCTCGCCGTCAAGCTCGAATTGTGGCATTCCTTTGAAAGCATCTTCCATGTCTTCTGGTTGAAGCGACGTCAAATCTCCGCTAAAGAATGCTTTCGTGATACGTTCCGCTTGTTCAAGTCCTGCTTCACCATGGACGAGCTTCGTCATCTCTTCTGCGAGACGGCGCTGCGCCATACGCTTCTCAGGTGCTTCTGCCACTTCAGTCGCAAGTGCTTCAATCTCTTCATGCGACATGAACGTGAAGTATTTGATGAACTTGATGACATCTGCATCGTCAACGTTGATCCAGAACTGGTAGAACTCGTATGGCGACGTCTTATCTGCGTCTAACCAAACCGCACCGCCCGCTGTCTTCCCGAACTTCTGTCCGTCCGACTTTGTGACGAGCGGAACCGTGAGACCGAACGCTTTTTCTGAGTGCCCGAAGCGACGAATCAATTCAAGACCTGCCGTGATGTTCCCCCATTGGTCACTTCCACCGACTTGAAGACGACATTTCTCTGTCTCGTATAGTTTCAAGAAGTCGTAGGATTGGAGCAACATGTATGAGAATTCTGTGTACGAAATCCCGTTCTCCATGCGTGAATCGACAGAATCTTTCGCAAGCATGTAACTGATTGGGAAGTGCTTCCCGATGTCGCGAAGGAAATCGATGATGGACATCTCTTCCGTCCATTCGTAGTTGTTGCGAATCGTGATCGGGTTCTCCCCTTCAAGTGGAAGGAATCGGCTCAACTGATCTTTGATGCGGTCCGAGAAAAGTTTAACCGTATCTAACGTGTTCAATGAACGTTCATCCGAACGACCTGACGGGTCTCCGATCATACCTGTCGCCCCACCGACGAGCGCGATGACCTGGTGACCTGCTTGTTGGAAACGTTTCAGCGTCAAAATCGGGAGCAAGTGCCCGATATGAAGCGAGTCAGCTGTCGGGTCAAATCCCGTGTACAACGTCGTAGGTTGTTTCAGTTGTTCTTTCAATCCTTCTTCATCTGTCATTTGGTTGACAAGTCCTCGAAACTCTAAGTCTTTTAATAGTTCCATCTGTTCCACTCCTTCAATTGACATAAAAAAACGTCCCTTCTCATATGAGAAGGGACGGAGATTCCGCGGTACCACCCTACTTGTCGCAATTTGCGACCGCTTGAGCGAGAGATAACGGTCTCGAACCGGCCCGAAGGCACGCTCTGAAAGTGTAATTCATCGTTTGGCATTGGCTAGTTCACAGCAACCACTAGCTTTCTGGACAAGAGGCCCACCGACTACTTCGCTTTCTTCATCGCGTCATGATATCGTTGACTATGCTATTCATTTTATAAGCATCGTTTTCAACTTGTCAACTCCCATAATGAAACTTGCACGAGACTTCGGTTTCAAGGTAAGGTGTAGGTTGAATTGTGCTATAATCGAATATATTACTGTCTAAAATAGTTTTACACCATATTAAGGAGGCTGTCATGCTGCAGAAGATTCGAGATTTATGGAATAATCCGACGTCCATGAAAGCACGTCGCTATGCCAATGTGATCTATGATGTGTCGTGGAACGTCTTACTCCTCACCATCATTTCTGTTGTACTAATCGGATTTTTAGGTGCCGGAATCGGTGTCGGATATTTCGCATCCCTTGTCAAAGATATGCCGACCCCTGCCTATAAGACGATGACGTCACAAATCAATACGTACACGTCGACGTCAAATATTTATTTCGGGAGCGGAGAACGCATCGGGAACTACACGACCGATGAAGTACGCATTCCAATCCCCGTAGAAAAAGTATCACCCTATGTGGTCGATGCGCTTCTCGCGACAGAGGATGTCGAGTTTTATGAACATGATGGTGTCGTGCCAAAAGCGACGCTTCGTGCCATCTTACAAGAAGCGACAGGGTCAGAGGATCGCACAGGTGGTTCGACCTTGACGCAACAATTGATTAAAAACCAAATGCTGACGAACGAAGTATCGTTCGAACGGAAAGCAAAAGAAATCCTACTTGCCCTTCGTCTTGAAAAAGCAATGGATAAGGATGAGATTTTAAATGCCTACCTAAACGTTGTCTCATTCGGTCGTAACTCGATGGGACGTAACATTTCAGGAATCGAAGCCGCTGCAAACGGCGTATTCAACACGTCTGCTGAGAAATTGACGCTTCCACAAGCAGCATTTTTAGCAGGTATTCCGAAAAACCCATTCTTCTATACACCTTACTATCAAGGTGGGGTCATTAAAGAAGATGTGTCAGGTGCGGTCAACCGAATGAAGACCGTCTTGAACCGGATGTATGTCGCTGGGAAGATTACACAAGAAGAGTATGACGCAGCGTATAACTATGACATTACGCAAGACTTCATGAAGACGCAGTCGAAACCACGGGATAAGTATCCGTACGTCGTGCAGTGGGCGGAAGATGAAGCTCGCTTGATTGTACGTGATCACTTATTGGCACAAGACGGGGTAGACGTCAGCGAACTGAACGCCGACGACAGAAAAGAAGTACTCAGTACTTATGCTCGTCGTGCGCATAACGCCCTACGTCAGGGTGGTTACAACATCAAGTTGACGCTAGATAAAGGGATTTATGAGGCTATGCAAAAGCCAGCAAAAAACGATGGAAACTTTGGCCCAAACAATGTGAAAGACCCTGAAAATGGACCAGAACAAACATCGTCAATCATGCTTGAAAATAAAACCGGAAAAATTCTTGGTTTTGTTGGTGGACGCTATATAAATGGTAAGACAGATGATTTTAACCGCGCTCACCAAATGGAACGCCAAATCGGTTCTACTGCGAAATCAATTCTTGTATACCCAAACGCAATAGAACAAGGATTAGTCACGCCAGCAACAGTTGTCGTGGACGAAGAATATAAGTACCAACATGGATCTGAACCAAATACAGTTTCTGTCGGTAACTACTATTTTAATCCCCCTTATCGCGGTGCGATGACTGTTCGAGAAGCGCTTAAAATTTCAAGTAACGTACCTGCTGTAAAAATTTATGAAGAACGAGCTGCCTTTAGACAAGATACTGAAAAGCTGATCAAAATGGGGATTGATGTACCTGACGAAATGCGTGATGCTCCGTCAATGGCACTTGGTGTTAACTCAGTGAAGCTTAAAGACCTTGCTTCTGGTTATGCCATGCTCGCAAACCTTGGTGAACACGTTGAACCTTACATTGTTGAAAGTGTCGAGTATCAAGGCGAAGTCATTTACCAACATGAACAGAAAAAGACAAGAATCTATCAAGACCGAACTGCTTATCTCGTTGTCGATATGCTTCGAGATGTCTTTAAATCAGGTACCGCAACGTATGCAAATTCATTGTTAAACGTACCAGGAGACTGGATGGGTAAAACTGGGACGACACAGGATGTACGAGATTCTTACTTTGTTGGTTCGACTCCAGGTATTACACTCGCAGTGTGGACAGGATATGATCAAGAAGCTAGATTAAATGAAAAGTATCCATATGGTGGAGCTTATCAACGTACACAGAATATGTGGTCGCAACTTATCAATAATGCATATGGTGCAAATCCTGAAGTATTTGAAACGAATGCTCGTTATAAACAACCTTCTAGCGTAACTGCGAAAGACTTCAAAGACTCTGGTTCATTCTCTGAGAAGAAAAAAGTAGAAGAGAAAGAAAAAGAAGAGGAAGAGAAGAAGAAGGAAGAAGAAGAGAAGAAACGAGAGGCGGAGGAAGCGAAGGAAGAGGCTGAAGAGAAGAAACAAGAAGCCGCTGCCGATGCTGCCGCTAAGAAAAAAGCTGAAGAAGAAGCTAGAGCTAAAGCCGAAGCCGAGGCAAAGAAAAAAGCCGAGGAAGAAGCGAAGAAGAAAGCTGAGGAAGAGGCACAACAAGAAGCTGAGCCACCAGCTGAAGAGAATGCCGATTCGGACGGTGCATAAGCAAACGGTCGACACATCGCGTGTCGACCGTTTTTTGTATATCTTAATCTTCCATCGTGGAGAGGTCACCTGTCTCAAGATTCAACTCCCAAGCTTTCAAGACACGACGCATGATCTTACCGCTTCGCGTTTTCGGCAACTTGTCTTTGAATTCAATTTCACGTGGTGCCGCATGCGCAGCTAATCCTTCTTTGACGAATTGCTGGATTTCTTGTTTTAACTCATCCGACGGCTCATAGCCTTTCCGAAGCGCAATGAATGCTTTGATGATTTCGCCTCGGACCGGGTCCGGTTTTCCGATGACACCCGCCTCAGCGACAGCCGGGTGCTCTACGAGTCGGCTTTCGACTTCAAATGGACCGACGCGTTCTCCAGCCGTCATGATGACGTCATCCACACGTCCTTGGAACCAGAAGTATCCGTCTTCATCCATGTAAGCCGAGTCGCCCGATACGTACCAATCTCCCCAGAAATAGCTCTCATACTTCGCATCGTTCTTCCAGATCTTCCGCATCATCGATGGCCAAGGCGTCTTGAGTGCCAAGTTCCCCATTCGGTGTGGCGGAAGTGGTTGACCGCGGTCATCCAAAATGGCAGCTTCACATCCTGGGACCGGTTTCCCCATTGAACCCGGTTTGATGTCCATCGTCGGATAGTTACAAATCATCATTGCGCCTGTTTCTGTCATCCACCACGTGTCATGGATCCGGAGGTCGAACGCTTCGTGTCCCCAACGAATGACTTCAGGATTCAACGGCTCACCGACCGATAAAATGTGTCTTAGTGACGATAAGTCATACTTTTCAAACGCCTCATCGCCCGCACCCATGAGCATGCGAAACGCCGTCGGTGCACTATACCAGACCGTCACACCGAATCGTTCGATGACCGAATACCAGAACTCAGGGTTGAATCGGCCCCCAACGATGACGTTCGTCGCCCCGTTCAAGAACGGTGCAAAAATCCCGTAGCTCGTTCCAGTTACCCAGCCCGGGTCAGCGGTGCACCAGTAAATATCGTCCGGCTGAAGGTCAAGCACCCATTTACCGGTCATCATATGTTGAATCATGGCATTATGAACATGAAGGACCCCTTTTGGTTTTCCTGTTGATCCTGATGTATAGTGTAAAATCAGACCGTCTTCTCGATCGACCCATGTTAACTCGAGTTCTGTCGTCGCCCCGTTCGCCAATTTCCGATAGTCGAGCACTTTCCCCGACTCTTCGATATCGTCACCGACGAGCAGAATCGTTTCGAGGTGCGGCAACTGGTCGACCGGTACACGTGGCAACAGTTCTTTCGTCGTCACAATCACTTTTGCTTCAGAGTCGAGCAATCGATCGTGTACCGCCTGTTCCATGAACGCCTCAAACAACGGTCCAACGATTGCTCCGAGTTTGATGGCACCGAGTAAAATAAAATAAAGTTCTGGTTGACGTGGCATAAAGATAAAGACGCGGTCGCCTTTCTCCACACCAATCGACTTCAGAACATTTCCAGAACGATTACTTTCTTGCTTCATATCCGCATACGTGTAACGCTCTTCCCGATCCCCATCGAAATAGAGCAATGCCACTTTCGTCGCTAATTCACTCTCCGCATGACGATCGATTGCTTCGTATGCCAAATTGACTTTCCCCGTTAAGTTCCAAGAAAATAAAGCTTCTGCTTGTGTCCATTCAAACGACTGACAAGCCTCTTCATACGACGCTAATTGATGCTCCCCTGTTAACGCTTTCAATTTTTCCATCGCTAAAGATTCGCCTCCCCTGTAAAGATTGGTATAACCACTTTCAGTATAGTGTTAAAATTATGACAAATCAATGAATTTCCAATTTCATCAAAACAGGATGATTCCTGCTTCATGAAAGCGCTATAATAAGAGGTGGAAAAGGTGGTGACCCAATGGAAAAACAATATCATTCAAAAGTGTGGCAGACCTCACAAGGTGACGTCACGATTGACGGTCCGGTTGCGCCCAACGTGCTGCAGACGTATCGTCTTGATGAAGGATTGACGGCTTTTCGTGAACCAGAAGATCAGCACGAGGCTCTTGTCGATATTGCTGGGTTGAAAGAAGGAAGAATCATCGTCGCCAGACAGGATGATCTCGTGATCGGTTACGTGACATTCCTTTATCCGGACCCATATGAGCGTTGGAGTGAAGGAAACGACCCATACATCCTTGAACTTGGGGCAATCGAGGTGAGTCCCCGCTTCCGTGGTCAACGAATCGGGAAGCAATTACTCGAAGTATCGATGATGGACCCACATATGGATGACTTTTTAATTTTGACGACCGAATATTATTGGCACTGGGATTTGAAAGGCAGCGGACTCTCGATTTGGGATTATCGAAAAGTCATGGAGAAGATGATGAATCACGGTGGACTTGTCTTCTTTCCGACAGACGATCCTGAAATCGCCTCTCACCCTGCCAACTGTTTGATGGCTCGCATCGGCAAAAACGTGCGCCAAGAATCCATCGATCATTTTGATTCGCTACGACTTCGCCGGCGATTTATGTACGACTAAGGAGGGATTTCATGCTAATCGAACAGATGATGAATCGACATGTTGTGACGATTCAACCGACCAATACGATCGCTCATGCCGCTAAATTGATGCGCGAGCATCGTGTCCGACATTTGATTGTGACAAATCCGGCCCGCCAAGTTGTCGGGATCGTCGGACAATTTGAGATGAGTGGTGCGACGAGCGTCTTTCATCCCGAAAGTGAAAATGCAGACTTTCAAAACCCTGTATCGAGTATCATGCGTTCAGAGGTACCGACAGCGCATCCTTTCGACTTCTTTGAAGATGCAGCTGCTTTGTTTTATGAAAACCGGCTAACCTGTCTCCCCATCGTCGAACAAGGGAAACTCGTCGGTGTATTAACTGAGACCGATTTATTACGCTATTTCGTTCAATTGACCGGCGCACTCGAACCAAGTTCGCAAATTGAGATCCTCGTCGAAAATACGACCGGTACACTTGAAAAAGTAACCCGACTCCTCGCCAAAACAAACGTCAATATCATCAACGTCTTCGTTCATCCGACGAGCGATCCGTATAAGCGCATCATCTCGTTCCGCGTCCAGACGATGAACCCGCTCCGAATCATCGAACGGTTGAAACGCGAAGGCTATGATGTCCTCGGTCCGGAGATGTCGCGATGAGACCGATTTACATATTTGGCGAAGACGAGACGTCTTATCGCTTTCATGAGGATCATCCGTTCAATCCGCTACGGCTGGAATTGACGACATCACTTTTGATTGCAGCCGGAAAACTTTCCAAATCGGAATGTGTGTCTCCTCCACTCGCCTCGGTTGAAGAGTTAGCGCTCGTTCACGACCTCGATTATATCGAAGCCGTCCAAGCTGCGGCTGCAGGAGAACTTTCTACGCTGAAAGCGAATAAGTTTGGTCTCGGTACGGAAGACACACCTATCTTTCCGACGATACATGAGGGGGCCGCTCGGCTTGTCGGCGGGACGATTCATGCGCTCGATTTGGTCGCGAGCGGGAAAGCGGAGCGCGCCTTTCATGTCGGCGGCGGTTTACATCATGGCATGCGACGCAAAGCATCCGGATTTTGCGTCTATAACGACGCAGCCGTCGCGATTGCACATGTCAGGAAACAATACGGATCGCGCGTCCTTTATGTCGATACGGATGCGCATCATGGGGACGGCGTCCAATGGCTCTTCTATGACGATGATGATGTGATGACACTGTCGATTCATGAGACGGGACGCTATTTGTTCCCCGGCACCGGAATGGTGACAGAACGAGGGAACGGCAAAGGATACGGCTACAGTTGGAACGTACCGGTCGATGCGTTCACCCAAGATGATTCTTTCTTGACGTGCTATGAGACTGTCTTGCGCGAGGCGTGCGAATGGTTTAAACCCGATATCATCTTGACCCAAAACGGTGCAGACGCCCATGTCTTTGATCCGCTCACCCATCTGGCATCAACAATGCGGACGTTTGAACAAATTCCTCAGATTGCCTCACGCCTGGCAGATGAATATACAGATGGCCGTCTCGTCGCCCTTGGTGGCGGCGGGTATGACTGGTATCGTGCCGTGCCACGCGCTTGGGCTCAAGTATGGGCTGGATTGACGAGAGAAGCACCCTACTCTGGAGATATCCCGCGCGAGTGGATTGAGAAGTGGTCAGGTATCGCTGATCAACCGTTGCCTACTCGGTGGGACGACTCTCTGTATTCGTTTGACCATATCCCGCGACGTCAACAAATCGAAGAAAAAAATTGGGAAGTCACGAAACGAGCCTTTTGGCCGTTTATTTCAAATGACCGAAAGTCAATATACCTATAAAAATAAGCCTCCCCTTCCCTCACATGACGTGACGGATGGGGAGGCTTTTCGTTAGTCTTGGCGAAGCGAATCACGACGCTCAATCCGGTGAGGAAGCACGACGTTTTTCTCTTCGATTTCTTCTGCGTTCAAGATCTTTGTCAAGAGACGCATCGCGACGGCTCCGATATCGTACATCGGTTGAACGACAGTCGTCAACTTCGGACGAATCATCGTCGCAAGACGCGTGTTATCGTGACCGACTACTTCAAAGTCGTTCGGAACCGAGTAGCCGGCATCTTGAATGGCATGGATGACACCGAGGGCCATCTCATCAGTCCCAGCAAAGATTGCTTTCGGGCAATCGTCTCGCTGCAACATTTTTTGCATCGCTTCAAGACCTGATGCGTATGTGTAATTCCCGAGAATCATATCGTTGTCGTGGAATGGAAGACCTGCATCTTCAAGGGCGCGACGGTATCCCGCGAATTTCTTCTCGCCATTGATCTGTTGCTCGAGTGGTCCAGTGATGAATCCAACACGGTCATGTCCGTGGTTGATTAACATCTGAGTCGCGTCATATGCTGCTTGCTCATAATCGATGTTGACGGCCGGGAGGTCATATCCTTGGTTCAACGTCGCTGCGAGAACGATTGGAACCGGTGATTTTTTGAACTCTTCGACGAGATCTTCATGCAAGCGTCCACCCATAAAGATGATGCCGTCTACTTGTTTCCCTAATAGCGTGTTCAATAAATGGATTTCTTTGTCACGACTTGAATCCGAGTTTCCAAGGATGATGTTGTATTTGTACATCGTCGCCACATCTTCAATGCCTCGTGCCAAATCGGCGAAGAAAATGTTTGAGATGTCCGGTACGATGACACCGACCGTCGTCGTTTTCTTACTTGCTAGTCCACGTGCGACGGCGTTCGGACGATAACCGAGACGGTCAATCGCATCTTGTACTTTCTTACGTGTCGTTGGTTTGACGTTCGGGTTTCCGTTGACGACACGAGAGACGGTTGCCATAGACACCCCGGCTTCTCGTGCGACATCGTAAATCGTTACGTTGTTACTATTCATAAACTACTCCTCCTACAAGTCATGATTTTCAAAAAGTTTTCATAAAACGTCTTAAAAAAGGAAGACAGGTATCTGTCATCCATTTACCCTGTCTTCATGCGATATAAAACGTTTCCATTTGGAAAGCTTACTTTTTCACCAAATCAAGTTGAGGAAACTGGACCGTTAGTCCTTCCACAAATTGATCGAATTGATCGAAATCCAATTGTTGTTGCGCATCCGATAATGCAATGGCAGGATTCGGGTGTACTTCGACCATGACACCGTCTGCCCCAATGGCAAGTGCCGCTTTCGCAGCCGGCAACAACAAGTCACGACGACCTGTCGAATGGGTCACATCTACCATAACCGGTAAATGCGTCTCTTGTTTCAAAATCGGCACCGCCGTGATATCTAACGTATTGCGTGTCGCACGCTCATACGTCCGAATCCCTCTTTCGCACAAGATGACTTGGCTGTTCCCACTCGCCATAATGTACTCTGCCGCATAAATGAACTCTTCGATTGTAGCGGATAATCCACGCTTCAACAAGACCGGTTTGTCTGTCTTACCGACTTCTTTCAACAAATCAAAGTTTTGCATATTCCGGGCACCAACTTGAATGATATCGACATATGGCAAGGCCGACTCGACTGCTCCTGGCGTCATGATCTCTGTAATGACTCGTAAATCATGACGGTCCGCTGCTGCCTTCAGCATTTTCAACCCTTCAAAACCTAAGCCTTGGAAGTCATACGGCGATGTACGTGGTTTGTATGCTCCGCCTCGCATCACTTTCACTCCAGACAAGGCGAGCTTCTCTGCGACCGCGTTCACTTGTTCGAACGATTCGACGGCACATGGCCCCGCAATCAGCTGCGGACGTCCATTTCCAATCGTCACGTCCTTCAAATGGACCAACGTATCTTCCGGTTGACGTTTACGCGAAACGAGTAACGTCTTATCCCGGTCTTCGCCTTGCAGTTCAGCAGACGCTTTGAATACTTCTTTAAAAATATGTTGAAGACGTGACGTTTCGAACGGTCCTTGATTCGAAGCTGCGATGAAATCGAGCATCTCTCGTTCCCGGACCGGGTCGTATCGTTCGACGCCTTGAAGACGTTTGATTTTTCCAATTTCGACGGCAAGTGCACCACGCCGACTCAGTAAGTCGAGCATTTCATGGTTCAATTCATCCATTTCTCGACGTAATCGATTCAATTGATCTTGTGGACTCATTTGTTTCCCTCACATTCTTAAGCCGTTCTTTCCAGAAACCTAATTATATCGAACTTTGTGCGCTTTGTCATAAGGAAACCTTCTACGTCACAAAATCACCAAAAAAGGACCGAACGCGTTCGGCCCTTTTACATCATTCTTCTTTTTTAAGGTCTTTCTTCAAATCATTGAGTTCTTCTTTCGACTCATCATCGAGCATCTCATTGACAGGTGCTTCGAGTGAATCGTCCGACTCAGATTCAAGTGATGAGTCCGTCGTCTCTTCTTCAGCCGCGCGGTCCATCTGTTCTTTCACTTCAGATTCCGCTTCCGCGACGAGTTGATCTGCTTTCTCCATCGCTTCTTCAATTGAGAGGTCATCCTCGTCCATCTGTTGTTTCAATTCGGCCGCTTCACGCGCCTTATCTTTCACGATATTGAGGACCGGCGCCGCTTTATCGCTCGCCACTTTAATCCACTCGCCGACGACTGGTTCTGCCTTCTCACGCATTTCCTTCGATTTGACAGTCAATCGTTCACGCGATGTAGATGTCTTTTCATCTAGGTATGTTCTTACTTCACGTCCGCTTTTCGGTGATGTCAATAGTGCGACAGCCGCTCCGACGATCCCTCCGAGAATGACACCCGTCAAAAATCCACTACTTGATTGATTCTGTTCTGTTGGTTGCTTTTGGTCTGTCATGTGTGAGTTCCTCCCCGATGTATCGTTATTTGATTGTATCGTCCGTGTTAATCATGTCGGGCGATACAGGTGCTTCCTCTTTCTTTTCACGTCGCGTGCGACGACGTGGACGTTCTTTCGTAGTTGATGATTCTGGTTTGTTTTTCTTGAACAGTTCTACCGCGACCGATCCCCATCGAACCGCTTGAGCAATCTGTTCTTTGTTTTCATCTGCTGCCGAGTGGACAGAAGTTGAGACGGTACGGACCGATTCAGTTACCTCGTTCAGTGATGTACCTAATTCATCGAGTGCATGGGCAACAGGTGCGAGCAACTCTGTTTTTTCTTCCACGTTGTCGACGAGACGGTTCGTCTTATGTAAGAGCGCCGTCACTTCCATTGTGATTCCGTCGAGCTGGCGTTCTAAGTTTTCTGTCGTATTGGCTACGCTACCGAGTGTACGGTTTACATTCGATAAGACACGTGCCAAGAAGATGACGAGTACGACAAACGCGAGGGCCGCAATCAGGCCAGCGATGCCTCCTAATGTGATCTCCATTCAATCCATTCCTCCTATTCAATCGTTTCTTGTTTCATTATAGCACCATTATGACTGAAAAGATTTGCTACAACCGTTTTCGCCATTCGGTCTGATTATTCCTTTACCCGTTTTTATGTTTTCGATTACACTAAAATAGAAATTCATAAAAATAATTAGGGGTGGTCGTGTGAGAGATCCAAGAATTACACAATTAGCAGACGGTTTAATCAATTATTCCGTCAAGTTACAACCGGGGGAAAAAGTACTGATTGAGAATTTTGGCGTAGAGGAATCGCTCGTCGAGGCACTCGTCGAAAAAGCATATGAGGCCGGCGGACACCCATTCGTCTTGTTGAAAGAAAGCCGTATCTTACGCAAATTGTATACGGGAGCAAGTCGTGAGCAACTCGAACTCATGGCTGACATCGAACGGAAACAGATGCAGGCAATGGATGCGTACATCGGCTTACGTGCCGGCGATAACATCAACGAACTTTCTGACGTGCCGAGTGAGCAACAAAAACTCGTCGGTGCCACACTCGGTAAAATGCACACGGAAGACCGTGTCAAAGGAACGAAATGGGTCGTACTTCGTTACCCTTCTCCATCAATGGCACAATTGGCAGGTAAATCAACAGAAGCGTTCGAAGACTTCTACTTCAATGTATGTACACTCGACTACGGCAAAATGGACCGTGCAATGGACGGATTGGTCGAATTGATGAACAAGACGGACCGCGTCACATTGAAAGGACCAGGAACGGACCTCTCGTTCTCTATTAAAGATATTCCGGCAATAAAGTGCTCTGGTCAAATGAACATTCCAGACGGTGAAGTGTTTACGGCACCGGTAAAAGATTCGGTCAATGGTGTGATCACGTACAACACTCCATCTCCATACCAAGGATTCACGTTCGAGAATGTGAAATTGACGTTCAAAGACGGCAAAATCGTGGACGCGACGGCCAATGATACAGAACGAATCAATGAAGTGTTCAATACAGATGAAGGAGCTCGTTACGTCGGTGAGTTCGCAATCGGTGTGAACCCATACATTCAACATCCGATGAAAGATATCCTCTTCGATGAGAAAATTGACGGCAGCTTCCATTTCACGCCAGGTCAAGCGTATGACGATGCCTATAATGGCAATAATTCGTCAGTTCACTGGGACCTCGTCAACATCCAACGTCCGGATTATGGCGGTGGTGAAATCTGGTTCGATGATGTCCTCATTCGCAAAGACGGACGTTTCGTCATCGATGCGTTGCTTCCACTCAATCCGGAAAACTTGAAATAATATAAAAATGGTGCGCCTTCGTCAGGCGCACCATTTTTGTGGTTACAATTTTGTTTTTTTACCGAGTGCGGCAGACATCATCCAAATTTCTTTTTCGAGTCGCTCGATATGAGAGACGAACGTATCTTCAATCGCTTCATCCCCGTCTTCAAAGTTTTCCATCGCATCTTGCATCTCTTGGCGAATTTGTTTGAAGTCGTTGATGATATCTTTAATCATCTGATCCGTCTCCGCATGACGATCGCCTTCTGTCAGCGTCGAGTGTTCCAAATACTCTTTCATCGTCGCAAACGGTTCACCGTCATTCATGAGAAGTCTTTCCGCTACGTCATCGTAGAGTTCCGCGACCAAGTTATAGAGCTCTTCGAGTTTCTCATGATACGTAAAGAAGTGAGGACCGCTAATGTACCAATGATAATTATGCAGTTTCACAAACAGTAACCCATAGTTTGCGACTTCCTTGTTTAACGTATTGAGTGCACCTTGACTAGCCATTCCAAACATCTCCTTTGTCATATTCATCGATACTACTATTACCGAGATTTTGGTTGGCTAAACATAAAAAAGGAGAGACATTCGTCCCTCCCCCGTCTTATGCTTCAAGTTTTACGATTTCTTCATATTCGCGCTGGTACGTTTGGATGTCACCTGCACCCATGAACAAAAGTACTGCCTTGTCATGATTGCGTAAGACGCTCGTACCACCACGTTTCAAAATATGCGCACCGTCGATTCGTGATTGAAGGTCCTCGATTGTGACAGTCCCTTCTTGTTCACGGGCTGAACCGAAGATATCACAAAGATAGACCGTATCTGCTTCAGCCAATGCTGTTGCAAAGTCATCCATGAATGATTTAAGACGTGTGTACGTATGTGGTTGGAAAATCGCAACGACTTCCCGCTCTCCATACTTCTTCCGAGCCGCTTCGACCGTCGCACTGATCTCACGTGGATGGTGTGCGTAATCGTCAACGAGTACTTGATTGTTAAGCGTTGATTCACTAAAACGACGCTTCACCCCGTTGAATGATGCAAGACGATCTTTCACCAACTCTTTAGGTAAGTTCTCGTAATCACATGTAGCGATGACAGCAAGAGCGTTCAACACGCTATGGTCTCCGTATCCAGGAATGCGGAACGTTCCGTAGAAATCATCACGTAAAAAGACATCGAACGTCGTTCCGTTCTCTGTCGACGTAACGTTTTCTGCACGGAAATCGTTATGCGTCCCAAACCCGTAATAAACGAGTGGAACGTTCGCTTGAATGTGCTGAAGATTCTCATCATCGCCACAAGCAATGATTCCTTTCTTCACTTGCTTCGCCATCTCCTGGAATGCATCGATGACATCGTCTAAACCAGAGAAGTAATCTGAATGGTCAAAGTCGATATTCGTCATGATGGCATAGTCCGGACGGTAATATAAGAAGTGACGCTTATATTCGCAAGCCTCGAAGACAAAGTTCTTCGAATCGGCAACACCTTCACCTGTTCCATCACCGATTAAGAATGATGTCGGTTCGATTCCACGCATGACGTGTGCAAGCAAGCCTGTAGTCGATGTTTTACCGTGTGACCCTGTGATGGCGACACTCGTGTAATGGTTCGCGAGCTCACCTAAAAACTCGTAGTACTTATAAATCGTCAATCCGAGTTCACGCGCGCGTACGATTTCTGGATGATCGTCGCTGAACGCATTTCCTTGTACGACGATTTGATCTTCAGAAATATTTTCAGGGTCGAATGGCAAAATTTCAATCCCTTTTCGTTTCAATGCTTCTTCTGTAAAAAATGCTTTTTCAACGTCCGATCCACGGACCTCATTATTCATATCAAATAAAATTTGAGCTAAAGGACTCATGCCCGTTCCTTTAATTCCGACGAAGTGATAACGGTTCATCTGTAAATAGCCCCCCTAATTCATTGCGGCTCGTCAAAATGCGACAAACCTTTGTCATTATAGCAAAACTCACTGAGTCGTGCTATTACAGATTATTGTTTTTTTGCGCAAGTCGTTGGCTACGGTACATCGCCATGCGATCTTTTGGCGTCATCATCACGTTTACAGGTGGTTGGTCGGTTTTAAACGAAACTTGAACAGCCGGTGTCAACTCGGTGTCAGCCGGTAATTCTTCTTGTTCAGATGGCGTTTGTAATTTTTCTGCAATCTGCTCAATCGATTCCCCGATTTGTTCCACAGAACCGTCGATGTCTAAACTTTCATCTGGCGCTGCACTTTGATGAACTTCCACGACCTCTTCTTTTTTCGAGCGGGATAAGTCCGTTGATTGCATAAAGACGGACGAAAAACCGTTATCTAAAATCGAAACCTGACCGAGAATCGATTTTTCTTCTTCGGTCGTTTCCCCGGAAATGTCTTCAACATGTTCTGCGTCTATTTCAGGACTAATGCTAACAGTCTCTTCATCTTGAAGTGACTCTTCTGGCAGAACCACTTCAGACGCTGTGTTCATTTCGAACGGTTCTCTCGTTTCAGGAGAATGCTCGACCGGTAGAACAATCTTCGGTTTCGGACGGGCATATCCGTAAATCGGTGAAGGAACATCAGTCGGAATGAATTCATCGGTGATATCTACCTTCGGAGGTGGTGAGACCGGCTGTCCTTCTCTCGACAGCTCTCGCTTGATTCGATCTGCTTGTTGTTTCAATGAACGTTCATATGC
Source organism: Exiguobacterium sp. CH10 (assembly GCF_018617635.1). NCBI lineage: Bacteria > Bacillati > Bacillota > Bacilli > Caryophanales > Exiguobacterium > Exiguobacterium sp. CH10. Next base: position 479,416 of record NZ_JACSKO010000001.1, read on the forward strand.
ATCCATACTTGATTCCTCGCTTTTTCACTCAATCCATATTTAACAAAAAATCGGTCGAGTTTAGCGACCGATTTCAAATGCTGTACCTACTTCATATTCGTTATCTAATACTAAAATCCCTTTTTCTTGCGGGGCATTCGGAAGATTTAATTCACGCGCCGAGCAAATCATGCCATGCGAGCTCTCTCCGCGAAGTGCCGATGGTCGAATAATCAAACCGGTAGGCATGACCGCTCCTGGTTTGGCTACGACTACCTTTTGGCCAGTCGCGACGTTTGGTGCGCCACATACGATTTGAACAGTGCCTTGATCGATTTGAACTTGGCAAACGGATAATTTATCCGCATCCGGATGTTTTTCCGCACTTTCCACATAACCGACGACAAACTTCGGTGTCACATCTACCCATGAGAAGTCTTCGTCAATTCCATGTTCCTTCAAGACAGCTTGTACCTGTTCAACTAATTCCGTTGTCAAATCAACTGGACCATTCCAACCTGTGACGTCAAAGTGCTCACTTGCTTGAAACAAATTGTATCCGTTGACGGCTCCGTCTACAGATTTGACGATGGCAACGTCACCTGTTCGTTCTACAGATTGATGGTGACGTTCTCCTTCTTTCAATAACACCATGAGTACATCGCCGATTCCTTCTCGGTTATAAAACACATTCATTTGCATACGTTCCTACGTCCCTTCTTTCAAACTCATCTCACTTATTTTATCAGATTATGTGTTCGATGGCGGGGTCTTTTTTCCGACAATAAAAATCGGTTCAAGTTGCCCTGCCTCATAATGAAAGGCGAGTGCAGTCACTGGGACACGACCATTGGTAAAGAAGTCAAACATCAATTGTTGCATCGCATCATACCCTTGGTCATTTCGGATATCGGCGATAATCATCACATCTTGATGCGGTACACCGACGAGCATATCCCCTTCGACTCGGCGCTCCATCATTCGAAGAAAATCATCGTTTAAAATGCGCGATGCCTCGTAGCCGTCTCGCGTCGATAAAAAGTAGAATGGGTTGCCGGCAACTTCATCTTGTTTCATCTCGGTCGGAAGTTTTTTGACATTTTCCCGGGCGATGCGCTCAATCATTTCAAGAGTCAAATCACCGGATACATGCTTCTCCTCGATTAAACGATAGCCGTTCCCGCGATCTAGCGCATAAAAGATGGCGGTCTCCGCCGTATGCGGACTGAAAATAAGCGGTTCCCCACTTTTCGTCGTCTTTGCGAACGAGTTCGAACGAATGACCGGATAGATGGCATCCAATTTTCCAGCGAGTGAGATGTGATCATCCGCCTTCATTGCCGACTCGATGTATTCGATGACTTCATCGACTGCCACTTTGCCCCGCGTTTTCGCTTTCGCGACGATTGGTGCGAGTCGAATATTCACACCAAAGCGATCAGTTTTCCGTTCGACGCGCAACACCTCATTCTCGCGGTCATAAGATGTGCGATAGTCCTCTTTGAAATTCGCTTCTAAATAGCGTCTTAACTCATTCCGTTCCATAAAGGGTCACCCTAATCCATTCAAGAATGCTTCGACCTGTTCCGGCGTCTTCCGTTCGCGACCGACATAGCGATCAATTTCCTTACCATTTTCAAATGCGACAAAGCTTGGGATCCCAAAAATATCGAGCTCTTGCGCGAGTTCCATAAACTCATCACGGTCGACGTAATAAAACGTCCAGTCTTCAAATTTCTGTTCGATTTCAGGCATGAACGGGTCGAGGAAACGGCAATCTCCACACCATGTTGCCGAGAACATGAAAATACTTTTTGATTCTTTTGCTTCTGTATATTCTGCCACTGTTGATAATTGTTTCATGATTAACCACTCCTGTTCGTTTTTTCCTCACTTATAATAGCATAAGTCCTGTCACACATTCTGCTCTGCTGTTTGTTATAATCAAAGCCGAAACTAGTTGAAACAGGTGAAACCATATGAAATTGACACGAGAAAAATTGAATCCTGAAATGAAACATCCGCTCGAACAGATGGTCGGCGTCTTTGGTATGCTCGCCATCTTGCGATATGGATATTTATTTATTGATACCGATAAAACGAGACTCGAGATCTTGATTTGGCTAGTTGTGGGCTTTGCCGTCATTTATGTCCTCGAAAAGTGGCTCAAGCAACTCGCCCGTCATTTACCGATTGTACGAAAACGGTATTTGATCCCAATCTATGTAATCGTCCTTCTACTGTTCCTCATCAGCTTCCGTGTCCCTCGCGAGACGGTTGATTCTGTCAAAGTCTTATTCGGTATCGGATGACACGAAAAGGCGCCGTTTGCTTCAAACGGCGCTTTTTTTAATAGTCAATTTTCATATCGTTCGGCTGAATGCGTCCAGTCCTTCTCAATACAGCATAGACCGCATAACTTAACAGAGCAGGTCCGATGACTAGGAAGCCGAGGACAATGATGAATGTGTACCAACTGAAACCCATCGTTTCAAGCATGACAATCGGTCCGACGAGTCCACTCGTCCCCATCCCTGCCCCAGCTGCCACACTTTCTAATTCAAACAATAGAATCGCGATTGGTGCGAGGACAGCCCCAGCTAATGTAGGGGGTAAAAGAATCCATGGATTTTTCACGATATTCCCGACTTGGAGCATTGACGTTCCAATTCCTTGCGCAATCGCTCCGCCGACTCCGTTATCACGATAACTCGTAATCGCAAACCCAATCATTTGAGCTGCACATCCGACCGTTGCGGCGCCAGCCGCAATACCATTCAACCCAAGCATCAAAGCGATGGCTGCACTCGAAATCGGCGCAGTCAGTGCCAATCCCATGAGTGTCGCTACGACGACTCCCATGAACAATGGTTGTTGCTCAGTCCCCCACTCAATCCAACTACCGAGCTGTGTCATGAACATCCCTACATATTTCCCGATATATGTCGCTGTGAAGAAACCAACTGCGATTGTCGTAAATGGCGTCACCAAAATATCAAGCTTCGTTGATTTCGATACAAGTTTTGATACCTCAACGGCTAAAAGTGTGGCGACGTAACTACCGGCCGGTCCAAACTCATATCCGAACGTCCCGACGACGAGTGCAGAAAATAGAATAAGAGGTGGCGCCTCTAGAGCATAAGCAATCGCAATCCCGATCGCTGGACCCGTCAGACTCATCGCCACGTCACCAATTTGAACGAGCGTAGCGCTTATTCCCGCAAGTGCGGTCCCTTCAAGCTGACCACCAATCGTCTTCATAATCAAACCGATAATCAACGTACTGAACAACCCTAGTGCCATATAACTAAGTGCCGTCACAAAATAAACAGACGGGCTAAGTGAGATTCCTTTTTTCTTGAACATATGAGATCCTCCTTACAATCATACAGGTGTATTGACATGAGTAAACAACATGTATAAACACCTCTATCAGTATAAGGTGTTTTCTTGAAATAGCAAGAACATCTATACAAAAAAACCGTCCACTCAACATCATGAGTGAACGGCATGTGCGTTTAGCGAGACGGACGAAGTGTTTCAAGCGTCGAACGGTCAAGTCGTTTGACCAACGCTTTCAGTAACGCTTTCGCCGCATCGTAGTCGTCTGTATGAAGAATCGAAGCATGTGTATGAATGTAGCGTGATGCGACACCGATAACGGCTGTCGGTACACCTTCGCCACTCATATGCACGCGTCCAGCATCGGTACCACCTGGCGAGACGAAATACTGCGTCTTAATATTTTCATCAGAAGCCGTGTCGAGCAAGAAGTCACGCATTTCAGGAGACATGACCATAACCCGGTCTAAAATTCGAATCAAGGCACCCTCACCGAGTTGTCCAAACTCCGTTTTACTTCCAGATGCATCGTTCGCCGGTGAAGCATCGAGTACGAGTGCCACATCTGGCTGAATCAATTCAGATGCCGTCTGCGCTCCACGTAGTCCAACTTCTTCTTGTACGGTAGCACCCGAGAACAAGATGTTCGGGTGGTCTGCTTTTGTCGTCTCTTCTAACAATTCGACAGCAAGACCGACACCGTAACGGTTGTCCCATGCTTTCGCCATAATTTTTTTCGGGTGATGAAGTGGTGTAAATGCGCTCGATGGCACTGCAGGAACACCCGGACGTACTCCCCATGATTCTGCTTCTTCTTTTGAATCCGCACCGATATCGATGAACATTTGTTTGATATCCATCGGTTTACTCATCGCATCTGGTCCGAGTAAGTGAGGCGGTGTTGAAGCGACGACGCCTGGGATTTTCCCGTTCGAAGTGATGATGTCAAAACGTTGTGCCATGAGCACTTGGCTCCACCATCCGCCAAGCGGTTGTATGTATAACATTCCATTTTCCGTGATGCGTGTCACCATGAAGGCAACCTCATCCATGTGACCGGCTACCATTACTTTAGGTCCCGCTTCGTCCCCGACACGTTTCCCAAAAATTGATCCGATGCCATCCGTGACGATTTCATCTGAGTGCGGTTCAATTCGTTCACGTACGAACTGACGAACTTCTGACTCGAACCCCGGAGCTCCCGGTAGTTCTGTTAACGTCTTGAATAAATCCCTAGTCTTTTGATCCATCTTTTATCATCCCTTCTTAACCGTTCTTGTCTCATTATATACAAAAGTTTTGATAGGATGCGAATGCTTTTCATTCCATTCGGGTACAGGTTTTGGTACGATGTACATGATAGCCATAGTTCAAGGGGAGGTAGTCATATGAAAAAAAGGTATTGGTTTATTGGAATCGGGGTTGCCGTCATTGCCGCACTTATGACGAAAAAGGCTTTAGATGAACGTAGCTTATCTGCAGAAAACGCGTTGGAGTACACAAAACGTGCTTTCTCAGCGAAAGGTCATGTCCAAGGGGCATGGATTTCTGCATCACCTGAGATTTACACGTATGACGGTCGTGAATACGATGTCTACAAAGGTGGAATCTCGGTTCTTGAGAACGACGAAGAAAAAACGTATGAGTTCACAGTCGACTCTGAGACTGGCGCTTTACTCGAATATGCATGACACGAAACCGACGAATGATTCGTCGGTTTTTTTGTTTAGTTACAGCGAAAGAGTGGAAAATTGAAATTGGTAGTTTTCAATTTAAAAAAGGAGTGATCTCGCGTGAAAAAGCTAATCGGTGAGGCAAGTGAACTCGTATCGCAAATGGTAGAAGGGATGGTCCATGCCCATCCTGAACTGTACGGTCGTGTCGAAGGATTCAATGTCATCTGTCGGGCGAACGGTGCAAAATCCGGTAAGGTCGGGCTCGTCTCGGGTGGTGGTAGCGGACACGAACCGGCACACGCCGGTTATGTCGGAGACGGCATGCTCGATGCGGCAGTTTGCGGGGAAGTCTTTACATCCCCTACTCCGGACATGGTGCTTGAAGGAATCAAAGCAGCTGACGGTGGCAACGGTGTCTTGTTGATCGTCAAAAATTATTCGGGGGATGTCATGAACTTCGAACTCGCCGCCGAATTGGCAGAAGGAGACGGGATTAAAGTCGATCATGTTGTCGTCGCCGATGATGTCGCGATTTCAAACAAGGAAGACCGACGTGGTGTTGCCGGTACCGTCTTCGTTCATAAAATCGCAGGTGCCGCTGCAGCAAGCGGTAAATCACTCGAGGAAGTTAAATCGATTGCAGAAAAAGTCGCATCACACGTCCGCTCAATGGGGATGGCGGTAGAACCTTGCTATATGCCAGTGAGTGGCAAGCCTGGTTTTGACTTGAACGAGGAAGAGATGGAAATCGGGATTGGTATTCACGGGGAGCGCGGTGTCGAACGTAAACCAACGAGCGATGTCGACCAAATCGTCGATGACCTTCTCAGCCATTTGAAAAAAGAAGTTGAGCCTGGCGAAGTCGCCGTTATGGTAAATGGAATGGGCGGGACTCCATTGTCCGAACTATATGTGACGTATCATTTCGTCGCGCAAAAACTCGAAGCTGCTGGATATACGCTGAAACGTAAATATGTCGGTAACTACATGACGTCACTCGAGATGCACGGATTCTCGATTACACTGTTACCGCTTGATGATGAGATGACCACTTATCTAGATGCTCCATCGGAAGCACTTGGATTTAAACTTTAATAAATGAGGTGTTTGTTTTATGTTGACGATTGATCGGATGAAGCAAGCGTTACGCGACACACAAGTCGGAATTGAGGACCAAAAAGACACACTGACAGATTTAGACCGTGCCATCGGGGACGGAGATCACGGGATCAACATGTCTCGTGGTTTCGACGCGGTCACTTCCATTCTAGATGAGGATTATGACTCTCTCGGAGCGCTCAGTAAAAAAGTAGGCATGACCTTGATGTCGAAAGTAGGCGGTGCGGCTGGTCCATTATATGGTTCTGCTTTCGTCAAGATGGCGACCAAGTTCGGGGATGCGACTGAAGCTGACTTTGATCTTCTCAAAGAAGCACTCCAAGAAGGTTCAAATTCGATTAAAGCGCGAGGAAAGTCAGAAGTCGGTCAGAAAACGATGGTCGACGTTTGGGACCCGTTCCTTGAACATGTAAAACAAGGGGACGACTACAAACATCAGTTAGACGAACTCGTGCAAAAAACGGAAGATATGGTGGCGACGAAAGGTCGAGCTTCCTACTTCGGTGAAAATTCGCGTGGAACGGTCGACCCGGGTGCCCTCTCCAGTTCGATTCTGTTAGCCGCGATTATGAAGGAGGTCGATTGACATCGTTGAATTGATTATCGTCTCGCACAGTGCAAAAATTGCGGAAGGGATCCAAGATCTCATGAAAGAGATGGCGCCATCCGTCCCCATTCATTTAGCTGGCGGTCTCGAAGACGGTTCGATCGGAACAGACGTCACCCGCATCTTGGCGGCACTCGAGCAAGTCGAAGGGGAAGCGCTTCTTCTCAGCGATATCGGTTCGGCCACAATGAACGCCGAACTTGCCATCGACATGTACGAAGGAAGTAAAGAGGTCGCATTTTTCGACGGTCCGATTGTCGAAAGTGCATTCATCGCTTCGGTTTCCTCAGGAAACAACATGTCTCTCACAGATATCGTCGAACAGTTGAAGCAACAATGAAAAAGCACCCCGTTCAGGAGAACGGGGTGCTTTTATGTCTTAACGTGGGTTGTCATTCTTTTCATATACGGCATTCATATATGAGCTTGTTGAATAGAAACGTGGTACGACCAAGAACAAAATGAGTGCTGGAATCGCAATCAATAGAAGCAATACCAATACCGGCAACCAGTAGACAATTTCATGACCGAGCATATCGATGTTCGCATCTGCGAATTCGGCTGCTCCTTCAACTTCTACGAGGTCTGCTGATGAGAGGATTTTGTTGTCTGTCGCATCAAAGTAATGGTACTCGGTTTTACGTGTGATGAAGATTCCATCACGAATCGTATCGAGTTCTACGACAGCCGCGATCACTTCGTTGCCATTTGAATGGCGAAGCGTCTCTTCTTTGATGATTTCAGCTGTTCCTTCTTTATAATCGTAATGCGTCGCTTTCAAATCCTCTTCGAGTGCGTCCAAGAACGCTTCGTTCGCTGAGGTATTCATTGGTGCGATTGTTAGAATGAAGATTACTGCAAGCAGGCTTGCCCATGCTTTTTTCAACATCCCCATGTTCCCCCTTCTCTTATTCCAGTTTAGCGTCATTCCTATTGTACCAAGAAGAAAGAAAAAAGTGTGAAGAAAATACTATTAAAATAAGAAAAAAGCGTGTCAATTTTTCGGACGGAATACAGCTTCCATTCGATAAATCGGCTGACCGAGCGCACTGAAGCGCTCTTCATACTCTGTTCGAATATTATCTTCCGGTTCATTTACATGCAAATCAAGTGAAATTTCTGTGAAGAACATCCCGTATTGACTCATGCTTTGAAGAGAATATTCAAAGAGTCCGCGGTTGTCTGTCTTGAAATGAATCTCCCCTGCTTTCGGAAGAATCGCTTCGTATGTCGCTAAAAATGTCTTGTACGTCAAGCGACGTTTCGCATGGCGTGTTTTCGGCCAAGGGTCCGAGAAGTTTAAGTATACGCGGTCGACTTCTCCAGCTTCAAAATATTCGACGAGTCGCTTCGCATCAACCGTCAGTACTCTCACGTTCGGCATCGGTGTCTCGACGAGCTTTTGAACGATTGAGACAGCTACGCTTTCAAATAGTTCGATTGCGATAAAGTTCACGTCCGGATGTTGTTTCGCCATCCCTAAAATAAATTGCCCTTTCCCTGAACCGACTTCGATAAAGAGCGGGTGGTCATTGCCGAACTCGGCGTCCCACTTCCCTTTTAATTGTTCAGGATGTTGAATAAATACGTGTTCTTGAGCTTCCATATATTCTTTTGCCCAAGGCTTATGTCGTAAACGCATGAAAATCCTACCTTTCGTTCATCAAATGTTCAAGTTTAATGGGAATATGCACGTTACGTACGAGCAGTCCTCTTGCGATTATACACGAAATCATAGTTTAATGAACGTGAATCATCCTTCACAAGGAGGTTATATACGATGAGTACATTAGATCAATTCTTAATTTTTTATGCGGCTCCACTTACGTTTTTCGCAGGCGTCATCGCAACGTTCGTTTGGGCTTACTTCATGAATCCAGACGACATCTAAACACATTCAAAAAGGGGTGGCGCACAGCCATCCCTTTTAATTGATTCGTTCATACGCCTCATCGATCAATTCGCGCAGTACATGAAAACCTTCTGTTCGTGCTGCATCGTTTCGTTCCCCATAGATCGTTAAAATCGTTTGGGCAATTGCATACCAATGCATTCGATTATGAAGCTCACTCGAAACCTCGATCCCATAATGCGTGAACCAACGCTCCCATTCCGTCTCTTCGACATAGCTATAGACTACCATCGCCAAATCAAAAGCACGGTCCGCGATGATCGCATCGTCCCAATCCGTCAAATAGAGAAGACCGTTTTCATCTTCAATCCAGTTGTTGTGATTTAAATCAGAGTGGCATACGACGAACTCTTTCTCGTCAACTTTCGGCAAATGGTGTTTTAACCATTGAATCGCCTCTCCAATCGTAGGATCTGTCTCATCTTGTTCATATGCCTCACACTGACGAAGCAATAAGTGCGGCGTCACCGGTGTCTGATTTAATTGTTGTAACATGAATAATAGCTCTTTCGAATCATGAATCTTTCCGAGTTGTGCCGCGACATCTGGTCGCTTCATATCTTCTGGTGAAAGTTCGCGGCTCTCAATGAATTGTTGGGCACTTAATACGTCCCCGTTAAACATCCGCTTTGTCCAAAGAAGTTTCGGAACAATTCCTTCCGCTGAAAGAATCGCCAAGAATGGAGAAGAGTTCCGTTTCACAAAAATCTTCTGTTGGCGCGTCGTCGCTACATACGCTTCGCCTGTAATACCTCCGGCAGAAGCGACTGTCCACTCTTTACCGAGCGCACCGACTATATCTGAATACATATTCATCACGCTCAAATCTTACTTGAAATTAAAGAGATACAATCAACATCTTAACACGCGAGAATCGTCATTGACAACGACTCGACTTGAATGTGTGACGGGTTTCTTTCGATCGGGACGAGGCTGGCAGTCTCCCCCTGAACGTAGACGTTCCATTTCGTATCGCTTTCGAATGTCACTTTTTCGAACGTTCCATTAATATATACGCGTACCCGCTGCCAAGCGTCATACGAGTGGCTCGCCGTCAGTTCATAAATAATGACGCCAGGCGGCGACGGTAAGAATGTGAAATGGTCGATGACTTCCTGACGTGAATCGTAACGGAAGCACGTATGCAGTCGTCGCAGTTTCAAAAGCGTCTTTACATACTCGATCTCACTGATTCGCGCATCGCGTAAGTCCCAATCGAAGTGATTGATGTGGTCTGGTGAATTATAGCTATTCTCTACGCCGTGCTTCGTTCGACCGAACTCTTGACCCGCATGGATAAACGGGATGCCTTGAGACGTGATAACAACCGCATTGGCGAGTCGCTGCATAGCGAGGCGAGTCGCTTCATCAATCCCTTCACATGACAACTGTAAATTATCATAAATCGTATAATTGTCATGGGCTTCGGCATAGTTGATCGAATACGTCGGACTCGGGAAACGTCCAACCGTCACGTTCGGAATATGGACGGCCCCAGTCAGACATTCACGGAGCTCCCATTCTCGCCACTCATTTCCTGAAATGAATCCACGTTCTCGATCATTGAAGGTTGACCCTTTTAAGGCATCCCGAATCATATCGTTGAAGTGTCCGATTCGAGGCATTCGGGCTGCATTTTGCGAAGTCGCCTTTAAGGACTGTCCGAGCGGTGTCGCCAAGTCCCACCCTTCTCCATATACAAGGATGGACGGGTCAACTTTATCAAGGGCGGCTCGCACCTGATTCATCGTCTCGACATCATGGATCCCCATCAAGTCGAAACGGAATCCGTCCACTCGATAAGTTGTCGCAAAGTATGAGACGAAGTCGACAATCATTCGCCGCATCATATAACGTTCCGATGCCGTATCGTTTCCGACACCGGTTCCGTTTGCGACCGTTCCGTCATGCTCATACCGAAAATAATAATAAGGGACGAGAGCCTCGAGCGGTGAATGCTCACGAATATAGATGTGATTCATTACGACGTCTGTGACGACACGAAGACCTGACCGGTGAAGATCCGCGACAAGTGACGCGTACTCGAATACCCGACTCATCGGCACATCCGGGCTAGAGGCGTAACTTCCTTCAAGGCTGAACCAATGAATGGGATCGTAACCCCAGTTATACGGCATGCGTGTCGCTTCATCGACACTTCCGAAATCATGAACGGGTAACAATTGGACATGGGTCACGCCGAGTTCTTTTATATAATCAAGTCCTGCACTGTGTCCGTCTTTCGTCTGAACTCCCTTTTCGCTTACCCCTCCGTATAGACCTTTCAGTTGGCTCAATGATGAGGGATGGCTTGTGAAGTCTCGGATGTGCAGTTCATAGATGACGGCATCGGTCGCTTTCCAAAGAGGTGGACGCGGAGCTTGTTCGACTTGTTCATTCACAAATCGTTCCACGTCTATCAATACCCCGTACTCTCCATTCAAGCTAACAGCTCTCGCATAAGGGTCAACGACTTGTCTCGTATCGACGGGCGTCTTTACTTCTAGACGATATAACATCCCTTCGAACGCTTTTGGCACTTCTCCATTCCACTCCCCACGAGAACCGCGGTGCATATGGAAGCGTTCGAGTTCACGGTGATTCGTGTCGTCATGGACGGTAATCCACATCGAGAGTGCGACAGGCGACCAAACGGTCACTTCCATCCCGTGTGGTGTAAATGAAACACCGAGTGGTCCATCATATGAGAACCGACGCTCGAACTCTTCGGAGCGTACAATTTCTCGTGGAACGATGACCGTCGTCTTTTGTCCCGGATGAAACACCGTATACATCATGTCTAAAGAAATGGGTTCATATAGTCGCAGAATTTGTTCAATCATCCCTGATTCGTTCACATGTTGTTGTTCGACCATGTAGTCGATCGGGCGTCCATTCTGTTCAATTTGTACTGGAACGGATTCATATTCGCGCACAATCTCAAGTTGTATAGTCTCAAACGATACGAAAGACGCGCTCTCAATGGTTACATGCGAGGCCGTCTTTTGATCTGGTGTATGATGCATATGCGTCCCTTCCTCTCAATCACTGATCCATAAATTGACGAATCGGCATCTTGGCTGTCACTTCTAACAATGTGGCGACATCACGGACTTGTTGCGCTTTTACAATCGGTGCACGCCCATTCACTTGTTTCATCCACTCTCTATACTCATTTCGTCCCACATAATGCGTCGTTCGAACGCTCGGAACGTTATCAAAATAACCATCTGCTGCAATGACGACCTTTTGAAGTACACCCGCATAGTTCGGCACAATTTGGCGAACGAGTTCTTCGGTGCGTGTTAACGCAATGAGCGGGTTCACTACACGAGTATTTTCCCCTTTCAGCGGTTGATGAACCCACGTCTTCTCTTTCGATATGTGATAGATGCTTCTGTCTCCCTCGAGCCACTCTACGATATAGAGATGCGTCGGACCGACAAGGACGTGACTTAATTCAACGGTCGCACCGTTCCACTCAATGACGGGACGATAAAAAAAGAAGTGTCGTTCATTCCATTCGGAACGCATCACGCGATATGCAAAATCTCGTGTGAATGCCAAATATGGTAAATCTGCCTCAAGCACCCCTTCACAAGCAAACTGCAGTTTTTGGATGTGTCGGCGCTCTCGAAGTAATTTCTGATACTGTGATTCGGCGAGTGGTTTCGGTTCTAGTTCAATCCGTTCCGACTTCGCCCAAAATTTCCACCACGGTCGATCGATCTCAAGCACTTCGACTGGACTCAGTCGATTGTTTTCATGAAGACGCTGCAAACGGGCCGTATCAGATTCTACATATTCTAAATAGCGATTATATTGGTCCAATACATCACGTTCATATTTTGAGATTACGTCAAAAATTTTAACCGGGATTGCCATATGTCCTCCTCTGGCCGTCTTAACGGAAATACTTCAATCGCCCTATAGGACGGAGTATGATTCGGCTGCACTTCATACAGGATCACTTCTTCCACCGACTCGGTCACGTTGAACTCGGGTGGGACGTAAGCAATCCGTTCCCCCTTGTCCCACTTTTTTGCGAGAGTGACATGAGGGACGAATGTTTTTCGGTCTAAATTCGGAATCAATGGGACGAGCTCTTGACGCAGCGCCGTCGCAAATCGCTGAAGAGCATCTGACGCATCAGGTACAATCGTCAACACGCGTGGACGGTCCGCTCTCCCGAAATGGTCGATGGCATGAAACGTCAACGTGAACGGAAGGGTCTCTTGACTGATTCTTCTAGTGATTTCTTTCACTTCATCCAGCTCCTCACCATCGATCCCCCCTAAAAATTGTATCGTCAAATGAAACTCGTCCGGTCGATAAATTCGACGATACGAGTAATACGGTAAGATGGCTTGTTGCACAGCGGCGAGTTCGGCCGCTTCGATCGGAATCGCAATAAAATAATGTGTGCTCATCTGATTCATCCTTTCAGTGCGCGACGTGACAGTCCAATCCAAATCACTGCCCCGATTGCCGTGACAATCGTATACATCCAAAATACGCCGATGATGTCATCGAGTTCGATGATTGTACCACTCAACTTGTTGAATCCCGCTGTCGCAAGTCCTGAAGTCAACGCCATGTAAACACCGATTGCTGTTGAAGAGACTTGACGGTCGACAAGTTTCCGGACGAACTGAAGCGCGACCGGAATTAAAAGTCCGACGACGAGACCTTGTGCAATCGCCAGAATCCAAACAACCCAAATAGGTGGCTCCAATGCAAGGATTCCATTTCGCATGGCCGAGATGGCTGCCGCCCCGACGAGTACCGGGACACTGCCGAAGCGTTCTACAAATTGTGACGCCACTTTCATGAAGGGAATTTCAAACAAAACCGCGACGAGGAATAGTGTTCCGACGAGCGTCGTCGATCCCCCGCTACTTGTCACGTATAATCCAAAATAATAGTTGTTCGCATAAATTGGTCCGAAGACGAGCATGCCCCCGAGCAGAAAGAATAAGAAGGACTTATTCCATACAGCTGTCCATGAAATCGGAGCTAACGTGACGTCACGAATCGAGCTCTTTTCCGGAATCATTCGGACGAACACACTTCCGAGGATCAGTAGGACGGCACTTAATACGAACGTACTAGCAAGGCCCCACGTCGTATCGGAAATCCACCCCATCGCAAACACCGCGATGGCAAAACCTGCCGACCCATACAAACGAATCGCTCCATAATCCACTTTTGAACGTGTCGTATAGTCGAGTGTCATCATATCGACGAGCGGAATGTGTGCACATTGGAATACTGACCAAATCACCATGAGCATCACAATCCATACATATGAAGTCGCTACTAAAAAAGTAAACGAAATGAGGGCTGCGCTTAACATCGCTAACATGAGCCACGCCTTCACCCGCCCGGTGCGGTCGGTCAACATTCCCCAAAGTGGTTGTACACCAATCGAAAGAATGGGAAGAATGGCCACGATATTTCCGACCTGACTAGGACTCAGTCCAAATTGATCTTGTGAAAAATATAAAGCCATATAAGGGATCAATGCCCCTTGTGCAAAGAAAATGGCGACGTACACAGATTGAAACAATCTTTTTTGCGAATTCAATGATAACTTCCTTCCTAAAGGACAGAGAGCCGACTACATCAGTCAGCTCTCCACGGTTCTTATTTAGCGAGCTCGTAAATCGCTTCAGCATAAATCGCTGCTGCGCGTAATAAATCTTCTATCTCCATATATTCATCGACCTGATGCGCCACATCTTTAGCGCCTGGGAACAATGCACCGAATGCGACCCCCGCCTCGAGTGAACGGGCGTAAGTTCCCCCACCGATTGCCATCAAGTTCGCATGCTCCCCCGTCTGACGTTCGTACACACTCGCGAGCGTCTTCACGAGCGGATGATCTTCAGCCACGTGATGTGGTGGCATATGTTGACGCGTCTTCAATTCGAAACCGAGCGACAACGCGATTTCACGTAGGTTTTGCAACCGCTCTTCAAACTTCGCTGTATAAGGATAGCGAATGTTAACCGTAGCCGTACGCTCATCTTCGCGATAGCGGAACACACCACCGTTGATCGTCAAATCACCTGTCTCGTCACTCGCCTCAATCCCAAGCGAAATCCCGCGAGAATCGGCAAACACATGACGAACGAGTTCAATATAGCGTTCCCCTTGAATATCGAGAGGAAGGTGCAACAGGAATCCAGCGAGGACGTAGGCCGCGTTGATCCCGTTATCCGGTTCCATCGCGTGTGCCGCTTTTCCTTTCATCGTGAACGTATATGTGCCGCGATCATACACGCATGTCCCGTCCGCTTCATACTTTTCAAGATAAGCCTCGAACTTTTCTTCGAGTACTTCGTCTGTCTTCAATTCAGCTTTCGCGAAGTCCGGCACCATATTCGGACGCTCTCCACTCGTGAATGAGAGAAGGTGATACGCCGACTCTGGTGCGCGTTGAATCGGAAGTTGTGTCAATACACCGTCATATAGCCCTTTCTCCGCGTTAATGATTGGGAAGTCCGCGTCTGGTGCAAAGCCGTATGTCGGCATCTGTTCTTGTTTAAAGTATTCGCGGACACAGCGCCACTCGCTCTCCTCGTCACAACCTGCGATTAGGCGGACACGTTTCGAGAGCGGTAACCCGAGCTCTTTGACGATACGTAAACCGTAGTAAGCAGCCATCGATGGTCCTTTGTCATCATTACTTCCGCGAGCGACGATTTTTCCGTCCGATGTAATCGTCGGATTGAACGCACCATATGTCCATCCTTCACCAGCAGGAACGACATCAAGGTGACATAAAATCCCGACGATGTCCTCACCATCCCCATACTCCAAGTGTCCTGCATATCCACCGACGTCCTTCGTTTTAAAGCCATCTCGCTCACCGAGTTCAAACATGTAGTCGAGCGCTTTTCGAACCTCTGGCCCGAATGGCATGTTCGGCGCGGCTTTTGATTCATCGAGCACGCTAGGGATTTGTAATAATCCTTTTAAATCTTCTAAAAATGCATCTTTACGATTGTCGACTTCTTGTCTCCAATTCATGTTCTTCTCCCCTTTTGCGAATGTTCTCTCCCTTACTAGTATATCCAAATGAATGAAAGACGAACATTCATTTAGAAAAGTTTTTTTCGTTCGTGTTTGACCTTGTTTTAAATACTAAAACACAATCTTCATTCGATATTTACGTTCATAATCAAATCTTTACAAACAGATTGTTCGTGCTTTCTGCTTGCTTTTTTGCACAGGAGCGGTATACTAAAGGTGTAATTTTAGAAAATAACAATTTTATATTTCATTTTGTCGTCTGTAGGTATGGTTTGTCATTATTCTACACATTGGGAGGTTATCCAATGAAAGGCTCAACAGATCGGATGTTAACGCGCATCAAGTCCATTTATTTGTTCATCAATGAAAGGGAGACAGTTACCACTTCAGAACTAGTAGAAGAGTTCGGCATTACGTCGCGCACTGTGCAACGTGATTTGAACGTACTTGAGTACAATAATCTTGTGGAGAGCCCTAGCCGTGGCACGTGGACTTCATCGAAACGTTCACTCAAGACGGCAAATTGAAACGTATATGTAGATTCAAGAGACCTGACATTCAGGTCTCTTTTTTGATTAAAAAAAAGAGAATCCGCCCCATCGGACAGATTCCCTCTCACCTCTTTAATTATTGAAGAAACAATTGAACCTCTTCTTCCGTCAACTCACGATATGCCCCGAGCTCGAGCGTTTCATCAAGTTCTAGCTCCCCGATTTGAACACGCTCTAATCGCTCGACGTGTTTGCCTACCGCCGCGACCATTCGTTTCACTTGATGATATTTCCCCTCAGACAACGTGAGACGAATGACAGAGCGACGCCCGCTCCGACTCAAAATCTCGAGTCGGGCCGGCTTCGTCGTATATCCATCTTCTAATTCGACGCCGTTTGCAAACGCTTTGATGTCGTCCACGGTCATCTCCCCATCGACTTCGGCGATATACACCTTGTCGACATGTTTACGTGGTGACATGAGCGCATGGTTAAACGCACCATCGTTTGTAATGAGGAGAAGGCCAGTCGTATCTTTGTCGAGACGTCCGACCGGGAAGAGGTCGTAATGGGCATACTCCGGATCGATCAACTCGATGACCGTCGTCTCGACTTGATCTTCCGTCGCACTGATGACCCCTTCCGGCTTGTTCATCATGAAATAGATGTACGGACGATATTCAACGACTTCCCCAAAAACGGTGACCCGTTCTGATTCTGGGTTAACGTGCCGCTTCGCATCTTTTACAGGCACATCATCGACTCGTACTGCCCCTTGTTTTAATAGGATTTTTACATCTTTTCGTGACCCATATCCCATGTTCGATAGCAATTTATCAATTCGCATTATCCGTTCCTCCGATATTCAAAGCGTTTCCCTAATAATTTCCCTGCAAGATGGCTGCGCCAACCGAGATATCCGTATACGAGAATCCCGACAATGACACCGACGATTGTCGCAAAGATGTCATTTCCCCAACTCGCTTCTTCTTGCAACGTGACGAGAAGAGAAAGGTAAACAGCCGCAAACATCGCCGCCCCCATCAAGAACATTAAGATGGTCCGACGAAGCAACTGCTTGTATGGGAAATGTAGAGACCGCTGAATCATCCATACCATGAGCACGATCGCCACGATGTATCCAGCAATCGTCGCATAACCCGCACCGATGCCACCGAGCCAATAAACGAACGGCACGTTCAGGGCGAGTTTCGCCAATAGCCCCATCGATGTAGCAAAGATGGTGAAGTACTGACGGTTAATCCCTTGGAGGATCGCAGCCGCAACCGAGTAATAGGCTAAGAAGAAAGCACTCGGTGCATAATGAAGTAAATACACCCAGCCTTCACGGTCTCCCGGGAACAACGTCCCAAACAGCGGCTCCGCGAGAGCCACGAGACCGATGACAGCAGGAATTGTCACGAAGAACGAAACTTGGAAAATATGGTTGACCTGATTTCGTACCTTTTGCATATCTCCTGTCGTGAAGGAACGAGTCACGAGCGGGATGGTCGCCATCGAGACACTCGCCGCAACCGACACAGGGATCAATACAATTTTATGTGCGTTTCCGGTCAAGAATCCATAAGCCGATGTCGCTTCGGATACGGTCGCACCCGAACTGAGTAATGTATTGACCATCGTCAACTGATCAATCAGCTGATAGAGAGGGGTCGATACCCCGACCATCACGATTGGGATCGAGTAACTGAGCAACTCGAGTAACAACGACTTCATCGAACGGACAGGTGTGCCCGCTGGATTATCCGTCTGACGATGGATGTCTTTTCGACGCTTCCAGTACATCATGAGTACGACGAAACTACCGATTGCCCCGACAAAAGCACTGAACGTCGCAATCGTGACGGCAATGACTTTCAATCCATTCAGTTCAGTCGTCTCGACGGATTGCGTTCCCCCAAGAGCGTTCGCGATTGGTCGAATGAAATCAGAGTCCGCAAAGACGAACAAGACGAGCATCGTCCCGCTGAGAAGGAATAGAATGCGCACGATTTGTTCGACGACTTGTGAGATTGCCGTCGGAGCCATGTCTTGATGTCCTTGGAAATAACCACGAACCATACTCATCGCCGGGATGAGCAGTAACGCAAAACTGACGCTTCTCGTCACGAGTGTGAGCGAATCAATGTATTGCTGATTGTTCTCCGAATTTCGGACCATCAGCTCGGATAGCCATGGTGCCGCAAAAAAGAGTAATAAAAAAGCGACGACACCGGTCGCAAGCATCAGCTTCATTCCTTGTCGGAACAATCGTTGACTCGTTCCGTATTCCCCTAGCGCATTATATTTGGCGATAAATTTCGAGACGGCAACAGGAATCCCTGCCGTCGATATGGAGATCATGATTGCGTAATACGTATAAGCCGCTTGATACAACGTCACTCCGGCAATCCCGACCATCGCTTGGAACGGGAATGTGTACAACAGCCCTAACATCCGGGAAATCAAGTTTCCCGCCGATAAAAGAAGCGTTCCTTTGACGAAGGAGGCTCTTCCAGAATCTTGTTTGGCGCTTGATGACATGAGGCACCTCCATCTATAAATCAACTATTCATATGAATTCGGTTTTACAAAACAACCGCTTCTCATTATACTCTTACTGTTACGGATAATAAAGTTACGATAATTTTACTAATCATATAGATGAAGAAATGAGGAGATTTTACATGAAAGATGTCATCGTCATCGGCGGAGGTCCAAGCGGACTTATGGCAACGTATGCGGCTGCAAAGAGCGGCGCATCGACCTTGTTGATTGATAAAGGGTCTAAACTCGGTCGGAAATTAGCGATTTCAGGTGGAGGGCGTTGTAACGTCACGAACCGAAAACCAATCGATGAATTGATTCAGTTCATCCCTGGGAACGGCCGCTTCTTATATAGCGCCCTCGCCCAGTTCGACAACCAATCGATTATCGACCTCTTTACAGGATTCGGCATCCCGCTGAAAGAAGAGGACAACGGGCGCATGTTCCCTGTGACGGACAAGGCACAAGACGTGGTCAACACGTTGCTTCGTGCGATTGAAGACCTCGGTGTCGAGATTCGAAAAAAAGCAGAAGTCAAAACGCTACATTTTAATGAAGAAAACGAGTTTCACGCGGTCGAGCTGATGGACGGAGAAATGATTGAAGCGAAAGCATGTGTCGTCGCGGTCGGCGGACAATCCGTCCCTCACACCGGTTCGACGGGTGACGGTTATCCGTGGGCACAAAAAGCCGGGCATACGATTACGGAACTATTCCCGACAGAAGTACCGATCAAGTTGAACGATTCGTTCATCGGAACGAAACAACTTCAGGGATTATCATTACGTGACGTCGCTTTGACGGTACACGGCAAAAAAGGAAAAGCCATCAAGACGCACCAAGGCGACATGATCTTTACCCATTTCGGGATCTCAGGTCCAATCGCACTCCGTTGCAGTCAGTATACGATTAAAGAACGGAAGCGCAGCAAAGAACAAGTCGTACTCTTGTCACTCGACTTCTTCCCGGACACGTCACGAGATGCGCTCGTCCAGGAACTGTGGAACCAAGTGCAGAGCCAACCGAAGCGTGCCGTTAAAAACGTATGGAAAGGCTATATCCCCGAGCGACTTCTTGACTTGTTGCTAGAAGAACTCGCATTTGGAGAAGAAGATGCGAGTCAGTTAAAGAAGCAATCCGTCATTGATTTCGCAACGCGTTTGAAAATGTTTGAGATGCACGCCGTCGGGACACTCGACTTTGACAAAGCATTTGTCACAGGTGGTGGCGTTTCGGTTAAGGAAGTTGCGCCACAGACGATGATGTCAAAGAAAGCACCAGGTCTCTTCTTTGCTGGTGAAGTGCTCGACATTCATGGATACACAGGCGGCTACAACATCACGGCCGCTTTCACGACAGGACATTGCGCCGGATCTCACGCAGCTGAACTGGCCACAGAGCGGTAATGGGTTCAGTCCAACGCATCGTCTGCGTTCTATCGTGATCATTAAACAATTAAAAGGCTTGATCCTGTCTCATTCAGGGTCAAGCCTTTTAACATTCTTTTTCAACTTAATTTTCCAATTCCATCACATCTCGATACTTGTATTTTTCTAAAAGCTCATGATCTTCTTTGAAGGTCCATTCGGGAATCGACAGCTCTGGGTGCTCCGTCAAATAGTCATGGAGCACATCCCTCCCTAGAATATAGTTACTCCACCGTGGCATATCTTTTTGATAATTACCAACCGCAAAATCGGTATAGGTTGTTTCATAATCATTCACTCGGCTCGCGATGTGTTCCATGGTCGCTTCATCAATCTTTACATTCCACGGGGGAGTCACATCTTTGACGATGTGATCAGCAAACGTATCGGCTTTCCCTTCAATAATGACAGAATCGAAAATTGTATTAAGACGGAACCCAGGGTGATTCTGAACAATCAGATGGTGATACTCGTGAGCCGTCGAATAGGCTAGCACACCTTTGTCAAAATCTGTATCGAGAAACAAGATGAATGCGTCCTTGTACGCCGCTCCTGCTACACCTTTCAACGGTTCACTATCGTAGAAAAATTCAGGATTATACGGGGCAACAAACACCGTACCTTTCTTTTTAGGAAGGATTTGATTTGAATCTGCGTATGTCGATGCAATAATCTCTTTAATCTCGTCATGCTGATTGATCAACGTATCCAGTTGCTTCAGCAATTGTTGCTTATGAGGAGTCGGCTTTAGTGAAAAATCAGTTTTCAATATGGATGTATCAATCTTTTCTTCCTCTCCGACCTCTCCTATGTAATCTAATACATATTTCTTGAAGTTTTGTTTGTTCTCCTCCGCATCGGTTGTTTCAAGGGATGCATTCAAATATTGTTGGTATTGGGTGTAAAGTGGGACGATTGTCAATTCATTCTCTTCGTTGATTTTTATCGTTTCGATTGAAACGTCAGGCTCAGACGTTTTAGATTCTGACGTTTTTTCATCATTGCTACATGATGCTAACAGAAGTACTGAACTACAACATAGAATACCGAATAATTTTTTCAGCTGAATGACCTCCATCTCAATGATCAATATTCATCGCTCGCTTACTTATGTTAAATTATACCATTAATTACTCTCATGACCTTCCTAATCTCATCTAATACCATGATGTCATTATGACCTTCACAACAAAAAACGACTCAAACCCTTTCTAATGAGGGCTCAAGCCGTTTGTGATTATTCTTTCCCTGCGATTTGACGACGCACTTCTTTTTCGAGCTCCGGCTCCGGTGGCATCCAACCTTCAGGTTTCATGACTTTATTGTCCGACTCGCGTAAAATCGGTTTCCCGTCCGGTCCAAGCTTCGCCATGTTGGCACGCTGGACGATTTCAAACAACGGAACGGGATCAAGTCCAAGTTCAACGAAACTTCCCATCACAAAATATAACGCATCCGTTAACGCATCCCCTTGACCGACGAGGCGTTCCACATCATCTGACGGTGGTGCGTCTTGTAATGATTTTTGGACCGCTTTTTGGAATCCTTCTTGGAATTGCTCGATCGCCTGTAAGAACTCTTCTTCTGTCTGTGACGATTGGTGTAAAAATTCAACGACCGCTTCCTCTGCCGTCCAAACCGATCGTTTTGTCGCACGATCAAGTGTCAACGGTTGAGGAGATTTTGCTCCTGGATGTCCGAATGTCTCGTGGAATTGTTTCACTTCTTCAAAAAAGTAACGTTTGCTCATCTGTCTTTCCCCCATTGTTAGTCCACAGAGACGAAAGCATCCAAATCAAATACTTCCGGGTGGACGATTGCAAAGATTTCATTGTCTTGTAAAAACATGCCGGTCGAGTCATACACGCGAGGTGTCACCATCTGACCGTTGATAGTACTTTCTTCCGGGTTCACTGTGTAGAGGACGAGTTCTTCCGAGTCGAGAACGTAAATCCGGCCTTGTCGTTCGACAAGCCCGACGCCTTCGAATCGCTCAAACTTTTGCTGGATTGAGGCGCTCATCCCGTCAGCCGATAACGCTTGACGCGAATCGAGCATCCATTCCGTTTCCGGTTCTTTTTCCTCGACTGCCCCTTCTGGCGCATCCTGCTCATTCTCAGGTGCCTCTTCTTCCGCAACGGCCGTCTCACTAGAGACATTGTCATTCGTCGACACGTTTTCTGCCGTCGCTTCTTCTGTTGATTCTTCAGTACCTTCAGCATTATCATCAGGTTCTGTCGATTCTTCTGACCCGCTTTCCGCATGCGCTTCCGGCTCGATTTCACGCTCTTCAATATAGAGGAGCTCAAGGTCCGGCGTGTCTGCTAATCGATTCATCATGAAAAGACGATTCGATTCTCGGTCATATCCGAGACCAAAGATTCGGTCTTCCGATACGAGACCTTTGATTTGTTTACGCGGTCGTTCGACCCAACGTCCTTCTTCGCGCTCAATCGTGATAAGTGTCCCGTTTGCTGTCACCGCATATACGAGGTTCTCTTCGACCATCCGCATCCCGATAAAGTCATCGAGTCGCGCCTGTCCCGTATTTTCGAGTTGAAGCACTGAGTTGACGCGTGTGCCGTTCCCGCTCACTTCGAAAAATTCAGCCTGCTCGGTAAGCACGAGATAGGCCCCGATCGTATCGCTATAGTACACTTCATCGATCTGGTTGATTTGCTCGAGCGCATCGGTCGTATCAATATCTTCGTCATCTTGTGCTGCTTCCACAGGTGGGAGGGATGCCGTTTGATGACTCGTTTGAATGTCGATTTTTTCAAATGTCGAGGCGACCTGTCGCTGAATCTCTTCATCAGAGAAGACAAAGACATAGCAAAGGATCACGCCGACCACGACAGCACATAGTGTCGTGTATAGCACATAAGAACGTTTCATGGACATGTCGTCCCCTTCTACTTCAGTATCGCCCTTTAGTGTATCAAAACCGACCGTAAAAGAAAATGACCTCACCAAAAAGAAAAGAATGTGCGACAATGTCACACATTCTTTCGATTATCCAACTACGATATTGACGAGTTTTCCAGGAACGACAATGACTTTACGAACCGTCTTGCCTTCTGTGAACTCTTGGACACGCTCGTTGCCGAGTGCCTCCGCTTCAAGCGTTTCTTTTGATGCGTCACGCGAAACGTGCATTTTCGCACGGAGTTTCCCGTTCACTTGGATGACGACTTCAATCGTGTCACTCACAAGTTTTGACTCATCGTACGTCGGCCAAGCCGCATACGTCAACTCTTCTGTCATGCCCATCTTCTCCCACAACTCTTCAGACAAGTGTGGAGCGACCGGTGAAAGCATCTTGATGAAGTCGACCATTTGCGATTTTGGCAACGTCTCTTGTTTGTTCGCTTCATTGACGAAGACCATCAACTGAGAGATTGCTGTGTTGAAGCGAAGTGCTTCATAGTCTTCAGTGACTTTTTTCACCGTCTGATGATACGTACGTTCAAAGTCGGCAGTCGGTGCCACGTCCGCAAAGTTCGTTTGATCGAACAAACGCCATACGCGGTCGAGGAAGCGACGTGCCCCGTCAAGACCATTCGTTGACCATGCGATTGCCGCGTCAAGCGGGCCCATGAACATTTCATAGAGACGGAGTGTATCCGCCCCGTGTGACTTCACGATATCATCTGGGTTGACGACGTTCCCACGAGATTTCGACATCTTCTCGTTGTTCTCACCGAGGATCATGCCTTGGTTGTACAATTTTTGGAACGGCTCGTTCGTCGGAACGACACCGATATCGTAAAGGACTTTATGCCAGAAACGTGCATAGAGCAAGTGAAGAACGGCATGTTCCGTACCACCGATATACAAGTCGACTGGAAGCCAACGCTTGAGTTTTTCAGGGTCCGCGATCATTTCTTCGTTATCTGGATCGATGTAACGGATGTAGTACCAGCAGCTACCTGCCCATTGTGGCATCGTGTTCGTCTCGCGACGACCTTTTTCCCCTGTGACAGGATCTGTGTACGTCAACCACTCTTCTGCGTTCGCGAGTGGCGACTCACCCGTACCAGACGGTTTGATTTCATCGATGATCGGAAGTTCGAGCGGAAGCTCTTCGACCGGTACCGTCTTCATCGTTCCGTCTTCCATGTGGACGACCGGAATTGGCTCTCCCCAGTAACGTTGACGGCTGAACAACCAGTCACGAAGACGGTATGTCGTCTTCGCACGACCTGTACCCGCAGCTTCAAGTTCTTCAATGATCGTCTTGATCGCATCGGCTTTATTAAGACCGTTCAAGCTACCTGAGTTGACGTGTTCTCCGTCTTCGATGTAAGCCGCCTCTTCCAAGTTTCCACCTTTGACGACTTCACGGATTGGGAGGTCGAACGTTCTTGCAAACTCATAATCACGCTCGTCGTGTCCAGGAACGGCCATGACTGCACCTGTCCCGTATGTCGAGAGGACATAGTCTGCTGTCCAAATCGGAAGTTTCTCACCGTTTACCGGGTTGATTGCATAAGCGCCCGTGAAGACTCCTGTCTTCTCTTTAGCGAGGTCTGTACGCTCAAGGTCCGTCTTCTTCAAAACTTCCTCGATGTATGCCTCAACTGCCGTTGATTGTTCAGGCGTTGTGATCACTTTCGTGAACGGATGCTCTGGTGCGAGCGTCACATATGTCGCTCCGTGAAGTGTGTCCGGACGTGTCGTGAAGACTGTGACAATCTTGTCGTGACCGTCGACTTTGAAGTCGACCTCGGCACCGACCGATTTCCCGATCCAGTTGCGTTGCATCTCTTTTACGCTCTCTGGCCAGTCAAGACCTTCCAAGTCTTCAAGCAAACGCTCCGCGTATTCTGTGATGCGAAGCACCCACTGTTTCATCGGGACACGGTATACCGGGTGGTTCCCACGCTCTGACAAGCCGTCGATGACTTCTTCGTTCGCAAGGACCGTACCGAGTGCCGGGCACCAGTTAACGGCAACTTCGTCGACGTATGCAAGGTCACGCTCGAACAATTGCGTGAAGATCCATTGTGTCCACTTATAATATTTCGGGTCCGTCGTGCTGATTTCACGAGCCCAGTCATACGAGAAACCGAGTTCTTTCAACTGACGGCGGAACGTCTCGATGTTACGTGCCGTGAATTCGCGTGGGTCGTTCCCTGTGTCGAGTGCATATTGTTCGGCAGGAAGACCGAACGCATCCCAGCCGATTGGGTGAAGGACGTTATATCCTTGCATCCGCTTCATACGAGCGATGATATCCGTCGCCGTGTAACCTTCCGGGTGACCAACGTGAAGGCCAGCACCTGATGGGTAAGGGAACATATCGAGGACGTAGAAACAATCCTTCTCCGGGTCTTCTGTCGTTTTGAAAGCGTCTTTCTCTTCCCAACGCTTTTGCCATTTCGGCTCGATTTCTTGATGTTTAAAATAGCTCAACATTCTTCCTCCTCTGCATAATAAAAAGCCTTCCGTCCCCGAAAATGGGACGAAAGGCTTGAAAGCTCTCCGCGGTACCACCCATGTTGCATTGCTGCCACTTGAGACGCCGATAACGAGGCGTAACCCCGGTTTTCCCTACTCGGTTCAGGAAAACAGCTCCAAGGCGAGTTCACGACCTCCATTTATCGATTCACACCAACCATCGACTCTCTTTGAAACGGAACGTTCGCTACTAATCCTCTTCATCGCTTGCTATTCATCGTAGTCTATTTTAGCCCATTCTGAAATTCAACGTCAACTTGATTTTTCAGCGACGCGAATGTCTTTCATAATAACGAATAGAGTAAGGGCGAACGTAGCGAGCAGAAGAAGCATGCCGAAGACCGCAGTAATGCCGAACATGTCATAGACAAATCCGGACAATGTCGGTCCAATCATCCGGCCGACTGATGCTGCGATATTGACGAGTCCCTGATATTGTCCTGCTTTACCAGGCGGTGCGAGTTTCGCCGCAATCGTCGGGACTGCTGGCCAGACGAACATTTCCCCGATTGTCATGACGACCATCGCGACCATGAACATGCCAAATCCGCCGGCGAACGGCACGATTAAAAAGGCACCGAGGAAAATCGAGGCTCCGATAATCAATTGGCGTTTCAAGTCGTCCTCAAACTGTCGCAAGACACGGTTGAGTAACGGCTGTGCGAATACGATCATCGCCCCGTTCACCGTCCAAAGCAGTGAATATTGGCTGATAGTAACACCAAGGTCTTTCGAATGAACGGCAATCGTCCCTTGCCACTGAACGTACACGAACCAAAGCACGGCGTAACCGACGGCGACATACCACATCGACTTCATCGTTGCGCTCGAGAGGGTCGTGGCGGCTGCCTCTAACTGTGATTGAACGACAGGACGTGCCGGGTTTTTCAAGTAGCGAAGTCCAAATAAAAGGACCACGACAAATAAGACCGACAAGAAGAAGTTTGCATAAAAAATCCACTCGATGTTAAAGCGCGCGATTTGACCACTCATGGCCGTACCGAGTGCGACACCTACGTTTTGCGCAACGTAAATCGCGTTAAACGAACGGCGTCCACCCTCTGGCCAGATGAGTCCCGCAAACGCGTAAACGGTCGGAAAGACGAGTCCACCTGAGAACCCAATCATACCGAGCCACACCAAATAGCCGAAGAACGTGGCGTGGAACAGTAAAAATCCGAGTGAGCTCGCAAGCAACAAACCGACAGAAATCATGAGCGTCATCTTTCCACCGATTCGATCGAATAATGTCCCTCCGATGTAGTTTCCGACGATCGCGAGTGCGGAGTTCACAAGAAGTGCCACCCCAGCAAGTGTCATCGACTCACCTAAAAAATCATGAATATACAGTGTGTTAAATGGCCATAAAAAAGACGCCGCCGTTGTATTGAGCGCCATCGCAATGACTAGAATCCATACCGAAATTGGCATTTTATTGTTCACACCAAGTCCTCCTTTCATTCCTCTTTCACATCAAAAAAAATCGGCACAAATGGCCGAATCGACAAGATTTCCTTATCAAACCTAAACGAATGCCAAAGAAGTGTCAAGAAAAATTACTTATTATGAAGTTTTGTCATTTTTCATTTGTGATAGCATGAGCAAGGAAGGAGAGATGTTGAATGAATCCATTTGGTCAAAACCGATATCATACGTTAAATGAGGCGTATCGCCGAGAATATGGAGGAAAGGTGTTCAAAGTCCCGCTCGATGGCGGATTCACCTGTCCGAACCGTGACGGGCGCGTCTCAAAGGGAGGATGTACGTTCTGTTCAGACGACGGGAGTGGTGATTTTGCAGGAAATGCTTGCGATCCGATTCCCGTTCAATTTGCCGAAGTAAAGGCCCGTCTTCATCGAAAATGGAAGAACGCCAACTACATCGCTTATTTCCAAGCATTCAGTAACACGTACGCGCCGGTCGAACGATTACGTGAGTTGTTCGAACCAGCACTTCAAGAGGATGGCGTCGTCGGTCTCTCGATTGCGACACGTCCGGACTGCTTGCCAGACGATGTCGTCGCCTATTTGGCAGAGTTGAATGACCGGACTTCCCTTTGGGTGGAACTCGGTCTTCAGACCATCCATGACACGACGGCGAAAAAAATCAATCGCGGACATGATTACGAGACATTTTTGAGCGGTCTTGCAAAACTACGACGCCACAACATCCGTGTCTGTGTTCATATCATCAACGGTTTACCCGGTGAGACACCAGAGATGATGCTCGACACAGCCCGAGAAGTTGCTAAAATGGACATACAAGGAATCAAGATCCATTTACTTCACGTCTTGAAACATACACCGCTCGCCCGTCAATACGAAAAAGGTCTACTCGAATTGATGGAGGAAGACGACTATGTCTCCCTCGTCTGCGATCAGCTCGAATGTATACCTCCCGAGGTCATCGTCCATCGCCTGACAGGAGACGGCCCACCTGACTTATTGATCGGTCCATTGTGGAGCCGTCACAAAATGCAGGTGTTAAACAAGATCCGTGCAGAATTGGAACGACGAGATTCTTTCCAAGGAAAAAAGAAGGATGAGATGTATGGGATTAATGAGAGTACTACCTTTTGCAAAACAATTATTACATGACCACCTCGAAGAAGGACACGTCGCCATCGACATGACAGCCGGAAACGGACACGATACGCTGTTTTTAGCAAACGCAGTGGGCGAAACGGGTCATGTGTATGCATTTGATATCCAGTCAGAAGCGGTCGCGTCCACACGCGCACGTATACAGGAAGCCGGTCTCGATGAACGGGTATCCGTCATTCATGACAGTCACGACACGGTTCAAGCGGTCGTCGCGAACGAGACGCGCCCCATCTCCGCTGCCGTCTTCAATTTAGGCTATTTACCAGGAAGCGATAAATCAATCACGACTCACGGGAATACGACGATTGCCGCGTTATCTCAATTATTAGAGGTCATGACCGTCGGCGGCGTCATCGTCATCGTCATTTATCACGGGCATGAGAGCGGAAAAGTCGAACGGGATGAAGTGCTTCATTACGTGGAGTCGCTCGACCAAAAACAGGCTGGCGTCCTCCGCTACGGTTTCATCAACCAAATCAATCATCCCCCATTCATCGTGGCGATTGAAAAACGCGCATAAGCAAAAGGCGGCTCATTCGAGTCGCCTTCTGTCATTCTTGAATCAATTCATAAAACGTCATCAATGTCTCCGCAAACTTGGTGTTCAAACGTTCATATCCAAAATGCGGGAATCCTTCCAACCGACGGATGTACACTTGATCGCCACCAATCTTCCGGCAGACGTTTAACGTCAGCTTCACATCCGCAAATTGATCGTCTGGTGCATAGAAACAAGCAAGTGGAAGTCGTGGTAAGTGCTTCTTCTCTTCTTGATGTTCCACGATTTCTTCTTCAATCTCACGGTATTGCGCATACGTAATCTCACCGAAGCGTGACGATTCCTCGCCTCCACCAGTGAATGTCATCATCCCGAGCGGTAAGTCTGGGCGGAAACGGTCGACAGCACTCGCGACGACTTGTTTCAATCCGCCGATTTGACGAGTGGCATGCCAATCAAATAAAGGAGAGATATACGTCAAACTCCCAAGCGGCACATCATACTCTTGCAAGAGTCGGTTCGTGAAAAGTGCCCCTAGACTGAATGCCACGACGTGGATTGGTAGTTTGTATTCCCCTGCCTCACGCAACGCTCGCTTGATGAGCTGTTTATGGTCATCTGCAGTCAATCCGACCGATTGGTCACGGACGACAATTACCTCGTACTCGTCTTGGAGTCGGCGAATAAAGTTCTCACTAATCCGAGACGTGAACTGTAGCGGGTACACGATGACGATGACCCCTTTTCGTACTTCTTCATATGTCATGCTGCCGTCACCTCATTTATGGACTATGTGTATTGTATCAAAAAAACATCAGCCGCAACTGATGTTTGAAGAAAATCCGTCTGGAGGCTTAGCTCGGATGATATCGTAAATGAATGAGTTCCATCGGTTGGTCGTATACCTCTTCTTGGATTCGATTCACTTCTTTAAACGATTGATGCAAAAGGAAGGCAATCGCTTGGTCATTTGAATTTTCAACGTACACTTCCATCGGTTGTGTTTTTTTCGATTGGAGATAGTTTAAAAAGGCTGCCCCATATCCGTTCCGGTGAAAATCAGGATGAAGATAAAGTCGAAGCATCTCCCACATGTCACCGCGATCGATGGCATGACAAAATCCGATGACATCTTCTTCGAACTCGCCGACGATAAAATATTGCTCTCGTGCTTCTTCACTCGAATTGATCGCTCGAACAATCTCTTCTTGTCGATAAGCGCGCTCCATCGCTTTCAAACGATTTAAATCATCCTCTGAAATCGTCGCAAGTGCAATCGTTCGAATTAATGCTGCATCTTCTGGAACTGCTTCCCTCATGTTCATGACAGCTTCCCCCTTTTGGCCAATCTATTTGTATCATTCCCTATCGTCACGTTTTTATCCTGCCATTCGTTTCTTTTTCGTGACGATTCATAAGAAAACGTTATGTCCGCAATCGACTAGGGTATAACACTAGCAATGCCAATCACATGAAGGAGTGGAACAACATGGAACCAAAATTAGAGCATGACCCGAAAGTCGAACAAACAGAGAATCCGAACCGTCAATTCGACCAATTGGATGCTGGGGGCCCAAAGATCAGCGTTGTGACCGGGATGTTACTCGGTGCCCTCGTCGGTGGTCTCCTCGCCTTACTTAGCTCTTCGAATCGAGAGCAGACGAAACAATCGCTTACGAATGCAAAATCTTCGGTCGGAGGCATCGTGAACGAAGTCAAACAAGATCCAGCCGGGAAAGCATCTCAAGTCATTGAACAAGTAAAGACCGCTTCTGGCAAGATTCAGGAAGTCTCAACAGACGTCCAAAACGTATATGAAAAAGTTGTCGGAGAAGTCGATACGGTCAAAGAAGACGTCAATAAAATCGTCGAGACGGCTCAAGAAGCCAAATCAGATTTACAAGACATCGGTGAAAAAGTCGTCGAAGCGAAGGATACCGCGCTTGGACAAGAAAACACTTCAACTGATTCGTCATCGAATGATCATAAACAGACACCTCCAACGACTTGAACCTAAAAAAACGACCTTTCCGCGGAAAGGTCGTTTTTGTTGTTTACGCGAAACGCTTCGCGCCTTCTTCAAGA
Source organism: Exiguobacterium sp. CH10 (assembly GCF_018617635.1). Lineage (NCBI taxonomy): Bacteria > Bacillati > Bacillota > Bacilli > Caryophanales > Exiguobacterium > Exiguobacterium sp. CH10. The sequence goes on from NZ_JACSKO010000001.1 coordinate 510,201, forward strand.
ACTGCTGCTTTATCTGTTTGCTCCCATGGGAGTTCGATATCTGTACGACCGAAGTGACCGTAAGCTGCTGTTTGCTTGTAGATTGGACGGCGAAGGTCAAGCATCTTGATGATGCCTGCTGGACGGAGGTCGAAGTTCTCACGAACGAGTTCGACGAGCTCTGTTTCGCTCAATTTACCAGTGCCGAACGTATCGACAGCGATTGATACTGGATGTGCTACCCCAATCGCGTAAGCGAGTTGAACTTCTGCTTTATCCGCAAGTCCTGCTGCAACGATGTTTTTCGCTACATAACGAGCTGCGTATGCTGCCGAACGGTCAACTTTTGTAGGATCTTTACCAGAGAATGCGCCACCGCCGTGACGTGCGTATCCACCGTACGTATCAACGATGATTTTACGTCCTGTAAGACCTGCATCTCCTTGTGGTCCACCGATTACGAAGCGACCAGTCGGGTTGATGAAGTATTTTGTTTCAGCATCGATGAGTTCAGCCGGGATGACTGCTTCGATGACATACTTTTTCAAGTCTTCTTGAATTTGCTCGAGCGTGATCTCTTCTGCGTGTTGTGTCGAGATGACGATTGTATCGATACGAACAGGGTTGTTGTCCTCATCGTACTCAACCGTTACTTGCGTCTTACCATCCGGACGGAGGTAATCAAGCATACCGTTCTTACGAACTTCAGCAAGACGACGTGACAATTTGTGCGCCAATGAGATCGGAAGCGGCATGAGTTCAGGTGTCTCGTTTGTCGCGTATCCGAACATGAGACCTTGGTCACCTGCTCCGATTGCATCAAGTTCCTCTTCAGTCATCTGACCTTCACGTGCTTCAAGAGCTTGGTCAACACCTTGCGCGATGTCTACTGATTGCTCGTCAATCGACGTCAAGACTGCACATGTTTCTGCGTCGAAACCATATTTCGCACGTGTGTATCCGATTTCACGGATTGTTTCACGGACAACTTTCGGGATATCCACGTAAGTTGACGTTGTGATTTCACCAGCTACGAGTACAAGACCCGTTGTGACAGACGTTTCTGCCGCAACACGGGCATTCGGGTCTTCCGCTAAAATGGCATCCAAAATCGAGTCAGAGATCTGATCACAAATTTTATCTGGATGTCCTTCAGTAACCGACTCTGAAGTAAAAAGTCGACGGTTCAATTTTGACATTCAAAAAACCTCCTATAATAAGGGTGATATGTGGACGGTACTCGTTCCCCTTACGCGTTGCTTTGGGACGGTAATGAAAAAAACCTCCCCCGATGACATACATGGGGAAAGGTTGAATCGTTCTTCCTTACCCTCTTATCGTTCGAAGCTAATGGCTTCGCTTCAGGATAGCACCTTTTCCGCACAAGACTTCATGTCGGACGGTTGCTGGGCTTCGTAGGGCCTTGTTCCCTCCACCGCTCAGAATAAGAGTATCCGTTACGAAAACCATCATATAAATGACGCTCGATTATGTCAAGGGAATCAGACGAATTCGTTAAAGTTTTCACCGACTTGCAAAACATTTCTGTTTGTGAATCGTCAAACATTTTTTTAATTCGTTTCTGTTTTTTAACACCTTGTGATAAGAGAATGTGATAAACTGTCTTTGTAAGAAAGCGCTTACTTAGAGAGAAGAAACGCTTGTGTTTGATTAGTGTGTCACATATAATTAAAAATGTCATACTGATTAATCGTAATCGCGGAAGTATGCGGATTTCATCCACATCTATTTAGGGGAAAGGTGGGATTCAGGATGGCGACAACGCTCCTGAAAATCGAAGAATTAATTAATGGTGCCGACATGAAACGGAACTTGACGGTTCCAGAATTGGTGGAAGAAGCCATCCAAAATGGTGAAGGTGTACTGACAAAAGACGGGGCTTTATCTGTCAGCACCGGTGCTTTTACCGGACGGTCACCGAAAGACAAATTCGTCGTACAAGATGAAGTCAGCAACAACCTTGTCGATTGGGGAAAAGTGAACCAACCGATCGCAGAAGAGAAGTTTTCAGCACTTCTCGACAAAGTACTCAACCATTTAGAAAAGAAAGACAAACTTTATTACCTCGAAGCGTCTGCTGGTGCCGATGAGCACTATACGTTACCGGTCCGTGCCATCACGGAATATGCATGGCATAGTCTGTTCGCTAAACAGCTATTTCTACGCGAATGGCCAACGAAAGGTGCGTTCGATCCGTTCACTGTGATTTATGCACCGAGTTATAAAGCAGATCCTGCAGTGGATGGCACGAACTCAGAGACGTTCATTCTCGTTTCATTCGCCAAGCGCACAATTCTGATCGGGGGAACAGAATACGGTGGCGAAATTAAAAAATCAATCTTCTCCGTCATGAACTTCTTGCTACCTGAGCAAAACGTCTTATCGATGCACTGTTCGGCAAACGTCAACGATGCAAACGAAACGGCACTCTTCTTCGGGTTGTCGGGAACTGGGAAGACGACACTTTCAGCTGATCCACAGCGCCACTTAATCGGAGACGATGAGCATGGATGGTCACCGGATGGGGTCTTCAACATTGAAGGCGGTTGCTACGCGAAGACGATCAACCTTTCGCGTGAGAACGAACCACAAATCTATGATGCAATCCGTTTCGGTTCATTGATTGAAAACGTCGTATTGAATGAAGATCGTACGCCGGACTACAAGAACATTTCCTTGACTGAAAATACGCGTGCGGCATATCCGATTGAATTCATCGACAACGCGATGCTCCCATCACGTGCCGGTCATCCAAATACGATCGTCTTCTTGACGGCCGATGCGTATGGTGTCTTGCCACCAATCAGCAAACTGACGAAAGAACAGGCGATGTATCACTTCTTGTCTGGTTATACGTCTAAGCTTGCCGGTACGGAGCGAGGAGTCACAGAACCACAAGCGACGTTCTCGACTTGCTTCGGTTCACCGTTCCTTCCGCTCGCTCCAGAGCGTTATGCGGATATGCTCGGTAAATTGATTGAAGAACACGATGTGGATGTCTACCTCGTCAACACGGGCTGGACAGGTGGAGCATACGGCGAAGGTTCACGTATGAAACTCGCCTATACGCGTGCGATGGTCAATGCCGCCGTCAACGGTCAGCTTCGTGATGTGGAGACGATGAAACATGACATCTTCAATGTCGAGATTCCTGTAGCCATCGATGGTGTACCGAGTGACGTGCTCAATCCGCGAGATACGTGGAGCGACCCAGCTCGTTACGACCTAGAGGCAAAAGCACTCGCCATGAAATTTAAAGAAAACTTCACTCGCTTTACGAAAGCAAGTGAGTCCGTCATCGCAGCCGGACCACTCGTCATCTAACGCAAAAGCACTGACTCATTTTTTTATCGAGTCAGTGCTTTTTCTTGTCGCAACATCCAATCCATCGCTTGTTCGGTCGTCTCCCATTTATCCCAAAACGGGAGCTGGTGACCGAACGGGAGCACCCAAAACTCTGCCTGTTCTCCTAATTTCTCAGCGACGGCTGTCGCATGACGTAAGCGAACTTGTTCATCGTCCGTACCGTGGATGAGCAGTGTCGGGGCGACCCATTCCTTGTAAAGCGGTGAACGGTCGACATACGCAGATTCTGCGGATTCGGGGTCCCCTCCCGTCATCCGACGTAACATCTTCCGCATCGAACGCTGTTCTTCATACGTCCACTCGAGGTTTGTCACGCCAGCCCATGAAGTAACCGTCGTGACCGGTCGTTCGGAAGCGAGCGAGAGGGCCATCATGCCCCCTCTTGAAAAACCGAGGACGTGGACCGATCGTCCGCTCATGTGGACACGATCGAATAGCGAGAGCACGTCCTCTAAGTCTTCTCCTCCAAAGTCTTCTTTTCCCGTCCCGCCGTGATTGCCACGATAGACCGGGGCGACGACATGAAATCCCCGCGATGCAAATTGCATGAGACGTGGTAAACGGACATCCCCGATTCGGGCCGTTCCTCCTCGTAAGTACATCAATACTTGGCCGTTTGAACGTTTCGGCTCAATCGAATACGCCACGACCTCTTCCCCATCTGTCGTCGTGTACCATCCTCGTGTCACCCGATAACCCGCATAAGGTGGTAACACATCGATTCGGTCAAACCAGTTTTTGATCATAAAGAACCCTCATCGTTTCCGGTAGGACACGGTCTTTCATCATGAAGCTGTAGCGTGGATTGCGCAATAAGTTATCCGGCAAGGCATCGATCAGGACAGCCCCATCTGTCTCGTCAATAGCAGGATGATCCTCGAATCGCTCAATCTCCGCATAATAAATGTTTTTGATGACCGTATCGCCTCTACCTAGCACACGGTACTGTCCCAAATATCGTAATGTTTTGACGACGCCGCCGGTCTCTTCATATACTTCCCGGATGGCGGCATCGTCCTCGTGTTCTCCTGGCTCGACTTTCCCTCCTGGAAACTCGAGTCCGCGCTGTTTATGCTTCGTCAATACCCACTTGTCTTCATATCGGGCGACGACCCAGACGTGGAGCGGCGTGTCTGAGAACGGATAATGGGTGAAGCTTAACTCGACTTGATTATGATAGTAATCCTTGAATGTCTTCATAGTCCATCCCTTTCTTTCCCCTGTCTACTCTCACTTTACCTTGTCTTCACCCAGTTTCAAACAAAAAAATCGGTCCGACACGCGGACCGATTCGTTTTCTTATTGATTCAAACGTTTTTCGAGCTCTGCTTTTTGTTCTTCATAACCCGGTTTACCGAGTAACGCGAACATGTTCGCTTTGTAAGCTTCGACGCCTGGCTGGTTGAACGGGTTCACCCCAAGGATGTATCCGCTCATCGCACATGCTTTTTCGAAGAAGTAGAACAAGTAACCGAGGTGATACGGTGTCATCTCTGGCAATTCGACGACCAAGTTCGGTACATCGCCGTCAGTGTGTGCGAGAAGTGTTCCTTCTGTCGCTTTGTCGTTCACGAACTGAATCGTTTCGCCTGCGAGGAAGTTCAAACCGTCCAAATCTTGAGCGTCTTCTGGGACGTTCATCGAGTGACGGACTTCTTTCACACGAATGACCGTCTCGAACAAGTCACGACGACCTTCTTGGATGTATTGCCCCATCGAGTGGAGATCCGTCGAGAAGTCAACTGCCGCTGGGAAGATCCCTTTGTTGTCTTTTCCTTCTGATTCACCGTAAAGCTGTTTCCACCATTCTGACACGTAGTGAAGAGCTGGCTCATAGTTGACGAGCATCTCAATCGATTTACCTTTCGCGTAAAGGGCGTTACGTACGACCGCATACTGATACGCTTCGTTTTCAGCCAATTCTGGTGAGCTGTAAGCGTTTTGTGCGTCGCGTGCACCTTCCATCAACGCATCGATATCAATTCCTGCAGCGGCAATCGGAAGAAGTCCGACTGGCGTGAGGACAGAGAAACGTCCACCGACATCATCTGGAATCACGAACGTCTCGTATCCTTCTGCGTCTGCAAGTGTCTTGAGCGCACCACGGGCACGGTCTGTCGTTGCATAGATCCGCTCACGTGCTCCATCTTGACCATACTTGTCTTCCATGAACTGCTTGAGGACACGGAATGCAATCGCAGGTTCTGTCGTCGTTCCTGATTTCGAGATGACGTTGACTGAGACCTCTTTGCCTTCAAGTACTTGAAGCAACTCTCTCATATACGTTGAAGAGATATTGTGGCCCGCATAGAATACTTGTGGTGCCTTGCGCTCTTCTTTTGACAATACGTTGAAGAACGAATGTTGAAGCATTTCGATCGCTGCACGGGCACCGAGGTAAGATCCTCCGATTCCGACGACGACGAGAACGTCTGAATTCTCGCGAATTCGTTCCGCCGCAGCTTTGATTCGTGCGAACTCATCTTGATCGTATTCGGTCGGAAGATCGACCCACCCAAGAAAATCACTTCCGGCACCGCTCCGCTCATGAATCACCGAGTGAAGGGTTTTTACCGTTTCTTGCATTTGGTCGATTTCGTGCTTCCCTACGAATGAGAGCGCGTTTGAATAATCGAAACGTACAGTTGACATGTCATTTCCTCCTTTAAATCGCTCGTAAAAGAGCCATACATGACCCATCATAAACGGAAACGTTAGATTCGTTCAATCATTATTGTAAAATAGGCAATAAATTGCCTTATTTGCTGAGTTCGAGGATATGCGCGACATCTTCACGTTCGAGGGTACGGAAACGACCGAATGCGCCACGTTTCATCGCAGAATCGAGAATCGCATCGAATGTCGACTCATCGATATCGTAGTCCCGGAGTGAGTTTGGTGCACCGAGTTGGTCGAAGAATGCACGAATCGCTTCGATTGTACGTTTACCAGTCTCCAAGTCGTTTTCACCTGGTTCCACATCGAATACCTCCGTACCGAGTCGGGCGAAACGTGCCGCATTGTCTTCATCCAATACGTGCTCCATCCAACGTGGGAAGAGAATCGCGAGACCACCAGCGTGCGGGATATCGTGGACAGCCGATACGGCGTGCTCGATGTTGTGCGATGCCCAGTCCCCAGCAGCACCCATTTGAAGGACGCCGTTCAACGCCATCGTACCTGAGAATAGGATGATGGCACGAAGATCGACGTTTTCCAAATCATTTACGAGTTTCGGTGCCGATTCAACGACCGCTTTCAAGACACCTTCTGTCATGCGTTCCTGTACCGGTGCATGGTTCGGGTGGAAGTATTGTTCGAAACAGTGGCTCATCATATCGACAATACCGTAAATCGTCTGATCTTTTGGAACCGAGACCGTGTAGCGTGGATCAAGGATTGAGAATGTCGGGAAGACGAGTGGGTGACCCCAACCGAACTTCTCTTGTGTTTCCCAGTTCGTGATGACCGATCCTGAGTTCATTTCTGATCCTGTTGCCGCGAGTGTGAGGACCGTTCCAAATGGTACCGCCTCTGTCGGGATGTGTTCACGGAGAACGATGTCCCACGCATCCCCTTCATAAGGAATCGCTGCTGAAATGAGTTTCGTACAGTCGATGACGGAACCTCCGCCGACCGCGAGCAACGCATCGATGTTTTCTTCACGTGCAAATTTGACCGCACGACGTACTGTCTCAATACGCGGGTTCGGTTCGACGCCAGAGAAGTCTACGTATGAGATGCCTGCCTTTTCAAGCTCAGCCACGACTTCATCGTACGTTCCGTTCTTTTTGATGCTTCCGCCACCATAGACGAGCATCACTTTCTTCGCGTCGAGCGCGCCAAGTTCTTTCGATAATGTTTCGACCTGATGTGTACCGAAAATCAATTTTGTCGGGTTTTTGTATTCAAAGTTGTGCATGATTCATCCTCCTCATAGAAATATGTAACACCTACACTATATACCCTGTTTTCAAAGAATGAAAAGTATCGTGCTTATGCGTAAATGCGATCGATGATGCGATGGAGTATGACGGCTTCTTCTGCTTGCCGATAGTTCGGTTCCTTTCGGCACGCTTCGAGAAACAGCTGAATTTGACGTTCATACGGATCATGCTCCGTCAAATAGGCAGGTCGTTCGTCAAACAACGCCCCATATTTTTCAGTATGTAATGTGAGCGGGAATAGACTTGCCCCAGCGTTCGTTCCCCGGCACTCGACACGCATCGTATCTTCTGCTTCGACATTGGCCATATAACTGACGTCGAGCAACAAAGAAGCACCTGTGTCGAAGGTGATCATCGCTCTCGCCGTGTCTTCGACAGACAGAGATTCGTGATCCCATTTGCCCATCAAGCCGACACCCGGACGATTCCCTAAATATTGCCCGACGTGACCGACAACCTCTTTCGGTTCCGGATAACCCATCAAGTGGAGCGCGAGATCTAACATATGGACGCCGATATCGAGTAGTGCCCCTCCGCCTTGTAGTTCCTTGTTCGTAAACACGCCCCATCCAGGAATGCCGCGTCGGCGAAGGGCAAGTGCCGTTGTTGCATAGATGTCGCCCATCTCTCCTGCGTCAATCATCCGTTTCAAGAGAACCGTGTCGGCACGGTGCCGATAATGGAATCCATAATGGAGCGTCTTCCCCGCTCGTTTCGCCGCTTCTAACATCTCCACCGCTTCATCTTCCGATATGCCCGGGGGCTTCTCACAGAGCACGTGGCATCCCGCTTCTAGTGCAAGAAGCACTTGCTCTTTATGTAAGGCGTTCGGCGTACAGATACTGACCACATCGAGCTGTTCGTGCGCGAGCATCTCTTCGACCTTCTCATAGACGTTCGGGATGTTAAACTGTCGTGCGACACGTTCCCCATTCGCCCGTGTCCGGTTCATGACCGCTACCACATCCATCCCTGCTTTTACATAATTCGGAATGTGAGCGCTCGTCGCAATCCCGCCCGTTCCGATGATTCCAATCTTCATCTAATCTCCTCCTATTCGAGTTACAGTTTCGTCATATTCCCCACCGATTCCTGTAAAACAAAAAAAGGTGACCCGTATAAAACGGGTCACCTCGGAACACTTACTTCTTGAAGTTTGTGTTTTTGATCCAGTCTTCAAGTTTGTCCTTGAGGACTGTGAATCCTGGAGCTTCTTCTTGCTTGAAGTTTGAAGATGCTTCGTTGCGGCGTGGCGCACGACGAGCTGGCTTCGCAGACTTCTCGCGTTTTGGAGCTTCTTGAGTCGCTTTCATTGAAAGCTTGATTTTTTTAGAAGCTTCGTCCACTTCAAGGATTTTCACTTCAACTTCTTGACCAACTTGAACGTAATCGTTTACGTCTTTTACGTAGTCGTGTGAGATTTCTGAAATGTGTACAAGACCTTGAGTCTCGTCATCGAGTGCTACGAAAGCACCGAAAGGTTGAATTCCTGTTACTTTACCTGTTAATACTTGATCTTTTTCGTATTTTGCCATTACAAACAACTCCTATGCTAAATTCATCAACTTACTATAACATACTTTTTTCGATAAAGTGTACAAATTAGTAAAAAAGATTATTTTCGACGTGTTGATATGTTTTAAAGTCGAAGCGCGGGGTAAATACAAATCAAGCAAGACTTCAAGTATTCCCCCCTGATTCCGCTAGGCTACTCGCCTAGCCCTTTTTTTGTTCAAAAGGTCGTGAATGGCTTTTGATGGCGAATCGGATAGACCGTTTCCCCAGCCATTTCGTTCAACATCACCGCATTTCGATAGACGGCCATCCCTAGATTCGTTGCTGCGGGGCCATGGGAATGCTCCAAGTTCGTATGTGTGAACAACTTCCCACCTAACGACTCGCTCATCACCACTTCATATGTGTCATGCACTGCCCATTCTCCCTCTTCTTCCCATACTACCGGAAGCTTATCGACCCAAGATGGGATTACCGGGCGATACCCTGTCGCCACAACGACGAGGTCGTACTCTTTCTCAATCACTTCTCCTGTATAGCGCTGCGTCCCCTTCAAACGATGCGTCAACCAGTCATAGGAAATGGATTCCACCTCGACTTGCGTCAGCATCTCTGCTCGCTTCGGCTCACCTTCTGCAGTCCTGTGATAGAGCGCCTCATAAATCGCCGTCATCGTCTCAGGGTTGACGCCATGGCGGAAACGTTCAAATGACTGAAGCAATTTCTGACGTGCTTCGTAAGGTAAGCCGTGAAAATATTCGATGTAGTCCACACTAAAAATCTCGTCCCCAATCTTTCCTGCTTCAAGTGACTCGAAATGATCAGAACGTGTGATCCAGTCGACACGTTGTTCATCCGTCGCTTCACGAAACAGATCAAGAAACACTTCTGCCGCACTCTGTCCACTGCCGACGACCGCGACGCGATAACGATCTCGAAGGACGTCCCGATAGGTCAAATACTCGCTCGTATGGATAACTTGTTCAAAACCTTCCGGCACAAACGGTTCTGCCCCAGTTCCAAGAACGACATGTGTAGCTTGAACTTGAGTCGTTTCACCGTTTGATTCGACCGTCACGAGAAAACCATTTTCCTCGATCAACACATCCGTCACCTCGTGATTGAAGTGGATGTTCGACAACCGTTCAGCGACCCAACGCAAATATCGATTGTATTCCGTCCGAGGAATCTTATCCTGTTCTTGCGTGATGAACGTCTGGAGACGGCCTGTCTCACTCAAGTAGTTTAAGAAACTCGATGGGTTAGTCGGATCCGCGAGCGACACAAGATCTTGTAAGTAATGTGTTTGCATCGTCATCCCTTCGATGAGCATCCCTTCATGCCACATCATTTCCTCCCGCTTTTCAAAGCAAATTCCACGTAATGAAGCCTTTTCCGCGAGAGCCATTAACCCAAGATTGTAAGGTCCACATCCGATTGCCACAAAGTCAACTTGTTTCATTTTCTTCACCTCGCCCGTCTTTTCCCTTTCATTATATCGCTAAAACGGCAAAAGACCCTCACGAATGAGAGTCCTTGACCGCTGTGACTTCGAATTGCTGCATGAATCGGTGGATCCGTCGAATCGCTTCTTGTAACTGTTCGAGCGACGTCGCATAGCTCGCCCGAACGAATCCTTCCCCACTCTCGCCGAAGGCGTTTCCTGGGACGACGGCGACCCGTTCTTCAAGCAAGAGACGTTCCGCAAATTCTTCACTCGTCAACCCTGTGTGTCGAATCGACGGGAAAGCATAGAAAGCCCCACCCGGCACGTGTGTCGGGAGACCTGCCTCATTTAGCGCCTGGATGAAATAGTTCCGACGTTGACGATAGCTCTTCACCATGTTCGGTACGTGTTGATGACGTGAACGAAGTGCCTCGAGTCCGCCGAATTGAACAAGCGTCGGGGCACACATCATGCCATATTGATGAACCTTCAACATTTCCCGCGTCACGACTTCAGGGGCACAGGTGAAACCGAGGCGCCATCCGGTCATCGCGAACGCTTTTGAGAAACCATTGATGACGATTGTTCGATCCCGCATATCGTGAAGTGTCGCGAAACTCGTGAACGGCTCGTCATAGCAAAGTTCTGCATAAATCTCGTCACTGACAACCCAAAGGTCATACTTGGTCGCGAGTTCTGCGATTTGCGCGAGCTCGTCGGCGTTCATCGTCGCTCCCGTCGGATTGGACGGGAAGCAGAGGAGAATCGCCTTCGTCCGCTCGGTGATCACGCGCTCGACATCATCACGGTCGAGGCGAAAACCCTTTTCAGGACGACAGGCGACAGGAACAACTTTCCCACCCGCCATCTCGATGAGCGGTCCGTAAGATACGAAGGCAGGTTCGACGACGATGACTTCATCTCCTGGGTTCAGGAGGGCACGGAATGCGATATCGAGCGCCTGTGAGGCACCTGTCGTCACAATTAATTCCGATGCCGGATCGTATTTGACTGAAAATCGTTCTTTCATATAAGTAGCAATCTCTTCACGTAATTCGATGAGTCCTGCATTGGCACTATACGCCGTATATCCTTGTTCGAGTGCGACATAGCTCGCTTCCCGAACGTTCCAAGGCGTGATGAAATCCGGTTCCCCCACCCCGAGAGAGACCACGTTTTCCATCGTTTGCGCCAAATCAAAGAAACGACGGATGCCTGATGGCTTCATCGAGACGACTTGATTGGATAATGACTTCATGGCGTGATGTTCAACCGCTTGTCTTCAGTTTGTGGGGTAAACAAAATCCCGTCGTGCTTGTACGTCTTCAATTTGAAGTGTGTCGTCGTCGATAAGACCGAGTCAAGCGGTGACAACTTGTCGGAGACGAACGAAGCTACGTCCTGAAGCGAGCTCGCTTGAATGACGACTTGAAGATCGTAAGCACCTGACATCAAATAAAGGGCCGTCACTTCCGGGAAACGATAAATACGCTCGGCCACATCATCAAATCCGCGGCCTCGTTTCGGCGCAACTTTGACGTCAATAAAGGCCGTGACATCATGCCGGTTGATTTTTTGCCAATTGACCATCGCCCGAAAACCAAGCAAAATCCCATCTTGTTTGAACTTCTCGAGCATCGACTCAATCGTCTCTTCATCGAGCGCCAACAAATCAGCCAACATCTTCGTCTCCAGATAGCCCTTTTCTTCTAACAACTCTAATAGTTCAAGTTCTTTTGATGAATACATACTTATTCTCCTTCCGTCCGACCAGGTAACACGCCTGTGAACGTTCTCTCTGTCTGCCTCACATATGGACGTCGTTCCTCTTGGACCATATGGAAATTCTTCATCCCCATGTCTGTCAGCCCATGCTTCTGACAAAAGCGGTCAAAGTAACGACGTCTCGTTTCGTCTTGTTTTGCCGATAGGTTGTCCGTTCCATTGAATGCGTAGAGAACCGTCGCGCGAGCGGGATGGGACACGGTGAACGTCTCCATGACCCTCAAGAAGAAATCCCAGTCCCAATAATTATAGACGTCTTCATCGAAGAGACCGATTGTGTCATGGATTGATTTGCGATACATCGTACCGGACGGGATAAACGTCGAGTCCTTTCGCATTCGCTCACGGTCGAAGTCATATGCGAACGGTTCCCAGTCCGTCACTACTCGACGTCCGCCTTCCCATGTAAAACGGAATAGCTCGGCATCCGTATAGACGAAGTCCGCTTCTTGAAGATCGTGCAAACCGTCCTCGAGGTGAGTCGGCATAAGCAAATCATCATCGTCTAACAGTAAGATGACGTTCCCTTTCGCTTCGAGTACGCCACGATTCCGCGCACGGACGTGATGATTCTCCCCGACTTCAATGACACGCACATCCAATTGATTCAAAAAAGGCGCCAAAATATGCTGTTTTGGCGGCCCTTCATTATTCATGACCAAGACTTCGAACTGCTGAAACGTTTGGACCGTTAAGCTTTCAAGCAGCTCCGTCAATTCCATCTCGCGCTTATAGGCTGGAATGACGATCGAGACAATCGGGTTCATCCGCGATATGCCGTCTCAACGTGTGGAAGGATTGCTTCCCAACTCACACCATTCTCTTTTGAAACGGTTACAAAGTCGCCGTATGCGAATACACTCTCGACGCCTTCGATCTCGACAAGTTTCGCAAGGAGCGGCTGATCTGTCGCTTCTCCTGCTTTCACACTTTGGCTTTTTGCGCCGAATACGTTCTCTGGAAGTGTGACTTTCATTGCATTCGGGTTTGGTGTTGGATCAATTCGTAACATTATTCTTCCTCCTTATAGTTGGCAAGATGACGACGCGAATAGTTGCTGCGCCATCTTCATGATTTCTTGTTCAGGGGGAGACTCATCGAACGCCTCAAGAAGCGTGCGGCGAATCACCTCGGTCAATTGTTCTGGGGATTCGACATAGGTCAATGCCATCATCACCTCATCGAACTCCGGTCCGTATGAACCTGTTCCATAACCGAGCGGGTCCCATGTTAATAATAAGTCTTCTGTACGCACTTGTTAAACCCTTCTTTTCGTTGAAATCCGTGTCCTACCTCATCAATCTACCTTACTTTTTGCTCGGATACCAGCCTTGACAAATGGATTCATTCGTCACGGTTTGACGAAACACTATATCTAGTATTGATCGATTCATGCAGGTATTCTGATGATCGACGTCAAATACAATACATTCGTGCCTACATATAGCATTCAAATATCCCTTTTTTGCTGATGAAGTCGAATACATTTTTTGTGAAGAAACGCGCAATTAGAATCTATAAAAATTTTTCATCTCATTTCTTCGTCTCAAATCGGGCCATAAAGCCCTTTTCGAACAAAAGCAAAAGAGCGACTCGCACATTCGCGAATGTCAAGGATTGAAAAACTAAATATAGGTGTTTTATGATTAAAAAGATTAAAATGTGTCAATATATAGTTAACAGCTATTTTGGTCGTTGACACATTATTGTGACAGGTTAGGAAGTTCTTATTATACTTTCATAACGTCTACATCTATTAAAGGAGTGATCGATTTTGACATCCCCTATCCACCACGAGACGATGCTACCAGCGGCGCCAACGCTTGCTGATGTCTCTTCTCTTATTCAATCTATCCAAACACGGTATCCTCATTTAAGTGTACAGCGTTACGAGGAACGCGCGATTCGGGCGCTCGAGACGAAGACGCTGACACAAGATGTAGTATATGACTTATTGACGATGCATGCGCTCGATATGTTGAAAGCCGAAGAACCGGACTGGACGTTCGTGGCGACAGAGATGTATTTGAACCGTCTCTATCTCGAGGCGGCACGCAATCGTGGCTATGATGCGTCGATGCGCTACGGCAACTTCCATCACTTGATCGAGACGTTGACATCAAAACGCATCTTCACTTCAGCACTAATTGATACGTATTCAAAAGAAGATATGGACCACCTCGAGACATTGATTGACCCGTCTCGCGACCGTCTCTTCACCTACATCGGACTTCGCACGTTATCGGACCGTTACCTCGGCCGCGACCATGTGAAGAACTTATACGAGCTTCCACAAGAGCGCTTCATGGTCATCGCGATGACCCTCATGCAAAAAGAGGATGAGAAAACACGCCTCAAACTCGTCGAAGAAGCGTACTGGGCGCTCTCAAACCTTTATATGACCGTCGCGACACCGACGTTATCGAACGCCGGTAAGTCATACGGTCAGCTTAGCTCTTGCTTCATCGATACAGTCGACGACTCACTTCGCGGCATTTACGACTCTAACACCGACGTGGCGACCCTTTCAAAAGGCGGTGGCGGAATCGGTGTCTATCTCGGTAAAATCCGCTCACGCGGAAGTGACATCAAAGGATTCAAAGGCGTCTCGAGCGGTGCCCTTCCTTGGATGAAACAATTGAACAACACGGCCGTCTCTGTCGACCAACTCGGCATGCGCCAAGGTTCAATCGCCGTATATCTCGACATCTGGCATAAAGATATCTTCGAATTCTTAGATGCGAAGTTGAACAACGGGGACGAGCGTCTTCGGACACATGACTTGTTCACAGGAGTCTGTTTACCGGACCTCTTCATGCGTACGGTCGAGGCACGCGGTGAATGGCACTTATTCGACCCGCATGAGATTCGCACGGTGATGGGATATAGCCTTGAGGACTACTTCGACGAAACGGAAAACGGCGGTAGCTTCACCGAAAAATACATGGAGTGCGTCAATACACCTGAGCTATCACGTGTGACTGTACCTGCTATCGACCTCGTGAAGCGTTACATGCGCTCACAGCTTGAGACAGGTACGCCGTACATGTTCTTCCGTGACGCTGTGAACCGGGCAAACCCAAACAAACACGCCGGTATGATCTATAGCTCGAACCTCTGTTCAGAAATCGCACAAAACATGTCGGCAACGACGATTGAAGAAGAGTACACACAAGACGGAAAAATCGTCATCACGAAAACACCAGGTGATTTCGTCGTCTGTAACTTGAGCTCAATCGCACTCGCCCGTGCGGTGAAAGCGGACGTGCTCGAACGCCTAATCCCGATTCAAATGCGTATGCTCGACAACGTCATCGACTTGAACACCATTGAAGTGCCACAGGCGATGATCACGAACCAGAAGTATCGTGCGGTCGGTCTCGGCACATTCGGATGGCATCATTTGCTTGCCCTCGAAGGAATCCGCTGGGAATCGGTCGACGCCGTTCAATACGCAGAGAAACTTTATGAGAAGATTGCTTACCTCACGATTCAAGCTTCGATGGAACTCGCGAAGGAGAAAGGCGCGTTCGGCGTCTTCGAAGGATCGGAATGGCATACAGGGGAATACTTCAAGCGCCGGAACTATCGCTCGCACGATGATTTGGATTGGGATGGTCTCGCAGAAGCCGTCCACCAAAACGGTGTCCGTAACGCCTATATGATGGCTGTGGCACCGAACTCGTCGACTGCTATCATCGCGGGTAGTACCGCTTCGATTGACCCGGTCTATAAGAAAGTCTACTCAGAAGAGAAGAAGAACTATAAGATTCCAGTCACGGTGCCAGATTTGACACCTGAGACGAACTGGTTCTATAAATCAGCTTTCGAAGTCGATCAACTATGGAGCATCCGTCAAAACGCATCGCGTCAACGTCACATTGACCAGGCAATCAGCTTCAACTTGTACGTGAAGAACGATGTGAAAGCGACAGAGCTTCTCGCGATGCACTTAGAAGCTTGGTCTCTCGGTATGAAATCGATTTATTACACACGTTCAACGACCGTTGAAGTAGATGAATGTGAGTCTTGTGCTTCATAACTTGTTCGATTCATCATTAGTCCGTTTTTAATGAAAGGTGGTTAACGACATGAACATTGCAATCATTTGTCATTCGATGAGCGGAAACACGGAAGAAGTGGCGACGCTCATCGAGTCGACCCACCATCATCGTGGTGACCACGTTGTCCGCTACGACGCGGATCGGGTCGGATATCGGGAAGCCCAGTCTCTCGCGTCATGTGACCTCGTCTATTTCGGGTCTTACACATGGGCAGACGGCATCTTGCCGGATGAAATGAAGGACACGTTCCGTCTCGTGCTGAAAGAATTGAATGTACCGATTCGTCAGGCAGCCGTATTCGGAACAGGTGATAAAATGTTTGTTCACTTCTGTCGAGCGGTCGATGAGATGGCGTACCACCTTTCAAAATACGGAATCCCACTAGCCGGTGAACTGCTTAAAATCGAGCAGTCGCCTCGCAACCAACCGTTCAACGTCCAGCACTGGGCAGAACGGATGGCTCAGAATGTAGAAGAAGGAGTCATGCACCATGTCGATTCAGAAAATCAAATTATTGTCGCCCAAACATCCTAACCGGGCAACCGCCATCATCGGTGGCGAAACAAGCTCAATCGTGAACTGGAACGATATCGCATATCCTCAGTTTTATACGATTTATAAGCAGTTGCTTTCAAACTTTTGGATCCCAGATGAGATTTCGATGTCGAAAGACATGCAACAGTGGCCGCAACTAACGGAACGTGAACAAGACGCGTTCAAACGGATCATCGGACTATTATCGATTCTCGACTCTGTCCAGACACGATACATCCTCGAGTCGTCGATGTTCTCGTCAGACTCATCCGTGCACGCCGTACTTGCCGTCATCGCGCAACAGGAAGTCGTACACAATCAATCGTACAGTTACGTTTTATCAAGCCTTGTCCCACTCGCTGAACAAAATCGTATTTTTGATATTGCGAAAGATGACGAGATGGTCATGAAACGTAACCAATTCATCCTGGACTTATATGAAGAGTTCCGCGACACGCCAAACGCAGAGAATTTCGCAAAATCACTTGTAGCCTCGGTCATTTTGGAAGGCATCAACTTCTATTCTGGCTTCGCCTACTTCTATAACTTGGCCCGTCATCAAAAAATGGTCGGGACGTCAACGATGATCAGTTATATCCAGCGTGACGAGATGCAACATTCTTACTTCATCAGCCAGTTGCTCCGTGCCGTTTTGACTGAAAATCCAAAGATTGATGCGGATGGACAGTTCAGCCAATTCGTATACGATACGATGGCAGAGGCCGTCGACCTTGAGATTGAGTGGTGTGAATACGTCCTTCGCGACCTCGATGGACTCGACGTCAGTGAGATGCGTGACTACGTCAAATACTTGGCAAACAAACGCTTACGTGTAATCGGTCTGAACGATTTGTACGAAGGATATGACGAAGATGTCATGCCTTGGATTCGTGCATACTCAGACGACTCGCTCAACGCAACAAAATCTGATTTCTTCGAACAAAAATCGCGTTCGTATGCGAAAGTGACAGACGCCAACGGTTTCGACGATTTGTAAGATACGCGATCAACCGAACCTTTACATGGTTCGGTTTTTTTGTTGCATCAAAAAAACCTTAGACACGTTCGTCTAAGGTTTTTCGAATTAATGATAAGTTTGTACGTATTTAGCGATTCCTTCCGCAACACCCTCTGCCATACGTTGGCGGGATGCGTCACTGCGAAGATACGTCAAATCCGTTGGAGAAGAGATGAATCCGAGCTCTACGAGAGCTGATGGCATCGTATTATACGTAATGACGTAATAGTTTGCCGTCTTAACGCCTCGGTTTGACATCCCACTCATCTTTCCGACTAGGTTGCTTTGAATGTTCGAGGCCAACACGCTACTACGTGCACTGTGGGCCGAACGTGTCGAATAGAATGTTTCCAATCCTTTTGCCGCTGACGAACCTGCTGCGTTGACGTGCATACTCACGAATAAGTCACCACGCAACGACTTCGCTGCAGCGACACGTTGATCAAGTGTCAAGTAAACGTCTGTCGAACGTGTCAGACGAACTGTATAGCCGTATTTCGAACGAAGGTAGGCTTCCACACGTTGTGATACATCTAATACAATCGTCTTTTCATAGAGCGAACCGTTCAGTGCCCCTGGGTCTTTCCCGCCATGTCCAGGATCAAGAACGATGACAGCTCCAGAAGATTCACTCGGTTTCGATGCTGTGACGAAAGCTGAAGAAACGTAAGCATCTTTTCCATTGTATTTGATTTTGTGGAAACCATTTACCGTCCCATAATGAGCGACAGCCGTGCCATGATCGAGTTTCCCTACTACGCTTGAGTTAAGACTCGCTTGAGAACGAACATTCAACACATCACCTGGCGTGTTAATATATACCGTTCCTTTCGGTGCCGCTTCAGGCTCAGCCGGAGCTTTCCCAGCAGTCAACCATGAGCTTGCCGTGTAGTAGACTTTCGACCCGATGTGAACCGTCGACCAGCTTCCATTATACGATTTGTATGATACAGCTGTGTATTTCGGAAGCACAAGTTGCACTGGCGAACTTTGATGCGTTCTTCCGAACAAGTTGACGTTTCGGTTAGCATATCCCTGAGTCAATCCGTCGTTTGGTTCCGTTGTTGTAGGTGGTTGTGTTTCCGTTTTAGAAGTTGAGATCCAAGCTGTCGGTGTATAATATGTCGCATTCCCGATATACACGGTCGACCAACTTGAATTGTACTTACTTGAAACGACTGCAGTATTGATTGGCAATACTTTCGCTACGCTAGAACTTTGGCTTCGCATCACAAAAAGTTTTAACTCTCGGTTTGCGTATCCATTCTCTTTGACAATCTGTGGTTTGAGCGATCCAGGCGTAATCCACGCTGTCGGCGTATAGTATGTCGCGTTTCCGATATACACGGTCGACCAGCTCGAGTTGTATTTGCTCGAAGTGACGACTGTATGTTTCGGTAACACCTTCTGCACAGCTGAACTTTGACTCCGCATCGCAAACAGTTTCATTTCACGGTTTGCGTAACCTTCCGTTCGGTTCACTGTTGCATCTGTCAATTTTGGTGCAATGTACATCTTCGCAGCATAGTATGTCTTTCCGTTCAAATAGACTTTCGCCCACGAAGAGTTATGAACGGCATACTTGACTTCTGTCCCTTTTTTCAACGTCGTGACAATGCTGGCTGCACGATGTGATGTGACACGGATGTTTAAGTTTTCGGTTGTCACACCTGTTGAAGTTGCTGACTGAGTCGTCAACGAACTCGAAGGAGAAGAAAGTTTGCGGATGTATTGAGCCGATGCATAATATGTACGACTATCGACATACACTTTATGCCAGGACTGATTATACGTCCCGTATTTCACTTTCGTGCCTTTCGGCAATGTCTTGACGACTGTCCCGCTCAAACTTGGTGTTGAACGAATATTCAAATTCACAGTCGTCTCCCCATCGTACGTTGCGGCTTCAACTGAAGGAAGTTGCATTCCAAATAAGAGAACCGTTAAGATGAGTGCGATTTTTACAAGCTTCATTTTCATCCAAAATATTCCTTTCTTCTAGCGGCATTTCCTACTAACAACAACTTCATATTAGCATAATGCTTTTTTAAAAAAAGTAAATATTTGAAAAAAAGATGAATGTTTTTGATAAAAAGGTAAATGTTTTTATTGTTGGGGTTTGATGACTAAGAATTGATGATTTTCGTAAGTTTCTTCTACAATATGAAAGGTTTCAGGAATCCGATATTCATAACCATCTTCATATAAAAGACCATCTTTTGATTGTTGAATCACAAATCCATCAAGTCCCTCAATATGAGCAATTTTCAAAAAACGTTCGACGTGTTTCTCTCTCTCCATATATCGGTCAAACCGCTCAAAAGGTTTAGGATCAATCCCACCCCAATAGCGTCCAGACTGATACGTGACGTAGGTTCTGACGGAAGTTTCCGTAATCGGATCCGGTGTATGATCGAAACGCCCAAAGTCACGGGTCGATTTTTCATCAATTAATGCATACAATGAGTCAAACAATTCATAGTTGCACTGTTCCCCTAAAGAAATCACAGCACGTTGCAGTTGCTCGATATGAAGCTGTAACGACTCTCCTTGGCGATTTGGCTTCAGCTTTTTATCTCCTTCGTAAGCATTCAATATCCTCGCCACTTCGCCGGCCTCTTCTACGATTTGAAAATATAACTGTTCTTTCGTCACTTCTCTTACATCCGCTTCTTGTTGTTGAAGTGAGATGGCATACTGGTTCGCGAGACACGTGGAAATGACGAGCACATCGAGCAGTTCTTCTTTTAGCTCCTCCGCTGACTCTCTCCGCATCGCCCCTCCCACTTCTCCTACTTCTTCTAATAATCGTGCCAGCCCCGATAACGGTCTCCAGTAACCTCCCAAATGAAGAATCATCGTATCAATTTTTTGTTGAATCTCTCTCATGTTCATTCACCTATCTTTCTGCTTTATTTACCGTCTACATGATATACTATGCTCAATCTAACTGTCCGGAAAGGGTGGGTTTTTCATGTCTTCGGTAAGACTTTGGCAACTGCTTCGGTTCGTACTTGTCGTAATCGGCTTATTTTTGATTACATGGGTACTGAACATCCTCTTCGAATATACGTATCCTTTCGTGTTTGCCCTACTCTTATCACTCTTGACCGTTCCACTCGTCAATTTTTTCGAACGAAAAACCAACATGCCGCGTGCACTCGGGACACTGATCTCGTTGTTGATCGTCCTCAGTATCGTCGTCGGCATCATCACCATCGTCATCATCCAATTGATTCATTATGCGACAATCGCAGCGGAGCGACTTCCTGAACAAATCCAAACGTTCACTGAATATGTCCAGCGCTTGTTCAACGAAAAGATTGCACCACTCGTCAACGATGCGTACGAGAGCTATCAACAATTGAATCCTGGACAGACGACTTCATTAGAAGGCGGCATCACAGAGCTCGGTGTCCAACTCGCGGCCGCAATCGGTGTTTTATCCCGTGGTGTGGCAAGTGTCCTACAAGGCATGTTGGCAGCACTCCCACTCGTCCTGCTGCTTGTCGTCGTCATTGTGCTCGCCTGGTTCTTTATTACGAAAGACTGGCCCTCATACGTGACGTCTCTAAATCGCCTGAATAAACGCAAAGGTTTTAAAGAGTTCGAGGAAGTCATGATCAACCTGAAGTCCGCTTTATTCGGTTACGTCCGAGCACAACTGACGCTCATTTCCATCACCTTCGGAATCGTGCTGGTCGGTATGTTCATTCTCCGAGTCGACAATCCGCTCTCATTCGCTTTACTCGCAGGGTTCTTCGACCTTTTACCTTATTTAGGTGTCGGTACACTACTCATTCCGTGGGCCGCCTATGCCGCAGTATCGGGCGATTGGTTCGTCGCCATCGGATTGATTGTCCTATACATCATCGTCATCGTTCAACGAAACTTGGCTGAACCGAAGATTGTTGGTTCCCACATCGGGTTGAATCCGCTTGCCGCACTCATCTCGATTTTTGTCGGTCTAAAACTATTCGGTGTATTCGGCTTCATCTTAGGTCCCGTACTCGCCGTACTACTAAAGGCTGTATACAACGCTAAAGTCTTTCATTATATGTGGCGGTTCATCATCGGTCCGTCTGCCACGACAGCAAAAGAGCGATGAAATCAACATTTCATCGCTCTTCTTTCATTTGAGGTACAGCTACTTTCGGCTCATTCGCTTCAGCCGGGTGTAACGAAAGACCACTCGTCCCCGCTTCATAGGCGGCTACTGCTAAGATGCAAGCATCAATAATGTCATCGATTTGGACGTTCGACATTTTCCATTTCCACGGAGTGCTTTTCGAGTATTTTCGAAGTAACTCGATTCGTTCATCCTGCCCTTCGACTGTCTTTTTCGAATGACTTGCCTCATGCCCCATCATGACCGAGAAGCATACTTCTGGGTGAGATTCATAAACGTCCTCCGCTAACACATGCTGGAACTCACGGATACGCGGAACCAAATGCCAAGCCTGTTTGCTAATCCCTTTATCGATCAACAATCGACTTCGTTTGTTCGCTTCCTCATATGTCGCTTCATGAAGCACTTCTTGAATCGGCGGGGTGAAGACGGACGATTTCCGCTCGCCGAGTTGGCTCCGCATCCATGCGTCACACGCTCGACTCGGATGGTCGACCGTCCCTAAATCTTTCGGCATATCCACGAAATGCATCGCACCGTCAATGAGCAACTCCTCTAGCGTTTCTGAAATCGTCAAACATAAGGAAATGCTATCGTATGTGATGCGCACCCAGCCTCCGCGTGCGCCGTCAATTCCTACTCCTACCATGTCTTACCTCCTGTAACATCATCAACACGCCGAACACGGCGAAAAATACTGTACATCCTAACCAGATCCGGTTCGGCCAAACCGTATACGCAAAGCCACACAGAATCGCCAAACCGATCAAGAGGAGCGCTCTTAGCGCTCCCACGTTTCAATCATCCGTGCAAGCGTTCGGACCATGACACCAGTCGGGCCTTTCGGGCCGAGGTCGTTCGCTGCCGCACGTTCGCTCGTTCCTGCGATATCGAGGTGAAGCCACGGTGTATCGCCGACAAACTCGCCGACAAATGCTCCACCGAAAATCATGTGACCGAACCGACCAGGTGAGTTGTTCAAGTCGGCTACTTCTGATTTTCTCACTTTGTCGATGAACACATCAAAGTATGGCATTTGCCAAACGAGCTCATTCGTCTCGCGACTCGCTTCTTCGAGTGAGCGATAGAGGGTATCATCGTTCGTCAGACATCCCGTCACGTCCGTACCGAGCGCGACGAGTACGCCACCTGTAAGTGTAGCCACATCGATGATTGCTGTTGGCTCATACGTTTTCGCGAACGTGACAGCATCCGCTAGAACGAGGCGCCCTTCCGCATCTGTGTTGAGTACTTCGATTGTTTTGCCGTTCATCGCCGTGATGACATCATCCGGCTTGAAGGCATCGCCTGAAATCATGTTGTCTGTTGCACCGATGATTCCGATGACGTTTTTATTCGGTCGTGTGCGTCCGAGTGTCTCGAATAGTCCAAGGACAGTAGCCGCACCACCCATATCGCCTTTCATTCCGACGATGCCGTCTTTCGGCTTGATTGAATAGCCACCTGTATCGAACGTGACGCCTTTTCCGACAACCGCAATCGGAGCTTCTTCCTCTGCACCACGATATTCCAACACGATCAATTTCGGCGGGATCGTCGAGCCTTGGTTTACGGCGAGGAGTGCACCCATTCCGAGCCCTTCCATTTCTTCTTTTTCTAACACTCGGTATTTGAAATCATGACGTTTCGCTAATTCTACCGCATAATCCGCCAACGTCTCTGCTGTCAAAATATTAGCCGGCATCATCGTCAACGTTCGGGCGACATTGACCCCTTTCCCATAAGCGACACCTGCATCGATGTCTTCTTGTGACACATCCCCAAGAAGTGTGATGTTTGGCTCTTCGACCGTTTGTTTCGGCTCTGACTTGTATGTAGGATGAGCATACGTCGCCATTTCAAATGCTTCTGCGAAAATGCGAGCCGCGTCGTTTGTGAACGTGTCGAGTGCGACTGCAACGTCCTTTAATCCACGCGCGTAGACGAGCTTCGCCACTTTCCCGAACCAGTTCCGTACATTCTCTGTCGTGATGTCGTTTCGTTGTCCAAGTCCGACAAACAAGACGCGTGCCGTTTCCCCGGCGAACGTCGGCAATAACGTCACTTCTCCTGTTTTCGTCGAAAGGTCTCCTGATTGAATGAGTGCTTTCACTCGTCCACCGAACAATGTGTCGAGCCCTTCGTCGATCGAATCGGCCGCACCGATTCCAACAATCATCGTGTCATATGAATCTGTCCAATTTAATTGAGCAATTTGATACATCTTGCCACTTCCCTTCTTTATATATGGTAAGCATAGCGAACTTCTCCAAAATAATGAAATAGTATGCGTAAGAGTCAAGAAATCTTCGAATTCGTGGGCTATCTCCTCGTTGTGACGTTGTTTTATTTTATGATAGGATAAGAAAGTACGCAATCGGGCTTCTCTTCATCGTGAAGTGAGGCCAATTTGACTGGTCGAGGCTTCCCCTAGTCGTAGACCGTTGCTACTTTAACTTTCTTCGTTCTCGTTAATTCTTTTTTCTTTTCGGGTATGAAGTAACGAGGCAGGAAAGTACACTATTTCTTTGAAAAGAGGGACTACGCTTATGTCACACATTAAAGGTATTGGTGCATCTGCAGGGATTGCAGTTGCAAAAGCATTCGTCATGGAGACACCTTCATTCGATATCCCAACACACAAGATTGAAGATGTCGCTGCAGAAAAGGCACGTTTCCAAGATGCAATCGCACAATCTAAAACGGAGCTTGAAGAAATCCGCGAGCACACGCTTCGTGAACTTGGTCCAGACAAAGCCGAGATTTTCTCAGCTCACCTTTTAATCGTTGAGGATCCAGAAATCGTTTCGCAAGTGAACGATAAAATTGAAAGCGAAAACATGAACGCTGCGAAAGCACTTGATGAAGTCGCACAGACGATGATCATGATTTTCGAATCGATGGACAACGAATACATGCGCGAACGTGCAGCTGACGTTCGTGACGTGACAAAACGTGTTTTGGCACACATTCTTGGGGTGACATTCGTGACACCTGCATCGATCTCAGAAGAAGTGATCATCATCGCTGAAGACTTGACGCCTTCAGACACGGCACAACTCAACCGTAAATACGTCAAAGGGTTCGCGACAAACATCGGTGGACGTACATCACACTCTGCCATCATGTCACGTTCACTCGAAATTCCAGCGGTCGTTGGTACGAAAGTGGCCCTTGAAGAAATCAAAAACGGTGACCTCGTCATCATCGACGGTACGGAAGGTGACGTGTTCGTCAACCCTTCTGAAGACCTCGTCAAAGAGTACGAAGGCAAACGTGCTGATTTCGAAGCTTACAAAGAAGAGTTGAAGCAACTCGTCAACGAAGAGTCTGTCACTGCTGACGGTCATAAAGTGAAGCTTGCAGCGAACATCGGAACGCCAAACGACTTAGAAGGCGTCTTGAAAAACGGTTCAGATGCAATCGGTCTTTATCGTACAGAGTTCTTATACATGGACTCTGAAACATTCCCGACAGAAGAAGAGCAATACACAGCATACAAAACGGTTCTTGAAGGTATGGAAGGCAAGCAAGTTGTCATCCGTACACTCGATATCGGTGGCGACAAAGAATTGTCTTACCTCGACCTCCCGAAAGAGATGAACCCGTTCCTCGGCTATCGTGCGATTCGCCTTTGCCTCGAGGAAACAGATTTGTTCCGCACACAACTTCGTGCCCTTCTCCGCGCATCAGCTCACGGTAACCTCGCAATCATGTTCCCAATGATTGCGACACTTGAGGAGTTCCGCGCAGCGAAAGCTATTCTTCTTGAAGAAGAAGCGAAGTTGAAAGAAGAAGGAATCGAAGTCGGTCAATACGAAACAGGGATGATGGTTGAAATTCCATCGACAGCTGTCATGGCGAAACAATTCGCAAAAGAAGTCGACTTCTTCTCAGTCGGTACAAACGACTTGATTCAATACACGATGGCGGCTGACCGCATGAACGAAAAAGTATCTTACTTGTACCAACCGTTCAACCCTGCCATCTTGAACCTTCTCCATAACGTCATCACAGAAGCACACAAAGCTGGCAAATGGGTCGGCATGTGTGGAGAGATGGCTGGAGAAGAACTCGCGATTCCAATCCTTCTCGGTCTTGGACTCGATGAATTCTCGATGTCAGCTTCAAGCGTCCTCCGTGCACGTAGCCTCGTGAAACGCTTGACGAAGACAGAAACAGAATCGATTGTCAACGAAGTCCTCAACATGGACACAGCTGAAGAAGTCGTGAACTTCCTTAGCGAAAAGTTTGACATTAAAAAGTAACGTCAAAAGTCCTTCTCTCGAGCGAGAGAAGGACTTTTTTTACATACTATTTAAAAATCGAAGTCGTCCGGGTCTGGACCGACACGTTTATGTTGGTCGAGTGCGTCGATCCGTTCCATTTGTTCTTTGCTCAATTCAAAATCATGCAGGCTGAAGTTTTCTTCGATTCGATGCGATTTGACCGACTTCGGAATGATGACCCACCCTGTCTGAAGGTGCCAGCGCAATATCACTTGAGCGACAGAACGCTCCACTTCTTTCGCGATTGTAACTAACGTAGGCTGTTCGAACAATCCACCTTGCATGAGCGGTGCCCAAGCAACCGGTACGATGCCGTGCTCAGTCATATACGATGCTAATTCCGTTTGACGAAGCAGCGGATGCCGCTCGACTTGGTTCACGGCTGGAACGAGCTCACTGTTTGCAGCCAATGTCTCAAGGTGATGAATCTGGAAGTTGCTCACACCGACCGCTCCGACACGTCCTTCGCGATACAATTGTTCAAGGGCGCGCCAAGAGTCAACAATTTTGTCTTCCACCGGCCAGTGAATCAAATACAAATCCAATTGTTCTAAGCCGAGGCGTTCGAGTGAAGCTTCATACGCAGCGAGGGCTGATTCATACCCTTGATCGGCATTCCAAAGTTTTGAGGTGATGAACAAATCATCCCGGGAAATATTCGCCATCTCCATTCCTTTTCGAATTCCGATTCCGACACCTTCCTCGTTCTCATAAACAGCTGCCGTATCGATGTGGCGGTATCCTTGACGAATCGCTTCCACGACAGCATCGATGACCGTATCTCCGTCCTCTACTTTAAAGACGCCAAGTCCGATGGTAGGAATGGCTTTCTGACCGTGATTCAACTCTATAGATTGTTTCATTTGTACCCCTTCTTTCGTGAGAATTCTTCTTCACTATAAAGGGGATTCTCACTTTCCGGAATAAGGCACATTGAAGTAACTATACAAAAAGAGCCGCTCCATTACTGGAGCGGCGTGTGAAAATTGGTTATTCTGGACCTCTATCATCGGCTCTAAAGTCGAGCGCTTCTCCAGCGACGACCGTCTCACCGAACGGTACGACGACGACTTTTCCGTCTCCGTTCGTCCAAATGATTGGTGTGATGAGTGATGGTACTTTATCTCGAATCGCGTTGAGATCGACTTCGAGAAGAACATCTCCCGCTTCGACTCGGGCACCTTCCTCTACTTTCGAAGTGAATCCTTCCCCTTTCAGATTAACCGTATCGAGACCGACATGAATCAATAGTTCGCGTCCATCGTCAGCCAAGATGCCGATTGCATGTTTCGTCGGGAAGAATGTCGTGATTTGACCGGTCACCGGCGAAACGACCTGACCTGAGCTTGGTTCGATCGCAAATCCTTCTCCCATCATGCGACCAGAGAAGACTTGATCTGGCACATCATCGAGTGATAACAATACACCCGACATCGGAGCGAGGAAGCGATGATCGGCTTGTTCAGCCGCTTCCGGTGTAATCACCGCTTTTTCAACTTTTTCTTTCGGTTTATACTCGCCACCTTCGATGATGGTCGCGATTTGTGATTTAAGCGTATCCGATTTCGGTCCGAAGATGGCCTGAATGTTATCCCCTACTTCAAGGACACCAGCAGCACCGAGATCTTTTAATAGGTCTTTGTCGACTTGTTTGACGTCGTTCACGGTGACACGAAGTCGCGTGATACAGGCATCCAAGTGTTTAATGTTTTCAGGACCACCGAGTCCGACGAGCACTTCATATGGCAAGTCGTCCCCAATACCGGCTTTGTCCCCTTTCGCGCCGGTCTGAACGTCACGTCCAGGAATTTTCAGGTCGAACTTCGTAATGGCGAAACGGAATCCGAAGTAATAGATGACCGCAAAGACGAGTCCGACCGGAATGACGAGCCACCAGGCGGTTCGGTTCGGCAAGACTCCGAAGAGAAGATAGTCAATGAGACCGCCAGAGAATGTCATCCCGATCTTGACGTTCAGTAGATGCATCGTCATAAAGGAGAGACCTGCAAAGACGGCGTGAATTCCAAAGAGAAGTGGTGCAACGAAGACGAATGAGAACTCGACTGGTTCTGTGATACCTGTCAAGAATGACGTGAGGGCAGCTGAGAAATAGAGACCTTCGACGTCTTTCCGACGTTCTTTCGGAACCGTGTGGAACATGGCGAGACAGGCAGCAGGTAACCCAAACATCATGAACGGGAATTTCCCGGTCATGTACGTACCAGCTGTGAACTCGACGCCGTCACGTAGTTGCGCGAAGAAGATCCGTTGGTCACCTTGTACGAGATCACCGGCTTGGTTCGTATATTCCCCGAATTGGAACCAGAACGGAGAATACCAAATATGGTGAAGACCGAACGGAATCAAGGAACGTTCTACCAATCCAAAGATGAATGCTGATAAGGCAACGTTTGCCTCGATGACCGTACTTGAGAACGTATTGATCGCATTCCCGATCGGTGGCCATATATACGCGAGCGCAATCCCGATAATCAAACTGAATGCGGCCGTCGCAATCGGGACGAACCGCTTCCCGGCAAAGAATCCTAAGAAATCTGGCAACTTGATGTTGAAATACTTGTTGTACGCATAAGCTGCAACAAGACCTGCGATAATACCCCCGAATACCCCCATTTGGAGCGTCGGGATACCGAGAACGGTTGCATACTGCGGGTCGCCTTGAGCGATTTCCGCGGTAATCCCGTTCCACGTGCTAATAACTTTATTCATGATCAAATAACCGACAATGGCTGCTAGACCAGCAACCCCATCCCCGTTCGCCAGGCCGATCGCGACCCCGACGGCAAACAGTAACCCTAAGTTTGCGAAGACGATGTCCCCGGCATCTGTCATGACTTGCCAAATCAGGACAAGTGAGTCATTCGCCAGAAACGGGAGCAATTCAACGAGGTCCGGGTTTTGGAATGCGGTACCAAACGCCAAGAGAAGACCGGCTGCCGGTAAGATCGCAACCGGAAGCATGAGTGCTTTCCCGACCCGTTGTAAAACGCCAAACACTTTCTTCCACATCATGGTTCCCTCCTTTGTCAGAATACTTACTTTTTCCCTCTAACGTTTGGATGAAACCGTTTCATATAAAAGAAAAAGACCAACCCCGAAGGATTGGTCTAGATGATGATTAGTTTGCTTTCTTTTCGTTACCTGAAGCGATAACTGCTTGAATCTCTGATTTCAATGCATCCGAACGTGGTCCGAAGATTGCTTGAATGTTGTTACCAACTTCAAGGACACCAGAAGCGCCAAGGCGTTTCAACTCATCTTTGTTTACGTTTGCTTTGTCTTTAACTTCTACACGAAGACGTGTGATACATGCATCGAGGTGCTTGATGTTTTGTGAGCCACCAAGACCGACGAGGATATCTTGTGCAAGTTCCGAACCAGTAGCTGTTGATTGTTCAACAACCTCATCTTCACGACCTGGTGTTTTAAGGTTGAACTTACGGATAACGAAGCGGAATCCGAAGTAGTAAACAACCGCGAACACGAGACCGACTGGAATGACGAGCCACCAAGCCGTACGACCTGGAAGAACTCCGAAGAGCAAGAAGTCGATCAAACCACCTGAGAACGTCATCCCGATCTTAACGTTCAAGATATGCATCGTCATGAACGAAAGACCTGCGAATACTGCGTGTACTGCGAAGAGAAGCGGTGCTACGAACAAGAATGAGAACTCGATTGGTTCTGTGATACCAGTCAAGAACGATGTAAGGGCAGCAGAAGCCAAGAGACCACCGACAACCGCTTTACGCTCAGGACGTGCTTCATGGTACATTGCGAGTGCTGCTGCAGGAAGACCGAACATCATGAACGGGAATTTACCAGTCATGAACGTACCTGCTGTCAATTCAGCACCGTCACGAATTTGTGCGAAGAAGATCGCTTGGTCACCACGAACGACGTTACCCGCTGCATCCGTGTATGAACCGAATTCAAACCAGAACGGTGAGTAGAAGATGTGGTGAAGACCGAATGGAATCAATGAACGTTCGATCAAACCGAAGACGAACGCTGCGAATGTACGGTTTTCTTCCAACATGATTTTTGAGAATGCGTTCAAACCATCTTGTACTGGTGGCCAGATCAAAAGCATGACGAAACCAGCAACGACTGCTGCAACTGCTGTTACGATTGGAACGAAACGTTTACCAGCGAAGAAACCAAGGAACTGTGGCAATTCGATATTAAAGTACTTGTTATAGGCCCATGCGGCGATAAGACCCATGATGATCCCTCCGAATACCCCTGTTTGAAGTGTTGGGATACCGAGTACGTTCGCGTAAGCAGGGTCACCTTGAGCTAACACTTCAGGTGTAAGTTCGAGCCAAACACCCATTACTTTGTTCATGATCAAGAATCCGACGATTGCTGCAAGTCCGGCTACCCCGTCACCTGCTAAACCGATGGCAACACCGACTGCGAACAAGAGCGCCAAGTTCGAGAAGATGATTCCACCTGCTTGCTCCATCAATTGAGCGAATTTCACGACGCCTTCGTTCGTTAACCAACCAGCGCGTGATGTAAGTTGTGGGTTTTGCATTGCGTTACCGAATGCAAGAAGAAGACCGGCTGCCGGCAAGATCGCAACAGGAAGCATAAGTGCTTTACCGACTTTTTGAAGAACACCAAAGATCTGCTTAAACATCAACATTTCCTCCTTTTTTTAAGTACGTATAAACAATATGATAGCGGTGTAGATGTCAGACAACCGACGTATCTAAACGTTTTCATAAATCACGTTTATAAAAACAGAAAAGGCATGAATAAGGATAGAACGTAGACCTCTCCCAACGGAGAAATCACATAACGTTCCACTCCTTACTCATGCCTGATCGAATCAGTAACACGTAAGACACGTGGTATCATTTATCTACTTGTTAGGCGCTGGAGATGCATCGTCAAATATGTCGCTTCACCTCGTGGGACGGGACGCTTTAATTCGCGTTCCATGATGCCCATCAGCTCCCAAGCAGTACTATAGCATAGCGGATATTCGTCGCGCAACACCTTTTCAATTTTTTGTGGTGCCTCGACCATCTCACCCGTCGCAACCCGCTCAACGGCGTACCTTAAATGCCGAAGTAAGCGCTTATAATCGAGTGAAGTTCGGTCCAATTTTACGTTCAAACGACTCTCAATCGTCTGGACGATTTGGCCGATGATTTGGTTATGACGATTCACTTCCAGGACATTTTTGAACGTCGTCGCCGAGTGAATATGGAGGGCAATGAACCCAGTCTCCGCATCAGGTAGGAGTACGTTCAATCGTTCATGGAACATATCGACAATCCGTTCCGCGAGCGCAAATTCGTTCGGATAAAGTGATTCTGTCTCAAGTAAAAACGGATTCGTCACTTCCATCCCTTGCTCGATTCGTTTCATCGTGAAGAACAAGTGGTCGGTCAAGCCGATATGAATGTGCTCATCGACTTTCTTACCCGTACTCGTCTCGATAAAGCCGACAATCTCTTGCATGAACGCAATAAAATCCTCATCGACATGTTTGACGAGCTCTTGATACTGCGACTGTTCTTCTTTATCTGTCAGTTGATACACTTTCTCCGGGACGCTGGCCGGGTCGACGAGGTCGCCTGGTTTTTTACCAAAGCCAATTCCCTTCCCGAGTAGAATGACTTCCGGATCCGTATCATGTTGACAAATGACAACGCTATTATTCAACACTTTTTTGATCGTATACATCGGTAATGTCATTCGCATCGCATCCCTTACTAAAATCGTTTCGCTATCTAGTATATCGGTTCATGCCCTAAAAAAGTAGGGACAAAACAAAAAAGGCGAACATTTCTGTCGCCATTTAAAACATTGAATAACCGCTCTTCCGTAAGAAACGAATCGTCACACCAGCTAAGATTGCACCAAGCAACCCGAAACCGAGCATGAACAAATCGAGAAGTTGCAACCCGACGAGTCCTTCATAGATTCCCGTGAGTGCAGTTGACGTCTCGGTCACGTAACTCGAAAGTTTGACATTATCAATCATCATGATGACAAAAATCGGATAAATGAACACAAGTGTCCACGTCTTTTTAAGTAACATATTTAAGATGAAGCCGATACTGAAAAAAATCGTCATATATAAGACGGCCCCAATGACTGCTTGGATAATATGCATGTGATGTCCCCCTTGTCCGCTCTCCATTATACAAAATTTCGACCGACGTGGTCAAAGAACTTCCTATGACAATTTCGAAAGAAAACAGCTCGTTCTGAATCAGAACGAGCCGTACGTTAATCGAAAATTAGAACTTTCCTTTTTTGAGGACGAGTCCGTATTTTTTCAATTCGATGAAATGTTTGTTGTCGATCACTTTCTTCATGAATGAAGCGTTGCGACCGAAGATTTTTTTACCCATGACGATTCCGATTCCATCGTTATGACCGAGTGAAGCAACTGTCCCTTTGCTCTCGTAAGTGAACTTCGAAGTCGATTTGCCATTGATGAGTGCCGCGATGTTTTTCGCAACGTTGTGCGCTTGTTGTGTTGCGATTTGTGCCGTCGGTGGGTATGGACGGTTCGAAGCAGGGTCCATGACTGCCGAGCAGTCACCGATAATGAAGACGTTGTCGTGACCTGGTGCACGGTTGTCCGCTTCCACCATGACACGGTTACGAACCGCTTCAAATCCTGATTTTTCGATGATCGGGCTACCACTTACGCCACCTGTCCAGATGATCGTGTTGGCATGAATCGTCTCCGTCGTGTCACCTTGAAGTGGACCAAACGTAACGACACCTGGCTCAACACCTTTGATTCCGTTACCGAGTTTCATCTCGACACCGTTACGCTCCAACCATTTCTGCGCGTACGTTGTGAGTTCTGGGTCGAAACCTGGAAGAACCGTTGGCGCTGCTTCAATATTGACGATGCGAACAGCTTCGCGTGGTACGTCATATTGTTTGCAAAGCTCTGGGATTCGGTTGACGATTTCACCGAGGAATTCGATTCCTGTGAATCCAGCACCACCGACAACGATCGTTACGAACGAGCTGTCAGAAGAACCGTTTGTTTTATATTGAGCGAATGAGTACTCGATGTGCTCTTTAATTTTACGAACGCTGTTCAATGAGCTGATTGTCATGGCGTTTTCTTTCAAGCCTGGGATACCGAATGTTTCCGGTACACCGCCGAGGCCGATGACAACGTAGTCGTATTCGACGACAGAACCATCTTCAAGCGTGACTTGTTTCGCAGCAGTATCGACGCGATCGACGATCCCTTTGACAAGTTTCACACGTGATGGGTTCACAATATCGTTAATGTAAATGCGTGCTTGGTCTGGGTTCATCGTTCCAGCAGCTGGTTCGTGAAGCCAAGTTGTTTGGTAGTGATAATCATGCTTGTTGATGAGCGTGATGTTCGCGTCACCTGCAGCGAGTGTCTTTTGAAGGTTGACGGCTGTGATGAGTCCGCCAAAGCCCGCGCCAAGAATAACAATGTTAGGTCGTTTCATGTTCATTTCCACCTTGTTTAAAGTTTTGTTTTTTTGAACAACTATGTTGTGTGTTTCTTCACATAGATGTTCACAATAAAGCCCATTCTTGTTCAACATCTGTTCACAATTGCTTCTGTTTCATTGTACGCTCTTTAAATTGAATTCTCAATGGAAAAGCTTATCTTCTTGAATTTTTTTTGAAAGTGTTGCATGTTTGTACTGAATGGATTTAATTCAATAAACTCTCTATAGTAAATGTATACGCTTTGAGGAGGAATTCGATGAAGACGACGAAAGATGTAATCATCATCGGTGGAGGTCCGGTTGGACTGTTCACCGCATTTTATGCAGGCATGCGCCAACTCGATACGACGTTGATTGAAAGTTTACCGCAACTCGGCGGTCAATTGTCAACGCTCTATCCTGAAAAATATATTTATGATATCGCTGGCTTCCCGAAAGTGAAAGCACAGGATTTGATTGATCAATTAAAAGCACAGGCTGATCAATTCGAGCAGGACTATCGCCTCGGCGAAACCGTTGAAACGGTGGAACGTCTCGAGGACGGCACGTTCGTTTTAACGACGAATAAAGAAGAGTACCATACGAAAGCGGTCATCATCACTGCTGGAAACGGTGCCTTCTCGGCTCGTCCACTCGGTCTTGACGGTTGCGAAGATTACGCAAACCTTCATTACTTTGTCGATAACATGGAGAAATTCCGTGATCGCCGCGTCATGATTGCCGGTGGTGGCGACTCTGCTGTCGACTGGGCACTCATGCTCGAAGGCATCGCAAAAGAAGTACACATCGTTCACCGCCGTGATCGTTTCCGTGCTCACGAACACACGGTCGAACAAATGAAGGCATCGACGATTAATGTCCTTACGCCGTACAACATCGAGTCACTCTCAGGTGAGACACACATCGAATCTGTTGAATTGACGGATAAAGACGGCGAGTCAAAAATCGTTGAGATTGATGATTTGATTTGTAACTACGGATTCGTGTCATCTCTTGGTCCAATCAAGAATTGGGGAATGGAATTTGAGAAGAACACAATCCGTGTCGACTCACGCATGGAAACAACAGTTGCCGGGATCTTCGCTTGCGGTGATATCGCCACATATGAAGGAAAAGTGAAGCTGATCGCAACAGGTTTCGGTGAAGCACCGATTGCCATCAACCAAGTGAAGCAACTTGTGGATCCGACTGCCCGTCACCCGCAACACTCGACATCTGTATTTGCCGGGAAATAATGATCAATCCTCTGTGGACTGTGTCCACAGAGGATTTTTTCATTTCCGCATCGTTTGAATGATGACCCGGTCAATCCAGTCATCGAGTTGCGTGAACACGAAGCCCGCCTTTTTCGCTTCAGCAATCGACATGTAATAGTCGACGTCCGAATCATATGGGGACGACTCCCCATCTTTTATGATATGGACAGGTTTTCCGACATGTTGCCCGATTCGCTCCATTAAAGCACCCATGGAGATGAGACCGTCACTCGCAGCGTTGAAGGGTCCAGTCACGTTCGCACGTCCCACCCATTCTAAAAATGCTGCTGCTTCCGCGCTCGAGATGAAGCCCATTTTCGCTTCTGGACGATGCAACACAATCGGTTCCTCGTTGCGAATCGCGTCCACATAAAACTTGAGTCGATCTGTATAATCATCTGGTCCGAGGACAATCGGTAAGCGTACGGTCGCAACTGGGAACGAAGCTCGGTGGAAGAAGAACGACTCTGCCTCTCGCTTCCCTTGTCCGTAGTCATGCTCGGCTTCTAGATGATATTCATAATGGAGCGGATTAAAGTCACTCTCTTTTAAATCAGGTCCCGGCGCGTATACCGACATTGTAGACGTCAGGACATACTTTCCGACTTTGTCCATAAACGCATCCGAGGCGATTTTTGCCTGATACGGGGTAAAGCAAATATTGTCGTAGACGAGGTCATACCGTTCTCGTGCCAAGTCTTTCATCGTCGCGACCGATTGTCGGTCTCCTTTAATGGACCGTATCCCTTCGGCTTCTGGTACTTGCAACTGTCCCCTCGTCACAATCGTCACATCGTCCCCCGCCTCCGCGAGTCGTAAGGCAAGTCGTTTCCCGAAATAGCGCGATCCTCCAAAAATCAATACTTTCCTCATCAGCCTAGCCCCCTTCAATACGATTCTCTTCCCTACATTCCCTTTCCCCGACGTTCCGTAACTGGTCGAATCGCACAAAAAAAAGACTATGGCGCTCCATAGTCTAAAATAATTAACATTCTCCTGGTGTCCCGGCGTTCGTCGCCGTCCGGAAACTCGAACCACAACCGCATGTAGCAATGGCATTCGGGTTTTTAATCGTGAATCCCCCACCGAGCATCGATTGCTTGTAGTCAATCTCAAGCCCATCGACGACACCGTGATCGACTTCCGCAACGATGACGCGGACGCCGTGATGGTCGAATTGAATATCTTTATCCGTCTTTTCCTCATCAAAGCCCATTCCATATGAAAGTCCTGTACATCCGCCACCTTGGACCTTCACTCGCAAATATTGTGCATCCGGGCGTTCGGTCTGTTTCATCATCTCTTGTACTTGAAGTGCTGCTGATTCTGTCAAATGAATCATCTGAACTCCTCCTCATTTTATCTTCAATTCAAGTCAATTGACTTGTAGTTTTGTGCATTATCTTGTATAACTAAACTGTAACAAAAAAAATTAAATCGTTCCATCTTCGGGGCAGGGTGAAATTCCCGACCGGCGGTATTGAAGAATTTATTCTTCTCAGCCCGTGAGCGAGCAAGGCGTTGCTTGCTGATTTCGTGAGATTCGAAAGCCGACAGTACAGTCTGGATGGGAGAAGATGGCGGCATCCGACCGATATCCGGATGTTTTCTTTGACGTGGACTTTTCCACCTCGGAAAACATCTATTTCGTATGCGCGTAAACTCTCCCGATTGTCTTCATTGCAATCGGGTTTTTATATGCGACGGATGCCATTCATCGAGGAGCGACCTAAAGGAGAGATTCTGATGAAAACTACGCGCAACAAACGATTGACAACTATGGTGACTTTGGCGATGCTCGGGACGATTTCGTTCGTACTCATGCTATTCAACTTCCCGCTCCCATTTTTACCGCCATTCCTCAAAGTGGATTTCAGTGACATTCCTGCACTCATTGCTGGGATCGTCTTTTCTCCACTCGCAGGTGTCGTGGTCGTCGGATTGAAAAACGTCTTGTACTATGTCTTTAACGGTGGCGGTGTCCCGGTCGGAGAAGTCGCAAACTTCTTCGCAGGTGTCGCATTCATGTATCCGGTCGCATGGTTCTACCACAAACGGAAGACGAACAAAGCACTCGCTTCTGGACTACTCGCCGGTACAATCACGATGGCACTCAGCCTCGCCATTTTAAACTATCTCGTCATCTTGCCAGCCTATGCCTTCTTCTTCGGAATGGCAGACATGGCCGACCCGGCCGTGAAGACGGACCTCGTCCTTTACGGGATCTTACCGTTCAACTTGATTAAAGCGATCTTGATCAGTGCGCTCTTCGTCCCACTCTTCTTGAAATTGAAGCCGTGGATCGAACGTCAGCGCGTACAACTTCAAGCATAATCGATATACGAGCATCTAGGCGTTGCCTAGGTGCTTTTTTCAATCCGATGGATCAGGAGGAGTTTGAATAATGAAACATGAACAGGATTTGATTGATTTCTTACAACAAGATGCAGAACTTATGAACCTTCTTCGCACCGTTGCTACCCTTCATCTGCCCGACTGGTGGATTTGCGCGGGCTATATTCGCGCAAAAATATGGGACCATCTTCATGGATACGATGCACCGACCCAAACGGACGACGTCGATGTGATTTATTTCGACCCTACTCAGTCAGAAGAATCCATCGAAAAAGAATTAGAACAGGTGTTGAATCAACTCGACCCGAGCGTACCTTGGTCTGTAAAAAACCAAGCGAGGATGCATCATGTGAACCATTTGCCACCATATACGTCATCGGTCGATGCGCTAGCGCACTTCCCCGAGACGGTGACCGCAATCGGGGTACGTCTCAATGTAGACGGTGAGCTCATTCTCTCAGCACCCTATGGCGTTCAAGACCTTCTCACACTACAAGCTAGACCTACACCATATTTTGAAACAAGCACCTCAAAACATCCAATCTACTTGAAACGAATGGCTCAAAAAAATTGGCCAGCTCAATGGCCGAACGTCAAATTGTATACATCATCCCTACACTAAAAAACGCGACCACCGAAGTGATCGCGTTTTCTTATACTAATTAGAGAAGAAGTCCAGCCAATGTAGCTGACATCAAGTTTGCAAGCGTACCTGCGAGAATTGCGAGGACACCCATACGCGCGATGTCACCACGACGGTTTGGTGCCATACCACCAAGACCACCGAGAAGGATCGCGAGTGATGAAATGTTGGCGAAACCACAAAGTGCGAATGCAATCATTGCTTCTGTACGAGCTGACAAATCACCAGAACCGATGATTGGTGCAAACTCAGAGAAGGCAACGAATTCGTTCAAGACTAGTTTTTGACCGAGGAAGCTACCAAATTGTACTGCATCTGCCCACGGAACACCGATAACGAATGCAAATGGCGCGAACACATAACCAAGAATCAATTCGAGTGACAAGCTATCAAATCCGAAGAGTCCGCCTACTGAACCAAGGATCAAGTTGACGAGCGCAATCAATGAAACGAACGCGAGAAGCATTGCACCGACGTTCAAAGCAAGGAAGAGACCGTCAGAAGCACCACGTGCCGCTGCATCGACGAAGTTCGCCGCTCTGTCTTCTTCTTCCTCTACAATCTCGATGTCATCATCGTATTCTTCTGTTTCTGGAACGATGATTTTCGCGAACAAGAGACCAGCCGGCGCTGCCATGAAGCTCGCTGCGAGCAAGTACTCGAGCGGTACACCGAGTGCTGCGTATCCAGCAAGTACAGAACCGGCAACTGATGCAAGACCACCGACCATAACTGCGAAGAGTTCAGACTGTGTCATCGTAGGAAGGTAAGGCTTGATGACAAGCGGTGCTTCCGTCTGACCGACGAAAATGTTTGCTGTTGCTGAAAGTGACTCTTTACGTGACGTTCCTAACGCTTTCGCGAGTGCCGTACCAAGGATACGGATGACCCACTGCATGACGCCAAGGTAGTAGAGTAACGCGATTAATGATGACATGAAAACGATAATCGGAAGGACTTGGAATGCGAAAACGAAGTTGTCGCCGCCGACCGCTGTTCCGAATACGAACGCGATCCCGTCATTTGCCGTGTTCAAGATTGCTTGAACCCCGCTCGAGATCCATTCAAGTGCTGCACGTCCCCAAGATGTGTACAGAACAAGGAAAGCAAACGCGAATTGAACAGCGAACGCTGCCAAGACCGTGCGCCATTTGATGGCTTTACGGTTGGTAGAGAAGATGTAAGCGATTGCAATTAGTGCCAAAATACCAACCACACTCATGATTTTCATTGATGTTGTGCTCCTTTCATATTAAACAAAGCTATTATATGTGTCATACCCGAAAAGAGATGTGCCCTACCGTTTGAAACGCTTTCTTTTTCTCGTTGTTAAACGTCAGACAACCTACATTCGAACCT
Source organism: Exiguobacterium sp. CH10 (assembly GCF_018617635.1). Taxonomy (NCBI): domain Bacteria; kingdom Bacillati; phylum Bacillota; class Bacilli; order Caryophanales; genus Exiguobacterium; species Exiguobacterium sp. CH10. The sequence continues at coordinate 549,407 of NZ_JACSKO010000001.1, forward strand.
CTTAGAATATAACATCCCTCTTTTTAAAATGCAACGGGTGAAATAAAAAAGTTTGAGGTCATCCCTCAAACTTTTCACCATGCCATCTCTTCAATTTTTTCATACACCTTCGTCACCAACTCATCCGGCGTTTCACCGGTCACAACTTCCCCGTCGACGAGGCAAAAGAGGTCGAGGGAACAGACGCCACAGTAGCCTGTACAGCCGTATTCGACTACATCGAGATCAGGGTCTGACTCTAATTTTGCTCGGGCCACTTGTGAGCCCATCGCTAAATTCGAGGCGCAAAATTCGATGATCGGATTCATCATATATGTCACCGTCTTTCTTTACGTGAATTATCGGAAAATGGTTCTTCTACGGCAGATTATAACATGATACAGTTGAAGAGTAACAAAGGGGGATTATTATGCGCAAATTAGTCGTCTTAGGGGGCGGTTACGGGGGTATGCGTGTCATCGAAAGAGTTCTTGGACATCAGTTGAAGGACGTATCGGTCACGCTCGTCGATCGCTTACCTTATCATGGATTAAAAACAGAGTATTATGCGCTCGCTGCAGGAACGGTCTCGGACCGCGATATTCGCATCGATTTTCCGGAAGAAATTGACTACATATACGGACAAGTCACGGATATCGATACGGAAGACAAGATGGTTCTTCTCGCGAGTGGAGAAAAAGTACCTTATGATGACCTCGTCATCGGATTAGGCTGTGAAGACAAGTATCACAACGTCCAGGGGGCAGCAGAGTTCACGTACAGTATTCAAACACTTGAAGAATCACGAAAAACACAGCAAGCGATCAACGGGTTACGGCCCGGATCGGTCGTCTCGGTCGTTGGAGCCGGATTATCCGGCGTCGAACTCGCAAGCGAACTACGCGAGAGTCGTCCTGATTTGACGGTTCGATTGTTTGACCGTGGACCTTCCGTATTATCATTCTTATCCAATCGTGTCTCCATGTATGTGCAATCTTGGTTCGAAGAGCACGGAGTCGAAGTCATCAACAACGCCAATATTACGCGCGTCGATGCCGATGGATTATGGAACCATGAAGATTTGTTCCCTTCCGACTTGACCGTATGGACAGCCGGTATTCAACCGGTCGCTGTCGTACGCAATCAAGGATGGGAGCTTGATGGAGGCGGACGTGTCAAACTGACAGAGCATCATTTCGTCCCTGGCCTACCAGACGTATTCGTCGTCGGAGATAACGCGAGCTTGCCGTACGCACCTTCTGGACAACTCGCCGAAGCTCAGGCCGAACAAATCGTTCAAGTGCTCCTCTGTAAATGGAAAGGCCTTGCCTATCCAGAGTTACCAGACATCAAATTGAAAGGGACGCTCGGTTCCCTCGGGAAGAAAGCAGGCTTTGGAGTGTTCATGGGGAAACAATCACTCACCGGCAAAGTCGCCCGCTTGTTGAAGTCCGGCATTCTTTGGAAACATAAAGTCATCAAGTAAACAATTGCGAATGGACCTGACGGGTCGATTCGCTTTTTTCATGCACCGCATCACCGATTTTCTGTTACCGTTACGTCCTCTTGAGTCAAAAGTCTTGTATCTGAATCCCCTGTATCCTTATCTAAATATTCAGATTTTTAATGCCATCGACATATTCTATCCGTTGGAAATACTTGTTACTCTATGAACACGGCAGTACGACATCCTGTCATCTTGCCTACTACCTTAAAGGAGGAAACAAGTTGAAGAAAATCTGTAGCACCGTCCTTGCATCATTGCTCGTCTTATCAACCGTCCCAGGAGGCGCGGAAGCCGCCCCGAACAAGGAGAAAGAACGCGTCCTCGTCGTCTTCAAAGAAACGGCAAAGAAAATTCCGCTCTCGATTGAAGGCATGGAAGTTAAACAACAGTATTCGAATATTCCTGCAGCAGCACTTGAAGTTCCGAAAGCTGCCTTGAACGGACTGAAGAATAACCCGCATGTCGCACACGTGGAAGTCGATCAAACGGTACATATCGAGAACCAAAGCCAGGATTGGGGAATCCCTAAACTTCAAGCTCCTTCCGCTTGGCAAAGTGGGTTCACTGGGAAAGGTGTCAAAGTATCCGTCGTCGATACGGGTATCTCCGCTCATCCTGACTTAACGATTGCTGGTGGTGCCTCGTTTAGTACGGTCACGAGTTCTTACGCCGATGATAACGGTCACGGTACGCACGTCGCCGGGATTATCGGAGCCCGTAACAACAGCATCGGTACGGTCGGAATCGCTCACGAGGCAAGCATCTATGCCGTCAAAGCACTTGAGGCGAACGGTAGTGGTAGTCTATCAAGCATCATCGCCGGCATTGACTGGTCGATCACAAATGACATGGACATCATCAACTTGAGTCTTGGGACGACAAGCCCTTCGACGACACTCCAACAAGTCGTGGATCGTGCGAATAACGCAGGCATCCTTGTCGTTGCGGCAGCCGGAAACAACGGACGTACCGATGGGTCGGGCGATCTCGTCAACTACCCAGCGCGTTACAGTTCGGCAATCGCCGTCGCTGCAACGGATATCAACAACAACCGTGCCTCGTTCTCAGCGACAGGCGGCACAGTCGAAGTCGCGGCACCTGGTGTCAGCATCAATTCAACCCTCTCAAATGGCGGCTACGGTCAAATGAGCGGAACATCGATGGCGACGCCTTACGTTGCAGGTAACCTCGCACTCATGAAGCAAGCCTTCCCAACGTTATCGAGCACGCAACTCCGTACGAAATTATCTCAAGATTCGATTGACCTCGGTACGGCAGGTCGAGACACTTGGTTCGGAAATGGACTCGTCCAAGCCCCTACTTCTGGTGGTACGACGCAACCGGTACAAGCACTCACAACGACAGTATCGACTTCGAAGTCAAACTACTACGCGGGTGAAGTCGTCTCGATTTCTTCAACAGTACGTAATTCGACTGGCCAAGCGGTCGCAAACGCTGATGTCCGTGTGACGGTCACACAACCGAACGGGGCGACGCTCGTCGGTACAGGCAAGACGAATGCTTCAGGTGCCATCACGTTCACACTCTCTACGAACTCTTGGTCACAGCGTGGAACGTATCAAGTGAAGTCTGACGCGACGCTTACAGGTTACACGGCTGGTTCAGCAACGTCATCGTTCCAACTTCTCTAAACAAAAAAAGTCGAGCGCTTCGCTCGACTTCACTGATTGACGAATCACGTCGCATCATACGACCTGGTTCGTCTTTTTGTAGTGTGAACATCTACAATCGTTGCGCCGTATCCATCAACTGTGTCGAAGATGTCGCAATTTGTGTCGTCGCCCGCTTGAGTTCGGCAATCGACTCCACAATCTCATCGATGTCCCCGGCGAGGCTCCCCATCTGTCCGTCGGCATGTTCCGAGTCACCAGAGATCTGGAGGAAGGCATCCGTCACTTGATTGATTCGTCCCATCGTCTGCTTCATCTCTTGCTCGGTTGAAAGCACTCGACTCGATGTCTCTTCCATTTGATTCGTCAGGCGCTTCACCAAATCCTCAACTTCTTCCGCTGCTTGCTTGGACTGACTCGCAAGCGTCCGGACCTCGGAAGCGACGACTTGGAACCCTTTCCCTTGCTCTCCAGCCCGTGCTGCTTCGATGGCCGCGTTCAAACTGAGCAAGTTCGTCTGATTGGCAATCTGCTTCACCGAATCCGCAATCGTCATGATCTCGTTCATCAACTTTTCGAGCGCTTTGATTTCTTGGGCAGAATCCGAAAGGTCTCGTGTGATTTCATCGAGACGGCCTGTCTCGGACAAGATGGCGTCTTTCCCGCTCACCGATGAATGAAGCACCGTCCTTAACTTCGTCTGAGTCAATGAACTCGAATGTTTCATATCATCTGCTCTCTCGTTCATCGACTGGAAACTGGCCATGACCTCTTGGGAGAGTGCCGCCAAATCTTCGCTCGCCTGTTGGATCGTTTGACCAATCTCATCTTTCACAAGTTGCATTTGGTCACGAACGACTTCAGCCTCATCATCAAACATCTCGAGCACGATCTGTTGCTCGAAATTAAAGATTTTCGAAACGGCCATCATCAACTTCATTTTTGATTCGGCGTCGAGCTGCTCATCTTGAATCGATAAGACGAGTGTCTCAAATATTTTTTGGAAGGCAGCCATGTACCATTTTCCTTTTAAGCCGATTAAATAATGACGTTTGGCAATCACGAGGCGTCTGTTAATATACGCTTCATTCAACTTCCCTTCAAACATCTCCATGATGTGGTTCGAGAGGGTCAGTTTCAATTTGTCCGAAGACGAGTGTTGCCGAATCAAGTCTTTCATCTCATCAATCTTTTCGAGCTCCTCATAAAACACATCAACTAAACGGGGTGTCAACTGACGTAGTTCATGTTGATAGGCACGCAAATACGCGAGATCTTCACGTTCGAGGCGAATCAACTGACGTTGTCTTTCTAAATCCTCCGGTAACGCGATCAACAAGTGCTCCATTTGGGACGAAGTGTCTAAATGGATCGGCATGTTTCGTTTTCGGGCAAACATTGAACAGTCCTCCTTCAATGAATGTTTTCGTTAAATTTTCAAAATATTATAAAAATTATGCAGGTTATGTTCAGTTTAGCTCGTTAGTCAAAAGTTGTAAAATCGATTTCGGAAGAATAGGTAAACAAAAAACGAACCTTGCATTCGCATGGTCCGTCTGTCGTCAATACTCATTTATGATTGCTTCGCTTCAATCGCCGCATATACTTTTCTTAACTGAACGACGCCTTCGTCAATCACTTCCCCGTCTAACAAAACGAGCGGATAGAACCATTCGTCCTCTTTAAGTGCCTGGGCGAACTCGTCTTCACTTTGTTCGAAATCGATGTATTCGAACAAAAAAGATTGCTCTGGATACTTTCGTCCGAGTGCACTTTGCAACCATTCATACGTCTCGGTCGAACTCGGTGCACCGACACAACTCGCACATTGAACTTCAGCCCCATATACCGTAATTTTCATCTTCATTCCCCCTCAAAACCATTATACAAAATCCTTCCCTTACTCGATGATGAAACGCTCAGCGTAAATGATTGAGAAACACTCTCAAACTTGCTAGAATAAAGTAGAACGAGAAAGGGGTAGATACCATGGAAATGTTTGATCAAGTCCAAGAAGTGCTCGATAAATTGCGTCCGTTCTTGCTTCGTGACGGCGGAGACGTCGAACTCGTAGATGTCGAAGAAGGCATCGTCAAGCTCCGTTTGATGGGTGCTTGCGGCAGCTGCCCGTCTTCAACAATCACGCTAAAAGCCGGTATTGAGCGTGCGCTCATCGAAGAAGTACCAGGCATCGTCGAAGTAGAACAAGTATTCTAAGCAAAAAGGGAGACATTCGTCATCCCTTTTTTTCATGCTTCCATTCATCTAAGCTCTCGACCATATAGGTTGGGAGTTTTTCTTGTTCTTGGATAAATGCCGGTCCATGTACACCTGAGTTCACATGGAGCGTACGAATGCCACCATTGATTCCAAATAAAATATCTGTGTGATAGTTATCCCCTACCATGACGACATCTTCTTTATTCAACCCAATCATGTCGAGTGCGATGTCGATCATAACCGGTTCCGGCTTTCCGATGAAGAAAGGATCTTTCTCCGTCGTCACGGTCAACACGGACGTGAGTGATCCGTTCCCCGGTAAAAATCCACGTTCGGTCGGAATGGCGATATCCCCATTCGTCGAGATGAATCGAGCCCCCGAGCGGATGGCGATTGCGCCTCGCGCCAACTTCTCATACGTGATGTGTCGGTCGAGTCCGATGACCACGTAGTCCGCCTTCGGTTCGTCTGTGACATGAAAACCGCGAGACTCTAACGCGAGACGAAGTCCGTCTTCCCCAATCATATAGACGGTTGCTCCTGGCGACATCTTCTCAATATAAAAAGCCGTCGCCATCGCGCTCGTCAAGACGTTTTCCGCCTTCACGTTTGCGCCCATCGCAATCAATTTATCCGCGATCTGTTGTTGTGTCATCGATGCGTTGTTCGTGACGAACAAATACGGGACGCCCGTCGCTTCTAGTTCGTTGACGAAATCAACCGCTGCCTGAACGGGTTCTGTACCGGCATACATCGTGCCGTCTAAATCAAACAAATATCCTTTAATCGGTTCCATCCAATCACTCGCTTTCTGGTAAGAATGCGGACACTGGTCCAAGCTCGACTTCTAAGTAGTGACGAACTTGTGCGGAGAATGCCGTGAAGTCTTGTTTTGACGTCTTCACCCACTCATCAAATTTTGATGCGTCGGCGTGCACAAACTCACGAACGTAGTAGGCACGTAATCCGACGAGCGCTTTCGTCGCGTTTGCCGTCGTTTCATCAAGTACACGCTCATCCAATAAGATGTCGACAATGTCTTCATAACTGCCCGGATCTCGCATAATGAACCCGTCAATCATCGAGTTCCCAACATCGATGACACCTTCCATAAGAAGGACGGCCATTCGCTGTTTCGCAAGCTCCACCGTGAACGCATCCCCCGTCAATTGATCGGTGTGCGCTAACATCGTCTCCATTTGTTCCAGTGTCTGATTAATCTTCTCTCTATTCACAAAATACATGATGATCCCCCCTGCTGTTAATACTAATCTTTTTTCGGTCAGGAGAAAAGAATCTGTCCTATTTACATCATTTATAAAATTGTGATACACTAATCAACGGATTTAAGCCGTAAAAAGTATAACACATTGAATAGAGATAACGTGGAGGGTACAACACTATGGAACGTGAATTAGCATTAGAAATCGTACGGGCAACAGAAGCAGCAGCACTCGCATCATCGAAATGGATTGGACGCGGGCAAAAGAACGAGGCCGATGATGCGGCAACGTCAGCGATGCGAGAAGTTCTCGGAACGGTCAACATGGACGCGACTGTTGTCATCGGAGAAGGTGAACTCGATGAGGCCCCGATGCTCTACATCGGGGAAAAACTCGGAACGACATTCGGCCCGAAAGTTGACATCGCCGTCGACCCACTCGAAGGGACATCCATTGTCGCAAAAGGCCTTGGAGATGCGATGGTCGTCATCGCCGTTGCTGATGAAGGTGCCCTCCTCCACGCACCAGATATGTACATGGACAAGCTCGTCGTTGGTCCAAACTTAAAAGGGAAAGTCTCACTCGACGAACCGCTCGAGTCAATCATTGAAAAAGCTGCGAAATATAATAACAAGCGTATCGAGGAAGTAACGGTCATCATGCAAGACCGTGACCGCCACGAACATCTTCGTCAAGCTGTCATGAATGTCGGCGCACGCGTCAAGCTCTTCGAGGATGGCGATGTGTCTGCGGGAATCGCTGCCGCCGTCAAATCGAACCCGATCGATATTTTCATCAGTACAGGCGGAGCTCCTGAAGGAGTCATCACAGCCGCTGCTGTCAAAGCGCTCGGTGGAGACATGCAGGCCCGTCTACATCCGATGAACGAAGAGGAATCAGCTCGCGTCATCTCGATGGGAATTGAAGACCCACTTCAACTCCTTACGCTCGACGACCTCGTCAAGAGCGACGACTGCATCTTCGCCGCGACGGGTGTCACGTCTGGTGAGTTGCTCGATGGCGTCAAGTTCTTGACGGATGATATCGTCGAGACGACGTCACTCGTCATGCGCTCGAAGACACGCACGATTCGTAAAGTCGTGGCTGAACATCACTTGTCATTGAAGCCATACTTACAAAAAACTGAAGTCAACGCCTAAAAAAAACGCCTTGCTCAATAAAATGAGCGAGGCGTTTTGTTGGTTAGAATCCTTGTTCCGTTCCGTGTACCGGCTCGTCCGAACCAACTTGATTGTCGCGAATCGAGTCATAGAACGTCGCATACGTTGTCGAGAAGTAAGGCCCGATGAAGAAGAACCCAATCCCTAATGTTAAAATCCCGACGAGGAACCATCCGAAGAACGACAAGAAGAGCATGAATGCTTCCATCTTGTGCCCGTCCATGAGACGACGCGATTCCGTGATCGATTCGAGTGCCGAAAGCTCAGGCTGATCACGTAAGATATACGGCGTAAGCGAGTACGAGAATCCTTTGATGATTCCAGGTACGATGAGCAATAACGTCCACAATACGAGGAACACACCCATCACGAAAGACGTGATGACATGTTTAACATAACGTGTTTGGAACGGTTTGAACAATGTCGAAAGCGAGGCACCATTTCCGCGTGATACGTTAAGCGCGAGCCATGACCAACCGATGGCAAGTGGCGCAATCAAGATTTGAAGCACATTCGACACAAAACTTAACGTGACGTCTGTCGATGTGAGTGGCTCTGTAGAATTTGGGTCCACACTTGGAGCAAATCCTTGTGGAATACCGTTGATGATCATGAACAAGAGCGCCAACCCAGCCATGAGCCACCATTTTCCTTTCAGTGCTTGTCGTGCATGTTGTTTCCATTCAGATCTCATTGTAACCCATCCTTTTTTATAGTCTTCTCTACAGTGTACGTGAAAAGGTTGAAGGACGTTTCAAAAAAACATAAAAAAAGGGAAAGGATTTTTTCCTTTCCGCTTAACGAATCATTACGTTACCTAAAAAGAACTGAGACATGGATAAGATCAACAAGAGCACTCCGAGCGAAAACGCAAGGTGAGATGTAACTTTGAAAACGCGACTCCGTAAAAAAGAGTGGCTGTATTCAAAGCGACGGACGATCAACACATGAATGAGTTCAAAAAGAATGACTGCCGCCGTAAAATAGAAGGTCATCATGATATGAAAACCAAAAAAGAACATGGCCAGTATCCCTAGTCCAAGATTATGAATTCGATTATGGACGTCATCCCGATCCCCGACGGTCGTTTGTACATGTTGCATCCAATCACCTCACTCTAAAAACCAAAACTACGTAGCTATCCTTAATGACAATTTATCACATTTTTCCAACCCTTAAACTCGAAGTCATGACTTTTTACCTAAACGAAATATTTGGAAATTAACTGTAATAAAAAAAGTGCTGATCGCTCAGCACTTTACGCATTCGTCTCTTCAGTCTTGTTAAACTTCCGCTTCAACTTCAGTTTCTGCTTCGTTCCACCAAAGACAGGACCACTCTCTTCTTCGTTAATGTCCGTCTCCTTCTTCAGAACGAAATAAGGACATCCGAAATTGCAATACTCGTATACATAGTCCATCACGTGATCAATCCGGTTCTCATACGTCGCTAACTTTGATTGCGGTTCATAGAACCCCTTCAAACGCAGCTGTCCGTGTCCCCAGTCACCGACAATATAGTCGTATTTATCAAGCACGTCACTATACCTTGCGATAAACGCTTCTTCATCAAATCCGTCGCGCTTCTCTTCTAAAACGGTATATCCGTGGCGATTCACTCGAATCATCGCTCCCACCTCCACTCTACTATCATAGCATGTCCCGCTATGACGGCTCTATCCTTTTCGAATGACCTCATGACGAGCGACAATTGTCTCTCGCAACACATCCCGTAGTAATTCCGGCATGAAATATCGCTTCGGCTGGTCTGCTAAGTATGGAAGGAGCGGGCCAAACGTCAACATATCGACTGTCGCGACGCGATATGTCCGATTCGGTTCTAGCTTTTCTCCCATTACATAGTACTGACCGTCCCGCTGTTCGATTTGATAGTAACTCGGCTCACCGAGTACGGTGCCTCTGAATCCTAGACCTCTGACGTGCATATTCGTGAACGTTTCCTCATTTACGTCATGTAAAAATCGTTCGAGCGTCTTACCGTCAAGTGTCAGGACACATGGGTTGATTGGATGTGGACAGATCCGATGCAACATGTTCAGCGTGACTTTTCCTGGAGCGAGACCGTCTAGGACGACTCCGGACGGAATAATCCCGACATCGGCTGCACACCATTCGACCATCCCTTCTACAAGCAACTCACCAAGCGGAGAATGCCCGAACCAATCAGATGCATATCCTTCTGTTTCTGCAATTATGATATCAAGGAGGCGTTCGGCATCTGCCCCTTCTGTATCTAACAAGGCCAACGTATCTGGACTATCCGATTGCTGTGACAGTTCGTGGAGGCGAGCTTCTTTCGAAACGACTCCTGACTCATCGAGCGTCAGCGTCACTTCCCCGACATACTTCCCATATTTCCCGGCTTGTGCAATGAGCACTCCGTTCGTCGTCACGCCTTCATCTAAAACGTGATGCGTATGGGCCCCGAGAATGACGTCAATGTCAGGATACATGTCTGCTAATCGTTCATCCCCGAAGAAACCGAGGTGACTGAGTGCGATGATGACATCACAATGTGCCAACCGCTCTAACGCTCGCTTTGTCGCTTCGTAAGGCGATTCGATTTGCCAACCAAGTTCGGGATACAACTCTTCATAAGGGGCTGTGACACCAAATAAGCCAATTTTCAACCCATCACGCTCAAGAACAAGCGTTTCTTCGACCCAATGTGGTCGCGACCCGTCTGCTTCATACACATTCCCAAGCAAAATCGGGAACGTCGCCTCTTCATACAACTCGGCTAACCAATCGTGCGGAAACGTGATGCCTTCATTGTTTCCAATCGTAACGGCCGTCGGTTGAAGTCGCTCGAGTAAGCGAACGTTCAACTTCCCACGCGTCACTTCAGTCGCCGGATGTGTGCGATCGGCATGATCCCCTAAATCAAAGTAGAGGGTATCGTCCGTACGACGTTCTTCTAGAAATGAAACAAGTTTCGGCCATTGGTCGAACTTTGAGTGAAGATCATTGTAATGAAAAATAGTAAGTTTCGTCACGGCCATCCCTTCCTTCTAAAACAGACTAATTTGTCTAGGTGCAAGCTCGTATTCGAGCCCGAGAATTTCAATCAAACGTTTGGCGTTCGGAGCCGCGTCCCCGGCCGAGTTGTTGTTAAAGTATACATACACATCTTTCGCTTCACGGTCAATCTCACGGAGCGAGGCGGCGAGTTCCTGAAGTTCTTCCTCACTATAGCGATATAGACAACGGACGTGTCGCCATTCTTGACTCGTCATGCCCGGCTTTTTGAGCCACCCTGACGTATTACGTCCATGTAATCGAACGACGGCTACCTCAGGGTGTGTCACGACCGGCACGAACGGAATACTGCTCTCTTTCGTTTGTGGCTCATCACAAATCGTGTTGATGAATCGCTGTTCCTTTAAAAATTGAAGCGTACGATCCCGGAACGCTTCAGAGAACCAAGTCGGATTACGAAACTCGATAGCAATCTCATAATCGGAGAGTTCGGCACGGAGTGTTCGCAAATAGTCGAGATGTGGTTTCGATACGTCGAACCAAGGCGGAAGTTGGACGAGCACGGCACGTAACTTCCCTGCCTGTTTCAATGGGTCAACAGAAACACGATAACGCTCAAACAACTCAAGAAGGGGCGTTTTCGGTTCACGGTCATGCCCGCTCATTTCCCGGGAAACTTTGACGACGAATTGGAAATGGTCCGGCGTCTCGGCATCCCACTTCTCGAAATTTTTCACGGGCTGTATCGCATAAAATGTCGAATCGACTTCAACGGTCGGGAAGTGACCCGCGTATGTCGATAGTTTATGTTTTCGTTCCTCTGGGGTTGTATATAACAGATCGTGGTCACCCCATCCAGTCACACCAACGTAAATCATAGTGTCCTCCTTTATGACTCCGAAATGACGGTCGCTTTCCGTTTCGACCAGTTCCATGTGCCTGTATACGTAATGAGCAACAAGACCAGTCCCATGATGAACGGATAGCGCATATCAATATCAAACGCAATACCCGCGAGTGTCGGTCCTAAAATATTTCCGATACTCATATAGGCGTTGTTCATCCCCATCGCGAGTCCCTGCTCGTTTCCGGCAAGTTTTGAGACGAGCGTGTTCAATACCGGGCGCAAGATGGACGTCGACAAGAAAATGACGAGTGTCACTGCAAAGAACAACATATACGTTCCTGCGAAGAGCGATAATAAGAAACCAAACGCCGCGAGTGCGATGAAGGCGAGGACGACTTTGACCTCTCCCATCAGCTCGACTAAACGGTCGACCGCGAACAATTGGACGATGACGCTGACGATGCCCGTTCCCGTCACCATGATGGCAATCTCTTGAGGCGTCGCGCTGAACATCTCGCTGACGTATAATCCAAGCACTGATTCATACGCCATGAGTCCGAACGCCATGACCAAGTTGATCAATAACACGAAGAAGTATGGCTTGCGTGTCGACATGACCAATTGTGTCGGTAAAGATTCCTTTATTTTCGGTGCCACGTAAGGAGCACGGTCCGGTTCTTTTAAAAGAAGGACGGATGAAATGACAGCAATGAACGAAACGATTGCTGAGACGAGTAATGGTGTCTTTAGCCCGAACTCGGCAAAAAATCCACCAATCCCTGGTCCGACGACAATCCCTAGCGACATTGCCGCGGAAATATAACTATTCCCTCGTGCTCGTTGTTCGAGCGTCGTGATATCCGCGACATAGGCAAAGATGGCAGGAATCAATAACGCTGCCCCGACTCCCCCAATGGCACGCGATACGAGCAAGATTGTTAAATTATCCGATAGGTAGAAGACGCCCATCGAGATGGTAAATCCAATGAGACCCAAAATAATCATCAAGCGACGACCGTACACGTCTGCCCATTTCCCCGCAATCGGTGACATGACGAGCTGAGCACCCGCGAATACGGAAATCATCAACCCGGCGGCGGTTCCCCCTTCGCCAATCATCTTTAAGTAATCCGGAATAATCGGGATGATGATCCCGAAGCCGGCGACGGCGATAAACATATTTAACATGAGGATCGCCAATTGATTTTTTTGTTTTGTTGTCAACGCATGTCACTCCCTTTTCATCTTTCCATTTTACTGTTTGAGCTCACATATGGGCAAACAATAAGACAGAAAAAAGCCCATCCTTGACCAAAGGATGGGCTAGACTTATGAGATGCGTGACTGAGCAAGTGATTCTTGCGATGCACCCTTCGGAAGAAGGAGTGTGATCGCATAGACAATCATCGTTGGAACCGCCCAAGCAAGACCGATTTCCGCCATTGGCAAGCTTGAGATCCAAGACGTGACCGCAGACGGCTGGATGCCATTCCACGTCTCAAACAACGAAAGAACGAGTGCCGTGTAAATCGTAGCCTTCATCGCCACACCAGGGTTGCGTTGAAGTCGTTCTGTCACCGACACGAGCACGAGCGCGATCATGACCGGATAGAGAAGCGTGAGAAGTGGGACCGCGATTTGGATCAACGTGCCCAATCCGACGAGTGAGATCAAATAGCCGAACAATGTAGTCGCGATGACGACATGGTGGTATTTGAGTGAATCAAACTGGTTGCTGATGAAGCGTGAAAACTCCGAGATGAGTCCGACCGCTGTCGTCAAACAAGCGAGGAAGACCGCTAACCCGAGAGCGAGCATTCCGACTTGTCCGTATGACGTACCAGCGAACGCTTGGAGAAGGCTTGCGCCACTCGTTGTTCCTTCTGCGACCGTCATATTCGCACCGATTGATCCGAGCGAGATGTAGACGAGCATCAAACAGGTAACCGCGAGCATCCCTGCAGAGCGAAGGAGTGAAGACGCTTCTTTTTGGTCACTCAATCCATTGGCTTTCAACGTGACGAGGACGATTGCCCCAAAGACGAGGGCCCCGAATACATCCATCGTCAAATAACCTTGTTGGAAACCTTGACCGAGTGCGCCAACCCATGTCTCAAACCCTTCTGCTGGAGCTCCTGGCTCTCCGAGAGGAGCGACAAGGTTCGTGATTCCAATCGCTGCGAGCAAGAACAAGAGGATTGGTGTGATGATTCGTCCGATGACTTCAATCAACTTTTGAGCACGAAGCGTTAAGAAGAACGTCAACCCGAAAAAGACGGTCGAACTCATCGCAAGTGTCAAAGTTGAAGGTGCATCGAGAAACGGAACAAGTCCCATTTCATACGTGACAGCAGCCGTACGCGGGATTCCGAAGAATGGTCCGATGGCTACATACATCAATCCCGTCAAGACGAGCGCGAGACGTTTTGGAATATAACGAGCAATTTGGTCTGTTCCGCCGCCTACCCGAGCGACTGCGAACAAAGCAAGAAGCGGTAAACCGACACCCGTAATGACGAACCCGATCATCGCCGGTACGAGGTTTTCCCCCGCCAAGGCGCCGAGTTCTGGTGGGAACAGCAAGTTCCCGGCCCCAAAGAATAAAGCAAAAATCGTAAACGCTAACGGGAACAATGTCGATTTTTTCATACAACTACCTCCATACACTTGATAATCCGAACGACTTAACAAAAAAATAATAACTAAATTTTCTGACAATATATCGCTTGGTCTATTCCATTATACACACTTCCTATCGTTTGACCACCCCATCTCCAAAAATCGAGGTTTATTTTTTTGAAATGTGGATTTCACTAAAAATCCTCCTTCACTACGAAGGAGAATGTAAGCGTTTAATAGCGAATTTCGAACTTCCGAAATCCTTGATCATCTGTTTTCGCCTCGTCAATTCGCTCGACGCCGACGAAACGATTTCCATCTTTTAAAGCTTTTTGAAATGACTCGATGTCTTCATTTGTGCCTTCTACGTGAAGTTCGACCGTTCCGTCATTCAAGTTTCGCACCCATCCTTTGATTCCGTATTGGCGAGCGGACTCTTGGGAAAAGTATCGAAACCCGACGCCTTGGACACGTCCAGATACGATCAAATGTTTGGCGACTCTCATTCTATATTCCTCCTTTATTTTGACAAAGATGTTTAGAGGTCCTTACTTTAGGAAACAGTATTTAAGTAAAATAATGGAATTGGAGTGGTTATATGAATGCAGTTATCGATATCGTTACGAGTTTTTCGAATTGGCTTTGGGGCGTGCCGATCATCTCGTTACTCGTCTTGTCCGGTGTGTTTCTCACCATCAAACTTGGTTTCTTTCAGTTTCGCTATCCAATCTACATATTTAAGCAAACATTCGGCAGTATCTTTAAAAAACCAAAAGGTGAGGGCGACATAAGCCCGAGACAAGCTTTAACGTCAGCGCTCTCTTCAACAGTCGGGGCCGCGAACATCATCGGTGTGCCTGCAGCGATCATGTTCGGGGGACCGGGTGCCATCTTCTGGATGTGGGTCATCGCCATCATCGGCATGGCCATCAAGTTCTCGGAGAGCGTACTGGCCGTGCACTATCGTGAAAAGAATGACGCCGGCGAATTTGTCGGTGGACCTGTCTACTACATATCAAAAGGCCTTCGTTGGAAGTGGCTTGCGACTTGGTTCGCCTTCGCCCTCATGATCGAACTCATCCCGAGTATCATGGTACAAGGGAACGCCGTCAGCTCTGCAGTCCGTGAGACGTTCAACGGAAACACGCTCATCACCGGCATTATCGTTGCCGTTCTTGTCGGCATCATCGTCTTCGGTGGTCTGAAACGAATCGCGAAAGTGACCGAGATCGTCGTTCCTGGGATGGCACTCGTTTACGTCGGGGCCGGACTCATCATCGTGTTGATGAACCTGTCTGAGATTCCAAACGTACTCAGTCTTATCTTCTCTTATGCGTTCGAGCCGATGGCCGCGTTCGGTGGTTTCGCCGGAGCCGCAGTCGCCGAAACAATTCGTTGGGGTTTCGCCCGCGGACTCTATTCGAATGAAGCCGGTCTTGGGACGGCACCAATCGCCCATGCCGCTGCACAGACGGATCATCCGGTACGCCAAGGATTCTGGGCGGTCATCGGAATCGTCATCGATACGTTGATTATTTGTAGCACGACAGCCTTCGTCGTCTTATCTTCAGGTGTGTGGACGGCGGATGGGGCAATGGAAGACCCAGCAGCGTTGACGACGATCGCCTTCCGTGAATACTTTGGGTATACGGGAAGTTTACTCGTCACCATCTCCCTCATTTTCTTCGTGCTCTCGACAATCATCGTCATCATCTTTTACGGCTCGCGTCAGGCCGAGTACTTGTTCGGTTTGACAGCAGGAAAAATCATGAAGGCGGTCTATATCGTCTCCATCGTCATCGGTTCAATCGGTGGAGCACAAATGATCTGGAACTTCCTCGACTTGATGCTCGCGATGATTCTAATCCCGAATATGATTGCCGTATTGTTACTCAGCAGTGAGGTGAAGCGATTAACGACCGAATTCTTCACGTCCGAGAAGTACTATAAGAAAGATATCGTTGAAGAAGAGGCGTCTTAACCAACAATCCGACTGCTCACGCAGTCGGATCTTTTTTTAGGATGCCGGTTCAACTTTCTCGAT
Organism: Exiguobacterium sp. CH10; assembly: GCF_018617635.1. Lineage (NCBI taxonomy): Bacteria > Bacillati > Bacillota > Bacilli > Caryophanales > Exiguobacterium > Exiguobacterium sp. CH10. The sequence goes on from NZ_JACSKO010000001.1 coordinate 565,657, forward strand.
TCCAGCCTTGATCGCTTGTACCGAGGCATCAAACTTCTGTTGTTCTTCGTCCGTCAATTCAATCTCGATGATCTTGCGAATGCCGCTCCGGTCAATCAAGGCCGGTACACCGATATGCACGTCATTCGCCCCATACTCGCCTTCTAAATGAGCCCCAATCGTGACGACAGAGTTTTCATTTCGAACGATGGCTCGAATGATACGTAGCAAGCCAACCCCAATCGCATAATAAGCGGCACTCTTATATTCAATAATCTGATAAGCAGCGTCTCGCACATCTGTATAGATGGATTCCAAGTCCTCAAACTGATACTGTTCGTTCTCTGCCAACAGTTCATCGATACTCTTTCCATAGATGCGCGCGTTGTTCCATGCGACAAATCCCGTATCGCCGTGTTCTCCCATATAATAGGCGTGGCAGTTTCGTGGCGACAGTTCGAAATAGTCTCCAAGTTTGTAGCGGAGTCGTGCCGTATCGAGGACAGTCCCTGAACCGATGACACGTTCTTTCGGTAGACCCGATGCTTTCCAAGCGACGTGTGCCATGACATCAACCGGGTTCGTCGCGACGACCAAGATGCCGTCAAATCCACTCTTCATCAAGTCTTCCGTCACGGTGCGGACGACTTTCGCGTTTTGCTCGACGAGGTCCATGCGTGTTTGGCCGAGTTTTTGCGCGGCTCCTGCCGTGATGACGACGATATCTGCGTCTTTACAATCCGAATAATCGCCTGCCCAGATCCGGACCGGTGTCGGAGCAAAGGAGATGCCGTGATTCAGGTCCATTGCCTCCCCTTCCGCCTTGGCATGATTCGAGTCGATTAAGACGAGCTCCTCACAAAGGGCTGCCGTCGATAATTGATAAGCAAAACTGACTCCGACCCAACCGGCACCGATCACGGCGATGCGGGTGATGTCTTTCGGGTCAATATCATCTTTATGCGGAATACGTGTCATGTAGATCCTTCCTTTCTATATATCATTCTCTTTTTAGCATACCCGACTCTTCCATCTTTAACGACAAAAGCCGCATGAAAAATACATGATTACGTTAAATATCCTACTTCGGTTCAAAGATTCCTGTATTCCGAATATAACCGAAAATTTGAATTGTCTCACTTTCCAAGGTGAACGGAATTCTTTCTCTCTCTAAAATTGAAATGAGTTCGGTGGACATATCACAAACGTCTGGGTCAAGAATCACTCCCTTATAGAGCAGTACGCTTGGTCGCAAACGAATCCATTCGATGGACCGTAAACGGGATTCCAGCCAGATTTCATCCCACTCTCCCCACAATATTTCATACTCGGATAACGAATCACTTGGAAATAACGTATCCTCCCCTAAGTATTTCATTTGATACGGCGGCGCATGCGTCAACGTTTCAGAAATAGCTCGATTGATACGTTGCCATTTTGTCTCGTTCATCACCGATGTCAATTGGTGTCTCTCTATGTATTGGATTTCCTCTCGTCGGTTCATGCTGTTGAACCTTCTATCGTAAGCTCTAATTTTTCAATCGTTCGTAACACTTCTTTACGGTTCCGCTTGCTTTTCATCCAAGCGGGTAATCGACTTTCGAGACTACGGTTCGTTCCCTCGCTCGTCCGAATCTTCGCCTCGATATAATCCTTAATATAGTTGAGGTGTTCACGGTTGTAAGCCCATAACACATGACCACAACAACCTGTTTGTAAAAATAGCGGCAAGCTAAAATGAACATCGATTGCTTCTCCGACGTATTTAGCACCGCTCTCCTTTGTTTGCAAATGACTGCAATGAAGACAACTTAGGCGCACCTCATCATTCTTTTCCCACACATCGGCCTGTCCCCCACATCTCGGGCAAATGACAAGCATGGGATTCATGAATGAATAAATCTCTCGGCTCTCTACTAAAAATCGATGGGTCACGTTATCGCCTCCTTATTTCATTATACAAAAAACCAGCGAAGCTTAGCTTCGCTGGTTTCAAAGTCACGATTATCCAATCGAACCTTCCATCTCGAACTTGATGAGACGGTTCATTTCGACCGCATATTCCATTGGCAATTCTTTTGTGAATGGCTCGATGAAGCCCATAACGATCATTTCTGTCGCTTCTTCTTCCGAGATTCCACGGCTCATAAGGTAGAAGAGTTGCTCTTCTGACACTTTTGAGACTTTCGCTTCGTGCTCGAGCGACACTTGGTCGTTCAAGATTTCGTTGTACGGGATTGTATCTGACGTCGACTCGTTGTCCATGATGAGCGTGTCACACTCGATGTTCGAGCGCGCGCCCTTCGCCTTACGTCCGAAGTGGACGATTCCACGATACGATACTTTTCCGCCTTGTTTCGAAATCGATTTCGAGACGATTGACGAAGATGTGTTCGGTGCGAGGTGAATCATTTTCGCTCCAGCGTCTTGGTGCTGCCCTTTACCAGCGAGGGCGATCGAGAGTGTCATCCCACGTGCGCCTTCCCCTTTCAAGATGACAGCCGGGTATTTCATCGTGAGTTTCGATCCAATGTTTCCATCGATCCACTCCATTGATCCACCCGCTTCACAGACTGCACGTTTCGTTACCAAGTTGTAGACGTTGTTCGCCCAGTTTTGGATTGTCGTGTAACGGCAGTATGCATCTTTGTTGACGAAGATCTCAACGACCGCTGAGTGAAGCGAGTTCGTTGTGTAAACCGGTGCTGTACATCCTTCGACGTAATGAACCGATGCGCCTTCGTCGACGATGATGAGCGTACGCTCGAACTGACCCATGTTTTCCGAGTTGATGCGGAAATAAGCTTGGAGCGGTTGCTCGAGTTTTACACCTTTTGGTACGTAGATGAACGAGCCACCCGACCAAACAGCTGAGTTGAGGGCCGCGAACTTGTTGTCTGTCGGCGGAATCAACTTACCAAAGTACTCTTTGAAGATTTCTTCGTCTTCTTTGAGTGCTGTGTCTGTATCTTTGAAGATGACACCTTTGGCTTCGAAGTCTTCTTGCATGCTGTGGTAGACAACCTCAGACTCATACTGAGCCGAGACACCTGCCAAGTATTTTTGCTCTGCTTCTGGGATACCGAGCTTGTCAAACGTACGTTTGATTTCTTCTGGTACCTCATCCCATGAGCGTTCTGTCTTTTCAGATGGTTTGACATAGTAAGTGATTTCGTCGAAATCAAGTGCCGAGAGGTCTCCGCCCCATGTCGGCATCGCCATCTTGTTGAAGTGATCCAACGACTTCAAACGGAAGTCGAGCATCCATTGTGGCTCTTCTTTCATGCGCGAGATCGTCTCTACGATTTCTGTCGTCAAGCCGCGGCCTGAACGGAAAATCGAAACGTCCCGATCATGGAAGCCGTATTTATAATCGCCAATTTCCGGCATGTTCTTTGCCATATCGGTCTCCTCCTTCTCCTTACGCGTCCTCGTCTACTCCTTTTTCAAGCGCCTTCCACGCGAGCGTGGCACACTTGATTCGAGCCGGGAATTTCGATACGCCTGAGAGCGCCTCGATATCACCGAGGTCAAACGTATCCGTGTCGTACTCTTTGCCTTGAACCATTTCAGAGAAGATGTTAGCGAGTTGAAGCGCCTCTTCTACTGTTTTTCCTTTGACGATTTGGGTCATCATCGATGCCGAGGCGAGACTAATCGAGCAGCCTTCTCCTTCAAACTTCGCATCTTTGACGATGTCGTCTTCGACTTGTAGTTGAAGACGAAGCGAATCCCCACATGTCGGGTTGTTCAAGTCCACCGTCACGCCATCTTCGATGACGCCACGGTTTCTTGGGTTTTTATAGTGATCCATGATGACCTGGCGGTACAACATGTCGAGATTATTAAAACTCATAATTGAAATACTCCTTCGTTTGACGTAATCCCTCGATGAAACGGTCGACCTCTTCTTTTGTGTTGTACAAATAGAAGCTCGCCCGCGCCGTCGATGATTGCTTCAAAAGACGCATGAGTGGTTGTGCACAGTGGTGACCGGCACGAACCGCGATGCCTTGCATATCGAGAACGGTCGCGAGGTCGTGCGCATGCACGTCTTTCAAGTTGAACGTAACGAGACCGACGCGATCTTCAGGACCATAAATCTCGATTCCTTCAATCGTTTTCATCTGCTCGATCGCGTAAGAAGCGAGTTCACGTTCGTGTGCTTCGACGTTCTCAAGCCCGATTTCTTCTAAGAAATCGATGGCTGCCGCAAGTCCGACCGCCCCAGCAATGATTGGTGTTCCCGCTTCGAAGCGGTAAGGGATGTCTTTCCACGTCGATTCATACAAATCGACATAGTCGATCATCTCGCCACCGAACTCGACCGGTTCCATGTTTTTGAGAAGTTGTTTCTTTCCGTATAAGACACCGATTCCAGTCGGTCCGAGCATCTTATGTCCAGAAAAGGCAAGGAAGTCACAGTCCAGTGCTTGAACGTCCAGTTTACGATGCGGTGCACTTTGTGCGGCATCGACGACCATGACAGCACCTTTCTCATGTGCGAGTCGAGCGACTTCGGCAATCGGATTGATTGTACCGAGCACGTTTGAGACGTGGCTCATCGCGACGATTTTCGTCCGATCCGATAAGACGGCTTGAACGGCATCCAGTGTGACACGTCCGTCCGACGTGAGTTCGACGTAACGAAGCGTCGCGCCTTTGCGCTTGGCAAGTTGTTGCCACGGAATCAAGTTCGCATGGTGTTCCATCGGAGTGAGGACGATTTCGTCGCCTTCACCGACATTCGCATCTCCGTAGCTCGACGCGACCAAGTTAATGGCCGTCGTCGTCCCACGTGTGAAAATGATTTCTTCAGGAACCGCCGCATGGATGAAAGAACGGACGCGTTCGCGTGCTCCTTCATACGCATCCGTTGCTTGCGTCCCGAGCGTATGGACGCCACGATGCACGTTCGAATGGTTGCGACGATAATAGTCCTCGATCGCCTCGATGACAGCGAGCGGCTTTTGTGAGCTCGCCGCGCTATCAAGATAAACGAGCGGGTGTCCATTGATTTCCTGATCTAAAATCGGAAACTGTTCACGAATCGAGGCGTTCAACATCTTAACGTACTTTCCCTTCGATGACTTCGCGGAGACGGTCTTTGACCGAATCGATCGCGAGTTCTTCGACGACAGGCGTCAAGAATCCGTGGATGATTAAACGCTCTGCCTCTTGGCGAGACAAACCACGGCTCATCAAGTAGTACAATTGAACATCATCGACACGGCCGACTGATGCCGCGTGACCTGCCATAACATCATCTTCATCGATGAGAAGAATCGGGTTGGCATCCCCACGTGCCTTTTCAGAGAGCATCAAGACGCGCTCTGTTTGAACACCGTTCGATTTTGACGCACCGTGGTGAATCATCGATGTACCGCTGAAGATCGCAGTAGCTGCGTCTTTTTGGACACCGTGAATCAAGATGAACCCTTCAGATGCTTTTCCGAAGTGGTCGGTACGGATGTTGAAGTTTTGTTTTTGTGCACCGCGACCGATTGTCACAGCTTTTGTATCCGAATACGTGTTGTCTCCGACGAGGTGAGTCTTCGTCTCAACGACCGAGTTCCCGTCGTTCATGTGACCGAGCGCCCAGTCAAGGCGACCGTTCGCATAGACGACACCGCGACGGTTCATGAACGTAAGTGCAGATTCAGCGAGCTGATCGACACCACCGAAGACGACTTTTGCGTTCTCTCCAGCGAATACTTCCGTCACGACGTTGACCGTGTGCGGTTCGTTCGTACCAGAAAGGAAGTTTTCGATGTATGTCACTTCACTACCTTCGTCAGCGACGAGAATCGTGTGGTGATAGAGGGCACCGTTCGCCTGTTCCATCGTAAAGATCGCTTGAAGCGGATCTTTCAACTGTGTGTTTTTCGGTACGTAGATGAACGCCCCACCGTTTGTGAGGGCAGCGTTCAACGCCGAAAGACGCTCTTCATCGACACGTACGCCTTCCGTCATGAAGTATTTCTCAACGAGCTCTGGGTGTTGCTCCATCGCTTCTTTGATTCCCATGAACAAGACGCCTTCTGGCATCGACAATTCGTTATAGACGACATGACCGTTGCGTTCAACGAGCACGTTTGTCCGGTGGTCTCCGAGAAGTGATTCGATGTCAGCTGTCAAACCGTCTTTCGGTTCGAGATTGACATCACCTGCTGCGAAGTCCCACTTATCAATCTTAATCTTTTCAACTTTTGGCAAAGCAAGTGTCGGCGCAAGTTCTGCTGCCTCTTTACGACGGTTGACCATCCATGCTGGTCCGCCGAGCGCTTCTGCACGTGCCGACAACGCTTGTGCATCCAATTCAAATTGTACGGTCATCGTACAGCCTCCTTACGCTTCTGTGTCTACTGTCATTCCGAGTTCTTGCTTCACCCAGTCGTAACCTTCTGCTTCGAGTCGCTGTGCGAGCTCTTTGCCACCAGACATGACGATTTTCCCGTCCATCATGATGTGTACGAAGTCTGGCTCAATATAGTTGAGGAGACGTTGGTAGTGCGTGATGATCAAGCAGCCGAACTCTTCTGAACGCATTTCGTTGACACCTTTTGCGACAACTTTAAGGGCATCGATATCAAGACCTGAGTCGATTTCATCCAAGATGGCGATGTTCGGTTGGATCATCATCATTTGAAGAATTTCGTTACGCTTCTTCTCACCACCTGAGAATCCTTCGTTTAAGTAACGGTGTGCCATTTCTGAAGGGATTTCGAGAAGTTCCATCTTCGCATCGAGTTCACGGATGAACTTCATGAGTGAGATTTCCTGACCTTCTTCACGACGTGAGTTGATTGCTGAACGCAAGAAGTCTGCGTTTGTCACACCGCTGATTTCAGCCGGGTACTGCATCGCAAGGAACATCCCTGCTTGTGCGCGCTCGTCGACTTCCATCTCGAGGACATCTTCGCCGTTTAATTCGACGCTTCCCCCAGTGACCTCATAAAGTGGATGACCCATGAGTGCTGATGCGAGTGTTGATTTACCAGTCCCGTTTGGACCCATGATGGCATGAATTTCGCCACCTTTAATTTCTAGGTTAAGACCTTTGACAATCTCTTTTCCTTCGATTGAGACGCGGAGGTCATCAATTTTCATTTGTGGTACGTTAGACATTCGGATACCCCTTCCGTATTTTCTCGCCATAGTGAATGGCGTAGATTAGATATATTCTAATCTTAGACTAGTCATTTTTTTATTTCAAGCGACTCACCTTAGAATTCATTCTCAATAAAATGATAAAAGTTGAGAATGCTAATAGTAGGAAATCAAGACATTATCCGGCATTCTCTTCGACAAGTGCGAGGACGGCTTTCCGCTCCCTCACAGCAGCCGCGAAGAAGAAGGCACCACATCCCGTCAACACCGCCAAACTTCCGAACACCGGAAGCGATGATTGGCCAAACGTATCGAGTAACACCCCACCGATAATCGGTCCGATTGTCTGACCGAGTGACGTCAATCCCATCGCCCCAAAATAAGTTCCCCGTAAATGTTCGGGAGCCAGTTCGTCCGTCAATACGTCTGTCATCGTGAACATCAACACTTCGCCGACCGTGAAAATGGCCATCGCAACGAATAACACCCACTCCACTGTCGCAAATCCGATGAGCAAGAGTCCGAACGACAATGTTGAGATTCCAAAAAAGAGTGACTTGATCGGAGAGACACGAATCCCGAAACGCATAATCGGATATTGCACGATGAGCACCGTGATTGCGTTCGTCGTCAATAAGTAAGCGAACAATCTCGAACCGTCTTCTAACCCGTCGCGTAACGCGATGAATTGAGGAAGCGTCGAATTGAACTGACTGTAACCGATAATCGCGAAAATCATCCCGATGATGACTGCACGGAATGTCCGGTCGTCTCGTAAAACGCGAAACGTCTCCGTCAAGCGTGGCCGTGCTTTGACCCCGTCTCCTTCTTCAAACGGATACTTATAAAACAAGATCGAGATGATGATTCCATACAATATGTATACTGCCGTCACGACAAAGAATGCGGTCTTCACTCCGGTGAGCGATAAGACGACCGCCAAGAGTGGCCCGATGGCCGCGGCGATATTGATCATGAAGTAACGGACGTTATAGACGATGACCCGTTGGTCTGCCTGCGTCGTGTCACTGATGAGTGCCCGCGAAGCCGGTTCTAAGAAAGATCGCGACATGCCCATCAACATCGATAACATATAAAACCAAAACAGTTCGGTCGCGAGCGCGAGACCAGCGAACGTGACGGCACTGAGCACGATGCCGATCAACATGAGCTGTTTTCGCCCATATCGGTCAGAGAGTGTCCCCCCAAAGAAGCTCATGAACAGACCCGAAAGTGCCGTCACGGCAAAGATTGTTCCAATCACACTCGCCGAAAAGCCGAGCGTGGCCAGATAGATTGCAAAAAATGGCATGACAAAAAACGTCGCCAGTCGTGCAAAAAATGTCCCGAACAGGACGCCCCACGTCAGTGGATGAATCTGTCTGAGCTTCATCCAAATCCCCCCTTTTCTTTCATATATGTAGTGTACTTCTCTTTATGAAAGAACACTAGACAAAAAAAGACCCAGGGGATGACCCCTGAGTCGAGACTGCTTATTGTTGTACCGGTACGACCGCACCTTTGTATTCGTCTAAGATCCACTGTTGTGTCTCTTCAGAAGTCAATACTTCGAGGAGTGCTTTGACGCGCTCATCTTCTTCGTCCCCTTCACGTGTGACGATCAAGTTGACGTATGGTGAGTCTTCGCCTTCAAGTGCGATGGCATCTTCAAGTGGGTTAAGACCTGCGTCGATTGCGTAGTTCGTGTTGATGAGGACCGCATCGCCTTCTCCGTTGTTGTAAGCTGTCGGAAGAAGTGCTGCTTCAACGTCTGTTTTGAACTTCAAGTCTTTCGGATTGTCGACGATGTCAGAGACTGTCGCATCGACCGTCTTGCCTTCAGCAAGTGTGATGAGACCTTCTGATTGGAGCATCGTGAGAATTCGTCCGTGGTCAGCGACCGATGAACTCATGATGATTTCTGCGCCTTCAGGAAGTTCGTCGAGCGATTTGTATTTTTGTGAGTAGACACCGATTGGCTCAATGTGAACACCACCCGCAGATGCGAATTTGTAGTCTTTGTTTTCAGCCATTTGTGACTCAAGGTACGGCTCGTGTTGGAAGTAGTTCGCATCGAGCTCACCGCTTGCGAGCGTCTTATTCGGAAGCACGTAGTCTTGGAACTTCTTGATTTCGAGTTTGTAGCCTTTTGCTTCATATTCTTCTTGTACGTGCTCTAAAATCTCAGCGTGCGGTACGTTCGACGCACCGACGATCAATGTTTTTTCATCGCTAGAACCTGTTTCTGCCTCTTCTCCGCCGCAAGCCGCGAGAACTGTGAATGCTGATAAAGCTGTCAATCCGAGTACTGTTTTCCAAGTTTTCATTATGAATCCCTCCAAATGGTGTATGTGTAATTAAGCTGAACGTTTATCAATTTTTGTGACGAGTCGGTCACCGATGAACTGGATGACGAACACGATGATCAAGATGAGCACCGTCGCCACAAACGTGACGTCATTTTGTGAGCGTTGGAACCCTTCCAAGAAGGCCAAGTTCCCGAGTCCGCCGCCTCCGACGACACCGGCCATCGCCGTATAACCGACGATTGCAACGATGGTCACCGTGAGTCCTGAAACGATTGCCGGAAGAGCTTCCGGAATCAAGACTTTATAAATAATTTGCCATTTCGTCGCGCCCATCGATTCCGCTGCCTCGATGACGCCACGATCGACTTCACGAAGGGCAAGTTCGACCATTCGGGCGTAGAACGGTGCCGCTCCGATGATGAGTGCCGGAAGCGCCGCCGTCGAACCGAGCATCGTACCGAGCAGGAACAACGTGAACGGGATGAGTAAGATGATTAAGATGATGAACGGGATCGAACGGAACACGTTGACGATCGCGCTGACGAAGACGTAAATTGGACGATTCTTCAATAATAGCGATTCGTTTGTAATATAAAGAATCAAACCTAAAGCGAGTCCAATCACAAACGTCGCGACACCCGCGACAAGCGTCATGTACAACGTCTCCCATGTCTGTTCCATCATGATTTGCCAGTCTACGTTAGGAAACATCGCTTTCCACCTCCACTTCTACTGATTGCGAACGAATCGACGCGATGGCGCGTTCGATTTCTCGTGCTTCCCCAATCAATTGGATGAATAGCGTGCCGAGCGCACCGACTTGTGACTGGGTCACGTTCCCGCCGATGATGTTGAATCCGATGTCGTGCGTCTTAAGGACGTCAGACAAAATCGGTTGTTCTGCCGTTTCGTTCAAGAATTTCAATTTGACGATTTGCCCACTCGGATAGCGTGCTTTCAAATGTTCGAACGTGAGCGACAGATCGTCGACTGCCCCGATTTGTTTCACGAATTCTTTTGTGATTGGCTGCTCCGGATGTTGGAACACGTCAGAGACTTGACCTGTCTCAACGACTTTCCCTGCCTCCATCACGGCGACGCGATGACAAATCTTTTGGATGACGTGCATCTCATGCGTGATGAGGACGATTGTCAATCCGAGCTTCTTATTGATGCTGACGAGCAGTTCAAGAATCGAATCCGTCGTCTTCGGGTCGAGCGCGCTTGTCGCTTCGTCACAGAGGAGCACCTCTGGATTTGTAGCGAGCGCGCGGGCAATCCCGACTCGCTGTTTTTGACCGCCGGATAATTGTGACGGATAGCTGTCTTCACGACCTGATAATCCGACGAGCTCGACGAGTTCCTGAACCCGACGCTTCCGCTCACTTGCCGGTACCCCAATCAATTCGAGTGGGAAGCTGATGTTTTCTGCGACCGTGCGCGACCACAGAAGGTTAAAGTGCTGGAAGACCATCGAGACGTTCTTGCGAACTCCTCGTAATTCTTTCGGGCTGAGCTTCGTGAGCTCACTCCCGGCGACCTCGATTTCACCGCTAGACGGTGATTCGAGACGGTTGAGCAATCGGATGAGCGTCGACTTCCCCGCCCCCGAATATCCGATTATTCCAAAAATTTCACCGCGATCAATCGTTAGTGACACATCATCCACCGCCTGGACACGACCATTCTTCGTATCGAACCATTTGGCGACGTTTCGTAATTGAATCAATTCCTTTCCCTCCTGACAACAAAAAAAGTGCGCACGTTTGAGCAAACGTGCGCACTTTATCGTACGGACAACGATTGCTCTCATCTCTCAAGGTTTCTCACCTTGCTGGAATTAGCACCATTTCGGATTGCTCCGCGGTTGCTGGGCGTCATAGGGCCAGTCCCTCAGCCTCTCTTGATAAGAGTGTTGTGTATTCGATTAGCTTTATCATAGCGACAGCTTTTTCTGCTGTCAAATCATTTTTTCAAAAAAATCAAAAAAAGGTGCCGTCCGAGGACGACACAGAACGTAGCACCTTGAGTCACGGAAGGACAGCCCATAGATGAAAATCTTTTGCCCGTTCAAGATTTACATCCTTATATGGGGGAGATTCACCAATCATCACTCGATCTTGATTTGGACCGTGCGATTATACGGAACGTCTTTCTTCGCTTGATTTTTTTGGGGGACAATCGAAGGGAAGACTGACGTGTATTCGTATAAAGGTAGCAGCGGCTTCACCAAAACGTCTTGATGTCGGGAATATCGCGTCCTATTTTGTGTTCAAGTAAGATGTTGTAATGAATATACCATTCGTGAACTTTCTGTGTCAACTGATTATTTAAAATTTTCAGATTATTCTAATGTTCCTCTCTCACTTTACGAAAGAGAGGACGTGTTGAACGTTTTGAAAAGCGTAAAGACGATCCCGAACCTCGCCATTTTCAAGCTTTAACAGCGCTGGGACGCTCATCACCTGATAAGCTTCAAGTTCTTTTGGGATATAGTTCGCATCGCGCTTTTCAATCTGAATTTCAGGGTCGATCGCCTCGACAACCGTCAACATTTTCTCCGCGACAGCGCATGTACCACACATTGGGGCGTATATATATAAGTATCCGTCTGTAATCATTTTTCTCACCTCTCTTATCATTATAATAGTCGTTCGAGTCCCGTTCAAAAATCGTGCTCTCGTGAAATTTCAGAATTTTTCAATGATTCTCTTGACTCTTCTGTCTGATAGGAATAATATGGGTTTTAACTTTATCGCTTTTGTACATAACAGCAAAGAAGAAGGACAGGTGAATGAATGATGACGGAACAAGCAACTGGTACGACAAAGCAATTTACGATGAACGTCTTAAACGGTCTCAGCATGGCGATTCTGATCGCCCTCATCCCGAGCGCGCTGCTCGGTGAACTCACGAAAGCTATACTCCCTTATTTTCCGTCTCTTCAATTCATATTGGATGCGACGACGATTGCGATGCGCCTCCTCCCGGCCATTATCGGTCTTGCCGTCGCGATGCAGTTCGGACGATCGATTTTAGAGGCAGGAACGATTGCCATCGCAACCTATGTCGGCAGTGGCGCCGTTCGAATTAATGAAGGTGCGTTCGTGATGGCCGGAATCGGTGACGTGATCACAGCCGGTGTGACCGCTGCGATCGCTACGATTCTTGTCATGAAGCTCGCTCCCCACTTGAAGACGTATACGGTCATCGTCATGCCGATGACAGTCATTGTCGTCGCAGGCGGCATCGGTGCCTTCTTATTGACGTATATTTCACAGATCACGACATACATCGGATACCTCATCATGACGATGACGGATCTTCAACCGGTTCTCATGGGCATCTTGATCGCGATGGCGTTCTCGCTCATCATCGTCTCGCCGATTTCGACTGTCGGGATCGCGACGGCCATCAGTCTATCAGGCGTTGCAGCCGGTGCGGCAAACCTCGGCGTCGTCGCCGCCGGGTTCGGTCTCGCCATCGCGGGTTGGCAGGCGAACGCGACCGGTACATCGATCGCCCACTTCCTCGGATCGCCGAAGATTCAAATGGCAAACTTCGTCCGACGCCCGATTATGATGCTTCCGATTTTGGCGAACGCGGCCATCCTCGGTGCGCTCGCTGGTATATTAAGAATCGAGGGAACTCCAATCAGCGCAGGGTTTGGCGTATCTGGACTCATCGGACCAATAAACGCGCTACATCTCATGCCGGGCGGGTTCGCCTTGTTCAACGTGCTTCTTGTGATCGTCTTGTTCGGGCTTATTCCAGTCGGGCTCGGGATTTTCTTCTATCGTATGTTCGAACGGGCGACGCTCGTCAAATCGGACCATTACCGACTCGATTTCGAGTGAACATAAAAAAAGCCGGCTTCTCCAATTAGGAGAGGCCGGTTTTACTTATCCTTGAATCATCGCTTCATATTCTTCTGCAGACATGAGCTTGTCGAGGTCTGACTCTTCCGTCAACTCAACTTCGACCATCCATGCATTTTCAAACGGTGACTCGTTGACGAGTTCTGGAGAATCGGCAAGGTCTTCGTTCACTGCTGTGATGCGTCCAGATACTGGCGCATACAACTCAGAGACCGTCTTGACTGATTCGACTGAACCGAATGGCTCGTCGAGTAGGATTGTACCGTCAACTTCTGGGAGTTCCACAAACACGATATCCCCTAGTTCGCTTTGTGCGAAATCCGTGATGCCGATGCGGGCTTTCGTTCCGTTCACTTCTACCCACTCATGTTCTTTTGAATAACGTAAATTTGCTGGTACTTTGCTCATCCTAACTTCCCCCTCAAATAAATTAGACTCACATCTGTATTATAGCACTTAGCCCCAAACGTCCGTAAAGGACTTTTCTGAAAATCCGACCGTCGTTTTTTCACCATTTGTGACGATTGGTCGCTTCAAAAGCATACCATTGCTTGATAATAGCTCAAGTTGTTCGTCTTCTGATAGATTTGGCAGTTTGTCTTTGATGCCTTCGTTCCGATAGACTTGCCCGCTCGTATTGAAGAACTTCTTAAGCGGTAAGTCTGATTGTTTCCACAGCTCGGCGAGTTCTTCTTTCGTCGGTGTCGATTCGACGATATGAACGTATGTATACTCGACCCCTTGCTCTTTCAACCATTTTTCTGCTTTTTTACACGTACTGCATGGTGGATAGCCGTATAGTGTCACCATCTGTTCATCACCTCTCTCATCAATGTAGCATATTCAGAGAAATCAATTCACGTCTCAAGCAACCGTTCGATCTCTCGTTTCATCGTTGGGTTGACCTCATATCGCTCTTCGATAAAACGTAAGATGACCGCCGCCGCGACGCCCGACTTGCCATATCCTAATACCCCGTCCATCAAGAAAGAAATCATCTCTGGATGTCTCGTCTCGACCCGACGTGTCGGGTTGAACGGGTCTCCTTGTCCACCGAGCGCCTTCAAGACGTTTTGAACGGCCGCAACTTGGACGAGTTCGAACCCGGCGAGCATCTCGCCCCGGCGTTCCCGAAGCAAGCCGACATATAGGTTCGTCAATGCTTCTTCATAGTAGTAAGCCGTCGCTTCACGCGCGATTTCAAGACGCGGTGTCGCAAACACGTCGAGTGCTTCGTCCCGTCGCCAGACGACGCGTCCTTGTGTATAGGCGATCGCTGCGAGTTCATGTACTTCAAAGACGGCGAATTCACCGTAGATGCCATCGTGATACATAATCTTATGTCCGTCTTTCGTGTTTTGAAACTGATAGTGAAGCGGCTCGACTTCAAGCCAGTCGAGTCGGTCGATAAAGCGTGCCTTCTGCCCGTCCTCGACAATTAAAAAGAAATCGAGGTCCGAATAATCATCCAACCGCTCCGTCTCTTGTCCAATCGACCCTAATGCCAGCAACATCAGCGTCCCTTCGTGTGCGGCAACCGATTCTCCGATTTGTTCCATTCGTTCAAGCAATCTATCGCGTGTTCTCATCGTCTCTCCCCCTCGTTTCTATTGTACGTGGCAGAGGTCAAAAAAAGAAAGGGCCGACCGCGTCCGGTCCACCCTTTCTGTCGATTGAATTACACGATAAACTTGTTCGCTTTGATGAGGCTCGCAGCGACTTCACGCTTCGTCCCGATCACATTGATCGGCTGATAGCGGCTGAACTTCTTCATTGCCGAGAGAAGCATGCGCTGCTCGTCACCAGACGCCGCTGCATACAATACTTCTTTCGCCATGAGTTCGACTTGTTTGAACACTTGTTCCGCAAAGATTTCTGTGTAGCGGACTTTGAGCGTGTTCTTCTCTTCGCCTGTGCGTGCGATCGCTTTGTCTGTACGAGCGATGGCTGCTTCAAGCGCATAGATGGCACTGATCATGTCTGCAATCTTCGCCAAGATTTCTTGTTCGCTTTGAAGGTCTTGTTGGTACTTCTGAACCGCTGTACCTGCGACCATCAAGTTGATTTTCTTCATGTTCGAAAGGAGCATCTTCTCGCGTGCGAGCGGTGAGCCATCCAATTCTTGCGGCATGTAGCTCATGAGCTCTTTTTGAAGTTTTTGTGCTTCTGCGAGGAGCGGCAATTCACCTTTCATCGCTTTCTTGAGAAGTGTACCCGGAACGATCAAACGGTTGATCTCGTTCGTTCCTTCGAAGATGCGGTTGATGCGTGAGTCACGATAGAGGTTTTCGACTTCATACTCTGCCATGAATCCGTATCCACCATGGATCTGGACCGCTTCGTCGACAACGTAGTCAAACGTTTCAGAAGCGAATACTTTGTTGAGTGAGCATTCGATCGCATATTCAGCAATCGCTTGTGCCACTTTTGATCCGTCGCGCATGTTCTCGTCACCAAGTGCATCCAAGCTATCTTGGAACAAGCCGCCCGTACGATACACTGAGCTTTCCATCGCATAGATGTTCGCTGCCATCGTTGCCAATTTCTCTTGGATGAGCGGGAATTGGCTGATTGGTGTCTTGAACTGTTTGCGCTCGTTCGAATATTGTACCGAAAGGTCGAACGCACGTTTTGATGAACCGACCGCACCGACTGCAAGTTTGTAACGACCGACGTTTAAGATGTTGAAGGCGATGACGTGACCTTTTCCGATTTCACCGAGAAGGTTGTCGACTGGTACTTCGACGTCTTCAAGGATGAGCGTACGTGTCGACGATCCCTTGATTCCCATCTTCTGCTCTTCCGCGCCAGTTGAGACTCCTTTGAAGTCACGCTCGACGATGAAGGCACTGAACTTGTCGCCATCGATTTTCGCATAGACGACGAAGACGTTCGCGAAGCCAGCGTTTGTGATCCATTGCTTCTCACCGTTCAACACGTAGTGCGTGCCTGCTTCGTTCAAGACAGCCGTCGTTTTCGCACCGAGGGCGTCAGACCCTGAGCCTGGCTCCGTGAGCGCGTAAGCCGCGATCCATTCTCCTGTCGCGAGTTTCGGCAAGTACTTGTGCTTTTGCTCTTCTGATCCGAAGAAGACGATCGGGAGTGTCCCGATTCCGACGTGTGCGCCGTAGCTGAGTGCGAACGAACGAGCTTTCGCGAAACGCTCCGTGATGATCGAAGATGAGATTTTATCGAGTTGGTAGCCGCCGTACTCTTCTGGAACGTCTGCTCCGAGGAGACCGAGCTCGCCTGCTTCTTTCAACAATTCGACTGAAAGGTCGAACTCGTGCTTCTCGATACGCTCGAGGACTGGCATGACGCGATCATCGACGAATCCTGCTGTCGTGTCACCAATCATTTTATGCTCATCTGAGAAATCCTCTGGTGTGAAGAGACGCGATGCGTCGAGTGCGTCAATGACAAAGCTACCGCCTTTAATCAATTCATGTTCTGTACGTTCCATATCCGATTCCCCCTTAAAGTAATTCGAAGACACCAGCCGCGCCCATTCCGCCGCCGATACACATCGTGACAACCCCATACTTCTCATTGCGTCGTTTCATCTCATGCAAGATCGAAACAGAAAGTTTTGCTCCTGTACACCCGAGTGGGTGACCGAGGGCGATGGCGCCGCCGTTCACATTCACTTTCGATGGATCGATTCCGAGTTCACGGATGACACCGAGTGATTGGCTCGCGAACGCTTCGTTCAACTCGAACAATCCGACTTCTTCTAACTTCACGCCAGCCATTTCGAGTGCTTTTGGAATGGCGACGACTGGACCGATTCCCATCACTTCCGGACGGACACCACCGACTGCGAACGAGAGGAACTTCGCCATCGGTTGTAACCCTTGGCGTTCTGCTTCTTCACGATCCATGACGAGGACTGCTGCCGCTCCGTCTGACACTTGTGAGGCGTTACCCGCCGTGACCGATCCTTTGATTTTGAAAGCTGGGCGAAGTTTACCGAGTGCTTCAATTGTCGAATCGGCACGGACACCTTCGTCATGCTTCACGACTTTCTCCACTTCTGCGACTTTACCGTCTTCACCGAGCACGTGCTCGATGACCGTCACAGGAACGATTTCTTCCTGGAACTTGCCACCCGCGATCGCTGCAGCCGCTTTTTGGTGACTGTTGATAGCAAACGCATCTTGGTCTTCGCGCGAGATGTTATATTCGGCCGCGACACGCTCTGCCGTGTGACCCATGCTCATGTAGTACTCAGGTGCCGTCTCCATGATGTGTGGGTTTGGACGGATGACGTGACCACCCATCGGTACTTGGCTCATCGATTCCATACCGCCGGCGATGATCGCCGTTGCTTGACCGATCATGATTTTTGCCGCCGCATCCGCGATGGCTTGAAGACCTGACGAGCAGTAGCGGTTGATGGTGATCGCTGGAACTTCGTGCGACAGTCCCCCCCGGACCGCCGCATAGCGAGCGATGTTCATCCCTTGCTCCGCTTCTGGCATCGCACAACCCATGATGACGTCATCAATCGGGCCTTTATATCCTGAACGCTCAAGCGTTGCCTTGATGGCATATCCCGCGAGCTCGTCCGAACGAACGTTACGGAACGAACCGCGTTTTGCTTTTCCGACCGGCGTCCGTGCGCCGGCTACGATGACTGCTTCCCTCATCTGTTATGTCCCCCTTTATCAGTTCCGTAGTGGTTTGCCTTTCACGAGCATATGTTGCATCCGTTGTTGTGACTTCGGCTCCCCGATGAGGCTCAAGAAGGCTTCACGCTCGATGTCGAGGAAGTACTGTTCGTCGACGAGCGTACCGTACGCCAAATCGCCACCACTGATGACATGTGCGAGTTTCTTCGCAATCTTCAAATCATGCTCTGAAATATAACCGCCGTAGAACATTTCATACGCCGCGAGTTCGAGCGTCGCTTTACCCGTTTGACCGACGACTGGCAATTTCTCACGAACCGGTGCCGTATACCCATCGGCAAGTTCAAGTACCGTCTGTTTCGCATCGAACGTCAAGTGATCACGGTTCATCGAGATCCCGTCGACTGCACGGTGGTAACCGAGTGTCTTCGCATCAAATGCCGACTTCGATACTTTCGCCATCGCGATGTTCTCGAACGTCTGTTGCGCCGCCTTCTCGATGTTTTGCATCGATTTTGGCGTCTGTTCAAGGAGACGACGATACGTGTTGACATTTCCGCCCCCACCTGGGATGA
Organism: Exiguobacterium sp. CH10; assembly: GCF_018617635.1. Lineage (NCBI taxonomy): Bacteria > Bacillati > Bacillota > Bacilli > Caryophanales > Exiguobacterium > Exiguobacterium sp. CH10. The sequence goes on from NZ_JACSKO010000001.1 coordinate 584,139, forward strand.
GACCGACACCGACTTCGACGAGACCCATGTATGTCTCCAGCGCAGCTTGCATACGTGCTGCCGGTAAGCTGATTTCCGTTCCGCCACCGAGCGTCATGCCGTATGGTGCGGCGACGACCGGGCGACTTGAATAACGAATCTTTTGAACGACTTGTTGGAACTTGTTGATGATCCAATCGAGTTCGAACCAGTTCTCGTCTTCTGCTTCCATGAGCATCATCGCAAGGTTCGCGCCGACACAGAAGTTCTTGCCGTCGTTCGCGAGAACCATTCCTTTGAAGTCTTTCTCGACACGATCAATCGACTGTTCGATCATCTGCATGATGTCGACACCGATTGCGTTGTTTGGTGATGTGAATTCGAGTGCGACGACGTCATCGCCGATATCGACGAGGCGTGCCCCACCGTTCTCTAAGATGATGCCGTTTGATTTTGCGAGTGGCTTGAGTTTCAATTCTTTCGGGTTGACGGTCTTCTCGACATACGCCTTCGACGCTTTATCGTAATACTGGTCTCCCTTATAGAATGACGTGTTACCTGCAGCAAGCATCTCATCGATCCATGCCGGGACGTCGTATCCTTCCGCTTTCATACGTTCGACTGATTTTTCAACACCGAGGGCATCCCACATTTCGAACGGTCCGAATTTCCAACCGAAGCCCCACTTCATCGCATCGTCAATCGCAACGATTGTGTCTGCAATCTCTCCAGTAAGACGCCCCGAGTAAGCGAGCGTCTTCGCCGTGATTGGCCAGAGCAGTTGTCCGACGCGACCTTTGTTCAAGATGGCACCTTTCAACTTCGCTTTCGAACCAGGAAGTGATTTGATTTGATCGAGCTCAGGACCTGTAATCGCTTTCAATTGTTCGTATTCGAACGTTTGAAGATTCAATTCCTGAATGACCTTTCCTTCTTTCTTATAGAAACCTTGACCGGCTTTCTGTCCGATCCAACCTTTTTCCACGAGTTGCTTCATTTCTGAAGGGACGTCGAACGTGTCCTTCTCTTCCCCAGCTTCGAGCGTCTCGTAGACGTTACCCGCCACGTGGACGAACGTGTCGATTCCGACGACATCGAGTGTGCGGAACGTCGCTGATTTCGGGCGACCGATGAGTGGACCTGTGATTGAATCCATCTCTCCGATTGACGCGTTTTGCTTGAGCATCTCTTCGAACGTGACGAGGAGACCGTATGTCCCGATTCGGTTACCGATGAAGTTCGGCGTGTCTTTGGCTTCGACGACACCTTTCCCGAGTCGGTCTTCCGCGAAGCGTGACATGAAGTCGATGACCGGGCGTGCTGTCTTCTCCGTCGGGATGAGTTCGAGCAACTTCAAGTAGCGCGGTGGGTTGAAGAAGTGCGTTCCGAGGAAGCGTGATTTCAATCCTTCCGGAAGGGCACTTGCCATCGCTTCGATGGAGATCCCTGACGTGTTCGAGCTGAGGATCGCATCTTCACGGATGTAAGGTGCAATCTTCTCGAAGAGCTGTTGCTTCACATCGAGGCGCTCGACGACGACTTCGATGACCCAGTCCGCTTCTTTCAAACGCTCTAAATCATCTTCTAAGTTCCCGACTTCGATGAAGTTGAGATGGTCGGCTGTCGCAAGTGGTGCCGGATTTTGTTTCAATAGCTTCTGACGGTTTTCTGAGGCGATGCGATTTCGTACTTCTGGTGACTCAAGCGTCAACCCTTTCGCTTCCTCTTTTGCTGTCAATTCACGTGGTACGATGTCGAGCATGAGCGAACGAATCCCCGCGTTCGCCAAGTGAGCCGCAATCCCCGCCCCCATTACTCCTGAACCGATGACGACCGCAAAACGAATTGAGTTCGTCAAACGGAGGTCGGTTGATTGTTCGATGTGACTCGTCATAGTGTTCCCCCCTAAAATGAGAATGAATAGTGATTCATTTCACGCGTAAAAAAAATCGCAATCACCATCGTGTTTACTCTTCTATCATAAATGAATGAACATTCATTCGCAAGCGTTCATTTTTCAATTTCATTCCATTTTTTGATTGAACGATTAGTTTTCAATCGATGTGGTATAGACAAAAAGAGTCAAATTCAGAAAGGGGAATGTACGCATGCGCGATAATCGTCTGAACACTGCAGGTAGTCGAAAGGATTTTGAGTCGTTTAAAAAGGACGCACAAGAACAGGCGCACCAACCAGGAATCGATTCGAAGATGGAGCCCTTCCCGATCTATGAACGGGAAGACTATAAGGGAAGTGACAAGTTAAAAGACAAGGTCGCGATCATCACCGGCGGGGATTCCGGGATTGGGAAATCGGTCGCCATCTTCTTCGCCCATGAAGGTGCGAACTCGGTCATCGTTTATAAGGACCAAAACGAGCTCGAGGACGCGGAAGCGACGAAAGAACGGATTGAAGACTTGGGCCAAGCCTGTCTCTTGCTCCAAGGAGACCTCGGGGAATCTTCTTTCTGTCAACGAATCGTCGAGGAGACGCTCGAGACGTTCGGTCATATCGACATCCTCGTCAATAACGCCGCCGAGCAGCATCCGCAGGAATCACTTCTCGACATCTCGGACGAACAACTCGAGAAGACGTTCCGCACGAACATCTTCAGCATGTTTTACTTAACGAAAGCCGCGCTCCCTTATTTAAAAGAAGGAGCCAGCATCATCAATACGACCTCGATTACGGCATATGAAGGAAACGATCAGCTAATTGACTATGCGTCGACGAAAGGCGCGATCACCGCGTTCACCCGCTCGCTCGCCAAAAACTTGGCGGACAAAAAGATTCGCGTCAACGGGGTCGCCCCCGGACCGATTTGGACACCGCTCATCCCATCGACGTTCGATGCGGAGAAGGTCAAATCGTTCGGGGACTCTTCCGGTATGAAACGTCCGGGGCAACCGGCCGAACTCGCACCGGCCTATGTCTATCTTGCAAGCGATGACTCGACGTACGTCAGTGGTCAAGTCATTCACGTCAATGGTGGTACAGTGATTAATGGATAATTTTGAAACAGGCTCAGTCATCAGGTACTGAGTCTGTTTTTATGGGAAATTAATCCACTACATGATACAGTGGTTAACAGATATTACTTCGTTAATCAGATGAAAGGAAGGAGTTAGTGATAGATGATTCATTATCAATTGACAAAAAATGATTTTTTCATGCTACAAAAAAATTTTATTGAAAACTCGGTTTCGGAAAAACGGAAATCTTTACTTATCACGATTGTGCTCATGTTGCTGACAGCTTTTTATGGATTTGCCCTCGCAATCACCTTGTTACCTGAAACAATGTCCGCCGCCATCATCCTCATACTCGCTGTCGGTACCGCTGTTGTAGCACCGCTTCTCTTGTTCCCTTTCTTCAAGAAAGTGCATTTTACAATTAGGCTGAAACTATTGCGTTCCATATTTCGACAGGAATCGAAATGGCCACGTGACTTGACATTATCAATTTATGAGAACGGAATTGAAGTCAACTCTCTCCACAACGCCGTCAATAAACAGGTTCGAGTCTCATGGAAAGCAATTGAAAGAGTAAGTGAAGACGAAATCAACTATTATCTATACATCGAAGCGACGGAAGCAATTATTATACCGAAGCGAAAGTTGAGTGAGACTAATCAAACAACCATCAATCACTTGTTACAAAAATACTTAAATATCACTCTCTAAGCAACTATATTCAAGGTTCAATACTCCCTAGACATACATGCATATGACAAACTACAAAGGAGCAGATGTTATGGTCACCACGTACAAACTGACGCTTGAAGATTTTTCAGCTTTCCAAAACGACATGATTCACCATTCTGATCAACATAAACGAATTCGCAGCGTATGGTTGAAATATATGAATATTCCGCTATTCGCGCTTGGGTTCATTGCTACAATCTTATTATTTCCTAATCTCGAATCGACGATGACACGATTGTTGATCACATTTGGAATTGGGATGTTGTTCGCCCTATTACTTAGACCGCTGTTTAAAGATTTACATGCCCCACTCTACCTTTGGCAGATCCGTCGCATCCTCAAAAAACAGAACGTTTGGCCAAAAGACATTAAGCTTCAGTTTTCTGAAACTCACGTCGAAATGCAAGCCGTTCGCGGTAGTATCCACCGTACGACACAAGTTACTTGGACATCTATTCTTCGCGTATATCAAGACGAGTCGTATCGCTTCCTTTATTATGAAGAGGATGAAGCTTTGATTATCCCGAAAATGAAAGATGGGATTACCGAAGTCGAACAAAGTGAAATCGATCGGATACTCGAAAAACATCTACACACAGAAAAGCACACAAGTTCAACGTGAACTCGTGTGCTTGTTTTATTTCTTCACCATTCCTTTTAATACGAACGCCACGTTCGCCGGACGCTCCGCGAGGCGGCGCATGAAGTAACCGTACCAGTCACGGCCGTATGGCACGTAGACGCGGACTTTATAGCCTTGGCGTACGAGCTCGAGTTGACGCTCGACGCGGATGCCGTATAGCATCTGGAACTCGAACTGGTCGAGTGGGATGTTGTTTTCTTTGACGTGCTCGATGACGGCGTCAATCATATGGTCATCGTGTGTCGCGATGGATGCGTAGTTTCCGTTCGCAAGATGGAGTTTGACGAGCTTCACGTAGTTATGGTCGACGTCCTCTTTTTCAGGGAACGCGACCGTCGCCGGCTCTTTATATGCCCCTTTGACAATCCGGAGGTTCGGCTTGAGCGGTGCGAGGTGATTGATGTCATCTTCCGAGCGGTACAAGTACGACTGGATGACCGTTCCGAGACCATCAAATTCACCCTTCAGCTTCTTGAACAACTCGAGCGTCTTCTCACAACGCTGCTCATCTTCCATATCGATGGCCACAAAGACCCCTACTTCTCGTGCGACCGTTAGGATTTGACGCATGTTGTCTTCAATCAACTCGTCTGAGATGTCGAATCCGAGTGACGTCAATTTAAGGGACATATAGGCGTCTAATTGTTCTTCTGCCATAATTTCAATCGCACGAATGATTTCGTCACGATTCGTATTCGCTTCTTCGACCGTCTTAATAAATTCCCCGAGGTGGTCGACCGTGACCGACAACCCTTTCGCGTTCAATTCGCGAATCGTCGGAACGGAAGCCTTAAAGTCTTCCCCTGCTACAAAGCGTGATGCACCAAATCGTAGGCCATATTTCTTTGCCAAACTGTTGAGTGTTTTGTTTTGTGACATGTAGATAAATCCATCGCGCAACACTTTTTCCATCTGATTTTCCCCCTTACTTTTACACCCATCTATCTCTATGATGATGTCTGCAATTATTATGACACACAAACGTCAATTCGTCTGTATTTTTGTAACCGTTTGCAGCACTTTCTTCCCAACTTTTCAAAAAAGACAGACGCCCCGTAGGACGGCTGTCTTATAGGCTTGTCGAAGGTGCGACATAGAGTAAAATACTGAGGAAGATGAACACACTTCCCGCTAGGACGAATAAGTGCCAAATCGCATGGTTGAACGGCAGTTTTTGCCACACATAAAACACGATTCCGACCGAATAGGCAATCCCTCCTGCGAGGAGAAGCATGAACCCTTGATGCCCGAGTGATTCATAGAGCGGACGGATGGCAATGATGCAGATCCAGCCGAGTGCGAGGTATGTCACGTTTGACACCCACATGTACTTCCCGGTCGAAAATAGTTTCCAGATGATTCCGAGAATCGCCACTCCCCATACAATCCCGAATAACGTCCAGCCGAGCGTCCCGTGAAGCGTCACAAGAGCAAACGGCGTATAGCTTCCGGCGATGAGTAAGTAAATCCCCGCATGGTCAAACACTTGCAGCACCCGCTTCGCTCGTGGATGCGGGATGGCGTGCATGAGCGTCGAGAATAAGTAGAGTAAAATCATCGATGCCCCGAACACGCTGACCGCCGTAACGTTCCACGTGCTCCCACTTTCCGTCGCACTCATGACGAGTAAGACGAGGGCGACGATGCTGAAGATGACTCCTAAGCCGTGCGTGATCGCGCTCGCGATCTCTTCCCCGAGCGTGTCGGCATGGAGCATCTCTTTGAGTTGTTCTTGTTTCATATGCTCCCACCTTCCATAACTGTTCCCTCTAGTATGGACATTTCCCGATTTAAACGCAATCGAAAACACGGGCTACCGATTAGCCCGTGTCGAGATTATGCGACTTCTTTCACCGGAACGTCACATTCCATTTGTGCAGCCCGCATCGCGCGTGCCCGCTTGTGGAACAAGACGAGCAACGTCAACGTCCCGAGTGTCGAAATGACATACGGAAGGACCCCGTCCAGTTTGAATCCGATTGGTGCCGTCAAAATATAGAACCAGACCGCATACAACATGAACGTCCCTGGAAGGAGCGCGATGTAGTGGTTGCGTCCTTTAATATACAGGTACATCGCCCCGACGAACAGTGCGATGACCGCCGTCGTCTGGTTCGCCCAGTTGAAGTATTGCCAGAGCATCTGGAAGTCCATGTTCGTGAGCACGTATGAGATCGCGAAGAGTGGCAGTGCGATCCAGAGGCGTGACGAGAACTTCTTCTGCGCGATCGACAAGTAGTCCGCGATGATCATACGGGCGCTACGGAATGCCGTGTCGCCTGATGTGATCGGCAAGACGATGACACCGAGAATCGCGAGCGTTCCACCGATGCTACCGAGCATGAGTGTCGCCACTTCTTGGACGACGAGTGCCGGCGTCCCTGAGTTGATGAGTCCGAGCAATTCACCTGGCTCGAAGATGGCCATCGCAGCCCCAGCCCAAATCATGGCGATGACGGCTTCCGCGATCATCATACCGTAAAAGATTTCACGGCCGTTGCTTTCTTTCATCGTCGTCCGCGAGATGATCGGCGACTGTGTCGCATGGAAGCCAGAGAGCGCCCCACACGAAATCGTGAAGAAGAGGAGCGGCCAGATCGGCAAGCCGTCCGGATGCATGTTCGTCAATGTCATTTCTGGGATTTGGTAACCTTGTGCGAACAAGCTGACCGCGATCCCGATAGCACTGACGACGAGTAGTGCCCCAAAGAACGGGTATATGCGTCCGATGATCTTATCGACCGGAAGGAGCGTCGCCAAGATATAGTAGGCGAACACACCGAAGATGACGAACATGAGCGTCGATGCGTTTCCATCAAACAAGTTGTTGATCATGTTACTCGGAGACGTGACGAACACTGTTCCGACGAGTAAAAGAAGTAAAAGTGCGAATCCGTTGACGATATGACGGAGCGAGCGTCCGAGGAACTTCTCCGCTAGTTGTGGCAAGTGTGCCCCGTTATTCCGAAGGGAAATCATTCCTGTCAAATAGTCGTGTACCGCCCCGGCAAAAATCGACCCGAAGACGATCCAAAGAAACGCGACCGGTCCGTAGAGCGCCCCCATGATCGGTCCAAAGATTGGTCCGACACCGGCGATGTTCAGTAATTGAATCATCGAGTTCCGCTTTTTACCCATCGGCACGTAATCGATGCCGTCCTGGGAAGCGTAAGCGGGCGTCGTCCGCTCTTCCTTGATGCCGAACGTCTTCTCGACGTAACGACCATATACCAAATACCCGACCAAAAGTAGTGCGAGTGCGACAAAGAATGTAATCATCTGTCAGTCCCCTTTTCCGTCCATATGTAGCTGATCCCCGCCAGCTCTTCGGTTTACATGTGTCATGTAACCGATTACATGATTGATTATACAAGAAGAATCCATGGAATGTAAGGGTTTTCATTCACATTTTTGCCACAAAAAATGAGCCTCCATTCAGGAAGCTCATTTCCAATTAACGAAGCGCTGGTTCACCGACGTGGCCGGCACCGACGACTTTCATTTCCGACTTCGTCTGACCGTCTTTTTCACTGACGACTTCGACTGTTTGGCGAAGCTTGAGCGGTTTGACAGACAGTACATATTCTCCGTTCTCATTTGCGACCGTCTGAGCCAATACACGATTGCCGTCGCGAAGCGTCACGTCTGCTCCAGGAGCCGTCATTCCCGTCACGCGTTTTGAGCCCGGTTTGATCGTATCCACTGTGAGGTTTAACACGAACTCTGGTGCTGTCGGCTCGAGACCGAGCGTATACGTCCGGAAGAGACGCCCCGCTGCGTCCGCACGAGTCGCGTCTGTCGCTTCGATGCCTTCGTAAAGGTTCAAGTACTGCTTGCCGGCATCTGCTGTCTCAAATGTCACAGAACGTTTCGCGTCCGCGACAATCTTCCAGTTGTTGTCGGCTTTATAGTCCAAGTTGCTGCCACTCGACACGATATAGTCCGAGATGACGTTACGTGTCTCATACGCTGAGCGATAGACGATGTTCTTCCCGCCACCGAGACCTGGGAATGAAGACGAACCGGCACGATAGTTGTTCGTCGCGACCAAGAACTCTTGGTCCATCGTGATCGGTTGACCGTTATACTCGACGTTCTTCACACGGTTGGCGTTCTCGTTGACGAGCTTCCCGCCGACATCGAACTTCGCCGGACCTGTGACATCGATCTCATACGTCAAGCCGTCGAGGACGTCGAAGTTATAGCTACGGAACTGGAGGTTGAGGAGGTTTTCCCCATCTGTCTCGATTTGGTCATATGCCCCCGCTGACATCTCGAGCCAGTCCATGACGTCTTTCCCTGTCACTTTGACGACTTCAAGCGTGTTCGGATAAACATATAAGTCCGCCACGTTCTTCAAGGCGATTTGACCTTTGGGGATGTTCGTGTAATAGCTCGCGTCCGTCAACTCACGACCGCCCGCTTTGAACGGTGCCCCTGCCGACAAGAGTGGCAGACCTTTATAAGGTGAAAGCTCCGGGTTCGTCTCGAGTTCTTTCTCGACGTACCATTTCTGTGCGTTCGTCACGAACTGGACCGATGCATCGTCACGGACGAGCGCGAAGTAGCTTTGAATATCGTCTTGAATCTGACCAACCGGCTGGTTGATGTAGTCGATTGTCGCCAAGTGGTCGTCTTCGATCAACGCCTGAATTGTCGGGTCGACCGTCGTATCAGCTGTCACCGTGTCGAGCGTGGCTGATGCGTCAAGAATCTGCCATTTGCCGTCGACGAGTTCGAGTTCGAAATCGATGACACCGAGGTCTTTCCCTTGGTTGTTCGCCATGACGACCGGTTTGCCGTTGATCGTCCCTTTTGCCATATCGACGTTCGGGAACGAAGCGAACATACCTTTCGCATCTGGGAAGCGACCGTGCTGGTGCCCCGTCATGACCATGTCGAGCCCATCAATCTTCGTGAGCGCATATCCGACGTTCTCTTCGCTGTCGAGTTGTTCGTCCGCAAGTGCTGCACTTTCGCCGATGCCTGAGTGCGCGAGCGCGACGACGACGTCCGCTCCTTGGTCTTTCAATTTTTGAACCGATTCACGTGCCGATGGGATGATGTCCTCTGCCGTCACGCGGCCTTGTAGGTTCCCTGAATCCCATGACATGATTTTCGGCGGCACGACACCGAACACACCGACTTTGATTGTATGTGTTTCCCCGTCCAAGTCTGTGACCGTCCGTTCGATGATTTGGACCTCTTGTCCATCCACGTTGAACTTCGAGACGATTGGGTTGCCTTCTAAGTCCTTGACGTTCGAGTTGACGAAACGGAGCTTCCCTTTTGATCCTTCCATCGCGTTGTACAAGAATTCGAGCCCGAAGTTGAATTCGTGGTTCCCGAGTGTGACGGCGTCATAGTTGAGTGCTGCCATCGCTTGATACATCGGATGTTCGAACGCTTCATTTTTCCCAGCTTGAAGCTCACGAACATAGTCGCCAAATGGTGTCCCTTGAATCGTATCGCCGTTATCGAACAAGAACGTGTTCGATTCCCCAGCGGCTGTACGATGTTCATTGATGAGTGTCGCGACTTTCGTCAACCCGATCGTGTTGTCGACCTTGTCTTGGAAGTAGTCATAGTTCGTGATGTTCGTATGTAAGTCTGTCGTCTCTAAGAAACGGAGCTTGACGATATCCTCGTCGACTTCTGCCAAAACGTTTGGTGCCTGTAGCGGTAAAACGGTTGGTAACACGAGCGCGGTCGCGATCGACCATTTTAATGCACTTTTCATGTGATTGTCCCCTTTGTCTGGTTGATAAGTGTCTAACCATACTCAATATAACACCAGCCTCGTTGACCTTCTATTAAAATTTTGTATAAAAAAGACCCAATTTCCTTTACAGAAATTAGGTCTTTCGTCTTATGAGCGTTTAATCCGTACGGTGAACGGACCGTCCCCTTCCACGTTCTCGAACGTGACGGAAATCGGGTAGGCATGTTTGCTGTGGACCGGGTTCTCAAGACGGATTGTCGTGAGACCGACAACTTCTTCTCCACTCATAAGTTCGAGTGGGAGTTGTTCCACATTTAAATCGTGGGCATAGCCGTTTCGGAGAAGGAGCGTCGTTGTGACACGCGTCTCGTCTTGTTCGACGGCGACGAGCATCATGTTAAACTCGTCTTCCCCGACCGGTGGTGTCGCAACGTTCGTGCGCATCACTTGTTGCCACGCCCCTGGCGAGAACTGTTCCATCGCCTCACGTGAGATGGCTTGGATCGCGTCGATCGGGTTCATTTGGAAGACGAGACGAAGTGGTGATGACGGATCGATCTCGCCAAACAATTCATCTTGAAGGAAATCGAGGTAGACGGGCTTACTCGTCCACGGCTCGAAGTTCGGGAGCGCCGAACGTTCCAATACTTTTCGTCCGAGCGGCATGTTGTTCGCGTCGAGCAACAAGACCGGAAGTTCGTTGATTTCAAACGAACTCGGGAGCGTGTTGCGGAACAACGCGACAATCGACAAGTCCTGACCGAGCGACTCTGCGCTCAACAGTTCGATTGAGAGCTGGTTGTCGAGGAGTGCCGGGAGTCGTTTCGCATGATAACGGAAGACGTACTCATCTTCTTTCGGGATTCCCATCTCATCATCGAAGACGAGCGTCAACTGACGCCCTTCTTCCGTTTTGCCTGTCTCGATTTGTTTTCGCTTACGAAATCCTAACATTACACTTCCTCCTCTGCCGTCTCAACGAAGTACAGGTCGAGCTGGCATAGTTCTACCGTCACGTCACGGGCGATGTTGACATACGTCTGTTCGAAGATGTCCAACCCTTCTTTGCTGAAGAGACGACTTGGATCTTCTTGGGCATAGCTCCGTAGACCGATTCCTTCTTTCAATCCACTCATCATCGTCAAGTGGTCCGTCCATTTCGTATCAAGGGCACGAAGGAGCGACTCTTTCGTGAATAAGACGACGTCTTCTCGCGTAAGGCGCGCTTCTGTTTTTTGGATGATTTCTTCCATCCAATCCTTTAATGCTTCTTTCAACTCGTACGTATCCGCGATGTCATTCGACCAAGTCGGCTCTTGCATCGTCAAATAGCGCAAGTCTTCTTTCAATTCGGCGACTGGCCATTCTTCTGGAACGAGTTCGTCCGAGACGTGCATGTCGATACTGTTCTCAAGGGCGAGACGCATCATGCTGAGCACGTTTTTCGTGATGGCATCCGCATCGGCATTGACGGCCTGGTCGCGAATCGTATAGATGATGTTCCGTTGTTCGTTCAAGACGTCATCGAGCTTGAACAAGTAGTCGCGGATCGATACGCCGATTCCTTCAATCGTCGTCTGGGCGTATTCCACCACATCGATCGCTTCTTTTGACGAGATCTCACCGGTCGCGTTCGGCTTCAGTTTCTTCTCGACGCGTTCTAGTTTTTGTGTAGCATATCGTTTCACAATCTCATCTTCGAGCGAGACGAAGAACTCAGTCTCCCCTGGGTCACCTTGGCGCCCAGAGCGTCCACGAAGCTGGTTGTCGACACGTTGCGACTCATGACGTTCCGTTCCGACGACGAATAGTCCACCTGCTGCTTTCGACTTCGCATCGAGCATGATGTCCGTTCCGCGTCCCGCCATGTTCGTCGCGATCGTCACTTTCCCGAACTGTCCGGCGTCGGCGATGATGTCGGCTTCTTGTGCGACCGTCTTCGCATTCAACACGTCATGTTTGATCCGTTTCTTCTTCAAATGTTTGCTGATCGCCTCGGATTGCGCGATCGATGTCGTTCCGATCAAGACCGGACGTCCCATCGCATGCAATTCGTCGACTTTTTCCGTCACGGCCGCATACTTCTGCTCGATCGTCATGAAGATACGGTCCGGATGGTCGATTCGTTTCCGTTCACGGTTCGTCGGCACTTGCACGACGTCCATGTTGTACGTTTTCAAGAACTCTTGGCGTGACGTCTGTGCCGTCCCCGTCATCCCGCCGACGAGCGGATACATGCGGAAGTAATGCTGGATCGTGATCTCCGCCGTCGTCTTGTTCTCCTCGGTGATCGTGACGCCTTCTTTCGCCTCAAGCGCCTGATGCAATCCTTCCGAGAGACTACGTCCTTCCATGATACGTCCCGTGAACAAGTCGATCAGCTCGATCTTGTCGTCACGGACGATATAGTCGACATCGAGTTCGAACAACACGTTCGCACGGAGCGCCTGGACGAGATAGTGATAGAGCACCTGATGCGACGCACTGAACAAGTTGTCGATGGCGAACAACTCTTCGATCTTGGTAATTCCCGCTTCGGTGAACGAGGCCGCCTTCGATTCCAAATCGACTTCATAGTCCGTCTCTTCAAAGTTCGAGATGACTTGTTGTGCGAGCTGTTTCAAGCGGATGTGCGAGCGGTCCTTTTGTGCGATGATGAGCGGCGTCTTCGCCTCATCGATCAAGATGCTGTCCACTTCGTCGACGAGAGCGAAATGGAACGGGCGCTGGACGCGTTCTTCCGGCTTCCCGACAAGGTGGTCACGCAAATAGTCGAACCCGAACTCGGTCCCGACCCCGTACGTGATATCCGCTTGATAAGCGGCGCGCTTCTCGTCTGGTTCGATGTCCGGCACGTTCAAGCCAACCGTCAAACCGAGGAAGTCATGAATTTTACCGATTTGTTCGGCGTCACGTCTCGCCAAATAATCGTTCACGGTGATGACGTGGACGCCTTTTCCTTCAAGCGCCTTGACGTAACTCGGCAAAGCAGCGACGAGCGTCTTCCCTTCCCCTGTCGGCATCTCCGAGATGTTTCCTTCGAGAAGGGCGAATCCACCAATGAGCTGGACGTCGTAATGACGCATCCCGAGCACGCGGACCGATGCTTCGCGGACGAGGGCGAACCCTTCTTCGGCGATGTCATCGACTTTCTTTCCATCTAAGAGACGTGCTTTGAGCGTCTCCGTATATGTACGCATCTCGTCATCCGAGAGTGCTTGCATCGTTGTCTCTAAGTCGTTGATTCGCGCGACCCGTCGTTCGTACGCTTTCAAACGCCGGCTTTGATCATTCGTTAATTGTTTTACAAATTGGATCACACTAATAGCCTCCATCTTTCTGTCAATTCATCTGTTACATACTCGTCTATTATAACGAAAATCGAGTGAATTCGGAGATTTTTTTACGAAAACTTCCTAAAAGTTGGTTTTTGTCATGTTAAAAACCTATAAATTTTGGTTAATTTTCAAAAAGTCTTTGTAAAAATATTTTCAATTCACTATTTGAGACGGCGTGAGACCGTGTTACGATGAGAAAAACAGAACATTTGTTCGTAAAAAGGAGTGGTGACGATGCGCAGACGAATTTTTTGTATCGACAGCGTCTCGTTCTATGCCAGTTGCGAGTGTGCCGCGCGCAACAAAAATCCTTACCGCACGAAGCTCGTCGTCCTCTCGAATCTACAGGACAGCGGGGCGCTCGTCCTCGCGGCGACCCCGAAGATGAAGCAGCTCGGCATCAAGACCGGGTCGCGTCGCTTCCACATCGACCGTCTTCCGTGGCACGAACGACGGGACGTTTTGTATGCCGAGGCGCGGATGAGTCATTACTTGAACGTCTCCATCCAAATCATCCACATCCTCCATCAGTTCGCCCCGCCCGAAGCGATTCGTGTCTACTCGATTGACGAGACGCTCGTCGACATGACGGGGACAGAGCGGCTGTTCGGAAGTGACGAGCACGTCGCCCATCTCATGCGCGCGACGATTTTTCGCTATACGGGCATCCCTGTGACCATCGGCATCGGACCGAACAACGTCCTCGCCAAGCTCGTCCTCGACTTGCATGCGAAAAAGAAAGGGGTCGCCACGTGTCTTCTCCACGACGTCGAGCGACTGATTCACCCTTCCCCAATCGAGAAGATGTGGGGCGTCGGGGCGAAGATGGCGGTCCACTTGCAGCGACTCGGTATTTGGACGATTGGTGATTTGGCCCGCTATCCGCTCGAGTCTCTTCATGAAAAATTCGGCGTCATCGGTGCCGAACTCTGGCATCACGCCTGGGGCATCGACGAGTCGCCGACCATCTTGCCGGCGAGCTCCTTGTTCGGGGCGAAACGGACGCGACCGAAGTCGATCGGACACGGGATCACCCTCATGAAAGATTACACGACGTACTCCTCGATCCGGCTCGTCCTACAAGCGATTGCGGTCGAAGTCGGAATGCGGACCCGGCAAGCGGGACTTGTCGGGGGTACGATTCATCTCGGGGTACGCTATACGCGGACAAGCGACCGAGGCGGATTCAGCAAACAAAAGAAGCTCCCCCGCTTCACAGCGGACGAGCAAGAGTTTTTACCCATCTTATTGCAACTATTTTTAGACGGCTGGGAAGAGACCGAGGCCGTCCGCTACGTCTCGGTCGCACTCGGCAAACTCGAGCCACGGAGCGACCACGTCCAATTGTCGTTCTTCGAAGACGAATGGGCGAAGGCGAAACGGCTCGACTTCCTCGATTTGATTGACGGGTTGAACGTCCGGTTCGGTCGCGGCACAATTCGACCGGCGTCAAGCTTACTGAAAGACAGTCCGCTCCGGACGCGCCAACACTTAATTGGCGGACACAAACAAGGAGGCGATTCCTCATGAGCAAGACCCGCTATCGTGACCGGGGTGAATTGAAATGGATCCCATTTCTCATGCCCGAACACGTCGCCCTACTGAAACGTTATTATGCCCAAATCCAAAAGATCGAACTACCCGACTTGGACGAACAGCTCCTCTATCTCTGGCAGACCGAGCTCGAACGCGCCATTCGTGAAGGCGACCAGGTCGAGGTGACCTTGTTCGTGGACGGCTTGACAAAAAGCATGCGCGGCTACGTCCACGCCATCTATTATGCCGAGCGCGAAGTCGAACTGTTCGACGGTGAAGTACGGCGCGTCCCGTTCGGTGACATCTTGTCCGTTCGTTAAGACGCCTCGATTGCCTCTTGGGTTGTCTCGAACGTCTCAATCCCATCGAGTAGTCCATAGTGAGCAAGCGTCGCACGGACCGATGGCGACAGATGCGCGAAGATGACGTGACGGTCGGCCGCTTTCAGTTCGGTGACGACACGACGCAACTCCTCGACTGCGGTCACGTCGATGACCGGGCAGCGGTGGAAGTTGAAGATGAACACGTTCGGCTCCCGATGGATGTGATGGAGGACGTGCTCGAACAGCTCGACCGCACCGAAAAAGAGGGGACCTTCTACACTGAAGACGATTTGTCCGTCCCGCGTGACGTACCGTTCTGTCCGTTCACGCACGTCGATTGTATCCGCCATCCGCTTCGCGAAGAGCGCGAGCGCACAGATGACCCCGACCTCGACGGCGACGACCAAATCGACGAATACCGTCAATAGTAGCGTGACGAGAAGGACGAGCGATTCGGATGAACGATGACGTAACATCGCCATCACGTGATGACGCTCGGACATGTTCCAGGCGACCCGCATCAAGATTGGAGCGAGTGCGGCGAGCGGCACGTAACTCGCGAACGGTGCGAGGATGAGCACCGCAACGAGGACCGTGATACCGTGAATGACGCCGGCGCGTCGGCTGACCGCTCCCGCTTGAATGTTTGTCGCCGTCCGAGCGATGGCACCTGTCGAGGGGATTCCACCGAAGAACGGCGTGATCACGTTCGCGAGCCCTTGTCCGAACAGTTCCTTGTCCGGCTTCATCTTCGTGCCCGCCATCCCATCGGCGACCGTTCCCGATAAGAGTGACTCGAGCGCACCGAGGAAGGCAATCGCGAACGCAGACGGAAGGAGCGTTGTGATCAAGTCGACGTCGATGGCGAGCCAGTTGAACTCCGGCAGTCCGCTCGGGATGCCGCCGTAGGCACTCCCGATTGTCGCGACTTTATCTGGGATGAGGAGACTGACGAACGTCGGGACAAGCATCGCCATGAGTAAGAGCGGTAAACGAAACGGCAGCTTCGGTACGAGCCAAAGCGTCAAAAAGCCGATCCCGGCAATGACAATCGGCCATATCGACGCTTCGGGCAACGCCTGACCGAGACGAAGCAGATTTTCATGAAAGTGCGGCGCCTTCTCAAACGTGACCCCGAACAACTCATCGAGCTGGTCGACGAAGATGACGACGGCAATCCCGGCCGTGAAACCGATGGTGACGGCACGGGGCATGAAGCGGATGAGCCGTCCGACCCGAAGCACACTCATGAGGAGCAGTAACACACCAGCGAGGACAGTCGTGACGAGCAACCCCTCATATCCGTATGCGAGAACGACACCCGAGACAATCGGGATGAACGCTCCCGTCGGTCCGGCAATTTGGAACGTCGAACCCCCGAACAAGCTGACGAGGATTCCAGCGAAGATGGACGTGTAGAGCCCATACACCGGTGGGACGCCTGAGGCGATGGCGAATGCCATGGCGAGCGGGATGGCGACGACACCGACCGTGACCCCGGCCGAGATATCTTTTTGCCACATCTCACGTGTGGAGAGTGAGTCTTGCATCATACATTCCTTCTTTCCAATCAGTTCAAAAACGAGTTTAGTGTACGCCTGGAAAGAAGGCTTGTAAACGGGTTGAGAAAAACGTTAACAGAATGTACAAAGAACGAGATGGTACAATAGGCATTAGACACACACTGATAAAAGTTAGAATCGTTGAACTGATATTACCTGCCGTAACAAAGGAGATATGATTCATGGAAGAACAGTTTGCCATATTAAAGGATTTGTCTGAATATCGTACACCGACTGAGATGAAAAGTTATTTTGAAGAGGTGATTCAGGCTCTTAAGGATGATCGCATGGCTTTAGAGATTTCGAGGTTGCGCATAGGCAAGTTCAAAGAGTTTCAAGAGGAATTCGTACCAGCCTATGTATTCTCTCTCTCACCTTATTTTCCAAAAGACGCTAAAGCGAAAGTCATCATTGGAAATCAAAATTATGACTTTGTCCTACTGTATCCAAACGGGACTGAAGAAAAGTTCGAAGTGAGTTCTTACATAAACGGACCACGAGAAGTGGAAATTGCGCGCGCTTTAAATGAACATGGTATGTGGAGCTCCAGGTTAAAAAGTTATGAACAGCTAAAAAAACAAGCAACAACGTATATTGAAGAAACAAAAAAGAACATGCTGAAAAAATCCAAAAAGGATTATACACATGCATCTTTATTATTTGAAGTATCTACTTTTGAATTTTCCGTCATCTTTCACAATGAATTTGATACCTCTCTCTTGGACTTAGCAAACTTCATGTACGACACTCCATTTAAAGCAAAACACGTCTATCTTATCATTCAAAATGGAGATGACATTCCGACGGTAGCGTCTAACATCATCAAAGTAAAATAAAAAGACGCACCTTTCGATGCGTCTCCCTTCAATTCGTCGGAGCCTCTACGACTTGATCGCCATCTTTCGCGTCTTTCGCCAGCAACTTCACGTGACGACCGAATAACCACATAACGACGAGATGGGCTTTCGCCTGCGTCTTCGTATAGAACCACCACGGAAGTGCTGGTACGAACTCATGGATGGCGACGAGTCCTTCATCCGACTCCGGTAATCGTCTAAATTCGAGACGTCCCGTCTTATTCTCTTCACTCAGTTTAACGAACTTACCCCCGTCAATCGCAAAGGATGCCATATCGTCCGTCGCTTCTCGTTCAAGGGATAGATGAAGCGCGACGAATGACGGATCGAGCAGCGCGATTTCCCAATCATCGTCTTCTTTCGTCGTCTGAATAAGCGGATACATAAAACGACCGAGCCACTCAAAGTACGTGTCCGCCATCCAAAGTGCCGACTTCTCTTGCGGCAGACCGAACCGCTGAATCGAGCGGACGGTGTATGACTTCGGCTGCTTTTTCTTCTTGTCGCCCGAGGCTTGTTTCTCCTCTTCTTCAAGCGCATGTTCGACCGCCTGTTTGAATGGAATCTCACCTTGTCCGATGCCTTCCACGGTATCTTCTGCCACCATCGCATGCCCCATGCTCTCGACGAGCGGATAGACGGTCGCCTTCGGTTCACCCGTGACGGCCATGACCCACAGACGCGACAGTTTGATTGTCGGGAACGGGAAGTCGATCAGAACGCGACGCTTGTCCATAACCTCGGCCGTCTGTTCGATCATCTTCCGATACGTCATCACCTCGGGACCCCCGATATCGATATGACGATCATAAAGCGACTCGGCACCGACGACCGAGATGAGCGCCTGAACGGCTTCACGGATGTCAATCGGATGTGTCTCCGTCTTCGTCCAGCGTGGCAGGATCATCGACGGCAATCGTTTGACAAGCTTCGCTAAAATCGGGAATGATGAACCTTCCGGACCGATGATGAGTCCAGCCCGAATCGTCGTCACCGGGACGCCTTGTCCGCCGAGGATACGTTCGACCTCGAGCCGACTCTTCAAGTGACGTGACAACGTCTTCTTTTGTTTCGGAATGATGCCGCTCAAATAGACGATTTGCTCGATATCGTTCGCCTTCGTCGCCCGGGCAAAGTTGTCTGCAATGAGCGCATCCATGTCTTCAAACGTCGCCTGCGTCAAGCCACCATCCGGAATCATCGAGTGGACAAGGAACATGGCGTAGTCCGCTCCCTCACAAGCTTCTCTGGTTGCCTCATATGAAAATAAGTCACAGGCACGCCATGTGATATGGGCTTCATCTTCTTTATTTTTCGTTGATCGCGATAACGCGATGATGTCGTACTCTTCTTTTAGCTGCTCCATCACGTTCGAGCCGATATAGCCGCTCGCCCCCGCTATAACAATCGTTTTCCGCATAAAGCTCACTCCCCTTCAATTTCACATAGAAGTAATGTACCCGTCTTTTCGAAAAGATAAATCAGTCTAAGTATGTAGAGCCTGCCCGTTAGATACGTAATAAAATGAGAATAATTAGAAAAAGGAGGGATATTCATGGGTTTCTGGTATTTTCTTTTACTTGGGTTAGGAATTCTCCTCATCGTGCGAGGGATTGCAAGTAGTGCGAAACAAGGTGGATTGATCTTAGTCGGGCTTGTGATGATCGGAGTATCCATATTTATGTTCCAAGATGGCAGCGCGGACTTGGTCGCAAGTTGGTTTGATCAAATCACGGGTCGATAGACCAGCAGTGGAATAAATCGATATCACCCGTTATAAGATTGGTAACCAACAGACTTCAATTCATGTGGAGGGAACACGACGATGAAACAGTTCAAACGAGTAAGTGCCATGGCGTTATTCGCCTTGATTGGGTTTGTTCTTTTCCACTATGCGACAGAGTCAAAGACAGGATCCGCTGCATGGACGACAGAAGCTGCGACACATCACTTCAAAGACATCTTAGACGCGCAACGAGTAGCAATTGAAGCACATACCCCGCTCGAAGATATCGAGCGAACGAAACTATCGCACGAAGATGATCTCGTTCGACTCGTCCTCGGTCAGCGGGATTGGGTCGAGCAGTTCCAATATACAATTCAGGATGTGCAAGTGGAGGAAAAAGGCGGTTTCTTATATGCGAATGCATATGTGACGAGACATCTTACATTCCAAAACGGTGTAACGACTGGGCTTGGTGACGAGATGACGATTCAATTGAGATCTCCGAATGAGGCAATAGAAGAAGTCGAGCTTGATAATCATAGTGTGACACAATTAGGCCAACCCTTTTTCAAACGCTGGATCAGTCGAGTGTTTGACTGAACAAATCCCACTTTCCGATTGGAGAGTGGGATTACTGTTAAAATGATAAATCTAAACCAGTACCGTCATCTAGAAGTTCTCCGTTTTTAGCGGTATAGTCGACACGAATCTCGGCTCGCTGCAAGATGTCGTTCTCTTGTAATGCAGACATCCATGTCCGAACGAGTGCTTCGTCCCCGGCTTTCGGTTCTCGGTGAAGCGTCAATAAGATTGTCGGCGACACATCAGCTGTCTGATAGGCAATCGGATTTGCCGAGGAGACATCAAGTTGTCGGATACTTTCTTCGTCATATAGGACGACATAGGTGACGTCTGAACCAAACGCCGTGTCAATCGAATCTTCAATCGCCTCTCTGACCGCATCTTCCCATTTGGATGAGAGAAACGTATCAACAATTTCTCCGGTCGACTCATCCTCGTAGACATAAAACTCCGTCCCCGTCACCGAATCCACCGCAATCGCCGCATACTCAAACGAAAAGTTTCCCATGTTGTCGAATAATACGTCCTCTGTCACTTCAGCGTCTTTGAATCGCTCGAGTACATATGATTCAGCCATCTTCATCACTTTTGCTTCCTCATCGGGATCTGGTTGCATCGACCGATAAAAGGCAAATACCAACCCTGCCACCCCAATCACAATCACGCCAAATCCGACCAAAAGCCACTTCAAGTAACGTTTCATGTCGACTCCTCTCATAACTGTTTGTTCATGGCGATGGACGCTTCTTGGAATCCGAGTCGTTTATACAATCGCTGTGCGTCTGGGTTCGTACCGAATACACTTAATCCAATGGATGTTGCACCAAGTTCTTCTGAGGCGACTTTCTCAAGTTTCTCAAACACTGCTGTCGCGTATCCTTGTCCACGGTACGTCTCTTCAATCAAAATGTGATAAATGAAAACACGTTTCGATTCAGCTTGAAACGCATACCACAAAATCCCGACACGAGTGTCTTCGTTCATCACATGAACAACGGTCTGCCCTTCCCCGGGGCGATTATCTGGGAAGAGGTCGTGAATCAATTGTGTCGATTCCTCTTGTGCCAATACCATCGGAAGTTGATAGTTTCGTGCCACATCTTTTGCATAATCGTCAATCAACCAAGTCACATAATTCGCGATTTCTTGTTCCGTCATCTTGTCAAAATGAATGGTCATCTGTTTATCCCTAATCGTTTTCCTTTAGTGTAACATACAATTTTTGGAATAAATATTTTTAATGAAGCTCAGATTTTTGTAAAGTTAACTTATGCTATAGGAGTGAATTCAATTTCATAAGCTTTACCAAACCCAACTTGCAAACTTTTCGAAAAAAGTCGCCTTCACTATTATGTTGTTCCTCCTTGATTTTCCATCTTGTAAGGACGTTCACGTCAATCTATTCTCCGAATCGACTAACCCATTCATGGAAATTACTCTTCAGAGCGTCAGAAATCGTGAAGACATCCATCTCTATCTTGTATTGACAGACCGAATAGCATATCGGATCCGCTCCCATATCGGCCTCTATCGTATGTCTTTTTCAAATTTTCACAATCACAAATCCTATTTATCAATTCGCTACCTTATTTCTTTTTAATACGCGTCCAGACATAAATACATTATCTTCTTCGTTCATTCATTTTAGATTTTCTAGTGTCTGACTATAATGAATACTAAACAAAAGTCGAACCTAATTGATAAGGTTCGACTTTTTCACGTCTTCGGTGCCCAACTATTTTCAAATCCATTTTGAACAGCGTAATGATACAAATGAATGAGTTTTGACTCTTTGTATGTAGACAAATGTTCTGACGTACGCAGTTCATGATTTCGTTCTACCAAAGTATAAAGATAATCAATCTTCGCTAATCGATTATTCTTGCTTGTATTGCACGTCGGACATGCAAGAACAAAGTTCCATAAGACATCGTTTTGCATATAAGACCACGGAATGAAATGATCAACGTGAATCTGTTTTACCGGCTTTAAGCAATAAAAACAGGTTGAATGACCGTGGCTTAATAAAATTTGTTTAAACTCTTCAAGCGATTGACGCACAGACACAAACTCCAGCTTACTCAAGATCCGTTTCATCGCATCTTGTGAATTGTACTTCTCTAAGAAGACGGCTAACTGATAGTTTGTCACGTTCATTAGAATGCGTTTGTATTTTTCAAAAAATACAACATACACCGGAACGAGCTGAATCCACTCTTCTTTTCGATTAAAGGAGTAAATCGTTTCGTTAAATGAGCGATAGAAAGAACCATATACGTATTTTTTATAAAATTGATTCACGTTCCGGATCAATTGACTTTGTTGATGTTCTGGTAAGCGGTCGAAGTTCCAATCTCGTGGGATGTCATTTTCTTTCTGAAAGGAGACCATAGCTTTTTCAACAGCGCTCTGCTTTCCTAGTTGATTCATCTGTGTCAAACCATGTGTCACAATGAGATTCCAATAGATTTTCGTCACATGTTTAGCAATCTGATGGAATGACACGACACCTGATTCATTTAATTCTGTTGTACATTCAAGTAACGCCTTCATCAATACATGTTTGTACGTAGTCGTGTGAGAAGCGTTCATCAGAAATTGTTGCGTAAAGCGCCATAAGTCAGATTCGGTTAAATACGTATCTTTTGCCTCAGCGACACTTAAATCCCATCCCAATGGCTTCACCTCCATCTATTCGTTGCACTATTGATTATAACGAATACAGATAGGAAGTGGATCACGATGCTTCATACAGGAGCAGAAAACTCTCTTTTGATTTGTTCGATATCAATCATTGTCTTTTCATGAACATACTGAATGAGCGCATCATACTCTTCGACCGTATTCAGTTTTTTGAACTTCTCCACATCTCCTTCAAAGCCCGTGAAATAGTCACTTTGATACTCCGGGTTGTTGAACAGTCTCAAATATTCCATATAGTCCTTGATGGTCATTTGACTCACGATGAGAGAGAGAATGACCTCCCACTCTTTAATCCGCCCCTCATGAATCTGTTTTTTGATGACGATGTCTTGTGCTTGTTCCATTTTGATTTGTTGAATGCATTGCTCCACTTCTAGTCTATATTGGAACAACTCATCTCGATTTCGAGTGTCTAGCGTAGGCGTCACTTCGGTTAAATAGTACTGATACCGTTGCTTTCGCGGATGCTTGTTCTTGGCTTTTTTAGGACTTTGCTCCGAGTCGTCAGGGTTCTTCAATCGTTTCTTTAAATTGATTGACTCTAAAGCTCCAATGATTTCTTTGTTATGTTTTAATGCAAGTTCGACCACTGTCGGACCATATTTTTTGAATCCATTCGCAATAAGTTCCGTCGATTTTTTAGACATGAGGAATTCTCCTTTGATATGTAAATTTCATGACGATTTTCAAAAAACAACTCGTAGTTTCTATTCAACAAAGGAATGCTCAATCCCTTGAATCCATTCAAAAACCAAATAATCGGTTTCCGCTATCCATAAAAAAAGGGATTATTGAGCAGTCACTCAATAATCCTTCACCAAATCACTTCTTCTCTTGTTGCTTCTGCAAATACGCCTCACGAAGCTGGTTCAATCGTTCCTTCTTGTTCGAGACAGTCGGCTTTTTCCCGTCTTGGTACTTCGCTGCAGCTACCTTACTTCTCGTATCTAATTGATATTTCCCCATGCGTTTCACCTTCCTTTCTTTGTGGCTGACTCACAAGCAAAAGCAAAGACCCCCTAATCTCAATGAAATTAGAAGGTCTTCATGAAAATCATTGATCGCAGTCGTTACAGACTGCTTCAAAATGGAGACGGCGGGAGTCGAACCCGCGTCCGAAGGCATCGTAACGTATGCTTCTACGTGTGTAGTTTATCTATTGAATCTCGATGTGACACTGCCGATAAACAGGCGTTGTCGCATCCAGTCTGTTTCATCTCTTCTTCGCGCCCTCAGACGGCGAGGTTGAAGCGTAGCTTGCTTAGTTTGAGACCCTGAAAGTCATCCACACAAGCGATGGATGTCAGGATCCGCAGGGCACTTAGGCTGCTGCGAGTTGTGTGTTAGTTTTGCCAGTTATAGGCGTTTGCGTTTTAACGAGGCCGACCCCTCGACACGCCACATACGACCGACCTACCCCCGTCGAATCCATAACGTCCCCGGGGTGGTAATTGGTACTATATTTAATATACCACAATCAGGATTCGTTGTCAGTATTTTTGCCGATCACGCATCGCACGGTCGACGTCACGTTTCGCATCTTTCTTCTTCAAGTCCTCGCGTTTGTCGTACTTCTTCTTCCCTTTTCCGACGCCGAGCAGGCACTTGGCGAACCCGTTTTTGATATACACTTTGAGCGGGATGATCGTGTAGCCGTCACGCCCTGACGCTCCGATGAGCTGATTGATCTGCTTCTTATGCAACAATAGCTTTCGGACGCGAAGTGGCTCATGGTTGAAGCGGTTCCCCTGGTCGAACGGGCTGATATGACAGTTGTGAAGCGTCGCCTCGCCCCCGTCAAACCGGACGTACGCATCCGCGATATTGATCTTCGATTGACGGACCGACTTGATCTCCGTCCCTGTAAGCACCATGCCTGCCTCAATCGTATCCTCGATCGCGTAATCGAAGGACGCCTTGCGGTTTTGGGCGAGTGCGTTCGAATCTTTCTTCTTGGCCATACACATTCAGTCCTTTATCTACAAGATACGGAGGAAGGGACGAGCCCCTCCCCGTCAGCGACGCTTCTTCGCACCTCGTTTGGCGTCGCCTTTTCGTTTATGCTTGTCTTTCTTCTTCAAGTCGAGTGCCGAACGGCCTTGGGAAGACTTCTCCCCGTCACGTTTCGGTTTCTCACCTGGTTTGCCCGGCTTCCCAGGTCTTCCTGGTTTGCCGCGCTTCTTCTTGTCGTCCCGACCGCGACCGCCACGACGGTCCTTCTCATCCTTCTTCGGACGACCGCCTTTCGCTTTGATCGTCGTCGGTTGGCGACGCGTCGATGGTTCCCGTTTCGGCATGCCGACGACCGTGAAGTCAATCGTACGCTCGTCTAGATTGACGGCGTCGACTTTGACACGGACGGCGTCCCCGATCCGGAACTGACGTTTCGTCCGCTCCCCAAGTAGCATAAGCTGTGATTCGTCGAAGTGGTAGTAGTCATCCATCGACTGAAGACGAACGAGACCTTCAATCGTATTCGGAAGCTCGACGAACATCCCGAAGTTCGTGACGCCGGCGACGACACCATCGAACTCTTCACCGAGATGGGCTTCCATGTATTCGGCTTTCTTGAGCGCCTGTGTCTCGCGCTCTGCGTCGACCGAACGACGTTCCCGTTTCGATGCCTGTTCGGCGATCGCCCCGAGACGGTCCTCGTACTTCGCAATCGTCTGCTCCGACAAGTCGTTGTTGAAGACGTATGTGCGCATGAGACGGTGGACAATCAAGTCCGGATAACGACGGATCGGTGACGTGAAGTGCGTATAGAAGTCCGTCGCGAGTCCGAAGTGACCGAGCGAGACGTCATCATATTTCGCCTGTTGCATCGAACGAAGCATGATCGTGCTGATGACCGGCTCTTCCGGTTCTCCGTCGATCGCCTTCAAGATTTTTTGAAGCGTCTTCGGTTCGACCGTCTCTCCTTTGATGCGTTCGATGTGAACGCCAAAGTTTGCGACGAAGTCGAAGAAGAAGTCGAGCTTGTCCGGTTTCGGATTGTCGTGGACACGATAGATGAACGGCACGTCCATCTTGTGGAAGTGTTCAGCGACCGTCTCGTTGGCCGCGAGCATGAACTCCTCAATCAACTTCTCGGCGACCGAACGTGGACGAAGCACGATATCCGCCGGCTTCCCTTCCTCGTTGACGACGACTTTCGCCTCGGCGAAATCGAAGTTGATCGCACCGCGTGAGTTGCGTCGTTTCCGAAGGACTTCCGCGAGCTCGGCCATGAGGTCGAACTCACCGATGAACGGCTCATACTTTTTCAACGTCTCTTCGTCATCGCGCTCGATGATCTCACGGACATTCGTATACGTCATCCGTTCCGTCGTCTTGATGACACTCGGGAACAAGTCGTGGCGGACGACCTTCCCGTTTTGCGGGGAGATCTCCATGACACAGCTGAGCGTCAAGCGGTTGACGTGCGGGTTGAGGGAACAGATTCCGTTCGAGAGTCGGTGCGGCAACATCGGGATAACACGGTCGACGAGATATACACTCGTCCCGCGCTCGAGCGCCTCGACGTCGAGCGGCGAGCCCTCTTTCACGTAATGCGAGACGTCGGCGATATGGACACCGAGCTCGTAGTTCCCGTTATCGAGTTTTTTGACGTGGACGGCATCGTCCAAGTCTTTCGCATCTTCGCCGTCAATCGTAAAGATCGTCTCGTCACGAAGGTCGACGCGACCGATGAAATCTTTCTCATCCGCCTCGTCCGGCACCGCGTTCGCCTGCGCGATCACGTCCTCCGGGAACTCCGTCGGAATGCCGTGTTTATAGACGATCGACAAGATGTCGACGCCTGGGTCGTTCTTATGTCCGATGATGCGGACGACGTCACAGGCACCGGCGAAGCGTCCGTCCGGATACTTCGTGATGCGCACGACGACTTTATGTCCGTCGACGGCACCGAGCGATTTGTCCGGGTTGACGACAGGCCAGAAGTTGATGCGCTTGTCATCCGGCTCGATGAAGGCGAACTGGTCGAGTCGACCGCTCGGGAGCGTATACGTCCCGACGAACTCGGAGAGTCCGCGCTTCAATACTTTCAATAGGATTCCTTCTGTCTTGCCACGGTTGTCCTCGCGTTTTTTGACGAGGATCGTATCGCCATGGTAGACGTCCTTCAGTTGGTCGGGCGGCAAGAACACGTCTTCCGCTTCCCCTTCGACCGACAAGAAGCCAAATCCGCGCTGGTGGATCGAAATGATCCCCGCGACTTGGCCGAGCGAGGCGAGCGTCCCGTAACGGTTCGTCCGCGTCCGGCCGATAGCACCCTCTTCCTCGAGGGCATTCAATGTGCGGATGAGTTCTTTGAAGTCATCCGTCGACGCGAGCTGTAGTCGCTCGGTCAGTTGATCGACAGAGAGCGGTTTCTCGCTCGCCTGTAGGATCTCTAGTAATTGGTCACGTAAATTCAACGTGACACCTCCTTCTTAGACTGACCAGTCTAACGTTTCGAGAAAATCGAGCACGTCCTGGTGCAGTTTCTCTTTTTCTTTGTCGAGCGTGATCACATGTCCCGAGTTCTCATAGATGAGCAACTCTTTTTGGAACGTGTTGACAGCCTCGTAAATTTGATTCGCCGATTCCGGGTCGATCATGTTGTCTTTGGCGCCTTGGACGACGAGTGTCGGGACGAAGATGTCCTCGAGCTTCGACGCCGTGTCGCGGACGAAGGCACGGAGGTCTTTTAGTGTTGGCATCGGTTTGAACTCTGCCATCTCCTGCTCAATCTGTTCTGGCGACTTTTCTTCTCTACCCTTATATTCTCGGGCATATGCCTGGACTCCTTTGTACAAGCGGTCCTCGGCATCGATTCCAGTCGGTGCGCACATCGGGATGACCGCCTTGACGTCTTTCTCCTCGGCGAGACGGAGTGACATCACGCCACCTAGCGATAGTCCGCAGACGACGATCTCCTCATGGCCTTTGTCGACGAGTGTCTGGTAGGCGTTCAAGACGTCTTCCCACCAGTCTTTTGGTCCATATTGGAGTAACTCTTCCGGTGGGACGGCATGACCACGATAGATCGGTCCCATACATGTGTATCCTTCTTTTTGAAGGAAGCGACCGAGCATGCGGACATCCGCGCTCGATCCAGTGAAGCCATGTAACATCAACACGGCACGTTTTCCGCCCTCGAAGAAGAACGGTTTTGGTGCAGTCACTTTCATTTTATCTGTCATCTCCTCGTATCTACATTATTCCCAAAAAATAAATCGAAAAAACAAAAGCTGACCGCCTCACGTGAAAATCGAGAACGATCAGCCTTATCATCATAATGATGCGACTAGTAATCCTAAAATGAAAAACAAAGTGCCTAGTACAGCTGCAGTTCGGTTCAAAACAGCATCGAAGCCGCGCGCTTTCTGGCGTCCGAACAACTGCTCCGCGCCACCTGCAATCGCTCCAAGACCTTGCGACCGACCTGACATGAGCAGTACGACGACAATCAATAAGACAGCCACGACAAGTAGGCTGATTGTAGCGATCGTTTGCATAGTAGTCAGTTCCTCCTTCTATTTACACGCCTTTTATTATATAGAAGTTATCGTCAAAACACCAGCATTCAAATTATCGGGACGGGTAGCTGAATCCTTCCCCGATGACTTCCTTCACTTGGTGGATGACGACGAAGGCGCGGTCGTCCGTCACTTGGACGATTTTTTTGAGTGGCGCGATCTGACGTTTGTCGACGATCATATACAACATGTTCTTATCCTGCTTCGTGTAGTAGCCGTGCCCATGAATGATCGTCGCCGAGCGACCGAGCGTCTCCGTCAAGACGACAGCGAGTTCTTCTTGTTTGTCGCTGATGATCGTGACGGCCTTGCGGATGTTGAGTCCTTCCGCGACGAGATCGATGACCCACGAGCCGATGATGATGGCGATGAGCGTATAGAGGACGACCTGTTCCCCTAAGAAGAAGCCAGATGTCGCGACGACGATTGCGTCGATGATGAACATCGAGACGGCGACGCTCAAGTGGAGATAACGTTCCATGAGACGGGCGATGATGACGCCCCCTCCGGTCGTCCCACCGACACGGAGCACCATGCCGATCCCGACCCCGATCATGATTCCGGCGTAGACGGCCGCGAGCAGTTTATCCTCGGCAGGGCTGCCCCAATCGTGCGTCAGACTAAGGAAGAATGACGTCGCGACGACGGCGATGACCGAATAGACCATTGTCCGGCGGTCGAGCAGCTTATAACCGACGATAAAGAGAATCCCGTTCCCGATAATCGACGTGAGCCCGAGGTCCCAGCCGAACACGTAGTACAGGATAATCGTGACCCCGAGCAGGCCACCTTCCGAGAAATCGTTCGGTACGGTGAAGTAGTTGACCCCGAACGAGAGAATGAATGAGCCCGCGATGATCCAGGCAATGTCCTTCACCGAGATGGTTTGTAGCTTACGCCAAACTTGTTGGCGTAAGAGATGTTGCTGTTGACGTTTCATAAATGTCCTCCTTCCATATAAAAAAGACCGCGGCCAAAGCCGCAGTCTTAAGATTGTACTGGCTTTGGCGCACCGTCTTTCATAATCGGCAACTTGCGCTCCGCTGCGTTCGCGTAGACGTTCAAGAGTGCCTCTTTTTCCAAATCCCAGTTATATTTCTCACGCGCGGTCTTCGTGTTCTCTTTGACACGCGCATAGAGTGCTTGGTCTTCAATCAAACGGTTGACGCCGTCTGCGATCGATTGTGGATCGTGCGAGTCGACGAGCACCCCGACATCGTTCCCCGCAACGACCCGTTCGATCTCAGGGAAGTCACATGAGACGACCGGTACTTCGGCCATCAAATACTCGAACAATTTGTTCGACGACGCCGAGTAGTGGTTGAAGCAGACGTTGTTCAATACTTGGAAGCCTAAGTAGGCGTTCATCGTATAGTAAGGTAACGCTTCGACCGGTACTTTGTCAATCATCTTGACACGATTGCCGACACCTTCCGTCTCAATCAACTGTTGAATCGTCGGTTTGAGCTTCCCGTCCCCAATCATGACGAGCGTACCTTCTTTAAAGTCTTTCGCCGCGAGCACGAGCTGTTCGAGACCGCGACCTGCTTGAATCCCACCTTGGTACAAGAGGATCTTCTCGTCTTTTGGCAAGTCGAGGAGCGCATGCAAGTCCTTACGGAGCGAGAAGTCGAGCGGACGATAGAACGGATAGTTGTGAAGCACGTACGGATAGAATCCGTATAGCTCTTCATTGTGTGCCGCACGTGTATGGTTCTCGACCATCATCGTATCGACGAACGGCAAGAGCCATCCTTCGAGGTTACTTTGGATGTAGCCGTAACCTGTACGGTCCGTCTGTACTTCGTGCGAATCGTAGACGATTCGACCTTTGTTGAACACTTTTCCGGCGAGGAGTGCCTGCGGGAGCGTGTTCAAATCGTTCGCATGATAAAAGTCATATGACTTCTTCGTCGACGTGAACACCATCTCGAGCATCGCACTCGCATTCACGATTTGCTTACGCACTTGCGGCAACAAAATCGTCCCGACCGCTGCCCCGAGAGCGAGCATCGTGAACGGTGCGAGTAGGAACAAGCCGGCACCGACGAGTCCGGCACCGATTTGACGGGTCCGTTTCTCACTTACCCATTGATACGTCTTCTTCGCAAACTTGAGCGCGTTGACGAGAATCGATGGCTGACGCTTCACGCGGATGACGCGGAAGCCTTCCGGACGCATCTCTTCTTTCGGTAACTCTTTATTTTTCGGGTCCTGAAGCGCAATCAAATCAACTTCATAACCTGCCTCGGCGAGTGCCGAGCATTCGCGAAGGACGCGCGCATCATTCGTAAAATGGTTCCATACAAACATACATACTGACTTCATTGTGTTTCCTCCATCACTAACTGTTGTACGACTTGATCTAACACGTCGATATTCTCTTCCCAACATAAATTCTCTTTGACGTAACGAATCCCGTTCGCCCCGAGCGCCTCCCGAAGGTCCGGTCGGTCGAGGAGCTTGCGGAGGATCCGCTCGATCTCATCGATATCCCGTTTCCGAGAGACGAATCCGACTTCGGCCGCTTCAATGACATTCGCCGCATGGCCTGACACTGCTGCGACAATCGGTTTGCCGACCGCCATATAGTCGATGAGTTTCCCAGGGATGACCGTATCGAACACTTCTTGCTCGATCAGGCTGACAAAGGCGACGTCCGCATTTTTAATCGCCTGGAACGCCTCCGTCCGTGGCATCGCTTCAAGGAACAAGAAGTTTTGGAAACCACGCTCTTTGATCGTCTGCTTCAACTCTTCTTTACGATATCCGTAGCCGATCAGTTTGAAGTGGATCCGTGGTTCGTCACGGAACCGTTCGGCAAGTTCGAGTAAGAGCGAGACGTCTTGCGCGAGCCCCATGTTTCCGGCATATAGAATCTCCATCCGGTCGTCCGGCGGGATCGTCCGCTCAAGCGCTCGTTCCGACTCCCGAATCGAGTTCGGCATGTAGTGGATTTTCTCGTTTGGGACACCGCGTTGACGCAGATAGCTGCGGAAGCCTTCCGAGTTGATGATGACCTCATCAGCGGCACGATACAGCCGCTTCTCGAGCCAAAATGCTGGCGCGAGCACCCAGTCGTGCTTGAACACGCCGACCCCTTTCACCGATTCCGGCCAAAGGTCACGAACGTCTAAAATGAGGGGGACACGATACTTCCGTTTCGCATATACCCCGACAAACGCCATAAAAAAAGAAGGGGTCGTCGCAAATACGACGTCTGGCTTCAATTTTAACTGACGGACGGACCCGATCCCTTTCACCATCTGTTCGAGGAACAAGAAGAGACGGCTGACCATGTTGGACGTATGTTTCCGCTTCTTCGTGATGAGTCGTTTGATGAACGGTTGGTCGTTCAGCTCCCGGTCATTCCAGAAACGATCGTCCTGATACATATCAAAGCTCGGGTACGAAGGAGCGGCCGTGATGACCTCGACTTCATACCCGCGCTGCTTCATCAAATGCGTAATGTTTTGCATCCGGTTACCGGCGCTGCCGATCTCCGGATAATAGTTTTGACACACCATGAGCATAGTTTTCAAAAATAACACACCTTACTGTTGATCAAGTTCGTCCACGAGCCGTTTTAACAAGGCATGGACGTCATCTTTTAAATCAGGATCGCTGAGCGCGTGGCAAATCGTCGTCTCGACGAATCCGATCGGCTCCCCGACGTCATAGCGTCGACCATCAAATTCGTAAGCAAATACCGTCTGCGCCTCATTCAAGCGTGCGATCGCATCCGTCAATTGAATCTCGCCTCCTGCCCCGGCTTCTTGTCCTGACAACGCCTCAAAGACGTCCGGTGTCAGCACATAGCGACCAAGAATGGCAAAGTTCGATGGGGCCTCACCGACGGGCGGCTTCTCGACGAACGTCCGCACCGGGATGAGCTTCCCTTCGACGGCAAGCGGGTCAATTATACCATATCGGTTCGTCATTTCATACGGGACACGCTGCACACCAATGATCGAGCGTTCATGCGCCTCATATTGGTCAATCAACTGCTTCGTCGCCGGCACGTCGGATTCAATGATATCGTCCCCGAGTAAAACCGCGAACGGTTCGTCCCCAATGAATTTCCGAGCACACCAGATCGCATGACCGAGACCTTTTGGCTCCTGTTGGCGTATGTAGTGAATGTTCGCCAAGTTCGAGGAGTGTCGAACCGATTCGAGTAAGCGGGTCTTCCCTTTTGACTCCAAGTTTTGTTCCAACTCGAGCGCACGGTCAAAATGATCCTCGATGGCGCGCTTATTCTTACCCGTGACGATGATGATGTCTTCGATTCCTGAAGCGACGGCTTCCTCGACGATGAACTGAATCGTCGGTTTGTTGACGATTGGCAACATCTCTTTTGGCATGGCTTTCGTGGCTGGTAGGAAGCGGGTGCCGAGACCGGCGGCTGGGATGATGGCTTTACGTACTCGTGTCATTAGCATTGGCTCCTTTACTCGTTATGTAATGAGTATACCCAATATTTGTGTGTTCTGACACAAAATAGAGGTCATGACAAAAGAGTCATGACCAATCATCGTCGTGCTTCGTTTTTAGATAATACCACACCCCAAATGTGATCAGACCGATGACAAGAAGAATCCCTAGCATCATCATGAGAAACGCCTCCCCATTCGCGCTTCAGTAATCTATTCCCTTCCTACATCGTTTCAGAACCACTTCTGACCATGTGCTCGAATGAAACGAAGTTCTTCTTGATAATGATCGTAGTGGCCCTCATCCATCATCTTTTGGAAGGCGATATCTCCTTCAGCGGCTTTCCGCTTCATCAACAGACAAAGTGCCTCGATGCGTAACTGCAACATCTCAAACAAGTCTTCCTTAGGGTCTTCCCAACCGTACGCCTTTAAGAATAATGAAACACGTTCTTGATACGACTTATCATCTCGAATCGCATCGTAATAGATGACTTCTCCTGATTCAGCTTGATGCCGGCGACTGAGCGGGACGAACGTGTAAAGCGCGTAGACGATATCCCAAGCTCTCGGACCTGGCGCAGCCAAATCAAAATCGATGACCCCTGATACTTTTCCCTTATGAAAGATCGTATTGTAGACGGCGAAGTCATTATGGCAAATGACCTCTAACGGTTGAGGCGTGTTGTCAATCGGTGCCCACTCCGGTGACCATTCAAAATCTGTCGACGCATCATGCAGACGTCTCATTAGTCGTGCAACATCCTGAATCGCCTCATCGGACCACATGTAAGACTTCAAGGGATAGTCTGCGGTTTCTCCTTCCAAGTAAGTTAACACTTCTCTTCCTCGATCATCGATTCCGATAAAACGCGGCACTCCGGAAAGTTGCTTTACCTCCAAATGACGTAACCATCGATGAATACGCTCGCTGCCTTCCTTTTGAGTACGATAGACGTAATCCCCCTTTTTATAGACAGTCGACACGTTCCCGCCACTCAATCTTTTTTCTTGTTCATCCGATTGGTCCATCCAATCTCCCCCTACTCTTTATCAGTCACGTTCAGTATACAGCACGGCACGAGGTCTCAATGGCGGATACAGAGCGTTCGTGCCCGTCGAAGCGGTACCGTGACTCTTGCAGGAAAGCAATCCCGCGGAGACCCCGCAAGCGCTTAAGCGCGAGGAGGCTCCGTGGATTGCCTGCAGAAAGCATCGGTGCCGCAAAGACGGGGGTACGACTAATTAATCGCCCCATCATCGAGCAAACGCCAACTTAATCCACAAAAAAACAGGCCCGCCATTTGGCGAGCCTGAAACAATCAATTATTTTTTGAGGTTGTAGAACGACTTGATGCCGTCGTATTTCGCTACATCGCCGAGCATGTCTTCGATGCGGAGAAGTTGGTTGTATTTCGCGATACGGTCTGTACGTGAAAGTGAACCAGTTTTGATTTGTCCAGCGTTTGTCGCAACAGCGATGTCCGCGATTGTCGCGTCTTCTGTTTCACCAGAACGGTGTGAGACAACTGCTGTGTAACCAGCTTTTTTAGCCATTTCGATCGCGTCGAATGTTTCTGTGAGCGTACCGATTTGGTTAACTTTGATGAGGATCGAGTTTGCGATTCCTTTTTCGATACCTTCAGCAAGTTTAGATGTGTTCGTTACGAAGAGGTCATCCCCAACGAGTTGAACTTTGTGTCCGATTTTGTCTGTGAGAAGCTTGTGGCCATCCCAGTCGTTTTCATCACAACCATCTTCGATTGAGAGGATTGGGTACTTGTCAACGAGCTCAGCGTAGAAGTCTACAAGCTCAGCAGTTGTGAGTGACTTGCCTTCGCCAGCGAGTTCGTATTTACCAGTTGACTTGTCGTAGAACTCAGAAGATGCAACGTCCATTGCGAGGTAGACGTCTTCGCCTGGTTTGTAACCAGCTTTTTCGATCGCTTCAAGGATAACTGTGATCGCTTCTTCGTTAGATTTCAAGTTTGGTGCGAAACCACCTTCATCACCAACAGCTGTGTTAAGACCCATACCAGAAAGAACTGATTTGAGGGCGTGGAATACTTCAGCACCCATACGGAGCGCTTCACGGAATGTTGGCGCGCCAACAGGCATGATCATGAACTCTTGGAAGTCCACGTTGTTGTCCGCATGCGAACCACCGTTGATGATGTTCATCATTGGTGTTGGAAGTGTCTTCGCGTTGAATCCACCGAGGTATGTGTAAAGTGGGAGACCAAGCTCATCTGCTGCTGCGTGAGCTGCTGCCATTGACACACCGAGGATTGCGTTTGCACCAAGTTTAGCTTTGTTTGGCGTACCGTCGAGTTCGATCATTTTCGCATCGATTGCGTTTTGGTCGAAAACATCGTAGCCGATGAGTTCTGGTGCAATCGTGTCGTTTACGTTTGCAACTGCTTTCAAGACACCTTTACCGAGGTAACGTGACTTGTCGCCATCGCGAAGCTCAACTGCTTCGTGCTCACCTGTTGATGCGCCTGATGGGACGAGGGCACGGCCGAAACCGCCGTCTTCTGTGAAGACTTCTACTTCTACTGATGGGTTACCGCGTGAATCTAAAATCTCGCGTGCGTAAATTTCTGTAATCATTGACATGAAAAATCGCTCCTTTTCGTATGAAAAATAGTTTTATGATTTTGTAACGATTGATGAACCAGTCATTTCAGCTGGTTGCTCTCCACCGAGAAGGTCGAGAAGCGTTGGGGCGAGGTCGCAAAGTGCGCCTTCGAGAACTGGTTTCAGTTCGACTCCCTCTTTTGTGATGATGCACGGAACAGGTTCCGTCGTGTGCGCTGTCATCGGCGAGCCGTCTGGGTTCGTGACGATGTCTGCGTTCCCGTGGTCTGCTGTGATGATGGCCGCACCGCCCTTAGCAAGTAATGCGTCCACTACTTTACCGAGGCATTCATCGACTGCTTCGATCGCTTTCTTCGTCGGCTCAAGCTTACCTGAGTGACCAACCATATCCGGGTTCGCGAAGTTGATGATGTATGCATCATACTCATCCGACTCGATACGCTCGAGCAAGCCGTCTGTGAGTTCGTACGCACTCATTTCTGGTTGCAAGTCATATGTCGCGACTTTCGGTGAAGGAATGAGGAGACGATCCTCGCCTTCGAATGGTTTTTCTTTTTGTCCGTTCAAGAAGAACGTGACGTGTGGGTACTTCTCTGTTTCTGCGGCACGGAGCTGTTTGTATCCTTGCGCAGAGAGTGTCTCCCCAAGTGTGTTTTTCAAATCTTCCGGTGGGAAGACGATGTCCGTGTCGATATCATCTGAGTACTTCGTCATCGAGACGAGAAGAAGGTTCTCAGGATGGTTTTCAGAGAGTGTAAAGCCTTCGAATCCAGCTTTCTCTTTGAATACTTTCGACAACTGGATTGCTCGGTCCGGACGGAAGTTGAAGAACATGATGGCATCGTTGTCTTGAATTGTTGCGACCGGCTTGCCATCTTTTTCGATGACTGTCGGTAAGACGAACTCATCCGTCAAATCGTTCTCATACGACTTCTTGAGAACCTCGACTGGGTCCGTACCGACTTCGCCTTTTCCGTTTACGAGGACGTCATATACTTTCTCGACGCGCTCCCAGCGGTTGTCGCGGTCCATGGCATAGTAGCGACCAGACACGCTAGCGACTTGACCGACACCGAGTTCAGCGAGCTTTTCTTCTGTTTCCTTGAGGAAACCAGCACCTGACATCGGATCACAGTCACGGCCGTCCGTGAAAGCGTGAATGTACACTTTTTCGATGCCGTGTAGTTTGGCGAACTCAACGATGGCATACATGTGTTTGATGTGCGAGTGAATCCCGCCATCTGACACGAGGCCCATGATATGGAGGCTCGAGTCATGCTTCTTCACATGTCCTGCCAAATGGTTCATCGCTTGACGATCGAAGAACGAACGGTCTTGGATTGCGTTGTTGACGCGTGAGAGTGACTGATAGACGACTCGACCGGCACCGATATTCAAATGACCGACTTCCGAGTTCCCCATCTGTCCTTCTGGAAGACCGACGTACTCGCCTTTTGCGTTTAAGAGCGTATGTGGATACTGCTCCCAGTAGCGATCGAAGTTCGGTTTGTCCGCAGCCATAACCGCGTTACCGAATGATTCATCACGCATTCCGAAACCATCTAAGATGATGAGTGCGACTGGTCTAGCCATTTAAATCGCCTCCAACAATTTGAGGAACGAAGCGGCTTCGAGTGAAGCACCGCCGACGAGTGCGCCGTCGATGTCTTCTTGTGCCATGTACTCTTTGATGTTCTCAGGTTTAACAGATCCACCGTATTGGATGCGTACTGCAGCCGCTACGTCTTCGCCGTACAGACCTTTCACCACGTCGCGAACATACTTACAAGAGCTTTGTGCGTCAGCTTCGTCTGCTGATTTACCTGTACCGATTGCCCAAACTGGCTCGTACGCGATGACGAGTTGTTTGACTTGGTCAGCAGAGAGGTCAGCGAGACCGCCTTCGACTTGTGTTTTGATGACTTCTTCGAACTTGTCGCCTTCGCGCTCTTCAAGTGTTTCACCGACACAAACGATTGGCGTAAGACCGTGTTCGAACGCTTTTTTCGTTTTGCTGTTGATGAACGCATCTGATTCGCCGAAGTACTCGCGACGTTCTGAGTGACCGAGGATGACGTAAGTCACGCCGAGGTCAGCGACCATAGCTGGGCTGATTTCGCCAGTGTATGCACCGCTATCTTTGTCGTACATGTTTTGTGCACCGAGCTTCAAGTTTGACCCTTTAGCTGCTTCTACCATCGGTGCGAGGAAAAGTGCCGGAGCACCAATCGCTGCATCTACTTTGTCAGTAGACGGGATGTTGTTTTTAACTTCCTCTACGAAAGCGACAGCTTCCGAGAGTGTTTTGTTCATTTTCCAGTTACCTGCAATAATCGGTTTACGCATCGATAACCCTCCTCTAAATTACTTGTCGTTAAGCGCCTCGACACCTGGAAGTTTCTTGCCTTCCATGAATTCGAGTGACGCGCCACCACCAGTTGAAATGTGACTCATCTTGTCAGCAAGACCAAACTTGGCTGCTGCAGCGGCTGAGTCGCCACCACCGATGATTGAATATGCATCGCTGTCTGCAAGTGCTTGAGCGACACCTTTCGTTCCGTTTGCGTATTTATCGAGTTCGAATACACCCATCGGTCCGTTCCATACGACAAGTTTCGATTCGCGAATCGCGTCCGCGTAAAGTTCGACTGTCTTCGGTCCGATATCAAGACCCATGTGATCCGCTGGGATCGAGTCGATATCGACTGGGCCGACATACGTTTCTTCGCCGAATTCTTTTGTGATGACGCAGTCGACAGGCATCAAGAATTTCACGCCTTTGTCTTCTGCTTTCTTCATGAATTGACGAGCGAGGTCAAGCTTATCCTCTTCAAGGAGTGACGTTCCGACTTCGTGCCCGAGTGCTTTCGAGAACGTGTACGAGAGTCCGCCACCGATGATGAGTGTGTCAACGATGTCAAGAAGGTGGTCGATGACCCCGATCTTGTCCGCTACTTTCGACCCGCCGATAATCGCCGTGAACGGACGGTCTGGGTTAGAAAGAGCTTTACCGAGAACTTCAAGTTCTTTTTCCATCAAGAGACCAGCAACGGCTGTGTCCACGTGGTGTGCAATCCCTTCAGTTGAAGCGTGTGCACGGTGAGCCGCGCCGAACGCGTCGTTGACGTATACGTCAGCAAGTGCTGCGAATCCTTTTGCAAGTTCAGCGTCGTTTTTCGTTTCACCTGGGTAGAAACGAACGTTCTCTAAAACGACGACATCGCCTTCAGAGAGTTTAGCGACCGCTTCTTCTGCGACCGGACCGTATGCTTCTTCGACGAGCGGTACATCTTTTCCGAGGAGCTCAGCGAGACGCTTCGCTACTGGAGCAAGTGAGAACTCAGGGTTCTTCTCGCCTTTTGGACGGCCGAGGTGGCTCGCGAGGACGAGTTTCGCACCACCGTCAAGCAAGTGCTTGATCGTTGGAAGTGCGGCTTGGATCCGAGTTTCATCTTGGATGACGCCATCTTTGAGTGGAACGTTGAAGTCAACGCGGCAAAAGACGCGTTTCCCTTTTACATCGATGTCACGAATAGACTGTTTGTTCATAACTTTCGCCTCCATATGTCGTGCGTGTCATTTCATAAATAGAGCGGAGAACAATCTCTTGTTTCCGCTCCTATTTGATTCTATTTAGTTCACGAAATTACTTCGCGATGTTAGCGAAGTGCTTAACTGTGCGAACCAATTGTGCAGTGTAAGACATTTCGTTGTCGTACCAAGAAACTGTTTTAACGAGTTGCTTGTCGCCAACTGTCATAACTTTTGTTTGAGTCGCGTCGAAGAGTGAACCGTATGTGATTCCAACGATGTCAGAAGAAACGATTTCGTCTTCAGTGTAACCGAATGACTCGTTTGCTGCTGCTTTCATTGCTGCGTTTACTTCGTCAACAGATACTTGCTTGTCGAGTACAGTTACGAGCTCAGTGAGTGAACCTGTAGCAACTGGTACACGTTGTGCAGCACCGTCAAGTTTTCCTTGAAGTTCAGGGATTACGAGACCGATTGCTTTAGCAGCACCTGTTGTGTTAGGAACGATGTTCGCTGCAGCTGCACGCGCACGACGGAAGTCACCTTTCGGGTGTGGAGCGTCAAGTGTGTTTTGGTCGCCAGTGTAAGCGTGGATTGTCGTCATGAGACCTTCAACGATTCCGAACTGGTCTTGAAGTACCTTAGCCATTGGTGCCAAGCAGTTTGTTGTACAAGAAGCACCTGAGATGACTGTTTCAGTACCATCGAGGATGTCGTGGTTTGTGTTGTAAACAACAGTCTTCATGTCACCTGTAGCAGGAGCCGAGATAACAACTTTCTTCGCGCCAGCTTTCAAGTGAAGCTCAGCTTTTTCTTTAGAAGTGAAGAATCCAGTACATTCGAGAACGATGTCTACACCGAGGTCTCCCCATGGAAGTTCTTCAGGGTTACGGTTAGCGAGCGTGATAACTTTCTCTCCGTTTACGAGGAAGTGATCGTCGTGTACTTCAACTTCTCCGTCGAAACGACCTTGAGTCGTGTCATACTTGAGAAGGTGCGCAAGCATCTTCGTGTCTGTCAAGTCGTTGATTGCAACAACTTCGATTCCTTCGTTTTTGATGATCTCGCGGAATGCCAAACGACCGATACGTCCAAATCCGTTAATACCAACTTTTACTGCCATGTTAATTTCCTCCTTAGGGTAGAAGCTATTTATTGAAGAGCCAACGGGGGGTCAACTCTTTAATAACAAGTTAATAATTCTTTCGCCGCACCTTCGTCTGTGACGAGGATGATGTTCGACGTGTGTTTCGCATAAGCGGCGATCGCCTGTGCCTTCGATTTCCCTCCGGCAACCGCGATGACGGTATCCATGTCATCCAGCTCTTCGAGTTGGATCCCGACCGTCTTGACGCGATGGACGATCTCACCTTCCGCATTGAAATAATATCCGAATGCTTCGGCGACGGCGTCATGCCGTTCAATCATCCGCAAATGCTCCGGTGATGCGTGACGGCGCTTTGCCATCGTTTCTGCCTCACCAATTCCATGTACCACAATTCGCGCCGCTCTAATCATTTCCAGTACATTTTTAATACTAGGTTCCTCCACCATCCGGTCGAATGTTTCTTGTGACACCTCATCCGGAATATGTAGAAGATGATAGTCTGCGTGGGCCCGGTCCGCCATGCGTGAACAGACGGTGTTCGCTTGAAGTTCAAGCGTTTCTCCAAGTCCCCCGCGTGCGGGCACAAAATGCATTGGGCGTTCTTTTTTATCGGGCGACATCATCGCCGCAACCGATGCCATCGTCGTTCCACCCGTTACCGCAATCACGTTATCATCCGGTGCGAGCCGCGCTTTTAACTGCGTGACCGCTGCCCGTCCGATATCGCGTTGGACCCAGAATGTTTCATCTGAATCACCCGGTACGATGACGACTTGGCGAACCCCTAATTTCTCTTCGAGCTCTCTTGCCACTTCTGAGATCCCGAGAAGTTCTCCCATGATCTCGTGCAAGTCCCGTAAGACGTTTCGTCCCGTCTCACTGAGGGAAATTCCTTGAGTAGCGACGTAAAGAAGACCTTGGTCTTTCAAAAAGTCGACTTCTCGTCTGAGTACCCGTTCGGTCAGTCCCAAACTCGTTGCGAGTGTCCTGCGGCCAATCGGCTGCATCAAGCGGACATAGTGTAAGATATCGTAACGATGTCGGAGCGTATCGAGCAGGTCAGGGACAATTTGCTTCTGAACGTGAATCAGTTGCTGGATCATGCTCTTACCCCCTCGACTTTCAGTGTGGACAACTTTTGTCCCACTTTTTTATTTGCGTCCCACCGCTACGAGTTCATCTTATCAATCACTTTTCCGTCTGGCAACCCCTTCAAACGTTT
Source organism: Exiguobacterium sp. CH10 (assembly GCF_018617635.1). NCBI lineage: Bacteria > Bacillati > Bacillota > Bacilli > Caryophanales > Exiguobacterium > Exiguobacterium sp. CH10. The sequence goes on from NZ_JACSKO010000001.1 coordinate 625,234, forward strand.
TTTTTCGATGTAAGCGTATACTTAACAAAATCTTCAACTTTGTTGTCATCATATCGCCCTTGACTGATGACTTCTCCTTCGTGTATAAGAACCGGGATTTCGAAGAGGTACTTTGCCTCGAGATCCTCATCTCCCGTAATATCAATCTGTTCAAGTTCAATCGGATAATCTTCCTGCAACCATTCGAGCATGACAAGCGCCTCGTCACAGAGCGAACAATTGTCACGTTTATATAAAGTTAGTTTCATTTACGTCATCCCTTCCATAACTGGCGCTCGCGTTCGCGCGAGTTGCCAAATCCAAGCTCTTCCCGATAGTTCGTCACGGTCCGTCTCGTCACTTGATAGCCGTATCGACCGAGTTCGTTTGCGAGTGCCTGATCACTTTGTGGGGCCTTCTCTCGTTGAATCAGTTCTGCGAGCGTCCGCTTGATCATGAACGGTGAATGTCCATGACTCGTCGACCTTACGAAAAAGTGTTTCCATTCCATGATCCCGCCTTCAGTCTTAGCAAACTTCCCTTGAATGGCACGCCCGACTGTTGATTCGTGCTTGCCGATTTGTTGCGCGACGGTCCGTCGGGTCAGCGGATTGAGGACGAGCTCTCCTTTCAACCACTCGGTCTGACGTGACGCGATGACAGCCCATATCTCACGTAACGTCTCGTTCCGCATCGCAAGGGACGTCATCCACCATTTCGCCTCGCGGTCATTGCCGACTTGCGCCGCGTCAAGTTCCGGGCTGAGCCACGTTGTGATTAGTTCTCCATCTTCATATCGCACTTCGACTTCCGGAAAGACGTGACCCGTTTCTTCATATAATAATGGACGCTTTGGCAGTGTCGCGACAATTCGCTCTAAACGGATGAGCTCTTCATCTGAAATCGCGAGCACGCTCGCCATCTGTTTTTGGCTCACGCCACTCTCGATCGCATCAAATACATCGACGACGCGCGGGTCCTCATGTTCAATCGCATGGCGGTACTGACACTCTCGTTCCGTTCTCGCCCCGATCCCCGTCGGTTCAAGAAATAAGAGTGCCTGTCTCGCCTGTTCGATTTGAGTCACATCGACACCAAACCGCTCCGCCAACACATCATTCGAATCCGGCAATAATCCTCGATGGTCGAGCAACAGGACGAGTTGCCGTCTCAGCTCTTTCTCTGAGTCGCTGCCGCTTCCTTCGCGAATCTGAGTGAACAGCTTCTCTTCGAACGCGCTCGCCGCATCCGCTACCCAACCGAGGTCCCCACTCCCGATATGAATGTTTGGATTATGTCGCGCCAAACGTGCGAGACGAAACGAGAGCGCGAGACGGTCCGCCTCGAGCACCGGTAGCCGTTGCACAAGGTCTTGCGTCATCTGTTGCTGTTGCACTTGTTTTTGTTCTTGCCGTTGCATCGTTCTCCCCCCTCTTCTCTATTGTAACGAACCCGCTCCACTCGCGCTCAAAAAAGGATAATGAACAGGATTGCTTTTTTAATAAAACAAATGTATAATAAATTCGTGTCACACACATGCACCCGTAGCTCAGGGGATAGAGCACTGGTTTCCGGTGCCAGGTGTCGGGAGTTCGAATCTCTCCGGGTGTATCAGATGAAAAGGACGAAGACCAAATGAGGTCTTCGTCCTTTTTTATGTTTTCTACTTCAATTTTTAATTCATCACACTTCTAATTATCCTTTATATAGTATATTTAAGTAAAAGAATTGAAAAAGAGGTGTCAGTAAATGGCTCATACTGTTCCAGAGACAATCCGTTCATCTGCAACAACAGGAGAACGACTTGTCTTTCGCACATTGAAGCGCTACCTCCCAGATGATTACATCGTTTACTTCGAACCCAATATACACGGCAGAAGACCAGATTTCGTCATCATTGGACCCGACTTAGGATTAATCGTTTTAGAGGTGAAAGATTATACGCGTTCTACGCTTTATCAACTGAACCACGATGAATGGATCATCACTCCTGCAAACGAATCGCAAAAGAAAGTGAAAAGTCCATTTCTACAAGCCCGTGAAAATATGTTCAAACTGACTGATGTCCTAAAGAAAGATCAAAACCTGATTCAGCACGAAGGAAAATATGCTACAACGTTAAAATTCCCTTATGGCTCAGGCGTTATTTTTACACGACTGACACAAGATGATTGTATTCGCCATGGACTCTATCAAGTCATTGATCCTTGTTTGTCACTCATGCGTGATGAAATCAATCCTGATGACCCACAATTCTCAGAGGAAATCCTTATCGAAAAAATTCTGAACATGTTTACTGTTCCTTATCGCCTAAAGCAACCATTGACCGGAGAAGAGATTGATGCGATTCGTTATCATCTATTCCCAGAAGTTCGAATCAGCGCGGAGTTCAAAAAAGTCACCCCTTATCAAGATCAGCTCTTACTTTCCCTTCACAATATCCGAGCCATGGACCTGCATCAAGAAAACTTGGCCAAACAACTCGGCGACCAAAATCGCTTGATTCGAGGTGTGGCAGGTAGTGGAAAGACTCTTATTTTAGCAAGTCGCGCCAAATTGTTATCCAAGCAACATCCTGAATGGAAGATTTTAATCCTATGTTACAATATCTCGCTAGCCCGTTTTATCGAGCAGATGGTGCAACAAATGATGTTAGAACCTGATGACTTATTTGATTTTGACTCTCAGATGAAGCGCAAAAATCATACGATCGAAGTTCGAAATTTCCATGCCTGGTTGCAGAATGATTTACATATTTCAGAGAGAAGGATTTCTGCGACGCTTGAAAAGTTAAGAAAACGAGAAATCATCCTTTCTTCGTACGATGCCATCTTGATTGATGAAGGACAAGACTTTGAACCCGAATGGCTCGAACTCGCCAGTGAAGTCTTGAATCCAGAAACAAAATCGCTGTTGCTTGTTGAAGATCGTGCCCAATCCATCTATAAGCGAAAACGTAGCTATGTACAGGACACGGGTCTCGACTTCCGAGGAAGATCCAAAATTTTAAATATCAATTATCGGAACACATCTCAAATCGTATCGTTCGCCTGGTCTTTCTATCAATCCAACTCCTTATTGAAAGATAAAGTTGTGACGAAAGAGTTAGACGGAGAAATCATCGCTCCTCAGAGTACGCTTCGAAGAGGTCCTGAACCAGCCGTTATCAAATGTGACCATTTCTTCAAAGAAGCAGATCTCGTTGCCCGACAAATCAAAAAGTTACATGAGGAGAAAAAAGTCCCTTATTCTGAAATGTTGATCCTATATCGTGTCCAAAAGTTTTCGACGATGCATTATGTCGACACCTTACAACGTGCACTGAACTACTATGGAATCGAACACTTTTGGATCACAGAGAGTAGTGAGACGAAACGTACCTTCTCAAAAGATGATCAGTGCGTAAAAATCAGTACAATCGACAGCAGTAAAGGTCTTGATTTTCAAGCCGTTTTTATCGTCAACGTTGACAATATGCCATTCAAATATGAAGAAGATGTCGAGCGCGAAGTGTCTCTCCTTTATATCGGGATGACACGTGCAAAAGAATATCTCTTCTTATCGTATTCAGGCGACTCCATCTTCACTCGTTATTTCGAATCATGTCAAGTAGTCACACCGGCTCGTCCAAAATTAAATGGGTAACGTCAGCACTTGAGACGTTTTACACATCGAGGGTCGTGGAATAAGCACTAGAAAGGGTTTCTGTTTGACCAACATTGACTATACAGGTATGATGAACTTACAACCTACATAAAGGAGGCAGATTCAATGTTAATTCCAACAGTTATCGAACAGACAGGCCGTGGGGAGCGCGCGTACGACATCTACTCACGCTTGCTCAAAGACCGTATCATCCTTCTCGGAAGTGCGATTGACGACAACGTCGCGAACTCAATCGTCGCACAGCTTCTCTTCCTCGCAGCTGAGGATCCAGAAAAGGACATCTCGCTCTACATCAACAGCCCAGGTGGTTCGATCACAGCGGGTATGGCGATTTACGACACGATGAACTTCATCAAGCCGAACGTGTCGACGATTTGTATCGGAATGGCTGCATCGATGGGTGCCTTCTTGCTCCAAGCCGGTGAAAAAGGAAAACGCTTCGCACTTCCGAACGCGGAAATCATGATTCACCAACCGCTCGGCGGCACACAAGGCCAAGCGTCAGACATTAAGATTCACGCAGAACGTATCATTAAAATGCGTGAGAAATTGAACCAAATCATGGCAGAGAACACTGGACAGCCACTTGAAGTCATCGAGCGCGACACAGAGCGTGACTACTTCATGGCAGCTGACCAAGCGAAAGACTACGGTCTCATCGACAAAGTCATGACACGCTAATCATACAAAAGACGTTTCCCCATCAATCGGGAAACGTCTTTTTCATGTTCTTTGTCTCTTAGAGGCAGGTCAACCATTAGTTGTCAGGCACTCGGACACCGAAGACGTATCGACTGTCGCCCTGCGTCCATTCCCCGCCGACCTCATATAGATAAATACCAGGTTCGTCTGGTACGACCGGTTCAGCCGGGACGAGCTCTCCGTCTTCAATCTGAAAGAAACTCGATTCCATCGGGTCAGCATGGTAGACAACGTCAATCGCGTCACCCGGTTTGACCGTGATGAGTTGCAGGTCATCCGCTTCCGGCAAGCCATAGTCGGCGCACGTCGCACGACTGCCGGCTTCCCAACAATACGTCGATTGTTCTACTTCCGCCGTCACCGAGCCGACACGAACCGTCGGCAGCGGCGGTTTGACCGGGTCGTCCCCATCACCGAACCAAGACACGGCGACATAAATCACCCCCACACCGACAAGTAACCCAATCAATACAATCCAAAAACGTCGATTACGCTTCACGGTCTCATCTCCTTTCCTCACTCATTCCCTATCGTGCAGGAAAATCCCTACTCCAACAAAAAAAGACCCACTTCCGTGAGTCTTGTGCGTCATTTCGGACGACGCAGTCCTTTCATCATATAGCCGCCTTTGAAGTCGATCGGGTCGAATGCGACGAGAAACGCCTTCGGCTCATGCTTCTCGACAAGTTCACGCAATTCTTTCATCCGTGTACGGGCTGCCAAAACGTCCAGACGATAACGGACACCGTCTCGACCTTGTCCTTGGTAATGCGTCACCCCGTAACCATTGTCACGCATCTGTTGAATAAGCTCTGCCGGATATTCTTTCGTGTGAACTTGGATCATGTTGTAGCCGATGGCGAGTTTACGTTCAACATAGCCACCGAGTAAAATCCCGAGCCCGAATCCGACTGCGTACACGATCATACCGAGCGTCGTCAAATCTTGGAATACGATTCCGAGTGCGAAGATGTAGATGAGTGTTTCAAGCGTCCCGAACAGACCCGCGATGACGGTCTTCCCTTTCACGAGCATGATTGTCCGGAGCGTGAGCACCGGGACGTAGATAAGTTGTAGCAATAGGATGAGTAAGATTTGACCCATTCGATCGACCTCCGTTCAAATTCATTACCACCACTATTCCAAATTTCAGAGTGAGATGCAACTAAAAAAGGCTGACCGAAGTCAACCTTATTATTTCGTATCTAGATTTTTCACGCTCGTGAGCAATTCATAGTCTTTACGAATCACTTCGTAGATCGCGTTCTTATCTCCGTTCAACAACTCTTCTGCACGAAGCTGGTTCAAGAGAAGGCTTGTTGCGAACGTGACGAGTGCACTCTTCGGAATTCCGATTTCTTTTGCGCGCTCCGTGATGACTTGGTCGAGCTTAGCGTCAATCGTGAGCGATAATCTTTTCTTTTCATTCGACATAGTGATGAAGCTCCTTTAATTCCTATTCAGTAAACCTATTCCAGTTGCTTATTATATAGGAAGAATGGTTTTGGTGCAACCGCGTCACGATGAGGCGATCTCGTCGCCGCTCCGTACACGCTCGGCAATTTGGTCAATTTTACGAAGTCGATGGTTAATTCCAGACTTCGAGATCGGGCCAGACTCGAGCATCTCCCCGAGTTCTTGTAACGAGACGTCTTGGTGCGTGACACGCAGTTCGGCGATTTCCCGAAGTTTTTTCGGCAAGACATCGAGTCCGACCGTCCGCTCCAGGAACTTGATATTCTCCACTTGGCGTAACGCTGCCCCGACCGTCTTGTTCAAGTTGGCCGTCTCACAGTTGACGAGACGGTTGACGGAGTTGCGCATGTCCTTGATGATGCGTGCATCCTCAAATTCGAGCATCCCCCGTGTCGCACCAATCAACTTGAGGAAGTCGGAGATTTTCTCGCTCTCCTTCATATAAAGGATGTGTCCTTTTTTCCGCTCGAGCGTCTTCGCATTCAAATCGAACCGATTCGCCAGATCGCGTAGCGCCTGGTTATGGTTTTCATACAAGCTGTAGACTTCGAGGTGATACGACGACGTCTTCGGATGGTTGATGGATCCTCCGGCGAGGAAAGCCCCACGCAAGTAGGCGCGTGCCAAGTTCTCGTCTCGTGTCATATCCGAGTTCAACGTCCGGATCATCTCATAATGTTCCCCGAGAATCTCGAGGTCACGAAGCATCGTCTCCGCGTGCTGTGACACACGGACGATGTAGACGTTATTCTTTTTCAGACGCATTTTCTTCCGTACGAACAAATCTAATGGATGGTCGTAGAGACGTTTCATCAACGAATACATCCGACGGGCGATCGAGGCGTTTTCGGTCGAGACGTCGAGCGTCATGCCTCGTCCTAGGGCGAGCGAGATGACCCCATTCATCCGAACGAGTGCCGACAATTCCGCTTTCGCCTCGGCGTCATTCACTTCAAGTTGTGTTAATTCTTTCTTCACATCTGATGCAAAGCTCATCGAGTCCCCCTCCTTTCTGTCTTTCAAACGATTCTTATTTCAATTCTAACTGTTGGAACGAGCGTGGCTTCTTGATCCGAAGTACTCGTTGCATGACGAGTCCGGCGATGGCGTCGGAGTCGTGACGGATATAATCCCGATTGTAATCGACGATATCTCCCGCAAGGACGTTCGTTCCATAGTTTCGGAGTTTCTTCCGGTCGAAGCGGACCTCTTCCGATCCGTCCTCGAGGTAACGCTCTAAATATTCTTCATCGATTGGCTCGTTATTGACGACGATTGTATCAATCGACGCCTTCCCGAGATAAGCTTCGATGGATTTTAAATGTTTCATGGCGTCATAGCCCTTCGTCTCGCCCGGTTGTGTCATGACGTTACAAATGTAGACGACCGGGACTTGTGAACGGACGATGGCTTCTCGCACGTCTGGGATGAGTAGGTTCGGGATGATGCTCGTATAGAGACTTCCGGGACCGAGCACGATGACATCTGCCGACTCGATCGCTTCCACGACCCCTGGGGCCGGCTTGATGCCTTCTTCGAGTAAAAACAGGCGTTTGATTGGCTGCTGATGGAGTGGGATCTTCGATTCGCCTTTGACGATCGTCCCATCCTCAAACTCCGCCGCGAGCGTCATGAGCGTCTCCGTCACCGGCAACACTTTCCCTTGTGCATTCAAGAGCTGCGACATGACGTCAATCGCTTTGACGAACGAGCCTTCACAAATATGCGTCGCCGCCGTCAGCATCAAGTTCCCGAGCGAGTGACCTTCTAGGCCATACCCCGTGTCGAAACGATACTGTAAGATTTTATCCATCAACGGCTCGACTTCTGACAGGGCCAAGATAACATTTCGGATGTCGCCTGGGGGCAACATATGAAATTCGTCACGAAGGCGTCCTGAGCTGCCTCCGTCGTCCCCGACCGTGACGATGGCGGTGATGTCGAGCGGATAATGCTTCAAGCCACGGACGAGGGTGGACAAACCTGTCCCCCCACCGATGGCCACTACTTTCCGATCTCGTCTCATATCATTTCTCCTTCGTCGCGTGGGCAAGGTCACGGTGGACCGTCTTCACGTTGTAGCGCTCCGCGAAATGCTCCGACACTTTCTCGGCGAACGTGATCGAGCGGTGTTTCCCACCCGTACAACCGAACGCCACGACAATCTGCGTCTTCCCTTCCCGCTTATATTGTGGAAGCAGGAATTCGAGCATATCGATCAACTTCTTATAAAACGCCCGCGCTTCCGGGTGTGACATGACATAGTCTTGCACTTCCGTCGTCTGACCCGTGAGCGGTCGAAGCTCAGGGATATAGAACGGGTTCGTGATAAAGCGGACATCGAATAGTAAATCCACATCGAGTGGGACCCCATGTTTAAATCCGAACGACATAAAGTTGACCGTGAACGGGATGCGTTCCTCGTTGAATTGTTGCAAGATACGGTCCTTCAACATCTGCGGCTTCAAGTCACTCGTGTCATAAAGCGTATGGGCACGGTCTCGGAACCCTTCTAACAGTTCGCGCTCCATCTGGATGCCGACGAGTGGCGCATCCTCTGGTGCGAGCGGATGTGAGCGTCGCGTCTCTTTGTAGCGACGAACGAGCACATCGTCACGCGTCTCTAAGTACAGAAGATGTGGGTGTACGTTCTTCTTTTCTAAATCGTCGATGACGATGAACAGGCTATCGATAAAATCTCTCGTACGTGTATCAATGGCGACCGCGATTTTCGGTCGGACCGAGCTGATGACATCAATCAATTGTGGCAAAAGTACCGGTGGCAAGTTATCGACACAGAAATAGCCGAGATCCTCGAAACTATTCATCGCGACCGACTTCCCAGCCCCGCTCATTCCGCTGATGATGATCAATTCTTCTAATCCTTTAAAATCTTCCATCTCGCTGACGCCCCCTTAAAATTGACAACCGAGCCGTGTGTGTAGCTCTCTCCATCTAGTATAACGAACGTCCGAAAAAAAGAGAAGGACCGCGGTTCCCCGCAGTCCTACCTTCTTGAATCATGCGTTTTGTTCTTGCAACGATTCGAGGAGCCCCTCGATGAAGTGCTGAGCGTTCTGAGCGGCAATCGATCCGTCGTTAGTCGCCGTGACGACTTGGCGGAGCGTTTTGTCACGAACGTCACCGGCAGCAAAGATTCCAGGAATCTTCGTTTCCATCGCCTCGTTCGTGACGATGTAGCCTTGCTCGTTCGTAATTCCGAGGTCTTGGACGAATCCAGTGATCGGGTTCATGCCGATATAGATGAAGACGCCGTCGATTTCATGGTCTGTCTCTGTACCGTCAACCGTGCTGACGAGACGAGCGCCACCGACTTTGCCGTCTTTTTCTGTAATTTCTTTCAATGTGTGGTTCCAAATGAAATCAATTTTCTCATTGTCGAACGCACGTTTTTGAAGAATCTTTTGAGCACGAAGCTCATCACGACGGTGAACGATCGTCACCTTGTTCGCGAAACGTGTCAAGAAGACACCTTCTTCAACAGCTGAGTCGCCACCACCGATGACGAAGAGATCTTTGCCTTTGAAGAATGCTCCGTCACATACCGCACAGTACGATACACCACGGCCGCCGAGTTCTTCTTCACCCGGTACACCGATTTTCTTATACTGAGCACCAGAGGCGAGGATGATGGCACGCGCTTTATAGTCGCGGTTGTGCGCATGCACGATTTTGTATTCTGTTTCATCCGAGATGCTTTGTACGTCCCCATACGCATACTCCGCACCGAACGCTTTCGAATGGTCGAACATCTTTTGAGACAAGTCAGGACCGAGAATGCTGTCGTATCCTGGGTAGTTCTCGATGTCTTCCGTGTTGGCCATCTGACCACCCGGAATTCCGCGTTCGATCATAAGTGTTGAAAGATTCGCACGTGAAGCATATAGCGCAGCGGTCATTCCGGCAGGGCCGGCACCGATGATAATGACGTCATAAATTTTTTCTTCTGTCATGTTGATTCCACCTCTGCAAAATATTGATTGCCTTTAGTATAAGAAACCTGTATGGGTATCGTCTATCTTTATGCTTGTTCGAGTGTCCGTTTGAACGAACGAACCGTCTCCGTCAACGTGTCGACTGGGAGATGGAAGGCGTTCGCACAGTCCTCGAGAATCAAGGCGTCTCGTTTCGTATAAAACATCCAGACGAGCGCAGCGGCCGATGCCGTTACGTCCATGAATGCTTCGTCCGATAACAGAAGCGTAGCAAATCGTTCATAAAAATCACCTTCTAGGCTCATCCGTTCGGCTTCCGAAACATGCGCTTCCGCAAGGACGAGAGCGTCAAAGGCGCGCTTGACACGAACGTCTCCTTGGAACGGTTGCTGACAAAGGTCGGCACGACACATTTCCGCAAACGCACGGACCGTCTCGTTCTCCGTCACGGCGTTCGTCAGTGCGAGCGCTTCAAACGCCTCATCGTCTTTCAGGTTAGAAATGATTCGAATGATCTCAACCCGTGCTAAGTCCGTCTCTTGACGAAGACCTTGCACGAGCGCCGAACGAAACTCGAGGTTTTCCCGAATATCGAAACTCTGTTTCTCTTCGAACCGTTTCATCTCATCTTTGTTCAAGTAGGTGGCTGCCTCTTCTAATCGTCCTGTCTTATAGGCAGACACGCTGAGCCAATGCCCGAACAATGCGTCACCACGAAACCCGCGTTCTTTCAATAGACGTAACTCTTCATACGCACGGTCATAATGACCGACGAGCGCGAGTGTCGTCGCCAATTTATAACGTAAGTCAAACTGGAGTGGACGAACACGTGTGAGTGGCGTCGATAATTGCATCGCCGCTTCGGATTGTCCCGCTTCATGCAATAGAAGGATCGTGTTCAAGATCGCATGCAAGTTGCCCGGATTTTGATCGAGCACGTACTCGAGCGTCCGAAACGCCGCTTGGTCGTCGCCGAGGTAAAAACTGACGACGGATAGATTGTTATAGGCCGGCCAAAACGATGGATACTGCCCGATCAAACGCTCGAGCGTCGCCTTTGCCGCAAATAGCCGTCCTTTGTCGATTTGACGCTGCGCTTCTGAATGCCATGTGATCAATTCGTCTTCTTCCTCGTCCTCGAGCTCTTGTTCGAGTTCGATTAGTTCGAGAAGGGATTGCACGGCTTCCGTGTAGTGACCTTTCGTGTCACGTGCGAGATATTCAGATGCATAGTTCGCCGCTTCTTCGTATTGAGAGACATAGGCACAGTTGCTCGCTAAATGATAGAGCGCCTCTGTCGCGGTCTCGTCGAGCTCTAATACTCGTTTCCACACGTCATTGGCGTGGTAGACCTCCCCTACTTCAAATAACAGTTCTGCGTACTGTTTATGATAGTCGACGCGATGCGTGGCTGCCGCTGTCGCTTCAGCCATGAAAAAAGTCGCTTCATCTAGGCGACCTTCCCGTAACGCACGACGACCTCTATAGTAGTGGAGCTCCGCAGCGAGCGGAGATTCTGGTTCGGGTAGCGTCATTACTGCTTCATAGTTCGCTTCCATATTCTAAATCCTCCACATCATCTCTAAATCTTTTTTTAGTTGCAGGGATAAGAATACCGCACTCGAACAACGAGGGCAACTGAAAAAGTTAAAAAAAATTGCGACTATATTCCCTCTATAATGAATATTTTTTACTAGGTTTAAAAATTGTTTTTGAGCGAAAATATGATTCAGTCATTTCGACTCATTTTCCCATTAAAAAGCGGCATCCCTTTAAAAAAAAGTGATACCGCTCAAGTATTCTTTCATGTCTCTATACAAAAGAGGCATAAAAACATTTTGCGAAAAATTGTGTCAAATATGTGTCAGCGACTGGAGTTTCGAACCGACGACCCGCTCTCCCGGCAAGACGTCGCGATGCACGACCGCGCCCGCACCGACGACGGCACCGTCGCCGATCGTCACGCCCGGTAAGATGGTCACGTTCGCTCCAATCAAGACTTCATTTCCGATGACGACATCTCCGATTCGATACTCATCGACGAGATACTCATGACAGAGAATCGTCGAGTTGAACCCGATGACCGTGTTCCGACCGATGGTGATCCGTTCCGGAAACATGACGTCCGGCGTGACCATGAGGGCAAGAGCACTATACTCTCCGATGTTCATCCCGAGAAACGTCCGGTACAACCACCGCTTCGCCTTCACCGAAGGGAAGTAACGCCCGACGAGCACGACCGTCGTGTTTTTGAAGACACGTAGGAAGCGAATTGTCCGATACATCTGCCAAAGTGGGTTCGGTCCGTCGATGCGAAACCGTTTCGTCTTACGCATGGACGCTGACCTCGTCAAGCCATGCCTCGAAATGTTCCATCGAGTCGATGATGACGTCCGGCTCGAGTGATTCGAGGAACGGACGACCTTTTAGCGCCCACCCGACAGCGACCGTCTTCGTCCCAGCGTTTTTCCCGCTGAAGATGTCCGTATCGTTGTCACCGACCATGACCGCTCGTTCCGGAGACGAACCGAGCGCTTGAAGAGCACGTTCGACCGGTTCAGCATGCGGTTTTTCATTCTCGACATCGTCCGCTGTCACGACGACATCAAACAAGTGGTCGATTTTGAACAACCGAAGGCCCCGTTCGACGACCGGACGACCTTTCGATGTGACGACGCCCATCTTGTACCCTTTCGCATGAAGGCGATATAAGCCTTCGATGACACCCGGGTACTCTGCGACGAGTTGGTCATGCATGGCGATGTTAAAACTCCGATAGAACGCCTGCATCTCTTTCCATTCTGCTTCGTTCAATTCACGGAACGACTTCTCGAGCGTCGGTCCGATGAAGCGATAGATGTCCTCATCCCGATACGTATGTTCCGGGAAATAATAATCGAACGTATGACGGAAGCTGGCGATGATGAGCGGGTTCGTATCGAGTAACGTACCGTCTAAGTCAAATAAGAGCGTATCCATTAATCAAACAATCCTTTCTCTGATGGGTCATTGTATCGTTTCGCGTTGCGGCGAAGGACCATCATGACGATACCGAAGAGGATCAAGGCAATCGACACCATTTGGGCCGCACGCAAATCGCCTGACATGAGACTATCCGTCCGGAGTCCCTCGATATAGAAGCGACCAATCGAATACCAGACGAGATACGACAAGAAGATGTATCCGCGACGTGGGTTTCCAATCATACGCCATGCGACGAGGAGGATGACCCCGATGATGTTCCATACACTTTCATAAAGGAACGTCGGGATATAGTATGCCCCGTCGATATACATCTGATTGACGATCCAATCCGGTAGCATGAGCGTGTCTTGTAAGAAGCTACGCGTCGTTTCGCCACCATGGGCCTCTTGGTTCATGAAGTTCCCCCAGCGCCCGATGGCTTGTCCGAGGAGAAGTGATGGTGCCAAGATGTCTGTGACTTTCCAGAACGACATCGACTTTCGCATACAATAGACGATGACGACAAGGAGTGCCCCGAAGATGGCACCGTGAATGGCAATCCCGCCTTGACGGATATCGATGATCTGTCCGAGATTCTCTGAGTAGTAATCCCATTGGAACGTCACGTAGTAAATACGCGCGAAGATAATACTGATTGGAATCGACCAGATGACGACGTCAACGAGTCGTTCCGAATCATAGTTGATGCGCTTCGCTTCGTAAAGGGCAAGGACGAGTCCGAGCATTGCTCCGAAGGCGATGATCATACCATACCAGTAAATCGGCAGAGACCCGATTTCAAACGCTACACGATCAAATGTCGGTTCTACCATGATCACAAGTCTCCTTCAGTGTCCTGAATCGCGTTCGCGAGACGTTCCGCAAACTCTTCAGCCGTATTGATGCCCATGTTTTGCAGACGATAGTTCATCGCTGCGACCTCGATGATGACCGCCAAGTTTCGACCTGGGCGGACAGGGATCGTGAGGAGCGGGACTTCACTGTCGATGATTTTCATCGTGTTGTGATCGAGCCCGACACGGTCGTACACTTTTCCAGCGTCCCAGTTCTCCAAGTTGACGATGAGGCTGATCTTCTTATGCGACCGGACCGCACCTGCACCGAACAAGGTCATGACATCGATGATGCCAATTCCACGAATCTCAAGCAAGTGGCGAATCAGCTTCGGTGCTGAACCGACGAGGAGCTGGTCGCCCGTTTGGCGGATCTCGACCGAGTCATCGGCGACGAGACGGTGCCCACGTTTGACGAGTTCAAGCGCGGTCTCCGATTTTCCGACACCGCTCTGTCCTTTGATGAGGACGCCGACACCGTAAATGTCGACGAGGACGCCGTGCATCGCTGTCATCGGTGCAAGTTCCATCTCGAGGAAGTTCGTGATTTGCGACTCGATTGACGTCGTCACCGCATTCGTCCGCATGAGTGGGACGTTTGCCGCTTCCGCTTCTTCTTCGATTTCTGTCGGAATATCAAATCCACGTGTGATTAAAATCCCAGGTGTCGATTCCGTACATAAAATACGGGCACGCTCGCGACGTTTTTCTTCCGATAAGCTCGCATAGAAAGTCAACTCCGTCTTCCCGAGTACTTGAAGACGATTTTTCGCATAGTGCGTGTAGTAACCGGCGAGGACGAGTCCTGGTCGACTAAGGTCAGGTGTGGCGACCGGACGATGGAGTCCCTCTTCTCCCGCAATGACTTGAAGTTTAAAACGCTCAACGACTTGAGCTGTACGTACGATATTTTGCATCAGTATCTGCCCCTTTCACGCTCATTATTGTATCATAGCTCTTTCTCGGAAGCGTTAAGGAAGTGATGAAGAACGTGTCAAAAAATTGTTGAAACTTTCATACATGGCGTTCGTAGGAAGGGTATAGGCAAATAGAGGAGGTGAAAATATGGATGCGTTGTTTTGGATTGTCGTGCTCATCGCGCTCGTCATCGGAATCGGGACGCTCATCTACATCATCAAGTCATTGATCGATATGTGGAAAGAGTATGCGGCGACGAAAAACGAGACGGTCTTGCTCTTGTTCATTTTGAATATCATCGGATTCTTCTTATCCGGCGCGCTCATCTCGATGATTGTCGCCATCATCTTCTACTGGAATCGCTCGAAATCGATGCGACTTCTCGGCATCATCTTGTTGATTGCCGGTCCCGTCCTCTTTATCGTCTTCGCAGTCAGTGCGTTCACGCTGTTTGATACACAGATGATGGATTGGCAACAGATGGAGTATGAAATGAATTTATAATCAAAAAAATCCCGAAGGCTCAGCCTTCGGGATTTGCTTATTGTTGATGGAACGGATTATTCAAATCGGCTGGGTCGACGGGATCGACCGGATCCGACGGCTCCGTCTGGTCTTCCTCAAGGAAAGTCGACGGTGTATACACCGATCCGTGTTCCAAATCGATCGTACCGGTACGTGTACCCGCTTCAACTTCGATGCGAGGCGTTTGACCTCGACCGGACAAGAATTCGAGACGACGCTGCGCAACGTCTTTTCGGTCACGGATGATTTCAAGTTCGTCGAGTAAGCAGTGGAGTCCACCGAAGTTCGTCTCGAGTTCTCCTTCCACCTCGACGCCGTGTGGCAACACGAGTCGAATATTTCCGGCGAGCGAAGCGAGTTCGAACTTGGCCGGACGTGCTGTCGCGAGTTCCGCGCGGATGTTGCCGTTCCCTGTCTTGAGGGATGCTTTATCGTACTTCCCTCCGACGATGACGGCCCCGTTTCCGGTACGGACGTGCACGAGCTCCGCCTCGACCCCTTCAACCTCGACTGTCCCGTTTCCGGTATTGAGGAGGAGTTCGGACGCATGTACTTCGTGTAGGACGACGCGACCGTTCGCCGTTTGCACGCGGACGTTCTCGACGTCCAAACCATCGGCACGGACTTCTCCGTTCAACGTCTGAATATGAAGATGGTTGAAATGGTGATGCGGGACGTACAGTTCCACGTGGGCCCGGACGAGCTTGTCACGCAAGGAGACGACGAGACGGTCCCCGATGACGGAATGCTTGACCGCCGATTGCAACTGTTCGAGCGCTTTGTCCGCGTCTTGTTGGCGAAGCGGACGACCGGTCACGATGAGCTCACAATCTTCTGCATCTGACGAGACGATGGTCGCCGATGCGTTGAAGAGATCGAGTGAGATGTCGCTACCCGTAAATGGGAATGATTTCGAATACGTCACTTCCGGTCCGAAGTTCGAGCTGAAGGAGAAGTCGCTGTCACGAAGCTTCGTGACGAGTCCTTCTACCGCAGACGTCAGTTTCGTCGTGAGCGATTCGACCGAATAGGCATCCACCTTCTCCGTGTCTTGTCGATCTTCTAACGCCTGAACTTGTTCTGGTTCGAGGCGCTCGAGACGCTCGAGTTGCGTCATCGCCTCCTCGATTGTCAATTTTCCTTCCTTCACTTGCTGGAGAATCAGTTCACGCATTTCTTGTTTCACGTTCGTTTTCCCCCTTCAATTTGGTTGCACGTCAATTACCTTCCCGTTTCTCACCATTTCTATACTTATTTCTTTTTTCCTGCTTTTGGTTTCACGCGAGCCGCATCGCGTTCGAGTACCGGCTTCAAATACTTGCCGGTATACGAACCTGACACTTCAGCGACTTCTTCTGGCGTTCCCGTCGCGACGATGAGTCCGCCGCCGTCCCCGCCTTCTGGTCCGAGGTCGATCAAATAATCGGCCGACTTGATGACATCGAGGTTATGTTCGATGACGAGCACCGTATCCCCGTTCTCGACGAGGCGCTGCAACACTTTCAACAAGCGTGCGATGTCATCGACATGAAGACCTGTTGTCGGTTCGTCCAAAATATAAATCGTCTTTCCAGTCGAACGTTTATGAAGCTCCGAAGCGAGTTTGACACGCTGGGCCTCCCCACCGGAAAGTTCCGTCGCTGGCTGACCGAGTTTCATATAGCCAAGACCGACGTCATAGATGGTCTGAATCTTCCGCTTGATTTTCGGAATTTTGTCAAAGAATTCGAGCCCTTCCTCAATTGTCATATCGAGGACATCGGCAATCGTCTTCCCTTTATATTTCACTTCGAGCGTCTCACGGTTATAGCGTTTCCCGTGACAGACTTCACACGGAACATACACGTCCGGTAAGAAGTGCATCTCGATTTTGATGATCCCGTCTCCACGGCACGCTTCACAGCGTCCGCCCTTCACGTTGAAACTGAAGCGTCCTTTCTTATAGCCTCGCATCTTTGCTTCGTTCGTCGAGGCGAAGACGTCGCGGATGTCGTCGAAGACGCCCGTATACGTTGCCGGGTTCGAACGTGGCGTACGCCCGATTGGGGATTGGTCGATATCGATGACTTTATCGATATGCTCGAGACCTTCAATCTTCTTATGCTTCCCCGGCTTCGCTTTGGCACGGTTCATATTGTGTGCGAGTGATTTATAGAGAATCTCGTTGATGAGCGTCGACTTCCCAGAACCGGATACACCCGTCACGGCGACGAACATCCCAAGTGGAATCGAGACGTCGACATCTTTCAAGTTGTTCTCTTCGGCCTTGACGATCTTCAAGAACCGTTCGTCCGGCATCTTCCGTTCAGCCGGAAGCGGGATGAACTTCTTCCCGGCAAGGTATTGACCTGTGAGCGAATTCTTGTTTTTCATCAATTGCTTTGGCGTCCCGGCAGCGATGACTTGTCCACCGTGCTCCCCGGCACCCGGTCCGATATCGATCAAATAGTCGGCTTCCATCATCGTATCTTCATCATGTTCGACGACGATGAGCGTGTTGCCGATGTCTCGCATCTGTTTGAGCGTGGCAATCAAGCGGTCGTTGTCTCGTTGGTGAAGACCGATCGACGGTTCATCGAGGACGTACAAGACGCCCGTGAGACGTGAACCGATTTGCGTCGCAAGTCGAATCCGCTGTGCTTCCCCACCTGAGAGGGTTCCTGCAGCACGAGACAGCGTCAAATAGTCGAGACCGACGTTATTCAAGAAACTGAGTCGCTCCCGAATCTCCTGCAAGATGAGTCTGGCGATGGCGATATCCTTTTCACTGAGCTGTTCATTCAGCCCTTCAAAGAACGCAAGTGCGTTCACGACCGACTTTTCCGTCACTTGTCCGACGTGCTGGCCCGTGATCTTGACGGCGAGTGACTCTTCTTTCAAACGATAGCCATGACATGTCGGACAGGCGTGCGTCGCCATATACATCTCCATCTGTTCACGGATGTAGTCGGACGTTGTCTCTCGGTAGCGGCGCTCGATGTTACGGAGGACCCCTTCAAAGAAGATTGTGTTCGTCCGGACCTGACCGAAGTCGTTCTCGTAACGGAAGAGGAATGACTCTTCCGAAGATCCGTTCAAGACGAGGTCTTGGTCACGCTTCGACAGACGCTCGAACGGCACATCCATATCGATATTAAAGTGCTGGCACATCGCCGCCAACAGTTGCGGATAATATTGCGAACTCGTCGGTTGCCATGCAGCGACCGCCCCTTCTTTTAACGTCTTCGATGGATCAGGGATGACGAGTTCTGGGTCGACGTCTAGTTTCGTCCCGAGTCCGTCACACGTCGGGCAAGCCCCGAACGGTGAGTTGAAAGAGAACATACGTGGTTCGAGTTCTCCGATTGAGAATCCACAAATCGGGCAAGCGTGGTGTTCGCTGAAGAGAAGCTCGGTCCCGTCCATCTTGTCGATGATGACACGTCCGTCGGCGAGGCGTAACGCCGTCTCGAGAGAGTCGGCAAGGCGCCCTTCGACGTCAGGTCGGACGACGAGACGGTCGACGACGACTTCAATCGAGTGCTTCTTGTTTTTGTCGAGCTCGATCTCATCCGTCAGTTCGATGGTCTCTCCGTTCACGCGGACACGGACGAACCCTTCTTTCTTCAACGAGTCGAACACTTTGACGTGCGTCCCTTTACGACCTGACACAATTGGTGCCAAAATCTGAAGTCGCGTCCGTTCTGGCAATTCCATCACCTGGTCGACCATCTGCGAAATCGTCTGACTCGAGATTTCAATACCGTGGTTCGGACAGACCGGTTTCCCGATACGTGCGAACAAGAGTCGGAGATAGTCGTAAATCTCCGTCACCGTTCCGACGGTCGAGCGCGGGTTTCGGCTCGTTGTCTTCTGGTCAATCGAGATGGCCGGACTTAAGCCTTCAATCGTATCGACATCCGGCTTATCCATCTGTCCGAGGAACTGACGAGCGTACGCAGATAAACTCTCGACGTAGCGTCGCTGCCCTTCCGCATAAATCGTATCGAACGCGAGCGACGACTTCCCGGAGCCGGACAAGCCCGTCAAGACGACGAGCTGGTCACGTGGGATATCGATGTCGATATTTTTTAAGTTGTTGACGCGTGCCCCTTTGATGACAATCGCATTTTTCTTTTCAGCCATTTAATTCCCTACCTTCAACTCCAAGATTAAGTCACGCAATTCGGCTGCACGCTCGAACTGGAGATCGCGCGCCGCTTGCTTCATTTCTTCTTCTAGTTTGGCAATCGCCGCCTCGCGTTCGGCCGGTTTCATCGTACTGAGCGATTCGAGTGCCTCTTCTTCGGCCTCGACCGTCGCTCGGATGACACCACGGACGTCTTTTCGAATCGTCTGTGGCGTAATGCCATGTTCTTCATTATATGCTTGTTGGATTGTCCGACGACGATCCGTCTCTTCGATGGCTCGTGCCATCGAATCGGTCATCTTGTCCGCAAATAGGATGACGTGTCCGTTCGCATTACGGGCCGCCCGTCCAATCGTCTGGATGAGCGAACGGTCCGAACGGAGGAATCCTTCCTTGTCGGCATCGAGAATCGTCACGAGACTGACTTCCGGAATGTCGAGCCCTTCTCGTAACAAGTTGATCCCGACGAGCACGTCATATTTCCCGAGACGAAGGTCACGGATGATTTCAATCCGTTCGAGCGTCTTGATCTCGGAGTGCATATAGTTGACCTTGATTCCTGCTTCACGCAAGTAGTCGGACAAGTCTTCTGCCATTTTCTTCGTGAGCGTCGTCACGAGAACGCGCTCGTCTCTCTTGATGCGTTCGCGAATCTGGTCCATCAAGTAGTCGATTTGTCCTTTGATCGGATGAATCTCGATGGTCGGGTCGAGTAACCCTGTCGGACGAATGATCTGCTCAATCATGTTCGGTGTATGTTCGAGCTCGTACGGACCTGGTGTCGCCGAGATGAAAATCGCTTGTGACAATTTCTTCTCGAATTCATCGAATTTTAGGGGACGGTTGTCCTTCGCAGAAGGAAGACGGAACCCGTGGTCGACGAGCACTTGTTTCCGCGCCTGGTCCCCGTTGTACATCCCGCGTACTTGTGGGAGCGTCACGTGTGACTCATCGGCGACGAGAAGGAAGTCCTCCGGGAAGTAGTCGATTAATGTATACGGTGTCGAGCCTTCTGGCATCAAGTTTAAGTGTCGCGAATAGTTCTCGATGCCTGAACAATACCCCATTTCACGCATCATCTCCAAATCGTAATGCGTTCGCTGTTCGAGACGTTGTGCCTCAAGTAGCTTCCCTTCTTCACGAAACTTCTCGAGCTGCTCCTCGAGTTCCGCTTCGATGTTGACGATTGCTTTTTGCAGTTTTTCGTCACGTGTGACGAAGTGGGATGCCGGGAAGATGGCGACGTGATCGCGGTCCGCGATGATTTCACCCGTCAACGGGTCCATCTCACGAATCCGGTCGATCTCGTCTCCGAAAAATTCGATTCGCATGCAGTGTTCATCACGTGACGCCGGGAAAATCTCGACGACGTCCCCACGGACACGGAAACGTCCACGCTGGAAATCGATATCGTTTCGTTCATATTGAATGTCGATGAGCTTACGAAGCATCTCATCACGACCCATCTCTTTACCGACCCGCAGACTCAATACGAGGCTACGATATTCTTCCGGGTTACCGAGACCATATATACAGGAAACCGATGCGACGATGATGACGTCATCCCGCTCGAAGAGAGCCGACGTCGCCGAGTGACGCAGCTTATCGATTTCATCGTTGATGGAAGCATCCTTCTCGATGAACGTATCGGTCGAAGGTACATACGCTTCTGGTTGATAATAGTCATAGTAACTGACAAAATATTCGACCGCATTGTTCGGGAAGAACTCTTTGAACTCAGAATACAATTGACCGGCGAGCGTCTTGTTGTGGGCGAGGACGAGTGTCGGCTTCTTCACTTCTTGGATGACGTTCGAGACGGTGAACGTCTTCCCTGTTCCGGTCGCCCCGAGGAGTGTCTGATAACGGTCACCCCGGTTAACGCCTTCGACAAGTTGTCGAATCGCTTCAGGCTGGTCACCTCCTGGTTGAAATTCAGATTGTAATGCAAACGGAATCGATTCCATAAGATACTCCTCACCTTCTCATTTCATAGTGTCTTGATTATACCATAGACACGAACAAATATTCGCTTATTAGCTTGCATACGGATTTAAGCCTTTTCTCTTATATATCATCATTTCTTTTTCCTTTACTGTCTCAAAAGAAACATCAAATCTTGTTGCGTTTCACCTTCGAGAATTGCTTCACAATCGTTTTTGTAGCATAGAACACGGAAAGTCGGATCCTGGACCTTGTTCCTATTCGATTGAAATTCCCATGATTTTTAAAAAGTAGTGTCAAAATCATAAACATGTCGCTCTCTATCTGACTCTTTATGTGAAGTTTACAGGTGTAAATGTGAACATTTGTAGGAAAAAAGTAGGATTTTTGAAAAACACTGTTTTAAAACGCTTACATTTTGGGCATATAATGAAGTGGTAAGTCAAATTGCATAAGGGAGAAAGGGGAGTATCACATGTCAGCATTTGTAAGTGAAATTATCGGTACGATGCTATTGATTCTACTCGGTAACGGTGTCGTCGCCGGCGTCGTCCTCCGCCATTCCAAAGCGGAAAACTCTGGCTGGATTGTTATCACAATGGGTTGGGGTCTTGCCGTTATGGTCGGGGTCTACGCAGCCGGTATTTACGGAGGCGCACATATCAACCCTGCCGTCACGATTGGTCTCGCGACAGCAGGAGAATTCCCATGGGCGGATGTCCCACTCTACATCCTCGCTCAGTTTATCGGGGCCATCATTGGGGCATGTTTGGTGTATGTCCACTACAAACCGCATTACGATGCGACGGACGATCCAGGCTTGAAACTCGCAACGTTCTCTACTGCACCAGGTATCCGCAACACACCATCTAACTTGATTGGTGAGATTATCGGAACTTTCGTTCTCGTCTTTGCATTATTGTCATTCGGGGCAAACACATTTGCAGACGGACTCAACCCGCTCATCGTCGGTTTCTTGATCGTCTCAATCGGTCTTTCGCTCGGTGGTACGACGGGGTATGCGATCAACCCGGCACGTGACCTTGGGCCACGTATCGCACACGCATTCCTTCCGATTAAAGGAAAAGGTTCTTCCGACTGGGGCTATTCATGGATTCCAGTTGTCGGTCCGATTATCGGTGCTGTCATCGCCGCACTCATTTACGGCATTCTCGTCCCTTAACACATAATTTTGAAGGAGGAAATCACATATGGCGAAAGAAAAACGTTATATTTTAGCATTGGACCAAGGAACGACTAGTTCACGGGCAATCATTTTTGATCATGATGGAAAAATCGTCACAGTCGCACAGCGCGAATTCAAACAGTACTTCCCAAAACCAGGCTGGGTTGAGCATAATGCCAATGAGATCTGGGGTTCTGTCCTCGCTGTAATGGCGGAAGCGTTCGGTTCGGCGGATATCGACCCGAATGAAATCGCAGGGATCGGGATCACGAACCAACGTGAGACTGCGGTCGTTTGGGAGAAAGAAACGGGACGCCCTGTTTACAACGCGGTTGTTTGGCAATCACGTCAAACTGCTGATATCTGTGAAGAGCTAAAAGCGGCAGGTCACTCGGACATGGTTCGTGACAAAACGGGTCTTCTCATCGACGCCTACTTCTCAGGTACGAAAGTCAAATGGATCTTGGATAACGTCGAAGGCGCTCGTGAGAAAGCCGAGAACGGTGAACTTCTCTTCGGAACAATTGACACATGGCTCATCTGGAAACTCTCAGGTGGTAAAGCCCACGTGACAGATTATTCGAACGCATCACGTACACTCATGTATAACATTTACGAACAGAAGTGGGATGACGAGTTACTCGAAATCTTGACGGTACCGAAATCGATGCTTCCTGAAGTCAAGCCTTCGAGTGAAGTCTATGCGAACACAATCCCGTATCACTTCTTCGGATTCGAAGTACCAATCGCCGGAGCCGCAGGTGACCAACAGGCTGCCTTGTTCGGTCAGACGTGCTTCGAAAAAGGTGAAGGAAAGAACACCTATGGTACAGGTTGCTTCATGCTCATGAACACGGGTGAAGAAGCCGTCAAATCGGATCACGGTCTATTGACGACCATCGCGTGGGGCTATAACGGAAAAGTCGAATATGCGCTCGAAGGTTCGATCTTCGTTGCCGGTTCGGCAATCCAATGGCTCCGTGACGGATTACGGATGTTGAAATCAGCGAAAGACTCGGAGCAGTATGCGACGCGAATCGAATCGACAGAGGGCGTCTATGTCGTACCTGCCTTCGTTGGTCTCGGTGCACCATATTGGAACTCTGACGTGCGTGGTGCCATCTTCGGTCTCACACGCGGAACAGAGAAAGAACAATTGGTCCGTGCAACAATCGAATCACTCGCTTATCAGACACGTGACGTCCTCACATCGATGGAGAACGATTCAGGCATCAACTTGAAGACACTCCGCGTCGATGGTGGAGCCGTCAGCAACAACTTCCTCATGCAATTCCAATCGGACATTCTCGACGTACCGGTCGAGCGTCCGGAAGTAAGTGAAACGACTGCACTCGGTGCCGCCTACTTGGCAGGTCTAGCCGTTGGTTTCTGGAAAGACCAAGCAGAAATCAAAGACCAGTGGAAACTCGATAAGAAGTTCGAGCCGAACATGGACGAGTCTCATCGCGAAGCACTCTACAAAGGTTGGCAACACGCTGTCGAAGCAACGATGGCATTCAAACCATCAAAACTTGACGTATAAGTGGCAAGGGCATCCTCACGGGTGCCCTTTTTGTATGCAAAAAAAAGAGTACCCTGTGAAGGATACTCTTACAATTTACGAAGTCGGACACGTGGGCTCGTCGGCTCCCCGACGAACAAGATACCGAGTTCGTGTGGATCGGTCTCATACATCGCCCGTTGAACGAAACGGATGTCTCCGTTCAGATTCAACACCTCGAGCTTGATGTACGGTTTATGTTGCTGGAGCGCCTCATAAAAACTGTGCCCTCCCGTGATGATCGTCCCATTCACTTTATAGATGGATTCACCTGGGATAAGCTGCATCGCCTCTCCTGGTGAATTCGGAAGCGTGTCCACGATGACCGCCCCACGATTCCCATTGATGAAGACAGGTGTCGTACCCCGATTCTCTCGTTTGATCCACTGAAGTCCAAGCTCATAAAGAACGAACAAGGCGAACAGCGCATAGTCGACATACGGAACTTCCCATACATATGAGAGACCGAATAGACCGAGAGCGATCAACGCGAGTACCGCGCGATAGTTGCTCAATCGTGCGAGAAGCGTTCCCGGTAACGCACCGGTCGACAGTAAACTGACCCCGATCGGAATCGGAAGAATGATTGGCACCATCGGCCAGTCGAGACCGAACGTCGGTGGCAAGAAGACGACGAGCGGGAAAAACCAAATGCGTTTGACGACATGCCCCCCGATGAACTGACCACGTTTCGATAAGATCAGTGTCGGGGATGTCTCTTTCGGCCCGTTCCAGCGCAAGAGAATCGCTTCCGCGAGTGTGACGAGTCCGAATGTGAGCGCGTAGACTGTCCAATCAACTCGAGCGAGCTCTATCACCCAATCACTGAGCGCCCCATAAGAGACGACATCTCGCAACATGACGACCGCGAACAAGACAAAGAGTGGAAGCACCGGATTGAAGAATCGCGGATGCATCGTCAAGACCACGAGCGTATAGAGCACCGTGAACGAGACGGCCCACTCAAACGTGATGGTCGTCTCAAGTAGAATCGTCGCGGCCGATGAGAGGACCGCTAGAAGAAGACTTGGCCAGATGAAATGCTTCCATTCCGACTTCGGCGAGCGTCGTCTCGAACGAAACATGGCTCGTTCTCGTTTGACTCGTGTCATCGATATGTATGTAAGGGCGACGAGTGTCACCCAAAACAGTGGACTACCTAACAACGTCAGTAAAGCCGTAACACTCATTCGTACAACTTCCACGCGGTCCAATCCTTTCTTTCATTCAACGTTATTTTGCGGCTTCTTCGAGCGCCCGGTTCAATTGGGCATCGTTCGCCTCATCTTGAATCGCCTCGAGCAATTTCGATTCGAGCGCCGAAGCGGTCTCTTCATCGACTGTCCCAGAAGCCTCGAGACCATTGTCTGTCTGGAATGCTTTCACGGCGTCTGCCATCGTGTCACCATAGTACCCTGGTTGACCGCCTGGCTCATAGCCGATTCCCGTCAAGATTTTGTGCAAGTTCGAGACAGCATCGCCGTAATCTCCGACTTTCAATGACTCTTCTTCTGTCAACACACGGGTCACATTGAAGTAATCCGGTTGTTTCACTTCGATGTCCGGCTCGATTCCTTTTTTATTGATCCAGTTCCCGTCCGGCGTGAGCCATTTGCTCGTCGTCAACTTCAAGTTGCTGCCGTCCTCCAAATCGAATGCCGTCTGGACGACGCCCTTCCCGAATGTTTTCGTCCCGATGATTGTCGCGCCAGCCCCTTCTTTCATCGCACCCGTCAAAATCTCGGATGCCGAGGCGGAGCCCTCATCCGTCAAGACGAATAACTCATACGGCTTCGCTTCACGGGCGCGACCATTCTGTGCGTCACGGTCCCCGTCCGCATTTTCGATTTGAACGACCGGTTTTGATGTCGGTACGAACCCTTCCGACATCTCGATGACGGCCGGCAAGAGACCTCCCGGGTTCCCACGTACGTCGATGATCAAGCTGTCGATATCTTCTGACTCGAGTTGTTCGAGTTGTTCAAGGAATTCATCGGCCGTCGGTTCTGAGAACTGCGTCACTTGCAGATAGCCGATTTTTTTACCGTCTTGCTCCTTCACTTCTGAGAACACTGTCTCAATCGGAATCGTGTCACGCGTGATCTCATAGTCCGCCGTCTGACTGCCACGGCGAATCGTCAACGTGACGGTCGTCCCTTTTTCCCCACGGATGAGCTGGACGGCTTCTTGTACATCCATCCCTTCGATCGACTCCCCGTCGACCGCGATGATGATATCACCGGGACGAAGGCCTGCCTCCTCGGCCGGAGCGCCTTTGATTGGAGCGACGATTAAGATGTCTTCTCCTTTCTTCTCCAAAGTCGCGCCGATTCCTTCAAAACTCGATTCAATCGAGTCGGTAAATTGCGATGTTTCTTCCGCGTCCAAGAAATCCGAGTAAGGATCATTGAGTGCCGCCGTCATACCATCGAGCGCACCTGTCAATAAATCCTCTTCCGAGATGTCTTGTAACGAATGTTCCTCAATCAAATCACGCACTTGGTCGACTTTATCCCAGCCTTCCGCATTCGTCTGAATCGGAAGTGATGTGTCTGTAAACGCCATCGTCGCAAGGCCTGCACCGGCCCCAGCCACGAACGTTGTGCCAGCGAGTAGTCCTGCGGTTGAATTTTTCACGGGTTGGTCCCTCATTTCTCTTTGTAAGTCTTTTCATTAGTATAGCAAAAACGAGAGGAAAAGCGGACGCGTTCCACATATTTGGGACGCGTCCGCTTTAGTCAGTATCCAATATACGGGGCTGGGTCAATCGCATTCGGTTGTCCCGGTGCCCATTTTCCTCGATGCAACTCAAAATGGAGATGCGGCCCAGTCGACCAGCCGGTGTTGCCGAGCGTCCCGACCGTTTGCCCTGCTGCGACTTGTTGACCGGCGCTGACCGTGATCGCGTTTAGATGGGCGTAGACGGTCGTCCAAATTTCTCCGTTCATGACGTGGGAGACAAAGACGACGTTCCCATATCCGGTCGCTGGCGCCGCCTTGATGACGACACCCGTTGCGCTCGCGACGATCGGTGTTCCTTGGGCGTTGACGAGATCAATACCCTTATGAATCTCAGGGACACCTGTCAACGGATTGTTGCGCGGTCCGAACGGGCTCGAGACGTAACCAGAAACGGGACGGACGAATCCAGTCGAAGTGGACACGTTCGTCGGTGTTTCAACAGGCGGTGGCGTCACTTCAGGTGCCGCGACCTCCGTCTCCGCTTCCCGCGCCTCTCTTTCGGCGCGTGCCCGTTCTTCAGCTGCGCGTGCCTCGGCTTCCCGCTTCGCACGTTCCGCCGCCTCAGCGGCCTCCCGTTCAGCTGTCGCGATTGCCTCAAGTTGTTCACTGATGATCCGGTTCTGTTCGGCCATGACGGCTTGTTCTTCGCTGCGCGTCATTTTTTCGAGTTCGAGCTGCTCGACTTGTTCGTTCAGTTCGACCAACAAATTACGTTTCTTCTCGGCCGTCCGGTCAAGGTCTTGTTTCGTGATGACGAGCTCACGCTCTTTTTGTTTGATGAAAGAGAGCTGGGTGCGCTGAGTCGTCTCTAACGACTCGAGACGTTCCATCTCACTCATATAGTTATGTATGAGCTCCCGGTCCTGTTCGGCGATCGTGCGGGCCGTCATGACCCGTGTCACGAAATCACCGAAGGAACGGGACTCAAAAATGACTTGTAAATAAGAAGAATCTTCATGCACTTGTAAGACGCGAAGGCGTTCGTTCAACAGTTCCTTCTGGCTTTCCAAGTACTCTTCCTGAACAGAAAGTTGTTGGCGGGTCGCCTCGAGCTCTTCACGGGCCGTATCGACCTCGTGTTGTTGAATCGCGATTTGTTCACTCAAATCATTCAAGCGGTCATCGACGACGAGAATTTCCGTCTGCACGGCATCCCGTTCTGCCTCGGTGACCTCGAGCTCGGCATCCGTCTCGGCCTGCGCTTTTTTCGACTCCTCCAATTCATTGGACAGTCGGTCTTGTCGAGCTTTTAACGTGTCTTTCTCTGTCGCCATGACCGGCATGGCAAGTAATGATACACACAACCCTAGCGCAAGCGAACGTTTCATCCGCCAACTCCTCCTTATTTAAGTTAGATTTTCAAGAAGCGACCGAGCGATGTCGTCGATCCCCAGATTCCGATGAACGCACCGAGTGCAAGTAAGACGAGCGATACTTGTACTGTGAGCGTCGATGGATCAATCAACTTAAATATATCACTATTCAATTGATCAAGCGATGGTTGTAAAGCACTATATGCGACGTCATATCCGAAATAAATGACGAGAATCGGGACGAGAGCACCAAGCATACCGAGAAGCAGTCCTTCGATAAAGAACGGCCAGCGGATGAAGCTGTTCTTCGCTCCAACGAGTCGCATGATTTCAATCTCACGACGACGTGAGAAGATTGTCATCTTGATCGTGTTCGAGATCAAGAACATCGCCATCAATGTCAATCCGACGATCAACGCGAGTCCACCGATGCGAATCCCGTTGAAGAAGGCAAACATTTTGTCGATGTAGTCTTTTCCGTACTTCACATCATCGACATTTTCGAGTGAACCGACCGACTTGGCCACTTCCTCTAATTCTGTCGGGTCTTGCGCTTTGACGATATAACGGGCGTGGAGCGGGTTGTCTTTCTCAACCGTTCCGTATGCCGCCGCATCGTCCCCGAGTTGGGTTTGGAACTTTTGCAATTCATCTTCTTTCGAGCTGAATGTGACCGTCGAGACGCCTGGCACCTGTTCAATGTTCTGTCCGAGTTTCTCTACCGAGTTCTCATCCGCTGTCCGGGTGATGAATACTTGAATCTCGACATCGTTCTCGACGTTGTCCGAGATCTCATTGACGTTGAACATGACGAGTGCGAAGACACCGACAAGCAACAAGGTGATTGTTACGGCGCTGATCGCCGCGAACGACATCCATCCATTACGAAGTGTTCCTTTGAACCCTTCACGCAAATGGCGCAATCCACTCTTAAACATCATAGCCATATGCTCCTTTCTCTTCATCGCGCACTACTTTTCCATTCTCAATCGCGATGACGCGGTGACGAATCTTATCGACGATATCACGGTTGTGTGTCGCCATGACGATGGTCGCTCCGCGGCGGTGAATTTCTTCAAACACTTCCATAATGCCCCATGCCGTTTCCGGGTCCAAGTTCCCCGTTGGCTCATCGGCGATGATGAGTTTTGGTTTATTTACAATCGCCCGTGCGATTGAGACACGTTGCTGCTCTCCACCTGAGAGTTCATCTGGATAGTTGCGCGCCTTGTTTTTCAATCCGACAAGGTTCAACACATCCATGACTTGTTTACGAATCGACGTCGTGTCTGCTCCGACGACTTCTAATGCGAACGCAACGTTCTCATAGACAGTGAGTGTCGGAAGCAACTTGAAGTCTTGGAAGATGACGCCGAGTTGGCGGCGTAGCTTCGGTACGTGCCGGTCCTTCAATTTTCCGACATCAAGCCCATCAATCAATAATTGACCAGCCGTCGGTTTCTCCTCACGATAAATCATCTTCATGAAGGTCGACTTTCCGGCACCGGAAGGCCCGACCACATAAAGGAACTCGCCGTCGCGAATCTCTAGATCGAGGTCATCCATGGCTACGACGCCGTTTGGATATACTTTACTGACTTTTTGCATCGAGATCATAACGTATTCCCTACCCTTTTTAAAATATTTTTATGCATCTATGACGAAGTTGAATCAATTGTTTTAGTTACTGTATATTTCGCCTAGAGTCTTTTTTACAGGAAACAATCCCCTCTGTCAAGGTGTCCTTTTTTCGTGTTCGCCTGGTCAAAAAATCATCTAGGGCATAGTTGAAGCGACTACAATTATATCAATCCAACTTTTAAAAGACCATTACAGGATTGTTTCAGTTCGATTGAGTTCAGTGGGAAAATGTCGCGAAGAATCTCGCTTTCTCTCTATATAACAAAAAGTTGAAACCGCACTTCAAAAAGGGTGCTCCCGTAGGAACACCCTTCACGATATCGTCAATAATTAGTCATGTGGTTTCTCTTTCAATGCGTCAAACGGAGACTTTTTCCGCTTCCGATACTTGATATGGATCGTCGACGATTCATAATCATCGGAGGCTCGGATATCCCGACTCGACACCCGGACGAACGACCAGGCCAGGAGGAACATGATAAAGATCAGAGGGAACCCACCGACGATACTCGCCGTCTGTAGCGTATCAAGTCCACCGAGGAACATAAGCGTGAGCGGCATGATCGCAAGTGCGAACGCCCAGAAGAGACGGTTCCAAACGATTGGCTCGTCCTCGACATGCTTTTGTGTGACCGATGCCAAAATGTAAGACGATGAATCGAACGTCGTCGCCAAGAAGATGATGGCGAGAAGCGTGAAGACGCCGACGACGACCTTACCGAACGGCAACTGACTGATGATGGCGATGATGGTCGGAGCTGGACCGTTCGCCGCCATATAACCGACGACATCGAACGTGCCGCTTAAGTGGAGGTATAGTCCGTAATTCCCGAGAATCCCGAAGAACAGGATACATCCGAGCGTCCCGTATACCATCGTCCCGAAGATCATATTCCGAATCGTCCGGCCACGCGAGATGCGGGCGACGAACAATCCTACGAACGGTGCGTACACGAGCCACCATGCCCAATAGAATACGGTCCATGATTCTGGGAACCCGGTTGTCGTGAATCCACCGAAGTCACCGAACGGTTCCATCCACGTCGCCATACGGAAGAAGTTGTCCATGACAATCCCGACTCCGTTGAATGTCGTCTCCAAAATGAACCGTGTCGGTCCAAAGATGAAGACGAACGTCAAAATCCCGAGCGCGAGCCAGATGTTCAAGTCACTCAGTACTTTGATTCCGCCCTTCAGTCCGATATATGAACTGACGGCAAAGATGACGGTACAAATCAACATGATGACGGCTTGCATGCCAAGCGTGACCGGAATCCCAGTCAATTCGTTGACCCCTTCGGCAATCATCGGCGTCCCGAGCGCGAGCGTCGTCCCGGCACCACCTAATAACCCAAAAATAAATAAGATATCAATCAATTTGCCGAGTGGTCCGTCCGCCCATTTGCCGATTACGGGACGTACCGCTTCACTGACTTTAAGTACTGACTTTTTACGGACATAGAAGAAATAGGCGATCGGCAATGCCGGTAACGTATAGATTGCCCAGGCAATCGGACCCCAGTGGAACATACCGTATGCTGTCGACCATTGGATCGCTTCAGGTGACTCGGGTGTCAATCCAAACGGTGGTCCTTCATAATAGTAGACCCATTCAATGACCGACCAATAAAGGATACTTGACCCGATACCGGCAGCAAACAACATCGCCGCCCACGAGAACGTACTAAATTCGGGTTCTTCATCTTCACGACCTAACTTAATATGTCCATTTTTACTGAAGGCAATAAAGATCAAAAATCCGAATGCACCTAAGCCCATCGCTAAGTACAATACTCCGAAGTTAGAGGTCATGTATTCGTTCGCCGCCCCGACCCAGGCCTTACCAGTCTCTGGGAAGAAGATGAGCGGTAATGTCACCCCTAACAGTAATACAAACGAGCCGATAAAAGTCGGCCAGTCAATCAACTTCGTCTTCAATTGTCATCACTCCATTTCCATAACGTCTACTACTACCCTAACAATAATTCCCCAAGCAATAACACCCCAAACAAAAAAGCACGAGGTAAATGTTCACCTCATGCTTACGTGTCTTATTTTTTCTCAGCGAGCCAGGCGGCAACTGCCATAATCTCTTCATCGTCTTCGATGACGTTCGCAGGCATTGCGCCTTGACCGTTACGAATTACGTTTTCAATCTCTTCTGCCGACAAACGAGCACCGACTTGCTCGAGTGACGGACCACTCATTCCTTCAAGGTTCGCACCGTGACATGCCGCACAGTTTTGTGCGTACACCGCTTCCGCGTCAACCGATGCCGTGTTCGAGCCCGAATCCCCGTTGCTCGACGTGTCCTCTTCTTCGCCGCCGCCACATGCGCCGAGTGTCAGCATGGCGCCAAGGCCGATGGCCATCATCCATTTTTTCATAACCACGTTCCCCTCCTAAGTTGTAGAAATGACCTACATTTACCATTATAGCCGTTCACGTGTACTTTCTAACCTAATCTCACGAAAAGTACACAAAGATTCCACAACTTACGGAACGTTGATATAGCGTTTATCCGACGTGAACCCTTGTCCGAGCACCTCGTGCGCCTCGCTGAAGACGAGGAACGCCTCCGGGTCAATCCGACGGATGATCTCTTTCAGACGGCTCACCTCGCTCTGACGGACGACGAT
Organism: Exiguobacterium sp. CH10; assembly: GCF_018617635.1. Lineage (NCBI taxonomy): Bacteria > Bacillati > Bacillota > Bacilli > Caryophanales > Exiguobacterium > Exiguobacterium sp. CH10. The sequence goes on from NZ_JACSKO010000001.1 coordinate 657,429, forward strand.
CATGAGCATCGGACGGTCGAGACGAGAATACGCCCCGATTGCCTGAATCTCCGTCGCGCCACGGTCGAGCTCCTCAAAGACGGCCCGGACGATGAAGTCCCGCTTCTCCGAGATGACATACGCCATCTTGTCTTGTGTGAACCCGAGCTGGACGAAGTCGATCATCTTGACCGTGATGAATAACGCGATAAGTGCATAGAGCCCGGTCGAGAACGAGAACGTGACAGCAGCGGTCAAGACGACAATGCCATCGAGGATGGCGATACAGAGATAGAGCGGGATGTGCGTGAACTTATGTAAGATCTGTGCGATCAAGTCCATTCCGCCTGTCGAGGCACGTCCTCGGAAGATGAGTCCGAGCCCGACACCAACGCCGACTCCACCGAAGATGGCGGCGAGTAACGTATCGTTCACGACAGCTCCCGCATCGATCGCCTCATAGAAGAGGATGACACCCGGTAAAAAGATGGAGCCGACGAGCGACTTCACGCCGAAACCGAGACCAAGGATGGCCCATCCGATGATAAGTAGCAACACGTTCGCAACGAGCTGGAACGCCCCCGGCGAGATGCCGAACAGTTCATACGTGATGACCGAGATTCCGCTCACCCCGCCCGACGCGAGGTTGTTCGGCAACAGGAACAAGCTGAAGGCCGAGGCGACGAACACCGAGCCCGTCAACAAATATAGATAGTCTTTGACGATTTGCTTCATTAAAGAAATTCTCCTTTACAGACAACGTGGCCCAAAGACGGGAGTCTTTGAGCCACATGCATCACATATTTGTTTTACGAAGGTAAGCATCGATGAACGGCATGACGTCGCCATCCATGACACCACTTGTGTTTCCGACCTCGTGGTTCGTACGGTGGTCTTTGACCATCGAATACGGGTGGAAGACGTATGAACGGATTTGGCTACCCCAACCGATGTCCGTTTTCTCTCCACGGATCTCGTCGAGCTTACGTTGTTGCTCGTCGAGTTCGCGTTGGTACAATTTCGCTTTCAACATCTTCATCGCCGACTCACGGTTCTTGATCTGTGAACGTTCTGTCTGACATGAAACAACGACGCCTGTCGGAACGTGCGTAATCCGAACGGCCGAGTCCGTCGTGTTGATGTGCTGTCCACCGGCACCTGACGCGCGGTACGTGTCGATGCGGAGGTCTTCTGTCCGTACTTCGATCTCGATGTCGTCATCGAATTCTGGCATGACGTCACATGACACGAACGACGTGTGACGACGGCCTGACGAGTCGAACGGCGAGATACGAACCAAACGGTGAATCCCTTTCTCCGCCTTCAAGTAGCCGTACGCGTTGTGCCCGACGATGCGGAGCGTGACCGACTTGACGCCAGCTTCTTCACCAGGAAGGTAGTCGACCGTCTCGACTTTCCAGCCTTGCTTGTCTGCGAAGCGCTGATACATCCGAAGGAGCATCGATGCCCAGTCCTGTGACTCGGTACCGCCCGCACCCGGGTGTAATTCTAGAATCGCGTTGTTCGCATCGTACGGTCCGTTCAAGAGGATCTCGAGCTCGAAATCATCGAACTCTTTCTTGAGCGATTGAATCGTCTCCGCGAGCTCTTCTTGCATCTCGGCATCCGGCTCTTCTTTGATGAGTTCGAGCGTCACTTCGCCGTCCTCATGTTGTGTTGCGAGGTCTTGGTACTTGTCGACCATCGCCTTGAGGCCGTTCGACTCGTCGATGACTTTTTGTGCCTTCTCTTGGTTGTCCCAAAAGTCAGGGTACGTCATCTCGTTCTCGAGCTCGGCGATGCGTGCTTCCTTCTCCGTTAAGTTGAGCGAAGCTCTGTAGTTCTCGAGGCGCTTCGCCATCGCCTCAAGTTCGTTCCGAATATCTGAAATTTCCATAGTGTTGATTCACCTTTCCGTAGGAAAGAGGCGAGCGGACCCGCCTCTTCAATAATTAAGCCTGTTGTCTACCGTGACAGTTCTTGAACTTCTTACCAGACCCACACCAGCACGGATCGTTCCGGCCGATGCTGTCTTCTTTCGAACGACGGACCGGTTTTTTCTTGACCGGTGCGTCTTCCTTCCCTGAGACGGCAACTTCCTCTTCGACGACTTTCTCGCGTCGGAGGTTGTCCCCGACTTCGGCACGGAGCACGAAGCCTGTCACTTCTTCTGAGATGGCTGCGTTCATCGCATCGAACATGTTGATCCCTTCCGCCTGATACTCGCGGAGCGGGTCGTTCTGTCCGTATGCACGGAGATGAATCCCTTGACGCAACTGATCCATGTGGTCGATGTGAGACATCCAGTGCGAGTCGACGGCACGGAGCACAATGATCTTCTCGAACTCGTTGAAGCGCTCAGGCGGTGCGAGTTGACGTTTCGCCTCGTACTGCTCGTTCACGCGCTCCATGAGGAGTTCGATGATCTCTTCGCGTTCTTTGCCGAAGAAGTCTTTGCCTTCGACCGTACGCTCGAGCGCGAGCGTCTGGTTTGCCCAATGTGCGAGCTCGTCGATGTTCCACTCTTCCGGCACGAGTTCGATTGGTGTGTATTGACCGACACCGAGTTCGACCGTCTGTGCCATCATCGAACGGACGATGTCTGTGACCGACTCGTTCTCGAGGATGCTCGAGCGGTCTTTATACATGACTTTCCGTTGGTCGGCCATGACGTTATCGTAACCGAGAAGCTGTTTACGTGCATCGTAGTTATTTCCTTCGACGCGTTTTTGTGCCGATTCGACCGCTTTCGAGACCATACGGCTCTCGATTGGTTGTGTATCGTCCATCCCGAGACGCTCCATCATGTTCTGGAGGCTGTCCGTTCCGAAGCGACGCATGAGCTCATCTTCGAGTGACAAGTAGAACTGGGATTTACCCGGGTCCCCTTGACGACCTGAACGACCACGGAGCTGGTTATCGATCCGGCGTGACTCGTGACGCTCTGTCCCGATGATATAGAGACCACCGAGGTCGATGACACCTTCGCCGAGCTTGATGTCGGTACCACGACCGGCCATGTTCGTCGCGATTGTGACCGAGCCTTTTTGACCGGCGTTCTCGATGATTTCTGCCTCACGCGCGTGATTCTTCGCGTTCAAGACATCGTGACGAATCTTCTTCTTCGTCAAGAGCTTGCTCAAGTATTCAGACGTTTCGACGGCAACCGTACCAACAAGGATCGGTTGACCAGTCGCATGGACCGTTGCGATCTCCTCGACGACGGCTTTGAACTTCCCTTCCATCGACTTGAAGATGAGGTCTGAGCGGTCCTCACGAAGAATCGGTTTATTCGTCGGAATCGTCACGACTTGCATGTTGTAGATGTTGCGGAACTCTTCTTCCTCTGTCTTCGCCGTACCGGTCATCCCGGCAAGCTTCTCGTACATACGGAAGTAGTTCTGATACGTGATCGTCGCGAGCGTCATCGATTCACGCTGAATCTCGACGCCTTCTTTCGCCTCGATGGCCTGGTGAAGACCTTCCGAGTAGCGACGTCCGTCCATGACACGACCCGTGAACTGGTCGATGATCATGACTTGCCCGTCACGCACCATATAGTCGATGTCGTGATGCATGACCGCGTTCGCACGAAGGGCGAGCCCGACATGGTGGTTGACCGCGACGTGCTCGATTGCGAACAAGTTGTCGATGCCGAAGAACTTCTCGGCGAGGTCGACCCCTTGGTCCGTCAAGAGAACCGATTTCGTCTTCACATCGACCGTGTAATCGTCTTCCTCTTTTAACGTACGCACGAATGCATCGGCACGCGTATAGAGCTCCGTCGATTTTTGAGCCGATCCTGAGATGATGAGCGGTGTACGCGCCTCATCGACGAGGATCGAGTCGACTTCATCGACGATCGTATAGTAAAGCTCGCGTTGCACACGGTCTTCCTTATAAAGGACCATGTTGTCACGAAGGTAGTCGAATCCGAGCTCGTTGTTCGTTGAGTACGTGATATCACAGTTGTAGGCCGCCTGTTTCTCGACACGGTCCATGTTCGACACGTTGAGGCCGACCGAGAGGCCGAGTGCGAAATAGAGCGGCTCCATGAGTTCTTTATCTCGCTTCGCCAAGTATTCGTTGACCGTTACGACGTGTACGCCACGGCCCGTGAGCGCGTTCAAGTAGACTGGAAGTGTCGCGACGAGCGTCTTCCCTTCCCCGGTTTTCATCTCGGAGATGTCACCGTTGTGGAGCACGTAACCCCCGATGAGCTGGACACGATAGTGACGCATGCCGAGCACACGCTCTGATGCCTCACGACAGACTGCGAACGCCTCTGGCAAGATATCGTCGAGCGTCTCGCCTTTCTCTAGGCGTGCACGGAACTCTTCCGTCTTCGCTTGAAGCTGTTCGTCTGACAATGCTTTGATTGGTTCGGCGAACGACTCGATCAAGTCGGCCGCTTTCTCTGCTTTTTTCAATACTCGTTTCTGTGGAGCAAATAACTCTTTCAAAAAGTTCGCCATACTCATATCTCCTCTGCACTCACTAAAAAATGCATGTTTTTTCCCTAATGTACAGTTTAACCGAAGTGGTGCCACCTTTCAAGGAAAGGCAAAACGAAACGACCCCCCGAAGCCGGAGGGTCGTGTAAGGTCAAGTATATTATTCTGGTTCGATCAAGCCATACTTCCCATCTTTACGACGGTAGACGACGTTCGTGTTGCCCGTTTCCGCGTCAGAGAAGACGAAGAAGCTGTGACCGAGCATGTCCATTTGAAGAATCGCCTCTTCCGTGTCCATCGGTTTCAATGTGAAGCGTTTCGTACGTACGAGTTCGAGTTCTGCCTCGTCCTCATCGTAGACGGCCGGTGCATCATCAGGTCCTTCGAGGGACTTAAAGTACTCGCCGACGCCACCTTCTTTCCCGCGTCCTTTACGGTTGAGTTTCGTTTTGTGTTTACGGATTTGACGCTCCAATTTATCGACGACGAGGTCGATTGCCGCGTACATGTCGAGGTTGATGTCCTCGGCACGGAGCAACAAGTTCGGCATCGGGATCGTCACTTCCACTTTTTGTTTCTCGTTATACACTTTTAAGTTGACGTAAGCCGTCTGTGCATCCGTAGGAGTTGTGAAATACCGAGTCAACTTCTCCAGCTTTTTCTCGACATAGTCTTTGATTGCTGGTGTGACCTCAATGTTTTCGCCGCGAATGTTATAAATCATCTGAACTCCTCCTTAAAATAACCGCTTGAACCAATGATTCGTCGAACGTGACGGAATCTCCTGCTTCATTTCTAAAAGAAAGTGGAACCAGGTGGCTCACTAATATTATACCCCGAAATCGCTATTTTTGAAAACGTTATCATCAGAAAATAATGACAATTTTGTTCCGAATTCAACATTTCCTACAACGAGCGAAAGGTATAGAAAGAAAATACCCATTCCACCTATTTTTAAACGCGTTTTTTTATTATATAGACAAAATAAAAAGCCGACTCCCGAGGGAGCCGGCTTCACGGTTTGAAATTATAATTTTACAACGTTAGCCGCTTGTGGGCCACGCTCGCCATCAACGATTTCAAACTCTACGTCTTGACCTTCGTCAAGTGATTTGTAGCCTTCAGATTGGATTGCTGAGAAGTGTACGAACACGTCTTTGCCGCCTTCTACTTCGATGAATCCAAAACCTTTTTCTGAGTTAAACCATTTTACTTTACCTACCATGTGTAAATCCATTCCTTTCACCATTGGAGAATACAGAGGGTTGTCCTCTACGGCTAATCTTACCACCTTCTTGTAAGCGTGACAAACACTTTCTCAAATATTTGTAAACGTTTCGTCATTTGGCTTTCATTGGAATTCTATTTCCCTACTTTTCATATTGTCTTGTTGAATTTACATTTTTTGTGATATATCATTGAAGGGATGATTTAGGTTTGTGCCGTTTGTCATTTAGCCGATCCTGAAAATCTAATACGAGGAGGATGGTGCAGCGTATGCGCTCCTACTATTCTGAGGAAAAATATCGCATCACAAAGCGAACCGTGGCGATTCTCCCTTGCTTTGACATTATGAAGCAGTCACGGATCATTCTCGAGGATGGCACCGAGATTTCAACCCCGCTCCGGCCGTACCAGTTGTTGCAACTTTCTTGCCGCCAGTACAACAGCTCGATCGAGGAACGAATCTTCATCGCCAAACGCGTCGCCGGCGTAAAAGGGAAAGTCCCTGTCGTAATCGAACCGACAACCGGACTCGTCTTCTTCCCGACGAAGTCTCCGAAGCGAGACGATTGTGAATGGTATGCCTGGTCCCATATTCGAGACATACTGAACATTGAGGAGGAGCCGAACGGTCTCGTCCTCACAAAAGATGGACATCAAATTCAGACGAACGCGACACCGTACGTCCTTCGGAACCAACTGAAAGCGACCGGTGAACTCGTCGCCCGGTTCCAACAATTGAATGCGAGCCCAGCGCTTGAATCATGACACGCCTTCCGTCGAAAAGACGGAAGGTTTTTTTCGTTTGTTTTGCTTCATTTTTTGAAAAAGAGGTCGATATTATGGTCGAGGTGACAAACATGCAAATTCAAGCCCAAGCGACCGCCGTCAGTTCGGTCATACCAGGCATCCAGACGAACCGGACGTACAAGGCCGAGCTCGTCAAACAGACAGGCCCCGACTCCGCGATCGTCAAGATCAACGGCGAAGAAGTCGAGGTCACATTCAAAGACGGGCTTCCGAAGACGAACCCGTTCCACGTGACGCTTGCCGAACAGGACGGCGTCTTGCTCGCGACCGTCGTTCCACAAAAGGAAGAGACGCTTGAACCCGCACCACCTGCATCGTCAAAGCTCGACGCGAAGATCCAGACGCTCCTCGCTTCCCTTCCACCCGAAGTCCGAAGCGCCGTCAGCCGTCTGCTCCAGTCCGGGCGTTTGCCGATGAACGAGGACACGGTACGCCTACTTGAAACGGCCTTCAAAGGAGACATGCGCGACGTCATCCTTCATCTAAAGACACTCGATACGCAGACCGTCCCGCGTGAGGTCGCACGGGAGATTGCCGTCCTTTCTTTAACTGAGGCGAGACAGCTCCTCACACCCCCATCATCAGACGCCCCGTATCCTCAAAAAGAGCGATACGTCGAACTCGTCAACTTGTCACGTCCCGTGAGCGAACGGGTGACACCGACGCCGGAGACGATTGACCGGGTCATCCGTGACTTCCCAACTCCACCGAAGATGGAGCGCACCGAACCGTTACCGCTCCCACCGGTGAACGGACGACAAGTGATGGTCAAGGAAGTGACGAGTCATCTCGCGAACGTGACGAACACGTTCCGAAACGAACAGGCAACGGTGACGAAACAACTCGGACAAGTCGCCTCACTCATCGAGACGAATCCTCATGCGGCACGTCCCGCGCTCGAGACCGTCTCGACCCGCTTGACGCAACTTGTCCAAAAGACGGACGCGCTCCTTCATACAGATGTGACGCAGGAAAAAAAACTCGTCGCCATGACCGCCAAGCTCGACCTCGCCTTGTCGTTACTATCGACAAAGCCACAAGAGAGCGCGGCACTCGTCAAAGACGTCCGGGCGACGTTGAACGACTTCCGTTACGCTCCGAACCAGGCACGGATCGAATATATCCCACATGGCGCGATGCGCGCAGGGGAGATCCCGAACGTCACGCCGCTGAAACTTGACGCGACACTATCCGGTCGACACGTCCAGGAAGTGACGCAACGCGTCCAGGCACAGGCCCAGCTCGCCCAAGCGAACAGCACGCCGACGTCCGCTCTATCGGTGCGAAGTGACACGACAAACCCTGAAGCGCAGCGACTCGCGTCATTCCTTCAGGTCCAACAGACGCTCAACCGCCTCGATGGTGGGCAGCTCCACCAGCTCCTCTTCGCCCTTCCGGCGAAAGTACAGGAGATCGACACCGGGATTCACGTCCATATCCAAAACCGCGAGGCCGGTGACGTCGTCGACTGGGAGAACAGCGTCCTCTATATCCGCTTAGAGACGCCTCGGCTCGGCGAAATCGGTGTCAAACTCGAAGCGAAAGACCGGAACCTCCGCCTCACGCTCGAGCATGACGATGCGACGGTCGAACGACTCGCCCGCCCGCTCCTCGGCAAGATCGAACAGACGCTCGAGACGATCGGCTATAAGAGCGTGACGACCCAGTTCAAACCGCTCACGAAAGCCGAACGCGTCGTCGATGAGCCGAAAGTAGCACCGACGACCGGCTATGACTTCAGAATTTAGGAGGCCACGATGTACCAACGCATGGATTTGACGAAACGAAAGACGGCCGCGGTCGTCCGCTATGACGAATCGACGGACAAAGCGCCCGTCGTCGTCGCCCGCGGAACGGGAGCCGTCGCTGAAAAGATTCTACAGGAGGCACGTGCCCGAGGCGTGGCGGTCGAGAACGACCATTCCTTGCTCGGACACCTGCTCGACCTCGACTTAGGGGACGCCATCCCTCCGCAACTCTATGACGTGATGGCGGAAGTGTTGCTGTTGATAGAAGAACTCGATTCCATTAAAGGAGAACCAAGATGAAACCAACCCAGTTATATGAAATGAGGCCTGAAGAACTGACACAGGCGATGTTACACGCACTCACGTATCATTACGAACGCGCCCAAGGCTCGACGATTGCCGAACGAAATCGTCACCTGCGCCAAGCGCGCGAGCTGTTGGTTAAGCTCCATCAAGGACTTCATGACGGCGGTGGCATCATCGCGGCGCAACTTGATGAAATCTATCTCTATATGGCGAACGCCAGCATCGAGGCGATCATCGACCAGGATCAGCAAAAGATCGCAGAACTACATACGCTCGCAAGCGACCTCGACAAGACGTGGAGCGAGGCGATGGAACGCGCTAAAACACAATCTGTCCCGACTGGAGGAAACCGCTATGAAAATTACCAATAACGTCCAAGCGTTAAAAGCCTATACGTCACTCTCTTTGAACCAGGCGTCGATGAAGAAGACGATGGACCGACTTTCGAGCGGGGTCCGGATCAATAAGGCGTCGGATGACGCGGCAGGACTCGCCATCTCCGAGAAGATGCGGATGCGCCTCGACTCGCTCTCGATGGCTGAGCGCAACACACTCGACGGCATCTCGCTCACTCAGACGCTCGAAGGCGGGATGAACGAGACGCATTCCCTTCTCCAGCGTATGCGTGAACTGTCGGTCCAAGCGGCGAACGGGACGCTCAGCGAGGACGATGCGAAAGCCGTCCAAGAAGAGATCAACGCGTTGACGGAAGAAGTGACCCGAATCGCCGAGACGACCGAGTTCAACTCGAAGAAGATCATGAACGGAGAATACATGCAGGGCGCGAATACACTCTTCTTCCAAATCGGGGCCGGTAATAACGAGGCCGTCGTCTTGAACGTCGAAGACATGCGCGCGCATGCACTCGGCATCACGACGACGACAGCGGGAGGCGAAGCATTATCTCCTGTCGACCATGACAACGATCAAGCGACAGCAAGTGTTTCCTATTACTCCCTCAGCGTATTGACGCCAGACAAAGCGGGAGAAGCAATCGCGAAGTTCGATGCAGCCATCAACCGCGTATCACTTGAACGTTCGAAGCTCGGGGCAATCCAAAACCGGCTCGAGGCGAACGTCAGCGTCGTCGCCATCGGTTCTGAGAACTTGACGGCGTCCGAGTCACGAATCCGTGATGCCGACATGGCCCGTGAAATGATGGACTTCGCCCGACTCAATATCTTGAATCAGTCCGGCATGGCAATGATTGCGCAGTCGAACGCGTTGCCGCAAGGCGTGTTACAATTATTGAACTAACCTAAAGAAAGGACGGTTGCCCATATGGACATTCGTCGCATCATGGAGACGCAATCGCTCCTCGGCTCAAGTAAGGCAAAACGCCCCGAAGTCGAACCCGGCGTCTCCTTCCAAAACGTCATCGGTCAAAAGCGTGAAAACCGCGAACATGAGCGGTTCCATCGCCAAATCGCCGTGATTCAGGAACAAGGAGAGCTTCTTGCCGAGAGCCAGACGGTCGAGGCGCTCGCCGATTATAAGAAAATGATCAAAGACTTTATGAAAGAGGCCGTTGACGCGGCACTCCGCCTCGAGGACAAGCGCGGTTTCAACCGCCGGGGACGTGCGAAGATCTACAAGGTCGTTGAACAAGTCGATCAAAAGCTCCTCGCGCTGACGGATCAGGTCATCTCAGGGGAAGCTTCACGCCTCTCCCTCCTCGACCAGGTCGGTGAGATTCGCGGATTGCTCGTCAACGTCTATGTGTGAGGTGTCGAGATGGCAGAACATTTGTTTTTGAAGAAAGTCAAATGTCCGTATTGTTTACAGGAAAGCAAGACCCAGCGTGTATTGTCACGTCACATCCGTCCGCTCGAGGTCGAAAAGGACGGCTATACGACGTATGACGGACCGAACCCGTATTTGTATGAGCCGACCGTCTGCGGTCACTGCCACCTCGTCTTCCATGACTCGTTCGACAAGGTGCGAAAACATAACCGGGAAGCACTCGAGACGCATTACTTCACACAAGTGAACCCGGATGTATTGAAAGGCGACCGGACGAACGAGCACGTCATCCTTCTCTATAAGTTTGCGGTCATGACAGCCCAGTTGAGCGGACAAAAACCGTCCGTCGTCGCCATGCTCGGGATGCGAATCGTCTGGATGTATCGGTTGATTGGAGATACGGCGTCTGAGAAGGAATGGATGCAACGCACGCTCGATAAATACAATGAGGTGCAAGAGGCGTACACGGACCCGATTCGGACTGGTCTACCGTACGACCAGCTCATGCTTCGGATTGCCGACCTCTCGGCCGCGCTCGACTATTACGAAGACGCGCGTCGCTGGTATGGGATTCTTCTCAGCAGTAAGGAAGTATCGGAGCGGATTCGGAATCAGGCACGGACGCATTGGGAAGATTTTCGGTTGGAGCATACATAAACGAAAGCGTAGGACGCTAAATCCTACGCTTTTTTTCGTGGTTATCATTGAGAGGTTCGACGATGGGGTATAAACAAATAGCTTACATACTAAAGGAGGATTTCTCATGTTTGAAACGCAATATCTCGATACCGTACGTGCCACCTTCAACAGCCAGAAACAACTCGCTGAGAGTGCGCTCGTCCAAGTGAGTGACGAGGACCTGCACAAGACGCTCGCGCCCGATACACTCTCCCTCGCCCTCATCATCCAGCACATGGCGAACAATATGAAATCGCGCTGGACTGACTTCTTGACGACAGACGGCGAGAAGCCGGACCGGAATCGCGACGCCGAGTTCGAGGACCAACAGTTGTCCCGGGATGAACTGATGCAGGTGTGGGATGAACGTTGGCAACTGTTGGACGACGTCTTGGCCGACCTGACACCAGAAGACTTAGGAAAAGATGTCATGATTCGTGGGGAGGCCCACTCCGTGATCGATGCGATTGAGCGACAAGTGTCGCATTACGGCTATCACGTCGGACAGATCGTCTATCTATCGAAGCTATTTGCCGGTAGCGACTGGGACGTCTTGTCGATCCCGCTACCGCATCAGCGGAAGTGAGACGTTTTCTCTTGAGCGATTTCGATGAGACGACGCTCTAGCGAACCGTCAAACGGAAATTGCTGATGCTCGATTCGTCGTTTCACCTCAGCAACGGTGTGCCATACGTGTTCAACCAATGCATCTGGATAGCCGTATCGTACCCGGTTAATGTCAAACTCCTCTTCATCGACGAGTTGCCATTCACCCGGTTCTCTCGAAATGAGATCGACATCCAAGTCAACGAAATGAATCTCCTCATCCGTAATGGTTGGGGGAAGGCCAATATTGGAGTACCAGCGCATCGTGCCGTCCTGTTCTAAATCAAGCTGTGCTGTAAATCCTTCATGCCGCATGAAGCATTCCAGCGAGTAAGAATCGTATGTATAACAGGCGCCTCGCGTATGATGTTGGAGCGTCCGCCCCGGCCTCGCATACAACAATACGTAATCCTCCGTTTCTTCCAAGACATGACTCGACCATTCATAATGGAGCTTTTGGTCATATTTGAGTAGAGAGACATCCTTCATCACTGACCTCCTAAAAGATGGGATATCTTCATTATCCTCTATCGTTCAGGTTTAGACTAGACAAAGAGGGCGTGCCGTTTGGTTTCGGCACGCCCTTTATTTATTTCGATACATCGATTGTGTATTCGTAACGGTCTTCCGCAATCGTATTGAATTGGTCGTTATACGGACCCTCTACGACAAAACGCACTTCGGTCAACTCTGCTGGCATCGAATCTACATGAAAGAGTACCCCGCCCTCTTTCTTCACTTTACCTAAAAATTCTCCTCCGACATCTTCCGAAATGATTATATCAGCGTTTACCTGTTCTCCTGTGTTCGTGACGAGGCGGGCCTGATTCGGATGAAATGAGACCGTGTCGTCACTCGTATTTTCGACAATCACGTTGAACGAGACGATGGTCACTTCTTTTTTATCATCGAACATGAAACGAAAATCAGAAGCAACCTGTAATCGAAGGGTTTGCACTTTATCAATCTGAAAAATGATTGGACCGATCTTTTCTTCAATACCTAGGTTACGATTTTTCATATAAATTTGACTGATGCCAATCTCATCCTCCTCTACCGCAAACTCTTCGGAGCCACCGATCCCTTCTGACTTATCTTCACCCTTGCTCGATTCACTTCCTTCTGATGAAGAAGTGGTTTCTTCATCCGTAGTCTGTTCGGTCTGCTCGGTAGTTTCAGAACTCGTTGCCTCATCCGTCTCCCCGCATCCAATCAGAAATACGAGAGGCAAAGTGAACAACCAATGTCGAACCTTCATGACACGCTCCCTCCTATTCGAAAATCTCGTCGGACAATGACTTATATTGAATATGTACCCATCTAATTAGAAAAATCATATATTTTATGATCATTCACCTACTTATTTTCCAATGACCATACAAAAAACGTGCCGACACTCGTTCGGCACGCTTAATCTTATTTCGTCACGTTGATCGTATATTCGTAGCGTTCTTCTGCCACTTTGTCGAAGTTCTCGTTAAACGGTCCATCGATGACGACTTTCAAGTCCGTCAGCTCTTCTGGCTTCGCCTTCACGAAGAAGAGAACGTTCCCTTCTTTCTTCACTTTCCCCATAAATTCGCCACCGACGTCATCTGAGAACCACAAGTCTGAAGACACCTGCTCCCCCGTGTTCGTCACGAGCGTCGCCTGGTTCGGATGGAAACTCATCGTCTCATCGACCGTGTTCTCGACAATCATGTTCATCGCGACGACAGTCACCTCTTCCTGTCCATCGAACGAATCGCTGTACGCTTCTGCGACTGTGAGTCGTGACGTCTGCACTTTGTCGATTGCGAACTGAATCGGTCCCATCGTCTCCGTGATCGTGACTTCCTTATTTTTCATATAAATCTTGTTCGTCCCGAGTTCACTTTGTTGGACGTCCGTATCTTCAGCAGTCGCCTCCTCCGGCGAACTCGCTACCGCCTCTGTCACTTCTTCTGTATCCGTCGCCGTCGTCTTCAATTCATCCGCCTCCCCGCATCCGACGAGTAGTGCGAGCGGTACCGCCACTAGTAAGCCAAACCGTTTCATGTTCATCTTCATCTCTCCCTTTTCATAATCAAAGTAATGTGGTTAAGACGAATATAACGAATTGGCAATCCATACCGTGACAAGAAAAAGTTCCAGGCAAAATAAAAGCCAAGGTCCACAATCGGACCTTGACATATACACTTATCCTCTTGATTTCAGCTCTTCTTCTTCGTATGGGTCCGGACGATCTTCAAGCGGCGTATCGTCCTCGACATATGCCTCGAGTTTCGGGTCCCGTTCCACATACTCATCGTACGCTCCCTCTGGACCATAGACGAAATAACGGCGTTTCCGTGACGATACCGGTTTGGACTCTTTCTCACGCATCTCGTTTCCCTCCTCTTTCCAGAAAAGAAGCAACGGCTACAATGATGTTTACCCGATTATAGCGGAAAACAGACGTGATTTCATCTTCGCTTTTTATCCGAAACCTTTTTGCATGATGTTCGTATATATTCATAACAATTAAAAAAGGGATGATACATATGCAATTAGTGAAGAAAGGGTTCGTACGGAGCCTCTTATGGTCGCTGCCGTTCGCAATCTTCGCGCTCTACCAAGGGTGGTCAGGAAATATGGACGGCGTACACGCCATGCTCGTCTACGCCGGAGTCGCTTTCTTTCTCGGACTGACGAGCGTCATTTATGAAGTCCGACAATGGTCGTTCAAAAAGCAGATTTTCATTCACTGGAGCGTCATGCACGTGACAATCCTGCCACTCCTTTGGTTTGGTGGGTCTACGCCAGTGACGTCACTTCAAGATGCCGTCCGTCTCTACTTAAATTTTACGGTAAGTGGTCTAATCTTGTTTACCATCTCGTATTTCATCATTCGCATGCGTCGTCAAGTGAAAACCTCTTAACACAACAAAGCTCGAAGGCGTATGCCCTCGAGCTTTTTACGTCTGTTGGTCGAATAGACCAGAGAAGTTAGAATCGACGTCCTCATACGGGTCGACGTACGATTTGACCGTCTTCCGTTCCATTCGGGCCGTCCCGAGCGTCATCCCGAGACGCTGGTGCTCGGCCTCAATGAGACGCGCAATTTTTTGACTGTCGTCGACGAGCTGCCTGAGAACCGTCTGATCGGCTTTCTCCAAATCAGGACCGTGCGCCGCGAGCAACTGTTCCCGATCGTCTAAGAGTTCATGGATTTGTTCCATCCACGTGTCATACGTCGGCTCCTCCGGGACTTGTGCCAGCAACTCTTTCAGACGCTGCGTCTTTAAGATGATCTCATCAATCGGCATCATGACTGCTTCGCGAGTTTCATCGCTTCCTTCCACGTGTCGCGGAGTTCCGTCGTGAAATCGAGTACCTCGTCGAGGATCGTCGTGTCGTTCTTGACGTTCGCATCGACGAGACGGCGCCACATGTACTCATAGAGCGAGTCCAAGTTCGCCGAGATGGCGATGTCTTTATTGAGTGTGAGACGAAGCTCTTGGAAGATGGCTTGTGTCTTTTGGATATTGATGTTCTTCAAATCAGGGTTGCCCTGGTCGATCGCAAGCTTGGCGAGGCGCATGAACTTGAGCGCCCCGTCATAAAGCATAAGCGTCAGTTCCTGTGGGTTTGCGGTCGTGACCGCATTGTTTTGATAAGCTGCGTATGGATTGGCTACCATTTAAATTCCTCCTCTTACATGCCTCCGCCTAAAAACTGTTGAAGTGAAGCGGCTTGTGAGTTCGCCTGGTTCATCGCCGTTTCCATCGCCGCGAAGCGACGGTAGTAGGCGTTTTCTTTATCGATGAGTAAATCGTTTAATCGTTTGATTCGTGTATCCATCTGCGTCATCTCGCGACCCATTGAATACGTCGGAGCACCAGCCCCGTCCGCACCGGCGATACGCGTGATGGTCTCACGTGAGTTTTTCGCGGTGTCACGGATTTGTGGAAGAAGTCCTGTATTTTCATCCGTGAAAAGTTTATACACTTGTTCCGGATCTTTCTCGATGGCCGCTTTTAACTTCTCTTCATTCAGCTCAATCTTTCCACCGTTCGTGAAGTCAGAACCGGTCGAGAGACCGATCTGGAATAAGCGAGACATATCAAGATCATTCGTAGTAGATGTTGCGCCTGACCATTTGCTACGGAGCGTGTCCATCGTTCCGCGAAGAATCGTGTCCCCACGGAGCATCCCGCTCATCGCTTTCTCTTCCCACTTCTTGATCTCATCTTCAGACAACTCATCACGCTGCGCCTGCGTGAGCGGTGCGAACGAACGGAAGCGTTCTTCGCGTGTCTTCTTGTTCATGAGATCGATTGTCTCATTGTATTTATCGACGAAGCCTTTGATGTTGTCAAAGATCTTTTGAGTGTCAGTGGCAGCGGAGAGGGTGACTGGTCCACTCGCAAATGTTGATTTTAATGTCAACGTCATGTTGTCAATCGTCGTCGTGTTCGAAGCACGTTCGACTTCAATCCCATTCACTTCGAACTTCGCATTTTGTCCAGTCGGTACAACCGTCCCCATACTAAAGGCAGATTTGAAGTTGGTATCAAATTGAATAGTAGAAGTTGCCCCGGTCTCTTTCGTCGACAAAGAGATTTTTCCAGTAGACGATTCAAAGAATGCAGAGAGTCCTGTCTCTTTACTATTTAATTTGCTCATTAAATCTTGTACCGTCGCGTCCGCACCTAATTCTATCTTTTGATACGTCCCGGTTGTACTAGATTTGTACTGAATTTCAAAACCAGTCCCAGAGGCGAACGAAGCAGAAACATCTTTTGGAATGATTCCACCAGGATAGTTTGTTGTATTGGTGGCAGTGACTTTACCAGTCGCTGCGTCATACGCAAAGTCCGTAGAATCTAAAACGTTTCCTGCCGCATCTTTTAAGACGACTGTCGAAAAGTCCAAATCTTTCGGAATCGTTAACTCGGTTCCAGCCGTTTCTTGAATGACGCGCTTCTGACCAGCAACAAATCCATTCATGTCTGATAACTTTGTCGTACTCGTCAACTTCTGCCCATTGCGATCGACAGCATCTAAAATAGTCGTCGCCGAGCTGGCCAACTGTGTTACCGAGTCAATCCGAACCGCACTATTTCCACTTGATGGTCCAGCAGTCACGCTGATTTTTGACTCATCCGATGAACTCGACGTCTTCGCATAGAAGTTTCGGCTGAACATCAAGTCGACCGCACTGTTCCGTAGGGTCATGAGGGAGCGGTTGATTTCGCGATACGCATCGCGCTTCCACTCCGTCGTTTGTTTCTTCTGTTCGAGTTTATCGACCGGCGCACGCTCGGCCTGCATCAATTGTTTGATAATCGTATCCGTATCGATTCCACTGGCGAGTCCGCCAAATCGGATCGGTGTCGTCATGAGAATCCTCCTTTATACCCGTTCATCAAAGAGTTGGTTGAACTCCATGAACGCCGCAAAGAAATCGAGTGATTTCTTGCTAGGGATTTCGCGGATGACTTCGTTGTTCGTATCCACGATTTGAATATAGTAGTCGTTCAATTTTTCATGTTTCATAAACTTCAAGCCCGTACGTTGTTGTTCGAGCACTTGATTCGCCTTCTCGACGGCCGCCTCTAATTTGGTGACGTGTTGAGGCGTCGGAAGAATGACGATGCCTTCGTCGGCGAGCTTCGCTTGATTCGCTTCGACGAACACGTTTTTTGTTTGTTCATACGGCAAGACGGAAGAAGGTAGGTGAAGCCGGACTTCTGAAATGGTCGGGTTCATATGGGTCTACTCCTCTTATAATTGTTCTCATGGACTTTATCGGTTGAAACGCATGAAGTTTATAGTAGTTTAATCAATTGGTTATCGTTTCTGAGCTTGTAACTCTTCAAATTGTTTTTGTAAGTGATCTCTTCTTTTCTCATCACTCGTGATCGCTTCATATGCAATCGATCGCATTGTTAATAGTAAGTCTTCTAATTCAGCTAATCACTTTTGTTCGAAAGATATAGCTTCTAATTCCTTTAATAATTTTTTCAATCGACAACACCTTCTCTTGTTCTACTTATCGACATGTCAACCAATAAATCAATGTAAGCCAACAAATTAATGAATCAGGTCATTCAAATAATTCGGGAATAACTTAAAAGAGGTGAAAAATTGATAAGGGAGAGAAACATCATGGACTGGGAAGGACTATCTGAAGAACAAGTCGCTATTTTGGTCGCTAGTATTTTAGGAGATGGGGAAATCACAAAGTGTTATGCGTATGATAGAAGAATAAACAACAGTTACCGGGAACATTTTAGTTTAGGTCAGTTGAGTTATCGGGAGTGGAAACAGCGAAAACTTCCAGATTTACTATATTTACGTGGGGATAATTTAGTGTCACGATCTATCCCACTTATGACAAGACTATTCCCTCTTTTTTATCCGAACAATAAAAAGCACATCCCATTCGAATTATTGAAAGACATTTATCACCCAGCATGTATACTGACACTGTATTTAGACGACGGTTCACTTCTTCTCAGTAAACGATTCAACCATAGAAAAAAAGAAATTCAATTCACACCACATATCGCTTTCTATTTACAAGCCTTTTCGAAAGAACAATTAGAGCAGCTCGCTACATGGATGAAAGATCATTACAAGATCAACGTCCGTACATCAGGTACACCAAGCGGTACGGGTTATTACTTAAAGACGACAAAAGTGACGGATACATTTGATATTTTGAATTTACTTAAACCTTACCAAGCTGAACTTCCAGACTTTATGTATAAGTTGTCTTGGGAAAGCCGTTTAGACGCTGAAGCGAAACATTATAAACAAACACACCCTGACTATACGATTCGCGTCTCAATCCCTGCAAGACCTTACAGTCATGACGAAGTCTCATCACTGATTGAATGGAAACAACAAGGTGTGACAGACAAAGAAATTGCCCAACGCTTAAATCGAACGTATTGGTCAGTCGTATATAAATGGCAAGACATGAAAAACCGTGAAGCATAAGCTCCACGGTTTTTAGTATAACGATTACATATTCAATTGCTATATTAACGGAGCAATTGAAGTACAGCTTGAGGCTGTTGATTTGCTTGCAGATGTCCATATTTTTCAATATGGTCCAGACTATATCTTCACCCTTTTACAATTCTGATATATTGATTATCAATATTGTAAAATAGGGGCTGGGCACTTCCCTCGCCGTTGTCGAGGTACGGATCTCATAACCATGGACCACAAAGTCGGTAGGTCGTTCATCCTAGTCGTTGAACCTTCATCACAGTTTCCTGACAGATGCTTGGCTGCTGATTGTCCAATCCCTTCCTTTTTTCAAAACGTTCACGCCCACCGTTTCCAGTCACGTTGTCGTAAGGAGGGCTCTAAGGAGTTCCAGCAATTCACCCAGTTATATTCTTATCCGTTACCAGATAAGACGCCCGTAAAATCTTACCGAAGGAGTTGAAGAACCGCTTCTGGTTGAGATTTTGCTTGAGCCAACATTGCTTGTGATGCTTGGTTAAGGATGTTGTTCTTCGTGAAGTTCATCATCTCTTTCGCCATGTCTACGTCGCGAATACGTGATTCAGCTGCTTGGAGGTTTTCTGCAGATGTGCTCAAGTTATTGATTGTGTGTTCGAGACGGTTTTGAGTAGCACCCATTTTTGAGCGTTCTGCAGAAACAGTCTCAATTGCATCATTGATTGTTGTGACTGCCGCACTTGCTGAAGATTGGTTTGTAACATCGATATTTGCTACACCTAATGATTTAGCTCGCATATCATTGATGCCTACACTGATGTCTTGACCTGCATTTGCTCCAATTTGTAGTTTCAAAGCATTATTTGAGTTGACGGTGATACTAACGTTAGCATCTGCAGTTAATGTGAATTCGAGTCCTTTGTAATCTCCACTAGTCACGGTAACTTTGTTTCCAGTAGCATTGTAAGAACCTCCTAATTCACCAAGATCCATTACTGCATCTGTACCTGTAGTGTTATCTGTAGCAGATGTGCCTGCAAATGTTCCTGTACCAGTTCCAAATTCAATTTTTGTAGCAGAACCTTCACCAACCGATGTAAAAGTAAAACCAGTTCCATTTGCCCATTCTGCTGTTACGCCTGTAGCTGTTGCTTTTTCATTGATTACATCTAAAACATCCTGAACTGTATCAGTTGATGCAAAGCTAAATGATGTCCCGTTGATTTCAAGCGCACTTGCCGAACCAATAGCTGCACCTGTGTTTGCTAGTGCAGTAGAAGTTGCATCAACATGTGATGCTTTCGATGCTAAAGTAGTATTAGCTGCAGTCAAATTGATTACCCCAGCCTTGGTATCTGCTGTTCCAGTAACATTCTTGACTGTAGTGTTTGATGCAGTAATGTCTACACCAGCACTACCGTTCAGTAATTTTTTAGTGTTAAATTCAGTGTTTTCACCGATTCGATCGATTTCTTGTGTAAGTTGATTAATTTCTTTTTGAATTTCTGTACGATCTGCATCAGTATTCGTATCATTCGAAGATTGTACCGATAGTTCACGCATACGTTGAAGAATTGAATGTGTTTCATTCAAAGCACCTTCAGCTGTTTGAATGAGTGAAATTCCGTCTTGAGCATTACGCGTCGCTTGATCTAAACCACGAATCTGTCCACGCATTTTTTCAGAAATCGCAAGACCAGCCGCATCGTCACCTGCACGGTTGATGCGAAGACCTGAAGACAGTTTCTCCATTGCTTTACCAGTTTGCGTTGTGTTGAACGACATATTACGATGTGCGTTCATTGCATTCATGTTATTGTTGATAATCATTGTAATTTCCCTCCATAGGTTAAAAGTTTTTCCGCTCTTCCAAGTCCTTTTGTCCGAGCATGCAAGGTTTAGGCCGGCCCCTCACCTTGCATTTTTTGGAACGTTTTATCGTTTCCATACTCTATATCGGAGTCATCTCGTATCTGTTTAGTGTTTTTTTCAACTTTCTATTCAAAACCTGTAGATTCTTACTTTTGAATAGAAAAAACGCCCCATCACTGGGACGTCTCCTCTTATCTCTTACACTTCCACCTTCATTTGTTCCGTCTCATTCTGCAAACTTTCCGCCACGCGAACCAACTCCGTCATCGCCCCGTTCACCTCACCAAGACTTGCCGCTTGCTGGCTCGCAGCTGACGTGACTTCATTCGCATAACGAGATGCTTCTTCGACCATTCCGACGATGCCTGCCGAGTTTGTCACGACCGAATCGATTTGACCGCGTGACTCATCGAGGAGTGAATCGACCGAATGAACATGGCTGTATACTTCATTTGCCGAATTGTGGATCGATGCAAACGCACCGCCTGCTTTTTCAACCAAGCCGACGCCTGTCTCCACTTCCGCTTTCACGTTCGCCATCGATGATGACGTATCGCCAACGAGACGTTTCACATCTACGATGAGATCCGTGATTTCTTGAGTCGAGTTCGCCGTTTGTTCCGCGAGCTTTTTCACTTCTGCCGCAACGACAGCAAATCCACGTCCATGCTCCCCGGCACGTGCCGCTTCAATCGACGCGTTCAAGGCAAGCAAGTTCGTCTGTGCCGAGATGTCACTGATGACATCCGTGATGCGTGAAATTTCGCCTGTCATTTCCGTCAACTGGCTGTTGAGTGTCGATGATTGCTCCACTTTCCCAGCAATCGCATGCATCGCGTTGACCGAAGACGACGCGAGGCCTTTCCCGCTCTCCGCTTCCTGTTGCATCTCGCTCGCTGAATCAAGCGCCGATGACATCTCTTGACGGATGCTCTCCATCGTCCGCGCAACCGCTCCAAGTAAGTCCATCGAGTTGTACGTCGCACTGACGTTGTCTTCTAACATTTTGTTGAGGGCATCCATCGCCACTCGAATGTTTTCACCCGCGACGTTTCCTTCTTGGACCGCTGCCGCGATCTCTTGCGCCGAACCTGTCAACTGGTCCGCCGTGTAGCGCATGTTCGTCCCTTGCTCGCGAAGGTGCTCGACCATGTTGTCCATCGATAAGAGCAAACGTCCCATCTCCGAACGGTCTGACGTCTTCTCGTCCGCGAAGTGGACCGTCAAATCACCGTTTCCAACTTCGACAGCTTTTTCTGAAGCCATCTCCACCGCTTTCAGTGGACGACGGGCGATCAAGTAGATGACGATGCCGCCGAGTGACGAGATAAGTAGCGCCACGACCGTACCGACGAGCATGACCTGACCTTGTTCCATCTCGAGTTCTGTCAAAAGCAATAGCGTGATGTAGCCGACCGCTCCGCCCGTGATAAAGGACGTGACCAAGATCCACGCAAGCAATTGTGTCGTAAAGTTTTTAAATACTTTCACTGTGTTGTTCCTCCTCATTGTGTTCATCACTCCCTATATCGTCCGATTTCCAATGAATGTATAGCGTTTTCAGTTGAACGTTTGGTCAATGAAAAAACGCACCCCAGAAAGGAGTACGTTAAAATGCTTCATCGTCACGTTCGACTCGCGTCACCCGTCGTGGAGTCGTCGCCGCGTCAATCGCGAGCGTGATTGCTGCCGCCCAGTGGAGCATCATCCCGACGATCGGAATGAACCCGAGGACCGATGCCGTGATTCCGACGGCCGCGCCGTACGAGAATCGGTTCAGTCGACTGAACGAGAGAATCAACACGATGACGTGATAGACGAACATGAATCCGAGGGGAGAATACCCCATCCCGATGATGAAAAGACCACCGAGAATCGGAATCCCGAGAAATGCTTCAAACGCTGCACCGAGCCATTTCAGATTTTTCACCATGTGGTTCACCTCATAATTCGATCATGTAAAACTCATAGCCACCGTTCTCTGCAAAGCCGGCGCGCTTATAGATTTCGAGCGCCGCCTTGTTTTCCGTCTCGACATCGAGCTCGACTTTCGTCCGGCCCATGCGGAACAATTGTTGCACCATCTGCTTCAACATCTTCGTGCCGTAGCCTTTGCCTTGCTCTCCTGCTTTGACGCCGAACGCGTGGATGCTTGCCGCATCTTCACCGACGAGAAGGGCACGGATGACGCCGACCGGTTTGCCGTCGACTTCGCCGATATACGTCACGCGGTCCGGTGTATCGATTTGTTGATAGATGTTTTCCGTCACATCGACCGGGTCACCGAACGCCTCGCTGAGCGTCGCGATGATGAGCGGACGGTCGTCCGCTGTCGCCTCACGGAGCGATACCTCGTCCGGTTTCAAGAACAGCTCCGCCTTCTTCAAGACGAGATTATATTCCGAGAACTGGTACGCCGCCTGAAGGTGCTCGAGCACTGCCTTCCCAGATGCCGAGTTCCGGTCGATGACGAACGTGAACGCCTCACAGCCGTTCAGTTTCGCATCCCGTTTTGCCGTCTCGAGCAGTGCCGTGAAGACGCCTTGCTTCCGGTATTCCGGATGGACGAGCGCGTTCACCTCATACTCGTTCGGGAGATACGGGAAGAGCATGAGATACCCGACGAGCGTCTCGCCGTCGTATACTGCATAGTCGTTCTGTCCGACCGACTCGTGACCGACTTTGACGTCGATCTTATCGCTCGTGTTGACCGCCTGTTCTAACGTTTTCACATCATCCGCTTGCTTGACTTCTTCTACTGTCCAATTCATAAACATCACCTCATTTGTATTGTAGCACAAAGGAAAAAGCCCGCCGTAGCGAGCCAACTTACGAGATTATAACGTCCGGAACTCCAACTCAGGGAGCGTCTCGATCAATTCAGCGATTTCATCCGTATGCGCCTCCGCGCCTGGGACGGCCTCTGTCGGTTCGACCCAGAAGAACGTCTTGTCGTTCGTGCCGAGATAGTTGCCGTACCCGACCTCCGTCGCGAACGCCTCTTCCGTCAACTCACGGTCGATCAAGTCCAAGTGGAACAAGAGCTGGTCGTCGCCGTCCTCGACGTTATAGTACAAATCGAACGTGCTGTAGCTCTTCGTGTCACCGATGTCGACGACGTCCTGTGTCTTCTCGATATAGACGTCACCGCGCTCAATCGCCGCAACGATTTTTGATGGCAAGATGATCTCGTACCCGAGCTCTCGGTCACGAATCGTTTGCGTCGTATCCTCTGTCCGTCCCCGGGACGAGACGACACCGACCGTTGCCACCAATGCACCTGTCACACCGAGCGCGAGCGCCCATTTCATCGATTTGTTCACAAGAACCACTCCCTAGTTGTTGATGTCTTCACTTGATTATCCCACAAGTTGATGACTTTTCATCAAATATTCTGAAAAAATGTTTCCCCTTACATTGACGACCGTCCGTCAATCCCATACGATGGTAATAACGTACTAGAGAAAAGAGGAACTGACATGTCTAACGAAACTACTTTGACGCGCGCTCAGCTCGACGCGCTCTTGAAAAACGTCTTCGCCCTTCAAATCCCGGTCATCGAAAAATTCATGACAGATTTGTTTAAACAATACGTCTCGACGGCTTCCACGTTCAAACAAGATATGGACACGATGAAAGCGACAGACTGGCACAAGCACTTCTTCGGTCAAAAGGTCATGCCGCACCTCTTCATTGAGAACCTTGGCTTCGGCGCATCGTTCCGCCATCAAGGTCAAGAGAAGGTCGTCAGCATCCCGGAGAACATGACAGTCGTCAAACCAGACTCGGACGCACAGATTAAAGAGATTTTAGAGAACCTCGACAAGACGCTCGCGTCGATGGACGGAATCAAAAACAAAGGACTCGTCAAGAAGTTCTATAAAGAAACGCTCGAACTCATCTGCCAACTCGGTAGCCGTACCGGTATGATGGATGACTTCTACGACAAAGTCAAAGGCAGTTTGACAACAAGTTCATGACAATGCCTCGCTCGAAGGAGCGAGGTGTTTTTTATGCTTCCTTTTCGATTGCCATCGGGAGCTCGATAAATTGGCTCCGACTATGGAAGACGACGCCGACCATGACGAGCGTGATCCCGACCAAAGCGATTGGGGACGGCATGACCGCATGAAGGAATAGGAGCTCACCGATGAGGGCGAACAACACCTCGAGCGCCTGCGTCGCCTCGACGGACGCCAGTTTTCCCATGTCGTGTTTGACGAGGTCCGTCGCCTTGAAAAACAGGACGGTCGCGACAATCCCTGACAACAAGGCGACGAGGAACGTCTGCCCGAGCTGGCACGATGAGGGACGACCCGTCGTCAACCCGTACCCGAACAACAAGAACCAGACCGGGAGCGATCCGAGACACATGCCGAGGATGCGTTCGAACACGTCGAGGTCCGTATGTTGCATCATCTTGCGGTTGCCGAGCGGATACGCGAAAGCCGCGATCACGACTGGGACGACACCGAGCCAAAAGAAGCGAGGCTCGAATGATTCGAAGAACTCGACTTGCATCAAGACGACCCCGATCAAGATCAGGCTCGAGAATCGAAGTCCTCGCCACGGGATCTGTTCGCGGGAACCGTCTGCTTTCTTAAAGAGTGGCGACAAGAGCGCCCCTGCGACGATCGTCACTTGCCACGTGCCCGCAATGAGCCAAGGAGGTGCGACCTCGGCCGCGAGGCAGATGGGAACGTAAAAGAACCCGAACCCGACCGTCCCCCAGACGATCCACGGACGCGGATTGTCTTTAAGCGCCGAGATGACCCGCTTGAGTCCACCCCGTAAGGCGACAACCACTATCAACAACGGGATCATCCATAAAAAGCGGAGCGAGGCACTATAGGCGAAGCTTCCTCCCCCGACTTGCATCACTTCGTTCAACACGAACGTGCTCGCAAAAAACAAGGCCGCGAAGACCCCGAGTATGAGTGGACGCATACGTTCCCTCCTTTCCGAATCCTGTCTTGTTCTCGGTATCCACCTCTTTCTCCTGCAAAAAAGACGGACGACACGTAGTCATCCGCCTGTTGATTCGATGATTCCGTCACGTCCGCAGTTCGAGCGCGGCGATCCGCTCCATCCGCTCGAGGATGGGCTTCGCCTGATCGATATATGCCCTCACTTCAGCAAGCGACAACGACGCCGCATGTGCATCCTCACTCCGCCACACTTCATAGACGAACACCGTGTCCGCCTCGTCGAGCGATACGTGGACCCGATACGATTCACAGTCCGACGTCGCCTCCATCTCCCGTGCCGCTTCCGATAAAATCGCCACGAGTCGGTCCCGTTGTCCCGCTTTTGTGACGAGCTTTCCGATCAGTGCATACATGCTCCATCCTCCCCTTTCCCTTGCCTCGTCTCATTCCACTTTTTGCGTCCGATTTCCTGCCTTACGGGTTCACATGTGCGGAGGTAAAAAAACGGACGGCACGTGGCCATCCGTCAGTGAATATCGCGTTTTTGGAAATTACCGCCTTTGACCTCTGTCACCTCGTACACGACGACGAACGCTTTCGGGTCGACTTGATCGATGATGTCCTTGATCTTTCTTTCTTCGAGCCGGTTGATGACACACGTGATTTCGTAATAGCTCTCTTTTGAATACGCCCCTTGGATCTGATTCAACGTGGCGCTCCGTCCGAGACGATCCCGAATCGTCTCGACCATTTCATGCGGTTCACTCGTGATGATTTTGAACGTCTTCGCCCCGCTCAATCCCTCTTCGACGATATGAATCACTTTTGAGGCGATGAAATAGGCGATCGCCGACAAG
This sequence comes from Exiguobacterium sp. CH10, assembly GCF_018617635.1. Classification (NCBI taxonomy): domain Bacteria; kingdom Bacillati; phylum Bacillota; class Bacilli; order Caryophanales; genus Exiguobacterium; species Exiguobacterium sp. CH10. The sequence goes on from NZ_JACSKO010000001.1 coordinate 683,576, forward strand.
ACGGCTCCTTGCAACCCAAACACTGTCGAGACGACGATGAAGACGAACGTATTCAAAAATAGAATCAAGTCACTCGTTCCGAACGGCAGTTTACGGGACAAGAGGACGGCCAGCATATCGATCCCGTCAAGCGCCCCCCCGTTACGGAGGGAAATCCCCATCCCGAACCCGAGGATGATTCCGCCGACTACGGTGATGAGGAGCGCGTCGCCCTCGATGATGGTCGGGACATGGTGCATAATCACCGTACCGACAGACAACGACGCAATCCCTGTGACCGAAAGGATGGCGAAACTTTTCCCGATTTGTTTATACCCGAGATAGATGAACGGGATATTGAGAATCCCGATAAAGATCCCGAGCGGCAATCCCGTGAGTTGCGACCCGACGATACTGATACCGGTGACGCCCCCGTCCGACACGTTGTTCGGGATGAGGACGGACTCCAACCCATACGCCGCGATGAGTCCGCCGATGATGTTCATGATGATTTGAAACCCCATCAACCAGGCTCTATTCTCTCGTTTCATGATGCATTGACCTCCTTCTCATGTTCAACAACCTTCTTAGCCTACCACAAAATAATACTGAAATAATTTACAGGGAATCATCAATCTATTCTGAATATTCATGTTAGATTCTCTGTCGCAAAGGATTTTGTATCGGCTCGTTTTGGTATACTTAAGAAAATGGAAAGGGGGCACCACGTATGCAGCGTACACCCATGCCTTCCCCGACACCGGAGGAAGTGCAGCGCTTAAGGCGCGAACATAATCCGATCAAAGCGTCCGAACTGTTTGCGAAAGTCGTCCTCTTGCTACTCGGTTCCCTCGTCTTCGCGGTCGGCCTGGAGGCGTTCCTCGTTCCGAACCAGATCATCGACGGTGGGATCGTCGGGGTCTCGATCATCGTCTCGTATTTGACGGAGACGAAACTCGCCATCTGGCTCGTCCTCTTCAACTTGCCGTTCATCTACTTCGGCTATCGGCAAATCGGGAAGACGTTCGCCGTCGTCACGTTGACGGCGATCCTCCTCATGTCGGCGTTCACGATCGTCCTGCATGACATCAAGCCGTTCACGGACGATTTGCTGTTGTCGACCGTCTTCGGGGGCTTCTTGCTCGGTGCCGGGATCGGACTCGTCATCCGCGCCGGTGGGTCGCTCGACGGGACCGAGATTCTCGCCGTCGCCTTCACGAACCGATTACCGTTCTCAGTCGGAGAGATTGTCATGTTCTTCAACATCTTCATCCTCGGGACGGCCGGTTTCGTCTTCAGCTGGGACCGGGCGATGTACTCGCTCCTCACGTATTTCATCGCGTTCAAGACGATCGATGTCGTCTTGGAAGGGATCGATCAGTCGAAGGCGGCGTGGATCATCACGAACGCACCGGAAGAAATCGGTCAAGCGATCATGGACCGGCTCGGTCGAGGCGTGACGTATCTCCACGGGGAAGGGGCCTACACGGGAGACGGGAAGAAGGTCGTCTTCACGGTCATCAGCCGACTCGAGGAGACGAAATTAAAAGACATCCTCGACGACTATGACGAAAAGGCGTTCCTCGCCATCGGCAACATTCACGACGTCCGCGGCGGACAGTTCAAGAAGAAAAACATTCACTAAACGTGAAATCCCCTATAACCGCTGGACACCATTTGCCAACGGTTATAGGGGATTTTTTAGGCGAAGCGGACCTGGTCCCGTCCATTCCGTTTCGCATCATATAAAGCCTCGTCCGCTCGTTCGAACACGACCATGCTCGGTTCGTGCCCGGCGACCGCGGCACCGATCGAGACGGTCATCGGGATGACCTCGCCCTGACATTCGAACGTCGTGTGGCGCACCGTCTCGACTAACGATTCGGCCACTTCTTTCGCCTGTTCACACCCTTCGATCACGAGCAAGAACTCCTCCCCGCCGTAACGACCGACGAACCCGCCTGGCGGACAGTGCCGTTCGAGCGTCTGACCGATATGTCGGAGCGCGGCGTCTCCTGCTAGATGACCATATGTATCGTTCAACTGCTTGAAGTGATCGACATCGATGACGAGTAACGTCCATGGCTTCCCGGACATCTCCAAGTCGTTCATCTGTTCGAGCGTCCGGTAACGGTTCGGGAGTCCCGTCAATTCATCGACGGTCGCCCGATGCGTATGCAGGAGGAACATCCATAGATGCGCCTCGAGCTTCTTCGCCCCCCAGTAACAGAGCCACGCCCCGAGCGACAGCATAAGGAAGTACGGGATGAAGACGTTCACGAACACCATCGTATCCACACTGCCGGTCACACGAATCAAGACGAGGAGCGCACCGAATCCGACATAGACGGCATATCCTCGTGATCGATGCATCGGGACACGCGAGAGGAGAAGCGAAAAGATGTAAAAGACGACGAACATGAGAATCGAATCGACGAACGGGGCACTCATTCCATGCAAGGTCATGCGTCCGATAAAGATGAGCGCGAGCGTGACGACGGCACCGAACGGTCCGGCGTACGTTGCCGACAAGGCAATCGGGATGAGACGGAGATCGATCCTCGCATCGCCAAGCTCAATGGCGTTTAAGGTCAACAAGATCGCCGTCAATCCGTTCGATACCCCGAACCAAAAACGGACGAACAGCGGGGAGGACGGTTGAATCGGCAAGACCGTCCGCATCACATAGAACGTGAGCGACATGAGTAAAAAGATGATACTGATATTAATAAAAAACTGGTTGATGACCGTTCCCATCGATTCGCCTCCTTCCCTTTCCGTTTCCATCCTATCCCAACCAGGTGAAAAATGTCACCCTTACATTCTATATTTACAAAAAAAGTCGAAAGCTCACGCTTCCGACTGCTTTTTGATCATCTGTTTCATCAAGTTGGCACTGTTCCGTGCCGACTCGTTCTCTTCTTGCATCTGAATATACACTTCATGACGATGGATATCGATATGGCGCGGGGCATCGATGCCGAGCTTCACCTGGTCTCCCTCGATGGCGAGCACGGTGAGCGTCACGTCATCTCCGATATGGATCGCCTCACCTTGTTTTCGTTTCAATACGAGCATCAGCGCACCTCCGTCTTCGTGCCGCCGAGCGGATAACGGGCCGGGTAGGCATCGTCTAAGATGACTTGCTTCCCGCGACGTTCTTTCGTCTCGATGACGATCGGTGCCTTCAAGTTGAGCGTCGATGTATCAAACGGCTCACGGAGCGTGACGATCGAGTAGACAGAGACGTGTTCCGCTTCTTCAATCCCGAGCTGATCCTTCGCCCCCTCCGACAGTTCGAACGCATAGTCCGACTTATGCCAGAACGGATTCGTCACGACGAACGCACACGCTTTCTCTTCGATTGACTGGAGTGACCAGAACGGCAGCTCTTCCCCGTACGGAATCAACACGAACGTCTTCGATTCCGGGAATCCCGGAATCTCACTGACAAACGTGATCGTCTCCGCTTCATTTATTTCAATCTTGCCAAAGTAGTCTGTTTCAATGAACATGGATTGTCCTCACTTTCAACGCGTTTCATCATACATCCCACCGACCGGCCACATCTCGAGCGATGCCTGTTGACGGAGAGAAATGTCCGTCGTCCATGGCGTGAACGAGATGTCCGCCGGTGTGAGCGATACATCAATCTGTGGCGGTGTGATATTCCATTCGATTTTCACATCCGCCGGCGTATACGTCAACTTGACACGGTCAATCGATTTCGGCATATAGCCCATCTCGACGATCGGATACGGGTCGTTCACTTTCTCTGCCGCCATCGAAGCAATCGGGTTGCCGTTCTCGATGCGCATCATGCGGTCCCCTTCACGGGCGATGTTCATCATCGCCTCGCGGGCTCCTTGTTCCCCCATCTGTCCGAACGATTGACCGAGTTCGAGCGCCCCTTTCAGGTTGCTCTCACTCCGTGCCACCGACGAGTCGATCTCAAGTTTCCCTTGAGTCGTCTGTTGCGTCATCTCAGCTTTCCCTTGCTGCATCGACATGTCCGCCCGACCTTGACGCATCTCGAGCACCGGTCGGTTCGAGGTCATCTGGATGGCAGCAAACGTTTGCCGCATTTCAAGTCTCGCGAGATTCATGACCGATTACCGGAGGAAGTCAAGGAGCGTCGGTTGAATGATACGGGCCCCGGCAGAAAGTGCGGCGCGGTGTACCGTCTCATGTGACTTCAACTCCATGATCACTTTCTCGACGTCGATGTCTTCGTTATCAGACATGATCGTCTTCGCGATGATCTCGTGGTCTTGCAGACGGTTGTCGACGAGCTCCAAACGGTTCGCCCGGGCACCGAGCTCCGACCGCTCCGTGATCAAGTTCTGACCGATCGTATCGAGCGTCTCGAGTTGGGCAGATAAGTCGGCACCTCCCGTATTTTCATCGGCGAGCAAGCCGCTCAGTTGCTTCAACCCTTCAAAGAGCTCTCGTCCGAAGACGGTCTCCGGCTGCATGTTCACTTGCATCGTGATGCCTTTTGAGACTTCGAACTCAATTTTCCCGCTCGCCGTCGGAGGACCGTCCGTTCCATAAATCGACTCGAGCGTCGCTCCTGGCGCTTCATTCAAATAGTCTTTCAGCGCCTGCATGTCAATGAGCGGTTGATCCGTTTTCGTCCCGTTATAAATATACTTCTCGCCCGCCTTCGAGTTGGCGAGTGAGCCGATATGTTCGATCAACTGGTCGACCTCACTCTTGATGATCGCGCGCTGTGACGACTCATACGTGTCGTTCGCGGCTTGCGTCGTCAATTCCCGAATCCGTTTGACGGCCTCGGTGACCTCGTTCAAGGTCGAGTCCGTCATGTCCATCCAGCTCGTCGCCTCGCTGACGTTGCGACGGAACTGGTCGACTTCCCGTACCTCGGTCCGGTATCGGATCCCCTGCATCGCGACGACCGGGTCCTCCGATGCCTTTTGAATCCGTTTCCCGCTGATCAATTGTTCCTGGACGCGGGCGAGCGTGCTATAGCTACTCGATAAGTGTTTCAAGTTCGTCTGTGTGAGCATCGTCTGTGTGACACGCATCAGTCATTACCTCCCAACGACACCCATGCCGTTAATGATTTTGTCGAGCATCTCGTCGACGGCCGTGATGTTCCGTGCCGCCGCATTGTATGCATGTTGATATTGGATCATCATCGTCATTTCTTCATCGAGCGACACCGCGCTCACCGACTGACGGCGCTGGTCCGAACTACTCAAAAGGGCGAACGTGCTCTTCGCGAGGTTCGCGTTCTGGCTCGCCTCGACCGCCATGTTCCCGATGACGTTCTGATAGTACTTCCCGATTGATGTCGTCGTCGTGGCCGACCCGGCAAAACTTAAGGCCATCTCTTTTAAGCGTGCGAGTTCGAGTGCCCCGCTCCCATCCCCGATATTGCCGTCTTTTGAGGCAGCGATCAAGTCAAGGTTACTCATGAACGTCTCGTTCACTTCGATGTTCGACGCTTTGATGTCGGTGTTCGTGTTCGTCCCTGCGTTCACGAAGAAATCGTTTCGTCCGTCGGTCCCTGATGCCTCTTTGTTCGTCATGTGTGCGTCGTTGAACGCCGTCGCGAACACGCTCGCCATCTCGTCTAAGTCTTTGAGCATCTTCGTATACGCCCCATCCGCCGCTTCAGGACCCGATTGGCTTCCGTACATCTCAACGAGTGCTCGTAATTTGCCGTTCGGCATGTCTTGGAGCGTCATCGTCTCAGCTGTCGCAGCATCTGCCGCGCGATACGACGACTCGGTCACTTCCCCGACACCACCCGTGATACCATCGACCAATTTGATCGGATTCGGATTTCCTGGCACGGTAATCTGGATGTCGATCCGTCCTTCTGCGACACGTTGCGAGTTCCCACGCGTCTCCCCGTTCAAGTAATCGACGGGCACACGCTCGAACTCGATATATTGCGAAAGCTCGTCCATATAACGGTCGCGCTCGTCATACAGTTCGTTCGGCAAGACGCCGAGTGGTTCCGCGTCCCCGATTTGACGGTTCACGTTATTGATCTTCGTCAACAGGTCGTTAATCTTTTTCGACACGACGCCCGCTTCTGCTTTCAAGTCATCTTGCACTTTCGTCAGCGACGAAGACATATAATTGAACGTCTCGGCGAGCGTCATCGCCCGCTGGCGGACGACGCTTCGTGCACCTGTATCGTCCGGGTTGACCGACAAGTCTTGAAGCGATGCCCAGAACAAGTCGAGCGACTTGGCAAGGCCGTTCTCGGATGGTTCGTTGATGATGTCCTCCATCCGCCCGAACGCCGCCTCTTTCGTCGCATAGAACGCATTCTTCACCGACTCGTCGCGATACTGTTGGTCGATCATGAGATCACGAATCCGGGCGAGCGTCTCCCCGCGTACCCCGGTTCCGAATTGTCCGGCTTTCGTGCCACCGAAGTTGACCGAGAGTTGTTCCGTCATCCCGAGGGTGAGGCGTTGGCGTGAATAGCCAGGGTTTGAGGCGTTCGCCACGTTGTTCCCCGTCGCCTGTAACGCCCATTGGTGTGTCGTCAGGCTGCGGCGCGCCGTCTCTAATCCCATAAATGTTGAGCCCATTCTGTACTTCCTCCTTAAACGTCACGGCTGAACGAGCGTGTTTCAAACGCCTGTTGTCCGTATGTGAAATCATCTGCTTCTGGCAAGAGCATATCCAAGTGCCAGGTAATATAACGAAGGGACTGTTCGAGAAGCGATGCGTTCAATTCGTTCTGACGCTTCAACTCGAACAAGACCGGTCTCAGTTCCTCTATCTCTTCATCGTCCAATTCATACGTCCCTTGAAGTCGTTCCGCTTCTTTTTGTGAGATTTGTCGGACGAGTTTCGCCTCTTCTTTGACGAGCGCGCTAAAAGCAGCCATGTCATTTTGGACGAGTAGCTGTTCTTTCGTATAGGCCAATTCGAGTAAACGTTTATGTAATGTGAGCATGAGTCTCTCCTTTTTCCAAAAAAAGAGCCGACTAAAGAAAGGGGTACCCCTTATTTAGTCAGCTTCCGTGCCGTGTTATTCAGTGCGAAGGCCTCAAACGGACCTCGCTTCCATTCATCCTTGTAGAAAGCGTTTGGCGATTTCACGCGCGTCCCGTGAATACGTGCCCGCATCAATCTCTGCTTTTAAAGCGTCGATTTTTGCGAGACGGTCCGGATGTTTCACCGGTTCTTCAAACCGGGCGCGGGCTTCCGCCGAGATTGACAATTGGTCCGTTTGGCGTGATGGCGCGGGCTTCGGCTCGACTTGCGTTTTCTTTTCATAAGTGTTCGGTAAATGTACCCACTTGGCTGAATCGATGCGCATGCGTCTTCCCCCTCTTCATGATGTTAATCCAAACGATAAGCGCGAGCACTTGACGACTTCGTCAAGCTCTCTTGTAGACTAGACAGTTCCTTCTGCATATCTCTCTGGCAGTTCGAACAGACTTTCCCTTCGTTCGTCGGTTGACCACAACGTACGCAGCCGACGAGGAGTTCCGGGTTGTCCTTGATGATCAGGCGTCCTTCATGGATATATCGCGTGATATCAAGTTCCGACACACCCGTCGCTTCGACGAGGGCGCCGATGTTCGTTGATTTGTTTTTTGGTTCACGAATGAAGTCACGAACTTTCAAAAAGTTTTGGAAGTCGACTTCACTACATGATGGGCAATAAGGCGAGCGACCTTGTTTCATAAACAAGCGTCCGCACATTTGGCAAGATGCTGCATCCATTGGTTTCACCTCTGCCTTTTATATCGGACGGGTTTTTGATTTGTTTAGCGCCCGAAATAAGCAAATCGCAGAAACTTCTGTCGCACCTGCCTGCCGTAACGAAAATGCCGCCTGATGGAGCGTCGTCCCTGTCGTATAGACGTCGTCTACAAGAATGATTTTCCCACATTTCACTGAAGTTGGTACAGTGAAAGGATTCGTTCGGTGTCGTCTTTCTTCTTTCCCGAGTTCGCGTTGACTCGAAACCTCGGTTTTCTCGATCAGTTGCCGGGTCGGACCAACCTTTTGTGCGAGCACCTCCGCTTGATTGAAGCGACGCGACCTGTGTCGTTCGTCACTGAGCGGGATGGGCACATATGTCGCACCAGGTTCTCGCAGTGCCCGAAGTCTTGGTGCGACCGATGCGGCGATGACGACGTCCCCACTGAATTTGAAGCGATGTAGCCACTCGATTCCCGCCTCGTCATAGGCGTACAGACAACGGACGGTCAAATCAGAGCCGAGTGCGAGCCAGCGGATGCAATCTGAGCACGTCTCCCCCGTCTCGTTCGGTTGACCGCAGCGCGGACAGCCTGTCCCGAGCGGCGTCAGTCGGTCCTCACATGACGGGCACACCCAGTCGCGTCGCCATAACGTGGCCGGTGTCCAAGGGACGGTCATCGGTTGGTGACAGAGAAGGCATTTCATCGACTGTTCGCCTTCACGATCGCCCGGATGGCGAGATCTTGCCGAAACGTCCGTTCATGATAAAAGAAACAGACCTCCCCTGTCGGCGCATCCGGCTTTCGTCCGGCCCGCCCGGCCATTTGGATGAGCCCCCGTGTCGTGAAGAGCCGATGTTCGCTCTCTAGCACCCCGACCTGCACGTCCCGGACCGTCATCCCCCGCTCCCAGATCGATGTCGCGAGGACGATTCCCTTCGTTTCTTGGAGCCAGTGCAGCGCGTCGGTCCGCTCCTCGGTCTCGGCCGATACCGTCCGACATGTAAATCCTGCTTCTTCTAACGTTTTGCGATATCGCTCGAGGTGAGGCTTTGTCGGCACGAACAGGAGACGCGGTTTTGCGGCGTGACGTCGACAGAAGTCGAAAATCTGTTCGTCCGACTGTTTGACGAGTGTCGGCACGGGTAAGTCGAAGCCGTGAAAACGGCGGGACAGATGCACCGTCGAAACCATCTGTTGCCAAGCGGTCGGGGTCGCCGTGATGAAGATAAACACCCCTTTTCCGACCCGATAGATGGTGCGCCATAATGTCACGTCAAAAGCGAACGGGAAGGCATCGGACTCATCGACGAGCACATAATCGAATACGTCACGTAGATTGAGTAGTAACGGTGCGGTCGCTACCGTAATCATTCCGATGGAGTCTTTCTCCCCACCCCCGTACCGTCTCGTGACGGGCACGGTGAATGCTTGTTCGAGCCGTTCCACCCATTCGATGGCGACATCTTTCCTCGGGGAGACGATCAATACCCGCTTCCCTTCATTGACGACCCGCTCGATCACCGGGAACGTCATCTCAGTCTTCCCGGCGCCACAAACCGCATGAACAAGACCGGTCTTCCGTTCGTCCCACCATGTGAGCAGTTGATTTGCGACCCGCATTTGGGCTGGTGCGAGCTCGAACGGCATCGTCAATTCGGTCGTTTCGAGTGGTGTCGTGATGTCCTGTTCTTGTAGAAAATCACATCGGCAGACACGTCCAAGATAAAGACAGTTCCGACAATAGGCACACGACCCGTGGTGACAGGTGAACGCCCGGACGTCCGTGCTGAGACAGCGTTGGCAGATGCCAAAACGGATGGCGCGCGTCCCGTTAGATGCGACGATGAGTTCCCCCATATCCCTTTGCTCCTTTTTCCTTTCACGCTAACAGAGTGGATCTTTGAGTACGACTCGGCTTATGGAAGACAACCGATTGACTAAACACAAATAGGACCCGACGAAAAAGTCGGGTCCTACCTGCTTATTTCTGTTTGTAGAACATGATCGCCTCGTACGGACGAAGGGACAACGTCGTCCCGTCGAGCTCAGGCACGTCGTAGTTGTGACTGACGACGCTCACCCGCTCGAAACCTTCTGGGATGGTGTACGTCGTTTCCGTTCCATAGAAGTTGGCGACGACGAGGAGCTCCTCGCGGTCGGTCTTCCGTGTATATGCCCAAACGTCTAACGAATCAGGCGTGAGGAGCGTATAGTCCCCGTCCGTCAAGACGTCAAGTTCTTTTCGTAATGCAATCAAGTTCTTGTAGTGGTAGAACACCGAGTTCGGGTCATCGAGCGCCGCTTCGACGTTCACTTCCTGGTAGTTCGGTGCCACGTTGATCCACGGTGTGCCGTTCGTAAAGCCGGCATGTGTCGTCGCATCCCACTGCATCGGCGTCCGTGAGTTGTCGCGTGACTTTTGTTTGATGGCTGCCATCATGTCTTCATGCGACACGCCTTCTTCGCGTTTCAACTTATAGTTGTTGAGCGTCTCGATGTCACGGTACTCGTTCAAGTCATCGAAGCCAGGATTCGTCATCCCGATCTCTTCTCCTTGATAGATGTACGGTGTTCCTTGGAGACCGTGGAGCACGGTCGCAAGCATCTTCGCACTCTCGACGCGATGGTTCGTGTCGTTCCCGAAACGGCTGACGACGCGCGGTTGGTCATGGTTGCACCAGAAGATGGCGTTCCATCCCTTCCCGTGCATCCCTTGTTGCCATGTCGACATGATGTCTTTCAACTGGATGAAGTCGAACGGGGAGGCGACGAACTTCTCGCCGTTCGGGTAGTCGACTTTCAAGTGATGGAAGCTGAACGTCATGCTGAGCTCGTTCTCGTCCGGGTTCGAATAGCGCACGCAATGGTCGAGCGTCGTCGACGACATCTCCCCGACCGTGATGACGTCATGCCCGTCAAATACTTCTCGGTTCATCTCTTTCAAATATTCATGGATGCGTGGGCCGTCCGTGTAGAACTTCCGACCGTCCGACTCGTCTTCCGGGAAATCTTGTTCTTTTGAGATCAAATTGATGACGTCGAGACGGAACCCTTTGATTCCTTTCTCGCGCCAGAAGCGCATCATCTCATAGACGTCTTCACGCATCTGTTCATTTTCCCAGTTCAAGTCGGCCTGGGTCACGTCGAACAAGTGGAGATAGTATTGCCCGCTCTTCTCGTCATATTCCCACGCGTTCCCACCGAACTTCGATTCCCAGTTCGTCGGCTCGTCGCGCCAGATGTAGTAGTCACGGTACCGCTCGTCTCCCGCCAATGATTTCTGGAACCATTCATGGTCTGTCGACGAGTGGTTGACGACGATGTCCATCATGAGGCCAATGCCCCGCGCCTCTGCCTCACGGATCAATTCGTCGAGGTCTTCCATCGTGCCATAAGACGGGTCGATGGCATAGTAATCACTCACGTCATAGCCGTTGTCGTGTTGAGGTGACTGATAGACAGGCGTCATCCAAATGTATTCGATGCCGAGTTCTGCCAAGTAATCTAGCTTCGCCGTCACCCCTTTGATCGATCCGGTCGCGTTTCCTTCCGGACTATAAAAGCTTTTCGGGTAAATTTGATAGACGACTGATTTGCGCCAATTTTTCTGTGTCATCAACGACATCTCCTTTTTGTAAGAGTTTTCATTTCAATAGGAAAGAGGGAAGAACTGCCGTCCCTCCCTCCCGAGTCAATGCTTATGCGACTTTATTTTCTTCGATTTCACCTTTCTTCATGTAGCGCTTCGACAAGATGAACGTAAGCGCGAACGGTACGATGATCGCGATGACCATCCCGACGATGAAGAGAAGGATTTTGTCTGTGAAGATTGAGAGGAATCCAGGGAGTCCTCCGACACCGATTGCGATTGCTTGAACATCATTCAATGTGATGAAGATGGCTGCGATCGCTGACCCGATCATTGCAGAGTAGAACGGGAATTTATTCGGCAAGTTGACCCCGAACATCGCCGGCTCCGTGATCCCGAAGTAAGCCGAGATCGCTGAAGTCGATGCCATGCTCTTTTGCTTCGCGTTGTGCTTGTAGACGAAGAACATCGCGAGTGCAGCAGAACCTTGTGCGATATTTGAGAGTGCGATCATCGGCCAGATGAACGTACCGCCTGTATCTGCGATCAACTGAAGGTCGATGGCGATGAACAAGTGGTGCATTCCTGTGACGACGAGTGGTGCATAGAACAATCCGAAGAGGAGTGCCCCAACGACCGGTACGGCTTCAAACGTGTTGACGAGTCCTGTCGCAATCACATTACCAATTCCACGTGTGATTGGTCCAACGATTGCGAGTGCGAGGAATCCAGTGACGACGATTGTCGTGATCGGAACGACCAAGAGTTGAATCGCATTCGGTACACGTTTTTTCAAGAACATCTCAATTTGGCTCAAAATATAAGCCGCAGCGAGAACCGGCAAGATTTGACCTTGATATCCGACTTTCTCAATCTCGAACAATCCGAGGATATCGAACGTCGGTACTTCTCCTTCAAGTGCCGCTGTTCCGTAGCCCCAAGCGTTCAAGAGGTCCGGGTGGACAAGCAAGAGACCCATAACAATCCCGAGCACTTCACTTCCGCCGAAACGTTTCGTCGCCGACCATCCGACAAGTGCCGGTAAGAAGACGAATGACGTGTTCGCCATCATGTTGATGAGGTCCCAAAGTCCTTGTAAGTTCGGATAAGCCTCGATGAGCGTCTGCCCGTCGATGAAGAGACCTTCAGAAGCAAGTAAGTTGTTGATCCCCATGAGGAGACCGGCCACGATGATGGCTGGAATGATTGGCATAAAGACGTCAGAGAAGACTTTGACGAGTTTTTGAAGCGGATTCATTTTTTTGCCGCCTGCGGATTTGACTTCGGCGACCGTTGCCGCCTCGAGTCCTGCGAGTTTGATGAACTCGGCATAGACACGGTCGACATCACCGGCTCCAATGACGATTTGATACACGCCCGAGTTCTCGAACGCCCCTTTGACGAGATCGACTTCTTTCACACGTGCCTCATCGACTTTTGACTGGTCTTTGAGGGAGAGACGGAGACGTGTCACACAGTGTGCGGCTTTGTCCACGTTGTCTTTGCCGCCGATCGCTTCAAGGATGTCTGCGGCAATTTGACGATAATCTGCCTTCATGTTTATTGTCCTCCTTTGTTTGAAAACTTCTAATGAAAACGGTTACTTATGAGTACAAACAAAGTATAACTTATCTATATAAGTTAAGTCAACAACTTATATAGATAAGTTTAACAGGGAGGTTTTGTGTCAAATTCTCTTGTGAAAAATCCCCTTGATCGAGCTCATTCAAACAAAAAACCTCTTCCTGTTCGAAAGAGGTTTTAGCGCCGGGCGACGTCACTGAACTGGAACTTGTCCAACCGGTGACGGGATTCCGTATATTCGAATTGTTGTCCTTCATATAAGAACGTATCGTTCGTGATGACGATGACATATTCATAGTCGTGCAAATCAAGACGCATCCGGTCGAGCTCGGTCACGTCTTCCGCCGCAATCTTCCGTTTGGCGTAGCTGATCTGTAAGCCAAGCTCCCCTTCGATATAGCCATAAATCGAACGAGCAGCAATCTCTTCTGTCAATCCAGGAACGAGGTCTTTGACGAAATAGTTGATGTCTAAGATGACGTTCTCCCCGTCAAAATTCCGGACCCGTTCGATGCGAAACACATGCGTCCCCGGCTTCAAGTTCATCCGTTCGGCGAGCCAAGATGGAGCCTCCATCTCTTCGAACGCCGCGACGTGCGTCTGGATGGAGTGACCGAGCATGCTGGCGTACACTTCCGAGAAACTGACGATGCCGTTGAATTGAAACTCGATTTGGTCGCGCTTCAATACGAAGACGCCTTTCCCGTGGTGCTTTCGAACGTATCCGTTCTCCTGTAGGAGATCGAGTGCCTTACGGACCGTCCCCCGACTCGCCTCGAACTGATGCATCAGCTCCGTCTCCGACGGGAGTTTCGAGTCTGCAGGTCTCGTGCCGTTCCGCATCTCTTCTGCCAACCGCTCAAATATTTGGCGATATTTCGCCATCGCATTCCCTCCTCCATTAAAAAAGACGACCAATAGCGGTCGTCTTGTGGTTTACCATTCGCGACGATACCAAGTGATGCCGATTGCACCAGGTCCGAGATGCGTTCCGATGACCGGACCGAAATGGCTTCCCGAGATGTGTGCTTTCGGGAACTTCTGTTTCATCGAAGCGATTTCTTCCGCCTGACGCTCCGGGCAGTTGGCGTGAATGATTCCGATACAGTATCCCTCACCGTCACCTGCGATCGACTCGTCCATCATTTCTTCGATTCGACGTACAGCCTTCTTATACGTACGAATCTTCTCAAATGGGACAATCAACTTGTCTTGGAAGTGGAGGACCGGCTTGATTTGTAAGAATGAGCCGACGAGCGCTTGCGCAGCGCTCAATCGTCCACCACGTTGCAGATGATCGAGGTCATCGACGACGAAATAGGCACGAATCGAGTCACGGACCGTCTCAAGTCGGGCGATGATTTCTTCCGGCGTGGCGCCTTTGTCACGGAGGTTTAACGCCTCTTCTACCAAGAACGCTTGCGGCATACAAGAAATCTCAGAGTCAAACGCATGAACGGTCACGTCGACCATATCATTTAACGCGACCATCGACTGATACGTTCCGCTGATACCACTCGAGAGTGTGATGGCGATCACGTCCGTCACATCATCCGGTAAATTCTCAATCAACTCGACCGTCTCCCCGATGACCGGTTGTGACGTCGTCGGTAGTTTGCCTGCCTCGATTCGCTCATAAAACGCCTCCGTCGACATATCGATCGACTCGCGGTACGACGCGCCATCGAAGATGACACTGAGTGGAGCGACATGGACGTCATGTCGTGCCAAAAAATCATCCGACAGATAGGCGGTACTGTCGGTTAAAATCGCAATGTTTCCCATACTATATCCTCACTTTACGTCGTTTCATTTTCCAATTATGTTAGGATTCCATTCCATATTGTAACACAAAAACGAGGTAAAGCATCGGTGACGCTCAAATCTCGACCCATCCCCGGCGAATCGCATCGACGACCGCTTGCGTCCGGTCGTTCACATCCATTTTACGGAGGACAGAGGACACATGGTTTTTTACCGTTTTCTCACTGATGAACAACATGTCACTGATGTCTCGGTTCGACCGACCATCTGCGAGAAGGTGTAACACTTCGACCTCACGACGTGACAACAATTGATACACCGGGTCATCCGTGCGACTTTCGACGCCCCGACCCGTTTGTTCCCCTTTGAATTGTAAGAGGCGACGGTATTCTTTCAAAACGTTCGTCGTCACTTTCGGGTGTAGGTAAGCCCCGTCCCGAGCGACGGCACGGACCGCCGAAATCAATTCGGTCGACGCCACTTCTTTTAAAAGAAAACCGGACGCGCCCGCTTCAAGCGCATGCGTGATATACGACTCATCATCGTGGATCGAGAGGATGAGGACGCGCGTCTCCGGTGAAAGGAGTGACAGTTGTTTTGTCGCCTCGATCCCGTTCATGTCCGGCATGTTGATATCTAAGATCATGATTTCCGGTTTTTGTTCCCCGGCGATGCGAATCGCCTCGCGACCCGTTCGTCCTTCTGCGACGACCGTAAATTCATCTTCTAAATCAAAAATCCGCTTCAATCCTTCGCGGAACAGTTCGTGATCATCCACGATTGCAATGCGTGTCTGTGTCATTTCCATGTATGTCTTCCCCCTTGTTCTCTCACGGAATCGGAATCGACATGCGGACGACCGTCCCCTTGCCGACTTCCGAGTCAATGGTGATACTTCCGTTCACCAACTCAATTCGCTCACGCATCCCGACGATCCCAAACGACTCTTCGCCAATCGAACTCGGTTCGAAACCGATGCCATAGTCGCGGATGTGAAGGTGAATCACATCGCTCGCCTGTTCGACATTGACGATGATTTCTGGCGTCTTGGCATGCTTGATCGCATTTTGCACCGCTTCCTGCACGAGACGGAACACGTTAATCTCTAACTTCTCCGGCAGACGGGCACGTGACCCGCGATAGTTGAGACGTGTCTTGATGGCCGTATACTCCTCCGTTTGGTGGAGATAGCGCTCGAGCGTCGGTAAAAAACCTAAATCGTCAAGCGACATCGGACGCAAATCGTAAATCAGGCGACGTACGTCGACGAGCGCCCCACGAATCAACTTTTTCAATTCATGTAATTCGGCAAACGCTTCGTCTTTCCCTCGTTTATCAAACGTCTTTTCAATCAAGTCGGCACGAATCAAAATATGGGCAAGCGATTGCGCCGGTCCGTCGTGCATCTCACGAGCGAGGTGACGCCGTTCACGTTCGGCCGCTTCAAATACACCGATGGCCATCTCCTGCTTTTTCATCATGTCCGAATATTCTTGTTGCAGGTCGTCCCGTAAGAAGTTCAAGACGACGCTGACACGACCGATCAGTTTTTCGGCACGTTCGATCGTGTCCTCTAATATAAGAAGACGTCGTTCTAAATCGTTACGACGTTGCTGGGCCGCCATCTCTTCTTTTTGAACGAGAAAACGCTCCAGTTGCATCTGATTCGCCCGTTCATAGGCGTCACGAATTTCTTGCTCACTATGTATATGAAACTTTTTGCTGACTTGAACGAGCTTGGCTTTTGCGGCTTTCACGAGTCGGTCGAGTCGATCGGACTCCTCGATGTAGAACTCGATTTTATCCGTCAATTCTTTCAACTCGTTTTGAATCGCTGAATATTCAGTTGATGAACTTTCGGTTATACGGACAATCTCCTCTTTACTTTCCGTCACCGTTTCAATCATATTTGTTATGATATGTTCTAAAGCTGTCCGATCGGTAATATGATTCACGATGCCATCCCCTAATAGTTCGGTAGTTAATCCTCATCTATCCTTATATATCGTCCACTTGAAACCAGGTTTACAGTGAACATGAGAGATTTTCTATAAATTGCATTCGCCAATTGAAGCGTATGTGCCTACTTGAATTCTAAAAAAAATATTCAAAAATAGAAAGGAGAATTTTCAGAAATGTCTATTGAGTCAAATTATACTATAAAACAAAGTGGAACATACGAAGTCGTCATACAAAAGTCAAAATTTATCGCCCACTTCAAACGTGTCGAAACCGAGGAAGAGGCGCAGACGTTTATCCAAGGCATCAAAAAAGAGCATTGGAACGCGAACCACAACTGTTCTGCCTATATCATCGGGGAACGGAATGAACATCAGAAAGCGAACGATGACGGGGAGCCGAGTGGTACAGCGGGCATGCCGATGCTCGAGGTGTTGCGGAAACGTCACCTCAAAGACACGGTCGTCGTCGTGACACGTTATTTCGGAGGCATCAAATTAGGCGGAGGCGGACTCATCCGGGCATACGGTGGGACCGTCAGCGAAGGACTCGATGCGATCGGGATTGTCGAACGCTTGCAAATGCAACAATTGACGCTTACCGTCGACTACACCTGGATCGGCAAAGTCGAGAATGAATTGCGACAGTCTACCTACTTGCTCGACGACATCTCGTACGCCGACCTCGTCACGTTTCACGTTTCAGTACCCGTGGAAGAGACAACTGTAGCGCTCGATTGGCTGACAGATATGACGAACGGTCAAGGTGCGCTACAAACCCACGATATCCGCATCATCGAACGTGATTTCAAACGCTGAAACGCCTATACTAAAAGAAACAACTGAAATGAGGAATCCACATGGAAACACCCCCACGCAAGAAAAAGTCACCTTGGAAAATCGTCCTCATCGTGTTGGGTGTCGTCTTGCTGATTGGCGGTTCTGCTTTCGGCTATTTTGTCTTCAAAGCGAACGAGACCGCCGAGAACGCGAACAAAGAGTTGGAGCGTGGCGACAAGTCTGAGCGTCGCGACGAGACCATCGATTTGACCAAAGACCACTTCTCCGTCCTGTTAGCAGGGGTCGATGGCGGCGCCTCGCTTGAAGAAGGTCGAAGTGATTCGTTGATGGTCGCGACATTCAACAAGGAATCACGTCAAGTGACACTCGTCAGCATCCCGCGCGACTCGTATGTCGACATCATCCTTGATGAAGGAGAACCATTCAAAGACAAAATCAATCATGCGTATGCTTACGGCGGCATCGATACGACGATCGCGACCGTCGAGAACTTGCTCGACATCCCCATCGACTACTATGCGACCATCAACTTTGATGGCATCGAAGACCTCGTCGATGCGGTCGGAGGCGTCGAGATTGACGTCCTCATCCCCATCTCCGGAAAAGCGACCGGAAACGTCGAGTTAGAACCAGGCGTTCAAGTGTTGAACGGAAAAGAAGCACTTGCCTACGCCCGCATGCGAAAACAAGACCCTGCCGGTGACATCGGTCGGGCCGGTCGACAGCAACAAGTCATCGAGGCCATCATCAACGAGGCGACCACGATCAATTCGTTCACCAAGTTGAACAGGATCATGAACGCGGTCGGCGAGAACATTCGAACGAACATGTCCTTGTCGGAAGCCTCACAGCTTCAACCGTATACGAAATCGCTCAAGTCGTTCAATCGTGAAACACTTGAAGGAACCGATTTGACGTTGAACGGTGTCTATTACTATGAGCTCGACCCCGCTGATTTACGAGATGCGCAAGCCCTTCTCCAAACGGAGCTTGGAATGCCCGTCACGGCGGACGAACCGTCAACCGATGAGACAGACGACTCGATGACCGAGACGACGATTTACTAAAGAAAACGGCCGATATCGCTAGGCGATACCGGCCGTTTGTTTATGTCCTTGGTCGACCAAGGAGTCGACGGGACGTTCGGATGATGGGTTTATAGTTCGGATGAATGAGTTCCGTCGATTCGACAATCAATTCGATGACAATCAGGACCACGACGAACGTGATGACAGCACCCAGCATTGTCGTCTTCGCAAATAAAATCGATGAGATGCCGAAGAATAGCGTCATCCCATACATGAGTAGGACAGCTTGGCGCGTCGTGAACCCCATGTCGATCAACTGGTGGTGCATATGCGACTTGTCCGGCGACATCGGAGGTCGACCTTGGACGAGCCGACGAACGATTGCGAAAATCGTATCCGAGATCGGCAACCCGAGCAAGAGAACCGGGACAACAAGTGAAAACAACGTCACGTTCTTAAAGCCGATCAGTGAGAAGACGGCGAGCATATAACCGAGAAACAGTGCCCCCGTGTCCCCCATGAAAATCTTCGCGGGGTAGAAATTGTGGACGAGAAAGCCGAGCGTACTTGCGAGCAACAATAAAGCCATCATCGTCAAATAGACGTTCCCTTGAATGATTGCTAAGACGGCAATCGTTCCGAGAGCGATACTCGAGACACCGGCGGCTAGACCGTCGAGTCCGTCAATCAAATTGATCGCGTTCGTAATCCCGATCAACCAGAGAACCGTGACCGGGATGCTCCATGACCCGAGATACAGTTGTTGGTCGAACGGGAGATTGACGAGCTCGATGCGCATCCCAGAGTTCAAGACGACGACCGTCGCAATCATCTGCCCCATCAACTTCACGCGGGCAGAGAGCTGGAAACGGTCATCGATCAGTCCGGTCAGGAGAATCACGACGGCCCCAATCAAGATGGCGTCATTATAACGACTCGTCGGGAGCAGTAGCGCATAGCCGATGAAGAAGGCGATGAAAATCGCCAGACCACCGATCCGTGGCATCGTCCGTAAATGTACTTTTCGTGCGTTCGGATGATCGACTGCACCGATAAAGAATGCGAATCGACGAACGAGCGGTGTAATCAAGATGGCCATTACAAAACTGACCAACATGGCAATCCATAGCATGGGCCGACAGTTCCTCTCTCAAAAAAATAGACTCTGGCGAATTATATCATATTTTGAATCGATGAGTTGATATCAGTCCGTTTACAACAAAAAGCCGATGGGGCGTTCCCCATCGGCTCAAACTTATGAATGTGTTACGGCTACTTCTTCTGCTGGTTCATATGTATAAAGACCGCGACCAATCTTTTTAATCTCTGGGTTGACCCCTTCAATCTTCACCATCAATTGGTAAATATTGCTAATGTGATGACGATAACGAAGTTCGAGTTCCATTTGGATATCACGTACGCTCATCGTCTGACGCTCTTTTAAAAGGTCCGTCACTTGATGAACATATACTTCGAGCGGATAACGCTGATTCACACGACGTGGACGTAGGCGTTTTGACGCATCGGTCGTTGAGTCTGTCTCTTCTTTGTCTCGACTCAACTCCGCGATCAAATATTCCGCACGTCGTTGCAATTGACGGTAAGATTCTTCGATTTCCATCAATTCTCGATAAATGTGCTCATTCACATTCGTAGATTCCATACACAAATCCCCTTCTACATCCAATTAATTTTAGGAATTCCCTATTTTAAATCAGTAATTCCTAATAATCCCTTGATATCTTCTATAAAAGTGTAACGGATTTGTAATGTGCTTGTCATCTCTTTTTGGGCAATATTGTCTATTCGGGACTTTTGGACTATAAAAAGACGGCGACTGTTCGGGGCAGTCGCCGTCTCACGGAAGATGATTGTAGTCCATTACACGCGAGCGCGTTCGAGGATGCGATCGAGTGAAAGGTCGTCGGTAGAAGCGACGATGAGGTCTGCATGACCAAGCATCGATTCTTCTCCGACGGCGACAGCAAACATGTTTGCCGCTTTGATTGCAGTTACGCCTGCAGCCGCGTCTTCAACGCCGATGGCGAGTTCGGGTTTCACGCCAAGGGCAGAAGCGGCTTTCAAAAACACTTCGGGGTGTGGTTTTGACTGGGCGACAGTTGCTGCATCGACAATATGGTCGAAGTAATGACGGACACCTAGTGCGTCAACGACCGCAAATGCGTTCTTTGAAGCAGACGCCATTCCGATTTTAAGTCCCGCCTCTTTGATTTCATCCAGGAATGAAACGATACCAGGAAGAAGATCGTCAGATGAGATATGTTGAATGAGTTCAACGTAATGCTCGTTTTTCTTTTGGGCGAGTTCTTCTTTCTCTTCCGGCGTGAAGTCGTTCTGTTTTCCGCCGAGCGTAAGGATCCGCTCGAGCGATTCAGTCCGACTCACCCCTTTGAGCGTTTCGTTGAATTCGCGGTCAAATGGAATTCCGAGCTCTTCACCGAGCTGCTTCCAAGCGAGGTAATGGTACTCTGCCGTGTCAGTGATGACACCGTCCAAATCGAAAATCACTGCTTCAATCGTTGACATACATGCTTTCCGCCTTTCCTTCAAATGCTTGTGTCGTCAGACTACATTTAGGGAACTTGACAAGTACCCGTCGCACGTTTGGTCAATGATGCAAACGGTTGCACTTGTTCGATTTCTATTATAAATGAAAACGTTATCTTGATGCAACCGTTTTCGCAAAAATCAAAAAAAGAGAAGAGCTCTCTGCTCTCCTCTCTCTTTTACAGTTGGATCCCTACGACTTTCACGTTCACCGAACGTGGTGTCATCGCAAGCATCGTATCCATATCTTGCGTGATTCGCTCTTGAACCGCCGTCACCGTTTTGATGATTGACTGCCCATATGCGATATAAAGTGACAAGTTGATCGTGATGCCTTCTTCTGACTCATCGACTTTCACATGCTTCATGAGCGCACGCTCTGACAATTTCGTGTCTTCTTGCGTGAACGATACGTGTTTCGTTTCTTTGACCGCGACTGCGGCGATCATTTCTACGACATGACGTGAGACGTTCACGTCACCTTCTGTGCTGTGCATTCCATTTTCGTATGGCATAGGGTCACTTCCTTAACTCTAGTTTCGTTTCCTCTTTATAAAGTGTAGCGGAAATGAAGCGTTTAGAAAAGACTTTACCCTTTCACACCCTTCGTATTTTGTACGCGCCTCACGTCAATCTCGACGAGCGGACGTAAGAGACGGACCATCGGCGGACTGATAATCACGAGTACCATCACGAATGCGACACCGAACAAGACGAGCAATTGCATCCAGGACGTCGGCATGAATCCAGCCGGCACGAACGCTTTCCAGGCGACGACAAAGAACACGTGAACGAGATAGACATATAAGCTATATCGACCAGCCCTCGAGAAGACCGGTAATTTTCGTCCCGGAATGATGAGCGCGAAGCTGATTGACATGAGGAGCGACACCGTATAGACAATCAAGAATGCGAACGGTCCGCTCCACATCGCCTCCGGCACCGCCGTATCATAAGCGAAGCGGAACTTGAACAAGTTTCCGATATGATAAAACGTGTCTGCTTGTTGGACGCGCATGGAGACCAATAAGCCAATCGTTAATGTGACAAAGACAATCGCTCCCCCAATCCGGTAACGATTCCGTTGTTCGGCCCGTTTCGGTAGCTCGAAGAAGTTGAGTGTGTTCCGTTCGGACATCCAGTTCCCGATTAAGAAGAACGGATAAAACATGATCACTTTTCGTAACGCGAAATAGCCGGTCGCCTCAGCCTGGAACCCGAACAAGAGCGCAAATAGAAGTGCGTATAGCACATACCCTTTTAGCTGAGTCACGTACGGGGTGATGATGTACCAGAAGATGATCGCCATCAAATACCAGAGTGCCCAATACGGTTTCAACAGATTCAGTCCCGGATTCTCTAGCGAGAAAATCGGGATGCCTTCTGTGAAAGCGAACCACGACCCGAGAATGACTTGCCAGATGACGTAGACGACGAACAATTGGATCACACGTAAATAACGGTTCTCCCGATAGAAGTAACCGCTTAGCATAATGAATAACGGCATATGGAAGGTGTACAGGAACAAATACACCCACTTCGGAAGAATGTCGTCATATACGCCGCGGACGTCCGTCAACAGGTGACCGAACACGACGAGTAAGACGAGTACTCCCTTAATATTGTCATACCAATAATTTCTCATAACATTCCCTCTAGTTCTTTATGATGATTGCGATGAAGCTGACCTTCATGTTTTCACGTTCAATTCGCACACGGACTGCATGGAAGGTCAGATAGAAAAATCCCTCACCTATCATAATCGATTCCCTCGCCAAGTGAAATTACGTTTCAACAAAATTTTCATGTCTTCACTGTCATCATTCCCATAATTCGCGTATTGCAAGCCGAAACGTCAAAAAATCCTCACGATTCAGCACGTTGTGTACGTATTCAAATAGACGGGATTGGGTACAGTATAGTATAGTAGTGTTACTAAATATTCAGAATATTCTAATAAAGGAGGTGGAGAGAATGGCTTCGATCATCCGGAATCGACATCATATGGTGCACGACCCGAAACGTTCATTCTCTAACTTCGGATTCTGGTGGTTAATCAGCAGCTTTTCCGTCGGGCTACTGATGGTGGCCTTTGAGTCGGTCCGTAACGGGTTCTCTGCCATTCATCCTGTGTTGTCTAGTATGGCCTTCCTCGGTCTCACGTTCGCGCTCGGTGTGTGCGCCAAATTGGTCCGTGACGTCTGGTGGCTCAACTATCTGCTCGAGCGCACCCAAAACCGGTACTTATACATCGGTGGCGACACGCTTCAGAGCTGGCAGTATACGCTCGACTCGATCTGGTTGCTCACGCGAACCTCACAAAAAAAGCTCGGCCGATTGTATATCCAAATCGACCGAACCGTGCATGCTGAAGAAGCGAAACGTTTATTCGCCGCCTATTTGATTGACCGAGGTGTCCTCGTCGTCTATTCTCGTCCGAACAAACCGAAAAAAATGGCTTGAACGAATTAGTCGAGGTGAGCGGCGATCCATGTCCGTGCCGCCTCGACTTCTTCCATGCGCACTTCATGCCCACCCGTATGATAGAAGAGCTCGACGTCCGCTCCGGCATTCCGGAGTGTCGATGTCAGCTCTTCTGTTTCTGCTTTCGGGCAAATCGGGTCGCGCTCTCCTGCCGAGATGAATACGTTCGTACCTGACAAGTCCGGCAATGTGAGCGAACGGTCTGGGACCATCGGATGGAACAAGAGTGAGGCGGCGAATGCCGGTTGACGGTACAGTGCCGAACCGATCAAGTTCGCCCCGTTCGAATATCCGATTGGAATCATCTTGTCGCGTTTGATTCCATACTCCGCTGCAGCATCATCTAAAAACTGAAGGAAGCGTTCTGTCTGCTTCTTTAAATCTTCGAGGTCGAGAACGCCTTCTGCGTGACGACGGAAGAATCGGGTCATCCCATTCTCAAGAATGTCCCCTCGTAGCGTTAGGACGTTCGATTCTGATGACAACTCTTTTGCGAGTGGGATCAAGTCTTGCTCGCTTCCTCCTGTTCCGTGCAATAAGACGAGCGTCGTCTCTTTCGTTCCTTGAATGAATTGATGAATCATATCCGTTCTCCTTTCGGGATTGTAATGGTTGGTAGCGTGCGGACAATCTTGTCACGGTCCGCTTCAAGCCATGGCGGCAGGCGTAACGTCTCACCGAGCGTATCGATGGATTCGTCCACGGTGAACCCAGGTACATCTGTCGCAAGTTCGTGTAAGATTCGTCCGGCATCATGGAAATAAACCGATCGGAAATAGTTCCGTTCTTTCACTTCGGTCGGTCTCAATCCAAGGGCAAAGATGGCGTCTTGCCACGTCGGATAGTGTTCACCGTCCGCGACCCGCCAAGCGATATGGTGGACCGTCCCCGTTCCGGGCACACCGTTCGGAAGAATCGTCTTTTTGACGTCGATGACGTTCCCATAGTCAGCCGTCCCTTTCAGACGTACCCATTCCTCGTCTTCTCCGACTCGTTCAAATCCAAACAGTTCCGTCAACAAGCGTACGGTCTCGTCTGGTGCTTTTGATAATAATGTCGCACCCGCGAATCCGACAATCGCCTCATCCTTCGTGACGCCTGGGATGACCCAGCGCGTCTGTTTCGTCGTCGGTCGCGCGACGAGTTCGACGACGAGTCCGTCCGGGTCTTCAAACAGAAGTGACGGCTCCTCGAACCGTTGCGTGGCGACGGTCGCAATTCCATGCTGTTGAAGTCTTTCTTCCCAAAACGGTAAACTTCCTGCCGGCACAAGATATGTCGTCACGCCGACTTGACCGCTCCCAACCTGTCCTTTCCCTAACCCAGGGATTGGGAAGAAGGTGATGACGGTTCCCGGTGTCCCGACCTCGTCCCCGAAATAGAGATGATACGTGCCCGGGTCATCAAAATTGACGGTCTGCTTCACGAAACGAAGACCGAGTACTTGTCCATAAAAATCAAGCGTACGTTGTGGGTCTTGTACCATCGATGAAATATGATGGATGCCTGTAGACTGCGTATTCATTGTCATCCTCCTTCATTATCTTGATTTCAAGATAAATCATTTGCCAGAAAAAGTGAAACTTTTTGCTCACGGTGGCGTACGATAAGAAGAGAGACATTCTAAGGAGGTATAAGAACATGGCATTACAGATTGAACGAGTCACCAAAGAATTCGGTGACTTCACCGCTGTCGACGACCTCACGTTCCGCGTGCCACAAGGAGAGATGTTTGGTCTTCTCGGAGCGAACGGTGCCGGCAAGACAACAACGTTCCGGATGATCCTCGACATTTTGAAACCGACCGATGGAAGCATCACGTGGAACGGCAAGGCAGTCGACCATCGGATTGTCGGATATTTACCCGAGGAACGAGGACTATACCCGAAGTCACAAGTGCGCGAACAACTCGTCTTTTTAGCCAGTTTGAAAGGCATGCGTTCAAGCGATGCCAAACGTGCGGTCAAATCATGGCTCGAACGGCTAGAGATTCCTCAGTATGAGACGATGCGCGTCGAGCAACTGTCAAAAGGAAATCAGCAGAAGATCCAACTCGTGGCCGCCCTGCTCCACAACCCCGAGCTCGTCATCTTAGATGAACCGTTCAGTGGACTCGACCCAGTCAACGTCGAAATCCTGAAACGTGAGGTACTCGCCTTGCGTGACGCTGGTACGACAATCGTCTTTTCGAGTCACCGGATGGAACATGTCGAAGAGCTCTGTCAACATGTCGGTATTTTAAAAGGTGGACGTGCTGTCGTCAGTGGTGACGTACCCTCCATCAAGTCGCGTTACGCCGAGCCAGCTCTCTTCATCGAGACGGACCAGATTCACGTGCTCGAATCACTCTCGGTCATCGAGACAATCGAGCCGTATAAGTCCGGTCATTTAGTACGTCTACATTCATTTGAAGATAGCGACGTCGTCCTATCGACACTCGTCCGCCATCAGGCGAACGTCAAGACTTTCATGCGCCAACCGGTATCGCTCAATGACATCTTTATCAAGGAGGTCGGACAGCATGTTTCATAACTTTGGACCGCTCTATGCATTCACCCTCAAGTCGAGGATCCGTTCGAAAGCGTTCGTCATCTCGACAGCGTTGACGATTCTTTTCATCTTCGGATTCACGAACATCGACCGCATCATGTCCTCGTTCGAGGATTCGGAGCAAGCGAGCGCCCTCGTCGTAACGGAAAACACAGCGCTCGTCGATACGATGCAGTCGCTCGGCTACGAAGACGTTGCCACGAGTGACATCACAGAAGAAGAGGCACGCTCCGGAATCAATGACGGCGAATACGGAGTCGTTGCTTTCGTCGACGGTTACGACGCCCGTGTCATCTCAGAACGCCCAGAGCAGGAATTCACGACCATCTTGCAAACGTCACTTCAGCAATTGCGTAATGCGGAGTTGATCGAATCAGCCGATGTTGACCCGGCTGTCATCACGGCTCTCAGTGAGCCAATCCAGCTCGATGAATCGTATCTCGGACGCGGAGGTGAGAACTCGGATGAGCTGCTCTCGTCATCGGCACTCGTCTATGTCATGTTGATGCTCCTTTACATCTCGATCATCACGTACGGATCGATGATTTCGACAGAAGTGACGACCGAGAAGTCGTCGCGGGTCATGGAACTGATCATCTCGACGACGCATCCGGTGACGCACATGCTCGCCAAAGTGTCCGCCATCGGAACGCTCGCCCTCATCCAGATCGGGATTTTCCTCGGGTTTGGTTATGTCAGCGCGAGCGGCAGTGAGTTAGCGACGACCGTCATCGAAAACGCCGGGAATGCGCGAGCTGTCATCTACTTACTCGTCTTCTTCCTACTCGGCTACTTGTTGTACGCGTCACTCTTCGCCGTACTCGGCTCACTCGTCAGCCGCGTCGAAGAATCCCAACAGATGGTCATGCCGGTCATCATGCTTCTCGTCGCAGCATTCTTAGTGGCGATGTTCGGCTTGAACAATCCAGACGCGACCATCGTGACGATTCTCTCGTTCGTCCCGTTCTTTGCCCCGATGCTCATGTTCCTTCGGGTCATGCTCGTCGATGTGGCCGTGTGGGAAGTCGCGCTCTCAATCGGCTTACTCATCGGAACGATTGGCGTGACGCTTTGGATTGGCTCGAAATTCTATCGTGGCGGTGTCTTATTCTATGGAACGAATGCCATTAAACAATGGCGACAAATATTACAAAACCGCCAATAACGTTTACAGCAAATTCGTTTTCGTTTACTCTAAAGAATGTGCAAAATGAGGAGGAAAACGAACTATGCGATCACGATTACTCGCGGCCTTAATCTTT
Source organism: Exiguobacterium sp. CH10 (assembly GCF_018617635.1). Classification (NCBI taxonomy): domain Bacteria; kingdom Bacillati; phylum Bacillota; class Bacilli; order Caryophanales; genus Exiguobacterium; species Exiguobacterium sp. CH10. Next base: position 710,849 of record NZ_JACSKO010000001.1, read on the forward strand.
ACGTTTATGACGACGCTCACGACGTTCATCTGTTACACCGTCTTCTTAGACGCGGATGCGTTATGGCAAATCCTGCTTGCGTATGCAGGTAGTACGTTTATCGGAACGCTCGCGTTTTGGTATCCGGTCAGCAGACGTCCACAAACGTCTCGCTTCGGTGGCGCATGGATCGGCATCATGATTACTGCAACGACACTCATTGGCTTCACCGTCATCCGCTTCACATTCCGCGGCGACGCAGCAGCTCTGCTCGACTGGCAAACGGTGCTGGCGAGTCTCGCTTACACGTTCGGGTATGTCGGATGGGTGCTCACAATCTTGAATATCGTGCTCGGCTTTTTACTTGCCGGCACTCGTCCAAAAGTACGCTACGAAGCGCGTCCGATGCGCTAATCAATGAAAAATGACCAGGAGAGTGATTCTCCTGGTCATTTTTTTGGTTCTATATCACTGCAATTTATATGATTTGTCTACGACACCGTACTCTGCATACTGGAAGGAGTTGTCCGCGAACTGGTCGGGGACGAGTCGTTCCACATAGCGAGCGAACGGGACGATGTGACGATTGTGAGTTGAATCATGGGACCGTCCGAGGTCAAGGACAGCGTCGACGAGTGCTTCGAGGGCATGGTGCGACGTCGGCTCTTCATCCTCTTCAAAGATTCGCTGCAATTCCTCTTCATGCATCAAGTCGAAGATGCGCATCCGCTCCTCAAGTTGTCGCTGCATCTCCTCGACGGACTTCCCGTGCATCGCCTCCTCATAGGCGAGCTTCATCTGTTCGATTTCGGGTACTTTCCCTCGCATCAACACTTTGAGCGACTCTCCCGTCCAAATGTGACGCGCCAAATAATTGGAATCGATGCGCAGAGCTTCTGCGAGCGCCTCTATGTAAGGCATCGTCGGATAGACCTCACTCAGTTCCGTACGTCGAATAAAATATGGGGCGACGCCGATTTGTTCCGCAAGCGTCTCAATCGATAATCCAGCCCGCTCTCGCAAGATTCGAATCCGGTCCCCGTATCCCCGGTAAGGTGCATTTTTACCATCCATCTCATTTCCCCCTTCCCTCTCTCCATTATAATTCCCGAATTCACAAAAAAATACTCGGAAGCGTAGGCTCCCGAGTCATGAATCGTTCTCTTATTTCTTCGTCAATTCGACGACTTCTGAAGATCCAGCTGTCACCGTGTCGCCTTCTGCGACAAGTTTGTTCACGCCGAAGCTATCATGGTTCGTGATGATGATCGGAGTGATTGTCGATGGAGCGTTCGCTTTGATGAAGTCGAGGTCGAACGTGACGAGCGGGTCGCCTGCTTTGACAGATTGACCTTCTGTGACGTGTGTCTCGAAGCCTTCACCTTTAAGGTTTACCGTATCCAAACCGATGTGGATCAAGTACTCTGCACCGTTGTCCGCGTTGATGCCGATCGCGTGTTTCGTCGGGAATACCGTTGCGATTGTTCCGCTAACTGGTGAAACGACTTTGCCTTCAGTCGGCTCGATCGCAATTCCGTCACCCATCATTTTTTGTGAGAATACTTGGTCTGGTACGTTCGTGATGTCGACGACCTTTCCTGTAAGCGGTGAAACCGCGTTGAGTTGTTCTTCTTTACCACCAAATAGTTTTTTAAAGAATCCCATAGCTTAATCCCTCCAACATGTTCTATTGAATCGAAGTCTTCACTTTTATACCCGAAAAGCTAAAACTTCAATCCCTACCTTATTAACGGTATAGTAGATATAAGGTAGTGCGAAATCGTTTTACACATCGTAAGAATACGAGTGTGCAATCGCTTTTGCAAGCCCTTTTTACACTTTATAAAAATTTCACACGATGGAGGCGCTTACAATGACGACTTTCACAAAATTGTCATATGAACGGCCCGACTTGGACGCTTTAAACAGCAGATTGTCGGACTATTCTGCCGAATTACAGCAAGCGAGCACACTTGAGGAAGCGAATGAACTCATTCGTCAAATCAATAAGGAACGTAACGACTTTGAGACACAAAGTCAACTCGTCGCGATCCGACACTCGGTCGACACACGCGACGCTTTTTACGAAGAAGAACAATCTTTCTTCGACGATGCACTACCGGTCTATGAGAAAGAGATTCAAGCGTACTACCGCGTCTTGACGAACCACGAGCTTCGTTCTGAACTCGAAGCGGAATGGGGTAGCCAGTTGTTCTCTCTCGCCGAGCGTGCACTCGAGACATTCGAGGAGTCGCTCATCCCGAAATTGCAGGAAGAGAACCGCCTCGCGACGGCTTATCAAAAGGTCATGTCAGCGGCACAGATTGAATTTGACGGCAAGACGCTCAACTTGTCACAGTTCGGTCCATACCTTCAGTCACCTGACCGCGATGTCCGAAAAGCCGCATCCGTTGTCCGCTATACATACCTTTCTGACAACGGTGACGAGCTCGACCGGATTTACGGGGAACTCGTACGGGTTCGGACAGAGATCGCCCACGCGCTCGGCTTCCCATCATTCGTTGAACTCGGCTATGCTCGTATGCAACGCGTCGGATATGACGAGTCGATGGTCGACAACTTCCGCAAACAAGTCCGCGACGTCATCGTCCCGCTCGCTTCTGCGTTAAAAGAGAAGCAGGCGAAACGCATCGGTGTCAATCATCTCTACTATTACGATGAGTCGTTCGTCTTCCCGGACGGTAACGCGACACCTCAAGGGGACGAGTCGTTCATCATCGAAGGTGGAAACAAGATGTATCAGGAACTCTCAAACGAGACAGACGAGTTCTTCCAATACATGCAAGAACGCGGCGCCCTCGATTTGACGGCGAAACCAGGTAAAGCTGGCGGCGGATATTGCACGTACTTACCGTCTGAGGGTCTCCCGTTCATCTTCTCGAACTTCAACGGGACAGCCGGAGATATCGACGTCCTCACACACGAAGTCGGTCACGCCTTCCAAGTGTACGAAAGCCGTCATTTGACGACTCCAGAATACGCATTCCCGACATATGAGGCATGTGAAATCCATTCGATGTCGATGGAGTTCTTCTGTTGGCCATGGATGGAGCTCTTCTTCGGCGACCAAGTCGACAAGTACAAGTTCAACCACTTGGCTGGCAGCATGACGTTCCTTCCGTACGGCGTGCTTGTCGATGAGTTCCAACATGTCGTCTACCGCAATCCGGACATGACAGCTGCCGAGCGTCGTCAAGCATGGCGCGACTTAGAGAAGGTGTACCTTCCGCATCGTGACTACGAGACGAACGACTATCTCGAATCCGGTGCATGGTGGCACCAACAAGGACATATCTTCCAAAGTCCGTTCTACTATATCGACTACACGCTCGCGCAAGTGTGTGCGTTCCAGTTCTGGGTGCGCATGCATGAAGATCGCGAAGCGGCATGGAGCGATTACCTTACACTCTGTCAAGCAGGCGGAAGCCGCTCGTTCCTCGAGCTCGTTGAACTGGCTGGTCTCAAATCGCCATTCGCAGACGGCGTCTTAAAAGAAACAATCGATCAAATCGAAGACTATCTCTTGAAACATCCGCTCGCGAACTAACAAGTCAGACCATCGAAAAATCGATGGTCTTTTAGTTTGGGTTGATTTCGTTCTGTAGTTCGAACGGCAAGTCCTCTAAATTGATTTGCCGGCTGTCGAACAGATTGAACTGTTGGAGACGACTTTCCAAATATTTTTGTAGCAGTTCAGCTACCTTCTCTCCGGACAATCCATTCAAGTCCGGAACTTGCGTCACCGAGAGTTCGATAGTGCGAAGCCCGTAGTCCGGCAGACGCGATTCGATTTCGGCAAGCTCCTCTTCGGTCAACCGTTTCCCTGTCGTCGTTACGAGAAGCAAATCATCATCTTCCTGGTAGTCCTGACTGATGATAATGGCATCTGAAAACTCTTCTTCGATGAAATTGTTGATTCCTGTCCGGACGATGCTGTCTTGAACGAGCGTCGCGGCCGAAAAGATACTCGGAACGACGATGAGGACAGATAAGGCAATGAGAAGTCGATTGATTTTTTTATGGTTCGCATCCTGTTTCGTCAACACTTGAGAGATGCCCATAAACTTGACCCCGATGAACGTCGCGATGGCAATGAACGCACAGTTGATGACGAACAGGTAGCTCGACCCGATCAAATAATCCAAATTCCGTGTTGCGATTGAATATCCGACCGTGCAGAGCGGGGGCATCAAGGCGGTCGCAATGGCGACACCCGGAACGATGTTGTTACTCATTTTCTTTTGCGCCCCGATGATCCCCGCGGTTCCCCCGGCGAAGGCGATGATGACATCCCAAATCGTCGGTTCGGTCCGGGCGATGATTTCATTACTTGCATAAGTGATTGGGGAGATGGCGAAATAGATGGTCGCGACCGTGAGACTGACCGCGACTTGAACGAGCAGTAGACGAACACCCGCCCGCAATAACTTCATGTCATAAAGCGACAAGGCGAGACCGATACTCAAGATCGGTGTCATGAGTGGCGAAATTAACATCGCCCCGATAATGATGGGAATGGAGTTCATGTTCAATCCGATAGAAGCGATGAAGATGGAGCACATTAAAATAACGGAATCACTCGGTCGTACTTTCAAATTCGTGTACATCTTGTCTTTGAATTCTTCGGCGGTATACGTCTGTTCCATTTGGTTTTCAGCTCCCTTGTCATATCAGTCTCCTCTACACAAGCAAGTCCTTCCTTTATTTACCCGCAACTCGAAAGCGACAATCGATTTCGACAAAAGAAAAACTGGACCTTTGATCGGTCCAGTTCACATCATCAAATGACATCTAGCGGTTGTTTCGTCGTCGGTGGTGGGAATGCTTCATCGAGCGCCTCGAAATCTTCTTCACTCAAATCGAGCAAGAGCGCTGCCGCATTCTCCTCGACGTGCTCGGCCTGTCCGGCTTTCGGGATGGCAATCACATGTCCGCTCCGAACCGTCCAGGCGAGTAAAATTTGTGCGACCGAGGCACTATACGCCTCCGCAAGTCGATTGACCGTCTCGTTTTCGAAGACGTCTTTTTTCACGTCACTTCCCTCGGCGAGCGGTGCGTACGCCATAACCGGGATGCCTTGTTCTTTCAAATAAGGGAGCAGGTCATACTCGATCCCTCGACTCCCAAGATGATAGAGCACTTGGTTGACCGCACAATTGTCTCCGTTAGGCAGAGACAACAATTCTTTCATATCCTCGACATCGAAGTTCGAGACACCCCATGCCCGAATCTTGCCGTCTGCCTTGAGCTGCTCCATCCCTTGAATCGTCTCCTCGAGCGGGGCATCCCCTCGCCAATGGAGTAAGTAAAGGTCGAGATAGTCAGTCCCGAGTCGTTCGAGTGACGCATCGCATGCTTTGACGAGTTTGTCGCCGTATGCATTGTATGGATACACTTTCGAAACGAGAAAGACGTCTTCGCGTCGGTCTTGAATGGCTTCGCCGACCAACTTCTCCGACTCCCCTTCCCCGTACATCTCAGCTGTATCGATGACATGGAGTCCGCAGTCGAGTCCTGTCCGAAGCGCCTCCACCTCAGCGTCATGCTTTGATTCTTCTTCCCCCATACGCCACGTCCCTTGCCCGAGTGTGCGCATCTCCCGTCCGTCTTTCAATTCGACGACATTCTGTTTCAATGCCGCGAGTAATAAAGAATGTGGTAGTCGTTGATTCATAACGTTTCCTCCTTTGTCCATGCTTCATGTAACGGTCCCGTCGTCCCGAAGACGGGGTCGAGTGTCGGTTTCTCGACTTGTTCGATTCGCTTTACGTTGTCCGGTCGCTCTTCCGTCTTCCCGGTCAACGTGTCATAGTCGCGACCGTCCGGGTATGCCCCGACGACTTGGAAGTCTTGACTCGCCTCGATGCGCCGATGTCCCGTACCCGCCGGCAAGACGAGGACATCACCTGCACTGACGCGTACGAGATCACCATTCGTTCCTCCGAGTTGAAGGGTTGCCTCACCATGTAATACGCCCAACACTTCATGCGTGTTGCTGTGATAGTGATGATAATCGAACACCCCATTCACCCAACTGTTCGTCCATTCATTATGAGCGAACGTTTCCTGCATCCCGCTCGGGTCATCAAAGACGCCACGATACAGAAGCGCCGGATAGTCGGGATGATTCGGGATAGATCCGTCATCTGTAAACAAAAAAGTTTTCAAGTCCATCCTAAGTCCCTCCTTGTCTCTGTCTCTGTACCCGACTTCCCCACACAAAAAACGGTCGCCCTCTATGGACGACCGTGATTGTTATGAGATGACCTCTTCTCCAGACTGGTCGATATGGCACTCGCCCCAGGCGCACATGGCGTCTAAAATCGGTTTAAGTGACCATCCATACTCTGAGAGTGAGTAGATGACTTTCGGTGGAACTTGTTCGTACACCGTACGCACGACGATCCCGTCCGCTTCAAGCTCACGCAATTGTTGGGTGAGCATCTTCTGGGTGATGTTCGGCATGAGTTTACGCAGCTCACTCGTCCGACGCTCTCCTTTGATCAAGTGACACATGATGACGACTTTCCATTTACCGCCGATGACGTCAAGTGTCGCTTCGACCGGAATGTTATATGGCATATCAGTTCCTCCATTTCTTCCATAGGCACTTTTTGGTGCCTACCGCACTTTAAAGTACGTACTTCTCAAGCGGTTTTCATGCCCTTATGATAGCAACTGTAGCAAATCAATACAAGTTCATTTCGCTCGTAGCACCCTCTTGAGACGGTAAGGTACTTTTTCGACCGTACTGAACAATAGAGGAAAGTGAGATGTCTTTGCTATCGGGAGACGAAGGGCCCTCGTCTTCCACACCATTTTTCATCAACTAGGAGGAACTACTCATGAATCAACCATATACGCAACCTGTTGAAGAACAGGCACCTAAAAATGGAGGACTGGCATTACTCGCCCTCGCCATTAGTGCTTTCGGCATCGGGACGACCGAGTTCGTCCCTGTCGGATTGCTCGCATCGATTGCAAGTGACTTAAACATCGGGATCACACTCGCGGGTCTCATTATTTCAGGATACGCCATTGGTGTCGCCGTCGGTGCACCGATTTTAACGGCACTGACGAACCGAATGAACCGCAAGACGTTACTCATGGCACTGATGGTCGTCTTTATCGGCGGAAACTTGGTCTCTGCCATGTCGACAAGTTTTGAACTCTTGATCGTCGCCCGATTTATCACCGCGTTCTCGCATGGTGTCTTCTTCTCAATCGGAGCCACAATTGCCGTACAACTCGTACCTCCGCATAAAAAAGCGAGTGCCATTGCACTCATGTTCACAGGTTTAACTGTCGCGACCGTCACAGGTGTCCCACTCGGTACCTTCATCGGTCAAGCGTTCGGATGGCGTGCCACATTCTTTGCCGTCGCAGCACTCGGTGTCGTTTCAATCATCGCCAGCTTCTTCTTGATTCCGAAAGATTTGAAACAGTCACCACCGGCGAAGTTCTCAGATATGAAGAAATTACTCACAAACGGTCGTCTCATGCTCGGATTCTTGATCACAGCACTCGGTTACGGCGGAACGTTCGTTGCGTTTACGTACTTGACACCAATCATGCAAGACGTGACAAAGATTAGCCCGAGCTTGATCAGCGTCGTCTTACTCGTTTACGGAATCGCGGTCGCCATCGGGAACGCGGTCGGCGGAAAACTCGCCAACGAAAACCCGGCGAAAGCACTGTTCTATATGTTCATCGTTCACGCAACGGTCATGATCCTCATGTCGTTCATGATTCCGTTCAAAGTGGCCGGTCTCATCGCCATCGTCTTGATGGGACTTCTCGCCTTCATGAACGTACCTGGACTTCAACTGTATATCGTACAATTGGCTGAAAAATATGTACCCGCTGCTGTCGATGTCGCATCCGCACTCAACATCGCGGCCTTCAACATCGGGATCGCCCTCGGTGCGACAATCGGCGGACTCGTCGCCGATTCAATCGGACTCGTCCACACACCGTGGGTCGGTGGGATCATGGTCATCATCGCCGTCATCTTGACAGCCATCTCTCGTCGTTTGGAAGCAAACTAAGGAGGAGCTTATGTTCAACAATCATAAAAGCTACAACCGGATGTATCGGGAGGGCGAGCTTACGCTCGGCCTCCACATCCCTTTAGAAAATTTCAAGATGCGTACCCCGACACTCGAACGTCAAGTCGAACTCGCCCAAAAGGCTGATGATTATGGCTTCACGGCGCTCTGGTTACGGGATGTTTTACTCAAAGACCCGAACTTCTTGGACCCTGCCGTCGGTCAGATTTATGACATGTTGATCTACGGGACCCATTTACTCGGTCAAACAAAAAACATCGCGCTCGGTACATCCGCGCTCGTCTTACCACTCCGTCATCCCCTTCGTTCAGCGAAGGAAGTCGCGACGATTGAGGCGTTATTCCCAGAACGATTGATTCTCGGAATCTCGTCAGGCGACCGTCGTGCCGACTTCAAAGGACTCGGAGTCGATCACCCGACACGCGGCGACCAGTTCAAAGAATCGCTTCGTGTCATGGAGCAAGCACTCTATTACAACTACCCAACGATTGACTCACCTTATGGGGAAGTCGAACAGGCAACGCTCGTACCACGTCCGAAGAAACGGATCCCGACGATGATCACTGGATTCGCACAACAAGATATGGACTGGCTCGGGGCGAACGGGGACGGATGGATGTACTACCCACAGGCACCTTTCGCGCAGCAGCAAGTGCTCGACGCTTGGCGCGCGAGCGGTGAAGCGCACGGTCGTGCTTTCCGTCCCTTCTCGATGCCGATGCATCTTGACTTGACGCATGACCCAGACGAGCCACCGACGCCGATTCGCCTCGGTTTCCGTCTCGGTCGCAACCACTTAATCAAATTGCTCGAAGCGTATCGTGCCATCGGCGTGAATCACCTCTTCTTCGCCCTCTTCGACGGGGAACGTCCGGCTGAAGAAGTGATGGATGAATTAGGAGAATATGTGTTGCCGCATTTCCCACCCCTTAATTGAGGTTTGCCCTTCATTTTCGAAATGAAGGGTTTTTTGTGAATCGGACGGGTAAATAAAAAGGAATCTATGAAAAGGAGTCCTCTCATGCCCTCTCATCATGAAAAGGTAGAAAAGATTGAACTGTTTTTTGACTTGGTATTTGTATTTACGTTCATTCAACTCACATTGAAACTCGAACATCATTTGAGTGTTCATACGTTTTTAGAAGTTCTCGTCCTCATGGCCCTCATTTGGTACATCTTTGAAGGGTATATTTGGTTGACGAATACGACCAAACTGACAAGAAGGAACCATCAAATCTTCATGACGCTAGGGATGATTGGGTTTATGCTCATTTCTGTCGCCATCCCAAAAGCATATGATCAAGATGGCTTCATTTTCGGGCTTGGCTTTTTAGTGATTGTCGCCGTGCATTCGACGCTATTTTTATTGCACAGTAATGAGGATACGAAAAAAGCGATGCTTGCCATCGTACCGTACAATGTCTCATTTAGCATCATCATCCTCGTCGCTTCGCTGTTTGAAGGGAACGTACGCCTGATTGTATGGGGAATTGTCGCGATCGTTGCGGTATTAGGTCCTCTTGTACAGAAAAACAGAGGGCAGTTTGAAGTGTCCTCCTGGCACTTCCTTGAGCGTCATTATTTGATTCTCGTCATCGCTCTTGGCGAAACGATTGCGTCGACCGGTCGAGCTGCGATTGATGAAGATTTAACCTCTGATGTCGTTCTGACAATGATTCTTGCCCTTATGCTGACCGTTCTGCTTTGGTACTCCTACGTAAAGGACGATGAAGCAAGAGAGAATCGTTTTCAAGACATGCATACGGATAAAAGAGATCAGACAGCCAAGGCCGGGTTCTATTGGTCGCATCTTTCGATGTTCCTCGGCATCATCTTACTCGCCGTCGTCAAGATCACCATCGTACATGATCCGATGCAGACACTCGATTTGGCACATCGGATCACGTTGTATGTCGCCATCGTCTTGTTTGGATATGGTGTCATTTACTTCAATCGCCTGTTTTTTGATGTGTCTTGGAAGCGACTTGTGGTCCTCGCTGTCCTACTCGTCATCCCACTCATCGCACCCTATTTACCGGCAATCATACTCTTACTCGTGATTACCTTGATTTATTTCATCGCAATGATTGCCCCACTTCCGTTCTTGAAAACAAAGCAGAAAGAAACGTAAAACAAGCCAGAACCGTGATTCGGTTCTGGCTTGTTCGTTATCGGACTTCATTCTCCAGTTGTTTCAACTTTGACGAGTAATACTCGATGATGTCGCGGCGTCGGATGATGCCGATGAAGTATTTGCCGTCATCGACGACCGGCACGAAGTTTTGATCCGTGATTGCATCGACGAGTTCTTCGATTTGGGCCGTAATCGATACCGGCTTATAGCGAACGCGTTGCTTGATGTCTTTTAGACGTGTCCGGAGCACTTTTTCATAGTCTTCTTCCCCGCGAAGCTGTTCTGCGAGTGCCCAGAGTAAATCCCCCTCTGTCATCGTCCCGGCGTAAAATCCGTTTTCCGAAACGAGTGGGACAGACGTGAATCGATGATGTTTCATCTTTTCAAGTGCTTGTCGTACCGTTGATTCGGGGTCCAAATATTTGACGTCTTCTTTCGGATATAAAAAGAAAGCGATGTTCATTTAAATCTCTCCTCAATCTGTTAATCCACCCCGCTATTGTACCATGAATGGTAAGACAGGTTGAACTAAATCCATGTTCCTATTCTCTCTAATCATCCCCTTTCTCCTAAACGACACAAAAAAACATCGTGATTCTTGTCACAGCGATGTTTCGGTGCTTCAAAAGATTTGGAAGGGAACTCCAATTGATTTATACCCGTTTTAGTTGGAACTTATCCGTCCAGACACACAAAAGGCCCCCATGAGGAGGCCAAAGATTATTGAACAAACTGCAACAGTGTATCGTTAAATTTCTCTCGTTCATCGAGAACTGTCCCGTGCCCGCTCTCTTCAAAACGTTCAATGCGGGCGTTCGGAATGCCTTGTTCCATCTGTTCTGCGAACTCGAATGGGCAGATTTTATCATGTACGCCATGAATGATTAACGTCTCAACGTCAACCATTGGAAGAGCATCACGAAGGTCTTCGTCCCGGAGCGCTTTTGCCGAGGCAATCGTTCCGTGACTCGAAGCTACGAGCGCGAGATGGTGGAACCAATTTTGCATCGGTTTCGAATGTTCTTTCTCGAAGAAGATTTCCCCGAATCCTTCGAGCATCTTCGGCCGATCGGCTCGTGTATCGTCAATCAACGCGTCGACTTCATCCGTCGTCATCCCGTACGGATAGTCTGAACGTTGTGTGAAAATCGGTGCCGCTGCTCCTGCCAACACTAACTTTTTAAGGCCATCCTCTTTATAATCGGCCGCGTAACGAACAGCAATCGCGCCACCCATCGAGAATCCGACGAGTGTGAAGTCTTTTAAACCAAGGCCGTAGACGACCATATGCACGTCGGATGCCATCGTCTCATAGTCATACCCCGTCGCCGGCGCATCGGATTTGCCGTATCCTCTAAAGTCGATTCCGATATAGCGATAGCCTGCCTCAACGAGTGCATTCTTCTGATATTCGAACATGTTGTTGTTCGCCGGCCAACCGTGTAAGAAGACAATCGGCTCCCCAGAACCGACATCCTCCACATATAAGTTTGTCCCGTCATGTGCTGTAATATATCCCATCATCCAACCTCCACATTTTTAATTGATTGTAAATACTCACAACCTACTTGTTCCCGTTTCCAAGCCTTAAAAACCTTCTCATGTGTCACGCCAGAGCGATTCTCCTTTTAAGTAACCCTCAATGGCTTTTGCCCCTTCTCGTAACACCGCTTCCCGCCAAGACGAGTCGTCTGGATAAAACATCGCCATGAACTCGTTTTGAATCCCGTTACGCGCTTCGGGATCTTTCGTCCCTTCAAAGTACAGACGATTCTCTAAAATGATTGTCAAAAATTCGCGAATAGAGGCTTTCGTCGACGTTCCGAACGTACCGAACTCAAAGAGGGCAGAGACGAGTCCCTTGTCCGGATACTCCGTGTCTCGTACATAGTAGAAGTGGTTCGTCGAGTCCCCGAGCACTTCATCTGGGTCATACACTTTCACGTTGTCGAGACCGTACGCCTGTTTCAACTCTTCTTCGGTGCGACCGTCTCGCTTACTGATGACCATCGTCACTTCGTTTGTCGGGCCGAGTGCGGTATGCCAATCGAGATGGACCACTTTTCCGTAGCGCTCCAGTAGATCATGTTGAATCCCTTTCAAGAAGATGGCTGACGGTTCGTCTTCTTCTCCCCCATAGTACACACCTTTCGGGAATTGATACTGCCCCATCCCTTTCGCTCCACTCATCGCTTTGAAGCCATCGAGCTTAATGCCAGAGCCGAGGAACGAATAAATCTGTTCACGCGCCTCGTGGTAGTCGTCAATCACTCCGTCCGGTACGAAGAGATGGCGCATCAGTTCATATTCACGGTTCACGTTATATGGGACAGATTCACGATTGATGACATAGTTCCGGTTCAAATCGACATTATGCTCGTTGACCCGGCGGAAGTGTTTCATTCCCCACGGATTGACGGCATGGATGAGACAAAGACCTGTCGTTTCATGTCGCAGTTGTGACAATTGTGTTTGAACAAATTGATGCGTCACCGCGGCACCTGCATATCCTTCAATCCCATGTTCCCCGATGGTCATGAGAAGCATCGCTTTTCGATCTCGTTTCGGTTCGCCTAAGATGATGTCGATGCTTTCGTCCCCAATCGAATGCGTCAACAGCTCCGCTTTCGGATAAAAGTGTTTCACCTCCGGCAACAAATTGATGAATTTTTCCCGCGACTCTTCATAGGATGATGAAAAATACTGGCTCATCGCACTCTCCTCCATTCTTTTCTCTCTACTCCATTCCCATCCTACGGCAATCTAAAAACGCCTCCTGAAAGAGGAGACGTTTCGAGTCAAGGTGTCCGGATCCGTTTCGTATGTTGACGCCGGAATGCCATCACGTAGAAAATCGGACCAATCAAGACGGCACCGAATAACCAATAGAGACCCGCGTTCGCATACAATCCTTCAAACGAACGGAACACCCAGGCGAGGACTGTGAACGCGACAATCAGCTCGACGGTCCACAACAATCCACGACGAACCGCTAGGAGAATCGTATTCGTTTTTTGGAAAAAGGCTGCGACGAAAGCAATCAGAAATGCCGGAAAACTCGAGAGCCACAACATGCGATTGAGTGAGGACTCGGCAAAGTATGAGTTTCCGAGAGAGACGGTGATGAGGAAGTGCACCAATATAACGAGCAAGACGACCATCCATCCGACGAAGACATCACGTTCCATTTTTCTCATCACAAACAGCTCCCTTTCTAAAGAGTTGAATACTATGTATTTACCCGCTTTTTAAGCCTTCTCTTCCGCTTCCACTAAAAAAACGCATCCTGATTCCAGAATGCGTTTCACGTATTATCCGACCAACTCCCGTGCCCATGCTTTCGCACGTTCGAGCTCGCCTTCCTTCAGCATCTCCGTCTCCCCATCAACCAAGAACGATTCTTTTTGAACGTTCGTCGCGCCTTTTTCAATCATTTCCCCTTCGACGCGATTGACCGCATGACCGAACCAGTCGATGATTTTACCGAGAATCGGATTTTGTTTTTCTTTGACGACACTCGTATCAAACGCAGCGGTCCGCTTCCCGCGAAGCGCATTGTCCGAGATTCCGTCTAGAAACACTTTAATGTCCTCCGTCTCATAACCCCCGTGTGTCGGTGAACCGATGACGACAAGGTCGACGTGCGCCAAGTCACCAAGGCCGATGTTCAACACATGTTCCATGCGCGCCTCATGCTCTTTCGAAAGTTCTTCCTGCATCGCATGGGCAATCTTTTCTGTATGACCATACAACGAATCAAAAATAATCAAAATATTCATGATGAATCCCCCTTTGCCGAACGTCTCTTTATCCCCTTCCCATTCCAACGTTCGTTCATGCTTCTTTTTTGTACAGTGAACTTCGCTTGAAGAGCGTCCAACTCACCATAATAATGCCAAGTACGAGCAAGATATAGCCGAAGAACGTGACAAAGTCGCGCGTGTGATAGGGTGCTTCGAATCGGTATTCCGCCCGCTTCCATTCCGAGCCGTCCTCAACCGCAATGACGTCTTCAACGGGCTCCCCGACAACTTCACGGTAAGCGGTCCCAATCGGATAGCCATTTGAGGCATTCCCATAATAGCGCCCTGTCTCATCATTGACTTTTGAATCCACTTCACCGATTACGTCACCGAGCGAATCCTCATCTATCGTCGTATCAAGCACTTCATATGCATTTCGGTCGAACACGACAAATGTATATGCCCAGGAAAGGGCGGATACAGGAAGTGCAACCGTTAATGCGAAAAGAGTCAGGAGGGTCAGTCGCCTCATTTCAAACTCCATACGAACGTCGCTGTGTCGCTCACATCAATGTCATCCGGTTCGATTTCTGGCATCCGTGATTCGGAATAGACGACGTCCTGACTATAGAGGACGCTCGTTGGTGAGAATACGTGAATCTCTCCCCACGTGTAGTCAATCTGAAGCAAGTCTCCTAACGTTGCGCCTGCTCCATTTGCGAGAAGTTCCGCTCGTTTCTTTGCATTTTCTGCAGCGTTCACTAACAGCTGATCTTCAATCGCGTTCGGGTCTTTCATCGTGAAGCGAATCGACAGCACTGGATTCGCCCGGGATTGACTGATTTGTTCGATGGCATCTGACAGTTTGGACGTATCTAGCGGAAACTCGAGTCTCGTCTTCTGTTTACAGACATAACCGACAAAGCGTGACCGATAATTATTATGTTTATCGTGATATCGTTCATACTCCGTATCAATCGAAAAATCACTCGTCTTCAGGTCCTTCTTTTCAAATCCTGCGCGCACGATGGCCTTTTGAAGCTGCGCCACGGCGTTTGCTGCCTCAGTCATCGTCTCTTCATATCGTGGTGCTTTTGTGACAAGGTCCATATGAATCACAATCAAATCTGGTCGAGACGAGACATTTCCTGTTCCTTTTACCGTAATCGTACGTTCCATATTGATCCGCTCCTCCATAGTGTATTACACAGATTTTCGGTAATCCTGCCACATAGTCATTTTGTATAAAATTGTCATTTATTCCAAATCGATACGGCAAGTCCGCCAATATAGCCAACAATTGCGCCGCTCGCAATCCCATATACTAACTCGATATTGAAGAAGAACGAGAAGATCACACCGAGCGTCGTCCCCGCAATCAAGCCAAAACAAATCATACAGTCTTTCCATTCTAATGAATCCATCTTGCTCCCCCTTACCAATCCGCTCAATCTGACGACTACACCTCTTCCATCCCCATCTATAACTCATTCATTCTTTATGTCAAAGCGAATTCACTACTTTTCTTCTAAACAACCCTGTCGCATATTTCCTAATATGTAGTAACAGCCGATACATCCAAAATATCCTTTATTTAGGTAAGAAACAAGAGAAAATGCCAAAGAATCATTTCTTTGGCATTGTTTTATGATTCGTCGAGTTCAGTTGAAGCAAGCTCATACTCGGGTTGACTTGGTAGCACTTCTTTTTTCTTCTTCGGAAACGTAGCGTCAAACACCTCTATCTCATCTTCCTCTACTTCCAAGCCTTCGGTAAATACAGCGACACCTTGAACCCCATCTAGCGCCCCTTCGTATAGAGGTAGTACAAGTAGTCCCTTATAATACTGTCCGTCCGGCATCGCAATGCCGTATCGTTTTCCACCTACGAAACCATATGGTTCATAATGATATGGATACCCGAGTGTCAGGATTGCACGGTAACCAAGCGATTTCGCATGCTCGATTGAATGCGTAATGAGATGTCTGCCTACGCCTTGTCGATGATACTTCGGGCCGATGAAAACTGGACCGAACGTGATCGTTTCCACCAATTTCTCTCCATCTACAATTTTCGACTTCGAATAGAAGATTCCGCCAGCAAGTTCCCCGTCTACCTCGATGACCCATGACAATTCGGGTAAGTAATCTTCATGTTTTCGAAGTTGATGGATTGCATAATGCTCATGACATCCCGGGAAATATAAGTTCCAAAACGCTTCCCGCGCAATTTCTTCCACGCGACGCTCATCTTCCACTCTTTCTTTGCGAATATTCATCATGTTTCTCACCCTTTCACATTCAGTATACAAAAAGGTCCAGCTCTCGCTGAACCTCATCGTTTATTCAGCAGCCAGCGCTGCCTCTTCTTCGTGATATTTCTCGACGAAGGCATCAAGCAACGCTCGTACCTCGTCCGTCGATTTCGTTTCCATCAAGTTATGACGGAGCTCGCTAGCCCCACGGAATCCTTTAACATAAATCTTGAAGAACCGGTGCAAGTTCGAAATCGAACGTGGCACGTCCTCTTGGAATTTATCTTGAAGGTCCAGTTGCAAACGCAATAGATCGAGATGTTCTTCCATAGAGTGCTCACGTGGCTCTTTTTCGAACGCGAACGGGTTCTTGAAAATCCCACGACCAATCATGACACCATCGACCCCGTACTTCTCAACGAGCTCGAGTCCCATTTGACGGTCGAGGATATCTCCGTTGATGGTGATGAGCGTATCCGGTGCAATCTCGTCACGCAACTTCACGATATCCGGGATCATCTCCCAGTGCGCGTCGACTTTACTCATCTCGTTGCGCGTGCGCAAGTGAATCGACAAGTTGGCGATGTCTTGTTTCAAGAGATGCGTCAACCAGTCGCGCCACTCGTCGAGCTTCGCGAAACCGAGACGCGTCTTGACGCTGACCGGGATGCCGCCGGCTTTTGCCGCTTGAATGAGCTCAGCCGCGACTTCCGGACGGAGAATGAGTCCGCTCCCTTTTCCACGTTTTGCAACGTTTGGGACTGGGCACCCCATATTAATATCAAGTCCTTTATAGCCCATCTCGGCCATCCCGATACTCATTTGACGGAAGTATTCCGGATTGTCTCCCCAGATGTGGGCGACCATCGGCTGCTCGTCTTCCGTGAATGTCAAACGGCCACGTAGGCTGCCTTTCCCTTCAGGATGGCAATAGCTATCCGAGTTCGCAAATTCCGTGAAGAAGACGTCCGGGCGTCCCGCATGAGCGACGACGTGGCGGAAGACGACATCGGTCACATCTTCCATCGGGGCAAGTATAAAGAATGGACGCGGAAGGTCGCGCCAAAAGTTTTCTTTCATCGTAAAATCAGTTCCTTTCATCCATACAGTCCAACAAAATCACTCATCTATTCTATTATGTCTGTCGGATTGTATCAACTGACATTACTCATGATCCGTTTCTTTCGAACGAATGAGCTGAAAAAAGTGTGGGAATCCTTCGGTCAACAAATAATGAAGCACACGATTCGTGTATTCCGATTCGATCGTTCCCGTCCGAAGTAGCGTCTGGAGGACCATTCCGTCAATCCCGGCCATCGTCCACGTGGCGACCGCCCGAGTCATCGGTCCTTGTTCGACACCATAGGCTCGTACAAAAATTGCCTCAATTCGTGTGATCCAGTCTTCATACTTCTCTTTGAATTTCTGTTGAATGTCCTCATTCCCAATCATCGCTTCATGGGCGAGATAAAACTGGAGTCGGCTCTCCGCATCTTTTTGAAGGCGCTCCTGCATGCCTTCGTAGATTTCTTGGATAATCACCGCCGCTTCTTTCTGATCGTCATGAGAGACACTCTCGATTCGTTTGACCTCTCCGAGTCCTTCGTCCATCACGTCATATAGAATCGCCTCTTTTGACGTATAGTAATGATAAATCGCCCCCGTACTGAATCCGGCTCGCTCTGCGATTCCTCGAAGCGTCGTGCCTTTGATGCCTTGTTCGACGATGATTTCACGCGCGGCTTGTAAGATTTTTAACTTCCCTTCGTTCATCATCATCTAGCACCCTCCTCTGTTCTCATCGCTCATTATATCATAATGATGTGGCGAACTTTCGACACTTCCCTGTGAGCTATTAACTCACCTTGACAGCGTTTACAATACATTGTTACAATTTTCACATAAACATAACGAACGTTCGGTATGTTTAGTCATTGCATTTATTTCTAGTCATTTCATTTCTGAAAGGAGTGTCGTTTTATGTTTTTCTTCGAGTCGATTCCTTGGTATAACGTCGTCATGTGGTTCGTCGTACTTGGTCTTTTAATGGGTTTGAACGAGTTCGTCCGCTCTGGAAAACGGGCGAGTCAACTCATGTTCATGGCGTTACCGATTGCGTTGACCCCGATTTGGTTGTTTGTCGTCGATTCCGAAATTACATCCTGGTTCCACTGGGTGAAGGTGTACTCGGCACTCGCCGGCGCACTCATCTACATGGTCATCCGCTTCACAAACTACCATAAGAAACATCCATGGTATTTAGTACTCGTCCCGGCTATTCTTGCCATCAATATCATGGAGGCCGTCATTCGGGAGTTTCAAGTCGGCTTCATGGGATTTGATGGAGTCGTCGATGGAATGACTTACATCTCCGGTGGTTGGAACTATATCAACGCCTTCGCCGGGATTTTGAACATCCTCACGATTTGCGGATGGTTCGGTATCTTCGCGACGTCCGGTAAACGAGTCGATATGATTTGGCCGGACCAGACGAAACTGTGGATCATCGCCTATGGCATTTGGAACATCTCTTATGTCTACTCTTGTGCACCGGGCAATGCATTCTATTCCGGCTTCGCTTTGAACATTGCCGCAACGATTCCTGCTCTTCTTTGGGCGAAAGGGACATGGATGCAAAACCGTGCCCAGACACTATCGATTTGGATGATGTGGGTCATGACCTTCCCTTATTTCTTTGCGGTCGGCAGTACGTTCAACGTGAGTGTCTCGTATAATCCAGCAGCGAACTGGACACTCGCACTCATCAGTCTTGTCCTCAACGTCGTGCTCGCCGTCATGCAAGTGTCACGTATTGTTAAACGACGTCTCAACCCGTTGAAAGACGAGCTCTGGACCGATACCGAAGAATACAAGCGAGTCGATGCATTACGTGAAACAGAATCGCCTAATCCAAAGACAGCATGACAACACCCCATAGTAGATGGAATTCGAATTCCGTTACTATGGGGTGTTTTTTATAGGACTCCATTGCAATCGTAGAGAATATAAGCACGAAAGGATGATGACAATGATTTTGTGGATCAACGGCGCTTTCGGTTCAGGCAAAACCACATGTGCTAATATACTTCAGAAACAACTGCCGAACGCATTTCTCTATGACCCGGAGCAGGCTGGATTTTTTATTCGGGATCAATTACCGGAGAGCCTTCAGCAACCCGATTTTCAACATCACCCGGAATGGCGAAAGTTCAATTATCAAATGCTTTTGAAAATCGCAACGTCCTTTGATGGGGTCATCCTCGTTCCGATGACACTCGTTGACGCAACGTATGTAGATGAAGTCATCGGACGGCTTCAACGGGAAGGCGTCGATGTACGACATATCATTCTCGAAGCGAATCGACGGACACTCGTGAAACGATTGAATAAACGATTCGAGTGGTTCAACTCTTGGGAAAATCTCAAATCGACCGCTGCCAATCCGCATTCGAATCTGACATCCATGCAGAAAAAATTGTAACGGATTCTCAATCAAAACAAGACGTCGCGAGAGCAGTCGCTCAGCATGTTGGACTTACGCTTTCTTTAAAGTGATTCAGATTCATACATTTCTTCCACGGGTTCGTCTTCCCATTGGATGACGAGCTCGCTTGCATGGGAGAGATTCAACTCCACCGTCTCACATGTCGTATCCGTCAACCATATGCAGCGGAACAACAGCTGGCGGTAACCATACAACTCATCGACAATCTCGAACCGTCCACGTTTTACAAAGTGACTCAACTGTTCAATCGGACACATAGTATAAGTCGATTCATTAAATCGTGTAAGTGAAGAAGAATCTCGATCTACATTCAAAATTGTCACGGTGGCACGTCCTGTCCACACCATTTCTTTCTTGAACAAATCACGGATTCCATCTGCAAATACGAGACGGATCATCGAACCCATCACGGTCGCTTCCGTGATGACAGCGTCATGCAGGGAAATCGGGACGTTTCGGTTTCGAATCGTATATTGTTTCATCGAATTCCTCCTTTGTATATTTATCTTCTTCGTGATATTTCACTTCTCACCTTCCTTATGTACATCCCATAATCAGCAATGAATTGAAAAAACAATAATCAATTGAAAACATACTTCATTCATTCCGTTTATCAATTTAAAAATTGGTAAAATAAATATAAATAAGTGGGTTGTTTTGGATATCTATAAGAGAAAGGAGGATATGGTATGGAAAATATTTTGTTAGTCGGGCTATTCCTAATAGTTTTACTTATTGTGACAACTTTTATTTTGAGCAATTACGTTCAGCAATCACGACTTTCCCCTCGCTTCTTCATCATTTTCTCAGTCCTTTCTTCCGTTCTTCTATTAGCTTCATGTAGTTTCGAAGAGACGATTTCAATGGAACAATATGAGCAAGATTTATCGCTCATTGAGGAAAAATTGAGTTCCGCCAATTCTGAGAAGGAAAAATTACAAAATCAACTGAATTCTTATTTGTCTGAAAACGAAGACTTACGTCAACAATTAACGGATGCTAAAGAATCAACGAATCAGAAACTAGCAGAAGCCGAAACAAAATTACGTGAAGAGTTCGAAAGTGAGTTGAAACGCGTAAAAGAAGAAGCTGCGCAACAATTAGAGGAAGAAGTTGCTTCGGTTCGAAAAGAAGAGCAAGAGAAGTCGGCAGCAGCCATCGCAGAAGTAAAACAGGAACTTGAACAACAAGCACAAGCTTCGGAATCGACCAAATCGAATACTCAAACGTCACAACCCTCTGAGAATTTCCAAAACTGTACAGATTTACGCGGAACCTATCCAGGTGGCGTGTCTTCCGATCATCCAGCCTATCAATCTAAGATGGATCGTGACAACGACGGCTGGGCATGTGAATGATTACTTTTCGTAAAAGGAGTGGACCATCTTGGATTCACTCCTTTTACTATCGTTTCTGAAATACGTAATTCTCCACTTGTTTCGTATATCGAGGACCTTTCATCGTCTTCTTCACTTCTGTGATATCGACGTCTTTCCCTTTTGGCAATTGGAAATATTTGTCGAGTCCCGTCTGAGCGATTTTATTCGTACTACTCATGACCGCAATCAATTCGAACGTCTCATCAAATCGTGCCAACGTCGCGTCCCCGTGACTATCATTGCAGAGCAAGATGCCGCCCGGCTTCAAATAGTCCTTCGTCGCCTGACCCACAAATCCAGCATATTGCGAGATGATCAAATCGACCGGTTCGATGTCAAGCGGCTGTGTATAGTCTTGACCAAAGAATTCAATGGTACACGGCTCATCATATTCCTTTCTTTCATTCACCAATTCCTGTACCATTTCGAGGTTCTTGAAGAACCGAATCGTCCCTTTGAAACTGTCGATATAGATGACGTGAGGGATGATAAGGGACGGCGCGATATCGACGTGACTTCCAGGATATAGCGCCCGCTTCACGTCGAAGATGCTTGCAATCGTTTCGTACACTTGTTTCCGGTCACCAATTTTTTGTGCATACGCCTCATACATTTCTGACACTTGTTCAAGATTCATCTAGATCCTCCTAATATAAATATCCGAGCAAATCAAGCTTCCCGTCCGTCCATCGCTTATCCCCGACCGATCGAACCATCAATTCTTCGAATGACGCCTCCCCAATCCCGCGTGTCGTTTGATTCTCGTCATTGATTTGAAGCCATGTGCATGTATTCGATACCTTTTGAAACCCGATCCGTTCGTAAAGGTCTAGTCGATCTGCGAATAACAAGAGAAAATCGATTGGGTACTCTTCCCCGAGCGCAATGACTTTTTCCATTAGCGCCCGTCCAACGCCACGTCCCCGAACTTCTTCCCTCACACATAAATCGATGATGCCGAGCACGTGAATCGGAGCTCCATCCATATTCATCACACGAAAATCTAATCCGACTTGCCCAATGATTCGTTGATCCTCATACGCAATGAGCCGAAGATGGGGCAATTGCTTGAAATAGCGACGATTCGGATAAATGGATGGGAACGCGTGTTGTAAGAGCTCAATCAGCTCCATATCCATCGATTCTGAAAGGGTCATCTCGAGGTGCTGCTCGATTCTCATAGCCCCTCTCCATCTTGTTGAATACGTTCGTAGCGGACGATACTGACTCCGTTCGGCATCAGCTGTTGCTCGACTACATCAAGTTGAAGTGGCAAGATGTTTCCATCTGGGAAAAGACGTTTTCCGGAACCAATGATAATCGGATACATGATCAATCGGTATTCATCGATGAGATTGTTTGCAAGTAATGTATGGACGAGTTCACTGCTACCCCATACATGTAAATCCGGTCCGTCCTCTTGTTTGAGTCGTTTCAACGCTTCGACTGGTTCTGTCAGAAACGTCGTTGATTTCCATCGTGCATCCTCTGATTGCCGCGTAACTACATACTTCACTGCACGGTTGGCTTCCGGCCAAATGTCATCATGTTTTGGCCAATAACTCGCCCACTGATCATATGTTTTTCGACCAAGTAACAGATCAAACTCACTGTGCATCTGCGTTCGAATCCAAATGCCGAGCTCTTGACTCGAAAACGACTCTGTCCATCCTCCATGCATGAAATCCCCGCTCACGTCCTCTTCTTTTCCACCCGGTGCTTGAATGACACCGTCCAATGTCAAATGTTCCAGAACAATAATCTTCCCCATCTCCGACTCCCCTTTCGGCTGTTTGCAAAAAAAGCCCCCGATTGAATCAATCGAAGGCATCATACATCATACATTCATCTTATTCTACTTTCTCCATCCATGCCACCGTCTCCACATGCGCCGTATGCGGGAACATGTCAACCGGCGTCACTTCCATCAAGCGATACCCACGGTCGGCGAGGTAACGCATATCACGCGCTTGTGTCGCGACGTTACAAGAGACGTATACGATTCGCTTCGGTCCCATTTCGACCATCGTCTCGAGGAACGACTCGGCACATCCTTTACGTGGCGGGTCGACGACGATCACGTCTGGGTTCACACCGTCTTTCTTCCACTGTGGGAGCACATCTTCGGCCGCTCCACATGCGTACGTCACGTTATCCATCTCATTGACGAGCGCATTTTGTTTCGCATCCTCAATCGCTTCCGGTACAACTTCGACACCGTAAACGTGCGCCGCTTTCCGGGCGAGGAAGAGACTGATCGTCCCGATGCCACAATACGCATCGACGACCTGTTCTGTACCTGACAACTGTGCGTACTCCAGTGCTTTCCCGTATAGCTTCTCCGTTTGGACCGGGTTGACTTGGAAGAACGAGTGCGGGGAAATCGTGAACGTGAGTCCTGCGATTTTGTCCTCAATCGTCTCATGGCCGTAGAGCAACTTGTTCGTCGCCCCGAGGATGACGTTCGTCTTATCCGGGTTAACGTTTTGCATGATCGACGTCACGTCAGGGAGACGCTCGACGATATCCGCGACAATCTCATTCACGCCTTTTAACTTCGTCGTCTTCGTGATGAGGACGATCATGAGTTCACCTGAATGGTACCCGTAACGGGCCATGACGTGACGGATCACCCCACGTCCTGTCTTCTCGTCATACGCTGGCACG
Source organism: Exiguobacterium sp. CH10 (assembly GCF_018617635.1). Taxonomy (NCBI): domain Bacteria; kingdom Bacillati; phylum Bacillota; class Bacilli; order Caryophanales; genus Exiguobacterium; species Exiguobacterium sp. CH10. Next base: position 734,600 of record NZ_JACSKO010000001.1, read on the forward strand.
CCTCGTGCGTCCAATACATCACGGACGACTTGGATCGCCTTGTCATTACGCTCATCTTGAATCAAACATTCGCTCATCTCGACGATGTCATGCGAACGAGGGCGATAGAAGCCCGAGACGAGACGGTCCCCTTCTTGTTTGAACGGGACTTGTGCCTTGTTGCGGTAGCGCCAAGGTTCTGGCATCCCAATCGTGTCATGGACCGGCACATCGAACTGACCGAGACGCTTCAGCGCATCGACGACGCGTTCCCGTTTCTGGCGAAGTTGTCCTTCATAGCTGAAGTGTTGTAGCTGGCAGCCGCCACACTGATAAAAGATTGGGCAAGGCGGCTCGACGCGGTCGGCACTCGCTTCTTTCACGTTCAACAATCGGGCGAACCCATACTGCTTGTTCGTCTTCGTCACGACGATTTCGACCGTCTCTCCTGGCAACGCGTTCGGGACGAATAGCGTATAGCCATCGACACGTGCCACACCCGCTCCTTCATGGGTCAAGTCGTGGACGTGGACATCGAGACGATCATTCTTTTTCACTGGTAGCATACGAATGCTCCTTCCATTACAAATAGGAATGACTGATGTCGTCATTCCTATCTTTTCACTCTGCTTTATCGAGCGAAACATTGAACAATTGCTTGATCATCTGTTCGCGTTCATATTGTGCATTTAACTCTTCCATCTCGCGGATCCGGGCGTTCGGTGCGAGCACCGTCAAGTGACGGAATAAGTTCCGCATCTCACCTGTACACTCCCCGCCATACTCCCCGTCGATGTTCAGACTCATTGGCTCGGTCGTCTTCATCTTGACGCGGCTCGTCTTCACATGTTCGACGAGCGAGCTCGACAAATGTTCCCCTCGGAGGAGAAGACGGACGACATGGATGAATTCAAACAAGTTACATTTCCGAAGGATAAATAAGTCGAACAACCCGTCATTCAACGACGCGTGCGGTGAGATTTTTTCAAATCCACCGACCGAATTCGAGTTCGATGTGAGGAAGACCATGACTTCGCCTTGGAATGTCCCTTCATCGTGCTCGAGTTCGATGTACGTCGGTTTGATGAGTGGCAGTTTCTCCATTCCCTTCACGTAATACGCGAGCTGTCCGAGTGCCGTCTTCAGCTTCGATGGCACTTCATACGAGAGCTCGGTCATGATTCCACCGCCGGCGATATTGATGAAATAGTGGATGTCACCTTTCTCGCCTTCGATTTCTCCGAGGTCGACCGGCATCTCGAACCCGTCACAAATGACATCGAGTGCGCCGACGACGCTCAGTGGAATCCGCATCGCCCGGGCAAAGTCGTTCGTCGTCCCGACCGGAATGAGACCGATCGTCGGACGATTCTCAAGCGGTGCGAGCCCTGAGATGACTTCATTCAATGTCCCGTCTCCACCTGCGGCGATGATGAGGTCGAACTCGGCCGCTGAGGCCCGTTTTGCTTCGAGCGTGGCATCACCAATCGCTTTCGTCGCATACGTCGACGTCTCATAACCCGCATCCTCGAGGCGGTTCAAAATGTACGGGAGTTCCCGTTTGATCACTTCTTTACCAGATGTCGGGTTATAAATGACCCGCGCACGTTTCCGTTGCATATTGATTCTCTCCCCTGTGCTCAACTCGAGCGAAAAGCGAGACACAAGTGTCTCGCCGCCTGCTTAGCGTTTTGCGATCTCTTCGTGGAACAAGCCATCGAGGAGTGCCGGGTTCGCCATCCCTTTCGTCTGTTTCATGATTTGCCCGATGATGAAGCCTTTCGCACGGTCTTTCCCGTTCTTGAAGTCTTCGATCATTTGCGGGTGTGCCTCGAACAATTCGAGGATGTAGCCGCGGAGCAAGTTCTCGTCCGAGATTTGGGCGAGACCGTTCGCTTCGACATACGCTTTCGGCTCTGCGCCCTCTTCCATCATCGCTGTGAAGACACGCTTCGCAATCTTCGATGAAATCGTCCCTTCCGCGATCAAGCGGATGAGTTCTGCGAGTGCTTCTGGCGTCAACTTCATCGTTTCGACCGTTTCATTCGACTTGTTCAAGTGACCGAGTACTTCACCCATGAGCCAGTTCGCTGCTGCCTTCGGTTCAGCTCCAGCCGCTGTCGTCGCTTCGAAGAAGTCCGAGAACTCACGCGTCGACGTGAGGGCTTTCGCGTCGTATGCCGAGAGACCGTATTGGCTCATGTAGCGTTCACGACGTGCTGCCGGCATCTCTGGAATCGTCGCGCGAATGCGCTCTTTCCACGCCTCATCGATTTCGAGACGGACGAGGTCCGGTTCTGGGAAGTAGCGGTAGTCCGCTGCCCCTTCTTTGACACGCATGAGAATCGTCTTTTTCGCTGCCTCATCGTAGCGGAGCGTCTCTTGACGCATGACGCCACCTGAGAGAAGCAATTTGCGATGACGCGTCTCTTCGAAGTCGAGTGCCTTCAAGACGTTCGAGAACGAGTTCAAGTTCTTGAGCTCTGTCTTCGTGCCGAACTTCTCTTGCCCGAATGGACGGACCGAGATGTTACAGTCACAACGAAGCGACCCTTCTTCCATCTTGACGTCCGAGACGCCAGCGAACGAAAGGACTTCTTTCAAACGTTCGAGGTACGCGACCGCATCTTTTGGTGAACGCATATCTGCTTCACTGACAATCTCGATGAGCGGTGAGCCGGTCCGGTTGAAGTCGACGACCGAATGCTTCTCGCCCGTGTGGTTCATCTTCCCAGCATCTTCTTCCAAGTGTACGCGCTCGATGCGGAATCGTTTCATCTCGCCATCGACTTCGACGTCGACGTGGCCGTTTGAACCGATTGGCTTGTCAAACTGCGAGATTTGGTACGCTTTTGGCGTGTCTGGGTAGAAGTAGTTTTTACGGTCAAATTTTGTATCTGTCGCGATCTCACAGTTGAGTGCCATCGCCGCTTTGATGGCGAGGTTGACCGCTTCTTCGTTCAATTTAGGCAAGACGCCCGGGTGTCCGAGACAAATCGGACACGTCTGTGTATTCGTTTCGGCACCGTAAGTGCGTGAGCAGCCACACCAAATCTTCGACTTCGTGCTCAGCTCGGCGTGCACCTCGATCCCGATGATCGTTTCAAAGTTCATCGTACGTCCTCCTTAGAGCTGTGGCATCTTGAAACCGCCGTTTGCTTGTTCAAAAGCATGGGCCACGCGGTAAAGTGTTGATTCATCAAAGTAGTTCCCGATAATTTGAAGACCGACCGGAAGACCTTCTGAAAGACCTGCCGGGACCGAGATCGCCGGGATACCGACCAAGTTGACCGGAATCGTCATGATATCGTTCGCATACATCGTGAGCGGATCGTCGAGCTGTTCGCCGAGTTTGAACGCTGTCGTCGGAGCTGTTGGTCCAACGATGGCATCATACTCTTCGAACACTTTCGCGAAGTCCTGCTTCATGAGGGTACGAACTTGTTGTGCTTTCTTATAGAACGCATCGTAATAACCAGAGCTGAGCGCATATGTCCCAAGCATGATCCGGCGTTTGACCTCGTCACCGAAACCTTGTTCACGCGAATACGTGAACACTTCGTCGAGCGTGTCCGCTTCGGCACGACGTCCGTAACGGATACCGTCGAAACGAGCCAAGTTCGAAGAGGCTTCCGATGAGGCGAGCAAGTAGTAAGCCGAGAGCGCGTACTTCACGGACGGAATCGATACCGTCTCAATCGTCGCACCGAGAGACTTGAGCGTCTCAATCGCTTTTTCAATCTGTTCGCGGACACCAGGCGCGACGCCTTCTGCCATGAACTCTTCTGGGAGGGCGAACTTCATCCCCGTCAAATCTTGGTTGAGCGCTGCCGTATAGTCCGGCACCTCGACCTCGGCTGACGTCGAATCCATGTCACAGTGTCCCGCAATCGTATTCAATAAGTAAGCATTGTCTTCAACGGTACGCGTGAGCGGACCGATTTGGTCAAGTGAAGACGCGAAGGCAACGAGGCCGAAGCGTGAGACGAGACCGTATGTCGGTTTCATCCCGACGACACCGCAATACGCGGCTGGTTGACGAATCGAACCACCCGTATCCGAACCGAGGCTAAAGAGGACTTGTCCAGCTGCGACCGATGCCGCTGAACCGCCTGAAGAACCTCCTGGTACACGTGTCGGGTCCCATGGGTTACGGACCGGTTTGAACGCCGAGTTCTCGTTCGATGAACCCATTGCAAACTCGTCCATGTTCAACTTCCCGATTGTGACGGCACCAGCGTCATGAAGACGCTCGACGACTGTCGCATCGTGGGCCGGGACGAAGTTCTCGAGGAACGTCGAGGCACATGTTGTGCGCATCCCTTTTGTGACGATGTTGTCTTTCACACCGATTGGCATCCCGAAGAGCGGGTCGTCTGATATTTTGGCGAGCTCGTCCATGCGTTTCGCTTGCTCGAACGCATCTTCATTGAGTGTCAAAAACGCACCAATTTTGTCATCTGTCGCTTCGATGCGGTCGAACGACTCTTTGACGAGGTCCGTGACCGTGACTTCGCCTTCTTTTAATAGCGTGTGCAACTTCGCTACACCGTGGTCAAATAAACTCATGAAAGGCCTCCTTACTCAAAGACCGCAGGGACACGGACTTGGCCGTTCTCCCAGTCAGGTGCCATCCGTTCGACTTCCTCACGTGGAAGCGATGGACGAACCTCGTCTTTGCGTAGTACGTTTTTCAAATCTAGGGCATGGGTCGTCGGTTCGACGCCCGTTGTATCCAGCTCATCGAGTTGCTCGGCAAACTCGAGAATTTTTGTCAATTGCTCCGTGAAGTGCGTCACTTCTTCATCCGTGATCGCAAGTCGGGCAAGTCCGGCGACGTGCCGAACTTCAGCTTCTGTAATACGAGCCAAAATTCCCACCTCCAACAGTTTTCAATACATCGTTCATTATCATACCACTTTTTCATAAGACAAAAAAGGAAATCTATCTCGTTCTAAATTGTCTCATTTTTATCAAACTAGGGGAATCCTCCCCGAATATTGACCCTCTTTCAAAATCAGCTATACGGTCGGCAGCAGATTCTGATTATGCTTATGTATAGAAACGATTCATTAAGGAGGAATCATATGTCAATCCGAAATAAACTGATCACCGCTTTCAGCATCATGTTCGTTTTACTTCTCGGTGTAAGCGGTTACTCTTGGTATGCCTTGAACGCCTCAAAAGCGGCTCAAGAAGATATGACCGTCTCCTGGGTACCGGGGATGGACCAAATCCATCAAGTCGATAAACAATTGCTCGAAATTCGACGCCACCTCATTCGTCACGCTCTCGTCGACGATGCGGTGACGAAACAAAATATCGAGCGGGACATTCAAGCGTCCGTTGCGATTTTAGAACAGCGGATGGATGGCTATGAAGCGACGATTATTATGGAAGAGGACCAACAACTTTTTGATGAAGCCAGTGCGAACTGGAACGACTTCCAGACCGTCATGACCGAACTCATCCGGATTTCAAATGAAGAAGGTGAAGGAGCTGCGGAAGAATATATTCGTGATACGGCTACCGAAAGCGCGGATACCCTTTCGAACGCTCTCGGTCTTCTCGTCAACTTGAACCGTGAAGAAATTCAAACGGACACAGCTGCTGCGGCTAAGATGTTTGAACAGGTTCAGCTGACACTTCTCATCGTTCTCGGGGTCGCTGCTGTCATGACGGTTCTCATGATGCTCTTCATCTTCCGTTCGATCTTTGAACCACTCAAAGAGTTCAAGACGAAGATGCACGAACTCGCAACGAGCGAAGGCGATTTGACGACGTCGATTCCCGTGAAACGTCGTGACGAGTTCGCAGGACTTGCCCGCGACTTCAATCAGTTCATCGCCAACTTGCGTCAGTTGATTTTGCAAGTGAACGATGTGACAACAGGCGTGACGAAACAATCAACCCATATGTATGACGAATTGAAAGAACTCGATACGTATATGACGACGACTGCGGCTACGACCGAAGACTTGACCGCCGGCATGCAACAGACGGCCGCGAGCGCGCAAGAGATGAACGCGTCTGCATCGGATATGGAACGGACGATTCATCATATCGTGACAATGGCTGATGAGCGAAAAGTCGAAGCCAAACAGATTGATGAACGCGCCCTCTCTCTGAAGTCGCATGCGGTGGAAGCGAAGGAGAACGCCATCAGCGTTCTGCAATCGACACGCACGAACTTAGAGAAAGCGATGCAAGATGCCAAAGCCGTCCGTGAAATTGCAACCCTCACGAACGATATTCTCGACATCGCTGCTCAAACGAACCTTCTTTCCCTCAATGCTTCCATTGAGGCAGCGCGTGCCGGTGAGGCCGGTCGTGGATTCGCCGTGGTCGCTGACGAGATTCGAAAACTCGCCGAGACGAGCCGGGCGACCGTAGAACGCATCCAGGCCATCTCGACGACGGTCCTCCATTCGGTTGATCATTTGAATGAGAGCTCAGGTCAGATGCTTCACTTCCTCGATACGAACGTGTTGAAAGACTATGATCAACTCGAGGAAGCAGCCGGCCAATATAGCGAGGACGCGGGACGTTTCGAGACGACGGCGACCGAGTTTGCCGCTGCTGCGGGTGAGCTTGAACTATTGACGTCGAACATGATCGGTGTCATTCAAGACGTGGCAACGACCGTCAACAATGGGGCGCTTGGGACTCAGGAGATTGCTGAAAAAGTGACGATGTCCGTCGATCGCTTCGCTGAATTGAACCGAGCGACCGAACAATCGCAACAAAAGATGGAAGAACTCGATTCGTTGATTCGACAATTCAAGGTATGACTAAAACCCGCCGACACGTGATGTTCGGCGGGTTTTCTCATCAAGCGGCAGATTGCGCCACTTCTTTTTTACGTTCGAGTTCGAATCGTTTTGTCTCGGCGACGACGACACCTGAAAGGAACAAGAGCCCAATCAAGTTCGGAATCGCCATGAGACCGTTGAACACATCCGAGATGGACCAAATCAAATTCAAGTTCGTCGTCATCGCACCAAGTCCTGCGACTAAAATATAGAGGACACGATACGGGACGATCACTTTTTCCCCAAGTAAATAGTATGCGGAACGTTCCCCGTAATAACACCAGCCAAGGACGGTCGAATAGGCGAAGAAGACGAGTGAGACGGTCACGATGATTTCACCAATCGGTCCTAAGAAATAGGCAAATGACGCTTGCGTCAAGGCAATCCCTTCGAGTCCTTCCGTATATTGACCACCCATGACAATCGTGAGTCCGGTAATCGAACAGACGATGAGTGTATCAATCAACACCTGTGTCATCGAGACGAGCGCTTGTCGTCCCGGGAAGTCGGTTTTCGCTGCCGCGGCCGCAATCGGTGCAGATCCAAGTCCTGCCTCGTTAGAGAACACACCGCGCGCGACCCCGTAGCGAATCGCAGCACCTAACGCACCTCCACCGATGGCTTCGGCACTGAATGTGCTCGAGAACATCGTCGATAAGGCACCCGGTACCAATTCAAAGTTCATGATGAGAATCACGAGCCCGCTTCCGACATAAGCAAAAATCATGAACGGGACGAAGATCCCGACGACTTTTCCGATCGATTTGACACCACCTAAAATGACAAACGCCGTCACCGCCATCATGACGATTCCTGTCACAACCATTGGGACGTTGAACGAATTGTTCAAAGCGAGACTGATTGAGTTCGTCTGTACCCCGTTCCCAATCCCAAAGGCTGCGACTGATGCGAATAAGGCAAACAACATGCCGAGCCACTTTTTCTTTAGCCCGTGTTCTAAGTAATACATCGGTCCCCCGGCAATTTCACCTCGTTCATCGACGACACGATATTTGACCGCCAGGATGGCCTCCGCATATTTCGTCGCCATTCCGACAAAACCGGATAACCACATCCAAACGACTGCGCCCGGTCCCCCGAGGACGATTGCCGTCGCGACACCGACCATGTTTCCGGTACCGACCGTGGCCGCCAATGCCGTCATCAATGCTTGGAAATGCGAGATGTCCCCACGTTGTTTCTTCTTCGGTTTCTCATTCTTTGGAATAAAGGCCTCTTTCAAGCCGACACCAAGCCTCGTCACTTGAATAAAGCCGAGACGGACGGTCAGGAAGATTCCAGTCCCGACAAGTAAGATTAATAAATGTGGCCCCCACACGAGATTTGATAAACTCGACAGCCAACTTTCAATTTGATTCACTGTGTTGCTCTCCTCCTACGTTCTTGATTTGAGCGCTCTCCCTATATTTTTCAGAACATTCACAATCGAGTCAAGGTACGCCACCTAAAGAAAGCGTTTTCATAACGTTATATAATTGTAATATTTTCCCTAAACCCTTGTTCTTAAGAGCTTCTTAAAATTTATTTCGAAATATGTTTGTAATATATTTAAGAATAAATAAGCACCGATTTCAAATGAAATCGATGCTTGATTCTCGTTACGAACGGATGGCAGACACGACCTCTTCAACGTGTCCCTTCACTTTGACGTTACGCCACTCTTCTTGAATATAGCCGTCTTCATTGATCAGGAACGTCGAACGGACGATGCCGTAGTACTCTTTCCCGTAATTTTTCTTCAGTTGCCAAACACCGTACAATTCAGACACTTCATGATTCTCATCGACGAGCAAGTCGAACGGCAACTCATTCTTCGCGATAAAGTTCTGGTGCTTCTTCTGACTGTCCGCTGAAATCCCGATGACGACCGCGCCTTCCATCTTCGGCATCGCATCACGAAAATCACACGCTTCCGTCGTGCAACCCGGTGTCGAGTCACGAGGATAAAAATACAAAACGACTTTCTTGCCTAAATAGTCTTTCAGTGAGACCGTCTCTCCATTTTGGTTCGGTAATGAAAATGTAGGTGCGAGCATCTGTTTTCCTCCTTAACCGAACGACGGATCGACGAGTTGTTCGTCAAAACCATCGATCGCTTCCTCTAATTTTGTCTTTAATGGATCGAGTACTTCGATATACTCGATTGGATCTTCAGTGGCAGCCGCTTTTTGAAGCGTCTCTTCATTGTCGGTATACCACGTCTCATATGCTTTAAAATAATCGGCCATGATCGCTTGGTTCTCTTCGACCGTCAACGTCTCCGCCATCAAAAGAAAGACGTTATTGTCCGCCTCGAGTGCCGTATAGTCGGTCTGGGCGTTGACTCGGTCGTAGATCGGTCCTGCCTCATCTTCCGGAACCTCTGCAAGACGAGCGTTCGCTTCTGCGTTGACCCCATATTCGTTGGCCTGTATCCCGATGAGGAGCTCTCCGACTTCGGCGATGACATCCTCTGGTAACGCAGTCGGCGTGATGACGAGCGACCAGTCGTCGCCTTCTTTCACAGCGACTTTACTGAGTCGGTTCGGGAGCGGATTGCCGTCTTGGTCGACCATTTCATGAACGAGAAACGCCACGTCTTCGTCCTCGTTGACCCAACTCTCATAGATGTCACCCGGGGCAAGCTGACGCGTGACGGCACCGGTCGCCGGAATGTCAGTCAAGCGACCCGCGTAGTCGATGGCTGCGAGCGCCTCGGCATCGCCCGATTCGAGCGCCGTTTGATAGTCCGCATACACTTCCGTGACAGCGTCTGGCAATGCGCGTTTCGTTTCTTCTATAACCGTCTCTTCGTCGTTCCCACATGCCCCGAGCGTGAAGACGAGGAGGAGCGGAATGAGCCATTTTCTCATGTTGTTCGTCCTTTCTAAAGCCGTGTTCTCCCCCATCCTACCATGTCTCGAATCGTCGCTCCAATCGCATGTGTTTCTGGAAAATTGTTTCACTAGGATTTCTACGATAATTTCGATACAATACAGACGTAAGCGCTTTAACGCTCAACATCACTTTAAGGGGGAACGAGAATGATTCCATACAAACATGAACCATTCACAGACTTTACACAAAAAGAGAATGCCGATGCGATCCAAGCGGCAATCGAGAAAGTGAACGGTGAGCTCGGGAAAGACTATCCGCTCGTAATCGGTGGGGAAAAGGTTACGACGGAAGGTAAAATCACGTCTTACAACCCAGCGAACAAAGAAGAAGTGATTGGTCGCGTCTCAAAAGCAAACCAAGAGCTCGCAGAACGTGCGATGCAAGAAGCACTCACAGCATTTGACTCATGGCGCCACGTCGATCCAGCCGTCCGCGCAGACGTCTTGTTCAAAGCAGCGAACATCGTCCGCAAACGCAAGCATGAGTTCTCAGCTTATCTCGTCAAAGAAGCTGGTAAGCCATGGAACGAAGCAGATGCGGATACAGCAGAAGCGATCGACTTCATGGAATACTATGCACGTCAGATGCTCGAACTCAAACCTGGTAAGAAAGTCGAGAGCCGTCCAGGCGAATACAACCGTTATGACTACATCCCACTCGGGGTCGGGATCGTCATTAGCCCATGGAACTTCCCGTTCGCAATCATGGCCGGTACAGCTGTTGCGGCAATCGTTGCCGGTAACACGATTCTCTTGAAGCCAGCTTCAACGACACCAATCGTTGCTGCAAAATTCGTCGAAGTGATGGAAGAAGCAGGTCTTCCAAAAGGTGTCCTCAACTTCATCCCAGGACCTGGCGCAGAAGTTGGAGACTACCTCGTCGACCATCCGAAGACTCGTTTCATCAGCTTCACAGGATCGCGTGATGTGGGACTCCGCATCAACGAACGTGCTTCTAAATTGAACGAAGGTCAAATCTGGCTCAAACGCGTCATCGCAGAGATGGGCGGAAAAGATACAATCGTCGTCGACGAGTCAGCGGATCTCGAACTCGCAGCACAATCGATCGTCAAATCGGCATTCGGTTTCTCAGGTCAGAAATGTTCAGCTTGTTCACGTGCCGTCATCGTCGACAGCGTTTATGATACGGTACTTGACCGCGTCGTCGAACTCACGAACGAACTCTCTGTCGGAAACACAGAGAAGAACGAACACTTCATGGGACCGGTCATCGACGCAGCAGCCTTCAAGAAAATCACATCGTACTTCGATGTGGCAAAAGAAGAAGGACGCATCGTCGCAGGTGGAAACGCTGATGATTCAACAGGCTACTTCATCGAGCCGACGGTTGTCGCAGACGTCGACCCGAAAGCACGTCTCATGCAAGAAGAGATCTTTGGACCAGTCGTCGCCTTCACAAAAGCGAAAGACTTCAAAGAAGCGATCGACATCGCGAACAACACAGAATACGGCTTGACAGGTGCAGTGCTCACGCGTGACCGCGCAAACCAAGAATTCGCTCGCCAAAACTTCCACGTTGGTAACCTTTACTTCAACCGTGGTTGCACAGGCGCAATCGTCGGCTACCAGCCGTTCGGTGGATTCAACATGTCAGGAACGGATTCAAAAGCAGGTGGACCGGATTACATCCAACTCCACATGCAAGCGAAGACAACATCTGAGACATTCTAATCAACAAGGAGACGTTCCCTCGGGGGAGCGTCTCCTTTATTAGTGTGCTTTGAAAGTCTGATCGAACATGATGGCGATCTCTTCTTGATGGAGCAGGAACAGGTCAAATAGCGTCGGATCGAACGCCCCGTTCATGTCTTTCATCGCGACAATCGTATCGTCATGCGAGAAGGCAGGTTTATACGGGCGTACCGTCCGTAAGGCGTCATAGACGTCGATGATGGTAACGATTCGGGCAGCGAGTGGAATCTCTTCTCCCTTCAACCCTTTAACATATCCCGTCCCGTCCCAACGTTCGTGATGATAGAGCGCAATCTGATAGGCCATCTGGATAAAGTAGTTTTGAGGAAACTGGGTTTGTAAATCCTTCAACACTTCACCCCCGACGCGCACATGATCTTTCATGAAGACCCATTCTTGGTCGGATAACTTATTCGCCTTCAATAAGATTGAATCCGGTACAGAAATCTTCCCGATATCATGAAGCGGTGCCGCAAGTCGAATCCCTTCGATGAAGAGTGGCGACACGTCCGGGTGATGATGGTCATATAAAATCGTCGCAAACAGCGTCGACAAATCTTGTACCCGCTCGATATGGTTCCCCGTCTCATTGTTACGTAGTGCGGACAGTCGTAACAACGTCCGGACGAGCCCCTCTTGATAATCGATCATTTCTTTTTCCCGCTCTGCGAGGATACGCTGTGCTTCTTCCCGTCCCGCCTCGATTCGGTGCCGTTCGACCGCACCGAGAAGGGCATTACTGAAATCTTGCAGTGCCTGTTGTTCGTATTCCGTGTACGTTCGCTCCGAGACGACGGAATCAAATCCGACGAACCCTTGGCACGTCTTGCCTTGCATCATCGGGACCGCCAGCAAGCTTTGAATCGACTGCGGTTCGAGAATCCCGCGGACGACACTAGTTTCTGGTAAATCTGCCACGCGTGGAATGTACATCGTCTCGCCTGCCACGTGAGTGTTGACCCACTCGGGCAACACATCGATCGGCACGTCTTGAAGATTGTCCATCTCGGCGGTGATGCCCTCGGCGCACCACTCGAACGTGTTATGACAGACCTGATTCGTGAAATCGTAATCGAAGACATAGACGCGGTCGACCGCGAAATAATGTCCAAGTTCGGCTAGCGACTGGTCAACCCGCTTTTTGAAATCCGCAATCTCTGTTGTTAAAAAGCGATTGAGGAGTGACGAAAGCAGGTGATGGAGTCGCTCTTGTTGTTGTAACTGTAACGTCAATGATTCATGCGAAGTTGCCATGTGCCAAACCTCCCTTTTGCCTGGAATATATGCAATCGTTCCATGAGTTTATTTTACCCAATTTTCAGTCTTTTTACCCTGCTTATCCCAATTGAAAAACCGGGCGACGATGCACCCGGTTCTTCATCAAACTTGCTTCAATAAATTCGCCATTTCAATGGCTGACGTTGCTGCTTCCCAGCCTTTATTTCCTGCTTTCGTACCAGCCCGTTCAATCGCCTGCTCGATCGTCTCCGTCGTCAATACGCCAAAAATGACCGGGACCTCCGATTGATAGCTCGCCTGTGCGATTCCTTTCGCAGCTTCATTGCACACATAATCAAAGTGTGGCGTCGCACCACGGATGACGGCCCCTAGTGTGATGACCGCATCATATTTTTGACTCATCGCCATTTTTTTCGCAACGAGTGGGAGCTCAAACGCACCCGGGACAAATGCAAGTGACACGTCTTCTTCTTTCACCCCATGACGCTTCAACGCATCTTTCGCACCGTCTAGAAGACGCATCGTAATCAAGTCGTTGAATCGACCGACGACGATTCCAATCTTTAAGCCTTCTCCTACTAAATTACCTTCAAATGTATATGTCATCTCATTCATCCTCCAATATGGTTCATTTTGAGTTGTTTCGTCATGCGATAAGATTCGTTTGCTTCGTGCTCCCCAACATGAAGCGGGACACGTTCGACAACGGTGATGCCACACGATTCAAGGGCATCGACTTTTTCAGGGTTGTTCGTCATGAGTCGTACTCGGGTCACCCCGAGGTCGCGGAGCATCGCCGCACTGACACGATAGTCACGCATGTCAGGATGGAATCCGAGTGCCTCGTTCGCCTCGACCGTATCTAACCCTTCCTCTTGTAAGGCGTATGCTTTCAGTTTGTTCACGAGTCCGATCCCTCGACCTTCCTGACGCATATAAAGGACGATGCCCGACTCCCGTTCGATTCTCTCGATGGCGGTATCAAGTTGCGGGCCACAGTCACATCGGAACGACCCGAAGACGTCTCCCGTCAAACATTCCGAATGAATCCGAACGAGCGGGACGTCTGTAATCGTCTCGGTCACGAGTGCCACATGCTCTTGTCGGTCGAATCGATTCTTGTATCCGATCATCCGAAACGTTCCTTTCGATGAAGGGAGTGATACGTCCGCTTCACGCGTGACAAGGCTCGTTTCTATATACCGAACCAATGCTTCGATTGTAATGAACGCCAAATCATGACGTTTTGCGACTTCAACCAAGTCCGGGACGCGCGCCATTTCTCCGTCTTCACGAATGATTTCACAGATGACGGCTACCGGCTCACTGTCTGCAAGTCGTGCCAAATCAACAGATGCTTCCGTGTGACCACGGCGTACCGAGACCCCTCCTTTTTTGGCGATGAGCGGGAAGAGATGTCCCGGGCGTTGAAAGTCAGATGGGCGTGATGACGGGTTCGCTAATTCACGAACGGTATGGGAGCGCTCGCTCGCCGATATGCCTGTCGTCGAATCGATATGATCGACACTGACCGTGAACGCCGTACCATGTGGGTCCGTGCTATTCGTCACCATTGGTGCGAGCTCAAGGCGTGCCGCTACTTCTTCGGCGATGGCCGCACAAACAAGTCCTTTCCCTTCTGTGATTAAAAAGTTCATCGTCTCGGGTGTCATTTTGTCACCGAGCACGACAAAATCACCTTCATTCTCACGATTCTCGTCATCGACGACGATGATGGGACGTCCGCGTCTTAATTCCTCAATGGCCCGTTCAATCGAATCAAACATTACCATCCCGCCTTTCCATAACCTTGTGATGCCAAAGATTCGAGTGTCATCTTCGACTGTCCGACTAGTTTTTCCATATATTTTGCCAACAAGTCACATTCCAAATTGACGGTGTCACCGACGTGCTTCGACCCGAGAACGGTCTCACTATACGTGTGCGGAATCAACGACAGCGTAAATCCACGTTCGGATACGTCGAATACGGTCAGACTCGTTCCGTCCACCGAAATCGAGCCTTTTGGCACGATGTATGGGAGAAGCGAAGGGTCGCATTGAATGTCGACATATACGGCATTTGCGAGTGGACGCTTCTTGGTGATGCGCCCGACGCCGTCAACATGTCCGGACACGAAATGCCCGCCGAATCGTCCGTTCGCCGGCATCGCTCGCTCGAGATTGACGCGTGTTCCTGGTTTCACGCCATCTAGGCTGGATGCTTTCAGTGTCTCTGGCATCACATCAACGGCGAATGTCGACGCATCAAATGTTGTGACCGTCAAACAAATCCCATTTACCGAAATGCTGTCGCCGATTTTTACGTCATCGAGCACCTTCGCTCCCGATAGGACGAGTCGTAAGGACCGACCGTTTCGTTTCACCGATTTGACCGAACCGATTTCTTCTACGATTCCTGTAAACATCAGAGCGCCCCCTTTCGAAGGACGACTTTCAAATCAAGTCCAATCGTCTCGACCTGATTAATCTCAAAACGAGAAATCGCATCCAGCGAGCCTTCCTGTTGTGAACGGTAGACACTATTTTTTCCGCCGAACACGCGCGGTGATTGATAGGCGACCCATTCATCTACGTACCCTCCGTCAAGAAGGGACGTGACAAGTGTCGGTCCCGCCTCGATCAATAAACGTCCAACCCCGTTCGCGTAAAGTGTCTCGAGCACGTTTCCGAGCGACGTATAATCGAATAACTCGATTCCCATGGCACGAACCTGTTCCCGTTTCTCTCTGTCGTCTGACGAAGTGAACAAGAGCACTGGGACGTCTTCGGCCGTTCGTGCAAGCGTGCTTGCGAGTGGCAAGCGAAGGTCACGGTCGAGGACGACTCGCTTCGGTTGACGTGTCTCACGGTCTAATCGAACAGTCAGTGCCGGGTCATCCGCAAGCACCGTTCCGATCCCCGTTAAAATCGCATCAGTTTTGGCGCGTAGTTCATGGACGTCACGACGGGCTTCCGGACTTGTCACCCATTGACTCTCACCAGAATCCAAGGAAACTTTTCCATCGAGACTCGTCGCCGTCTTTAAGATGACGTATGGTCGCTTCGTCTCAAGCGCTCGTAAGAACGCTGGATTTAGTGCCCGTGCCTCCTCTTCAAGTAACCCGACTTCCACCTCGACGCCAGCCGATTTGAGACGCATGATCCCTTTCCCGGCAACGAGTGGGTTCGGGTCTTTCATGGCGATGACGACTCGTTTGACTCCGGATTCAACAATCAAGTCGGCACACGGTGGTGTCTTCCCGTGATGCGAGCACGGCTCAAGCGTGACGTAAAGTGTCGCCCCATACGCTGCCGCACCTGCCATCTTGATTGCGTGAACCTCGGCATGCGGTTCGCCCGCCTTGAGATGGGCACCTAGCCCGACGACGCGACCGTATTTGACGAGAACGGCGCCGACGAGCGGGTTCACACCCGTCTGTCCGTCGGCAGATTTCGCCAATTGGATGGCTTGTTGCATGTACTGTTTCATCGTTCTCCCTCCTTTTTTCCGTACAAACAAAAGACCCTAAGGAACGGTCCTTAGGGTCTTGGTGGGAGGGTTTCGTCGTTTTTGGGCAAGCCAAATAAACGTTTTCTTTACAGAAAAGCGTACGACGAATTACAGGTCATGTGGACCTGTTTTTTTGTTCCTTCTCCCATCCAGACTATACTGTCGGCTCTAGAGTCTCACTAGATCCACCGTTCGCACACGTGCGCCCGGGTCACGGACTTAGGGCATGGCCCATCACCGCCGGTTGGGAATTTCACCCGACCCCGAAGGAATATTTGTTTGTACAGATTTACTGTATCGCAATTGTTTTTATTTCGCAAAACAAAAAACGCTACCCGTGAGAGTAGCGCCTCGATTATGCGAGAAAGAGGACGACAAGAAGCCCGACAATCCAGCAATAATATGAGAAATACTTTAATTCGCCTTTTGCCATGATGTGCTGGAACCACTTCAACGAAATTGCAGTCAACGCATAAGAAGCGATGAACGCCAAGATGAGCGGACCGAACAAGTCACGTGTTTCTGGGTTCGTAAATAACGCCGGACCGTCCAAAATCATCGTTCCGAGACTGATTGGAATGAACAAGAAGAATGAAAAGCGAAGTGCTGATTCCTGCTTGATCCCGAGTAACATCGCCATGACGATGGTTGCTCCAGAGCGACTGATCCCTGGGATGAGCGCCACCGCTTGGGCGAGTCCAATCAAGACGGCGTCACGTAACGTGATCCCGCCGTCCCCTTTATTCCCGCGCATGTTTCGAATGAACCAAAGCGCGAGACCTGTGATGATGAGCGTGTAGCCGACCGTCGCGACGCCACCGAGTACTTCTCCAATCCAATCACCAAAAATGACACCGAGCACACCGGCCGGAACCGTTGCGACGAGCAGCAATCCAATAAACTTCACATCGACCATCGTCTCATCTGACCGATCTTTTTTGAATAGGAACGTCCACAAACTGACGATGAGGCGGACGATATCTTTACGATAGACCGTTAAGACCGCGAGGAGCGAAGCAAAATTTACGAAAACTTCAAATGACAATCCCGGCAAGTCGATGTTAAATAACTCTTGGAAGATAACAAGATGTCCACTCGATGAAATCGGGATCGGCTCCGTGAATCCCTGGATTAATCCGAGCAACGTATAAAATAACCAAACTGTCATAATGGTAATCCTCTTTTCTGTTTTTCACTCAATGCGCCTATTTTAGCAGAATTGGACTTTCGTTGACCAGCTGTTAAAAATTTTTTGATGTAATTTCAATATTCGATTGATTAGTCTGAAAATTAAATTTATTATAGAAGGGTACTCATCTGGAGCGAAGGCGATGACCCCATTTCTCCAGTTGGGTACTTTTTTATAAAAATATGACATTTTTGGTTGATTAAAACTTTTTGTTTACATTTATCTCGAAATTCGATTTAATTTGTAATAGAACTGTTACCATTTTTTGAAATGTTTATCTGTGACTTTAGACCTATCCAATTCTTAGAAATTGTTTGATATTTTTCAAAATCACGTTAATAAATCCGAAAAACCATCCGATAGTATGATTGTAGGAGCATTTTTTTCATCTTTGTCGGTTCAGAATTGAGTCCACGGAAGGAGGAACCATCATTGAGTCAAACGCTAACCACTAAATCCCATCACCTGTCCACCGAACAGCAGAGGATGATCCATTGCATCCGCCTTCTCGGGGACTTGTTGAAGGAACGTCCACGCCGCTCTGTCTACCGTCGCTTTGCCATGGAACAGAATTGGCCATCTCCTGAATCTATCATCAGACAGTTCGGGTCATGGGCTGAGGCACTTGCCATCGCAGGCTATGAATGGCATGGAGAAGCAACTGTCGAATTGCCAGACAAAATGCCGAAGTATACACGTGAGGACATTATCGAGACGCTTGCACTTTATTCGCGAGACATGGGCTCGATCATCACCTTGAAGAAGTATCAGCAATGGCGAAAGCTCCATCCGAAGGCACCGAGCCACTATCACATCGTCAAGACGTTCGGTTCGTGGCATGATGCCTGTGCCGAGGCAGGACTTGAGGCGAGTGTCACCTATTCGAAAACAGAATTATCCAACGCGCTACGTGAAGCCATTCAGGAAATGGGCTTTTCCCTCTCGTTCGAAGCATATCGGGAGTGGGCGAAGCGTAACAACAAGCCTTCGACAAAAGCGATCCTGCATCGCTACGGCTCTTGGTCAGCCGCCGTTCACGCGGTGGAATCAGAACTTTATAATACGAACTCATAATCTTTTCATACAAAAGGAGGATCCGCCATTTGGTGGATCCTCCTTTCATCTGACTTCTGTGGATAGTTCTTGATAGTGGGCAACCCGATCACGACCATTGAACTTAGCCCCGACATACATAGCTCGGTCCGCATGCCGAAGTACCGTATCAAGGTCTTCATATTCATGAATCGTCTCAATCCCAATACTCGCCGTCACCGTGATGCGCGTCCCTTCCGTACCAAAATCGTGGCGTCTCAGCGCTTTCCGTATCTTTTCACCGACCAGATGGGCTGCCGCCTCATCCATTCGGGGGAACACGAATACAAATTCTTCCCCGCCATACCGCGTCACCAAATCCGTCGCCCGAACGCTGCGCGTGAACAATTGTCCTGCCTCAATCAATACCTCATCCCCGAACGCATGTCCATACGTATCGTTAATCGACTTGAAATGATCCAAGTCAACTAGGAAGAGCGAGAGTGGATAAGAAGCCACGTCATTCAATCGTTCTTTCGTCCAACTACGTAACGCCCGCTGATTATGTAGACCCGTCAACGGGTCTGTCAAACTCTCATACTGCAGGCGATCCCGCTCATCAATTCGCTCGATCGACCACGACAATGTTTTAAGGAGCCGGTTCACTTCGATGGCAATCGGTGTTTCATACGCGCCGTTGGCTGTCGTCGATACCATACAGCTGACGGCCGTTGCTGCTCCCCAAACGGGCTGGATGACGAGCGCTGAATGATGCAGCTCTTGTTGCTGTTGCTGTAGCTCGGGATGCCATTCATGTAACGAGTCATAGACGAAACATGGCTCATCTTCGTCATGATAACGCTCGATCGTATAGGCGTCCGGCACACTCGGGATGATGCGTCCCGTCATGTCGTAAAACGTTCGCTCCCCTTTTCGGTTAACCTGCAGCCATCCACGTTCGACTTCCACAATATCACGCAGTCCGTTCCAAAACTTTTCAATCAACAGTTGCTCGCTATCGACACGGTATAGCTGTTCTTTCAATCGCTCGACCTGATCGACTTTTGTTTTCGTCTCTTCTGTCTCCGTTGCTTTTGACATCGTCATTTTTAAGACGGATAGCACGAAGAACGTGACGATGAGTCCGACGTACCCAAAGACAAGATACGATTCGATGGCGATCATCGTGAACAACAACTCGAGTGACACGACAAGCCAATCGAATCGGATCAATCGCCACATAATTGGGAACGGGATCCGCTCCCCGACCATGAAGTAAGACAAGGCAAAACTCATCGTCAGGACGAGGAAAAGTGTTCCTAAGAACGCCAACATCGCTACTCCCTCTTGCATCAAATGAACAGGCTCCCCGATGCGTCCACCGAGCCCGATATAAGCCAGTCCCGGTAACAGGACGAGAAGGCACTCGATCACCGTATTCAGCGGATAGAAATGTAAGAAACGCCGCCGCCCGACCCGACGATTGAACGTCCTCGCTTGAAAGGTGAACAAGAGGAGTTGACCCATCAGAAGGGCCGGGGCAAGCCCGTAGAGGAAGAACGTGATAAAGACAAACATCTCATGGAATGTAAAATGGAGATGTCTACGCTTGAGTGGATTCATGACGAACAAAGCGCCTAGCGTATAGATAAACCAAAACAACGGCCAGTCGAACGTTTCTAGGTGATGTAAGGTCAAATACGTCACACCTGTGAAGACGATTGCCCATGCGAGCCAGCTCCGAACTAGATACTTCCGAAATCGCATCGTCTTCTCCCCTTTTCTCGTTCATTTTTTCTAGTATGACCCGTAATGCAAAAACATTCCAGCAATTGTTTGAAAGTTGAGACAATGAAATATTGAAAAGATTCCCAATCAGAAGTTTTATAGACATGAATGTCGGCAACAGTCAATGAAAGGAGGCTATAACGATGGATCTTTCCATGTTCCTCATCACGTTCCTACTCATTTATTCGCTAACAATCACATTTCTATTTTTACGAAAGCAAAAACAGAATTGAAGCATACAAAAGGCGATTCTCTCACGAGAACCGCCTTCACGTCTTATTTCGCTTTCAAATACGAGATTCCAATCGACCCAGATCCGGTATGCGCACCGAGGAGCGGTGCGAGTGTGTCGACCCGAATCGGAATGTTGTCACCGAGTCGCTCTTTCCACTCTTGTGCGAGTTCAGGAACGTTGCCGTGGAAAATCGAGACGTCTTTACACTCACCAGACTCAATCGCTGCACGCAACACTTCGAATAAGTGAGCCTGTGCTTTCTTATACGTGCGGACCGTCTGATACGGGACAATCAACCCGTCCTCGAATCGGAGCACCGGTTTCAATTGAAGCATGTTACCGATTAACGCTTTCGATTTTGAGATTCGTCCGCCTTTTTGCATCTGCGTCAAATTTTGAAGCGTCAGCTCGATGCGTACGTCCTCGACGCGTTCTTTCATGTAGGCCTCCACGTCTTCGAGTGCGTCGCCTCGTTCGACTCGTTCAATCAACTCTTCAAGCATGAGCCCCATCGTATAGATTCCCGCTCGTGAATCAATAGCGAGTAACTTGAATTCTGCTATTTCAGCACCTTGTACAGACGCCGAGTACGTTCCACTCAAGTCAGAAGACAGATGAATCGCAATTCCCATGTCGTACTCTTTCTTCAACTCCTCATAAAGTGTGACAAAATCTCCGATGGCTGGCTGGCTCGTCGAAACGCGCTCCCCGGCATCAATCCATTCATAGACGGTCGTGGCATCGACTTCAATCCCATCCTTATACGGTTGATCCCCTTTGACGACATAGAGCGGGACGATATGAATATCCGGGTGGTTCACTAAAGCATCTGGAAGGACGATCGTGCTGTCCGTGATGTATGCGATTTTCATGAAAAGTTCTCCCTTAAAAAAGTTTTTAGTACCTGGTTATATTATTTTATCACAGGTGAAGCGGTTTCACTATTTTTTCAAAACATCCTATGTGTAACTTGTCCAATCTGACTTCGAAAAGGGTACATGATACATAACGAATAAAGGAGGCGAACGAGACATGATCCAGCTCGAGAACGTCAATAAAATCTATAAGACCGGCGACGTGGAAACAGCTGCCTTGAAAGAGATTGACCTAAGCATTCGTGACGGCGCGTTCGTTGTCATCCTCGGACCGAGCGGAAGCGGGAAAAGTACGCTACTCAACGTCATCAGCGGACTCGATACCGTGACGAGCGGCAAAATCACGTTCGGAGACACGGTGCTCACCGGCTTGTCCCCCGAACAGATGACAGCGTTTCGGCGCGACCATCTTGGATTCATTTTTCAACAATATAATCTCCTTCAAAACTTGACCGTCTATGAGAATGTACAAATCGGGTCCGATTTGACGAAAGACCCGCTCCCCATCGATGAATTGCTCGACCAAGTCGGGCTCGCAGCAGCGCGAGACAAATATCCCTATCAATTATCCGGTGGTGAACAACAACGGGTGTCCGTCGCCCGGAGTCTCGCTAAAAATCCAGCCATCGTCTTCTGTGACGAACCGACGGGATCGCTCGATGAGGAGAATTCGAAGAAAGTGCTTGAGCTGTTGGAGCGGTTGAACGAGACGTATCAAAAGACGATCGTCGTCATCACACACAATAACGGAATCAGTGACATGGCAGACGACGTCATCAAGATGAACTCCGGTCGGATCGTCGAAGTGACCCATAATGACACCCGCGTCGCGGCGCGCGACATTCGTTGGGGATAAGGAGGTGGCGACATGCTGTACAAAAATGTGTGGAAGACGCTCGGCAAGAAATGGATGCAACTGCTCGCCATCGCCATCATCATCATCATGAGTTCGCTCACGTACACGATGATGTTTTATGGGATTAGCGGAATCG
Organism: Exiguobacterium sp. CH10; assembly: GCF_018617635.1. Lineage (NCBI taxonomy): Bacteria > Bacillati > Bacillota > Bacilli > Caryophanales > Exiguobacterium > Exiguobacterium sp. CH10. The sequence goes on from NZ_JACSKO010000001.1 coordinate 756,864, forward strand.
AAGTCCCGACCGAAGAGTACTTGGAAGAATCGAACCAAGAAGACTTCGCTATCGAGATGCTCAACCGGGTGACGGAAGATGAATTACGTGATCCCGATGTCGCCGCACTCGCTGAAGCCGGAATGTTCACACTAGCTGACATTAAGCAGGCAGACGAGGAAACGTTCAATCGTTTAATTGCATCACGCATCGGTGCGGTCGAACAAGAGATGCCAGAGGCGACGATTGAACTCCGTGACCTAAAAGCCATCACGTACACACTCGGTGACGCGGAACATCGCGGTCTCTTGCTAAAAGAATCCGATACAATTAACCGCTCCTATGTGGAGGCAGGAGCAAGACCAAGCACGAACGACGAGGTCGCCCTGAACAAAAAATATGCTGAAGAGAACGGGATTGAAATCGGGGACACAATCGATTTAGGAAGACCGTTCACCGTCAGCGGGTTCGTTCTCTTTCCGGACTATACACTCCCCCTCTTCGACGACAATTTTTTCAATCTAGATCCCGGCTCCCAAACGCTCTTACTCATGACAGATGAATCGTTCGAATCGACCGTCGGACAAGAATCGTTCCGCCTCTCCGGTGTGACGGACCAGACCGTCATGACCGATCTCGACCTACCGTTTGTCGTGTCTGTCATGGAGACGGAAAATATTATCCGAAGCGGTGCGATTTATAGTGAAATCTCATCTGGGAAAGCGATGGCGCTCGGACTCAGCCTCTTTATCGTTTCCATCGCCGTTATCATCGTCGCTATCCTGATCTCGAATATGCTTGAAGCGGAACGCGGTCAAATCGGACTGTTGAAAGCGATCGGATACAGTCGTCTACAAATCGCAGCACCTTATCTCGTTCTCATCTTAATCTTCGCTTTCTTCATGCTAATCATCGGCTATTTCCTTGGTCTTTATTTTGCAGACCCGTTGAAAGAACTGTATCTCGATTTTTATCTCTTACCGTCCATCACCATCGCGCAAAGTCCACTCGTCTTTTTAACGGCCGTATTTGCGCCACTGCTTTTCTTCGCACTTGTCGCGGGAGCGGTTATCTACAAGATCATGGGAGAAAGCGCCCTCGCCCTCCTATCGCCTCGGGACAATGTTTCCTTGAATCGCCTGAGCCGGCTCGTCAGTCGACTACTAAAACGAGCGAGCGGCAAGACGAAGTTCAAATACTTGTATGCGGTCAAGAGCACGGGAAGCTTCCTCATTTTCTTCCTCGGCATCTTGTTCTCGACCATCCTCATCGTCTTCGCCCTCATGATGAACGGGGCCGTCGATCGAATGACCGTGGGTGGTTTGAATGAAGCAGTGTATGAATACGAAGCCTATACGGACGGTTCACCGGCAATCGAAGACGGACAAGAGCCGTTCCTCACTTATCCGTTCGCATTTGTTGAAGAGAAATTGATTACGTTGAAAGGTTTAGAGATTGACAATACCTTGTTCCCGCTACGTAACGAAGATGGTGACACATTGACACTTGAACCCGACGGACTGATTGTCTCCTCATCCCTCGCCCTCAAACTCGGGCTTGAAGTCGGTCAGGACATCGATATCGAACTGAACGAAGAGACGCTGACCTATCCGATTGTCGGGATTGCTGATGAATTCTCTGGAGACTTCGCCTATTTACCTCGGGCGACGTTAAGTGAATTGCTTACCGACGGCGCGGCGGATGAGTTGTTCAATGGCATATATGCAACGGAGCGTCCGAACGACTCAGACTATCCGACCATCCTGTCCCGTCAAGGATTGATTGAACAATCCGAGTCCATCAATCAATATATGAATTTCATGATGAATGTCTTGATTGGTGGTGCGTCTCTCATCGCCTTCAGCATCCTGTTCGTCCTGACGGCGCTGACGGTCGAGAAGAACTACTACGTCATCTCTTTATTGAAAGTGATGGGATACCAAAAACGGGAAGTGCGTTCGATGATTCTAAACAGCTACTTCATCTATGCGCTCGTCTCGGCCCTCTTGAGTATTCCAATCGCCTTGTTGACGCTTCGGGTCATCATCGTCGTATTCGCAGAGGATTACGGGCTTGTCCTCCCGCTTGAATTCGAATGGATGTATATCGTCTATACGCTCGGTGCGATCGTTCTCCTCTTCTTCTTGAGCACGTTCGTCAGCCGACGGAAGATTGATCAAATCCCACTTCAGGAAGTATTAAAGACATATCAAGAATAATTTATGCCAAAATAGGGCATAATAAGAGATAGACCAGGCCTCTCTAGAAGAGGGGCCTGACTTTTGCAGAAAAGGATGATTGACATGAATCGTACACAAGTAATGCTCGCCATTCCCGGGAACTGGTCTTCCGCGGAAGGCGTGAACGAACAAATCAGTTTACATAGTGAAGGCTACACAATGGCCGGCTTATTGCTACTCGAAGATGAGACGGGCAAAGCGTTCACCGTAGAAGTCGTGGAACGTGACCCGGCTCTCGCCGAGGCCATGATCCACGCGAGTTCTGGTGGATTCACACCGAAAGTCGCAAAAGGAATCGCCCGTCACACGCATGTCGTCTACTTGATTGTCGACGTCAACGATTTGACAGACGTCGCCGCCGCGCGTCGTGCCGCGAATGCCGTCTTGAATGCTGGTGGGGTCGGTGTCATGGTCGAGTCGGCTGGTGTTTCCTTCTCGAAAGACGAATGGCAAGAGTCAAAAGAAGAAGACCTTGCGCTTGACTACTCGCTGTTGACGGCGATTACAGAAGAAGAGAATGCTTATATGTCGTGGGGAATGAAAGCGTTTGGACATGCGGACGTGGCCGTACCGATGACACTCGAGATCGAAGATGCCATCCACGTGATTCACTCGTTCAACTTTCACCTTATCTCAGGCGGAGCGATGTTCGGTGATGGCGACCATTTCGCATTCGAAGACGGACGTGCTTTCACGGTCGAGATGGGTGAAGACGAGCGGACGACAATCGACAACTTGTTGCACAACCCGTTCGGATTAATCTACCTCGTCCCACAAGCAGCAGAATAACAAAATGGAGCGCCCAGTGGCGCTCCATTTTTATATATTCACGTCGCCAACACGTCGTGATACTCCTCGTGACGGTCGAACTGATTTTTCGTGAACGGACAGAGCGGGATGATTGTTTTCCCTTGCTCCCGTGCATATTCGACGACAGTGAGGACGAGCTTCTCCCCGACCCCTTGTCCTCTCAGGTCATCACTCACATACGTATGGTCGACAATCAGTTTGTCGGGTCCCGTCGGTACGTAATGTAATTCTGCAGATGGCTTCGCCTCCTCGCCGACATAAAACGTATTTTCTTTTTGTTTGATGTCCATTCACTCAGCACTCTCCTCGTCTAATTTTAGTGGGATAAAGAAATGATCACGCGTCGTCCACTCCATCTCACGCATCAAAATATCAAACGAGGTGGACAAAAAGTCTTGTACGTGACCACTCGTCGCTTCATCAAGTGGCAAGAAAAATTCGCTCTTCTCCGCATCATAATAACCCGCTTCCGGCTTCAATGTCTCCGTTGGTAACGATCTGAACAAAAACGGATACGGTAACACAAAATAACTCGGACGATCCGTCACGTCGTCTCCGAGCCAAAATCCAAATTCGACAAATTGTTCATCGAAGGCGACACGTTCGATTATTTTATCTTCCGGAAACGGATGTTCAATCGGATAGATGACAAGTGATGAGACATCAAACGTTCCCCAAAAGAGAGCCGGTTTGATTTTCCGACATCGCAATTTCGATAAATATGTTAGTTGTTCGTGCGCCGCCCGCTGAAACAGTCTCAATCCTTTCCGAGCATACGTCGCGTCATAGTCGAGCGGTGTCTCATCCGTATCGAGTAACCCTTTGAAGGCCATCTCTTGTGGTTTCGGATTGATGGTGATGTGTACCCCGTGTTCACGAAGGCGCGCGAACAAGTCATCATAATAAGACTTAATCGTTTTGCCCGCTTCAATCGGAATGGCGTCCGTCTGTTCCTCGACATGGACGACGAGGCAAGACGTCAATAAGTCCACATCAATCTGTAGCGCCCGCTCTCCTTCAAATAACAACCCTGTCGTGAAACCTTGCACCGTGAGCGGCAACGAGACGTGTCCCCATTGCGGTTCCGGTGGTGCCAGTTTGAGTTTGATCTTTCCGAGAAGCTGCGAAATCAAATGTAAGGTCAATTTCGTATCGTGCCATTCTGAATGCAGTGGAATGTGCATCCCCCATCATCCTCTCATCCTTTACACGCACCACTATGGTCACAGATCGGACGTTTCCCAGATTGTCCGCATCCACATAGTGTCGCTCGGTAAGTCGAAATGACCTCATCGCCTTGATTGATTTGAAGATCACCCCGCACTTCGATTTGTTGCCAATCGTTTAATTTTACGGATGTCGGTACATCTGGTGTCTCCGCATCCCCTCCATCTTTTCGGACGAATTGGAGGGCACCGCTCGGACAACGTTCAATCACCGTCGCGACATCTGGTGCCTCGGCACCATCCGGTAAAATCCACGGTTTTCGTTTCGTATCAAACACTTCCGGTAACCCACGGACACATTCTGCCGCATGTACGCAGAGCGACACATCGTAGTACACATCAATCGATTCTCCCACGTATTGTTTGCCTCGCATCGAATCACCCCTTATGTGTTTGCGGGTCTTTACCCGTTCACTTACGAAAAAAACCCATCATCCTCTAAATAGGATGATGGGTTGATTTTAGGCTTGTCTCATTTCTTGCATGCGTTCGAGTTGATGCGTCAGTTCACCAATTGGGACGAATCGTGCCCGGCGTAGCATCTCTTTCCCATTGATGAAAAAGAGGACGACCGGTACCGTGAAAATGGAGAAAGATCCCGCAACTTCCGGGACTTCGTCCGAATCCACCGCGACCGCCTCGATGTCGGGGAATTGATGAAGCATCTCTTCGATTTGAGGTTTCAGCGCATGACAGACACTACATCCTGGATGTGATACGTAGACGAGCAGTTGTTCCGTGCTCGCAATCCGTTCATTCAATCCAGTCAAGGTTGTCATTGCTTCCATCTTACATTCCTCCTATTGATTAAGCGTCGAGCCACAAGACACCGACCGTCTCAAACCCAGCATGTACCGCGATCGATGGACAGAATCGTGTCCGTACCACTTCAAGACCTGGTAATTTTGACTCGATGAGCGTGACAAGGTCGTCTTGCATCTTCGGTGCGAGTGCCGTCTGGACGAACACCCGGTTATCCTTCACACCGTTCTCCGCGTGGCGACGTTCGAGTTCACCGACCATTTCCGCATAGGCTTTCTTCAACGAGCGCGCTTTTTTGAACGGGATGACTTTCCCTGTCTCATCGAGCGTGATAATCGGTTTAATGTTCAAGATGTTCGCAAGGAACAGCTCACCCGAAGAAACGCGACCGCCGCGGCGCATCGTTTCCATGTTTCCGATAATCATGAAGAAGTTTTTCTTATCGCGCCATGCTTCAAGCAATGCGACAATCTCTTCGACGGATTTGCCTTCTTGTTCAGCAGCTTTTCCGATTCGAACGAGCTCTTGTTGCGCTTCGAGCGCAGCGTGCGAGTCGATCGTATACACTTTGAAGTCAGCCGCCTCTGCCGCTGCTTTTGAGTTTTTCGCCGTGCTGCTCAATCCGTTTGAACAGTGGACGGCAATGGCGCAGTCATATCCTTCTTCTTTCAAGCGTTCGTAGCGGCCGATGAAATCTCCGAAAATCGGTTGTGACGTCTTCGCTTCTTTCTTTTGGTCAATCATATACCGATGCAAGTCTTCAAGCGAGAGATTTGTTTCACTATAGCCGTTGCCATCCACAATCAATTGAATCGGGACGATATCGACACCGAGACGTGATGCCTCTTCTTGTGAGAAGTTGGCCATACTGTCGGTAATCCATGCGATTTTTGTCATAACTAAAAAGCCTCCAATGGTCGTTCATTTTAACTAAATCAGGCGAGAATTCTCCCTCCTCTAAGCGTCTCGGGGCGTAGCCCAGCGTAGGCGGGAGATGAATCGCCCGGTCCAATAGTCTTCTCCTCCTGTGACAGATATGACGAACAAAAGTTCGTGATTCCGTCAGATTCTCCCTCCCCCTCCGCGGGTAACGGATGAGGAAGACACATCACGATCTTCTGGAGGGAGAAGGGACGGACATGCTGAAAGGTTTCACATACAGGCTCCATCCGACGCCTGCACAGGCCGAGTTCTTCATCAAGACGATCGGCTGCGCCCGGTTCATCTACAACAAGCTGCTCGAGGACCGCATCGCCATCCGCGAGGAGGCGAAAACGGGGAGCGGAACGAGACGGAAACCGGCGACACCCGCCTCCTACAAGCCCCTGTTCCCGTTCCTCGCCGAGGCGGACAGTCTCGCGCTCGCGAATGCGAAGCTGAACCTGGACACCGCGTTCGCGAAGTTCTTCGCCGGGACGGGCGGCTTCCCGGTGTTCAAATCGAGACGACGGTCGCGCGCCTCCTACACGACGAACAACCAGCATGGCACGATCCGCATCGAGTCGGGAAAAGTCCGGCTGCCGAAGGTCGGGTTCGTGCGGTTCACACAACATCGCCCGTTCGAGGGCGTCATCCGGTCCGCGACGGTCTCGATGACAAGGACAGGCAAGTTCTTCGTCTCCATCCTCGTCGAACAGGACGATGAACCACGGATCCCAGCCAAGAACAAGGTCGGGATCGATCTTGGCCTGGAACACTTCGCCGTCATGACGAACGATGCGATGGTCTCCGAAAAGGTCGAAAACCCTCGCTTTCTCCGACAATCCGAAGCAAAGGTCAAGAAGGCACAACGCGCGCTGTCGCGAAAGAAGATCGGGAGCAAGAATCGTGAGAAGGCCAGGTTGATCCTCGCCAAGAAACACGAAAAGATTGCCAACCAACGCAAGGACTTCCTTCACAAACTATCGAGACGGATCGTTGACGAGAACCAAGTCATCGTCGTGGAGACATTGAAATCGAGCAACATAATGAAGAACCGACGCTTAGCCAAATCGGTTGGCGATGTCAGTTGGTACGAGTTCGTCCGGCAACTCGAGTACAAATCAAACTTCTTCGGACGAACGCTCATCAAGGCAGACCCTTGGTACGCATCCACTCAGATCTGTTCCACTTGCGGCGTGAAAGGTCAGAAGAAGGCGATGGATGTCCGTGAATGGACATGTGCCTGTGGCGCGCATCATGACCGTGACATCAACGCGAGCATCAATCTGTTGATGCTGGCAAACTAAAACGAATTCCTTCAGGGTGGGAACCACCCAACGAGCTTGGTAAACAACCGTGGCTGGTAAGAGCACGGTCTTCCCAAGAAGCTCCCCCTTCAATTTGCGAAGCAAATAAGTGGCGAGTAGTTCACTCCAACCTCATTATACCTTATTTTCTATCCCGATTCCTAGCCGACCGAATGAGACGCAAAAACAGAGCGACACGCGGTCGCCCTGCTTCTTTTCACTTTGTCGAAATCAGTTTCGTATGGGCGAATTCGTCATGCGGCAGTTCGAGGTTTTTATTCGACTTCATCTGTTGAAGCGCTCGAATGAGTGGGATCCCAAGCGTCGCTGGATAAACGACGTCTTTATAAAGCGTTCGTTTGATGACCTGCTCAAAGGAGAGCGGGCGTCCGTCCGCACTCACGACTTTAATTCCGACGACCCGGTCTCCGAGTGTCTGACCGTTTTGGTACAGCATACAGTAAACCTCTCCGGCCATCGTCACAACGGTCGGTAAGTAATACCGCTTCACTTCCTTGTCGGGCCATACCTTTTTACGGATGGCCTTTTCAATCAATTTGGCCGGCGTCTGAAAGACGACTTGGTCGATTTGACCGGCGACGGCTCGTTTCCAAAGTGGGACTGCCACAGCAATCATCCTTTCTCTCGGTTCTAGCCTTTTATTTCCTCTTTTACCGGCTGACGAAACCCAGAGAACGGACATCCGCTTCGTGCGAACAAGTTCGGCGTCTTGATGATGTTGTCATAATGTTCATGGAAGACGTGCGTCGTCGCAGGCGATAGAGGCGGGATGAGCCAGCTCCACTGCCCTGTGACGTCACGCCCCGCTTCCCGTTCATTCTTTTCGAATCGTTTGAACTGTTTGGCGGCGGTATGATGATCAACGATCGTGACACCCGCCCGCTCGAACGACTGGAGGACGGCGATATTCAATTCAACGAGCGCGCGGTCCCGCCAGAGCGAGCGCTCTTTCGACGTATCAAGCCCGAGTGAGCGGCCGACGAGCGGCAACAAGTCGTAGCGATCCGTGTCTGCTAAGTTACGCGCACCGATTTCTGTCTCCATATACCATCCGTTGAACGGCACTGACGTAAAACGGAGACCGCCGATTTCAAGTTCCATGTCAGCGATAGCCGGAATGGCATGCCATTTAATCGGGCGACCATCAAACAAGTCAAACTCCTCGTGAACGATGTCGACTTCGAGCACGGCATCACTCGGCAAGTCATATAGACGAACGTCCTGACCGTCCGTAATCATGAGCGGTAACTTATCAAACGGCGTGCCGGTCCCGACCCATCCGAGTTGTTCTGCCCGTTTCGTCATCGCCACGGACATCGGGTCCCCGATGATTCCTTCCGGTGTCTCATATCCGGCATACCGAATCAATTGCGTGTTCAACAGTTTGAACTTGTTCGGAAGGACCGTCATCGTCGAGCGGATTTTTCCACCGTTTGTGGCGAAATGAAGATGTTCCACAAGCCGAGCGTAGACGTCATCAAACGTTTTCGCATCCCGGGCATCGATCACATGAAGCGTCTGCCAAAACAATCGTCCGATGCAACGGTTTGAGTTCCGCCATGCCACTTTTGCGCCTTCACACAACTCCTCCGTCGTCAACGAATACGTACCCGTGCGTTCAATTTCTTGTTCGATTTCTCGCAAACGTTCAGAAGGGTCATCTTGCCACTGTCGCATCCACTCGCTCGCTTGTTCATACAAATTCATGTCTTAAGTCTCCTCATTTGTTCTCTCTTCTCCATCTTAGAGAAAAGGAGACCTTCGTTTCAACTATCCGTCCTCGTACGTGACAGGTTACGTCATCACGAGCCATCTGCTTGATGAACGAGTTGCATGTAATCGGTGATTCCTTCGTTCCCCGTCACTTCCGTTTCAAGGGAAGTGAGTTGCGTCTCAATCATCAGGCTCGATTCGTATGCAGCGGCGTATTGGTAAACTCCATTCGTCACTTCCGTCATCCGACGCAAGCGAACGGGTAAATCCGCTCCAGACGCGAAACGAATGATGAACTCAACCTCGCCATCTAAAGGAAGACGGAGCGCAGCGTAAAAATGAAGATGCTGGTCCGAACGCGATGTCAACACAATCGAAGAGATTCCGACCGATACGGGTTGCTCGCGAATCGTCGTGATGGTGATTCCCGCTTGAATGTAGCGATTCGTCGCCATCTCGTGGTCATCGAGCGGGTCGGCAATCAGTTTTCCGGTATGCATCATCTTCTCGAACACCTCTCCACGGACAGGTGGACTGAACAGATACCCTTGAATCGTTTTGCATCCGAGTTGACGCAACAGCAATAAATCATCCATCTGTTCGATACCTTCCACGACGACTTCGAGATCAAATTCTTTTGCCAAGACGACAAGACTATGAATGATGGCGCGGGCTTGCTTGTTCTCGGATACGCCGTGACCGAAAATCCGGTCAATCTTGATCGTGTTGACTTGGAATTGTTGCAAATAGGCAAGTGATGAGTACCCTTTCCCGAAGTCGTCGAGTGCGAGCTGAATCCCGAGTGCTTTCAGTGAAGAAAAGACGTTCATGATATGGTGCGTTTCATCTAGTTGTGACGTCTCGGCCACCTCAATTTCAATCCAATCTAACGGGACATCATGTCGCAGACTTGCTCCTTCAAACGTATGCAGCAACTGCTCGTGATACAAGTACTTCGGGGAGACGTTCAACGAGATGGGGACCTTTTTCGGTAACGTCGCCAAATAGCGAAACACCTCATCAATCAAATAGTCCGTCAATCGAATGAACAGATTGCTCTCTTCAGCGAGTGGGATGAAGTCGAGCGGGGACACCACACCCCATGTCGGGTGATCCCACCGCATCAACGCCTCCGCTCCCGTGATTTCTCCCGTCCACGCATTCACTTTCGGTTGATATAAGAGATAGAATTCATTTCGATCAATGGCGTTCGGCAAGTCACGCAACAATTCGAACCGCTTCAACTCATCGAGATTCATGTGCGAGGCATACAACGAAATGGGAGCCGCTCCCGACTTCCCCGCTCGCCCCATCGCCATATAACTACGGCGAATGAGTGTCGTCTCGTCATCCGCGTCGTTCGGATAGCGACTGACCCCGATTTGCATATTCGGGTACACGGAATACGGTTCGAGTTGAAAACAGTATTTGGATAAAGTCGTGAGTCGCTTCCCGATTTGAAACAACTGTTCATCCTCGTGATGACCCGGCATGATGACGAGATACGTATCCCCGTCCAAATGGCCGACGACCGCTTCGTCCGGTACACTTTGGAGCAATCGGTGACCCGTTTGGATCCGCCATTCATCGCCATATTCATAGCCGAAAGCTCGATTGATGTCCCCAATCCGATTGAACGTGACCGTGAATAGGACGAATGCAAGCTCCGTCTGAATCAATCGAGTGATGGACTGAAACATCGTCTCGCGGTTCGGAAGATTCGTCATCGGGTCGAATTCAATCAGTCGAAGGACTTCCGCTTCCTGTTCCCTCACTTCGGTCAGATCGCGAATCAACGCCTGAAACCCTCGCACGCGTCCCGTCTCATCGTACAGATGCTGACGAACCTCCTGAATCCATTTCTGCTTCTTCCCGACAAAAATCCGATATTCAAGCTGAACCGGGGTCTCATGACGTGTTTTCTCATTTGCGCGATTGACTTTTTCCAAGTCATCTTGATTGATGACGACTTTCCAATAATCTGGATGGGCATTGAACTGTTTCACCGAAAAACCGAAGATGGTTTGATACTGTCCTGTCGCAAACTCGATTTGGCGCGTGTCGTAACTGTAATCACAAATCGCCATGTCCGAAGCCTCACAGACACGACGCAACAGCTCATCTTTATCAGTCAATTCATGCTCGATGCGTTGCTGGTCTTTCGTCGAAAAAATAACGTACGTGAACACATTCCGTTCGAGAGACAGTGCACCCCGTACCGTTACAGGTAATTCTTCATTAGTCACCTGATGAAGAAGGCGAATCTCAATCGCGAAGTCTGCCCCTTCTCCGGCTGTTCGCAATGTTCGAATCGCTTGTGTGAGTCGTTCCCAATCATCAGAATGGACAATTTCACGAATTTCGTCTAGCGTCATATCCTTCAAGCGTCGTCTCGAAAGACCAAGGAATGATGACACTTGCGAAGAGAAAGAAAACGTATCCTCACCAAGATGTGCCTCGATCATCATGAGTCCTGGCACTTGTTCAAGCAATTCACGTCCTACTTTCATAATGGCATAACGATTTTGCGTCTCCCATTCCGCGCTCATGTCTTTGACAATCCCATATACGCCTTGAATGAGTTGATCTTTATAAAGAGGGGTACACGTGACCGCAAGTTTACGTTTTTGCCCCTCATATGTTTTGACTAGTTCAAAATGAACCGTTTCTCCGACTAACGCCTGCCCGTGATAGGGAGCAAACTCTTCTGACTCCGCCGGGGAAAGGGCGAGATTGTCAAACAAAAGTCCCATCTTTTCGTTTGAATCGATCAAGCGACCGTTTGTATCGAGTACGTAGATGGCATAAGGATATTGTTCAATCAACAAGGAGTCCACATGAAATGCAGGGATTGCTCCTTTAGAAAGGATTTCCGTGTCGTCTCCATTGACGCGATGAATCCACTTCTTGAAAATCGCCATACAATCTCTCCTTTCGAAAGAGATGGAAATTCCAAACGTAAACTCTCGTGTTCATACAAAAAGACTAGTTTTTTAAACATTAATTACCAAATACCCATAATCGTGCCATACGAAAACCCCACTTGTTTACAAGTGGGGTCAATGAATTAGTTACGCTCGAGAACAAACGTATGGTATGCAGGGACTGTGACTCTGCCCGTCGTACGTTTAATCGTCTTCGTTCCAGCGCGGTCCCCGTCGACAATCACGTTCCACGTTCCTTTTGGAAGTTTCACGGATACAGCGTTCGGGTTTGCGTTATGTGTGATGTACAAGTCGTTCTTTTGTCCTGGTGCGTTTTCATCAATCAAGTACGTGATGACGTTCGCCTCAGACTTGTAGAATTTCAAGAAGCGCTTCACATCAGTCGCTTTCGTCATGCGGAGACCAGGATTTGCTTTCCGCATCTCAATCAAGCCTTTCATGTATTGGACATCCGCCTTACGGTCGGCTGCCCGCTTCCAGTCGAGCTGGTTGATCGAGTCCGGCGATTTGTACGAGTTATGGTCGCCTTCTTTCGTACGCATGAACTCCTGACCAGCGTGAAGGAATGTCGTACCTTGGCTCGTCAAGAGAATGCTAGAAGCGAGGCGGTGCATGTCTGTACGCACTTCTTCAGAGGCGTCAGGATTCGTCAATTCTAACTTATCCCAAAGCGTATGGTTATCGTGCGCTTCGATATATGTGATCGCTTGCGTCGGTTCTTTCGTGAACCCTTTGATCATGTCGTTATACGTGATTTCACCGACGATTCCTGTCTTCACGCGGTTCTCCATACCTTCTTTTCCGTTGATGAAGCCATTGTCCTCATCGTAGAAGACGCTACCTTTCAATCCATCACGGATGTTGTCATTGAAGTGAGCAACACCAGGCATGTCGTAGGCGTTCTTTTGGTTCGCTTTGAGTTCGGCGTCAAGTGGCGTGCCGAGATCCCAGCCTTCACCGAAGACGAGAATCGATTTGTCGACTTTATTCAATTCCGCACGAACTTTGTTCATCGTATCGACATCGTGGATTCCCATCAAGTCGAAGCGGAAGCCGTCCCAATGGTATTCTTTTGCCCAGTAGACGACTGAATCGACAATGAGTTTTTGCATCATCGCACGCTCAGACGCTGTATCGTTCCCGACACCTGTTCCGTTTGCGAAGTCGCCACCTGCCGTATAACGGTAGTAGTAACCCGGTACGATTTTGTGAAGGTTAGATGCTTGCGCGTCGAACATGTGGTTGTAGACAACATCCATGACGGCACGTAAGTTGTTGTCATGTAGCCCTTGAATCATTTCTTTCATCTGACTGATCCGCACTTTGGCATCGTAAGGATTCGTTGAATACGATCCTTCTGGTGCGTTGTAGTTTTTCGGATCGTAGCCCCAGTTGTATGTTGCCGTCGGGTTCGTTTCGTCGACAGAAGCGGTGTTGTAGTCATAGACCGGGATGAACTGGACGTGTGTCACGCCAAGGTCTTTGACGTGGTCGAGTCCCGTCTTTGTCGCTGTCTTCTTCCCGTTCTCAATCAAGCGAGTTCCTGGTTGAACGACACCGAGGTATTTGCCTTTATGGCGGATTCCTGAATCGTATGTGTTCGATGTGACATCAAAAATCGAGAAGTCGCGGACATGTGTCTCATAGATGATGGCGTCCGTCGCATTTTTCAACTTCGGCTTCATCGAGTTCCAACGTTTCGGATCTGTTTCTTTCAAGTCGACGATGACCCCTTGGTCTCCATTTACACCGACAGCTGTCGCATACGGATCGACCGCACGGACTTTCCCTGTCGCATGTGTCACTTGATACGTATACCCGACACCATCGAGGTCACCGCGTACTTCAGCCACCCACGTGCCACGTTCCCCACGTTTCATCTGGATGACTTTTTTCAAGTCTTTGTCGTTCGCTGGTCGGTCTTTCGGCATGTTCCATAGCTCGAGCTCGACTTGCTGAGCTGTCGGTGCCCAAAGAACAAATTGAGTTTTTGATTTTTGGTACGTGATGCCGAGTTTTCCATTATAGGCATACTTCGCATCAAACTCTTTTGAACGAAGTACTTTTCCTGCTTGAAGCGTCTGTTCACCAAACTCAGGATGTGAGGCTTTGATGACTTTTGCTAAATCGATATCTTCTTTGAATTCAATTGTGACTGATTTGTCACCAGCCTTTGTGATGGCAGCGACAGTTGCACCATCTACCGTCACTTCATCGATGAACGCATCTGTAATGACGCGGTTCGTCGTGAGTGTTGCTTGACGGAACGTGTCCGCCGAGAATGAGACGAGTTTCGGTGAGCGATCGATTTCAGGTTCTGAATAGTAAATCGTTGAATCTCCTTCAACGAGCCAAATTTCTTTCGCTGAACCAAGAACGAAGCGATCTTCCCCGTCTTTCTCCGTCCATTCTCCTTTTTTCGTGATCAAGCCCATAAGTTTTTTCGACTCTGGGTTGGCGAGCTTGACGTTCGCCACGCCACCGAATGCATCTGTCTCGTCAAACGCGATGCTCTGACCGTCCCCACCGTCTGGCCAAGTCCATAGGCCCCATTCCGTGTATGTATTGTCGTAACGGAAATAGTGAACTTTCATATCGATTTCCGTTGAAGTCGTCTCCCCGTCTGGGTTCGACGTATAAATCTTCGGATCACCTGACTTGATCCACACTTCTGCGACACCATCTTGAATCATGTCGCTTGTGATGAAGCGGTCGTTCTCTGACCCTTTATCTTTGTCCCAGTTGTCCGTTCGAACGATGAGACCAATTTTTTCAGGTGAATCGACCGGGAATTCGTAAGCCGCCACCTTTCCGAATGCATCTTCCCCATTAAACGTGAATCCTTTGTTCGGGAAGTAATCTGGGCCATTCGCCCAAAGCCATAAGTTCCAATCCTTTTCGTTATCCGGCGCCTCTTGATAATGGACGACGACGAGTGTCGACTTCCCTTTTTCTAAAGCGGACGTCGGCATCGGAAACATTGACAGAATTAGTGCAAACGTTAGCACAACTGCCCATACGGGTTTCCATTGCTTTTTGACCATGAGGGTCCCTCCTTGTAGCACTATTTTGAGAAAACGCTTACACAAAAAATTGTAAACGGTTTCCTTTATCGAAGCAACGTTATTTTAGAAAAGGGTCAATTGGCATCATTCTTCTTACAAATCAACTAAGAACAATGAACTAAAAAGACAACCGTCAATATTCATCACGTTCTTTCTGCTGTTCCGTTGAAAGGTCAATGTACAAAAAACGACGCCCGCAATGGACGTCGCCTTGTTTAGTTCCCGTATTTTTTGAACAACTGATAGTTCTTGTTCCCGCCTGACAAGTTGTACACGTCAGTGAATCCGAGGTTGCGGAGCACGTTTTGTGCCGCGTTCCCTGTCACCCCACCGTTACAGTAAACGACGGTCGGCTTTTCCTTGTCCATGTCTTTCGCCGCTTCGCGGAGGTTACCGAGTGGGACGTTGACCGCACAATCGACACACGCCTTCTCGAACTGCGCCGCTTTACGCGTATCGATGATTTGCATGTCTTCCCCTGCATCGATTCGTGTCTGCAGCTCGGCCGGTGTGATGAGTCGTGCCGCCTTGTCGATACTGTTTGAAAGGACCATCCCTGTATACATGACCGGATCTTTCGTCGTCGAGAACGGCGGTGCGTATGCGAGGTCGAGGTGGAACAAGTCATCCACTTTCGCCTTCAGTGTAATGGCCGTGACGAAGACGTCGATTCGTTTGTCGACTCCTTCGAACCCGACGATTTGGATGCCGAGCAATTGACGTGTCGAACGATCCGCGATCGCTTTTATCGTCATGTCTTTCCCACCCATGTAGGCAGGCTTATCCGGTTTCGTGTTATGAAGCACCTCGATGTCGTAACCGAGTTCGCGTGCTTCCTTCTCGGAAAGTCCCGTCTGCGCCACAGAAAGTCCGAACACTTTGAAGATACCCGTTCCGAGAATACCGCGATGCTCGAGATGACCGCCTGTGATCACGTCCCCAGCGGTCCGCCCCATCTTGTTCGCTGTCGAACCGAGCGGGCGCCAAATTGGTTTTCCTGTCACAATCGAGAAGCTCTCCGCGACGTCCCCGGCCGCATACACGTCCGGGATGTTCGTTTCCATACGTTCATTGACGGCAATCGCACCCGTCTCACCTAGTTTGACTCCCATGTTCATCGCAAGCTCGACGTTCGGACGGACGCCGACCGATAAGATGACGAAGTCGGTCTCGATCGTCTTGCCGCTATCCGTGACGACACGCTCCACATGTCCATCACCGACAAGTTCCGTCACCGTCTCCCCGAGCATAAGTTCGATTCCGTTCTTCTCGAGGTGTTCCTCGACGCGGCACACCATGTCTTTATCAAGTGGTGGCATCACCTGCGGCACGCGCTCGATGATTGTCACGTCCACACCACGAAGCTTCAACTGTTCGGCCATCTCAAGACCGATGAAACCGGCACCGATGATGGTCGCATGTTTCGGGTTCGTCGAGTCGACGAACGAACGTGTCGCTTCGGCATGCTGAATGTTTCGGATCGGGAAGACGTTATCCGACTTCACACCCGGAATCGGTGGAATGATGCTTGTCGCCCCTGTCGCAAGGACGAGGACATCATAGGAGTCCGTGAACGTGTCACCTGTCTCTAAGTTTTCCACCGTCACCGTCTTCGCGTCCTTGTCGACTGTCGTCACGTTATGACGTGTCATGACATCGATGTTGTAGCGTTTCTTGAAGAACGCCGCGTCACGAGGTGTCAAATCGTCACGTGACTCCACTTCTCCGCCGACGTAGTACGGAATGCCGCAACCTGAGTACGAGATATCATAATCCCTGTCGTAAATCGTAATCTGGGCGTCCTCGTTATTCCGACGTGCTTTCGCTGCGACCGATGTCCCGGCAGCAACTGATCCAATGATGACTAATTTCATATAACTCACTCCTTAATAAAGTAATAAGCTGATATAGAGGCCGAACAACGTGATGGCTAATGTCGGAATCGTCAAGATGATCCCGACTTTGAAATACTCACCCCATCCGATTTTGAGGCCTTTCGTGCGGAGCACATGGAGCCATAGAAGCGTCGCAAGCGACCCGATTGGGGTAATCTTTGGTCCAAGGTCGGACCCGATGACGTTCGCATAGATTAACGCTTCCCGAATCTGACCGGTCGTATGCGTCAAGTCGATGGCGAGCGCATCAATCATGACGGTCGGCATGTTGTTCATGACAGACGATAGAATCGCTGCCAAGAAACCCATCCCGAACGTCGCACTGAATGCGTTCACTGCAAACCAGTCAATGAAGTTGGCAAGTACTTGTGTCAGTCCCGCGTTTTGTAAACCGTAAACGACGATATACATCCCGAGCGAGAAAAAGACGATGGCCCAAGGTGCACCTTTGACGACTTGAGTCGTCTCTACGGCAGATGATCGATTCGCCATCACGAGGAAGAACAAGGCGATGACACCGGCGACGAGCGAGACCGGGATGCCGAGCAAGTCACTCGTGAAATACCCGATGACTAGCAAAGCGAGTACGACCCACGACAAGCGGAACATCGTATGGTCTTTAATGACCGACGTCGGTTCGGCCAACTGAGACGCGTCATATTGTTTCGGGATGTCTTTTTTGAAATAGAGATACAAGACGAGTAGACTACCTGCGACTGCGAACACGTTGACGAATACCATCCGCGCCGCATACTCAGCAAACCCGATACCGAAGAAGTCAGCCGAGACGATATTGACCAGGTTCGAGACGATGAACGGGAGACTTGCCGTGTCGGCGATGAAGCCGGATGCCATCACATACGCCAACACGACCGCGTCCGGCAGTTTGAGTGCTCGCACCATCGCCAAGACGATTGGTGTCAAAATGAGCGCGGCCCCGTCGTTCGCGAACAATGCTGCGACGAGCGCGCCGAGTAAGGTGATGTAGACAAACAGCTTCACCCCACCGCCTTTAGCGATTCGTGCCATATGTAAAGCGGCCCATTCAAAAAATCCAATCTCATCTAAAATAAGTGAGATCAAAATCACGGCTATGAACGTGAACGTTGCGTTCCAGATGATGCCCCATACCGTTCCGACGTCATCGAGGTTGACGACGCCTGAAAGGAGGGCGATGACGGCCATCGCCATCGCCGAGTAACCGATGCCGAGGCCTTTCGGTTGCTTGATGATGAGAAAGAGCGTCACCAAAAAAATTAAACTAGCAATCCACTGCACAATGAGTTCCTCCAATAATCTCTATTTATTTCATTAACAAGATGGTTGTAAACCGTGCAACACGAGCGTGATGCCATCTTCTGTCGATTCGACGTCGAGCGTAACATTTTCCGCCAACGCTTCTGCTTCCTTCGCAACAGCAAACGTGAGCGTGTCGAATTGCTTCACTTCGTCTGTCTCTTCTGGTGTCGCAACGGCTAGACCGAGCGTCGGTCCACAGCAACCTGCCTCTGTGATGATGCGGACAGATTTCGTTTCCTCCTCTTCAAGTGCCGTCTTCAAAAAATCGATTGCTTCGTTTGTGATGTTCATTGTATTTTCTCCTTTAATAATTGAGATAATGCCGAGTATCCAACCGGCAGTTGTTCTTGCCATGCGAGAATCGTCGGGCGTGGATTATTGTTCACACGTTCGAGCCATGTCGCCTCGCTCGCGACTTTCGATGTCAGCAGCTTGCTTGTGACGTCGAGTGGCGTAAACGATTGATTGACGACCCAAGCGAACGGTTGAATCGCTGCCCGTTGTAAGTCGGCCGTGAGACGCTCCGCTTCATATACCGGCGTCGCCTCAGGCAGTGTCGTGATGATGATGTGCGTTTGTTTCGGGTCGCGCAGTTTCGGCAGTAACGTTCGGACCGCTTCCGGAACGACGCCGGTCGACCGTTCAAGTTCACGATGATAGCTCTCCGTCGCATCTAATAACAGAAGTGTATGCCCAGTTGGAGCTGTATCGATGACGACGAAGCGGTCTCTCGCTTTCGCCACTTGATCAGCAAAGGCTCGGAAGACGGCAATCTCTTCTGTACACGGTGAGCGCAAGTCCTCTTCGAGCATCATGCGTTGCTCTTCGTTCATGTCCCCTGCTTCCCGGAACACATCCGTCCGATACTTCTCAATCTCGGCTTTCGGATCAATGGCATCGACGGTGAACGTATCTGAAACGTCTGCGCCAATTGTGAGTGCGACATGAGCGGCCGGGTCTGTTGTCGTCAAATGGACAGCATGCCCTCGTTCGTGAAGCGCGACAGCAAGAAGCGAGGCGAGTGTCGTCTTCCCGACCCCACCTTTCCCCATCGTCATAATCACGCTAGGACCGTCCGCTTCCATTTCGTCGACGAGTTGATCGATCGAGCCGTAACGACTCGTATCATAACGTGCATCCGAGATCACGACCGACTCCCCGCCCACAAAACGCTGGAGCGCCGAAACCCCGACGAGATTCTCATACGCATACGGGAGCGTAAACGTCTCGAGGTCGACGATTCCATGCGGGAGATCATCGAGTGCTTGTTGTTGACGTTCGATGAACCGCTTCGTGTAACGGTCTGTCCCTTTACCTGACTCGACGACACCGTTGATGATGAGCTGCATTCGCTCGATGCCGATGGCCCGAAGCTCGGTCGCGGCCCGTGCCGCTTCGACAAGCGTCGACTTTTCGGGACGAGCGACGAGCAATAACGTCGTCTCGTTGTCATCGATGAGCGTCTCGACGGCTCGTTTGTACTGCACTTGTTTATCCGCAAGACCAGCCAATGGACCAAGACAAGACGCACCCGTCGTATTCGTCTCTAAAAATTCATCCCATGCGCTCGGTAGGGTCAGTAATCGGAGCGTATGCCCGGTCGGTGCCGTATCAAAGATGATATGGTCGTATCGTTCCCGTGCCGCCTCGGACGTCAACAGATCCGTGAATTGATCGAACGCCGCAATCTCTACCGTACAGGCGCCAGACAACTGTTCTTCCACCGATTGGATGGCAACGTCCGGTAAAACGCCCCGATACGGACCGACCATGCGTTCCATATACTGTTTTGCCGCCTGTTCCGGGTCAAAGTTGGCAATCGCAAGCGTCGTTCCTGTAACGAGACGCGGTGTCTCATCGAGCTCCATCTCAAAGACGTCTTGTAGATTACTCGCCGGGTCGGTCGAGACGAGTAAAATCTGTTTTCCACGATTGGCGAGCGTCAAGGCGAGACTCGATGCCGTCGACGTCTTCCCAACGCCACCTTTCCCGGTCAAAAACACATAGCGGGTCGGTTCAATCGTCTGAAAATCAAATGGCTTCACTGTGAGCATCTCCTTATTTTTTGAGTGAGATTCGAACTTTCGGTTTTTCTCCATCTTGTTTGGTGAATGCGGCAATCGGTAATCCCGTCAATTCCGCCATCTCTTCATTCGTCAAATAGGTGCCCCGTTTCACAATCTCTCCGTCGACGAGCGTCATCGGGAGCACATCGAGCCCGTTCATGATTTCAGCTTGGACGATGGTATTCTCGACGAATCGGTTCGGTTCCGATGCGAGATTATAGCGTGACACATCAAAGCCCCGTTGCTGTAACACGTAATGGATAGTCGCCACCCGTGTCAGTTCCGGGTCGATGGACGGTCCACACAATCCGGTCGGACAACACATGGCTGGTTCGAACACTTCAAGTTTCATCTTCATCTCTCCTTAAACGGCACAATTCGGCTCGCAATCACAGCTCGGCTCAGTCGTCTCTAAATTCGCTAATAAATCTTTGACGAGCGGATAAAACGGACTCGTCTCGTTCAATCGATAATGGATCCACTGTTTGTCCCGACGCTCGAGCAAGAGCCCCGCCTGGCGTAACATCTTCAAATGGCGACTGATTGCTGGTTGCGAAATATCGAAACAATCGACGAAACTACAGGCGCACTGTTCGCCTGCTTCCATCTGTTTCAACATCGTCAATCGGGTCGGGTCACCTAGCACTTTGAGAACTTTACTTAATTCTTTCACGGTATACATGACTACTCCCCACCTTTCATATAACTTTTCCGTTATATAACCTATACGTTATGAAATTACCATAGTTTTTCACACGAATCAATTGTCATTTTGGACTAGATTCGGTATGATGAAACACGTTGAAAATGAACGGATTCCATTATTTTGATTTTCGTGAGACTCGAAAATCAAATCATTTTATACAGAAAGGTGTGTTCTTTTGGAAAGATTGAATACGTTGAAACATGAATGGTTCGGAAACGTCCGAGCCGACATTTTAGCCGGGATTGTCGTCGCTTTGGCGCTCATCCCGGAAGCCATCGCCTTCTCCCTCATCGCTGGCGTCAACCCGATGGTAGGGCTTTATGCCTCATTCATCATCGCCATGGTCATCTCGATTGCCGGAGGTCGTCCAGCCATGATTTCCGCTGCGACCGGTGCGATGGCGCTCGTCGTCGTCTCGCTCGTTGCCGACCACGGTCTGCAGTATTTGCTCGCTGCCGGTATTTTGACCGGAATTATTCAAATCATCCTCGGTTATCTCGGCATCGCCCGCTTGATGAAATTCATTCCCCGTGCCGTCATGGTCGGTTTCGTCAACGCGCTTGCCATTTTGATTTTCCAAGCGCAGTTGTCAAACTTTGAAGGGGAAAGCTGGATCATCTGGGCAATCGTCGCGGCGTCACTCGCCATCATCTTCTTGTTCCCACGTGTCACGAAAGCAATTCCTGCGCCGCTCGTCGCCATCGTCGTCATGACGATTCTCGCGATCACGCTCGGTCTCGATACGAAAAACATCGGGGACATGGGAACGATCTCAGCGACACTTCCGGACTTCTTATTCCCGGATGTGCCGTTCACGCTTGAGACACTCATGATCATCTTGCCGTACTCGATCTCACTCGCGTTCGTCGGCTTGATTGAATCGCTCTTGACGGCCCAAATCGTCGATGACATGACAGGAACGGACTCGAATAAGAACCGCGAGTCGCGTGGTCAAGGGATTTCGAACATCATTGCCGGATTCTTCGGTGGGATGCCAGGATGCGCGATGATCGGTCAATCGGTCATTAACGTCTCCTCAGGTGCGCGCGGTCGTCTCTCGACATTCACCGCAGGACTCGCCCTCTTCATCATGATCATGACGATCAGTGATGTGCTCATGCTAATTCCTGTCGGCGCGCTCGTCGGTGTCATGTTCTTCGTATCGTATGCGACGTTCGACTGGGGCTCGCTCAAAGCGATGCGTACCGCTCAAAAGTCAGACACGGTCGTCATGCTCGTCACGGTCATCGTCACGGTCTTCACGCACGACTTGTCACTCGGTGTGCTCGGTGGAATTTTGACGGCTGCGATTTTGTTCGCTGCCAAAATTTCGAAAATCGACCTCGGTCGCCACGTCACGTCACATCGCGTAGACTATACGGTAAACGGACAATTGTTCTTCGCCTCGACGTCTGAATTCGTCAACCAGTTTGATGTGACAGAAGACGTGGATGCAGGTGTCAAACAGGTCACCATCGATTTTGCGAATACGCATCTTTGGGATGACTCGGCCATCGGCGCCATCGATAAGGTCGTCTTCAAATACCGTGAAGTCGGAATTGAACCTGAACTTCTCAATTTGAATAAAGACTCTGAAAAACTGCTCAACACGCTCGCGCTTCATTTGAAGCAACAAGACGCGAACGCAGGACATTGATTCGGCATTCCCCCGCTTCACCAAATCACCTATACTAAATGTAGAACGTGCGAAAGAGGAGGAGTTTTCATGGGAAAGGTATTTTTAGCGGCAGATGGTTCTGCCCACTCGAAACGTGCGCTTGAAAAGGCGATTCAACTCGCAAAGGCGTCCAATGCGTCGATTGACATCGTCCATGTCATCAGTGCGAAAGAATCAAAAGAGGCCGCCCTCAACTCGACGGGCAAAATCGACTTGGAAACAAAACGGAAGCAGATGCTCAAACCGTTGTTCGATTTGACGGAAGCAGAAGGCATCCCTTACGAGTACATCGAACTTCGTGGTGAACCGGACGTTGAGCTCGTCAAATATGCGAACCACGAGCCGTACGAATATGTCGTCGTCGGATCGCGTGGATTGAACACGTTCCAAGAGTTCGTGCTCGGTAGCGTCAGTCATAAACTCGCCAAACGTGCACTCGCTCCTGTCATCATCGTCAAATGATTCATCTTCCCCGTCTCTTCGTGAGATGGGGATTTTTTGTGTCTCATACAGGGGACGCCCTGTTCGTGTAGAATGTGTAAGGACAGTCTAATTACTGAAGGAGGTTCTCGCTATGGATATCGCAAACGACCCGAATACACTTTTTCTCATCCTGTTACCTGTACTCATCCTGCAACTGATCTTACTCGTCGTCGCTTTGATCGACTTGTTCAAACGGGACATGACGAACGGCCCGAAATGGGTATGGCTCCTCGTCATCGTCTTCATCAACATTCTCGGCCCGATCATCTACTTCTTATGGGGACGGACGCCGCGATGAAAGTCACACGGTTAACCAAACGATTCGGTTCCTTCACGGCCCTCGATGATGTCAGCTTTGAGCTGCGCCCAGGTTGCACCTCGTTACTCGGAGAAAATGGTGCCGGGAAGACTACTTTGTTGAACTTGCTCGCCCGCGTCACGGACCCGACGAGTGGCGATATGAGCGGACATGACCAGATTCGGGTTGGCTATTTGCCACAACGCCCTGCCCTCTATCCGTCCCTCACGCCTGTCGAGACGATTCGCTACGCTGCTGAATTGACGGGAACGAAACATATTGATCCTATCCAACTATTAAAACGCGTCGGTCTTGAGCCGGTCGATCGTCCAGCCTCGAACTTATCGGGCGGGATGCGTCAGCGTCTAGGCATCGCCCAGGCACTCGTCCATGACCCTGAATTACTGTTACTCGACGAGCCGGTCTCAGCTTTAGATCCACGCGGTCGACGGGAAGTGCTCGACTTGTTGAGCGACTTGAAACGAGAGCGAATGATTCTCTATTCGACACACGTCCTCCCGGATGCTGAAGAAGCGAGCGACTGGGTGCTCTTGCTTCGACAAGGTAAACTACTGATGGAAGGCACGGTGACCGACTTGCTCGGATCGAAATCCACGATTGAATTACGTCTCTTCGACGACCCGACGAGTGGGACAGATTGGAATACGCTAGCCGGTGTGCGTCGTGTGACGAAGAATGGCTCGACGTGGACGTTCGAGTCGACGAACCGGTATATCGCTGAACGTGCAATCTTGAACCGGATCCTTGAACTGAACGTCACCGTCCAATCGTTACACGTCGGGCATCCGTCACTCGAGTCCTTGTTCTTGGAGGTGAACGCCTGATGCGCACGGCAATTTTCAAACAAGAATGGCGGGAGTCGTGGGCGAACAAGCGACTCATCTGGATTCCGATCGCTCTCATGCTCCTCGCCTCCATGCAGCCGCTCACGCTTTATTTCTTACCCGATATTCTCGCATCCGGTGGGAACTTACCGGACGGTGCCGTCATTGAAATTCCGACACCGACACCGGAAGAAGTATTGATTTCTGTCAGCGAACAGCTTCGCCAAATCGGGCTCCTCGTCGTCTTATTGTCGGCGATGCATACGTTCAGCCATGAACGGACAAACGGGACCCTCGCCTGGCTCAAGTCGTTACAAATCCCGACGTCACGCATCGTCGTCAGTAAATGGGGACATTACGCCCTACTAAGCGTCGGCAGCATCTTGCTCGCACAAACGGCAGCCGCCTATTATACGGTCATTTTGTTCGACGCATTCGATTGGCTCGACTTTCTCATATCGACCACACTCCTCATCTGTCATTTTGTTGTTCAGTTATCGATTTTCTTCCTTATCGCCGCGATGTTGGAAAGTGGTGTCGTCGCGGTCGTGTTGACGCTCGGCCTCCATTTCGTCATGTCGCTCCTCATCGGTTGGGTCGACCTCGATTGGATGCCTTGGATGCTCGGGCCGCTTTCGAGCGAAGTGCTCCTGACAGAAGTAGATCTCATGTGGCCGCTCATGACCGGAATGCTCGTCGTCATCCTCTCGCTTTATGTGGCGTCGAAACGTCTTCGGTTCATGAGCCATTCGGCGTAAACGTCTGATCCTTCAATTGAATCCTTTGACTCAGCTTGACATTGGATAAATATGGGTATCTCTTCTGTATTCGTATGGAGGAGGTTCAATCGATGGCATGGAAAAGGAAAATCGGTATCGGATTTTTAATGGGTGCCTTATGGGTGAGTCCCCAACTCGTTTCCGCTGAAGGGTCGTTTCAACAGACCGAAGACGGGATTGTTTACACGTCGAGTGACGGGACGCTGTTGACGGGGTGGCAACAAATTGATAGCAATATATATTATCTCGATGCGGAAGGGATCCTTCTCACTGGATGGCAACAAATCGAAGAAGCTACATATTATTTTGAAACGGATGGTCGCCTCGTCACCGGCAGCTATTCCATCGACGGAACGATCTATACCTTTGGTGAAGACGGAAAACTGCTGACCGGATGGCAAGAACGAGATAGGCTCCTCTATTATTACGATGAGACTGGTCAGCCCGTCACAGGATTCCAGACGATTGACGACAAGCGCTACTATTTCACAGACAAAGGCGTTCGCCTCTCCGGTTGGCAGCAAATCGCCGGGGCAAAGCATTACATCTTTTCAGACGGGACGATTCGTACCGGTATGTATACGCTCGGTGGAAAATCATATTTCCTGCTGAATGACGGAAAAGTCGCGACCGGATGGCAAACAATCAAAACCCGTTCCTACTACTTTGGAAATGACGGGGTCCGTCGCCAAGGCCTGGCCTGGGTCGGGAAAGACGTATATGGATTTCACCCGACTTACGGACATAGCCTGAAAGGGGCATATCGGTTGCGCGACCGCAATTACTTATTCGATTCAACAGGAAAGCGGCTATATGGGTTACAACGGATTAATGGCAAAACATACGGTTTCCATCCCCAGTATGGATATCGTCTAAAAGGGAAATTCAAGATGGGCAACGAAACGTACTTCTTTCATTCGACCGGCGTACAAGAGACCGGATGGAAATACTCGACACGCTATGAGTACTTCGCACCGGCACTGACGAAGAAAACGGACTGGCAGCTGATCAAAGGACAATGGTACTACTTCGATGCCAATGGACGCATGTACCAAAACAAACGTGTCGGCAATGCCTCGTTTGATGCGAAAGGAGTCTATTCCCCTCGGCTATCGATGTATAAGATGAGCGTCCCAATCTATCGTCAGTTCCCGATGGGGTATCCGTCCGGTTGTGAATTCTTCTCGCTCAAAATGGCGCTTGAAGAAAAAGGTCGTGCTGTCAGCGCATCGACCTTATACAACGAGATGCCGAAGAGTATGTGGAACGCGCGTTATGAGAATCGGTTATATCGCTGGGTCGACCCGAACGTCATGTTCACCGGCGACCCGCGCCGTACATTAGGCAAATACAAGAACTACGGCATTTACCCGAAAGGCATGATTGGATTTTCTAGTAAATATCGCCCGGTAAAAGACTTGTCGGGGCAAGGGCTCGCTTCAATCGAACGTGAGCTGGCGATGGGCAACCCCGTCATCGTCTGGGCAAGTGTCGACTTCAATAAACCTTACGGCTATTTCAATTGGTACACTGCTTCAAACAAGAAGTTCACCGGTTACGTCAACTATCATGTCATGTTGGCGACCGGTTATGACAAATCAAATCTATATATCAATGACCCATATCGCGGTCGACTCGTCGTCCCGAAATCGAAAGTGAGTGCCGTCATGGGCGCCACGGGATGGAAAGCGCTCGCGGTTAGATAAGTAGAAACGTGTCTTTCATGAGAGAGACACGTTTTTTGCTGTCTAATTAGGAGAATAGTACGAAAATCAGAAATATAAATTCCTATTTTAATTCATAAATATTGAAATTAAATTTCTAAATGGTACACTCCCTTTATGTATTTGAAGCGCTTACATTTTTCTAAGGAGGAACTCTCATGAAAAAATGGATTGGTGGTATGGCAGTATTGACGCTACTCTCGACTTCAATCGTCTTGCTGGATGCGGACGCGAAATCTGAACCGAAAAAGCCTAAGGTCGAGCTTGGTGTCGACCGCTTGATGGAGAATCCGGATATCTTGAAAGGAAAACGAGTCGGGCTGATCACAAATCCGACCGGGATCAACGCGGAGCGGACGAGCATCGTCGATTTGTTCGATCAGTCCGATGACTTTGAATTGACGGCACTTTATGGACCTGAGCACGGCGTTCGAGGGGATGCCCAGGCCGGCTCCACTGTCAGCTCTTACATCGATGAGGTGACGGGTTTGCCCGTATATAGTCTATATGGCGCCACAAAAAAACCGACTCCTGAAATGTTAGAACATGTGGATGTGCTCGTCTTTGACATTCAAGACGTCGGGACTCGCTATTATACGTATATCTACACGATGGCCTATGCGATGGAAGCCGCTGCCGAGAATGGGATTCCATTCGTCGTCCTCGACCGCCCGAACCCTCAAGGTGGTCTTCGCGTCGATGGTCCGGTGCTCGACCCTGACTATTCCAGCTTCATCGGGCTCTATCCGATTCCCTTGAAGCATGGAATGACCGTCGGCGAACTCGCGCAGTTGTTCAACAGCGAGTATCACATTCAGGCCGACCTCGAAGTCGTCAAAATGAAGGGATGGAAGCGTTCGATGATGTATGAGGATACGGGGCTTCCATTCGTCATGCCGTCCCCAAACATGCCGACGACTGACACAGTCAACGTCTATCCTGCGACCGGATTATTTGAAGGAACGAATTTATCTGAAGGGCGCGGGACGACAAAACCGTTCCAGTTGATCGGCGCCCCGTATATACAAGCACACGAGTATGCGAAAGAGCTGAACGACCTTGACTTGCCTGGTGTCGCTTTCCGGGCTGCCTCGTTCACGCCGACATTCTCCAAACATGCGGGCAAACTGACGCACGGGGTCGAGGTCTATGTCACCGACCCGACTCGATTCGAATCAACGAAAACTGGGATTGCGATGATTCAAACGGCACACGATTTGTATCCGGATGATTTTGAGTTTTTAGCGAACGACTTCATCACGAAGTTGACAGGAAATGTCTATGTGAAAGACATGATTCTCGAAGGAGCTCCGCTTGATGAGATCCTGACTAAAGTCGAGGACGAACGGGATGCATTCCTCCCAATCCGAAAAGAGTATTTACTGTACAAATAATGAAGGGAGGATGGGCTCACAAAGAGACCATCCTTTTGTAATGAAATGGTAAAACCAAAAATCAACCAAATAATATAGAATATAAGAAGTTTAACAAAAGGAGTCGATCCATTTGAGAAAAATCATGACCGCTATCCTCTTGACCTTCTTCATGTCGCTATCGGCAACGTTGTCGCAACAATCCATCGTTGCACATGCGTATACGGAAGTATCGGTCAATACGAAAGGGTATGTGACGAATATTAGTAAATTATACGCGCGCCCCACACCATCGCTCGGTGCCACACGACTGAATGCCATTCCTCGTGACGGCTCGATGCACGTACGCACCACCTTTTTTGTGAATGGAGAGCGTTGGTACAAGATTCAATGGGGCAGCGGCTATGCCTATGTGCCTGGGGATTATGTCCGTTTGTCTACTGCCGAAGTTCGTTTCACGACTCCAACCTACGTCAAACCTTCGAGCGTGTATGTGAAGTCTGCACCGCTGACGACTTCGTCGAACGTCAAATTTTTACGCCAAGGCACGGCACTCGAAACAATCTCGTATCGCTATACGGGAACGTCTCGATGGTATAAAGTCCGTTACGGCTCGTACGTCGGGTATCTTCAAGCCAAGCATGTCAGCTTCACGTCGCCAGTCAACG
Organism: Exiguobacterium sp. CH10; assembly: GCF_018617635.1. Taxonomy (NCBI): domain Bacteria; kingdom Bacillati; phylum Bacillota; class Bacilli; order Caryophanales; genus Exiguobacterium; species Exiguobacterium sp. CH10. The sequence goes on from NZ_JACSKO010000001.1 coordinate 785,667, forward strand.
TGTTAACAGAGACGAACAAAGAACGACAGGCAGCCGGCTTATCGCTACTCGCCGCTTCGAACGAAGCAAACCGTGTCGCACAAGTCCGAGCGGATGAAATGGCTCGGACAGGTCAGTTCTCCCATACGTTGAAGGAGAACGGTACGCCTGGTGATACATTACGTGCCTATGGCGTGTCGTACCGGGGATGGGGAGAAAACATTTATAAAGGCTCGAGCGACCCGGTCCGGGCGGTGGACGCCTGGATGAACAGCAGCGGTCACCGTGCCAACATCTTGAACGCGAACTATACACATCTCGGGATTGGGAAAGCGACCGATGCCCAAGGATCGACCATTCACGTTCAAATCTTTTTGACGAAATAATCAATGGGAGCCAGTCACGTCGGTGGCTGGTTTTTTGGCACAAAAATGAGCGGGTCTGCACCCGCTCCACCTCCTATCCACTCATACCTCATGCTCTTTCACGAGCACACGAAAACGCGGTCGGACGGTCAATTCGATTGACGTCACGGTCCGCTTCCGGTCTTCTGCGAGGACGATCAATAGCTCCGCATGGTCACGTCGGTCTTCTAAGATTTCGACCTTGCTGACGGTCCGAAGCAACTGATAGTAAAGGAGTTCCCCGTCTCGGTCTTTCACATTGATTTCAAACTCGTGATAGCTCGGGGAAATTTTAAAGTAGAACGTTTCCTCTTTTTTATTAGTGAATCGAAAAATCGACTCGTCATAATAAAACGGTAACGTCGAATCCATCCGTTTCGGTTCGACTGTACAAAATGCAGACAGTACGATTTCGTCCGGGAATAACGCCCCCTCATGTTTATTGAATTGCCACCCTTTCATCCCAATCCCTCATTTCAACACAATAATTATCTGAATAATTAGATTATTGCACATTTTCATGAATCCGGACAGGTATATTCGTGACAATCCACGAACACCTATATGTAGAATGATGAGTCTTTCACATGAGAAAGGAGTACATCTATGTCGATCATCTCGCTCGATCATGTCACGAAACGGTTCGGGGACACAGCCGCCTTGAACGACCTTAGTCTGAATGTCGAAAAAGGCGAGCTGTTCGGTCTTCTCGGTCCGAACGGTGCCGGTAAGACGACGGCCATCTCCGTCATGTTGAATCTATATGAGGCGGATTCCGGATCCATTCACATCTTTGGACAATCGATGCCGAAAGACGAACTGTCCATTAAGCGACGTGTCGGGATTGTTCCGCAACACGTCTCTGTCTATGACCAGCTGACCGTTTATGAGAACATTCAATTCTTCGCCGAATTATACGGATTCAGTCCAAAAGAAGCGAAACAAAAGACCGAGGCCGCGATTGCGTTCGTCGAACTCGATACCCATCAAAAGAAACGCCCACCTGAACTGTCCGGCGGTCTCCTCCGCCGCCTCAACATCGCATGCGGAATCGTCCATGAGCCGGAACTCATCTTCATGGATGAGCCGACCGTCGCCATCGATCCGCAATCACGAAACACAATCTTAGAGAACATCCGTGAACTGAACCGTCGTGGGGCCACAATCATTTATACGTCACACTACATGGAAGAGGTCGAGCTACTCTGCGACCGTATCGCCATCGTCGACGAAGGGAAAATCATCGCCGAAGGGACGCAAGATGAACTGAAAGACCGCGTCATGACGCTCGAGACGGCCCGTATCAAAGTCGATGCACTCACGCCTCATCTGCTCGAACGGCTCGATGCACTCGACCACGTTCAAAAAGTGCAATATGAGGAACCGTATATCGAAGTGTCGCTCGATAAAGATACGCCGCTCGCCCCACTCCTGGATACGCTTCATCAGGAACATGTTCACTTCACGTCCATCACGGTCGACCGTCCTTCCCTCAATACCGTCTTTTTGGCATTGACCGGGAAGACGCTCCGGGAATAGGAGGTCCTTTCATGTGGACTTTTATCAAATACGATGTGAAACAGCGGCTCCGGGATCGTGCGACACTTTTTTGGATGCTCCTCTTCCCGCTCATCCTCATCTTCGGACTTGGGACGATGCTATCGGCCGTCTTCAGTGACACGTTCAAACTCCCCGTCACAAACGTCGCGTACGTCGAAGCATCGACCGACCAGTATCGAGAACCGCTTGAGAACTTTTTGAACGATGAAGACATTCAGGCGTTCATCCGCCTTGTCCCTTATGAAGACATCGCGTCAGCCGAACAAGGGGTGAACGATGGGGATGCAGACGTCATCTTACGGCTCGACGGCAGTGACCTCACGCTGTTATATGAAGAACCGACGACCGTCGAGTTTGACGTCCTTGAAGCCATTCTCGGTCAGTATACGGCAATCGCCAACCAACAGATTACGCTCGCGGAGTCCGGTCTTTCGGCCCCGTATGAGAATGAGGCGTGGCTTGATACAGAGAGCGTCGATTTAGCGGGACGGACCCCTTCGTCGCTCGAATATTTCACCGTCACCATCTCCATCATGACCGCTCTATTCGGTTCGTTTTATATCACGGCGATGGCACGGGAAGAACAACCGAATATCGGCAGCTATTTACGAATTCAAGCCGCTCCTGTCCGAACGATCCAATATCGACTCGCTCGGACGTTCAGCCGCTACGTCATCATTTTGCTTCAGCTCATCTTGTTATTCTGGTTCAGTCATTTCGTCTATCGGACGTTTGATTTGGCAAATATCCAGTTCGGTTATTTGATTCTCGCTTGGCTCGCCTTAACCGCATATGGGGTCGCCATCGGGTTTGTCATCGTCAACCTGCCGAAGTTGAGTACGACGACGAAAGATGCGGTCGTCAACGGATTTGTCGCCATCATCATGATTTTATCAGGCGGCTATGTCCCCGGATTCGATCAAGTAACGCTGAACTATGCGCCGTGGGCCGCATATGTGTTCATGCCGATTTTTATGCGCGACGGGATGCTCGCCGTCATGCTTCGGGAAGGCGACATGAGCGTCTATTGGGAAAGCCTCGGTTTACTTGGGATTCATTTGCTCATCTTTATCGCACTCAGCTATCTTCTATCGAAAGGGGTGAGACGTCATGGTACTCATTAGACACGTGGCCAAACGGATGCTCCGAAAGAAAGGATTATGGGTGTTCACGTTTGTCTCGATGTTCGGGTTTGCGCTCATCCTCTCCTTCGTCGGTGGGACGTCGAGTCTTAATGCGTCGATTGGAATTGTCGATGAGGACGGGGGCATTCTCGCCGAACGTCTCATTGAAGAAGCCGAACGTTTTGGCCGCGTCACCATGCTCGAGACGAGTGGAGAAGACGTCTTGTTAGAAGGAGAAGACATCGTACTTCTCATTCCTGAAGATTTTACAGAACAATCGTTCAACGGCGATATGCCTCGCCTCTCGTTCTTCGCAATCGCCGGTAGTGACGCCGCTCTAATCGAACAGGCATTGAACGGTCACTTGTCACGTGAACGCCAGCTTCTTGAGGCGAGTGGATATGACGAAGCCACATTCACCCAACTCGCGACCGAGGAGACAGATAACGGGTACACGCTCTCTAGCGAACCGTTCCAAGAGAGCGTCGCCACGACTGCACGCACACAAGCTTTTTTCGGTCTATTATCGTTCATCATGATGTCGACGTTCCTCCAGTTCATCCCGATGTTTGTCGCGGATGACCGGGACGAGAAGATTTATGCCCGCCTGTTCGCCTCACCGGTGACACCTCGGCGGTATTTCGCATCACTTCTCCTCGCTTTCTATCTCGTCGGCTTCGTCTATGTCATGCTTTTGATCGGCGTAAGCCTCGTCCTTTACGGGGAAGACGTGTGGACCCATCTCCCGACCGTCTTCGCCTTGTTCTCGGCCTATCTGCTCGTCTGTCTGGCATTCGGTGGCCTCATCGCGGTATTTGCGACGAATCGAGAGAAGGCGAACATCTTTCAAATATCGGTCACGATGGCATCCGCCATCACCGGAGGTGCGTTCATCAGTTTGCTTTGGTTACCGGATTCGTTGAAGCTCATCGGACGCTTCCTACCGACATATTGGCTAAATAACGGGATCATTACGACGTATGAAGGACAGTTCCCGCTCCTCTCCATCCTCGTCATGATTGGCATGACCGGCATCGTCTTCTTGTTGACGGTTCTCGTATTGAAGAAGCGTCCGCTTACCGTTTGAAAAAGCGAGTCCTCCCAAAATAAGAGAGGACTCGCTTGTTTATTGTTGTAGGGTTGGGACGACTTTTTCAAAGAAGACATCGACGAGCGTCGGATCGAACTGTTTGCCCGCCTCTTGTTGAATGATGGCAAGCGCCTCATCAATCGACTTCGCCTGTCGATAAGGACGACCCGTCACCATGACGTCGAACGTGTCTGCGATCGAGATGATGCGGGAAGCGAGCGGAATCTCATATTCACTCATCCCTTTCGGATATCCTTTCCCATCCCATCGTTCGTGATGGGCCAAAACAATTTCAGACAGGGCGACATATTCAGGAACCGTACTTAAAATATTGTAACTGACCTCAGGATGTCGTTTGATTTCGCGCCACTCGGATTCCGTCAAGGCACCCGGTTTATCTAAAATATCGTTACTAATCGCTACTTTTCCGATGTCGTGCAAAATAGCGGCCGTACGAATTTCATTTACTTCGGCGCTCGTGAAGCCCATCGCTTCTGCGAGCTTTCCAGACAAATTCGCAACACGCTGAGAGTGCGCCTCTTCACGAGGAATTTTTTCATACAGCGTCCGCATGATCAGTTGAATCGAGTGATGACGGCGACTCTGCTTCTCAGACACTTTATGGTGATACATTCGGTCTTCCGCTAAGTTGAAGACGTCTGTTAATCCAATGGTCGCGTCGTGCTTGACCGCCTCACCGAACGATGCTGAAATCGGAAGCCCTTCTACCGTTTGTCCGAGGAAGAGCCGGCTCAAACGATCGGACAAGTGCTTCGCCTCATCAAGTGTCGTATTCGGCGAGATGACGACGAACTCATCCCCACCGATACGTGCCACCTCATCTTTCGCTCGCAATTCATACCGTAAAATATTCGCCGCTTCGACGAGCAGCCGGTCTCCTATTAAGTGTCCGAACGCATCGTTCGTTAACTTCAGTCCGTTAATATCGATGACGATCAATGACAATGGATAAAACGCATCGTCGTCATAACGTTCCAGCGCTTCTTCAAAGTAACGACGATTTTTGACGCCCGTCAACTGGTCGTGATAACTTAAATACTCGATTTCCTTCTCATACTTTTTCTTCTCTGTAACGTCACCGATATAGCCGTGCCAGAGGACATGACCGTCAGCAATCTTCTCAGGGCGGGACGATCCTAGAATCCAAATTATTCGTCCATCCTCGGCCAATACACGAAACTCCGCGTCCCAAATCGTCAAATTCCGATACGATTCATCAATCGACTGCATGACGTGAGGATAGTCATCGGGATGCATCCGTCGGAAGACGAGGCCGGCATCTGCCTGCACTTCTTCGGCAGTAATCCCTAGCATGTCTTCAAAACCTCGACTGAAGAATGGGAAGTTGAAGCTACCGTCCGGCAACAACTCAAACTGATAGATGGCTCCCGGAATTTGGTCAGATAGTTTTGTCAACAGACGGTCCCGTTCGGCCAATTTTTCTTCCAACTGAACGCGATCCGTCACATCTTTCGCCACGGCGTAAATATAGTTCCCTTGAAGCTTACAGTGCCATTCAATCGAACGATAGGTGTCATCAATCGTTCGGAAGCGATTGACGAAGCGGAACAGTTCTCCCCTTTCTTCGAGTTCTGCAAAGCCCGCTTCTGTGATGACATCATCGTCTGGATGAATCAAGCTAAGAAAATCCATATTTTCAAGTTCATCAAGCGAATAGCCAAGCACCCGCTCCCACGTATCATTCAAATGTAAGACTTGGCGCGTATGGAGCGCCATAATGCATTCCAGGTCAAGTGTCGTAAATCCATCGAACATCGATTTCTTCGTCTCCCCGACTTGGTGATCCGCTTTGACCAATTGTTCGAGCACATGGACCAGATACAACTCGACAAGTCCAAGTCGATTCGCCGATTGACCTTTGCTCATAACAATGGTCAAGTCCCCATAGAAAACTCCGTCTTTTTCGATTTTAAAGAGGACGACCTCTCCGAGTGAAAAGATACGAAGTAAATTGTTGACGAGCCGTTTCGGAAGTGCACCGTCAATCAACGGATCGATTCCCTCAAACACAATGGGATTTGATTGATTGAATAACTCTTTTCGTTGCTTAGTCATCGGCCACTTCTTCCCTACCGGATGAAACCCTAACACATCGAGACTTCGTTCTAACATCTCGTCCATGCCTGACAACGCGACCGTTGTATAAGTTTCCCCGTCGGTCTCCATCAAGTTGAGTGCGACGGCTTTCGCTCCAGTGAAATCTCGAATCTGGTCAAGAAACTGTTGGTTCATCAATAAGTCGCTTCCCGTTGAAACGAAACGATGCGATACGTTCACGAGTTGCTTCAAGGCATTGTTTTCTTGTACATGCCGGGTGATGTCATGGAACATGACGGAGACAAAGTCTTTTCGTTCACTAAAGACGGACATCTCGTACCATGATTTATTTCGGCGTGAGAAATGTTCAAACGTCACGGTACCGCCATCGCTGACGACCCGTGCCACTTGAATCATCCACTCCCGCTCGCTATATTCAAAATCTTTCAGTGCCGTCGACACTTTCTGCCCGATAAAATGTTTTCGTTTTCCCTTCATCATCTTCTCAAAGGCGGCGTTCACTTCAAAGAATTCATAGTCAATCGGCTCCGAAGCGTCGTCGTAAATCACTTTAAACTCGACGTAGCCTTGGGGCATATGGCGTAACAATGTAGCGTATGAAGAATGGATAGGGTTTGTCACGTCACTTCCTCCTCAGCAATTAATCTCAACATCTAGTTTACCTCATTTGTGATTGATTCCCTATTTTTTCCGAACTCATTCCCATCTTCTTATTATAAGTTTTCGTAAACTGTATACAGATCCCTTGTTACCTCCTCGATCATTTGTTAGACTGATTTCGAAAATCGATATCGGAATTCGATAACAAGGAGATGACACGTATGGAAGACCGCGTTCTACGGAAACTGTTCCTCGGATTCATCCACATTCATATCTTGCATCATGCTGCGGAACATCCGGTGTACGGAGCATGGATGGTCGATGAGCTAAGGGAGCACGGATATGAAATCAGTGCCGGTACGCTCTATCCGATTTTACACGGGATGGAGAAAGACGGTCTCCTCGTCCGGGAAAATGAGACGGTCGATGGACACGTCCGCAAAAATTATGTGACGACCGGAAAAGGGCTCTTGGTGTTGCAAGAAGCCCGTCAAAAAGCTTATGAGTTATTTAAAGAAATTAAGGAGTGAAGATATGACGACACAACGTGTGACGTTCAAGACGTTACTAGAGATTTTATTCGTTTCGACCCGACTCGGGCTGACATCGTTCGGCGGACCGGTCGCCCACCTCGGCTATTTCCATGAGGAATATGTGAGACGGCGCAAATGGATGGATGAGAAAGCATACGCCGATCTCGTCGCCTTATGTCAATTCTTACCTGGACCTGCAAGTTCGCAAGTCGGAATCGGCATCGGTATCGTCCGTGGCGGGATACTAGGTGGCATCACCTCGTTCATCGGCTTCACGACCCCGTCGGTCATCGCGCTCATGCTGTTTGCTTTGGCACTGTCTGGTCTCGACGTCTCCGATGCCGGTTGGTTGTACGGATTGAAAGTCGTCGCCGTCGCCATCGTCGCCCATGCGATTTTAGGCATGGCGAGTAAGCTCACACCTGATCCAAAGACGAAGACGATTGCCTTCTTCGCACTTGCCGGCGTATTACTTTGGCAGACGACGTTTAGCCAAGTGCTCGTCATTCTCGTTGCTGCTGTCGCTGGATTCTTGTTGTTCAAGCCAGATCGTCTCGATGCGAAATCAAGCACGTTCCCGATTTCAAAACGCCTTGGTGCCGTCTTGCTTTCGGTATTCGGGGCACTTCTCGTCATCTTGCCGATTTTACGGGAAACGTTTGAAAACCAGGCGATTGCCTTGTTCGATAGTTTTTATCGCGCCGGTGCACTCGTCTTCGGTGGCGGACACGTTGTCTTGCCACTTCTCGAGCGTGAACTCGTCCCAGCAGGTTTCTTAAGTGAAGAAGCGTTCCTCGCAGGATACGGTGCCGCACAGGCTGTTCCGGGACCATTGTTCACATTCGCTTCCTACCTCGGGACAGTCATCAATGGGATTCCGGGTGGGATTTTGGCGACAGTCGCCATTTTCTTGCCGGCGTTCTTGCTCATTCTTGGGGCACTTCCGTTCTGGGATGCGCTCCGCCACAACCCGAAAGTCGCTGGAGCCTTGATCGGGGTGAACGCTGCGGTCGTCGGTATTTTGATTGCGGCATTTTATAGCCCAATCTTCACAAGTACCGTCAACGGTGCGATCGACTTCGTCTTTGCCGCTTTCTTGTTCGTCATGATCGCCTATTGGAAATTACCACCTTGGGCACTCGTCATCGTCGGCGTCATCGGTGGAATATTGATCAATCTGGTGTAATCACTAAGGGACCTTGCGTCCCTTTTTTTGTGGACTTTTTCGCTTAGTTGATTGTTAATCTTTTGAAACCATTCCCTCTCCTCCACTCGTTATACTGAAGAATGGATTCTAAAAAAAGGGAAATGTCCGCTTTGACTAGAAAGGAAGTGGGGGCATGAAACCACTTAAACATACAACGTATATGCCCGGTCTGGACGGCTTACGCACGTTCGCTGTTTTGGCTGTCATTTTATATCATTTAAACGTACCTTACATATCCGGGGGATTCCTCGGTGTCGATGTCTTCTTCGTCCTGTCCGGTTATTTGATTACCGGTATTCTCATTCGAGAGTGGACGAAGAGCGGCACGATCGACTTAAAAAGATTCTATATCGCCCGTTTCCGTCGACTGCTCCCGGCGCTCGTCTTGATGTTGTCTCTCGTGATGACATACGTCACGCTCTTTGACCGCTCGTTGCTTGAGACGGTACGGCAAGATTCACTCGCCGCGCTCGCTTACGTGAACAACTGGTGGTACATCTTCCATGAAGTGTCATATTTCGAGAGCTTCGGGAAACCGTCACCACTTCAAAACTTATGGTCTCTCTCCATTGAAGAACAGTTTTACGCGGTCTGGCCGCTCATTTTACTCGTCGGCCTCGCCTTCCGGAAACGATTGCTTCAATTGGTCGCGGCACTCTTACTCGTCTCCGCGACATGGATGGCGTTCCGCTACGTTCCAGAAGCGGACCCGAGCCGTGTCTACTACGGGACGGATACACGCCTGTTCGGTCTGCTCATGGGTGCCATGCTCGCATTCGGCTGGCGACCAGATACGTTCAAAGCGGTCATCCCAAACATCGGACGACATATTTTGAATGTGGCTGGTGCGATTTCTCTCATCGGAATCGTCGGGATCATCGTCACGGTGAATGCGTATGACGCGTTCCTCTATTATGGAGGCTTCTTGCTCGTCGCCTTCTTGTCCGCAATCTTGATTGCCGCGGTCGCCCATCCGGCGACGATCTGGTCACGCCTATTTGGAAGCGCTTGGCTTCGTGTGATCGGCACGCGGACGTACGGGATTTATTTATGGCACTATCCGGTCATCATCTTGTCGACGCCACTCGAACGACTTGGAACGTTTTCACCGCTCCTTGCGGTCGGTCAAGTCGCCCTCACGCTGTTGATCGCCGAGTTGTCGTATCGCTATATCGAGACACCGATTCGGCGGAACGGATTTATCGCCTCGTTCCGTCAACTCGTCTCGACACCGACGCACCCAAGTGCCCGTTTCGCGGCCACGGCTTGTGCGACGGCACTCTCACTCGTACTCGTCGGCAACTTGACCATCTTGGCCTTCTCTGAATCAAAGCCGGCACAAGATGAGATTCCGATAGTAAAAGTGCCGATGCCAAAAGAAGAGACACCTGACGTACCGAAAGAACCCGAAACAGACGATTCGGAAGAAGCGGTCACAGAGGTGACGCCTCCACCAACTGAAACACCAGAGGAAAAGAGTTGTCCACCGGCCCTTGCGATCGGTGATTCGGTCATGCTCGGATTGAACGAGTACTTGGCAGATGCGTTTCCGAATATGACCATTGATGCTGAAATCGGGCGCCAAGTCCGCGATGCCATTCCGGTCGCATCTCAGTATGCATCGTATAACGCGCCAGGTCATGTCGTCTTCCTTCATCTCGGAACGAACGGGGCGTTCAAAATGGAACAACTCGACACGCTCCTCAAACAGTTCGAGCGCGCGGACCATATTTATTTAATCAATACCCGCGTCCCTCGTCCGTGGGAGAGCGAGGTCAATGAGAAGCTCGCTCGGGCAAGCGAACTTCACGAGAACGTTTCTCTCATCGATTGGCATGGTCAATCCGTCGGGAAGGAATCTTATTTCGAGAGCGATGGCGTCCATCTGAATGTGGAAGGCGCCGAAGCGTTCGGTGAAGTTTTAAATCAAGAAATCGGCTGTCAATCAAACTAGGCTCTTGCGGATGCAAGAGCCTAGTTTTTTTCTTTGAACAGGTAGCGGACGAGTAGTTTCACATAAGCTAACACCTCACGGATCACGTATCGCCCTTTTGCAAGTGGCGGAGTCGGTGCATATAGGGCATCGCTCTCGAGTTGGAAATAGAGCTTCGCAATGAGACGTGCTCGCGGAACATGAAAGTCATTCGTCACGATGGTGAGCCCCGTCTCGCCTTCCCAAAACGGTCGGCTATGCCGAAAGTTTTCGATTGTCGAGGTAGAGATCGCTTCAACATGGATCCGGTATGGTTCAATGCCACGCGCCATCAGTTCCCGTTCAATCACAAGTGCCTCGGCCATACCTTCGTCTGGTCCTTGTCCCCCAGTTGCAATGAGTTCTACAGTTGGATGCGCCTTCGCATAGTCAGCCGCGACGTCAATCCGATGCCGGAGCGCTCTCGATGGAGAGGTACCGTTGACCTTTGCTCCAAGAATCAATACGAAGCGATAATCCCCCGTTGCGTTCGTTCTCATGTGGTCACCTACATTTCATACATTCTCTTATAACCATACTCTAAAGAAAGAAACGAATGCACGGATTCGGCACTTTTACAAATTTAAGTAAATATGTTGGGATTAATATGAAATAAGATTCCCAATATCCAAAAAATGTTTTATGATAATGGTAATGAGACTTTGAAAGGGGACAGGTGACCCATGACTGATTCTGATAAATGGTTGTCCACCCGCTTCTTATATACACGTGATGCACGACTGTTCGCAGAGATTGAAGTCATTGAGCTCGACCCGTCGCACTATAAGTTCGTCATTCATCCGACACCACTCGGAGCCGATGAATCGTCTTATATGCGACAAGGTCCTCTCGACTCGGATCACCTTCCTTCTGCGTTCGCCGATGTGAGTCGGGTGTATGCAAGACAGCTTGATTGTTTACGTGCCGCAACCCGACTCGTGTCGTCGATCGGACCGGCCCGCTTTACCGCTCACTAAAAACGTTTAGAGTGACGTCATGTCGCTTTAAGCGTTTTTTCGTATCACTTTGCTGATACATAATTGTTACAGTTACAGAAGCAAATATATGGTAGAATGAGACTCGGATTAATCTAGTAACAAAGGAGTTCTCTATGCAAAACTTAAACGTTGATTCTCATAAACAGGACCCCCGCTCCAATCGAAAAAGACGCAATCATCCGAAAATCATCCTTCAACTCGTATTGATTTTATCCTTTGTCGCCTTTTTGGTCGGAGGTGCCTATTTGACGCTCTCTTCTGAGAAACGAGACGTATCTGACATGGAAAACCGAAAGCTTGCACAAAGCCCGGATTCTCCTACATTTGCACACATCATGTCAGGTTCATATATGAAACAAACGGAGTCTTTCGTCACCGACCAAATCTTCAATCGCGATGCTTGGATCAGCTTGAACGCTTTTTTAAATAAAGATGTCTTTAAGCAAACCGTCAAAAACGGAATCTACGTGTCAGATGACGGGACGATGGAATCTCCGATGAAGGAATCGATTGATACCGATACGCTCGTGAACGACTTGACGACGTTTACGTCCCGCCTCGAAGAGCGTGGCACTGAGGTATATTTCGGACTCGCTCCGAACAAGGCTTCGATGGCGAGCGTCGAACCTCACATGCCAGACTATATGGGCAATGAAGCCCCTCGTATTTACCAAACGGTCCGTGATCAATTGTCGACAGTGCCCGGTCTGAACGTGATGGACTATCGGAAGTCATTGAACGAAGCGCAACAGTTAAGTGACGTCTTTTTCAAGACCGACTATCACTGGAACATGAACGGGGCCTATGCGGCTTACGCACAGACAGTCAACACGATGTCGAAAAATCATCCTGAAATGGGTCTAACCTTAAAACCGAACCAACTTCGGACGAAAACGCACGAACAACCTTACTACGGTTCATACGCACGAAGCACGACACTCCAATACGTGAAAGATGGTGACACGTTCGAATGGATGGTACCGAAAGAAGGCTTCACGCCGAGTTCGGTCTGCTTCAATCGGGCGACCCCTTGTAAACCGATCACGAGCATCATCAACAAAAAGCCACTCAAATCGGAAGAAACGTATACGGAAATGTATTCGCTCTTCCTCCATCGGAACTGGCCAATCGTGACGATGGACCAGGAACAACCGGTCAATGACACCCGGACGCTCATCTTGAAAGACTCGTATGCGAATCCGATGCTCACCTTGTTACCTGAGCATTTCGGACATGTGTCCGTCATTGATGTCCGTCATTTCGAGGAGTCTACTATCGAATCATATGTAAATGAGAACGACATCGACGTCGTCTTGTTCATCCACAACGTCAACTTGAACGAGTTCGTGGACCTGTATCATGAAAAATTGAATGAACCCACATAAAAAGTCGTTCTCCATTGTGAGAACGACTTTTTATACGTCATACAAGTTTTGTTTAACTCGTACTTTCGGCGACCCTGGTTTCCGCAGAGAGTCCCGGAGCCGCATCGCAAACATCGCTGCTGGGTCTCCGTCGGACTCTTATTCTGCAGGAGTCATGTCGCCACGGACGAGTCAAAACCTTGTACTCTCTTTTTTCGTTAGAATCTGAAATAAATAAACGGGTTAAAGCTACTCGCGACGACATACGAAATCGCAAAGATAAAGATGGTTGCCAAGAATCCGATTCGCATGAAGCCAGCCGTGTAGTTGACCCATAGTTTTCTACTGTTTTGTTCAAGCAAGAGCACTTTCTCGCCGAACCATTTCGGAATCGGTGTCGCAGCAATCATCGCAATCGATAGAATCACCCCGTATTGAACGAAGTAGAACATCGCTTCCTGATCCCATACCGGTCCACCGTTCAAATGGAACATGGCCGACAAGTACGAAAGCGCGTATGGGAAGTTATCGGCTCGGAAGAAGACCCAACCGATGATGACGACAAATAGCGTGAACGCATGCGCAAGTGCCGCTGGGAGCGCTTTTAGCCAAGCACCGAGGAACGCTCGCTCCAACATGATGAATACGCCATAATAGGCGCCCCATGCGATAAAGGTCCAACTCGCACCGTGCCAGACACCGGTCAGTACCCAGACGACCGCTAAGTTGCGATAGAGCTTCCACGCACTTCCCCGATTCCCGCCGAGTGGGATGTATACGTAATCTCGGAACCAGCTACCGAGTGAGATATGCCAGCGCCGCCAAAATTCAGAGACGGACTTCGAGATGTACGGATAGTTGAAATTCTCGAGGAAGTGGAACCCAAACATCCGACCTAATCCGATGGCCATATCGGAATATCCGGAGAAGTCAAAGTAGATTTGGAGCGAATAGGCGATAATTCCAATCCAGGCGAGCCCCATCGACATGTTGTCTGTACTTTGTGAGAAAATCTGGTCCGCCACGTATCCGGCATTGTTCGCGAGAAGCATCTTTTTCGCCAAACCGATGACAAACCGTTGCACCCCGCTCGCAAAGTCATCCATCGTCTCTTTACGATCATTGATCTCATCTGCGACCGTCTGATAACGGACAATCGGTCCGGCAATCAATTGTGGGAACAAGGAGATGTATAAAGCAAGGTCGAGAGGGTTCCGTTGAACTTTCCCATCCTTCCGGTATACATCGATCACATAACTCATCGCTTGAAAGGTGAAGAAGGACACACCAATCGGAAGTGGAATTTTCGGGTCGGTCAATTCGAGTCCCGTGATGGCATTCACGTTTTCGATGATGAAGCTCGTGTATTTGAACACAGACAACAGGAGTACGTTGGCCGCGACCATGAGCCCGACGATCCACTTCGCTTTCTTCTTCTCTTCCCGATAGCGGTCAACATAGATTCCGAACAAATAGTTCATCACAATCGACGTCAGCATAACGGCTGTATAAATCGGTTCTCCCCAAGCGTAAAACAAGAGACTGGCAATCAGCAGGATCGTGTTTTTCAAAAAACGTGGAGATACATAGTATAAGATCAAAACAATCGGTAAAAACCAAAATAAAAAAATCGTTGAACTGAAAAGCATGGATTCCCTCCTTTCTCAAAAAAAGAATAGACTGCCCCGAGGGACAGTCTATCATCAATCAACGTGTGAAACGTTCGACGATTGCGTCGACGATTCGGCGTGACGCCTCCCCGTCCCCGTAAGGGTTAGACGCTTTTGCCATACTTTCATATGCGGCTTGATCCGATAACAATTCATCGGCGAGTCCGAAAATGACTTCTTCCTCGACTCCAGCGAGTTTCAACGTTCCTGCTGCAACGCCTTCCGGACGCTCTGTCGTGTCGCGAAGAACGAGAACCGGTACACCGAGTGACGGTGCTTCTTCTTGTACGCCACCTGAATCCGTCAAGATGAGGTGCGAGCGTGATGCGTAGTTGTGGAAATCAAAGACATCGAGCGGTTCAATCAAGTGAACGCGGTCTAGGTCATTTAAGATTTCACCAGCAAGTTCGCGTACGATCGGGTTCATGTGAACCGGGTACACGACTTCGATGTCATCATACTTTTCAATCAAACGACGAACCGCGCGGAACATGTTGCGCATCGGCTCTCCAAGGTTTTCACGACGGTGTGCCGTCAAGAGGACGAGACGCTTGTCTTGACCCGTGATCTCGTTGAGTAACTCACTGTCGTAGTCTTCTTGAACTGTCGTTTTCAAGGCATCGATTGCCGTATTCCCTGTCACGAAAATATCGGCTTCTTTCTTGTTCTCACGAAGCAAGTTTTCAGCTGATGTGTCCGTCGGAGCGAAATGAAGGTCTGCCATGACGCCTGTCAATTGACGGTTCATTTCCTCAGGGTAAGGTGAATACTTGTTGTATGTGCGAAGCCCTGCTTCTACGTGACCGATTGCAATCTGGTTATAGAATGCAGCGAGTGATGCCGCGAACGTCGTCGTCGTATCACCGTGAACGAGAACGATATCCGGTTTCGCTTCTTTCATGACTTCATCAAGTCCGTGAAGGACACGTGTCGTCACATCGAAGAGCGTTTGGTTTTTCTTCATCACGTCCAAATCATAGTCCGGTGTGATTTTGAAAAGTTGAAGGACTTGATCGAGCATCTCACGATGTTGAGCTGTGACGACGACAATCGGTTCGATCCCTTCACGTTGTTTGAGCTCTAACACGAGCGGGGCCATTTTGATAGCCTCAGGGCGTGTACCGAATACGGTCATAACTTTAATCATACAGATTCTCCTTTAAGCGTTTTTCGCGGCAAGATAATCGTCTCACCGACGTCATCCTGGTCCACAATCGTCGTACGTTGCGCCATCTTCTGTTGCTTGAATTCCGATTGACGCTTCGCATCCAACGTGCGGAACCATTTCAAGAATTTCATATACTCGTCTGCGACCTCATCCACGGGTCCATATTCGCGAATCTCTCCGTACTCGAGCCAGATGGCTTGTGTACAGAATTGACGCACTTGGGATACCGAGTGACTGATGAAGAAAATCGTCTTCCCTTGATCTTTGAACTCGTTCATCTTGACGAGACACCGATCGGTGAACGTTTGGTCCCCAACGGACAACGCTTCATCGATGACAAGGATATCAGGGTCGATGTTGATGGAGATGGCGAAGCCAAGACGTGACTTCATCCCGCTCGAGTACGTTTTAACCGGTTGATCGATGAAATCGCCGATATCGGCAAACTCGATAATTTCCGGGGTAATGTCTTTGATTTGCTGCTTGTTCATCCCGAGCATGAGACATTTCAGTTCAATGTTCTCCATCCCCGTCAAATTACCGTTTAGTCCAGAGGAGATGGCAATCAATGACGGTTTGCCTCGAAGCTCGATCCGTCCGTGTGTCGGTGGAATCACGTCAGAGAGAAGGTTCGACATCGTCGATTTCCCAGAACCGTTAATCCCTAAAATCCCGACCACCTCTCCGGGCGGAACTTCGAACGTCACGTTACGAAGCGCATAAAACTGTTTCCCGTTCGCACGGTTGAACAAGACTTCTTTCAATTTGTCACTTTGCTTACGATACAACGTGTATCGCTTCGAGACATTTTCGAATTTGACTTGATAGCTCATACGTCACTGCTCCTTAAATATAGTCGATAAAGTAGCGACGGAAACGCACGTGAATCGCTGAACCAATGAGGAACGTCACGAGGGTGAAGCCCCAGAAGTAAAGACCATAAGTGAGATTTTGCATAATCCAATCCGTTCCGAGGAACATCGAGCGATAGCCTTCTACAAGGTAATAGAGCGGGTTGGCCATCAAAATCAATTCTAGTTTCCCGGACGGTTGCCAAAAAATCGGTAACAGATACAGCATCATCCGAATAATTTGTGACAGCAAATTTTGAAAATCTCGGATGATTGTGGCTAATGCGGAAGTCAACAATGCGAACGCATATAAAAACGCAAGCGCACTGATCAATAAGTACGGGAGGAACAAGATGTTCCATCCTTCACTGATCCCAAACGCCATCATTAAGATAAAGGCGATGACGACCATGGCCACGTGTCGGTATAGCTCCGACAAAATGACATAGGCCGGAATCGTACTGATTGGAAAACTCATCTTCGAGACGAGGGCAATCTTAGAAAAAACGGATCGAGATCCGCTGACAATGGCCGGTCCAAAGAAGAACCATGGCACAATCCCTGAGACGAGCCATGGTAAGAACGGGACATCCCCAACGTCTCGACCCGCACGTAAACCGAATCCGAAGACGAGCCAATAGATGGCGATTTGAATAATTGGTGTGATGATTTCCCACAAGTAGCCAAAATACTGCATCGAGTAACGACTTTTCGTTTCATAGACAGAGAGTCTCAAAATGAGATAGAGACTCTCCCAAAGTTCAATGAAAACTTGTTTCGATGCTTTGATCATATTGGGCACCTAACGGTTTAGGCCAACGTGACTTTCCCGTTGACGTAGTTGTAAAGGTTTCCGTAGTTTACAACGGCAAGGTCGCTGTCATCGGCCTTCACGATATTACGTGTGTCGAAGATCATTGGGCGACGCATCGCGCCGTTCAATTCTGCGAAGTCGAGTGCTTTGAACTCGTTGTGGTCAACGAGGACGAGGACGAGGTCCGCATCTTGGATCGCTTCTTCTTTCGAGACGAGGTCGAAATGTTTCGAAGAAGAGACTTCGACGTGTGGGTCGTGGACGGCTACGTTCATGCCGTCAGCGAGCATCAATTCGATGATGTCGACCGCTGGGCTTTCACGCATGTCGTCGACGTTTCCTTTGTACGTTACGCCGAACGCCGCGATTTTCGCATTGTCTTGTCCTGCGACGAGTTTCTTGACGTTCTCGACGACGTAAGCAGGCATCGATACGTTCGTGTCACGTGACAACTTGATGATCTTCGCGAGGTCTGGTTGCTTCGCGACGATGAAGTATGGGTCGACCGCGAGACAGTGGCCACCTACACCCGGTCCTGGGCTATGCAAGTTGACGCGTGGGTGTTTGTTTGCCATCTCGATGACGTCAAGCACGTTGATGTCGAGGGCGTTACATACTTTCGCGAGTTCGTTCGCGAGGGCGATGTTCACGTCACGGAATGTGTTTTCCATGAGTTTAGACATCTCAGCCGTTTTGGCATCCGTCTTAATGATTTCACCTTTAACGAACGTACCGTACACTTTTGCACCAGCTTCCGCACATGCTTCCGTGATTCCACCGACGATACGGTTGTTGTGAACGAGCTCATGCAAGATTTGTCCTGGGAGGACGCGCTCTGGGCAGTGTACGAGGAAGATGTCTTCGCCGACTGTGAACCCAGCAGCTTCGACGAGCGGCTTCACATGGTCGTCCATCGTACGTGGCTCGATTGTTGATTCCACGATGATGACGTTTCCTTTTTCAACGTGTGGAAGCACGCGTTTCGTTGCTTCAAGAACGTATGTGAGGTCACATGATTTGTGCTCGTCGTCGTTGTTTGGTGTCGGTACCGCGATGATGAACGCGTCCGCTTTTTCTGGCTCGAGTGACGCACGGAATTTACCGTTTGCGACAACTTCTTTCACGACTTCACCAAGACCTGGCTCTTCGATGTGAATCTCGCCACGGTTCAATTTATCCACGACGGACTGATGAATGTCTACACCGAGTACGTCTACGCCATACTGGGCGAAAACGGCTGATGTAGGGAGTCCGATATATCCTAATCCGATTGTACAAACTTTCATAATTGAAATAACCTCCATAGATTAGTGACACGTGTCACCGAATGTTGCAAAACATTTCATATTGTTTAGGATTTCACCAAAAATCAAACCCATTATACTCCCGATACGAATTGAGAAGCAATTACATTTTCATGACAATACTGTATTAACGGGATGGGACCGAGTAAGATTTTACACCTAAATGATGTTCTGTGCATAATGCGACGGCACGCACATCCCCACTACTATAACAAACTTCAGGCAATATTGACCAATTCGGTAGCGACATATTCGCAAACGTCAGTCGCTCAAATTGTTCATCCGTCACATGGCTCCGCAGTTCCTGACGCGTATACGGCGCCATCAAATAGACACGGATGACGACGTCTTCGGGGAATTCGGCAATGAGTGTGCCGGCCCGCTCGAGGTGTTCGCCGATGACGATCCCCCGTTCCGCTGCATGTTGATTCAATATACTAAATGAAAAATAACGAAGCGCTGCTTCCCGTACCGACGCACGGATATACGCGCGTTGTTCAGGAACCGTCTCATAAAATAAACTCATCATCGAGGTCTGAGCGTCGATTTTCCGCTCGATGAAGCGTCGAATCGAGGCTTCTTTCGTCGGAATGGCATCGAGCCGCTTGATGACGGAAAGACGTTGGTCGACCGAGAAGTCTTGACTGACCGCTTGGCGAGAGACAGAACGCTCTCGCACTTGGCGATAATAGATCGCATCCGTCTCGGAAGGCAATATCTTCACTTCAGGCGTATACGTGGAGAACAGCGTTGAGAAATAAACGACATCTTCCCCGCTCCTTAAGGTCGGTTCGTAACGCACTTGTTTCGCATAGACGGCTGGGACAAGTTTACACGCGTTGAGCGTCAGGAGTTGTGACATTTGCTCGTACGTTGTCTCTTGTCCTGTCAGGCGTTCGAACTCCCGATGGAGGGGTGAAGGAAGTGCTTCGCCCGATGGACTACGGTCTTGAATATCGGCAATCACGATTCGATTCGGTAATGCTTGTTCGAATAGTCGCTCGACATAAGTCGGGCTGAACGTATCGTCCTCGTCTAAAAACGTCACATACTGCCGTGTCGACGCGTCAATGCCTTGATTTCGGGCGATACTGACATTCGCCTCTTCAACTTCGAGACGGACGACGTCGACATCTCGACCGAACGACTCACTGACGGCTCGCAATGCCTCACGGTTCGGCCCGTTGAAGACGAGCACCCATTCAATCAATGAGGCATGGATCGTTTGGGCTTCTAGTGACGCAAGGCAAGCACGCAACAATTCTTCCGAATCATGTGAAGCGACGATGACACTGACGCCACGCTTGATGGAAGAACCGTCGAGCCAATTCGGGGTCGGCATCGTCTCAAAGTGACGATTGACGGTCTGCGCCCATGCCTTTTTCTCCAATTGGATGTCGTTTAGCTGTTCCTCATACGTTTTCATGATGGATTCCCTTCACGCTCAATCTTTGTGATGAGCTTACCGGCGAGCGGGATGGCTTTCGCACGATCAATCACATGCTTCATCCGCTCCACTTCTTCCGTCATCGTTTTCACTTTGTTCTGCTCAGAAGCTGCCGTCTTCCGCCACTTTTCGGCGTTCGCTTGGGCTTGACGCAATTCTTTTTCGAGTTCTTTCATCTTTTGGACCGTGTTCTCTTTTCCTCGAATCTGTTTCGCGCCCTCTTCGAGCACTTCTTGTCTCAACGTTTCCATCTGGTCTGTCATCATTTGCAACTGCTCACGTAAAAAAGCATTCTCACGTTCTACATATTCAACTTGTTGACGTTCCATACTCGATGTCCTCAGCTTTCTATGTCCCATGCACCCATTCGGAGACGGACCGCATGTTGATCATTTTGGAATTTGATGGCGAGCTTCATATACTTGGCGTCCAACTCTTTCGGGACACGTTGTTGTAACGTGTTTACTCCCGTCCGAAGCGTTTGACCAAAGGCTGCCTTCTTCAGATTTTTCTTTGCATCATATTGCATGATGTACAATTCAATCGGCGTGTCTTCATCTGACAACAATTCAATCGTCCCTGACACTTGGATGAACGGTGCGTTCCCGAGCGTCGCATCCTTTAAGAACTCACTTGACGGAGGTGAACTGAAGCTCTGGTTAAAGAGCTGGATATATCCATTCTCTCCATGTAACGGCTCGACGTCGACCTCTGCCTTGAATTGATTCTCTCTCAGGCGAAACAACTCTGTGTTGAACGGGACGAAATAGTGATAGATGAACGGTTTGATCGTCACCGATCGCGGTTGGTGCGCTTCTGGAATCTCCAGTTCGACCTGTTCCGTTTCAATCGCCGTCTCTTCCAACAAATGCGACCAGTTTTGCGCCGTCCAGTCATTCCAAATGGACACGACCTGATGGTTCGGCTTGTCGCCCTTCGGCATCGCTTGGCGGACTGAGTCTTCCACGTGAAGGAGCTCATGCATCCGCTCGACTTGGCTCGGCACGACCGCATCGAGCATCAACCGCCAGTTCAGTGGCGCCGGCGTGACGGTCGGTAAGAGCGGTGAATCGCTCCAGGCGAAACTCTCTTTGACCAGATGTGGAGGCGTAAGGCCGAACACTTCATCGAAGGCGACCTTCATGAGGTGACCTTGTCGTTTCAGTTCATATGGTGCTTCTAGAATATGGCCCAGCACGTCACGGTCGAACAGTGGTTGAACGAGCAACATCTCATCCATGAAACCTTGTCGTGCATACGCATGGAAGTGCTCCACTTTCAACTCGAACCACGCCGCCTCGAGACGTCCGCTCCAATCCCGGTCTTCATACGTGTCAAACAATCGTTCCAGCATCGCCTCGACTTGTTCGCGCTCTGCTTCACCAAACCCTTCGAACGGACGAATCGCCCGTCTCGAGAGTTGTTGTTTCGCCTCATGCTCATCCATCGTCTCTTTTAAGAAAATATGCTTGCCGTAAAGCCAGTCCGAACCGTGTTTCCCGATTTCAACGTAGTCCGTATCACGTGTCCGTCCAGTCGGAATCGACTCGTACGCGCTCAAGTTCCCTTCTGTCACATCGAACGACTGTGCCACTCGTTTCGATAGCGACAAGTGGATGTCTGTCACCGGCGGCTCCGCCTCGACAAGTTCGGCTTCCTCAAATAATTGGCGTGCCAGTTCTGCTTCGTTTCCATCTAATGAAGGAACGTGAAGGCGCACCGTCTTCCCTGCCTCGAGTGCAAGCTTGGTGAAGACGAGGTCAAACGCCGAACCCGCAAACGGAAGATTCAAAGTTTGATAAGGTGGAATCGATTGACGTAACGCCTTGATCCACGTCGCATCAAAATCTTCCCGTAATGTGTTCGTCCCCATCGGCAGGTCGTCCCATTTCTCGATGGTCACGTCCCCATCTTTGACAGTGAGACGCTCGCCTGCAGCGAGTCGCTTCACGCCTTGGATGCGCGTGTTACGTCCAAACACATGACCGACAAATCGCATTTGCGAGACAGCTTCAGACGACACTTCCGTTTTACCGGCCCGCTCTGCCACTTGACGGAGCGATGTACCGACGACAATCGGGTCCGTCGTGTAGTAGACCGGGATGACGTTATTGAATGGGACCGTTACGGTGAACGTCTCTTCGAATTGAAGGGAGATATAGTGACCGTGTGGCTCGTCACGTGTTGCGTCAAACCAGCCGATGCGTGCATCGAGCGGTTTTTTCGACAACACATGGGTCACCCCGTCACGCTCTGTCAACTCGACGTGTCGGGTAGTGGCTTCATACAAAAAATAACTCATGGGATGCTCCCCTTCTCTTTGTTTTCAAAAGAAGCAAACCCGCGATGGCGGGCTTGCTGATTATGAATGGACGGCATTCAGTTCTGCTAGTAAGAGCTCCTCTAATTTCGGAGCAAGCGTTTCAATCGCGAAATGGTGATGCGCATACGCTTTATAGGCCTCTGTCGCTTCCAAAAGACGCGCTGAGTCCCCTTTGAACGAACGAATGATGTCGACGCCTTCTAACACGTTTTCCATCAACACATCGTCCGGATAAATCGTCTCACTTCCCGTCCAATGACGGATAATCGGATACGTACCAGACGTCATCGCTTCAGCCGGTGCCAAGTGGAAACTTTCCAAGTCACTCGTCGACAGCACGAAGCCGATTTTCGTCAACCATTCCGGAACGTCATCTCCGTGTCCGTCAAAGCGGACGCTCTCTTTGAAGATTGGTTGCTCCAATCGCTCGAGCAAGCGGTCGTAGTAGGCACGCTCGTCTTCTCGCTTGTTGATCCAGTAGATGTCGTTTGGATGATGGCCTTTGATAAAGAGTTTGTATCGTGGGTCATCTTGTAACAACGTTTCGAGCATATCGAGCGCAAGGTCGAGACGCTTCAATTTCGGGTTGACCCCGATCATACCTAAGTGGAACGTCAAGTCTTCCGTTTCTTTCGGTTGGACGAGACGCTTCCCGTCGACCGCGTTATAAATCATCGTCATCTTGTGACGCGGGATGCGGAAGAGACGATACATCTCCTCAAGCATATATGGCGACACTAAAATGATGCGGTCGATGTTATGAAGATTGTATTCACGTGGGAACGGTGTTTCTTTCTCTTGGCGGTGGATGCGGACGATCATCGTCTGGTGCGGCTTCTTATGATGCGAGTACCAGACGGCATTCCCGAGACCCCATTCACAGAAGATGATGTCTGCTTGCTCGAGACATGCCTTACTGTGATTCACGTCATGAATCTTATGTCCTTCCCATTGGTCAATCAAGACGTTGAAGCGCGGGTTGTTCTGGAAGTAGTCCATGAACAGGCGCAAGAACTTGAAGTCATGACCAGCGAAGAGAAGATTGATCTTTTTCATCGACCAAAGCTCGTCACGAAGACGTGCGTACGTGTTACTGAACGTATAATACTGCGACATCTCATAGAGACGCTTCGCCGCGTCAGCGTACACATCCTCATCTGTAAGCGCGAGACGCGCCTTCTCAATGAATGCTTCTTCCGAGTTGACGAAGAGCGGATAGTCTTCCCCGAGAATGAGTTCGTGCATCGGGTTACGGTTCAAGAGGACCGGTTTACCGAGCGAACCGTATTCGAGCAATTTCGTCGAAAGCTCAAGACTCGCGTCGAGTTCAGGATGACGCCACGATACACCGATCGCACTACGGTCGATGAGCGTCTCGACGTCCGCTCGCGGAATCCCTTTGAGCCAATGAATCCCTTCCTCCGACTTCAGACGCGCTAACGTCTCTTGTTTGAAGTTCGGGTTGTTCGGGTCTTGGTTGAACTTGTCGCCCGCAATATGAAGCTCGGCCGGATACGTCTCGCGTAACTTCGCGAATGCGTCTAAAATCTCGGTCGTGTACCAAAGCGGCGCGAACTTCCCTGTATAGACGAGGCGGTCGTTCGGTTTCATGAACGTCGGCTGCGTCCCCTTCCCGTTCGGAATCATCGGATTCAGAATCAAGAACGGGCGGTCCGTCGGCAAGAACGACTCGAAGTACGTCTTCATCGCCTCGGTTTGACAAAGCATACGGGCCGAACGCGACGCAATCTGACGAAGGCGTGCGAGTTCTTCTTCCGACGCTTGTGTATGGTCGTGCGTGAAATCCGTGATATATGTCCACGTCTTCGCCATCGTCTGTTCATATTGAGACAGATCATACGCCAACTGGAATCCACGGACGAACGCCAAGTCATATCCGTCTTTTGTCATCAACTCATCGATCACTTGTGCTGCCTCATCCGCTTGAAGGACGCCACGTTCGTGATAAGGCGTCCCTTTCTTCGGTGAGTTCGCTCCGAACAAATCGATGAAGCGAACGTTCGGCAACTCTTTGATGCCTGCCGTGACTTCTGGTTTGGTGATTGAGCGTTTGAGGAGGACATCGACGTGAATCGATGGGTCCTGCTTCAACATCGAGACGACGGAAGTCAGCCAGATGGCCGACCCGTCAATCAAGTTTAAGTTGACATCCCCATAAACGAGGACGCGAAGTGGTGTCGTCATAATTGTACCTCCTGAGCGACTGCTGTTGGCATCTCGCTCCCTGCTTTTACATATTGATATGGGTCTGTACTAAAGATTCGTTCACCGGATTGAGCCAACTCTTTTAGCGTCGCATCTGTCGCGAGGACGTCAAGCGCTTCCCGGACACTATAGAAGCGGAGAACGTCCGGCTTCATGATCGAACGTGAAGGCGTCGCGTCGAACACATAGCGATATGTGCCGTCCGAATCGACCTTCTCGAGCGAATCGTTCCAAGTGAAGTAGTCCTCTTTCGTCAAAATGTTCGCTTCCGCATAGCGCGTCGCCAACATGTAGTCGGAGATGTAAGAAGGACCATAGTAATCTGTCGTCTGAATGTAGGCCATCCAATCAAAGCCGTCCATGATTTCAGACAAGGCGTTGTACTGCGGCAAGTAGCTGAGCATGAATGTCGAGATATCCTCGGTGTTGTATGCCTCGTATACATCTAAATGTCCTTCGAACTTGTCGAGGAAGACGACGAGATGTTTGTGCTCATAATCCTGTGCACGGAACGTGTCGACGACACGGTTCATCTCTTCTGTCGAGCGGACGAATGCGACGAGCGCGACTTTCGGATGGTCGACGCGATACGGAAGACCGATCGTGCTGACGACTTGTGCGAGACGTTGCGTGTACGTGTGGTTCTTGAGCACGTGACGCATGCCACCCATCGCCACGTCCTCATAGAACGCATCGTCAGTGAGCAATTTACGGAACGTCTCTTCGAGCATCTCATCGCCCTCATCGAGGAAGACATAGTCGCCGAGCATCTGCTTGACACCGACCGAACGCGTACTGACGACCGGTGTCGCACATGCAAGTCCTTCAAAGACACGGCGTGAGAACATCGTCGGTGAATCGTTGACCGAGTTGACGTTCAGCATGACTTTAAAGCCTTTATACGCTTTGGCGATTTGATTATATTTCAAGCTACCACGGATCGATTGACGGAACTGTTCAGGGAACTGAAGCTGGTCCGTCTCGCCACGCTGGTTCATCTCGTAGTTGCGGTCATAAATGACGAGACCATACTTGTCAGCAGCTGCGAACAAGCGGTCCATGTCAATCCGACGCGACTCGTGACGATTGGCGTAATAAGAGCCCGCGAAACAAGCGTACGGTTCACGCGTGCCCGGAAGGCGAATCGGGTTATGCTCTTTCGGCTGTGCCGCAAACGGCAATGCGCCGACACGATCATGTCCGCAGTCACGCTTATAGTTCTCGAGGATGTTCGCATCCGTCGTATAGACGAAGTCGAAGCGTTTCGCCGTCTCGATGAAGCGGTCGTAGTGAATCGGGTCCTCTTTGTTCCAGAAGACGGTCGGCACATTGTTCAGACGGCACCAGTCAAGAAGTGCATCGAGGTCTTCCCACGTGTTCGTCCCATATTTGACGATCTTCTTCTCCCACGTCTTGTCGTTCCCTTTCCATGCGGACTCGACCATGAGGAAGTCAGGCTGACGGTCAGCCAAGACGGCTGGCCAATCGTCTGGTGAGAAGGTGATCAACTCACATTCTGGACGATACGATGCCGTCGTGAACTCATCGAAGATGGCCGCGACTTTCATCTCATGCAACTCACGTGGTGTCGTCTCAAATAGACGTGCCTCACGCGGGTCCACCCATTCCGGCACTTGCGTGCGGTCGGTGATGATCTCTTCACTGACACGGATGCCTGTGACGAGTGTCTCACCTTGTCCATCCACACGGAGGGCAAAACGGAGGTAGCGGACATCTTTTCCGAATTCGAAAATCTTCTCGCTACCGAGCTGAACTTGTTGCATCGACAATCGTTCCGTCAAAGAGTACGAAATGATATAAAGGACGACGCCTGTATTCGCACCGAGCTCGCCATCGACTGTGACGCGATAGCGATGGTTCGGTCGGACCGTATACGGGTTCTCTTTCGGGAGAACCGTGAAGCGGTTATTCGTCTCCATATAAGAAACGTAACGGCGTACGTCTGGCTCGACGTCCAAGACAAGACGAAGACCGTTCGGATCTTGTTTCAATTTAATCGACTCCGGTGTCGGAATCGTCCAATACGTTGGATCTAAATCGAACTGCTCCGTACGACGGACACTGTTCTCACGGATGACACCAAGCTTGAGGTCTGAAATCACACCATCACCGTAGAAACGAATGAAGTAACGGACCGATTCGTGGCTAGGTGTCAGGCTCAAGACGTTACTGAAGCCAAGTGGTACTTCAATCAGTTGATCACGTTCGCCGTGTGCATACGTCGCCACAAACAATGTCGCTTTCGCCGTTTGAGACGCATCTCCTTTTAAATAGAAGCGATAGACATAGTCGTCCATATCGGCAAGCGAGAAGTCGATACCGCGCTTCGTATCCACGTGTGGAAGAGCCGCTTCTTGCACGCCGTAGTGCTCGTACTGACTACCTTGTCCTGTCACGATGATGGCCTCGTCTGAAAAGTCGACAATGCGTCCAACAGGAGAAATCAATTCAAGCGTCGAGGCATCAAGCTCGATCATCGCGTCAAAGTCGGCATCGGCAACGGCACTACCCATCCCTTCCACGTTCCATAGCGGTTGGCCATCAACGAGGAGTGATTGGATGAGGGCGCGACCCTTACCTTGTGTTTGAATGACGAAGCGTGTCTTCGCCTCATTTTCACGAAGGGCGACTGTCGTGCGAACACCGTCACTCACACGGACGACACGCGTCCGTTCTTCGTCGTTATACAACATCACGAGTAGTGTGACTTCGATGTCACCACTTTTTTCAACGTTCAAGCTCGCGTCAAATTCACGAATCGACGGGTTGAGCTGGAACGAATCCGGGCCAGGGACGCCACGGAACGACGAGGCACGTTCGCCATACGTCAAAAATTGCTTCTCAGCCATCGTTGAAACGAGCGCTGCACCATCGAGTTCGTAGTTTGCAGATGTACGTGCGTACCAAGATGGGACGACCTCGACGAACTGTCTCGTCTGGACTTGCGTCTGTGTCCCTTTCATCAACCGACGACCGATGCGTTTGCCGCGCTGCATGCCTAAATAGACACCGCGTTTCACTTTTCGTTTCCAACTCATGGGGGTTCCTCCAAATTCATTATGGCATCGTTTTCTCTTTAGCCGATGCCCTGTTATTTGAAACATCACGTTTCGACACCCATTGATTATAGCAAACGCTCAATTCAAAAGGCAAAATCAACTGAATGACAAATCGAATACAAAGAGGACATATTGTTTGTTTCGATTGAATTCACAACAAAAATCAGGACACCCGTAAAGGATGTCCTGATTGAACCATCTTATTTTGCTACGTCGACGATACGACCTTCAACCGTTGGTGTGATCTCACCAAGGTCGAGCATGTGGTCGCGGAGGTTTTCCCAGTCGCTAAGACCGAGGTCCGTCACACGTGCATCTTTGAATGCTGCTTCGAACTCGACATAGTTGTCGCCGCCCGTCGCTGTGTAGTAGTTTGTCGCAACTTTATACATACCGTTCGGGTCGATGGCAACATCAGTCGTTCCGTTGTTGTATGTCACTTTCACGATACGTTCGTTCGCTGGTTTCGAGCTGTCGAACTCGACTTTCAATCCTGATACTTGGAGGAAGCCGCCGCTCTCACGTGGGTAAACACTCACGCTGCGTTCGAGTGCCGCGAGCAACTCAGAACCTTTGAGATTCATGACAGCAAGCGTGTTACCGAACGGAAGGACCGTGATGACTTCACCTGTCGTGACAGGACCTGCATCGATGCTTGAACGAATACCGCCTGAGTTTTGAACTGCCGCGATAACATCTGCATCGTAGTCTTTCGCTTTCTCGAGCATGCCGTCTGCGATCAAGTTACCGAGAGCCGTCTCTTGTTTACGCACACTTGGGGCTGAGATGTCACCTTCGTCACGTGGGTTTTCAAGTGCCGCTGTCAACGTGACACCGATCGGGTCGTTGCTGATCTTGTCGACATCTTCTTTAAATGGTGCAAGAAGTGAAACCGCGCGAGCGTCTGGCTCGAGTACTTTCACGTCGATCAACTTACCAGCATGTGAAACGATTTTTCCGTCTTTGTCGAACTCGACATCAAGCGTACCGAGGAATTCACTGTACTGGAAGGCTTGAACGATGAGCGTCGGCTCTGTTTTATTTTCTGAGATGACAACAGGTGTGCTCAAGCGTGAATGCGTGTGGCCACCGATGATGACATCGATGCCGTCAACGTTTTCAGCGAGAAGCAAGTCGTTGTCGACTGTCGGGTTGTCGTTGTAACCGAGGTGCGAGACCGCGACGATTTGATGGACGCCCATGTCTTCGAACGCCTTGACCGCTTTCTTCGCCTCATCGATATAGTTTTGGAACTTGATTGGACCTGGGCTAGCGATGTCAGCCGTTTCTTCTGTCGTCAAACCGAAGAATCCGACTTTTTTCCCGTCAACCACTTTGATGACGCCCTCATAGAGACGACCGTTGTAAGCCTTCTCAGTCGTTTCATCACGGTACAAGTTCTTCATGTACTGATCGCCAGAATAATCGACGTTCGAGCTGACGAACGGGAAGTTCGCATAACGAACGAATTGTGACAATTCTTTATGACCTTCTTCTGTTCCGAGGTCGAACTCGTGGTTACCAGGTACCATCAAGTCGTACTTCATGTAGTTCATCAACTTGAGGTCAGCTTGTCCTTTGAACTCGTTGAAGTAAAGTGAACCAGAGAAGACGTCTCCCGCATCGATCAACAAGCTATCTGGTTTTTCAGCACGAACTTGTTTGACAGCTGTCGCACGGTTCGGAGCGTACTTGAGCGCCGCATGCGTATCGTTCGTATGCATAATTGAGAGGTCGTATCCTTCTACTTTATAAGGAACGTCGAGTGTCACGGTGCGGCCTTTATGCGTGTAAGAAGCCGTCGCGACGAATTCACCAATCTTGTCTGTCGAAAGGTTTGTCCATTTCACCGGTTGACGGAGGACACGGTCGACAAATTGGATTTGAAGCGTGTTCAACTGGCCAGTCAATTGCTCGCCATGTTTGAACGTCCAGTCCCCTTTTGGAGGAATGATGGCTTTCGGATAGTTAACGACGCGTACTTTTTTCTCGAAGTACTGGTTCTTCCATTTAATGTATCCTTTAGCAACTTGATATGTACCGAGTTTGTCCATGTCGACTGTCGATTTGTACCAATAGATTTTGTTACCTTGATACGTTTTGTCGAGCGCTGCGTCAAGATCCCCGTCTGTGACGAAAGCCGCTTTCAACTTGATTGTCTTTTTGGCAGGAGCCGCTTCTGTCACGACCGCCGGGGCGATCACCGATGCCGTGAGCGTTGCTGCGAGCATTCCTTGATAGAACTTGCGTGTTTTTGAGTTCAACATGCAGATATTCCTCCTTTGAATATGTATGAGTCGACCGTACCGAAGTCACACCCTCGATTTTCACCCCCTCTGACAGATGTCTGACATCAAGCCAATGGAAGCGATTACAAAACCTGTATAGACTTCATCTTTAAAGATACGCAATCTCACAAAATAACACAATTACTTTTCTGTAAATATTTCGTTATTTCTTGTCAGAATTGAAAAAGAAGATACCAATTGGCATCTCCTCCTCATTTCCTTATAGCGTCTCACTTATTTCCTCACTCACACCTTTCGGCATTTCGACGGTACGAGATTGTCCGTTCGACAAGGAGTAGTTCACGACGTAAGCCGTCTCCGTCTCCATTACGTTCGAGAACGTAACGCGCGTCCCTGTC
Source organism: Exiguobacterium sp. CH10 (assembly GCF_018617635.1). Classification (NCBI taxonomy): domain Bacteria; kingdom Bacillati; phylum Bacillota; class Bacilli; order Caryophanales; genus Exiguobacterium; species Exiguobacterium sp. CH10. Next base: position 816,128 of record NZ_JACSKO010000001.1, read on the forward strand.
TTCGAAAGATGGAACAAGGTGACGAACGAGGTTCCTTTTCCAGTTTTTGTCGAAACGACTTGGTGACGTGGCTTCCATTCGAAATCACGATAGGCGACAAAACTCGGTTCGATTCGCACCGTCCCCGTCGAAGCGATCGGCAGTTGAATCATTTGGAGCGTTCGCCCTTCCGCATCACGGAAAAGCATTTCACCCTCACGTTCTTCAACTGGTTCAAGACCGACTCCGAGATGGAATCGTTGCGTGAACGGGACGCGGGCGTCACTTTGAATCGTATCCGCGACGAGCACGGTGCCGTCTAAATCGTGTGCGATGCTCCGCGTATGATGAATCCCTTGCCCCATCAAGTCACTGAATCCGCTCGCACGTTGTAATCCATCGACTTCCTCGACCGAAGTGATCCCGCTTTTCCCGATCGTGCTCGAATGGAGCGTGAGCTGACGAGATCCCATGTTCACCGTGTTATGCGCTTCGACACGGACAGCGGTATCTCGCTCCGGTCGGTTCGTATACCCATATCGTCCGGTCTCAACGATAAAATCGCGGCCGTAACCGTACAGGTCGATGCTGAGATCATCTTGATGTTTATGGGCCGTATTATGGAACCCTGCCGTCATCATGAGCAAGACCGCATCGACGAAGGGCTCATTCTCTCCCCAATGTTCGCGCAACACCGCGTATTGCGTATCGAGTTGCTTCACGCGTTCCGTCGGTCTTGTCCCTTCCGCTCCTCCCGTCACCGCATAGAGCAGTTCAGGATAGTCACGCAATGTCGAAATCATCGACGTCGTCCGCGGTTCCCCCGTCGTGTCTCCGAAGAGTGGAAGCGTCCGGTTTGGTTTCATCAAATGGACGAGCGTCTCTGGCATTCGTTTGACGGCCTCTAAGCGAGTGGATGTCACGAAGCCGTTCGCTTCGATCCATCGGTTGAAGCGATACAGCATCTCATACGTATACACCTGATAACCCGGCGAATGCTCCAGATGGACGTTGTCAGGACTTAAGGAGTGGTCCAACTGTGTCGTCAACCGCGTAGTCGCAAGCTCATTCCAAACACTTGATTGTTCGAGCTCAGGGAACGTCTGGGCGATATCGGTCAACGCCATGTCTTGGAAGATCCCGTGATTGTGTCGCTCCCGATAAAACTTCGCGTCCGCCAGGATTTCGCCGTGCCCTTCGATCGTTCGGAGCACGCGAGCGCTGAACGTTGCGTCATTATTTAAAGGAGACTTCTTGTATTGATTCCAAAAGTTGATGAGATGAAATGTTCGAATCGCCGTCCCTTGTTGGTGATACGCGTTCGGGTAACGACGATACGAGTCGGTCGGATATTGCTTGACCCAACTATCGACGAATGCCTTTCCGTAAGCTAAATAGCTCGTGTCTTTCGTATAGTGATACGCCATCGTCAGTTGGTTCAATACCATCCAGTACTGCATTTGGAACATGAACGACGTCGAATCACCGACAGTGATGTCACGCTCCCAGTCGAACGTGTGAACGTCTTCCACGATTTGTTTGCCCGGGGTTGCCCCGATGCGCCACACCCCGTTCATGGCCGAGTCTGCTTGACTAACGGCTTGCGATTTTGTCAGAAATCCATAGTAATACGGGACCTCACGTCTTTCGACACGCGCCGTATAGTTATGAAGCAATCGTTCGTATTGTCCGTCAGAGACGACAGCTTTCGTCAATAGTTGAGCCTTCAGCGGGATCTCTTGCTTTTTGACGTACGTGCGTCGCCCGTTCACCTCGACTTGATAATAGCCACCAGACACACCGACGACCGCATATTGTTCATTCGGAAGCAGTTTCCCGACCGGCTTCATCGTCTTATCCGGCAACAATCGATACACGGTTGTTTCTTTTGATACTTCTGTAAAGAACGGACGTGCCACCTCTTCTGCACCAACAGAAGTTGTCGTGAGAAGTAGCGCCGTGGAAAAGAGCGCACCTTTTACATATGTATTCATCCAATACCTCATTTATCTTTTTTTACCATCATAACATGATTAAAAGGGATTTTTTTCAAAAAGAAGAAAAGCGAATTTTAAATTTGACTATGTAACAAAAACTTACATTAACCAATCATAAAACCTATATAAAAAACGTCTATCCCAATTGAATGAGATAGACGTTGAATGTTAGCGCACCGTGACGTAAATCGTCTGTGAACGACCTTTTGGCGTCGTCATCCGAACCGTCAAACGTGCGCCTGATTTTTGAGCTGCCATCGAGACAGATGTCGTTTTTGACGTCACCGTCTTCGATGCGAGGAGTGTGGATCCGCGATGGATTGTCACTTTGCCATAATCGATGTTGGCGTTCACCGTGACAGAACGTGACGAGCTCGTCGGCGTCGTCACCGTGAACTTCGGTGTCAGCCCCGCCTTCACGTAGACCGTCTGAACGAAACGATACACACCTCGCTTACTGACGAGTGTGACTTTCGACTTGATCGGTTGAGGCGCCAAGTTCATGACGACACGTCCTGTCGATGAACTCTTCCCGCTCGCAATCCGTGTCGAGCCGTTTTGCAACGTGACAGAGCTGTTTGGAAGTACCATACCGATCCATGTCTTTTGCTCGTCATGGAGACGGATGTTGCTGAACGTGACTTTCGGTAACGCAAGACGCGTATCTAGCTTTTGACCTCCACGGACGAGACGAACGAGGACGATATCACCAGGTCGTGCCGGAACTGTGAATCGCGTCGAGGAGACCGGCGTCGCCGTCGTACGTTTGCCATTGATATAGAACTGAAGGTCCGCCTTCACGTCACGACGAACGCTCACGACCGTATGTGTCGCCGTCATTGCGACATCTGTCACTTGAAGAATCGTCGGTCCGACTGCAACAACACGATGCTCCGTTGTTGTCGAGCGGTCTCCTGCCGTAGCGACAGTACGAATGACGTCACCATCTTGAAGTGCCTTCGGTAACACAAGCGTGCGACCGTCCCCGACGAGCACGTCGTTGACATACGTCTTGTACGTAATGCCTTTAGCTGTAGACGCATAGGATAATGTCGCATCCCCTGCGTTCGGCGTAACCTGGAACGTGAAGGTCGGTTCAGCCCGCTCAAAGACCACAAGCTCCTTCTCCACCCCTTCCGTGCTCGCTGGTGCATACGTCACGCTGACGCCTTTTGCGAGCGGATCGACTGTTCCCGTCACGCGCGCAATGCCTGAGGCGTCTGCTTGAATCGTGTCGTACCACGAATGAAACTGTTCTTTGACGAAGACATCAATTTTCCCGTTCGGCACGGTTTTAAACATGACACCCGTTTCGACAGAGTCTCCTAACACTTCAATCGTGTTGGCTTCTGGATTCGGAACCGGTACGGTGAACGGTTGGCGATACACCGCTGTCCTGCTCGCCAGGCTCGTCACCGTGAACGTCGTCCCTGGCGCTAGTCGTTCCGTCGTCATTCGGAATTCACCAGATAACGTCGCTTTCGTTGAATATTGGATCGGTTCTTTTCCGTCTTGATGAACTCGTACCGTCACACCTGCGCGTGGTGCCGTTTGTCCAACGATTTCACCCGCAAGTCCAAATTTACGAATCGAAACATCCCCAAGATTGTAGGAGAAGAGCGTCCCACTGAACGTTTTCCCCATGTACGTGAGGTCATAGTTGACGTCTGTTACGTACGAAAATACTTGTGGTGAAGTGACTTCATTCGATTTATTCGTTCTTAAGCGCTCAAACGGAATCGTTTCGGTCACCCCGTCCAGATTTGTCGATTTGAACGTTATTGGATATGCGCGGTCGACATATAGGTATGGGTCACCTTCCGTGTTTGCCCCTTTATCCACTTCGAATTCTAGTTGCGTTGGCATTTGTTTATAAGAAGAAAGCGGAATCGTCTGATCCGAGAACGCTAAAACGCCAGGGAATAGCGTCGGGTAGACGATTGGATCATACGTCTTCAATTCTCCAGTTGCAGTATGTAAGACCCCATACATACCTTGCGAATACCAATGCAAGAACCCATCTTCTTCTGCATACTGTACGTTATACCACTCAGGAAGCGCGACAAGCTGTCGTTGTGCCTCAAGATAGACATAACCTTGTTCCGGATAAGCGATGACACCGTCAAAGGCGAGCGCTTCTTTGTCACGGACTTGGACCTTCACATCAAAGGTTTGAGTTGACTCCGTTTCACCTGTCACTGCGTTCACACGGTCAATTTTTAACAAGTCATGCTGTGCCGCAATGACGGTCTGACCATTGGTAGATAACGTGACGGCGGTCCCGAGGTCGGAACGCTTCCAAAGGACATCACCTTGAAGGTTCGTCATGATCACTTCTGTCCACGTCGCCCATAAAAGTCGATCGTGCGAGACGTCTGCTCCGACGATTCGATAATTTTCTGGGACATGATGCGATGTGATTTGACCATCAAGATCAATGATGTAACTGCTCGTTGAACAAATACCACATCCGATGGTAAGGACAAGATGCTGACCGTCCACACTCATCACAGCATTTTTATCATTAGACCAGTGTAAATCCAATTCGGCCGATAACGGAATGCGTTCCCCCGTCACCACGTGATAAAGTTGCTTTCCATCCATTGTGATGACGTAAGGACTGTTAGAGATTCGATAATGGTTCGGAAGCGGCTCACCCGCTTCTACCGAATCAGGCAAACTGAATATAGGAAGAAAAACGGCAATCAGAAGTACCCACAACAATTGTTTCACGTACATTTCCTCTTTTCTTAAAAAATGGTAAAAGATTAATTTGATGACAATAAAAGTATAATTTGTTTTGTAGAAAAGGGGAATTGTTTTTTAGGATAAAAACAAAAAACCGATAGTGCCGAGGCACTATCGGTTTACAAGATGGCTCCGTCTGAAGACGTTGCTCTATTTAACCCTAAGGGAGGGTCAACAATTTTTAGCGAACTTTTAATTGCGTCACAATTGATCAGTTGTTTGAGATAACAACTTTTCCAGGAGCGTACAATGCATTTTTAGCTTCATCTTTAATGTCGATTGTGTTCAATGCTTGTAATGAGAGTCCTTTTGTCAATTGTTCTGCAGTTACATTTGAAGACAATGTAATTGTTGCAGATAAACCATTCTCTGCTAATGCAACATCGTTAGATACCACTGAAACCGCATCTGAACCTGCGTATACGTTAAAGTCTGCACCTGCGTCATCAGTAACTTTTTCTGAGAATGTAAGCTTGATTGTGTTAAGAGAATCAAGTTTAGCAGTAACTTTAGGAGCGATGTTCTCTTTGAAATCAAGTGCTTTCGTTACTGACTCCATCGCAACAGTTGATCCAGCCGCTTTAACGTTTTGTACAGTAACGTTACGCAAACCAGAGAATGTATTCGAGTCAGCTTTGAGTGTAAGGATCACTTGGTTAAGAGCACCAGCTTTAACAGTAGCTGATTCAACAACTGCACCACCGATGATGTAGTTCGATGTCATTGTAGCAGATGCAGCATCTACGCTCTTATCGAAAGTGATTGTTACTTTGCTCGGATTCATATCATCTTGAACAATAGCATTTTCTTCAACAAGTTTAATTACTTCTTTGTTTACAGCGGCACCGTCTTTACCACGCGTGAATGTAGTAGAAGCTGAGTTGATTGCTACGTCATATTCACTTACAACTTTAGTGAAAGAGAGGTTTAATGAATAACGAGCATTTTCCACATCTTGGTTATCGAGCAAGTTGTCTAAAGCTACGCGAACAACCTTCTTGCTAACTGAAGCATCTTTATAAGAGAGTGTTTCAGCACCAAGTGAAATGTTAGGTGTTGTAACATAATCTTTAACGAAAGATCCAGTAGCAGAAACTTTTGATCCAGAATCAACTTTTACATCTTTATCAAATGTAAGTTCAAGATACTCTTGTTTGTCAGTTGCATCAACTACAACAGCTGAAGACACCAATACTGGAGCAGAAGAATCTTTAACGAACTTGACAACGCGATTAGTAGAAGCTTGAACTTCTCCACTTCCATCTACAGCACCAGCTACTGTTACAATCTTCTCACCATCTAGGACAGAAGGTGCTGTAACGATAACTTTTTTAGCATCTTTAGAGTCGATTACCACACTAGCAGGGTCTACTGTTGTGCCTGCGATGGAAACAGTTGGCTTCCCAGCAAGTACTTCAGAGAATAGGATTTCAAATGTTTTCGCTCCTGTTTGAGATACAGATGTTACTGATGGAGCCACTCCGTCTTTATCACCTTTTTGAATAGAAACTGTAGCTGGGTTTGGTGTAAGAAGGTTTCCAGCTTTGTCAGAAGCACCAATCAATGTTGCAACAATCTCTTTACCTGTAGGTACCGAAGATGCTCCGAGGTTAAGAATGATTGCTTGGTCACCATCCACAAGTTTACCTTGTCCAGTAATTCCAGTAACTGCAGTTCCGTCTGCAAGTTTGAAAGTAATTGAACCTGGGTTATTCATTGGTTCTGAGAATTTAACTTTTACTTGTGTAGCAGTAATACGCTCAGATCCCAAAATTGAAGGTGCAGTCATATCTTTAGTAAGCGATACGATTTTCGCATACTTCTCAACTGCATCACCTTTAACTGTTTTTACTTTATCGATTACGACATCGTAACGTTTCTCAAGTTGCTCTGTACTTGTAACAGTAAGTGTCATGCCGTCAGCTGAAAGAGCACCTTTGAAAGTAGGTTGCGGAAGTTGTCCATCAATTGCACGCATTGTGAACACATTAGCTTTGAAATCACCATTAGATTCAAGCAATGTAGACTTATCTACCGCTTTGTTGAATTTAACTTGAACTTGTGTGCCGTTCAATTGGTTAATTTCTTTGACCATTGGTGCTTCAACAGAGAAGTTCATAGCTTCAGATACAACTTCACCTGATTTAAGTACGAATGAATGATCTCCAGCAGGAAGACCAGCCGCTTCAGCAGTCAATTTACCATCTTTGATTGTCGCTGGGACTGTAACAGCTTTCGACATATCTTTGAATGGATAGATAACTAGGTCAGCTTTCGTGTCAGCTTTAGCATTTTTAACTTCAGCAGATACAGAAAGTTTGTTTTCAGCTTGATCAACTGAAGACATTACTTTATCGAATTCAACTTCTCCAGCAACAACTGTGTAAGTCAAGAATGAAGTGATGCGGTTCCCGTTGTGGTTGTAAGAGATGAGAACTTTTTGCTCGCCTTCATCTTTCGTGTTGTACGTTGAGCTCATTGTGAAGCGTTCAGGAGCTTGTGTGTAAACTTTTCCGTCGCGGTACATAACGCGGATTGATGGCTTCTCGAGTTCAGAACCAGCTTCTACTTCACCAAGATCTTGGTCAAGGATGTAGAGTGGGTAGTTACGAGCGTAAAGTTTCTTGATGTAAGTCTTTCCATCAGAACCTTGACCTTTAACTGTTTGCCATTTGTTGATTGCAGTAACGAGGTGTTTGCCCCATTTGATCTCAACGCCAGCTGGTGTGTTGAGTGCGAGTGCTTCCTTGAACTTCCCGCCGAGTACAACCTCTGCTTTGAGTTCAACTGTTGAAGTTGATGCTTCTGCTGCCATTACTGGTGTAAGGGCTGCTGCCGTCACAGCAAGAGCTGCTGACGCTTTGACTAGCTTGAATGATTTCTTAGCCATCTTGTGTAAATCCTCCCTTTGGTTATGTTACGTGTTTGTCTCTACTCGTCTACGTCGACGCTCCCCCCGCTAAAGATCCCATATGTATACGCCGCTCATACGAATGACTTATGCAACTTGATCGTTTAGGTCTTGAGCTTCATCGAAACGGGTAGGTATTCTTTCAAGAGGTGACCCTTGAACAATTTACCAAGTATGAACTTGGAAAACCTTACATCCATAATATACATAACGCTTCCAGCTAGCACAAGCGTTTTTTTTCGCAAAAATGGGAATGATTTTGAATTTCTCGTTATTAGAGATTATTCAATATTAAATTTACCTATTTTACAAATGTCGAAATGCGTCGAAAAAGGGCGAATTTAAGCCATTTATCATTCGTAAATTCATTTATATACATTATTTGTATATTTAAATGAATAATATGGATTTATGTATAATTTCCATGTCTATTTTTTGATTTGTGTATTTTTTGACTTTATTTAATCCTAAATTTTACATTGACCAAACTTTTAAAACCATTTCGAGGGAATCCCTACTCGTCACCACTCCTCCATTAGACCTATCCACGAAATACAAAAAAAGCCGCAGGTGAATGACTCACCTACGGCTAATAACTTATTTCTTCTTATTAATAACCTGCGTATTGAAGCGACTCGATGAAGGCACGCTTCTCGCCAGCAATCAACGCCCATTCCACATCATAGTCGTATCCTTCGATCGTGATGACGATCCGGTTCTCTGGACGAACGTGTTGTTTGATGAAAGCAATCATCTTCGCGCTCGGGATAAACCAGTATGATTCTTCTACTGATCCGTCTTCGTACTCATAGTAATCGACATCCCACTCATCGATTGCTTCTGTGTATGTCGCATTCCCTACACGGATGCGAAGCTTATTGAATCCAACCACATCTTCATATTCTGTGTAGTTGCTCAGTAAGAACAACATATTCGATTTCGTCGGACGGTCGATAAAGAATGGTGCGAATGTTTCTGCGTAACGTGTCGATCCATCCCATGTGAATACTTCTTTATGGAAAACTGCACGGAATCCTTCATCCGTCACACGATAGAAGTTGTTGAAGAGTGCGTGTTGAACCGTCAACGTTTCAGAGGCACTGTAGTTACCAGCACCATCACGTACCGCGAGGGTCATCTTCTTACCGAGTGGTTGTTTTGGAATCGGAAGCACGAACTTCCCAGTTGACATGACCGGTGCTGAGTATGCTTTTCCGTCGATTGTTACGACAACTGTCGCGAGCGGTTCCGCCGTTCCCGCGATTCCGTTCGATGTCGTCGTCACGGCTTGTGTCAAACGAGCTTTTGCAGGTGCCACCTTGTCAGCAACGACCGTTGTTTGAACGAGTTCACTGAGTGCCCCACTCTTCGCTTTCGCTTGTGCTGATAACGGTGTTCCTACTTTTTGAAGCGCAATCACGCGACGGTATTGACCGTTCGCATCAAATGATCCGTTGAACGTGCTTCCTCCGACAGTCACCGTTACGCCCACTCCAGGTGTTCCTGTAACAACGATCGCACGTGCCGAGTTATCGACCGTGTTGATGACCGGTGCTTCCGGACGCTGCTCTGGATCTTCTGCGACCACGACACGTGTTTCTTCACTTACATTTCCGCTCGCATCGACGAGACGGACTGTGATCACGCGACCGACAGGCTGTGGTGACATCGTGAAGATCGCTTCCCCTGTTGAACGCACGACGCGCTCATATGTCTTGTTCGCGACGAGAATCTCCGCTTTCGTCCCGACTTCTCCTGTAATTTTTAATGAAGTCGACGTATGAAGCAGTGTTTCTACGACTGGTGCTTCTGGTGCCGTCGTATCGACGACCGTTTCATTCGTCTCTGCTGCAACGAATGTTGGAGCGAAACCGCCGAGAACGAGTGTCCCCGCTAAGAATAAAGATAAGTACTTTGGTTGTTTCATGAAAAGATGTTCCTCCTAAATAATGTTTTCTTCAGACAACATCTTTATTTTAATGGATTATTTTAAAAATAGGTACATAATTTTCTATTTTTAATCATATTTTTTAAAAACACAAAAGGACTCCTTATTTAATAGGAATCCCATTGTGTCGCGCTGTATGCATACTCGATTACATATTGAAGAATCGCGTATGATTTTTCAGTAATTTCCTTTTCTTATCGAACCGTGATTGTTGTGACCGGACTAACCTTCTTCGTCACGTCCTCGACATGAACCATCAGGCGTTCGCCTTTCTTCAACACTCGTGTCTTCACGACATATGTGCCATTCAACGTCACTTTTGATTTACCGATGACTTGTTTCTTCTGGTCGCGAATGACGACCGTCATCCCAGCCTGAGCTTTACCTGTCACTTGTTTTGTCTTCGCACGCACGGCGTTCACTTGTGCCGTTTTCGGACGGAGTCCTTTCATGACAAGGAGGCGCTCGTTCGTACTGAATTTACCATTTGTGTAGAGAGCCGTCAGTACAGCCCCTTCTTGTTGAGGTGCGATCGACATCGTGACTGTACCATTTTTTGAAACGCCAGAACCGATACGCTTCGTTCCGTTATAGAGCGTAACGCGCGTCCCAGATTTGACTTTAGCCGAGAAAACTGGCGCATTGTCATAAATCCGATTCGGTTTCGGTGCGAGTTGAAGCATGGATTCAGCGCGATAGACATCTACTTTCCCGTATCCGCTCACGACATCATAGTACGGAAGAAGTGGACGATCTAATTCATCGAGCACATACTGTAACCCATCTTCCATTCGTGGATCACGTGGTGCATCGCCACCTGAGAATGCGAGAGGTTGTGCCGTACGGCGCAGGATCGAGCGTGCCCCTTCGACCGTCATATTCGGATGCTGTGATTTCAAGAGCGCGACAGCAGCCGCGACGTGTGGTGTCGCCATGCTCGTCCCGTCCATATAAACGACGTTTCCGTCTGGAACAAGACTCGCCACTTTAGAACCTGGTGCGACGACATCGACATCAATCCCATAGTTTGAGTAATCCGAGACGATCCCGAACGAGTTCGTTGCCCCGACTGAAATCGTGTATTTCGAAGACGCCGGATAAGACACACGTGACTGTCCGTCATTCCCCGTCGCCGCCACGATGATGACACCACGGTCATGTGCATACTTCAGCATATATCCGAGTGTACGGCTCTCATTTCCACCGAGGCTCATGTTGATGACTTTCGCCCCAGCGTCGACTGCATATTTGATGCCCAGTGCGATTTGATCCGTATCCCCATAACCACCCGCATCAAGTACTTTCACAGGTAAGATCGAGACGTTCGGAACAATCCCACGCATCGAGACACCGTTGTCTCGGATGGCACCGATGACACCGGCGACATGCGTACCGTGCCCATGGTCATCAATCGCGTCGCCTTCACCGTTCGGGTCGACAAAGTTCTTCGCGTTGGCGATATCGACCTTCCCTTGTAAATCGAGCAGACGATGGTCGACTCCTGTATCGAGAACGGCCACTTTCACGGCACGTCCCGGTAATCGTAACGATTCATAGCGATCAAGACCGATTCCCGCATCCTGGAACGGTTTGAGAATCGACTTCGAATTGATGGCCCATTGGTAATCGAGACTCACATCCGTTGCGAACGATTTGTACGTCTGAACCGGTTCGATGTACTCCACGTTCTGGTCTGATTCGAGCGTCGACTTCGCTTGTGCCTGCATCTTCGTAGAAGCTTCCTCTACATCGACGAGCGCAAAGTAATCCGATGGCGAACCGATGGCGATTCGCTCAGCCGACACGTTATTCATGGCATTCATCTTGCCAAGGGACTTACTCGGTGATGATTTGTATTTGACGATATAACGCGGTGCGTCCTGACCGTCCGTTTGAATCGTCATGCCGATTTTTCCAAAGAGGTCGGATACAGGTGTTCCTGCGAGCGAGTCCATTTCGAGCACCGTCGCAATTTCACCAATCTCACTTTGGAGCGCCGTCGGAACGCTTCCATCCACAAGTGCATGGAGACGTTTGATTGCCGCTGCATCTTGCGTCTTCAGCGTGTGATCCTTTTTGTCGACAAGCGCCGTCAACAATGGACGGAGTGTCTTCAAGTCTGTGAGTGCCGCTTTTCGTTTTTCTCCATCAAACGTGATCGCTTTGACGATGTAAGGCGAAGCACGGTAATAGAGGGCCGATAAGTCCCGACCTTCTTGTGATTTACCGAGTACCTCAGACTGCACACGACGGATGAGCTTGAGCATCGAATCACGCTCCGGTGCCGGTTGTACGATTGATTCGACGGCACACATGTCACCACCGACTTCTTCGTACTTCACCGGAAGTTTAACCGGATTGACGACGAGCTTGATGTCTGAAGCGAACATCGAGAGATCCGGTGATGGTGGCTCTTCCCCTTCTCCTGGTTCTCCTTCTGTCGGTTCCCCGCCTTCTGCTAGTTCTTCACCGACTGGCATCTCTTCTGCCGGAATATCCATCATCCCGTCACCGAGGTCCATCGGCATATACTCGACCTTGATGTAGTATGGACCTTCCCAAGCGAATGGGAACGGAATCTTGGCCGTCTGTTCTCCCTCTTCTTTCGTCGCACTCGCGCGATAGCGATCGAACGTCTCATCCTTCGCCGCCATCTCGGCGCTCGGATAGATGCTGATGTTCGCGAGTTTGGAAGATTCGAACGTGACTTCCATATGTGTCATCGTTGACGCGACACGTTCCATCTTGAACCAATACGTGTTGACCGGTTCGATTCCGGTCGTGAACTCGACCGCCTCTCCCGGATTGAGTAAGGTGGCCTCCTTCATGCCTTCCCCTTTGTCGGCTGACACCGGTGGGAGGAACGACAGGACGAGGACGAGGATCGTCATCATCGCCACGAACTGCTTGAATCTCGTTTTCATAGTTTCCCCTCTTTCATTTCGTCTTGGAGTGTATGCTCCAAATCGTTCTACGGAATATATCGGTTAATGTTTCAAAAATGTAACAAAAATGTTTCGACAATGTTTCGACAAGTAAATTTGCTCAAAAAAAGACACCTCTTTTTCAAGAAGTGTCTACCCATTATTCGTTGATCATCGTCGCTTGACCGCCTTGCCATAGCCAGTCATCGCCTTCTTTTATATACAGGTGGAGCGCCCAAAAGCGTCCTTCGTATGCATTCGTTCCTAGAATAAACCGTTCTTCGAGCAAGACTTTCACGATTGCGAGGTCCGTCGTCACGGTTTCATCGAACGTCACCGTTTCTTGGGCAATCCATTGAATCGCAGCCGGGTCGACGTATTGGTCGAGGAACGTCTCTTTATCAAACTGACGCCCGCTCGAGTCGACATATCGAAACGAGTCATGCATCAAGTCACGCATCGCGTCGAGGTCACCTGCGACTTGTTTCGTCGCGCGGTCGTCAGAAAGTTGTTTCATGTTGAGTGTCTCCATCGGTGCACCTTCCTTTCACCATCCATCATAGCATAATTTATCTATTTTCAAATGTCTGTCGCGTTTTGAGTCTTGACAAGAAAGCTTCATCCCGTTAAAGTAACGATAACATTCATACGAACTCGCGATGAGAAAGAAGAGTAGCGCGAAGGGACGTCTCCAGAAAGCCGGTGGTCGATGCGAACCGGTGTCGTGCCTTGCGTGAATGGGCTTTTGAGCGTTCAGACCGACATGTAGGCTCTGACGGGTCCTCCCGTTATCGGGGACAGCGAATGATGGTTCGCGATGAGTGGGAAGACAAGGCGTCTTTCAACGAAGGTGGCAACACGGGGAATCTCCTCGTCCTTCATGTCCAATCGGGCATGTGGGACGGGGAGATTTTTTAGTTTAAGGAGGAGATTTCGATGCAACAACTGATCATCAATGGCGACGAATTGACACCGGTGGCAATCTTTCACCGTCTGCAAGGTGAACGTAAGGTCCTGCTCGAGAGTCGGGCGGAAGGCAAGCACGGACGCTATTCCATCATCGCGGCGAATCCGGTCGAGACAATCCGAGTCGATGGGAACGACGTGACAGATTCAACCGGCACTATCTATGCGGACGACCCGCTCCATGCTCTATCTGAACGTATCACACGTGAAGATATCACTGCACCGTATCCGTTCATCGGGGGTGCCGTCGGTTATATCGGATATGATTTACTCCGAGTATATGAACCGATTCCGAACACGCCGACCGAGACACGTGATTTACCGGACGCCCTCTTCCAGCGCTATGAGACAGTCGTCTTATACGACCATCTCGAAGAACAGGTCGTCTTGATTGATACGAGTGAGACCGATGCGACCGAGCGACTCGAGTCCATTCGTGAACAGCTCGAAACACCGGAGACACACGCCCTCGAACCGGTCGTTCGGACGAGCGAACAGCTTTTGACGACAAAAGATGAGTTTATCGACCGTGTGCTCCAGGCGAAGGAGGCGATTCTTGCTGGCGAGGTGTTCCAACTCGTCTTGTCGCAACGTATCGACGCGACGTTCACCGGTGACCCGTTCCACTTTTACCGGACGCTCCGCAAACAAAACCCGAGCCCCTACTTATTCTATATCGACCTCGGGGAGGCCATCGTCCTCGGCGCCTCACCTGAGAGTCTCGTCCGGGTCGAGAACGGCAAAGTGACGACGAACCCCATCGCCGGCACACGTCCACGTGGGAAGACGGTTGAGGAAGACATGCGTCACGCGGAGTCACTTCTAAAAGACGAAAAGGAACTCGCCGAACATCGGATGCTTCTCGACCTCGGACGGAACGATATCGGTCGTGTCGCCAAAGTCGGCACGGTCACGATCCCGAAACACATCGAACTCGAACGGTTCAAAAATGTGATGCATCTCGTCTCCGAAGTCGAAGGTGAACTGCGGGCAGACGTGACGCCAATCGATGCGCTCCGCGCCTGTCTTCCAGCTGGTACCGTCTCGGGTGCCCCGAAGATTCGGGCGATGCAACTCATTGACGAGCTCGAGGCGGTGAAGCGCGAAGTGTACGCCGGAGCGGTCGGTTATCTCGACGTCCGGGGCGGATTCGACTTTGCGCTCGCCATTCGGACGATGGTCATCCAAGGTGACACGGCGCACGTCCAAGCAGGTGCAGGCATCGTCTATGATTCGGATCCTGTATCAGAGTATGAAGAAACGTTGCATAAAGCCAAATCCCTTTTGGAGGTGTTCGCATGATTCTCCTCATCGACAACTATGATTCGTTCACGTATAACGTCTATCAGGATGTCGCCCGATTCAGTGATGTCTGTGTCATCCGGAACGATGAACATACTATAGAAGAAATCCGTCGCATGAACCCGAGTGGGATCATCCTTTCTCCAGGTCCCGGTGGTCCAAAAGATGCCGGTGTCTCGCTTGCGGTCGTTCGACAATTGTCCGGATACGTCCCGATCCTCGGGGTCTGTCTCGGTCATCAAGTCATCGCCGAAGCGTTCGGCGGTGTCGTCGGTCGGGCGAACGAGGTCATGCATGGGAAAGTCTCACGGATCAATACGGTGCCAGGCGTCCTTTTCGAAGGATTGTCGATGGATGTCATGCGCTATCACTCGCTCATCGTACAAGAGACGGAACTGATTATCACGGCAGAGACGACAGATGGTGTCATCATGGCACTCGAACATCCGACCCATCCGACGTATGGCGTCCAGTTCCATCCCGAGTCGATTGGGACACCAGATGGTCGCAGTATCTTCGAGCGATTCGTCCAGGTGTGCACGAAAAAACCGGGGAATGTTTCCCCGGTTTGAGTGTCAGCCTAAAAAGTCTTCACGCTGAAAATCGTGCTTATCGATTTTAATGTTGTCACAGGCCACCCCGTTCGTCCGGAGCACGTGAATCGTCTCGCGTAACAGTTCGTCACTGCCGACGACATAGAATAATCCATCTTGATCGGCAGCCAACGCTTCAATTCGTTCATAGTAGTCTTTCCGACTCGGCACGAACTCGGACGTGAAGCGTTCGTTTGATTCGAAGACGTCACCAAACAGATACGCTTTCGACGAATCGACGTTCAATGAATAAAGATGCGGGACGCCTTCCCCGTTCGCCAAGTACTCGAGGACGATCGGACGGAATGTCGCAAGTCCGACACCGGCCGATAACAGATAGACGTTCTTTCCGCTCCGTTCGAGCGGGACGTTCGAATGTGTCTTGAACAAGGCGACCTTGTCCCCAGGTACCATGTCCCGAAGAATGGATTTGAACGTCGAACATTCTGACTTGATGCGGGTCGTGATCCCGATTGCCCCTTCGTGCGGCAATGTGGAGATCGACATATGGCGGACGAGGCTTCGGTTCGGCTTGTCCCCGGCGTTAAATCCTTCGAGCGCGAGATGCGTGTGCGCCCCTTCTTGCCACGTGAACTCAGGAGGTAACGCGAGATGGAACGTGTATGTATCGGGTGCTTCGTTTACGACTTTTGTGATGGGTGTCCAATCAATTTTCATATGAATTCTCCTTAGTTTTATGTAACCGAAGTACTGGAAATACTGCGGTTTAAAGTCACCGTTGTACAGCGATTCAATTCCAATGGCTCAGTACACCGCAATCGGCCCGTACGGCCCTTCGATGATTTCGAGTTTCGTCTCAAAAATATCCGATAAAATCTTTGCGTCCATGATTTCCTCGACCGTTCCGAATGCAGCGATTTGCCCGTCCTTCATCGCACAGATGCGATCCGAATATTTCGCCGCGAAATTGATATCGTGCAGCACCGTGACAATCGTCCGACCAAACTCGTCCGCGACGTGGCGCAAATATTCCATCATCTGCACTGAACGAGCGATATCTAAGTTATTGAGCGGCTCATCGAGGAGGACGTATTCCGTTTCCTGACAGAGTACCATCGCCACATAGGCGCGTTGACGCTGCCCACCTGACAGTTCGTCGAGATAACGATTCTCGAGCTCGGTTAAGTCGAGGAAGTCGATATATTTCGAGATGATGGCCTCGTCCTCTTTCGTTAATCTCCCTTTTGAATACGGGAATCGACCGAATCCGGCGAGTTGTCGAACCGTGAGCCGCGTCACGAAATGGTTCTCTTGACGAAGAATCGTGATGATTTTCGCCACGTCTTTCGACTTCGTGCTCGACACGTCCATTCCAGCGACTTGAATCTGTCCCTCGTCTAAGTTGAGTAACCGTCCAATCATCATGAGCGTCGTCGACTTCCCTGCCCCGTTCGGTCCAATGAGTGAAGTGAACCCGGCTTTTGGGATGTCGAGCGTGAGCGGTCCGATGTGGACGTCATCTGTATACGATTTTTTGACTTGTTCGATTTGAATCATAGCGACCTCTTTCGTAGAATGACAGCCAAGAAGATGAGTCCGCCGAACAACTCGATGATGACGGAGACGACACTTGGCGTCTGGAATATGTGATACATAAAGAAATACGCGCTCGTCAGGACGAAGAATCCTAGGGCGAACGCCATCGGGAAGACGTATTTATGATCATACGTCGACGCGACCTGGTAGCTGAGCGTCGCCACTAAAAATCCGAAGAACGTGAGCGGGCCGATGAGTGCCGTCGACACCGACATGAGGAGTGAAATCAGGACGAGCGTATAGATGACGCTTCTCCGATGATTCACGCCGAATGTCGTCGCGACATCCTTACCGAGCGCCACGATATTGAGTCGGTTCGAAAACAAGAACAACAGTGTCCCGGCGATGACGACAATCGGAATGACGATTGGAAAATAGGCCACGTCGGCATTCGTCACCGATCCGAACAGTCGTGCCTGCAAGATATCGAATTCGGACGGTGCGAGCATGCGGCGCATGAAAGACGATACCGAGTTCAGTCCCGTCCCGATGATAATTCCAACGAGCAACATGAGCTGAAGATTGGCGTACTTCCCCGATAAGAGCCATCCGTATAAGAGAAGACTCATCGTCACCATGAGCCCGACTTGCGTCAAAAAGGCGCCTGTTCCCGAAAATCCAATAAGGGCCCCTGCCCCGAAGAAGAACACCATGCTCGTCTGGATCGTCGAGTAGAGCGCATCGAATCCGAGAAGCGATGGTGTGATAATTCGGTTGTTCGTCACGGAATGAAACGCGACCGTTGCAAGACTTTGGCACAGTGCCGCGATGAGCATCGTCACGATAGCGACGATTCGCCGTTCGACGACCGGCACGAATGACGGCGAGTCCATCGGAACCGGATTGTTGTAAAGGAGAAGGCCGAGCGCACACAACAGTCCTCCGAGAATAAAGGCACTTAAAAAGAACCAGTAGCGCCGTGCTGCTCGCTTTGATTGAAACGCCGAAGCATGACGTTCTTCTGTCAATGCCCCAACTTTCACTTCAACGCCATCTCGTTCAATGACCGTACTCATCGAACCCCTCCTTTTTTGCGTTGCCGCAATAGAATCATAATGAAGACGAACGCACCGACCGTTCCAAGAATAAGCGAGACGGGGAGTTCGAACGGCATGATAATCGTCCTTGAGATTAAGTCACTGACGAGAATTGCGCCCATCCCGACAAGACAGACCCACGGCAAGTTGCTGCGTAGATCATCCCCTCGAAACATCGAGACGAGGTTCGGGACGATGAGGCCGAGGAACGGTAAATTCCCGATGACCGTCGCCACGACCCCGACCGATAAGGCGATAAGTCCGGTCGCGATCATCATCAATTGGTTATAGTTCACGCCGAGACTCGTCGCGATGTCTTCCCCGAGCCCAGCTAGCGTCAAGCGGTTCGCCAGTAGAAAGATAAGCACCGTCACGATGATGATGACCCATAAATATTCGTAACGTCCGATTTGTACCGAGGCGAATGAGCCGACGAACCATCCTTCGATCGCCTGACTTGCGCGGAAGAACAAGCCAAGGAACGTCGAGATAGCGGAGATGACCGCCCCTAGCATGAGTCCGATAATCGGGACGATGAGCGACGAGCGGAGTTTGACCGAACGTAAGAACCAGAAGAACACCATCGTTCCGATGAACGAGAAGACGATTGCCCCGGTCATCCGCATCATGAGACTCGGTGCCGGAACGAGCAAGTACACGGTAAGCAAGCCCAGCCCTGCCCATTCAAGCGTCCCCGTCGTCGTCGGTTCGACGAGTCGGTTTTGCGTGATGAGCTGCATGACGAGCCCCGCCATCGCCATCGCAGCTCCCGTCAGCATGAGCGCGACCGTACGAGGGACGCGGGTGATCCAAAACATATCGAAGCCGTCTGTCCGTGATAAGTCATATACTCCTGTGAAGAGCGACAGCACCGCCAAACCGAGGACGATGATAGCGGTGAATACGAACGACTTCGTCCACAATTTAGAAAAGGAGGGCTGAGACATCGTCTCAACCCTGGCTGTCAACGGTTTTTGCATAACGAACCCTTACTTCGTGAGTGCTTCTGCGACACTGTTGAAGAATTCAGAATACGTTTGAATCGATTCGTTCAAGTACGTGTCTTTCGGCGCGTAAACGATTTGGTCTTCTGTTACAGCCGTCGTCTTTTGAAGGGCAGGTGCGTTGTCGATGACATCTTCAGCCGGTACCGCTCCTTCTGCGTCACCAAGTGGTGCATCACGGTCTAGGACGAACAACCAGTCCGGGTTACTTTCCGCGATGGCTTCCACCGACACTTCATCACCTTCGTGATCCCCCGTCGTCTTCTCGACTTCGAGTGCCGGTACCCAACCAAAGATATCGTACATCGGTCCGAACACGCGTCCCGTCACCGGTGCTGAGAATCCGATGTCGCCGCCCGACACGATGACGGACATGATTGTGTCTTCTCCGTTATATGCTGCTTTCGCGTCTTCGATTGATTTGTCGAGGTCAGCGACGATTTGTGCTGCATCTTCGTTCTTGTCAAAGATTTGACCGAGCGTAAGTGTCGTATCTTTTAATCCTTTAACCAAGATCTCACCCGGTGTCCCTGCATCTTCTGGAATCTCGATGTTCAAGTCGATGACCGCTGCTTCTGGTACCAACTTTTTGATGTCTTCATAGTAATCCGCGAAACGTTGACCGACGATGACGACGTCCGGGTCCACTCCCGCAATCGCCTCTAAGTTCGGTTCAAAGTGCATACCGACGTCTGCGATGTCTTTGTCTGATGCGTATGGTGACTCCGCTGGAAGGAGTCCGATTGGTGCCGCCACCAAGTCAATATCCCACGCTGCCAATGTTTCGAACGTACGGTTATCAAGGGCAACGACTTTCTCCGGATTGACCGGTACCTCGATTGTGCCGTGCGCGTCTGTAATCTCGACTGTCTCTGTTTTTGTTGCACCGTCGACGTTCTCTTCTTGCTTCGTCTCACTCGTTCCGCCACATGCGGCGAGTACGAAGACGAGTAACGTCAACATGAGTGAAAGTTTAAATTTCCCCACTTCATCCATCTCCTCTGTATGTAAGTTTCAATGATTCTCCCACCAAAAACGAGTTATGTTGGTTATGTATGTCTCTTTTCTTTCTCGTTATCAGTGATAATGATTATCATTGTCGTTTTCATCAAGTAGCATATCAAACAAAAAAAGGATACGCAATGCCAAATTGTCAAGATTCGGATAGGTAAAATTTTCTTTCTATAAAGAGCACAAAAAAAAGAAAGTGGAAATTTCCGCTTTCTTAAATCAAATAATAAAGTAGGCCATCTGTAGAATAGTCGAGAACGTCGAGTAACGTGAAGAAGAGCGCAGCAATCAAATAGATGATTCGTTCATCTCGTTCCAAGCGTCTCCACATGAACAGCAGAATCACCAATCCAATTGGTCCAAAAATCAGACAACCAATCAAAAATGGGACTGCTTGAGCCACAAAAGGTAATTTTTTCTCGGTTTCAGTCATGCAACTCATGCCTCCGAAATCCCGTTCGCCAACAGCAACAAGAAAGTCCAAATCGACAATGGAATCATCAACCCGATTGTCGCAAGCAACGTGTAGATTTTAATAATTCGATCTTTCGTGAACAGACCCCAAATCAACGTGGCGAACAAGGCAATGTCAATCGTGAGATATACCCAGATGACCGTCATCAACTCAAGGTTCGGAAACACTCGACCGTTCAAGGTGAAGAAGGTGATCACCGTCACGATAAAGAGTCCGAGCGTTGCGTATAGTGGTGCGTAGCGCCTCTTCATACGAGCATCGCCCGCTTCCGTTTGATCATCTCCAGGCAGCGCCGAACACACGTATCGACATAGCCATCCAATTGATGCGGGAGGAACATCGTGTATGTGCCCTCCTCCGTCATCGCCGCGTCCCGCTCGACTTTCTCGACCAGTTCAACGAGCTCTGGATTTCCTTTCAAGCGTTCAAAATCGAACGTCCCGAGGCGTTCCGACAGCCGAGCATTGTACGCATCAAAGTCCGCATAATAGGCCGCCTGTTTTGAGGGGTCCTGAGTGATGAGCTCTTTCAACCACCCTTTATAGAACCCCTGCAACCAGATCTCATCCGCGACGAGGTGCGCGTAATAGCCGAGTCGATACGAGAAGTCTTCCTCCTTGCTATCAAGCCAGTACTGTTCGAAATCGAGACGACGTGATAAATCGTCGTGTCTTCCCGCATAGTAATGCGAATCTCCTTTTTCGGTCGTCGCGTCCGGCGCAAGACTTCCGAGTGTGAATGCAACTTCATCGAGTTCTCGTAACTCGTTTATCATCTCGTTTGCGATAACGAGATGCATCAAATGTGAGCCCATACCGACACCCCCTTTCCCACATTATTCCATCAGTCATTTCGCTAGACAACCTGAATCATTATTTGGTAGGATGACTTTACTAAACGGTCAGTAAAGTGAAAGTGGGGTGTAAATCGATGAGTAAAAAACAATTGTTGTTGCAGACGGCCGCCCAGATGATTCGAGAGGACGGCATCAGTCAATTGTCACTCGAACGATTGGCGACGAAAGCAGGAATCACGAAAGCCGGTGTCCTTTATCATTTTGATAGCAAGGCCAACTTATTGCGTCAGATGAACGAACTCGCGATTGAGACGTTCGAAACACGAATCACCGACCATTTGTCGGATGGTCCGTATCCGTTCACTCGCGCCTATGCACTGGCGACATTAGATGATGTCGATCATGGTGATACGGATCTCATCGCCGTCTTCATCTCCTCACAGGAAGATGCTGCGAGCGAGTCGATTTGGAGTAACGTCTCGACCGGGTGGAACGAACGGTTCGCAGCCGACGGTCCCGACCAAGATGCGATTTTAAAACTCCGTCTCCTCTGTGACGGTTTTTGGTTCGCCGTTTTGTATGGATATAGCGAATCGTTCAAGGATCGTGCGGCGACACTCATCCGAGAGGCGTGTGATGAGTTACTTAAAGGAGGTGGCTGACATGGGGTTCATCTATTTGATTGGGGCCATCGTTTCTGAACTATTCGGATCGAGCATGTTGAAAGTGAACGCCACCTCGACGAATCGACTTCCGATTCTCGGGGTCGCCGTCGGCTACGGGACGGCATTTTATTTGTTATCACTGGCGCTCTTCACCATCCCGCTTAGCTTCGCCTATGCGTTTTGGAGCGGTGTCGGGACGGCGCTCACGGCTGTGATCGGCTTTGTCGTCTTCCACGAAAAAGTGAGTCGTCAAAAAGTTACCGGAATTGCGCTCGTGATCATCGGGCTCGTCTTTATGAAATTGTGAGGTGATTCAAGATGAAAGCTTATTTTTTACTGTTCTTTTCCATCGCATTCGAGGTACTCGGAACGTCGATGTTGAAGCTATCGGACGGATTCACGAACTTTGTGCCGAGCGTCATTCTTTTAGTTAGTTTCGCCGCCTCATTCACCCTCATGGGCATCGTCTTGAAGACAATCCCGCTCAGTATCGCCTATAGCATCTGGGCCGGACTCGGTACGGTGGCGACGGGTCTAATCGGCGTGTTCGTATATGGAGAAGTCCTCTCCGCATTGAACGGGATTGGTCTGTTATTGATTGTCCTCGGGGTCATCGTGATGAATCAACAACGAAAAGAGGTTGTCACATGAACAAGTTGGCGTATCATCTTCAAACGCTTGAAGAAGCGTTACTGACGACGGAAGTCAGACAGTCGACGGACCGCTTACGTGAACTGTTGACCGACTATTTTTTTGAAATCGGCAGCTCGGGACGAATCCTGTATCAAGACTGGGATCAAACGACACTCCAAATCGATCCGATTGAGGCGGTGTTATCCGAATTCACTATGCATCCGTTAACGGAAGGACACGTTTTGGTGACGTATCGTCTCGTTCAACCGAAACTAAATCGTGTGACACGTCGCAGCTCGATTTGGGTACTCGTGGACGGTCGTTGGAAGATGCGTTTCCATCAAGGAACGGTTGTCCCATCAGAAGCAACTTGATTGCCGAACGTCCTCGCCTTCCGCTACTCTGAAAAGGAATCTAAGCGTGACGAAAGGGGCAGTTTTCACATGAATATTTTACTCGTAGGGGCAAGCGGTACGGTCGGTCAGGCCGTCGCAAACGAATTGGAGAAAACACATACAATCATCCGAGCTGGGCGTAACGGAGCGGACGTGCAAGTCGACCTCGCTTCTGAAGACAGCATCCGTCAGATGTACGAGACAGTCGGTCGCGTCGATGCGGTCATCAGTACGGCGGGCAGCACACATTTCGGTCCACTTTCCGAGATGACGCCGGCAGATAATCAGAAGAGTATCGACAGCAAGATCAAAGGGCAGGTCAACCTCGTCCTTCTCGGGCTCGATTATGTGAACGATGGTGGCAGTTTCACACTGACAAGCGGAATCTTGATGGACGATCCCATCAAAGAAGGCGCATCGGCCGCACTCGCGAACGGTGCCATCAAAGGCTTTGTCACCGGAGCGGCGATTGAGATGCCACGGGGCATCCGTATTAACAACGTCAGCCCGAACGTTCTCGTCGAAGCACTCGATTCGTATGGACCGTATTTCCGTGGCTACGAAGCGGTGCCGGGTGAACGGGTCGCCCTCGCCTATGTGAAGAGCGTCGAAGGCGCGCAGACGGGACAAACGTACGAAGTGTATTAACAGCAAAGCATCTCGTTGAGAGGTGCTTTTCTTCGTACCTTGAACGTTATTTTACCTGCTCATTCATATGAACTCCGCTATACTCAGGACAACTTATATGCGAGAAAGGTTGAATGTTCATGAATCACAAAACACTGCGCGATCTTTTTGACATTCCTCCACCATTCGTCCGCCACCCGTTCCCAAGTCGACTACTTCGCTTCACCAGTCGATTGAAGCGTCCGGAACAATCGTCCATTGAGGCCGTTTTTCGTGTCGGTGGCTTTGGTGTGTTTGATGTGAGTACCCTGACCTTTTTTGAAAATGGTACCGTCCTTCGTCACGTCGATCAATCCGCCCTTTCGATATCCGAGGAATTCGAAGGCGAAGAAGCAGAACAAATTCATATGAAGTTTGAATCACTCGGAACGCACCGCTGGCCAGTCGTGTTCGAAGAACCCGAAGACGTCATCACTGTAGATGGTACGCAGTGGAACCTCAGCGTATACGCTAACGGAAAACTCATTCATGAACATAGCGGTAGTAACGCCTATCCCGACCAATGGAGACAATTGACTCAGCTATTCTGTATTTCTTGAAGAACGACAAAGGGAGCATCCGCGCAGGATACTCCCTTTCGTCAAAGTGCTTGAATCATTTCGACCCGATTGCCGAACGGATCCCGAAACTCGAATCGATCGAACCCTGGGATTGGGATGCCTTCGGAGTATACAATCTCGTTTTCTGTGAGGGCCGCCTTCCAATGACCTAAATCCGTCACAGCATACGCGATATGCGCTTTCGTCTTCTGTCGTTCGACGCCGTCCTCAGTACCAACATGGACGGAACGGTCGCCGACTTGAAGCCAAAACCCGCCACGTCCTTTCAACGACTCTGGCTTCTCGATTTCACGTAGACCGAGAAAGTCACAATAAAACGCTTTCGCCTCTCGTTCCGCTCCAGTTGGAATCGTGAGCTGTACATGATGAATCCCTGTGATCATGCTTCATTTCCCCTTCCGATAGGTCAATCCGATATACTGCATCTTCTCGTTAAACAGACGCGGATACGCCAAGTAACCGACGAGTGTCGCCGAGATGGAAGCAGTCGTCAAAATCAAGAACAGAATCAAGAGTTGGTACAGCACCGCTTCCATCGGATCAGCCCCACCGATGATGAGACCGCTCATCATTCCCGGTAGCTGGACGAGCCCCATCGTCTTTTGCGCTTCGACGGTCGGGATCATGCTCGTGCGAATCGCGTTCTTCAAGCTACGGTCGATGGCCACTTTCGGTGTCCCTCCAAGTGAGAGGATGAGTTCGATGACATCGTCACTCCGTTCGACCTCGTCTTTGAACTTATTCAGGAAGAGGAGCGACAACACCATGCTATTCCCGATGACCATCCCGCTGATTGGAATGACCTTTTCCGGTTCAAACGGGATGATGCCGAGTCCGAGCATGAGACCCATCGTCAGCGCTTCGATCGTCACGAGCGTCAAGACGATAATCCACATGATGCCCGGAATCCCGTCCCCTTTCCGTCGAATGTTCTGCGTTGCCGCGACAATCATGAGTAAAATCATCAACAGCATGAAGATTGGACTGTCGCTCTCAAAGACGAACGTCAAGATATAGCCGATAATCAACAGTTGAATGATGGAACGGACGGTCGCGATGATAATATCTCGCTCGAGCCCGAGTCGTAGGACAAGCGTCAGGGCGAGCGGGATAACGACGAAGATGAGCGCCGTTGCCAGTTCAATGTATGACATCAATCTTCCCCCCTGACGAATTGTTGAATGACAGGATCGTCCGATTCATCGATGAACGATGCGTCCCCATACGCAAGCAGTTCCCCGTCTTTCAAGAACCACATGTCGTCACTCACCCGACGCGCCTGATCTAAGTCATGGGTGATCCAGATGACGGTCACGCCATACGATTGTTGCAGTTTTCGGATGAGTCGCTCAATCTCTTTCACTGTCCGGTAATCAAGGCTCGCCGTGATCTCATCAAGTAAAAGCACGTCCGGTTTATTGACGAGCGTCCGGGCGATGGCGACCCGACTCCGCTCCCCACCCGACAGTGATTTGACGGGTTGGTCGAGGAGCGCCTCACTCAAGTCGACGCGATGGAGCAACTCGGCAGCCCGGTCGCGGTCGAGTCTCTCGTCGAAGATGGCTTTCGGGAGATTTAAGTTGTCGTACACCGACCCTTGAATCATCGGCGCACTTTGGAACGCCATCCCGATTTTTTTTCGTAGTTCGAGGATGTCCATCTCTGCGATGTCTTCCCCTTTAAATAAAATCGTGCCCGTGTCCGGTGACAGCAATCCGTTGATATGCTTCAGACACGTCGTCTTGCCGGCACCGCTTGGTCCGACGAACGTCGTGATTCGCCCTTCCCGAAACGTCCCGGACACATGGTGCAGGATGTCTTGATGACTCACATCTTTGAATTCAATGATTGACATGCTTCTCTCGCCTCCTGCTTCTAGTGTACAAAAAAGAGAGGATAAGGTGGTCCAGAATGCAGTCTGGAATCGGCTGTCCAAGAAAATCAATCATTAGCAGTTTACTGTTTCGGTATGTACATTTCTAAGGCAGAAATGGCGGAGGAAGGATTTGAGTCATTTCTTCTTCTAATTCCTCTTTGAATCTATTTATTTCACAATCATTCATATAAAAAATTAATTCACGTGGTGTACCTGTCTGGAAACGGAGCATGAACCTATAAAGAATTTCCTCTTCACGTTCAATTGTCATTCTAAAAATCGGTTCAACAGGATTGAGAATGAATTTGTTCAGTTCTCCATCTAACATGAGCGCAATTTGTGAAATCAGATATTCATACTCCGATTTCATGAGTAAAGCACCATAAAAATGAAAACTCCCTCTCGATTCGACCGATAACGCTAACGTTGAAAAAATAAATGGATCGTCTTCCTTTTCTTCATATTTTCGAGGAAAGAGTTCAAAAAACAATCCAGCACGCTCTACAATCGCCATTCCTTACACCTTCTTTGCAAATAACATCTACGTTAGACCATCTTTGTTATAGTTGGAGGATCAGCGGATAGCACTTCAATCACATCATTTGATGTCAGAAAAACATAGTGCTCCACTTCACCCATGCCCTCATATCGTTCAAATGACTCTTGGGCAAACCATTCCAGATAACTAGATTTTTTCATTTTGAATAACGTCCAATTCCCGTACTCAAGATGTGCATAATGTTTATCTAAATGCTCTAACATTCTGATTCGTGAACCTTCGTCCGAGTTTCTGTAAGAAAGTAAAAGACCATCAAACAGAAATGAATATTTCTGCCCCTCTGTTTCGTCACTTACTATAATTCGCAGAGAATCACCATCATCAATTAATGACTCTTTATATAGACGTGCTGGAATAGACTCTAACGGAATCCATTTTTCCCATTCATTCATCTAGCTTCCTCCACTCGCCATCCATTACTTGAATTTATTCTCTTCAATCTTTTGAACGAATTCCCAACCCTAAAAGTAAGAGACCAAAAATTAATACACCAACAAATGTAGTTACGGTCATATTTTGTCACCTCTCGAATCATGTCATCTGTTACAACATTCGAGTTACATTTTGAAATCCCTTGTCCGTCTAATTCGTTCATTTCGTACTCATTTCCTTGATAAACATAGTCATCTCAGACCAAAATGAACATGATTATCGTGTTTAAACATGTTCATTTATGCTTAAACATAGTCATTTCCAATCAAAATGACCATGATTCTTTTTGTTATAGGTTAAACCAAAAAGCGCCCGAACGTTTCCAAACGAAACAGACGAGCGCTTTTGTTAGTTATAATTCCGTTCGATGACGAAGCTCGTCTTATCCCCACGGAAGTACGAGCGTGAATATTCAATCGCTCGTCCCGACTCATCTTCTGTCACCGTCTCGATATGGAAACATGGTGACCCGAGTGGACAGTTGAGGAGCGTACTCACCTTCTCGTCAGCAAGGGCAATCTCCAATGCCTCCGTCGTCTTCGCGACATGGACGTCGTGGACTTCAGCGAGTGTTCGGAAAAGCGAATGCTCCGCCTGTTCTTTCGTGATCCCCGGTGCAATCTTCCACGGGATGAATGAGACCTCATACTGTGTCGGTTCTCCGTCCGCATGACGAATCCGCTCAATTTTTTGAATCGGCGCATTGTCCTCTGCTTCAAACACCGAAGCGATTTGACCGGATGCCGAGATGACGGAGATGTCGATCAACGCGACCTGACCACGCTTCCCTTGAACGGCGAGCTGGGCCGCATAGTTGTTCGGTGTATACGACAATGTCTGTTGTACTTTCTTTCCGGCGACGAACGTGCCGCGACCTTGTTGGCGGACTAAATATCCTTCCGTCGTCAACTGATTGAGGGCGCCACGCACCGTCGTTCGGCTCACATCGAACTCCTCGCAAAGCGCGTACTCGGTCGGAAATTTCTCCCCTTCTTTATAATGCCCACTTTTGATGCGGGACAACAATTCATCCTTGATTGCGGTTTGGAGCGTCGATTGCGACATACCTCCATCTCCTTTACGTTAGGTTGGTTCCTTTATTGTGATACAGCAATCATACAATTGCAAATACAAAAAACTAATTGTATTATTTGTATTTTTTATATTGCTGAAAGTTGTACTATTTGTTATATTTGTTACGACAAAAAGAAATCGCTTTCAAAAGGAGGAGTTGACACCATGGCAGTCAAGGTCGTCATCATCGGCGGTGGGTCTAGTTACACCCCGGAAATCATCGAAGGATTGATTGATCGGCAAGCATCGTTCCCCGTTCGGGAGATCGTGCTCGTCGATATCGAAGAAGGGAGGGAGAAACTAGAGATTGTCGGTCGTCTCGCTCAGCGGATGATCGAGAAGGCCAACGCCGAGATCACACTCAGTTGGACGCTCGACCGAAGAGCCGCACTCGTCGGCGCAGATTTTGTTTCGACACAGATTCGGGTCGGTGGACTCAAGGCACGGGCTCTCGATGAACGCATCCCGCTCAAGCATGGCTTCATCGGACAAGAGACGAACGGCGCAGGTGGATTATTCAAAGCGTTCCGCACGATCCCCGTTTTAATCGACTTGGCCAATGAAGTCGCCGAGATTTGTCCGGACGCCTGGCTTGTCAACTTCACCAATCCGGCGGGCATCGTCACCGAGGCCGTACTCAAGCACTCATCTCATAAGAAGGTCATCGGTGTCTGCAACATCCCGTTCAACATGCGGAACTCGGTCGCAGAGATTCTCAAGACGCCGGTCGAACGAGTCGCGATTGAATTTATCGGATTGAACCATTTCGTCTTCGGTCGTCATGTTTGGGTCGACGGCGTGGATCGGACAGGTGACGTCCTTTCTTCGCTCAACGCTGGGAACGATTACTCGCCAGCGAACATCGTCGGTCTCGGATGGAGCGAATCGTTCCTATCGTCACTCGGCATGTTACCAAACCCGTATCACCAGTACTATTTCCAGACGAAAGACGTGTTGAAAAAAGACCTCGAGGCGTACGAACAAAACGGCACCCGTGCCGAAGTCGTCCAACAAGTCGAGGCGCAATTGTTTGAGAAATATAAAGACGTCGATCTCGCCGTCAAACCGGAAGAGCT
This sequence comes from Exiguobacterium sp. CH10, assembly GCF_018617635.1. Lineage (NCBI taxonomy): Bacteria > Bacillati > Bacillota > Bacilli > Caryophanales > Exiguobacterium > Exiguobacterium sp. CH10. The sequence continues at coordinate 845,333 of NZ_JACSKO010000001.1, forward strand.
TGAAAAACGTGGAGGCGCCTACTATTCAGACGCCGCCTGCAATTTGATGGACTCGATTCACAACGACCGTGGCGACATCCAGACGGTCAACACGCTCAACAACGGAACGATTCGAGACTTACCAGACGACGCGGTCATCGAAGTGAACGCCGTCATCACGAAGTCTGGCCCTCGTCCGATCTCAATCGGGGCATTACCGCTCCCGATTCGTGGACTCATCACGAACTTAAAAACGTTTGAACAGCTCGCCATCCAGGCGGCTGTATCCGGTTCTTACGAGGACGCCTACCTTGCCTGCCTCATGAACCCGCTCATCCAAGACGAGAAACGGATCGACCCGCTTCTCAAAGAGCTGTTCACAGCGCACGAGGCGTACCTACCCCAATTTAAGAAGGAGGTCTATTCATGAACAAGTTTATTGAAATCGCGGGACGTATCGGGTCCCAAAGGCACTTAGTCGCCATCCGTGACGGGTTCGTTTCCGTCATGCCACTTATCATCGTCGGGTCGCTCGCCGTCCTCATCAACAACTTCCCGGCTGTCAACATCGGTAGTCTCTCGCTCGATTTCGTTGGCTCGATGAACAGTCTATTCGGCGAAGGAAATTGGCAAGGACTCGGCGGAAGCATCTGGAACGCTTCGTTCGCCATACTCGGTCTGCTGATCGCTTTCTCAATCGGCTATAACTTGGCCCGTTCGTACGGAATTGACGGACTTGCGGCGGGGATCTTGTCGCTCGCCTCATACATCATGCTCGTACCGGTCACTGCTGACTGGGGTCTTAGTTTCGCATGGCTCGGTGCCCAAGGGCTCTTCGTCGCCATCATCGTGTCGATTGCGGTCACAGAGATGTTCCGCTATCTCATCAATACGAAATTGACAATCAAGATGCCAGAAGGTGTACCGGGCGGGGTTACACGATCGTTCCAAGCGCTCATCCCATCGATGATCATCTTGACAGTCGTCGCAGGTTTCCAGCTTTTCATGACGCTCGTCGTCGAACTCAGTGTCTTTGAAGTCATCTTCAAGGCGATTCAACAACCGCTCCAAGGTTTCGGGGACTCGCTCCCAGCTGCCCTTGTCATCGCGTTCTTGAACCACATCCTTTGGTTCTTCGGACTTCACGGGACGAACATCATCGGCTCGGTCATCGAACCGGTCTATCTCCCGCTCATCGAACAAAACTTGGCTGCTTTCCAAGCCGGAACGTCAGCGTTTGATGTGCCGTATACGGTCACAAAACCGTTCTTGGATGCATTCGTCTTCATGGGTGGATCGGGTACGACATTCGCGCTCTTGCTCGCCATCTTCATCGTCGTCCGGAAACAACGGAATCACCCGTATCATCAAGTGGCAAAACTCTCGACACCAGCCAGTCTCTTTAACATCAACGAACCGGTCATCTTCGGTCTTCCAATCGTCTTGAACCCGATCATGCTCGTACCGTTCATCTTAGTACCGGTGACACTCACAATCATCTCATACGTCGCCCTCTCGACAGGCATGGTTCCGAAGACGGTCGCCATCGTTCCGTGGACGACGCCACCAATCATCAGCGGATATTTGGTCACTGGCGGTAGCGTACGTGGTGTCTTACTTCAAATCGTCAACTTGTCGATTGCGACTGCGATGTATATTCCATTCGTCATGGCAGGAGCAAGAGCGATGACAGCCGAAATCAACAAAAACAAAGCTACCACTGAGGAAGGAGAAAAGATTTCGTGAAAACCGAAACGATTCAAGAACTCTCATTTATGATTATCCTGCATGCCGGGAATGCCCGTTCGTCGGCATTCGAAGCCATCGCTGCTGCAAAACGCGGTGAAGCGGACGAGGCGACAGCCAAATTAAAAGAAGCCGATGCGGCTTTTCTAGAAGCACATAAACTTCAGACCGAACTGTTACAAGAAGAGGCACGGGGGACGACGAGTGATATGAGCGTCCTCCTCGTCCACGCTCAAGACCATCTCATGACGGCGATGACGGTGAAAGAACTCGCTGTCGAAATGATTGACATGATCACCCGTTTGAATCGATTGGAGGAAACAACATGAACATCTTACTCGTCTGCTCGGCAGGTATGTCGACATCAATCTTAGTGGAAAAAATGCGTAAAGAAGCTGCGAACCGCGGAATCGACGCGTCCATTGATGCCATCCCCGAGTCTCGTTTGAAAGAACAGACGAACGTTGACGTCATCTTGATTGGACCACAAGTTCGTTACCTTGAAGGGAAGATCAAATCGTCCGTCGACGTACCGGTCGCGGTCATCGACAATATGGCGTACGGAATGATGAAAGGTGACCTCGTCCTTGACCAGGCACTCGGTCTCGTCAATGCCTAAGACGTTCGTCTTGGTCAACGCCGATGATTTCGGATTGACGACAGGTGTGAACGCCGGCACCTTGGAGAGTCATCTGAATGGAATCGTGAATTCGGCGACGATGATCATGAACGGGTATGCCGTCGAGGAAGCCGTTCAACTCGCGAAACAGCATCCATCGCTTCGCGTCGGGGTCCATCTCGTCTTGTCTTGGGGCAAACCGCTCGCCGACACGAGTGCCCCCCTTACAAAAGAAGACGGCACGTTCCGCTACACGAGTCGTTTCTTGAACGAGACACCACCTGACCCAGAGCTCGTCTATCTCGAGTGGAAAGCCCAGATCAAGGCTTTTCTCGCGACAGGTCTTCCGCTCGACCATCTCGACAGTCATCATCATGTTCACGGCTGGCCGGTCCTGCATGACGTCATCATTCGTCTCGCCGAAGAATATGACACGACGTTTCGGGCCTTAACGACGCTCGGGTCGCGCCGAGACTTGTGGGTGACCGAACGGTTCAGTGATCAATTTTATGCGGACGGTGTCTCCCATGCGACGCTTGATGCCATCGAACCTGGAGAGTCCATCGAAGTGATGGTCCATCCGGCCGACCTAGACGATGATCTTCCGAGCATCACCTCTTACCTTGTGCCACGCCTCCTCGAAAAACAGGTGTTGGTCGACTATCAACGCCCCGATTGGTGGGCATGACAAAAGCGGGTTCCCTTTCACGGGGACCCGCTTTTTCATAGGTCAAACGCTCGTTGAATCTGTGCCGCTGTCTCTTCCGGACTTAGATTCGTGTTATCGATACGGAGATAATGCTCGACGTCCAATTCCCCAGGACGCGAGTTCAGTCGATACATCGTCGCCGTCTGTTTCAGTTCCGCCTCGGACCAGGCGATATCCCGCTTCGACGGTTTATGCGTGAGACGATTTTCGGTCGTATTGCGCGCGAGCCGCTCTTCCATCTCCGCCTCGAGCTCGACGTAGTAAATGTCCGCCCCATGTGATTCGAACAAGTCCGTCACGTTTTTCACGTAATCCCAGTCTTCCTGCATATCGAACGCCCAGACGAACGTGAAGATCATACCGGGTAGATCACTCTTGGCGACCGACTCGAACAGTTCTTGGCGAAAGTGTTGGACAAGTCGCTTCCCTTCTGCCGTCCCGTAATTGAAGAACGGTCCGACGAGATCGATCGTCATATGGTTATGGAATAACTTGAGCCCGGTTCGGTCGGCGAGTGCCTGTCCGACCGTCATCTTGCCGACGGCTTGTGGACCGAATAAGATGATAAACTTCATTGAATCTCCTCCTGCGCTTTTGACGATTTTACCACGAACGTTCGAGTGGAGAAGCCTCCTAAAATATTTGTTTACCTCTTTCCAATTGAAGGAATAAGCATAACATCGAACTTTTTAGAAAGAAGGTGCCCCCGTGACTTGTCCCCACTGCGGAAAGAAGACACGATCGAAAACGGTCTGTCCGACGTGTGGCCGCCGCTCACGTCGCACAATTTGGTTACTCGTCGCCCCGCTCGCCATTGCACTCATTGCTTTTGCCACCTTCATTGGAAACGCCTATTTCACGGATATGTTGCGTTCGACCGACTCGCTCGCCGATCAGGTCGACTTACCGATTGGTGAGGATACCGTTTCTGCTGACGAAGCAACGACCGCCGACTTCGATACGTTACAGGAAAGTCTCTTCTCCGTCAGTTATGGGACCGGCTTTTTGGTCAGTTCCCGTGATGTCGTCACCGCGGCCTCGAACGTAGCCGGCTTGACAAACATCATCATGTACCATGACGGACAGGCCGTCTCCGGAACAGTCGTCGGTCGTACGAGTTTCATTGCCGTCATTCGGATTGAAGAAACCGACAAAACACCGTTCTTGCTGACACAAGCCATCGCCGCAGAAGATGAAAACCTTATCACATTGACCATGAAGGAACGCATGAATGGTACGGTCACATTCGCAGAGAACGGCTACATCCGAAACTTTGAATTGCCACGTCATGCGTATGGCAGTCCGCTCCTTTCAGCATCCGGTCGGGTCGTCGCGATTCATTTACGAGGGATTGCCTTACCGACCGCCTTGTTCGAACGAGATCTCCGTACGTTGATCGACTCAGACGTAGCCGCACCACCACCGGTCGAACTCGCACCCGTCGAGCCGATCCGACCTGATTTGACAGAAGAACCGGTCGTCATCCCGGAAGCTCCAAGCGTTCCAGAGACACAGCCTGAGCTACCGCCAGCGACTGAACCGGAAGCACCTGCTGAAGAGAACGTCGAGGAAGAGGTGGTAGAAGAAGAGACCGAACCGGATACGCCTGAGGTGACACCTGAAGAACCAACCGAACCACCTACAGAGCCAACAGAACCAGTTGATCCACCCGAAACGGAAGAGCCAATCGAGGATGACCCTCCGGTGACAGAACCCGAAGTGCCTACTGAACCAGAGAAACCTGTCGAGCCTGAGGAGCCAGCTGAACCGGAGGAACCGACTACACTTGAACCAGATGGTGAAGACGACTCCATCGTCGAGGACGACCCGGTCACGGAAGAAGATGTGGTGGAAGAAGAAAATGTTGAAGAAAACGACACAAGCACACCATCCGAATGATGGTGTGCTTGTCATTTGTCTTGCGTGAATCGTCGTTGCAAATTACCGAGCACGGCCCCGAGTCCGAGGAGCAAGATGGATAATGCCCAAAACGGCAGCGCGTCTTGCAATAACCAGACGACGAGGGCACTGAATCCAATCACGGCTCCGAGCCACAAAAAGTTACGTTGTCCCATATGGTTCACCTCGTTCTCATCATAACACATCGATGCGATGCGCCGTCGTCTGCGGCGGCAAGGAACGCGTCATCCGCTCATCGTGCTCGACTTTTACATACTGACCGACAAGAAATGGTGTTTCTTCAGGAAATGGTTCCTCTAGGTGAAACACGATGCCGTCGAACGGTTCTGCCTCCCGTGACGGAGCGACCCGAATCTTCCTTTCCATTACTTCTGCGATATAACCTGTGAACGTCGCCATGTCCTCCCCTCCTTTTCACACCTTACTTTCCATTTCCCGTTTTTCAAAAAGATGCTACTCCCACGTTTCGAGAACAAGTATAATAAAGCCACACCTATATTCGTGAGGAGGAGATCACATGACGCACACCATCGATTTACACAGCCCAGACTTCCAACGCACGTTTCTTGAGATGATGCTCCTCGCAGAATTAACAGATGCGTATAACACAGAAGCAATTACGGCACTTGCGACACGTGGCGAGACGGCTTTCCCAGAAGATCCATTCTTTCCTGCGATGCGCGCCTATCCGTATATTCGTGAAGGGAACACCGCAAAGGCAAAGGAGTGGCTCGATCGAGCAAGCGAACTCGGTGACCACTTTATCCTTCACATGTTGAACGGGATTGTCAGCGAAGATACGGGCTTCACGTTCGAGGCGGAGCAGCATTTCCTCCGAGGTGTCGAACGCTATCCTGACGTTCCGCTCATGCACCGTGCCATCGCCATTCATTACTTCGAGCGGAAGTTCTACGGAGAGGCCGGCCTTCACGTCATGCATTACGTCCGCCTTGCCGGACTCGGACCGGATACCGTCCCAATGCTTCTCGAGTTTTTCCAAGTATACGATGACATCCCGATTGAGATGGTGGACGAACTGATGAAAACGGCGAGCGGCTATTTGACGGCCAATCCGCATGACTCGCATGCCCATTCTCTATATGCCGCCATCTGCAGTCAACGTTTCGCTTCCCTCTCCGCCGGACTTGAAGACGAGGACCCGCTCACCGAAGAGATGATTTGGATGCTCCTCGAAGTCGAGAACCACGGCATGTGGAGTGCGACTTACGATCGCAGTGAAGACCGGACGTTCCGCCACATGTTCGCGGATTATGTGAACAACGTCATTCTCCCGAACACGTCACAGTTTTACGTATTGCGCCTTCGGATGCGTTATTGGACACGCCGCCTGACACACCGCTTCACAGGTGGCTACACTGTCCCGATGTCATGAAAAAATCACGCCACAAAATGGCGTGATTTTTTAGGTTATCCGGCGTACGGTTTAATCGGTCCGCGTAAACTGAACGAATAGTCCTCTGGATCGACAATCCCGACGACTTCATCTCCTTCGAGAAGGTCATACAAGAACTCAGCCATTTCGCGTGCCGTATGATATTTCGCCACGTTCTCACTATAGTCGAATCCTTCCGTATCGCGTGCCCGGTCGGCAAAGCTCGTCTCGGTCGCAGCCGGTGCGAGCACTTTCGCCCGAAGCTTCGCGCCACTATTCATCAATTCTTGTGCGAGTCCTTCCGTATACGCACTCACGTAAAACTTCGTCGCACAATACGTGACCGAGTTCGGCACGATGCGATAACCACCGACGGAAGACACGTTCAACAGTTGGGCCCCTTCAACATCATGGTAGTCGCGGACGTATAGGCTCGACAAGACCGTGAGCGCCTCAATATTCAGACGAATCATATTCTCAATCTTGCCTAAATCGACATCTTTGATGAGGTCTGCGTCTCCGAACCCGGCATTGTTGATCCACGTCTCGATATCGAGGTCAGCGAGTGATTCATATAGACCGTATACGTTCTCACTGTATGAGAGGTCCGTCGATTTAATGATGACGTCACTATCTGACGAGATGGACTTGATTTCATCTCGCAGCGATTCGAGCTCATCTTTCCGTCTTGCGACGAGGACGAGTGACTTCCCTTTTTCAGCGAGCAGCTTCGCTGTCTCATAACCAATTCCTGAACTTGCTCCTGTAATGACGGTATATTTCATGTGATCCACTCCTTTTTTTCGTTTACCCTGTTTTCATTTCCCTACTTTCTGCCTCATGAATCGTCTCGATATGAATGAAAAAAAATCCTGACTCCGAAGAGACAGGACTTCCCTCACATTATGTCGTGAACTTTCCGATCAACGTCTGTAAGTCGCTCGTCATATTTCCGAGTGACTCCGCAACCCCGTTTAGTTCTTGAATCATCGCAAGCTGTGCGTCAGCCGTTTCTCCGACCGAACGCATCGTTTCGGCCATCGCTTCACTGTCTTGCGACATGTGAAGAGAGGATGTCGCGACTTGCTTCGTTGTCTTCGCAATCTCGTTTGATGCGATACGGATATGTGATGTGTTATCGACCGATGTTTCGAGTTGACGGACAATCTGTTCGAACGCACGTGTCGCTTGTTCGAGTAACTGTGAATTCGTCTCGACACGCTTCGCACTGACGACATGTTGGTCAAGAACAGCATTCGACTGCGCTTGAATCGACTCGATTAGCCCAGCGATTTGTGTCGCCGACTGTTTCGATTGCTCCGCGAGTTTACGCACTTCTTCTGCGACGACCGCGAATCCTTTTCCTTGTTCGCCGGCACGTGCCGCTTCGATGGCTGCATTCAGCGCCAACAAGTTCGTCTGGTCGGTGATTGACTGGATGACTTCTGTGATAAGGGCGATCTCATCTGACTGTTGTTTCAATGCCGAAATCGACTCTCCAGTAAGACGTGTCTCCCGCTCAAGCGCACGCACTTCGTCTTTCGCCTGCGTCATCGTCGTCCCGCCTTCTTCGGCGAGTTTCAAACTTTGTGACACATCATCATCAATCGAACCGATTGAACCGGCGATTCGACCGATGCCTTCGTCCGCAGCTGACACGGCCCGGGCTGAATCACTCGCCTCTTTCGCCTGAGTGACCGTTTCTTCCACGACCCGGTCGATGAGGCGAGTCGTCTCTTCCGTCTGGGACGCCATCTCTTCTGTGCTCGCATACAATTCTTCTGACTGTGCCGTGATTTCTTGTGCATTTTGTGTGACGCGGTCAATCAACTCGCGCAAGTTCCCTTTCATGCGGTTGAAGCCGGTCATCAACTGTCCGATTTCATCTTGCGTGAGTGCTTCGAGGTCTACACGTGTCAGATCACCTTCCGCGACCACGGCCACTTCTTTCGCTAAAAAGCGTAACGGTGCCGTCACCATTCGACTGATGGCATATCCTGCCCCCACCATCAATACAACACTCACGATGGCGATGACGATTGAATACAAGAAGGCACGCTCACCCGCCTGTTGGAGTTCCGCTTGCATCGCCAACATGTCTTTCTCTGTTTCAGCTTGAAGCGTCTCTCCTGTCGATGAGATCGACTTCGTGACGTCCGGCATGAGACGGAGCGTCAAGCGGTCAATCGCCTCTTGATCATTCTCATCGATCGCGGTGATCGCTTGTGTCGCGAGCGCATCGTATCCGGTCGCATATTCCAGCAATGCTTCAAACTCGTTCCGTTCAGCTTCATTGTCTGCGAGTTCAATCAATGATTCGATGGCCGTTTTCTTTTCTTCTCCACCTTGGGTGATTTGTTGTTTGCGTTCATCATCCTGAACTAAGACATAACCACGGACTCCATATGCTTGGCGTACCATTCCTAGCGCCAAATCGTCCGCTGCTTTCATTTTCATGACATCGTTTGAGATCATCTGCTCATACTGACTCGTCATGCGTTCGAGCGTCCATAGATTGTATCCCATCCCGACGAACGTCAAGATGAGGAGCAATCCGATGCTTGCCATAATTTTTTTGGACAACGTCCATTTGTTGAATACTGTTTTCACGACTTACGAGGAGTCTTCTCCTCTTCCACCTCTTTTTCTCTCTGTGTATGTACTGCCTTTTTCTATATCGGACATCACAGCCTAATTTGTACCAACAATTTGAAATTCACAAATGCATTGACCTACCTTTTGAAAAGACAGCAAAAAAAGAACCAGACGGATGCCTGGTTCTGATTACTGATTATAGTTTGAATTGAGCGACACGATTCGATAGTTCGCTCGCACGTTTTTCCGTTTCACTCATCTTCGCCTGGACATCGTTGAAGCGTTCGACCGAAAGTTGAACTTTCTCTGAAATCGACTGCGTTCCGTCCGCGCCCTCTGTCACAGTCGTCGCTACTTCTTGAATGACACCGAGAATGTTGTCTGTCATATGTCGGAGTTGAAGCGCATTGCCTTCGAACGTTTTCGCCGTCTCCCCGAATACCGTTGCATCTTGTTCATATTGCGTTGCGGCCTCTTCGAGACGATCGTAGTCGGCCATGACTTTCGTGTTCAAGAACGTCAACATGTCAGCCGAACTCGTGTTGAGGCGCTCGACCGAATCGATGACCGTGTTCGATACGTCACGAATCTCGTTCACCGTCTGACGTGAGTTTTCTGCAAGTTTGCGAATTTCAGAAGCAACGACCGCAAACCCACGACCTGCTTCACCTGCTCGTGCTGCTTCAATCGATGCGTTCAATGCAAGCAAGTTCGTCTGGTCGGCGATGGCGAGAATGGCCGTCGTCAAGACGCGGATCTCTTCAACAGACTGCGCTCCCTTGATCGCTTCCGCGAGTTCAACCTGTTTCTTCTCGATAATCGTCACGGCCTCCGTTTTCGAGACGACAGCCTGTTCACGCATCTCGTGAGCACGTGTCTCGACCCGTGTCGCCGTTTCTGCGCTATCGTTGGATAAGTCGACGATGGAATCAATCGAGCTACCCATCTCGGTCGTCGAGGCACTCATCTCTTGCGAAGAAGCTGCCGTTTCTTCCATACCAGCCGTCAATTCTTCCACCGTTCCAGATGTCTCTTCCATATAGTGACTGAGTCGCGTCACTTCGGCAGATACATCTTTTGAAGAGGACAGGACGACTTTTGCCGTCTCGTCAACATCAATCATAATTTCGCGCAATATCCCGAGGAAAGTGTTGAACGAGCGACTGACTTGGGCAATCTCATCGTTCGACGTCACCGGGATTGTCATCGTCAAATCGCCGCCTTGTGTTGCGAGCTCATCGAAGCGAGTTTGCAGTGTTTGCATCGGTCGGATAATCGAGCGTAACAAGCTGAGTCCGAGGAATAATAGAATGACCACTGCTCCGACCGTCACGGCGACGAGCGCCATGAGTGACTGCATGAATTCACGCTCCATGTTCTGCCCGACACGTTGCGATCCTTCTGAGTTGTAGTCGACGAGATTTGCTAATTTTTGTGTGAAGTTATCATACGTCGACTGCGACTGAGCATCATAATATGATCGTGCCATTCCCGTGTTGCCAGTCGTGCTGAACGTCAACATATTGTCCGAGACACGTTGGTACATCTCCCATTGACGTGAGAAGTTATAGAAGAGTTCTTTGTCCTCTTCATTCACGGCTCTATCTTCGTACTTCGGCGCTATCGTATTGATTTCATCCCGAATCTCTTTCATCTGCGTCATCAATTCTTCTTTTTGTGTCGCATCCTCTGTCACGATGTGATCGAGTTCGAGCGTACGGTAGTTCGCTGCGAGCGTGTTCAGTTCATGGGCATAGTCGAGCCCTTTGTTCCAGTTATTGACGATATCGTCCGCTTGACGGTTCGCGTCACTCATAGAAAATAATGCATATCCGCCGACGCCAATGACTAGGACGAGTGAGATGAGGACGAGTCCCCATAACTTTTGACGAATCGTCAAGTTCTTCCCGACGTTCGCTCCGAAAGATGTCGTGCGTTCACGCTTCTCTCCGCGTTTTCGTTTGAGTATCGGTTTCCACGTCCATGTCGGTTTTCGCTTGATCCGACTGAGTGTCTTAGACCAGATTGATTTCCATGCCATCTATGTATTCCCCTCTCAATCATGCAGTGTTTCCTATACTATCGACAATTTTCTGAAAATAGTGAAGGGGATTGACCAAACTTAAAAAAGGCGACTCCAATTGCAAGAGTCGCCAGCCGCTAGATTTAGATTATTTCGCACTCAATACCGTCTGCGTGCCTTCAATCATTTTGATTTCCGTCCATTCCATCACGTTTTTCGCAAGTGGATCGTTGGCGACCATAAAGTCCGCCAATGCTTCGATTTTTTGTGAGTCGACGGGTTGCTTCACGTTGTTTAGGCGGAACCGAACGACTTTATGGAATGCGTCTAAAAATGAGATTTCAAGTTTTGTGTCAGTCATGGGTTATGTCCTCCTTAGGGTATGGGTTAGACTAGATCGTATTCGCGGATGATGCCGAGGTCTGCGTCTTCTTGAATCACTAAATCGATCAAGAGACGACCGAACGCGTTGACCGTATCGGCTGTGAGGTCGGCACGAACTGGACCGAACCGTTGTGCTTTTTTCGTCGGTTTTGCCGTTTCAATGTCGTGGTGTGTCGTCAAGACGAGTGTCGCTTTCTTTTCCGTTAAGACAGCCATAGGGGGATGGCTCCTTTCAATGGGGGATTAGGTTTCTGATAAGGTCGAATCATCCATGCGCTCGAGGAGCTGGATCATCCGATCGAGCTTCGTCTCGATTCGATGAAGTAAATAGAGCGAAACGACGATCGGGAACCCGAGATTCGAGATGAGTTCTGGCCAACTCATGTGACCACCTGCTCATCATGCCGAATGTCGGTGCCGGTACGAGTGAGGTTCTGCATAAGTCCTCCGTGTTAATACACGATCGATTCTTTAGCGACGACGTAATTGACGGATTCGACATCGATGAGTGCCGTCAGTAAATCTCCGAACTGCCGCATCAACGTTTCATCCATTTGACCGCCGAGCGGTCCGTAGCGAACGAGCTGCTTCTTCTCTTTCCCATCCACGAGTCGACGAGTGTCCAAATAAAACATCGTCGCCACTTCTTCGTAAGTTGCCATCTGTCTCACCTCCTTCGCCCTTATTAACCGTCGAGGAGATGAATATGCTCAATCTATTTTCAAGTTGAAATCAAGACAAAAGTCCCATATTGTCTGAATTTTTATTCATTTTTCAGATTTTTACTGCTAAGCTTGAGTTTTGATACCAATTAGGGTATCTTAATGTTCGACAGACATCGTTCAAAATTACGCCAAAAGTCCCATGAATCATTTCCCCACTTTGAAAAAACTGTAAGTTAAAATCTTGTAAATGGGGTACGATACGTAAGAAGACATTTTGAAATGACCAGTCAGTCTTGAAGAAGGAGATCCATCATATGAACAGCTTAGACCTCGCACGTACTACTTCTATTCCTTCCGCTCAACACGACTTCGACCAGGCCGACCTGACGTTTTCAGCGACCGAATGGGATACATACCGACCGGAACAAGGAAAACCAATCTCGTATCAAGAGCAACATTTGATTGTCTATCCGCTCAAAGAATTGAGCCGTGCCTTTAGTGTGGCCGGCATCCCACGCAGCCAACAACAGTTGATCAAATGGGAGACAGATGGCGTATTGCCAGCTACCCCATTCACGTTCGGCCGGAAGCGATTCTATACGGAAAATCAGATTCGTACCATTGTCGACATCGCATTGGAATGCGGATTGCGTCCACGGACACATGTCAAAAAGACAAACTTCTCTGAATTGGCGCATCATGAATTAACGTACATATTACAACTCGAATTGAACGCTTATGAAGCGCCTGTCATCTGAGCAGGCAAAAGCCATCCGACATGATGCTCATGACGAATGGCTTTTTTGTTACTGATTTCGAATGACCGGATCCGGTACGTCCTCGCGGGAGACTTCGTCATACGACGTGACAGTGTCCCCGTCCTTAACGTATAAGCGCAAATACGCGCCTTCTCGAAGTTCTTTTCCTGCGGTAAACGTGACTTCTTTCGACTCCCCTTCTGGTGTATAAGCAGGTTGGATGTACACATACCGTGTCATCACATCCCCATTTTCAAGTGTCGTCTCTTCCACGTCACTCGCCGCCTGAACTTCCACAAACAAGGTTTCCTTTCCAAATCGATTCCAGTCTACTTGCAGCAAAACTGCGAGGAGTAAAATAGCAAGTACTCCCATTCCAATCCATTTCTTCATCTTTCTTCTCTCCTTATCGAATGGCCGTCATGAACCGACGAACCGTGATCCCGTAATAGGCCGCATAGATGGCCGTATAGACACCCATCCATGCGAGAACGGGCACCGTAAAATTCATACTTAACAAGTTTGAAAAGGCGATGAGGGCGACCGTCGCATGCAAAATCCCGAGTGCGAACGGTGCGAGGAAGACGACGATGATCTGTTGACGCACCGTCCGTCGCACGTCTCGATCGGATATCCCGATTTTTTGTAAGATGGCGTACTTCGCCCGGTCATCCTCAGCTTCCGTCATCGTTTTGAAGTAGATGACGCTGCCTGTCGCGACGAGGAAGACGAGTCCGAGGAACGTTCCGACAAAGAGAAGGGCCCCGTTCATCGCCATCGTTTCCGCATATACGTCTGGTGCGCTCGTAAACGATTCGAGCTCGAGATTCGCCAAACGTTCAGATTGAACTTGTTGATCTTTGAACGACTCCGTGAGGGCGACGTGATACGTCTCGCTCGGCTCCGTCATCGTTTGGAACACATCATCCGCAACGACGAGGAACGTTCCACCGAACGTCATGACGTTGAGTGGTGAAGTTTCGGCACGTGTCGCGACGTCAAACGTCCCTGCTGAAAGTTCGACCGATTCGAGGTCCTCCGAGTAACGCTCGTCATAAAACGGGTCGACCCACAACACCTCGTCCTTCGGGAACAATGCAGGTTCTTCTTGCCCGAGACCTTCGAGAAGACGACGATAGGTCGACTCATCGATGACGCCAAGCTCTCGTTCTCCGTATTGTGCTTCCATTCGGATTGTCTTTTGTTCCATGCTTGATTCGAACGTCGCCCCCTTCACATCGACCGCTTCCCCTTTCCAGGCGTACGTGTACGGTGTATAGGATGACACATTCTCTTCTGCATAATAGTAGACACTGAAGATGGCACCGCCGGCCGTGATCGCCGTCGCACTGATGATACTGATCAGTGTTAGCGTCTTGGCATTACCACGGATGCGATAGAGAAGTTGTGACGTCGTCAACAAGTTGAGTCGTTTCCACGACCAGCGCTCATGTTGTTTGAGCCACGCTAACGCAAAAATCAACACGCTATGGAATAAGAGCGCCGAACCGATGACGCTCAATCCGATGATGAGTAGCGGCATCGCGAGCCCGAGCGTTCTCCAAAGTGAGGACGTCATCAAGTCTTGAAGCGCGAGCCAATAGGCAACGCCAATCGTGAGGACACCCATCAAAGCGACCCATCCTCTCGCCGTCGGCACACCTTCCCCGCTCTTATCCGCATGGAACAGCTCGATCAACTTGAAGCGATAGATGACCCGATACCCTTGGAACGAAGTAAAGAGGAAAATGGCAAGAAACACGAGGAACGTCTCCACGAGTGCCGACGCCGAGAAGGCGAATCCGATGTCGAGGTCGCTCTTCATGAGACGCATCAACAGTTGAAGAAGCGCATTCGACCCGAAGAGTCCGAGAACGATTCCGACAATCAAAGACACCGCTCCGATGACGATGTTCTCAAACAAGAGCAAAAGTCCGATTTGTTTCTTTCGAACCCCGAGTAGCGAATAGAGCCCGACTTCCCGCTTACGTCCTCTCAAGAAGAAGGCGTTCGAATAGGCGATGAAGAGCGCGACGAACAACATGAGGATGAACGTCGACGTGCTCATCAATCCACTGATTTTCTTTGACGTCTCCGCGAGTGCACTGATTTCATGGCTATGTTTGAGCGTCGCGAACGTGAAGTAAATGACGATGGAGAAGATCGTCGTCCCGACGTAGAGCGCGTATCGCGACAAATTACGTGCGACGTTCTTCTTCGCGAGCTCAAATAGCGTCATCGACGGCACCGCCTTTCGCCAACTCCTCGAGGATTGTTTGGTAGAACGCATCCCGTGAGGCGTTGCCACGAATCAGTTCCTTATTTAAACGCCCGTCCTGGATATAGAGGACACGGCGACAGAAACTTGCTGCGAAGGCGTCATGCGTCACCATCATGATGGTCGTCTCGGCCTCGTTTAAGCGTGCGAGCGTATCCAACAAATCCGTCGCTGACTTCGAGTCGAGCGCACCGGTCGGTTCATCGGCGAAGATGAGTTTCGGGTCCGAGATCAAGGCACGACAGACGGCCGTTCGTTGTTTCTGTCCCCCTGAGATTTGATACGGATATTGCTCGAGGATCCCTTCAAGCCCGAACCGCTTCGCCAACCGTTCGACTTTCTCTCGTGTCTCGTGAACCGGCGTCTTCGAGACGGCGAGCGGGAGCAACATGTTTTCCCGTACCGTCAACGAGTCGAGCAGATTATAGTCTTGGAAAATAAAGCCGAGGTGGTCGCGCCGAAAGTCGGCGAGCGCCTCTTCGTTCATCGACGCGATATCTTCGCCTTCCACGAGAATCTCACCTGACGTTGGCGTATCGATTGTCGCGAGGACGTTCAGTAGCGTCGACTTTCCTGCCCCGGATGGTCCCATGATTCCGACGAACTCACCGTGTTCGATCGTGAACGAGACGTCATCGAGCGCCCGAAACGTCGTATTTCCTTTTCCATATGTCTTTTGAATCGATTTCACTTGTAATAATGTTTCCATGTTCAGCACCTCTTTCTGACTCTTACATTACGCCCCCAGTCTTAACTTCAACTCACGCGTACCTTACAAAATCCTTACATGATATGCTTGAAAAGAGGTGATGACGATGGAACAACCACGGATTCTCATCGTGGATGATGAACAAGATTTATGTACGTTGATGCAACGGGCACTTGAAAAGGAAGGATTCACGCAAATCCGGACCGCCCACACGTTGAAGGACGGGTATGACGTCTTTGAGACGTTTCATCCGCATTTGGCGATTTTGGACGTCATGCTACCGGACGGGGAAGGTTATCAACTTTGCCAACAGATGCGAGCACACTCGAACATTCCCATCCTCTTCCTATCCGCTAAATCGGAAGAGGTCGACAAACTGCTCGGACTCGCCATAGGTGGGGACGATTACATCACGAAGCCGTTTAGTCCGAAAGAAGTGGCCTTCCGTGTCAAAGCACAGCTACGACGAGTGTCGATGATGGAAGCACCGATGGAAGAGACAACCGTCGGACCATTCCTCATGAATGAAGATGAGACGGAAGTGTATATGAACGGCGAACGATTGGAATTGACGGCGAAGGAAGTCGGTCTCCTCGCCTGCTTTTTACGAAACCCGAATCGAATCCTCAGCAAGGAGACGCTCTTCACACAAGTATGGGGAGAATCGTTTTTCGGTTCGGATAACACGGTCATGGTCCATATCCGACGCTTACGTGAAAAAATCGAGCCGAACCCGTCTGCCCCGACCTACATCAAGACGGTCAAAGGTCTCGGCTATCGGTTGACGGTGTAAGGAGCGATCATGATGAAATGGAAGCTGACCGGTCGCTATTTACTGTCGATTGTATTGATTGTCGCCATCGTCGTCTTTCTGAACATCGTCATCTTATTTGTGCTACTCAACGACCGAACAGGTATCGATGATGTCGAAAGCAACTCAGGGGAGACGTTCACCCGTAACTTCAGTACGTACCTGTCGCTTGAGGACGGAGAACCCGTCGTCTCAACTGAAGGTCAAGAGGCGCTCGAGCAGTATGGGGCGTTCATCCGCTTTTTAGATGAGACGGGACGAGTCGTCAGTGAGGTCGATGCACCGAGTGGGTTGCCAGACGCCTATTCGCCCATCGATCTGATTCAAATTTATAAATATATGGATGATGAGCTTCGCCTCTACTTCATCGGAGAGTTTGACGATTATAGCTACCTCATCGGTGTCCCAGACGCTAGCGAACGCCGGGCACTCTTTATGCTAGATGAACAAGCAATCCTCGCTTATATGGCAAAGGCATTCCTCTGGATTCTCGTCGTCGACTTGCTCGTGGCCGCTCTGATTGGTCTTTTGTTTAGCTCCAGATTGACCCGTCCCGTCTATCGACTGACCGAGCGAATCCAACAACTGAAGCAACGCGATTTTTCGACATCCGAACCGAAACGTGTCGGCATTTATCGTCCTGTCTTCCACGACTTGAATGCGGTCTCTGAGACATTGACGACGTACGAACGACAACGCGAGGAACTCGATGAGCGACGGAAAGAATGGATGAGTAACGTGTCGCATGATTTGAAGACCCCACTCGCTTCGATTCAAGGATACGCCGAACTATTGGATGACGAATCGCTAGATGTAACTGAGCGTAACCAATACGTACACGTGATTGAACGTCAGGCGAAATATATGAAAGAATTACTTGATGACTTCAACTTGACGATGCGTCTTCAGCATGGCGACTTCCCGCTCACGTTGGAAGAGTCGCGCCTCGAGCCATTCGTTCGCGAACTCGTCATCGACGTGTTGAACGACCCCCGTTTCAGTGAGCGTCACATCGAATTCGAGGCGACCACGGCAGCGACCGTTTCGATTGACCGCCACTTTATGAAACGTGCCCTGCTCAACTTCCTGTATAACGCCCTTCTTCATAATGATGAATCGGTAAAAGTGACGATTCAGGTCCGTGATGATGTCGTGACGATCCAGGATGACGGAAGCGGGATTGCTGAAGCCGAATTGCCTTATATATTCGAACGCTATTACCGTGGAACGAACACGGACGATGCCCGCGGGAGCGGTCTAGGAATGGCCATCTCGCGCGACATCATCGAAGCGCATGGTGGGAAGGTCGACGTCGACAGTGCACCAGGACAAGGTACTACGGTTCGAATCATATTCATTCCATAACAAAAGGGACGCACTCAGGCGTCCCTTTGCTTTGTCGTATAGTGATCAATCCATGTCTCGAGTTCCTCGAGCGGTAACGGTTTAGAGAAGTAATACCCTTGCATCTCATCACAGCCGAGTTCGCGTAACGCATGCCACTGATCAATCGTCTCAATTCCTTCACAGACGGTCTTCAAGTTCAGTCCTCGCGCGAGGTCGACGATCGACTCGACGATGACGTTTCCGGTCGGATCGTTCTCCGTCACTTGGATGAATTGACGATCGATTTTAATCTCGTGAATTGGATAGTGCTTCAAGTAGACGAACGCCGAGAATCCGGTCCCAAAGTCATCGATTGAAATCGAAAACCCTTCTTCTCGAAACGCAACAAATCGATCGATGACATGCTGTTGGTTTTCCATGCCGACACTCTCGGTGATTTCGAGCGTCAAATAGCTCGTACAGACCCCCTCTTCACGGGCAATTTGAGCGAATTTCTCGACGACGCCTTCAGACAAGAAGTGACGGGCTGATAAGTTGAGGGCAAGTGAATACCATTCTCCTCGGTCATGCCATCGTTTGAGCTGACGACAGGCCGTCACGAACACCCACTCTTCTAAGTCAATGATGACCCCCGTCGATTCGGCGAGCGGAATGAAGTCGAGCGGAGGAACGAGACCACGCTCTGGATGATTCCAGCGCATCAAACCTTCGAATCCTCTAAGCGCTCCGGTCGTCGCATCGATTTTCGGTTGATAATACAGCATGAACTCATTTCCTGCGAGTCCACTTCGTAAATTCATCTCCAAAATCAGTCGATTCGCCGCTTTCGTCCCCATCTCTTCTTCATAGAAGACAATCGCCGCTCGTTGAAACGCTCGTTCACTCGCGGCGATACGTGCCCGATGAACCATCTCGAGTGTCGTGATATCCTTTTGCTCGATAGCGATAAACGCGCTCATCGTCAAGATGACTTCTAGCTCATCAACAAGGAACGGGTCGCGTACGAGAACTTCACACAACTCATCCGCGACGGCATTCAGTTTAATCCGATCCCCATAGGGTAACCAAATCGCAAACCCAGACTGCGACATGCGACTCAGATTCGATTCATCGACATAACGACGTAGACGATTGGCCACTTCTCGGACAATTTCATCTGATTTCTCGATTCCAATGGCATCTTCGATTGACCGAAAATCGTCGACTTTCAAATAGACTAAAGCGCCTAGTTGTTGCGGTTGACGCTGACGTTCTTCGTCCATCTTCTCGATGAAGCCCGTATCTTTTAAAAGACCCGTCAATTCATCTATATAGGCTAATCGACGGATGTGTGTATCGACTGCCTGTCGATCGAGCCGGAAGTAAAGAATCGAAATAAAGTCCGTCAGTGTACTAACAATCAACTCTTCAAGATAGGTCCATTCCCGTGGAAGGAATGACTCACAACAGATGACACCTTTGACACGATTATTCGCATAGATCGGCGCATCGAGCATCGAGTAGATACGCTGTCCCTCTACGAAATACTCCTTGTATAGCTCCCTCACCCAAGGATGATTGCGGACATCCTCAAATGCGAGCACCCGGTCTTTTTGAAGTGCATCAAAATAGTCCGGTGCGAGTTCACGGTGAACTGTCAGTTTTGGATAATGTGTCCCTGATTCTTGAGAATAGGCAACTTGGCATGATATTGACCGATAAGATGGATCAAAGTGCCAAATCGACACCGTATCGACCGCTAGCATGTCAGCGACAATCTCACACATATATCGAGTTGCCTCTTGTACCGTGCCTTCCGTCACGATTGGCATGCGTACGAGCTCGAACAGTTTCTCTTGATGTTTACGATATGTTTGGTTTGAAAAGTTCTTCTCGACCATCAGTCTTCTACCTCACCCCATTTGATTTGACATTATAATAGCATGAAACCTTTCATCTCACGTTTTCCAAAATTCAACAGAGAGTCAATGCTTCCTACTTTTTTGAATGAAAAAAATAGGCAGTTATTCCCACTTATAAATTATTGACCTCCTTTATAAGAAAGAGACCCGAATTGACCATTTGTCCCATTGCTTGCTCATTTCATCTCACCGTACAATGAAATTGTATTGTTTCACTTGTTGAATGTTTCGCTCTCATTTTTGAAAGGAAGTGACGCTATGAATCCAAAGTCAGGTCTCACCTATTCATTCGCGGCTCTCGCAGCGGTCAGTGTATTGGCTCATGCAGATGAAGCAGCCGCCGCAAGCACACACACGGTGCGATCCGGTGATACGTTGTGGTCCATTAGCCGATCCTACGACCTTTCCGTTTCGGCTTTAAAATCGTTGAACGGATTGATGTCTGATTCCATCCGAATTGGTCAAACGCTTCAAGTATCCGGTACTGGATCGACAGGCGGTTCGTCACTCTCAACGTCGAGCACGACGCGCATGGCGACGACGGATGCGTTAAATTTACGCTCGGGCGCCGGGACGTCCCATCGGATCTTGTTGACGATCCCAAAAGGAAAAGTTGTCACACCGATTCAAACGAACGGCTCGTGGACAAAAGTAAGCTACGGTGGTCAAACGGGGTGGGTGCACAACGGATATTTGAAAAAGACTTCAACGTCGACTCCCACAACACCTGCACCGACGACACCGCCTAGCGTGAAACCGAGTGCGACCACTGCGAAGACGACAGTCAATTTGAACCTCCGTGCTTCCAAGTCGACGAAAGCTAGTATCTTATTGACGATTCCGAAAGGGAAAGCCGTCACGGTGCTAAAACGAGAAGGTTCTTGGTCACAAGTCAAATATGGCTCACGCACAGGTTATGTCGCTCATACATATTTAACGACATCAGGATCCGCGACACCGTCCACACCTGTCACGACTACCCCAAGCCCAAGTACTCCTACGGAAAGTACGGTGAACCAGCAGTTTGTCACGACGGCGAACTTGAACGTACGCCAAGGAGCCGGCATCGGCTATGCACTCGTGACGAATATCCCGAACGGTACGGTCGTTCAAGCGACGAAGAAGTCAGGTGACTGGTATTACGTCACGTATAACGGGAAATCCGGGTATGTGAGCGCCGGATATTTGAAGCAGACGACGACAACTCCAAGCAATCCAACCCCGAACGAAGGCGATGCGGGTGCCGGGAATGCGGAAGTCGATTATGTCGTGAACACACCGTCCCTGAACGTTCGGTCGAGCGCGTCGACGAACGCGACGATCATCGGGAGCGTCAAGGCCGGACAGACATTACGTGTCGTTCAAGCGTCAAACGGCTGGCTTCAAATCTACTACGGCAATACGGTCGGTTTTGTCGCTTCAGCTTACGTCAAAACAGTCTCAAAGGGCTCGACCGGGACCGAAGGACCGACATGGGTGGAAGGTTCATATGATGCGAATTCATACTACACGTATTACCCAACAGCGATTCGGGCACAGGCGAACGAATCGAGCAGTACGGTCGGTTCGACGCTGCGCGGTGAATTGTTAAACGTCATCGGGGAAACGACGACCCACTACAAGCTCGCGTCAGGGTTCGTCGCAAAATCAGCTGTCACCGAAATCAAAGGTCAAAACGCGCAGGCGACACGACTTGCTACGATTCAGGTGGCCAAGCAATACGTCGGCACCCCATATGTATGGGCCTCATCTAGTCCCGCAAATGGTGGTTTTGATTGTTCAGGTCTCATCTATTATGCATTCAATCAGTCAGGCGTCAGCATCCCACGCACAAACGTGGCCAACTACTGGGCTGGTGCTTACTTCGGTCCACAGTTACCGACGTCGTTCGTCCCTCAGGCGGGTGACCTCGTCTTCTTTGAGAATACGTATACCGCAGGACCTTCACACATGGGCATCATGATCAACGCCGATACATTCATTCATGCCGGCTCGTTCGGCTTAGGATACAACCAAATCAGCAAAGAACCGTATTGGCAATCACGCTTGATTGGTTACAAACGACCGTGACTTTTGTCACACTATAAAACCCGACGAAAGTCGGGTTTTTCTTTTGTTTTGCAGGATTTTTATCCGATGAAACGAAATCGGAAGTATGATGAAGGAAAAAAAGGAGGTGCCGGATGGGCCAACCCCGCTTTGCTAAAATTCCATACCGTACCTACACGATGGTACTAGCAATTGCTTGCCTCATCGGTGTCTTGATGTTCGGACTCGGAACGAGTTATTACTGGCATGAAAAAAAAGAAGCGATTGACGAGACCATCACGAACTTGAATCAGGCAGCAAACCTGGCTGGCGTCGAAGCATATGTCACCTTGTTCGAGGCGGCGACTCGATACGAGGATCAATCGAATCAGACAACATCATTTCTTTCTATTCCTTATAAAGAGCGCGCGCTTCAATACAATGAAAGACTGCAAAAAGACTTTGAGGCCGGTGTGAATGAACGAGAACGGGAGACGCTTCAAACATTTTCGAATGAATTGGAAGGCATTCTCGACGCAGAACAGTTCGAAGCGGTCCCATCTGATGTCATCAGTTCAATCAATCGACGTTGGCTGTATCAGGCGCTCGAACAGACCAATCAACCGAACGCCACGTATGAGCTGACGGACGCGATGATGCGAATGCAGTCGATGCTCTTGCGCAGTAGCGATACGCTGTTCCAAGAACCGATTGACGTGGAACAATTGACGAACACCGTTGACTTGATTGTCAACGAAGCGACGATCATTCAAAAAATCATCGACCAAAACGAAGCGTTACAAACGAAAGCTGTCATCGATGTTGCGGAAAGTGGTCAATCGTTTGCGAATATGGCGAGCAGTGAAGCGTCACTTGAAGCCCGTTACGTCAATTCGACGAACGTCTACGAAGATGCATACGCCGCCCTTCGCTCGATTCGTTCCACATCCGAAACGATGTTGCGAGAGGAAAGTAAACACTATCAGGTGCTTGCCACGACATCCTTTGTCGCAACGCTCCTCTTATCGCTTGGACTGATTTTCCTGCTCTACCATACGCGTAAACGGTATAATCACGATTTGGCGCATCTGAAAGCACGTGCCCTCGCCATCGATCCCAGTATAGATCCGGTCGAAGCGACATTCCCGAAAACACATGACTTCCGTGGTATTGAGGACGAATTACGTGAGATTGCGGTGAGCGTTCATTCGACCGTTCATGAGCTTGAAAATCGCTCACAAGAACTCGTCCGCTATCACGAACGTTGGTCATCGCTCTTCTCCGAGACGGGTCTCGCCATCGCCTTGATGGACGATTCGTATAACCTGATGGAACGAAACGAGATGTTCCGTCAATTTTTCGGGGACCGAAACTTATACGAAATCAATCAGCTGTTTACCGAGACGGGACGGCGCCTGTTCGAGCAAGCGCTTGAGGGTGTGGCCGACCAAGGTACGAGTGCGCAGTTCATCATTCATTTAAAAGGTGCACACACACGCTATTTGAACATCAAGCTCACCCCGCTCAAACGAGAAGAAAAACTGACGTACTATTTAATTGTCGAAGATGAGACCGACCGGGTCGAACGGGAGCGAAAAGTCGACCGACTCGTCCGCTTCGATTTGGCGACGAATCTCTATAACGAGTATGGGTTTATCAAGAAGTGGGAGCATCAAGAGATTGATGGGACGTTCTTGTTGATTCGATTGCACGACTACCATCATCTCGTTGACTGGTATGACCCGGCGTACGCGGACCTACTCATGACGGAGTTCGCCCGCGCTGTCGAAACCCGTCTATCGAAATATGCGCACCATCTCTTCGGACGATATCGGGATGATATGTTCATGCTGTATGTCAAAGGCTTTAGTGCCGAGGATGAACATGAATTGCTGGAATTGTTCCCGAGCGAAGTGACCGTCAATCACAAGCGACAAAACGTGCATATTCAACTCGGTGCGACCGAGACGAAACCTTCGTATACCGATTGCTTGTTCGAGGCAATGAAAGCTTTGCAACATGCGAAAGAAACACGTACGCCACTCGTTTGGTATGACTCAGATATCTTAGCTCAGATGCAGCTCGCTGCCTTAATCGAACAGGCACTTCCGGATGCGATTCGAAAAGGTGACTTGACGGTCGCCTATCAGCCGCAAGTCGAGCTGAAAACCGGACGCATCGTCGGTGCGGAAGTACTCGCCCGTTGGACACATCCTGAGATTGGAATCATTCCACCGAATGAATTCATTCGTATCGCCGAACGGTCCGATCAAATCCTGTGGCTGTCACACAACATCCTTGACCAGACGATTGAACAACTCGTCGCTTGGCAAGAAACAATGTTTGAAGATATCTCCTTATCGTTCAACCTGTCGGCCCACTCGGTCGACCCATCGATTGTGACGAAGCTTCGCGATTCGATTGAGAAATATCCATGGTTACCGGACCGTCTGAAAATCGAATTGACCGAGTCATCGGATATCATGTCGTATGCAAGCGAGCTCGAACGGTTAGAAGATATCGCCGACCTCGGGTATTGTCTCTCGATTGATGACTTTGGGACTGGATACGCTTCATTCGAAGCGATTTGGCACTTACCGATTCAGGAAGTGAAGATCGACCGGATGTATGTTAGCGGGAAAGCGAAAGAAAGCACGTCGTTCTTACGTGCCGTTTCACGCTTTGCGAACGAGCAACAGTTAACCGCTCTCGCGGAAGGCATCGAGACCGAGAGCGACCTGTCCCGTATGATTCGGGAAGGGGTCGAGCTCGGGCAAGGTTACTACTTCTCACCCGCACTCGATGCGGCTTCATTTGAATCATGGGTTAAGACGAAGGGACACTCGAATTGAGTGTCCCTTTCTTCAGCGAGAACGAATGTCCTCATATAATTGCCTCGTCGCTTCTGCCGAAGACTGATTCAAATAAATCGGTTCTTCCGACCAATCGAGTCGAATGACAGGCTCGACATCACGGTCGATAAAGAGAAGAACGTCCTCCCCTGCTTTCGTTCGAAAATGTCCCGTCAGACGTGATCCCGATTCCGCCCCGCTCGTCCGTCGCGCGATTTCGGGTAACGTCGTCCACGTCACATCATCGAGTTCATCGAATGGGATCTCACGGCTGTAGCTCCCCTCAATGACGATTGTCGAATCTGTCACGGTCACCTCGGTCGGTTGACTGAACCAAAACATGAGCGCCGGCACTCCGACGAGTAAGACGACGGAGACGATGACAATCGGGATGAGACGCTTTTTACCACCCGGTCTCAAGCGCCCCGATTCGTCATAAATATTGCCGTCATACTTTTGCATACGCCAAAGCATAGCTACGATGAAGACAATCATCACGATAAAGAACGGAGCGAGTGGAATGTCCAACTCAAATCCTTCGATGAGCGCGATGAGGAGAAAAATAGCGCCAATCCCGTAGCACATCCAGGCGACAAGACGTGCCACTTTTTGAATGTTGATTCGCTCCCGCTTCTCCTTAGACATCGTATTGTAACCCGAAATCAAATCGTGCCATCCGAGACGATCTACCGCAAAACCAAGTGCGATGACAATGACCGCGGCCAATACAAGAATCCACATGTGCCTCACCTCCTCTTCTTTACTTTACGTCATTCGTCACACAAAAGATTCATCACACACAAAAACAGGACCGCTAAATGGAACGGTCCCTCAGAAGATTTAGTTTGATGTCGGGGTGTTGGACGGACGTTGCATCCGACCGATCCCTTCATACGAGACGTCACCCGGGTCACGTGCGAACTTCCACGCATTCCGCGCGTCAATCAACCGACGTTGACGCATGCCGGAGAAGGCTTCCGGTGCCAAGTTGACGAGTTCTTCCCATTCCGTGACGAGAATCGCATAATCTGCATCTTTCAAGGCTTCTTCAACAGACGCCGCTTGTGGGTATTCCCATGTTGCAATCGGGTCATAGCCAATGACCTCGATATCTCGGGCGACCATATGGTGTGCGAGTAGAATCGACGGTGCATCTCGCATATCATCCGTTCCTGGTTTGAATGCCAAGCCGAGAATGGCGACACGCATCTTAGGTTCTAGATGAAGTTTCGACAATACGTACGGCGCTTGTGTTTCGTTCACTTTTGCTGCCGCCTTGATGATGCGAAGATTGACGTCGTTTTCTTTTGCGACATGAAGAAGCGCATCCATATCTTTCGGGAAACAAGAGCCTCCATATCCGATTCCGGCATTGAGGAACGAACGTCCGATCCGTGGGTCAAGACCCATTCCGTCCGCAATCGTCGTGATGTCCGCCCCTGCCTCATCAGCTAGACGAGACAAGTCGTTCATGAAGCTGATCTTTGTCGCCAAAAAGGCGTTCGAGGCGTATTTGATGAGCTCGGCATTGATCGGCGTCGTACAGATGAGCGGAACGCCAAGTCGGCCATAAATTCCTGCCAACTCTTCGCAAACCTCAAGGTCCTCACATCCGATGACGACACGATGTGGTTTCATCACATCTGCGAGGGCGCGCCCTTCTTGTAGAAACTCAGGTACAATCGCAAACGTATGAGAAGGATACATGATCTTCAACAAATCTGTCGTGCCAGGTGGGACCGAGCTACGAATGATGACCTTGTGCTTCGTCTTCAATTCGGAAAGAGCTGTCTCGATATAAAAGAGGTCACAACTTCCATCGGGCTTGCTCGGTGTGCCGACCGCGAGAACCAAATAGTCGACATGATCCGCATCCGCGATTTCGTCGGTCAACGTGATTTGATCAGCGTGCTCTTGTAACACGTCCGCCATGCCCGGTTCGTGGAATGGAAGGTGACCACTCTTCAGGAGACCTAACTTCCCTTGGTGCGTCTCGACACCGATGACTTCATGACCAGCTTTGGCCAATCCGCATAGTGTCGCCAATCCAACATATCCTAAGCCTATAATTCCAAATTTCACATCAGTTCCTCCTTCAATCATCTTTTCTAAGCGTACTCAAATACGCTCAAGAAGTGAAGCTTCTAACACTCTCTCGATGTTCTTTGCTATAATGAGTCAAAATGATGGGTGAAAGGACAAACCGTATGGGCTTAATCGCTTTCTTTTTGGTGACGTTATTGATTTATTTTTGGCTGCCAGTCCGGGGGGGACTGAAAACCTTTTTACTTGTCTTGATCATGGTGAGTGGTTGGCTCTCCATCTTTGAGCTCGTTTCAATCTTAGAAGCTCGACCTTGGATATTCGCTCCAATTCTAATTGTCATTGTGTCAGTGATTTGGAAAGTACAACGCGACCGAAAACAGCAAATGAAGAAAAGTGTTTGACCTCGGTCGGGCGCTTTTTCTTTTTGTCCTATTCGAGAAAGCTTGTGAATTTCCTGCATGCATACAAAAATCCTCGTTCTATCGACGAGGATTTGACGTTATTGTGTCTTTAACTTTCTTCTTAAATGGACGATGTACAAGAAGGCTGCCGTCAATAGAAGCGCAAGCAGAGACATCGTCCAAGTGCCACTAAAGAAGCTCGATTCTTCCACAATTGGTTGCTCGACACGTTCGCGAATCGTTTCCGCTTCTTCTTCAGAAACGATCAGTTCGTCTTCCCAAGTCCAAGTCGCCCCTGTACCCGATTCGGTCATCGTCATCTCGACTTGATAAGTGCCCGCATCTAGTCGTTTCGTCAACGGGAAGCGAAAACCCGTCGATGTGTAAGGGACGAGCTTCGCCTCCATCGCATGATCGAGCTTCACATCTTGTTCATCCGATCGAATCGTCATTTGAACGTCCAAGTCTTGACTGATGGAACCAGACGCATTCATCACTTGAAACGCGATGTGCGGATAATGATGCTCTTGATTGACGTTCACGCCTTGCCATTCTGGAAGAAACGGGACTTGTTTGACCGATGTTCGTAAGACGACGCCAATCACGTATTCATATCGATTTTGAAGTCCGACCTGCGCGTCTTCTTGTCGCTCCTCCGTTTCGGATACGCGAATCCCTCCTAAAATGACGCCGTTCACGTCTTCATTCACGCTCTTCAATACGAACGATATTCGCTTCGACTCGCCTGACGCAATCGTTACGTTTTCATCAAAAGTGGATACAAGTTCTGTGAAAGAGAGATGATTCGAGATGGCTTTCTCCTGATCATACATGACGACCCCGTTCTCATTCGTATAGCCATTCCCAATCTTTACATCGAACGTTTTGTCTTCAGACGCATGGTTGTGGATGATCACGTCTAACGTCGTTTCATTATCTTGCTTCACGAGCAAGTCAAAATACCCGACACGGTCATTCGTTTGCTGAACATGTGGGACCCGTTCAACGGAAAAACCCACTTCTCCGGTTTGCGCGCTTACTGGCGTCACGGAGTTGACGAATAGACAAACGAATAAGATGGAGAGCAGTCTGTAACACATTCTCATCCTCGACCCTCTTACGGTCCTAAATCAGGACTGAGTGTCCATGTCAGAACAGACGTGTGTTCTCCGACTTGTTTCGTATTCACTGGGATATCCAAAAACACACCGACATCTCCTTCTCCAATCCAATGTGCAAGCCATGTGAATGGCGCTTCTCCTGTATCGGCTGACAAGAGAGGGACCGCTCCTGCTAAGTCATCCGCAATCACCTGAATCGCTTCACTTCGTAACTTCGGACCTGTGAATCCACTATTCGTTTCCGGACTGGTCACGACACCTTCAGAAAATGTCAAATACGCTCCAGCTAAAGTCTTTGCTCCATTGCTCATAAATGTTGAAGCTTTAACTGAAACCGTCCATTGTCCCGGGATGATGCGGCGATCGGTCACTTGAAGGAATGGACCTTTCGTGAGTGAACCACCTTTCGCAGGAAGCACGGCTTCATATCGCGCCGCCAAATCATTTTCAATCTCGTTTGACCCGAAATAAATATGGGGAACGAAGTCGAGTGTCAGATCACCAGCTGTATCGTTCACGTCCCCGTCTCCTTCATTCGGTTGGGGGTCCAAGACGATATCCGGATTTTCTGGATCTAAAATCTCAGGCGGTTCGAGATCGACAAAGTCAATGACGGCGTTTGTCGTCCCTGTCGTCGCAGCATTTACTGTCATTACATTTCCAACAACCCATAATCCAATCATCCAACCCGTTACTTTATTCCATTTCATCATCGGTCATCTCCTTTTCAAGGCGCGTTGACGAGTGTCCAAGTAATCGTTGAGTAATATGGTTGTGCACGTGGTGTTTGTGTTTGTAAATCGAGAACAATCCCTTCATCAGAAGAATAGGAAAGTGTCGTCGATTCCGTTTCCATCACGCCGGATGTGATCAGTTGCGGACCTTGTTCAAGAGGCAACAGTTGCCCATCCGCCGTACGAAAATAGACACTATTTTCGAGAACATCCCCCTCACCTGTCTGTAACGGTGAGGCGTTGGCCAGGAGCCGCCACGGATAACCGAGTGCCCGCTCATGCGACACAATCAATGTCATCATCGTCTGGCGATTCACCGTTCGTCTCGCTTCGTGGAGCGGGACAATCCCAAAATCAATCGTGGAGGGCACGGTTAAATAAAACAGAGGACCATCTAACGTAAGCGTCCATGAATCGCTCCCGTCGGAAAAGAGTTCAATGTCCACGATTTCATTCGTCATATGGCTAAAAAACGTATATTGCTGTGGGTGCCCTAGTGGCAACGATGACAGTGTAAAGCTAATGGTGAAGCGATACGTGGAGCTCGAAAGAAGGGAAACACTTAATAACTCGTTGGCGTTAAAAATAATTTGTCCGCTTGCAGTGTCGATTAAAAAATCATCACGTGCTAGCGCTCCCGACCGTCTCCCAATTTCAATCCCAAGTAAACTGATGGAAGGTACATTATACGTACCTGTTAAACTCGCTTGATTGACATAAGGCATCAGACTGATTGGAACTTTAAAGATGACATATCGATCTTTTAAAAGATTCAAGTTCAGAACCCCACTTCCTGTCGCCGTGAGCGTCACACGATCAGCGTATGACCCGTTCAAGGTCAGGTTATCTAGTAACGATATCCCAGCCACTCCTGATGCCTCTGCTTCATTTTCTGCCTTTTCCTCTACTGCTTTGTCCGTTGACGGAGGATTTGAAGAAGACGTGTCTTCAATCGGTACATCTTCCGTCGGGATCTTCTCATTTGGTTCTGCAGATTCGGTGACAGGTGGGGCTTCTACTGAATCGTCGAGCTCCTCCGTTTCAGGTACGATTGCATCTGAATCGTCTGGTATCGGGATCACTTCTACCGATTCGGGGTTATCCGTTTCATCCGTATCACTTTCTGTTGATGGGGGGGCTTCCGACGATGGTGGAGACGATTCTGACGGATCAGGTTGAATCACCTCTTCAGAGGGAGACTCCTCCGTACCTGCGACGGGTGACGGCTCCTCCTCACAGACTGTACATGTCGCATCGTTCGTCGCTTCGTAAACCATTGGATGATTCAAGCAAATCACACCAATCAACATCATCGCGAACAATAAGTACTTTTTCCTCATACTCCCTCCCTATTTATGCGACAAAAGAAACAAGATTCTACATACATTATATCCATTATCAGACAATTAAAACTTTTATTATGTAAGATTTACTCTTTTATGGTTTTCCGAACTCATAAAAAAACATCTCTCCGCATTGCGAAAAGATGTTTTACTGATGCATGGTCTTATTCCCCATAAATGCTTCCATCGTCGCCGATGTGTCAGAAGAGATCCCTTCTCTTCGTAACACTTTGTAGGCGGTCCGAATCACGATCCACCAGTCGCCCCAAAAGGTCACATGTTCGACGTAACGGACATCTAGTTTAAAGCGTTCTTCCCACGATAAGCGATTGCGACCATTCACTTGAGCAAGTCCCGTCAATCCAGGTCGCACCTCATGACGTCGTTTCTGTTCCACACTATATCTAGGTAAATATTCGACAAGGAGCGGCCGAGGACCGACAATCGATAAGTCCCCTTTGATGATGTTGATCAGACTTGGTAACTCATCGATGCTAAGGGAACGTAACTTCTGACCGAATGGTGTCAAACGCTTCTCATCGGGAAGCAGTTCTCCATGTTCATCTCGTTCCTCTGTCATCGTCCGAAATTTGATTAAATGGAATACGACGCCATCCTTACCCGGGCGTTCCTGTAGAAAGAAGATGGGGCCCCCGAGCTTGATTCGAATCATCACACCGACAACGAATAAGATTGGGCTCAATACGAGTAGTGCGAGCGATGCTAAGGTGAGATCTTGCATTCGTTTAAAATGACGTTCATACATATTGAACCTCCCCTTTCTATAGAGAAGCGTACATTTTTTCGTAGTAATCGCGATAGGCACCCGTTACGACGTCCTCCACCCATTCGGGATGCGTGCGATACCATTCAATCGTTTCTTCCATCCCTTGTTCAAACTGATAACGAGGTGTCCAACCGAGCTCTTCCCGCATTTTAGAAGCATCGATTGCATAACGTCGGTCATGGCCTGGTCGGTCGGTGACGAACTGAATCTTATCGTCTGATTGTTGAAATACTTGTAAAATCGTACGAACGAGTTCGAGATTCGTCTTCTCGTTATGCCCACCGATGTTATACACCTCACCGAAGCGACCTTTCTCCCGAACGAGATCGATAGCTTCACAATGGTCTTGAACGTGTAACCAATCCCGGATATGTCCACCATCCCCATACACAGGAAGCAGTTTCCCAGTCATGCAATGATGCACCATGAGCGGAATCAGTTTTTCTGGGAATTGATACGGTCCATAGTTGTTGCTGCAACGTGTCGTTTTGACGGGGAGCCCGTATGTTTCATGATACGAGCGGACAAGTAAATCCGAACTGGCTTTTGATGCGGAATACGGGCTATTCGGTGCAATCGGTGATTCTTCCGTAAAATAGCCAGTCTCGCCGAGTGAGCCATACACTTCATCTGTCGAGACGTGAACGAAACAGACACCCTCTCGGTAGTCCCGACTGTATTTGTCATCCGGATGCAGTTTCCAGTGACGCATTGCCACATCTAACAGTACTTGTGTCCCGAGTACGTTTGTCGATAAAAATAATTCGGGCTCGAGGATACTGCGGTCGACATGGGATTCTGCCGCAAAGTGGACGACTTCGTCCACTTGAAATAGCGTGAACAGTTCATCGATCGCGGGACGGTCCCGAATGTCCACTTTTCGAAACACGTAGAGCGGGTCGGTCTCAAACTCCTGGATGTTGTTCAGGTTGCCTGCATACGTCAGCGCGTCGACGTTAAGAATGCGGGACGTCGGATGTTTTGCCCGATAGTGTTTTATGAAATTTGAACCGATGAACCCGGCTCCGCCAGTCACTAGGATCGTATGCATTGGTCTGTTCCCCTTCCTCTACGAGTGAGATTAAATATTGACCGTAGTCGGTCATCTTGAGCGTCAAGCCGATGTCCCGAAGCTGTTCACGTGTGATAAAACCGCGTCGCCACGCAATTTCTTCGAGACAAGCGATATAGTAGCCTTGTCGTTCTTGCACCGTCTGAACGAAAATCGAAGCTTTGATCATGCCTTCTGGCGTCCCTGTGTCGAGCCATGCCATCCCCCGACCGAATAGGACGACGTTCAGCTCGCCGCGCTCGAGATACATATTGTTGATGGATGTGATTTCAAGTTCTCCCCGTGGTGACGGTTTGACTTGTTTTGCGAATTCGACGACTTGATTGTCATAGAAGTATAGGCCAGGTACCGCATAGTTCGATTTTGGCACGGCCGGTTTTTCTTCGATGGACACGACGCGATGATTCTCGTCAAACTCGACAACACCGAACGCCCGCGGATCTTTCACCGGATACCCGAACACCGTCGCGCCTTTCGTCTTCGCTTGGGCGTCTTTTAAGAATCGGGTCAAGTCGGGTCCGTAAAAGACGTTGTCGCCTAAAATGAGGCAGACCGAATCATCACCGATGAACTCTTCTCCTAATATGAAGGCATCGGCTAAGCCGACGGGTTTCGTCTGGACTTTATACGAGACGTCAATCCCGAGCTGATGACCGTCACCGAAGAGGCGTTCATATCCTCCGATGTCTTGAGGAGTAGAGATGACGAGCACTTCTCGGATACCTGCGAGCATTAAGACCGACATCGGATAATAGATGAGTGGCTTGTCGTAAATCGGTAAGAGTTGTTTCGATACAGCTTTTGTCATCGGATAGAGGCGTGTCCCGTTCCCGCCCGCTAAAATGATCCCTTTCATCGTGTCATCATCCTTTCTCTCAAGATGTCACAAATTCGCGTGACGTCGGTCGGTGTCAAATCAGGATAAAGTGGCAACGTCAGGACGCGATTCGCGATTTGTTGGGCGACCGGTGTGCGTCGGCTCGCAAATCGATTTTCCATCCAGTCGTAGTCTGTCACGAGCGGATAAAAGTACTTTCTCGTCAACACACCTTTTGCAGCCAGTACCGCCTCCATCTCATCCCTGCGATTGATTGCATCCGTGAACACGATTGGATAGTAGGAATGATTCGGATGGACGCCTGGTTGATATTCGAGTACACGAATCCCCGGGATTCCTTTCAAAGCGGCGTCATACAGTTCTCGAACCTGCTTCCGCTTCGCCATCACTTCATCGATATGACGAAGGTTACACAGTCCCATCGCCGCTTGAAATTCATTCATTTTGGCGTTCCCACCTGGTTCTTTGACGGTTTCAGGACCGGTGATCCCAAAGTTTTTTAGTCGCTCAAAACGTTGTTTAAGTGCCGGGTCATTGAATGTGAGTGCCCCGCCTTCAATCGTATGGAAGACTTTCGTCGCATGAAAACTGAACATCGAGACATCTCCGAACGTTCCAATACCACGCCCGTTCACCGTCACCCCGAACGTATGGGCTGCATCATAGATCACTTTCAACTTATGTTTTTTCGCGATCGCCTCAATGACCTCGACATCACATACATTTCCATATACGTGCACCGGTAGAATGGCGGATGTTTTTGATGTAATCAATCGCTCGATTTTTGAAGCATCGAGCGTATAGTTGTCTGCTCGAATGTCTCCAAAGACAGGTGTCAGTCCTTTTCGAATCAACGCATGTGTCGTCGAGGCGAACGTAAACGGTGTCGTGATGACTTCCCCTGTCAATCCGAGCGCCTCGATTGCCGCCTCTAACGCCAAGTGACCGTTCGTGAAGAGCGCTACCTGTTCGACGTTCAAATAGTCTTTCAGTGCTTGTTCGAGTTGTTGGTGCTTCGTCCCGTTGTTCGTTAGCCATTTTGACTCCCATAACGATCGAATCTCTTCCACATATTCTTCGAATGGAGGGAGTGCCGACTGAATGACCGGAATGACGGGCTCATGCGATGGTAGCGGTGGTGTACTCGACTGAAGATCAACGATGTGCAACATATGCTCCCTCCTAAGTCGGTTGGTGATTGGCGACAAGTTTGTAACGATGAAGCATTTCATGAATGTGTTGAGCAGAGCAGTTCATCATGCAGTCGATGATGGACATGTAAGGCAGATACGTATCCGTTCCCTGCCTGTAAGCTGGGAGGTCTGACTGTAAGAAGGATAACGCCACCCCTGATTTTTGGAACGATTCTTCATCATAAAGTGCCCTACCGTTGATGGCATTGATGTAATGGGTCGCATCAAGTTGCCTACAATAGTCAAGAATCCGTTCCTGCCCTTTCAGCGCGGGATTCCCTTTAAGATCTGACGTAAAGAGAAAGGACGTATCGATTTGAAGATAGTGCGCCACTTCTTGTAGACTTTGAGCGAGATAGATCGCGACGTTTCGTTCTGGATTCGAAAGCGCGCGTTCGAGAACCGGCATCGCCTCATTGAAATAGGGCGCCTTTTGATACGCGTGGTGCAACTGTTTGATTTGCCGCACAACCGTCTCTTCCGCAAGCGCTCGTTCATGTTCACAAATCAACTTGTTCTGGCTCATCTTTTGAATGGATAACGTGAATGGATGGGGTTCACCGTCCATCACAATCTGATTCCGATGAATCCATCCCTTTTTGATAAATTGGACATCGTCGAAGATGACAAATGTATCGACGGCGTGCATCAGTTGGAAGTAGCCGATGTAGGGGAAAAAGTACGGCTGCATGATGGCAACTTTCATACGAACACTCCTTCACGAAATGATTTGTTTCTCCCGCAACGTGTCATAGTACCCTTTTGCCGTCACATCATTTCGATGGAATTTCACGAGCTCACGAGAGAGTTTGCCGTGTTCGATCAAGCGTTCGGGATGCGCCAAGTATTGCTCGATTCCCGCTTCAATCGACTCCACCGTGACATCACACATGTAACAGTTCTCTCCATCTACCGAATGATGCGATACGTTGTTGATCTGATTGCTGATGACGACGCCCATGCCGGAAGCCCGTGCCTCGATGATCGTCCCGTTCCCATTCGAGTAAGTCGCCGGGAGAATCAAGATATCGGCTTGTTCGTACACGATTGGCATCTCGTCCCACGCCCGAATCTCGTCTAAGAAATGAACGTTCTCGAGATGGTGTTCCGCGATGTATGATTTACAGGCTTCGAGTTGTTGACCCGAGTGGTTCAAGTAAAGCTCTAGGTTGTATCGTTTTGATAAATTGCGATACGCCTCGAGGACGAGCAGTGGCTGATACCGTTCGACCAGGCGATTCGCGAACAATAACTTGAACGTGTCCCCTTGTTTTTTATGACGGAGACCATGATCGAAATAGGCATCGATATCTTGTGCATAGGTGGCATGCACGACTTTATCCGGGTCGAACTGTAGCTCCCGTTTGAACTGATCGACCGCGACTGTTCCCATGCCGAAGAATAAATCCGCATCTTTGAACATCCAATGCAATAGCTGTGTTTTTCGAGGGTTATCGATCCGATTCATCAATCGATCTGACGGGTCATCGTCGTTTTGAAGTGGACGAAGCGGTTCACTCATGACGACCGTTTTGATCCCTAACCGTTTCGCCACTTTTGTAATCAGTGCATGCATCGGCATGAATCCTCCGAGCAAGATGATGTCAGGCTTGAAACGAATGAGTTCAGGAATCAACCCGAGTGAGAGATAGCTCAGTTTCGGGAACCGTTTCGAGTATTTTAAGATCTTACACTTGTCTCCGAGCGGGATTTTCCACCAGTCCGGTCGATTCGCATCCAAGTGTTCATAAAACCAAAACTCTGCATCGAAATATTCTTCTAAGGCGTAACAGAGCTTCACTTGGTACGGAGATGCGATATTACTAATAAAGACGAGCTTCTGTTTCATCGTTTATCCCTCCTTGACGACCTGTCTCGGGTCGACGCTACCTTTCCATACTTCACGTCGAACGTAGTCCGTATAAGACAAGAGGATTCGTATGACCTTGTCCGAGACGTTCGGCATACTGTAGTCACTGACGAGTCGTGGACGTGGTTGTGACATGACGACAGAGATGCCTTGGAGGATACGCTCTTTCTCGAGCCCGACCATCAGGACGGCCCCTTCCTCCATCGCTTCAGGACGTTCATGACTCTCGCGGATATTGAGACCTCGCAACCCGAGAATCGAAGACTCTTCACTGATTGTCCCGCTATCACTGAGGACCGCCTTCGCATGGAGCTGTAAGTGATTGTAGTCGATAAAACCGAGCGGCTTGAGCAACCGGACGTGCGGATGGAACGTGATGTTCAACTCCTGGATCCGCTTCATCGTGCGTGGGTGTGTACTCACGATGACGGGAAGGTCGTACGCGTCAGCTACCGTATTCAAACTGTCCACGAGCGCGATAAACAACTTGTCCGAATTGATATTCTCTTCCCGGTGAGCCGAGACGAGGAAATAGCCCTCCCGTATCAAGCCGAGTCGGTCGAGCACGTCCGACTGTTCGATGGCCTCACGCTTAGAGTGGAGCACTTCATACATCGGACTCCCTGTCTTGATCACCCGTTCTGGTGGCAACCCTTCACGAAGAAGATATTCCCGGGCAATATCGCTATACGTCAAATTGATATCCGACGTATGATCCACGATTTTACGGTTCGTCTCTTCCGGGACGCGCTGGTCGAAGCAGCGATTGCCCGCCTCCATATGGAAAATCGGAATCTTCCGTCGTTTGGCGGCGATGGCCGTCAAGCAAGAGTTCGTATCGCCTAAGATAAGGACCGCATCCGGACGCTCCTGTTCTAAAATCGGATCGATGTGAATCAAGATGTTGCCGATTGTCTCCATCGGACTACCGGTCGCGGCATTTAAAAAGTGATCTGGCTTTCTTAGTCCAAAGTCTTCGAAGAAGACCTCATTCAATTCGTAGTCATAGTTTTGTCCGGTATGCACGAGGATGTGCTCGATGGCTTCAGATTGTTCAAGTTTATGAAGGACGGCCGACAGACGAATGATCTCGGGTCGCGTCCCGACGATAGTCATCACTTTGAGCTGTTTCATCTTGCACCTCCATGAAATAAGTATCCGGACGATTCGGGTCAAACGCTTCATTGACCCACATGACCGTCACCAAATCTACCGTTCCAACGTTTTCGATACTGTGCGTATAGCCGACCGGGATATCAATGACGCGCATCATCTCACCCGTCACATAATACGAATGGACGACGTCCTCCCCGACTTTTCGAAAGTGAATGTTCGCTTCCCCGCTGATCACTAAAAACTTTTCGTTTTTCGTATGATGCCAGTGGTTCCCTTTCGTGATCCCGGGCTTGGCCACATTGACGGAAACTTGACCGCGGTCAGGTGTCCGAAGGAATTCGGTGAACGAGCCCCGATGATCCTCATGCTTCCGTAAGTCATATCCGAATTCATCGACCGGCAAGTAGCTGAGATACGTGCTATAGAGTTGCTTTGTGAATTGATCATCGAGCGCAGGGACGGCTAAATTCTTCCGACTCTCGCGGAACGTATAGAGAAGGTTTGCCAAACGCTCTAGCGAAACGGGGTCATGTGTGTCCACCATCTGATAGCCAGGCTTGACCGGATGTTCCAACACGTTCACGAAAGCTTCCACGACGTCATCGATATAAGCAAGGGTGACGGTGCGATTCGGATCATGAATCTCGACTGCCTCTCCTTTGGCGACCCGGTCACAAAATGTGGCGACGACGCTGTTATAATCCGGTCGACTCCATTTCCCGAACAAGTTCGGAAGTCGATAGATCATCACCTGACGTCCTGTCCGGTTCACTTCATCTAGTAGCAACTGCTCGGCTTGACGCTTACTTTGTCCATACGGGTTGTCGAGTTCGGCTTGAACGGAAGAAGCGTACACGATTGTTGCCGAGTTTCCGACTTGTGTGAGGATATCGAGAAGATGTTGCGTCAATCCGACATTTCCCTCGAAAAACTCGCGCTCCTCTTTCGGCCGATTCACCCCAGCCAGATGATAGATGAAATCTGCATCACGACAGTAGTTCATGAACGTCTCTGCGTCCGTATCACGTGTTTGAGCAAACACGTCATGCCCGGCCGCTTCGAGCGTCACCCTCAAATTCTTTCCGACAAACCCGTTCGCTCCTGTGATGAGAATCTTCATGAGACTTTCACCCAGCTTTTCAACTCTTGTTGGATATAAGGAAGTTTCATGAGCAGTTGTTTCACTTGTTCGACGTTCAATTGCTCGGTGTTCGCCGAATTGTACTCGCCTTCGACGGTCAATTTTTGACTACCTTCGCTGAAGTATTTTTCATAGTTCAAGTCTCGCGTATCCGCAGGTACCCGGTAAAAGCCGCCCATGTCTTCAGCGACCACATTCTCTTCTCGCGTCAAGAGTGTCTCGTACTGTTTCTCCCCGTGACGTGTCCCGATGACTTTGATCGGGTTGTCGACACCGAACAGTTCGATGAGCGCCTGTGCCAACGTTCCAATCGTGGAGGCCGGTGCTTTTTGGACCATGATGTCTCCTGCATGTGCGTTTTTGAAGGCGAAGACGACGAGTTCGACGGCGTCTTCTAAACTCATCAAGAACCGTGTCATGAATGGATCCGTCACCGTCAGCGGCTCGCCTCGTTTGATTTGTTCGACGAAGAGTGGGATGACGGAACCGCGTGATGCCATGACGTTGCCGTAGCGTGTCCCGCAAATGAGCGTCTGGTCGGGACGAACCGCTTTCGCTTTCGCCACAAACACTTTTTCCATCATCGCCTTTGAGATGCCCATCGCATTGATTGGGTAGGCGGCTTTGTCCGTCGAGAGACAAATCACTTTTTTCACGTGTTGCTCGACGGCAGCCGTTAAGACGTTATCTGTGCCAAGTACGTTCGTCTTGACCGCCTCGAGCGGGAAGAACTCACAAGACGGAACTTGTTTCAATGCTGCTGCGTGAAAGACGTAGTCGACTCCGTACATGGCGTTACGGACGCTGTTCACGTCACGGACGTCACCGATATAAAATTTGAGCTTATCGTCCTGATAGAGTTTACGCATATCGTCCTGTTTCTTCTCATCGCGCGAGAAGATCCGAATCTCTTTAATGTCCGTTTTGAGGAAGCGTTGCATGACCGCATGACCGAACGACCCAGTCCCTCCTGTGATGAGTAACGTCTTATCTTGAAACATTGCAGATCCTCTCCTTCATGATGTAAATGGCTTCTATCGGTGATTGGAAAACTATTGCAATGAGTGGATATTAACGTGATACCCTTCTCCTACAAGAATCTGAAAGATATGTGTATCATTTTTTTGAAAGATGGCTTAATGGCGCGTTCCCATAATTAGAAAAAGCACCCTCGGTTGGGATGCTTAAGAAGATCTTCGGAGTAACCCGGTGATAAGTTGTTTTTCATCCTCCCGAAACGTGAAGAGCCACAAGACGAGGATGTAGGCGACCCCAAGCACCCCGGCTTTCAGTAAGAAGAGAAACAGTGAATTGACGGGGAACGTTTGCTGAATCATCCAGCCTGCCACACCCAAGGCGATGAGAGCCGGCATAATCTTGAGATGACACTCTTTAAAGAAGCGCCACATGTTCAGCTGAAGAATCCGGAGATAGACCCAGTTCATAAACAAGATGGTGCCAAAGACATTCCCGATTAAAATGGCGACGGCCGCTCCAATGGCCCCATAATGCGGCGACAAGATGGAAGATAGGATGACGCTGACGAGTGCGACAATCAAAGAGGCGAACGCGCGATATTTGATTTGGTTCGTCGCAATCAATGTCGTGTAGGCAATCTCTTGGGTCAATGTGATGAACCCTGGGGCGATCAAGAAGAGCGCCACCCAATAAGATGTATGGAACGATTCGCCGACCCATAGTCGAATAAACTCTTGTCCCATCGTCATGAAGCCGACGATGATCAAACCGACAATATAGAGTTGAATCCGCCCGACCCGGATGAGCAAGTTTTCTAAATCCCCGTGCCGGTTACTCGTCGTCATCCGTGTGACTTTCGGAAGGAAGAGCGAGCCGATGGCAGATGAGATGGTCCAAACGTATCCTTCGATGACCATCCCGATGGAGAAGAGTGCGATGGAAGCACTACCCGCGACCGCACCCAAAATGGTCGGGGTGATGTTGAGGATGAATCGCTGCGCGAGTGCAATCAGTGTCGTCCAAGACGAGAAGGAGAAGATATCCCGATACATCGTGCGGCTCGAATAGAGGAACTCGACGACGGTATCCGTCCGTCGCATCAAGTAGAGCCCTTTCCCGACGATAATCGAGAGTCCGACGAGCGCGTTGACGAACACGAGCGCATATAATCCATATCCGAGGAGGAGCGCCCCAATCATCAAGACGACCGTGAGCACTTTTTCAGATAAGTTGAACCAGTTCAAGACGACGAACCGTTCATTCGCAATCAAGATGCCGTTGAACGGTTTTGTCGGAAAGAGGACGACGATATAAAAGCCGACCATGATATAGAGTGTCTTCAATGTATCGATTTCACTCGCGGACAAGCTCGCATAAATCGTCTCGATCATGACGTATACGCCGACGAGCACGAGACCGATCAAGATGGCGATTCCCGTGAACAGTTTGAAGGCGACACCTAAAAAGCGAGACGCCCCCTCTTCGTCACCGAGTGCGTGATAATTGGATAAGAAGCGTGATACGGCCGCTTCAAGCCCGAAGTCGAGAGCGAACATGCTGACGAGCGAGATGGACAGCATATAAAGTCCGTAACTGGCCTGTCCGATTTCAGCGATCATCCACGGCGTATAGATCAACCCTGCTAAAATGTTGAAGCCGATGGCGGTATATGACATGAGGGCACCGATTTTGATTTGACGTGAGCTGCGTTGTTCATCGAATTCCACTTTCGTCGCCATTTCGACTTCCCTCCTTTATTTTTGCTGCCAGAAGAATAGATAAATCGGTTCGTTCCGGACGAATAGGAAGAGTAGCGCTGTGATGGCCACGTAATAGACGAGCAGGCGCTCCCTTCGGTCAAACGATCGTAAGATTTCCGGAATGAGAAGCATGATAAAGACGGAGAAATATTGAACGACGCGCATCATCGATGGATTGATGAAGGTGAGCGGTAAGAAGCAGAGTGCGAGCAACAAGGCGTTGATATAATGGACGGCATACGGGTTGTTCGCAATCATCTCGTCTTTTCGCCAGACGGCGACGATGGTGATCAAGAGGAGGAGCAACGAAAAGTTGAGCGTCCCTGCTCCCGCATAGTAATCGTATTGGTCATACCCGCTGATGATCCGGAACAGTTCAAACAGCTGTCCTCTGAAGACGAATAAGAACGGGATGAGCGCCCCCATGAAGAGAAGATAACGGCTCGTCAATTGCTTGTTGGCCAAGAAATAAAACGGGATGAAGACGAGTGCTGATTTATGAATGGTCGCTGCGAGAAGGACGATGAGTAGGAATGGCCAAAACCGACGCGCCTTCACGAACCCATAACCAATCATGACAGCGATGGCCGTCGCAATCGTCTGACGGATTCCCGTAATGGCGAAGAACGCATAAAATAATGTCGAAAAGATGATAAAGCTAAGTAACGGTTCCGTCGAGTTGCGATAGATCCAAATCCCGAACGGTACAAGGAATAGAATCGCGACAATGAGCAAGTACCATTGGTAGTTATCTGTCACGAGCTGGGTCGCTTTTTGAAGAACGAAGTAGCCCGGGTCTCGCTCGTCCCCGCTCTCGAATAAACCGTTCATGAAGTTGTTGCCGATCTGCTCCCACGACATGACCTTCGACTGGTCGAACATCCATTTGTACTGCATCGTATCCGCCCCGACACTCAGATGCCGGAAGCCAGACAACACGATCCATTGAACGGTCGCAATGATCACGAACAACAATTTCCCGTTTCGAATGCCGTCATCGCGAAGGAGTAACGCTGCCCATGCGATGAGGAGAATGAGGTTGATCAAATAGATGAGCATGTCGCCCCTCCTTTTCGTTAGCGATAACGTAAGTCCATGACACCGCGATAGACAGACAACGCACGATGATATAGATAGGATCTACCTTGTAGCCACCTCTGCTCCCGGTAAGATAACAGACGATGACCGTCGTAACGTGTCATCAACTCATCCCGCACATCAGGTGCGGCAGAGCGATAGATAGCTCGAAAGACTGTCTTTTGTTTTGAGGGTGACTCGAGTCGCTGTAGCAACTGTTCGAAGAAACGTCGTGTCTCGATCGGGGCCACATCCGAAATCCGTTTCGTCTGCTGTTTCGGATGAACGCGCGATTTGACATA
Source organism: Exiguobacterium sp. CH10 (assembly GCF_018617635.1). NCBI lineage: Bacteria > Bacillati > Bacillota > Bacilli > Caryophanales > Exiguobacterium > Exiguobacterium sp. CH10. The sequence goes on from NZ_JACSKO010000001.1 coordinate 887,829, forward strand.
AGGATTTGTCGTCACGAGAAATTCGTATCCGGCAAGCGCCATATCGACCCAGAGCACCCAGTCTTGGATATAGCGATAGTTCGTCGGGAACATCCCTGCCTCTTCAAACGCCTGCTTCGGAACGAGTAATGCACATCCGCTCAGACACGCTTCTAACATTAAATAATCAAACATCTCGTCACTCGTGTAATGGCCTTTCGTCCGCTTCCGAAGTCGCTGGATCGGCCGCCCGACCTCATCAATCAAATCGGTCCCACAAGATAGAATCGTCTTCTGTGTGGAATCCATTCGATTGAGGAGTTTGATTTGATGTGCGATTTTCTCAGGGGTATATAAATCGTCGTGACTGAGCCACGAGAACCATTCTCCTCGCATCTTCTCAATTCCAAGGTTCAAGGCGGTCGATACGCCACCGTTCTCCTTCTCAAAATAGCGAATACGATCACCAAACTGTTTAGCGATGGCTGCCGTCGCCCCACCATCCGTCGACCCATCGTTCACGACGATCACTTCAATCGGTTCGTACGTTTGAGCGAGTGCACTCTCAATCGTCTCGTTCAAATAGTCCGCTCCATTGTAGACGGGGATGACGATGGAGACGAGTGGCTGTGCCATAGTGAATCCCTTCCTTTCTGATCGATCAATTCCTGATAGACGTCCAAGTAGTCTGCGACGCGATGTTCCATCCGAAACGCCTGATGGGCATGGGTGACACACGCTTCCGTATAAAACCCTTTTCCATCTCGTTTGATTCGCTCAATCGCATCGACGAGAAGTGCCGGATGACTGCCAGATACGACAGATCCACACGAGGCCGGGACGAGCTCTGGGTTTGCCGTCCCATCTAAGACAATCGCTGGCGTGCCACACGCCATTGCTTCTGCCGTTACTTTCCCGAACGACTCTTCTTCAGATAAGTTCAAAAAGACATCAGCGAGCGCATAATATTCCGCGAGCTCTTCCGGGCGGTTCGTCGACGGGATGTGGATGATGTGTTTTGGCAACGCGATATCTGGCATCGCACCGACGAGTAAGATGGTGACGTCCGGGAGTCGTTCAGCCAAATCCATCCATTTCGACAATCCTTTCGAGTCATCCCAAGAGCTTGCGACACCGAGGAGCACAAAGCGATTCGTCAGTCCGAGTCTACGGCGCAACAACGCCGTATCCCGTGGACGGAAAATATCGGTGTCGACCCAGTTATAGATTCGACGGATGATCGAAGATTGCCCGAGAAATGAAAACCGGGCCTCCGTCGTGATCCAATCCGATACCCCGATGACAGCGAGTCGAGGAATCGCTTGGAACCACGTTTTCTTGTCTTGCCACATCCGGGCGGTCCGGTCGAGACCCCAACTCGGATTATCGAGGGCGAGTCGCGGACAGTTTCCGCACCCATATTGCCAGCGGTCACATCCCGAACTCGTGTAATGCGTACATTTACCGGTATAGAACCAACAGTCATGCAACGTCAGAACGGTCGGTGTGTCAGTTTCAGCTAACCAAGTCAAAAGCGTCTCCAAATGCATATAGTTGGAATGAAGGTTGTGCAGATGGACGACGTCTGGTGGATTTGCTTCCAGTCGACTGATGAAGTCTTTCGTCGCTCCTTTCGAGGAATACCCTTGCTTGCCGGTAAGTCTCGACAAGAAAGCATGACGCTTTTGATCGAACGGTGAGCCGATCCGAATGCCTGTCTCACTGTCCGGTCCTGTCGCATAGGCAACGATACTCTCATGACCAGACTGGTTGGCGATGGTCGAGAGCTCTTTACAAATTCGCCCTGTGCTCTTTTCCTCATTGATCGCGTTAATGTGTAAGATGCGCATCGTCCTTCGCCTCCTCTCCTGGCTCAATCGTATTTGTAGTGATAATGACGTTCTTTTCCTTTGTCTCGCTTATTCATCACCAAACCGAGGATGTTCGCACCTGACAGTTCAAGCTGCTCTTTCGCTTTCAACACGTAGTCTCGGTTCGAATTATCACACCCGATGACAAGAATCGTACCGTCCGCTTCACTCGCGACAATCCGGCTGTCCGCGACCTGCATGATCGGTGGCGCATCCAAGATAATCATGTCATACGATTGCTTGATTTCTTCAAGCACCCGTTTCATCATCGGAGAAGCGAGTAATTCCGAAGGGTTCGGAGGAATCGGTCCGGCCGGAAGCATAGACAGTTTGGGCACTTGGGTAGCCTGGATGGACCGTTCGAGCGTCGTCCGTTTGGCGAGCACGGTCGAAAGCCCAAGTTGCCCCGGAAGTTGGAAGGTGAAATGGGCTGTCGGTTTTCGCATATCACAATCGACGAGTAAGACACGCTTTCCAAGCTGCGCATAGACGATGGCCAGATTGGAAGCTGTCGTCGATTTCCCCTCTCCTGGTGATGCGGACGTGACCACAATCGTTTGTAAGTCGGCTCCAAGCGAGGTGAATTGTAAGTTCGTCCGAATCGTCCGATATTGTTCGGCGATGGGAGACTGCGGATTCACGAGGGTGATCAAGCTTCGTTTCGTTTCACGAACTTTGTCTTGTGTCTTTGGTAGGTGGAACATTTGTCTCGTCTCCTTTCGCCACTGGATTGACGTCTTCTTTTACAGGTTCCGGTTTCGACCGCTTCGCGGCCATGTCTCGCTTTTCAATCACAGGAATGTTTCCGATGACCGGTAACGCCAATAGCTTCTCTGCTTCCTTCTCATCACGGATCCGTTTGTCGAACGTGTAACGGATGAGGGCGAGCACACTTCCGATGACAAACCCGACGATCAAACCGATGCCTGTATACATGACCGTACTCGGTGCCACGGGGTCGCTCGGCACCTCAGCAACCGACAAGATCCGGACGTTATCGATATTCATGAGATCCGGGATCTCATCCGCGAATACTTCCGTGATGACGTTCGCGATATTCGCGGCGACGACCGGGTCGCTATACTCGACGACGATATTGATGACTTGGGATTCTTCCTCACTCTCGACCAACAACACTTCGCTGATATCATCTGGGGCGTTCGCCACTTGCTCCTGTACCTCATTTAAGATGGCAGGACTCCGCATGATGACACGATACGTATTAATCAACGAGAGCGATGACGAGACTTGGGTACTGTCGACAACGTTTGAGCCGGCTTCTTGCTTCGGTACGATCAGCACTTGGGTTGATGCTTCATACGTCGGCTCGATCACATATTGACTGACATAATAGGCCGCTCCTCCAACGATCATGACCGTCAAAAGAATCAATAGTTTACTCTTTTTAAAGACAGCGAGTAAATCCGATAGGAGCATCGTCTGACTATTCACGGGTGAACCCTCCTTCAACTATTCAGCTGCATTTCCTAGTGTCTAGAATCTTGGTGTGCTTACTACTTACCCCCGCTCTTCTGACAAATCAAAAGAAATGATGACCATCTTTTTATAAACTATCAGGAAGGACGTCGATTCCTGAACGTATCGTAAATCTGCTTCATCTCTTCATGAGAACGCTCGACATCAAACGCCTTGGCCGATTGTGAATTATGCAACCCCATCTGATGAGATAATTCGAAATCCAGTCGCATCGTTCGAATGGCGCGTGCGAATCCTCGAATATCGTTCGGGGCACACTTGAAACCCGTCACCCCGTCGACCGAATAGTCGTTGATCCCATGCACGTTCGAGGTGATGATCGGTAACCCTGCCGCCATCGCCTCAAGCGCCGCCATCCCGAGTCCTTCTCGTTTAGACGGAAAGACGAAACAATCTGCCGCTTTCATCACTTCAAACACATCATCCCGGAAACCTAGGAGCTGTACTTGATTCGTGAGGTTCGTCTCTCGAATGACTCGCTCTAATTGAGATCTCGCGTCCCCCGTCCCGGCAATCCAGTAACGGATGCTTGGATCACCGAGTTCGGCAATCGCTCGAATGATGGTCTCGTGATTTTTGTTCTCGTTCAATTCTCCGACGGACAGTAAGACGAAATCGGTATCGGTGTCCACCCCGAGCGACTGACGTTTCAACGGGCGATTGATATGAACCTGTTCGATTCGTTTCGTGTCGACCCCAATCCCCGGAATGCGGAACGTGTGCGTCGTTTTAAATGTCTGCGCTCTCGAAAAGTCTTCCTGATTGATCGTCACGATGGTATCGGTCAATCGGGCAAGTGTCCGTTCGACGGGATAATAGAGCATCCAGTTGAGAGAAGGACTGCCTTTGAAGAAGTGGAACCCGTGAGCCGTGTACATGCATGGCGTATCTGTCTGTCTTGCGACGAGGCGACCAATCACGCCACCGATCGGGGAATGACAGTGGAGAAACGCATACGACTGTGTCGTCATGACACGTTTCAATTGTTGGAATGCCCGAACATGCCCGTTCATTTTTTTAATGTCCCGCTCGAAGTCAATTTGAAAAAGGGTGACCCCTTCCTCTCGTAAACTTTGTTTGACGCGTTCGACCTTTTCTTCGCTATACATACTGCCCCATTCAAAATTCGTGGCGACGTGCACCTCGTATCCCATGTTTTGAAGGGTCCGGATGTTGTCACGGTTGAAACTTTCAATCATCGATACGACCGATGCGACCATGAGGACTCGTTTCATGTTCAATGCCCCCTCACACGCGTTTCCGCAAATAGTTCACGCTGCGGAGCATCAGGACGAGTGGCACGGTCCGTTCATGCTTACATAATTGGAAGAACGTCCGCCATTTCAAATCGAAGTAACGCATATCCATCTGGGAATACGCCTCTTTGTATTCTTTTTGTTGGAGCACTTGTCGCAACACCTCTGCTTGTGCGAACAGTGGTTTGTTGGAACTCAATTCGTTTAATCCGATCCCGATCATGCTGAGTGCGATCCGATTATAGAGGGCACGTGTATAATCTTCTCCGAGATCATGTTCTTCAATGTACGTCATGAGCATGTGAAAGAATTCGAGTCGTGAGTTCACGAGATTACGTTGATAAACACTCGTCTCAGACTGTCCGTTCGTCTTCCGGTAGTGATAGATCGGATAATCGATGTAAATAAAGCGTTGGCAATGTTCGAGTGCCTGAATTTGAAAATAGAGGTCGACAAATGAACCGTACGGACTACGGAACGACAAGTGACGAATCAAATCCCGATGGTACAAGGTGATACAATTCGAATTCAGCGCATCGACCGTCTCCGGATGGGCCAGTTCTTCCCCGACGAGTCCGAACAAACGACGATGGACGAAACGTCTCGTCTCTTCAGCGTTGTACGATAAAAAATCTGCCTCAAAGATGCGCTTCGGCAAAGACCGCCCTTCATACTCACGGACGTACGTGCCCATGACGGCATCGGCACGTTCCGCTTCGGCATGTTTGACGAGAAGGCGAATCGCATCAAGATCTAACCAATCATCGCTATCGATGAACATCAAGTATTCACCGGTTGCCATTTGAAGACCTCGGTCGCGGCAGAAGGAACAACCACGATTCGTCTGGTCAATCAAAATGACACGCGGGTCATCATCAAATTCCAGCATGATGTCGAGACTTTGATCCGTACTGCCATCATTGATACAAATGATTTCAAGGTGAGGGTACGTCTGATTGACGAGACTGTTTAAGCATTGACGTAAAAAGGCGCTCGTGTTGTAAATAGGCACGATGATGCTGACGAGCGTGTCAGGACGTTGCATGTGCGTTCACTCCTTCTTCGGTGCAGAGTCATGGTGTCGGTGAGTTGCTATATCTCGTTGTTCCCATTCGATTTTTTGAATAAATACGAATTGAAATGAGTAGCGAATAATTTTTTAGTGAATTATCATAAGGGCTCCTTTTGAAGCGGCACAACAAAAAAACAGACCGAAAGTTTCGGTCTGTCCGTCGTCACGTGGTAGATGGTTGTTCATTCTGTAGATTTGCGAGCACGTTCTGGAAGAGTCGGTTGTTTACCTGATCCGATACGTAGGAGTTGTGTGGCGTGAGACTCACCCACGCGAACTCATACAATGGATGACTCGGTTGAATCGGCTCCGTTTCGAACACGTCGAGCGCGACGCCGAAGAATTTTCCTTCTTGGAGCGTCTCGACGAGTGCCTCCTCGTCGATGATTGCCCCGCGTGCCACATTGATGAGGATCGCATCCTCTTTCATCGCCTCAAGCGCATCCCGATCGATGAGGTGATACGTCTCGTCCTTGAGCGGTAACGCCAAAATGACGACATCACTCTCTTTCAACACGTCATGAAGTTCGTCCAACAACACGTAGCGATCGACAAACGGTACGTCTTTTTCACGGTGCCCGACACCAATCAGGTGCATATCAAATGCACGCAGTCGTTTGGCGATTGCCTCACTGACGTTGCCGACACCGAGTAGCGTGACCGTTTTGCCCGTCAGTTCAAGTAACCGCCGTTCTTTTTCCCATTGTCGGTTTTGTTGCTTCTCCCGAAACGCAGCCCCATGTTTCATAAAGTCGAGCAATTGCCAGACGACCCATTCCGCCATCGGCACGGCATATGTATCGCCGGCGTTATAGACGCGGATGCCTCTTTCTTTTAAGGCTTGAACAGGTAAACGGTCAAGGCCAGCACTCACTGCTTGAACGACCTTCAATCGTGGAAAATCTTCAAGCGCTCGATCAGCAAACACGTTTTGGCAGACGAGCACCTCCACTTCAGATACATCTCGTTCTTGAATGTCTGACTCTTTTTCAAGAATAGTGACGTTGTAGCCTAACTGTTCAAGTCGTGCTTGTTGGTCGAGGGATAGACGCATCCCTGTCACCCATACGTTCATGACAACATTCCTTTCTGTTGTTGTATTTCTGATGTGATGGCTTGAACCTCGTCGACGAGCCGTAGACGATTTTGTTCAAACCACTCCACAGGCATCGTTTCGAGTTGTTGCTCATATGCCCTAATTCTCCATACCCCTTCTTGGAACGATTGAGCCTGCTGTGATGACACTTTTGTCGCATTTCCGATATGACAGAAGCTCCGAGACAAGATGACGCACGAAGAACCGAGGCGGACATGTTCCGAAATGATTCGCTCGGCAGGCACTCGCCCCTCCCCGATCCGGGCAATCCCACCGAAGCCGTACGGAATACCAGCTTCACGGATTTGCGTGACAATCGTTTCGACGAGTCCATTCGTGAGCGGTTCAAATAGAAATGCCTGACCATAACTCAAATGAAGATCGTTCAGTCCGATATGAATCGAATCGATTCCTTGTAAACGTAATACGTCCGGCATGCACGTGACCGCTTCTTTCGTCTCACAAAGAAGACAAACTTTGACGCGACCATCGACCATTTCGATAAATGTTGCCACTTCAGCTACCGTCTTATAGTACGGCAACATCAACATGTCCGCACCACGAAAAATCGCTTCGTTTATTTCAAAACGTGACCCTGCATGAATCGGATTGATGCGGACGAGCAACATCGCATGTTTCAAGACCGAACGGATGCGACTGACATCGTGCATCGAATGTCTTGAAATGACCGTGTCGAGATGTCCCTGTCGTTCCTCTTTCCCATTCAATTCTAAATCAACAAAGATGAGATCGACTCCGTTTTGTTCAGCTAACTGTGCAACTTCTGGTTGATTCGTAATGTACATGAACGCCAAAGACATCGTCCAAACCCCCTTTAACAAAATCACTACGATTTGAAATTAGCCATTGCCAAAAACAATGAAACAGAAAAAAATAGCATCTTTTTGAAACGACATACGTCTTCCAAAGTGGCATTCTGAAATCATACTCGCCAATTCTTTTCTGTTTTGTTTGAAATCAAGAGATTCGGCAATACTCTCATTACAGACAAATCATTTCGACATTTTTCGGCAAAACAAAAGGGGTGACTTCCAGATGGAATGGATTGTGATTTTTGGTGCAGGTGGTCACGCGCAAGTATTGATTGATATGTTGGAACTGACAGGAATGTATCGAATTGCAGGGATTTATGACGATAGTCCACATTTAGTAGGGAAAATGATTTATGGATATCCAATCCTCGGGGTCATCGGTTCAAACACGGCTATCCGAAAAGGAATCATCGGAATTGGAGACAATGATCAACGCGCACTGATTGCACATCGAATAAAAGAACAGATGCCAGACTTTGAATTCATATCTGCCGTTCACCCTAGCGCCATCATCGGCAAAAATGTCAAGATTGGTCCAGGTGTCGCTGTGATGGCCGGAAGTGTCGTCAACCCGAACACGCGACTCGAAGCACACAGCGTCGTCAACACGATGTCTTCTGTCGACCATGATTGTCTCCTCGCTCCATTTTCATCCGTTGCACCTGGTGCTCATCTTGGTGGCAATGTTCGTCTTGGCGAACGTTCTTTCATCGGGATGGGCGCGACAGTCATCCATAATATTCACATCGGGTCCGATACCGTCGTCGGTGCCGGCGCGACCGTTGTTTCCAACCTACCGAGCCAAGTCATCGCGTTCGGGACGCCGGCAAAAGTCACAAGGAAGCGTGACATCCAAGAAAAATATTTATAGGTAAAAAGTTCCAACCGTTATCCATCAATCGGTTGGAACTTTTTATTATTCGCATATATCTTTTGTCGCATTATGTCGCATCCTTTATGAAACATAAATTTTTCGACTAAAAACGACAAATTATCAGTGAAAATCGTTCGAATTTAGGTAAATCAAAATATCCTTATATTATAATATTTCATACATATTTTTATTTTTTTATAAAATCATTTCACGAAGGAGATTGCCCATGAACATTCTCATTACAGGAGGCTATGGTTTTTTAGGCAGTTCGATTGCCGAGCGGTTCTTCAAAGAAGGGCATCGTATACATATTCTCGACAATCTCATATCCGGCTCAAAAGATACAATCGACTTCAAGCATCGCCACTTATCGGCAGACGTGGCCGACCGTAAGTGTGAGACATTTTTCAAAACATATGCGTTTGATGTCGTCATCCATTGTGCGAACAGTTCAACCGAAGAGTACTCACACCCAACGACAGATGGTTTATTCAACCTGTTGTCTTTATCTGAAAAATATGGAGTCAAACAGTTTGTCTCCTTTTCATCAAGTGATGGATTTGAATTCGATGTCGATACAGATATACCTGAGACAGTCTCTCCCGTTCTACGCTCGCCTTCTGCATTAAATGAGCGACACGGCGAGGAGTACTGCCTGCACTGGGGCACTCACTCTACACTCTCCACATTAGTTTTCCGTTTGTCGTCCGTGTATGGACCGAAGCAACACGTTAGTCTCAAGAGTCGATGGATCCACGACCTCATGTCGACGACCGATCCGGAACATCTCCGACTTCCTTTATCGCATGACAGTCAAACTGATTTCATCTTTATCGGAGATGTGGTGGAAGCCGTATATCGAGGCGTCATCAGTGAGTTATCGGGACTGTATCATCTATCTTCGGGTGAATCGACTTCGATTGAATCAGTCTGCGCGCATCTAGGAATCCAACCACCACTTGGGGATCAACATGTACCGAAACACCAGCCCATCCTCGACAACCGTAAATTGAAGACAGATTTGGACTGGGTGCCTCGATTCGGTTTGGAAGAAGGGCTGCACGTAACGAAAAGTTATTATGCACAACAATCGTCATCCTCATCGCCTCATCCGATTCCAAAAGAACGTCGATTTAAGAATATACTCAGCCACCCGGTTCTACGAACGCTAGAGAACCTCACCTTGTTCTTTCTGTTCTTCATCGGCTCTCTTTTACTGACACCGATTGTGGATACGCCGGACTATTGGTTCATTTATGTCCTCTTAGCAGCACTGTTGTTCGGTAAGTCCCAATCACTCATCGCTTCCCTCCTCGCTGTCGGGGTCCACCTCTACGAGAGTGCATCGATTGGTCGAAACCTCTTGTCTCTCTTTGTCGACAACTCGATTTTGGCCACATTTACGATGTACTTATTGATTGGTCTTGTCGTCAGCTATGTGATGGAACGTCGAAATATTGAAATTCAATTTTTAAAAGATGAGTTGGCCGCAACGACCGAACGGCATACATTCTTGAGCGAAATCTATGAAGAAACGCTCACCATCAAAAATCAGTTACAGCAACAGATTCTTCACTCAGAAGAGAGTATCGGAAGTGTGTATGAAGCGACGCGTGCCCTCGACAGTTTGGAACCGGAAGGGCTGTTCGTCGGATCGATTTCTGTTTTGGAGAAGACATTGAAAGCGAAACATTTTGCGATTTACATGGTCAATCAGTCATCTTTCGCCCGACTCGCGGCAAAATCGGCTGATTCCACTTTCGCACCACGTAACTCGTTAGAAATCGTAGAACAGACGGTGATTCATGAAGTGGTCACTTCTTCCGATATTGTTTTCAATACATCGCTAACACCTGGTGAGCCTTTATTTGGTGCCCCGCTCATTCGTCAAGGCGAAGTAGTGGCCGTTGTCCTATGTTACGAAGTACCATTCCAGAATTTGACCTTGTCTTACCGCAATTTGATTGACGTCATGATTCGTCTCATCAACTCTTCACTCGATCGCTCGCTCGGGTACATTCATGCGATTCAATCTGATCGCTATGTCGGCAACACGAACGCATTGAAACAAGAGTACTTTGAGCGCATCCTCACTCAAAAAGAACAGGCACAACAGGAATTAAATATCCCGTATACCCTCCTGCTCATCGCAGAAGATAACAGTGAATCCGTCATTCAGAGCACGGATACGACGCTACGGACGACCGACTATTTAGGTTTCCGAACGGATGATCGATTGTATGCCATCCTGTCGAATGCGACGAAAGAAGAGTCACAAATTGTCATCGAACGTCTCGCACGTAAGGCGATTCGTGCCGAAGTCGTGGAGGACGTCACCTATGTGGATTAACCTCTTGCTGTTTCATTATGGTGTGTCTTTACTCGTCTTGCTTCTTTTGTTCGTGAAGCGACGCGAAGATGTCATGCCAAGCTTCTTCTTGCTGTTGGCACTCCCCTTTTTCAGTTGGGGAATCCTCTATTATTTGCAACGCTCGAAGCATAGAGATGCCGAACTGCCAGATTGGTTACTTCGAAAAGAGACGTATGAAGATGTGTCGCTTCAACGACCGGACTTGATGAACGAAACGAATATGATTTCCCTACAGGATGCGCTCATCCTCAACTCCAATCAAGTGAAGCGGAAGACGCTGATGAACATTTTAAAAAATGACTTTCTTCAACAAGCGCCGCTTCTCGCAGCAGCACTCAAGAGTGAGGACAACGAGACGTCACATTATGCGGCAACCGCGCTACAACAGGCAAAATCATTGTTATCCAAACAACTTCGACACGTGGAGCGAGAGCTAGCAGAACGTCCGAACGACTTAACTGTCATGATCGACTACTTAAATATTCTGAAACAGATGATTGATATGGAATTTTTAGATCGACGCACACAAGTGAAATATACGTATTCCTACTTACATGCGTTAACCACCTTGATTGAACTAGGAGGGATGATCAATCCCGACTACCATGCCGAACGAATCCGGGTGGCGCTTTCTCTAGAAGAGTATGACCAGGCGCTTGCAGCGAGCGAGCTCTTTTTAAGACAGTATCCACGTCGTGAACAAGCCTACTTCGAGGCGATGCACGTTCATTATGTGATGAAGAACGTCAAACAAGTGCATCATATGGTCGATGCGCTTCGTGCATCCGACATTCGTCTCTCTCCAGAGGGACTCCAACAATTACGATTTTGGATATAGGGGATTTTTTATGAAATATACATTTAAGATTCAAAAAGGGATGTATTTAATCGGTGGCTTTATCGCGCTTTTCGGTTTCATCTTCATCCTGATTCGTTCAGATGTTGTCTTAAAGTTCCCACTGTTCTCAGAGAGTAATCCGACATCAATCCAATCACAATCCGTCTCTCGTGCAGATGGGATGCTCGACTCCTATTTAATATTGAACAGTACGAATGATGAACAGCTTGCGGAGCGTCTCCAGGAACGTTTTCATTCGATTGGTAAAGAAAGCACTCTCATGGACATTGAACAACTGACGTCTTTGACGGATGAGAAGACGGTCATCATCGCGACGGAACATCTCGACCGTTTAAAAGACCGACATATTCTTCTCGATTACGTCGAAAAGGGCGGGACCGTCTTGTTTGCCACACGTCCGTCGCCGAGTGATCGACTGATGGAGATGTATCGCCAGATCGGCACCATCGAAATCGGATCATTTGTCGAGACGACTGGAGTTCGGTTGACCTCTCCGTTTTTCGGAGAGGATGCCGCCAAGTCATTTGAGTCAGAACGTCTATTGAACTCATCACTCGCCTTACGGATTGACCCAGAGGCTAACTTACTCGCCACGTCTTCACAAGACTTGCCTTTACTGTGGTCAAAAACATACGGGGCAGGCCGCTTCATCGTATTCAATGGCACGATGCTCTCCGAGTTCAACCAGCAGGCGCTTCTATTTGTCGGTCTCGCCCAAGGGGAACCGGTGCTGCGACCGATCTTGAATGCAGAAGTCACGACGCTTCAAGGTTTCCCATTTTTAGCCTCGAACGAGCGCCTCGTGACAAAGTCGATGACCGACCGTGACTACTTCCGAAACGTGTTTTGGGCCGACGTACAACGCCTCGGCGCCAAATACGGGTTGAACTATGTTCTCGCCACGACGAGTCCTTCGTTGAATCCGACACCGGCAACCTCTGCATATTCGGAAGACTTAGCCCTTTATGGACGAGAAACACTACGATCCGGTGGAGAAATCGCCGTCTCAGGTTCCTCCCCCGAAGAGATTCGCGCAACGAAAACACAGTTTGATTACGCGTTACCAGGTCTCACCATTAAATCGTCTTATCTGACTGATGGAGAGACAGCTCAAGGCGTGTTTGATGATCATATGACAGAGATCGGGACGGCCAGTTTTCCAATAAAAACGGAAGCGGTCGTACAACTGCCATCGACCCCGCTCGACTTTTCCGACTCGGACTGGACATCTTGGACGCTTTTCAACGAGCTCGTAACAAGTGGGAGTGTCTCGATGACGCTCTCCCCTCAAAGCATCACGTCACAAACAGAAGGCGAGGCGTTGGTCACAGCCTTTCAATCTGTCTTAGATGAACAACGTCATGACGTTCCGTGGATTCGCTCGATGAAAGCATCGGATGTCGCACGAAACCATCACTTTTTTGAAGGTCACGTGTATGTCAGCCAGTCAGAAAACGTGTATACCTACACGTTGGACGAAGCAGCTGGTGCGACGTACTTTTATCTTCAGTCTTCACGAGAGATTGAAGAGGTAGACCAGTGCGAAGTCGAACGAATCGGTCCTGACTTATATCTCGTCAAAACCGAAGCATTATCCTTCTCAATCCGATTGGAGGCGAAATGATGAAGATTTGCTTGATTTCAGAAGGCGCATATCCTCACGTGACGGGTGGTGTATCGAGCTGGATTCAGTCAATCATCACCGAGATGCCCGAGCATGAGTTCATCGTCTACTCCATCTCGGCAAAAGAAGTGAAAGGAAGTAAACCGAAATATCCCATTCCTGAGAACTTGGTTGAACTGCATGAGATTCACCTCGGTGATTATGTGGATCAGAAAATCGTCAGCGGAAAACGATACAATCTGACGGACGCGGAACGTCTCGCCTTCCTGTCCCTCATGTCGGAACGCCAGACGGACTGGGACGTATTGTTTCAGTTCTTTACGAGCGGTCGCATCGATTCGGTCATGAACTTCCTTGGCAGTAAAGATTTCTTCGATATCGTCAGCACGCTTTGTGAGAAGCGGTTCGTCCAAGTGCCGTTCACCGATATGTTTTGGGCGCTCCGCTCGATGCTGTTACCATTGTTCGTCTGTATCGATCACAAAGTACCGGAGGCGGATGTCTATCATAGCGTCTCGACCGGTTATGCGGGCGTACTCGGCGCTCTCGCAAAATATCAGTACGGCAAGCCGTTACTTTTAACGGAACACGGGATTTACACACGGGAACGTGAAGAAGAGATCATCAAAGCCTCCTGGATCAAAGGCTACTTCAAAGACGTATGGATCGATTATTTCTATAGTCTCTCCTATTGCGCTTACGGCTATGCCGATGACGTCAGCACGTTGTTCGAAGGGAACCGAGAGATTCAACTGGAGCTCGGTTGCCCACCGGAGAAGACGTTCCTCGTCCCGAACGGCATCGATGTGTCTCGTTTCTCACCTGAAAGCCGGACGACACGTCCTGGCGTGCACATTGGTGCCATCCTTCGGGTCGTCCCGATCAAAGACGTCAAGACGATGCTCCAAGCGTTCGCCATCGTTCAGGAGAAGTTCGCGGAATCCCAGTTTTACCTCATCGGACCGTTAGATGAAGACGAGGAGTATTATGAGGAATGCCTCGAGCTCGTCGATATGCTCGGGCTCAAACATGTTCATTTCACGGGACCTGCCAACGTTCAAGATTATTTGTCCTTTTTAGATATCCTCGTCCTCTCGAGCATCAGTGAGGGACAACCGCTCGTCATCCTCGAAGGGCTCGCCATGGAAATCCCGTTCGTCTCGACCGACGTCGGGGCTTGCCGTGAACTGCTAGAAGGCCCGAACGACCGCTTCGGCAAAGCCGGTAGCGTCGTCCCCGTCATGCATTTTCATCTGTTGGCGCATGAGATCATCAAATTGGTCGAACAGCCTGACGTACGCCAGACGTATGGGGAGAATGGACGGGCGCGCGTCACGAATCTCTATACGTTACCGATGATGATTGACGCGTATCGCACCTATTATGAGAAAGGAGAACGTCATGGCCGGAATCGGATTTCAATTGAAACGACTGTATGACAAATCAGGATTTTTTGGACAGCTCCGTGCGTACGGCTATTCGGCCATCACGGCGGTCGGTCCGATGTTTCTCTCCATTCTGCTAATCACGGCATCGCGTGAATGGTTGCTCTACTTGAACGTCGGCGCGAGTGAAGTGAACATCTATATGGCGGCCGTCCAGTACACGTTCATCTTCTCGCAGCTATTGACGGGTGGATTTTTATTTACGATTTCACGGTTCGTGGCGGACCAGACCTTCTTAGAAAAAGAGGAAAACGTTTTGTCCTCGCTATACGGACTCATCAGTCTGATCGTCGTGATTGGTCTGGTCATCTCTGTGTTGTTTTATATGGGGTCGCCCCTCCCGTTCAGCTATAAACTCGTGACGTATCTGTATTTCACACAGCTATCTGTCATCTGGATTTTATCGATGTACGTGTCCGCCTTAAAAGACTATAAAAAAATCGTCACGAGTTATGTCCTCGGGACGTTGGTCGCGGCATTCTTCATTTGGTTGTTGACGTCCCCGCTCGGTCATCCGACGGCGACCTCGGTGTTCATCGGACTAAATCTCGGCTTCTTCGTCATTTTGATCCGATTGTTTCGCGATATCCATCATTATTTCCAAGTGAATAACCGCAACTACTTTTACTTTTTAGTATATCTCGAGAAGTATCCGCTCCTTTTCTTGATCGGAACGGCCTACTACTTCGGATTGTATGGCCATAACCTTGCCACCTGGTTCAGTGACCGAGCGATCATCGTCGGGGAGACATACTTGATGGCGCCGTATTACGACACGCCGGTCTTCTACGCCTACTTGAGCGTCCTTCCCTCGCTCGTCTTGTTCATGGTGACGCTCGAGACGACGTTTTATACGTCTTATAAGAAATACTACGGTCGGATCTTAAACGGGTATCCATTTCAAGACATCCAGACCGCCAAACGTGAGATGTTCCGCGTCCTCAGCTCGGAGTTATTATTCATGGCTCAAGTCCAGATGCTCGTCACATTCATCTTCTTGTTCCTCGGTGTCCGTCTATTGCCGTTCCTCGGCATGACACAAAATCAGATCGACATCTTTATCATCGTCGTACTCGGCAGCTGGTTCTTGAGTCTCGTCATCACGATTTTCTTGATTCTACTGTACTTCGACGAGCGTCGCGCCGCCATCCAGCTGACAGGATTTTATGCGGTCACAAGTTTCCTCGTGACACTCTCCCTCGTCTTGTTGTTCGATTTATATGGCGTCGGCATGTTCCTCTCTGCCATTCTCGCCTTCATGTGGGGAGCGAGATTACTCATTCGGAGCTTGAACGATATCGACTATACGACGTTCTGCTCGCAGCCGATTGTCTATCAAGAAGTGACGACAAAAACGGAGATGTTCTTACGGCGCATCGGAAGTCTGTCTTAGAAGGAGTTTATATGTATGAAGCGTTTGCCTTACCCGAGAGTGATGATTGGCCTTATCATTCTCTTCTTCCTCTTGTTAGGGATACAAGCCTTATTAAAAGCACCGGAATCAGGCGCGACATCGACGGAACGTGCTGAGACGACGAACGAGGTCGCCACACTCGAATCAACGTTCAAAGAAGATAAACGCGTCTACGACAAGCATGACGGGAACAAGCTTGAGCACGTGTATGTCACCATCTTCGACCAGCGTACCGTTCCTGAAAACGACTTGACGTTATATGACTTGAACGAGTCGTACAAACAGTACAGCAACCTCGAGAGCGGTCCTAAGCTATATGTGCATTTTGAAACTGGAGACGCGAAAGGACCGGACGGCATCCAACTGTTCGATGAGCAGGAAGTGAATGCGACGATCCAACTGCGAGGTCGGTCGAGCCGTCTCGAACCACAAAAATCTTACAAGATTCGCCTTCAAGACAACGCAGGTCTTTGGTACGGTCAAAGCGTCCTCAACTTGAACAAACATGCCGACGACCGCACACGCGTCCGGAACCGACTCGCGTTCGCGTACTATGAACAGTTAGACGATATCTCTAGTCTACGCACGAACTTTGTGCAGCTACACGTCCGGGATATGACCAATCCAGAGAAAGCCGATACGTTCGAAGATTACGGGCTCTATACCCACGTCGAACAATTGAACGAAGAAGCACTCGCCGCACGCGGGCTTAACCCGGACGGCCATTTGTATAAAGCCGAGAACTTCGAGTTCTTCCGTTACCCCGACAAGCTCTTACCGACCGACGACCCAAACTACAATAAAAAAGCGTTCGAATCGGTGCTGAAAATCAACGGGTCTGACAATCATGACGAGCTGTTGACGATGCTCGACGACTTGAACGACTTGTCGAAACCGTTCGATCAAGTGTTCGACAAATACTTTGATGAAGACAACTACCTGACTTGGCTCGGGACGAATATCTTGTTCGGGAACTACGACACGATGTCGACGAACTATTATCTATATAGCCCGCTCAACTCGGAGAAGTGGTATTTCATGCCGTGGGACTTCGACAAGGCACTCGGCCGGGACACGGAACGTACCGACGCCATGCCAAGTTGGCAACAAGGGATTCAGCGCTACTGGGGAACACTTCTCCATCGTCGCTATTTAAAAGACCCGGAGAACGTCAAGTCGCTCCAGGCGAAGATGACAGAACTTCAGGAGACAATTAATCCGACTAGAACGAAACAGTTGATTGATGGATTTTATCCCGTCGTCTCACCACTCGTGACGAGCGAACCGGATTTACGTTTCATGAAGATCGAGGCGTCTTCTTATGAAGCAAATTATCGGAGATTAGAAGACATCACGGCGAAATATGCGACAGACTTTGAACGGTCGCTCGAAAATCCGATGCCGATTTTCCTACAGTACAGTCGAGATGGAAAACAAGATGTGTTCCGCTGGGATGCGTCGTACGATCTCCAGAACGAGGAACTGACGTATCATTTCGAATTGAGCACCTCGCCCGACTTTACGACCTTACTCAAAGAACAAGCGAACTTGACGACGTTCTCATATTCGATGCCTGCGCTCGCGCCAGGTCGCTACTATTGGCGCGTCACCGTCAAGGATGAGTCGGGCAACACGCAAATCCCGTTCGACTATTACCGCGACAACGACCGGAAGCTCCATTGGGGCATCCAACAAATCGTCATACCAGGAGAAGCATCATGAAACGATTCCGACATGAGTTAAAATATTTTATCAACGAGCAAGACTATCATACGCTTCGGGAGCGTATCGCCACGATTTTGAAACAAGATGAGCATTCCGTCTCTCGTGACGGTTACTTGATTCGAAGTCTCTACTTCGACAACGTCTACGATCATGACTTGATTCAAAAAAACAGCGGCATCTTCCGTCGGAAAAAGTTCCGCATCCGCACGTATAACTATTCAGATGCCGTCATTCGACTCGAGAAGAAGAGCCGCCAAGGCGAGTATATCTTGAAGTCGTCCGTCGCCATCACCCGCGAGGAATACGAACAGATTTTAGATTGGGAGTATGACTTCTTACTCGAGAAGACCGAGCCACTCTATCATGAGTTTTACTCGTATCTCACAGGTACGATCATGCGCCCTCGTGTCATCGTCGATTACGTACGCGAGGCGTATGTCGGCAGCCTCGGCAACGTCCGGGTGACGTTTGACAAAGAACTCAGTTTCGTCACGAACAGTGTCGACCTGTTTGAGCCAAACCCGGTCTCCGAAGAAGTGCTCGATTATCCGAAGACGATTCTCGAAGTGAAGTACGACGAGTTTTTACCGGACTATATCCGGCAAGTGTTACAACTTCATACCCATCAACGTTCCGCCATCTCAAAATATGTGCACTGTCGGATGGCGAGCATTCAATATCACGGATTTTAGAAAGTGAGAGCCTATGGACACAACCGTAAACTTTAACGATATTATCAAAAACAGCTTTTTAAACGAGTTTAGCTTCGGCAACTTGTCAATCATCGACGTCATGCTCGGACTGCTCACGGCTTTCTTAGCGGGGAGTTTCATCTATTTCATCTATAAAATTACCTATCGCGGCGTTCTATATAGCCCGAGCTTCAACGCGACACTGCTCGTCATGACGATGATCACGTCGCTCGTCATCATGACGATTTCGACGAATGTCGTCCTCTCGCTCGGGATGGTCGGGGCGCTCAGTATCGTCCGCTTCCGGACGGCGATCAAAGATCCGCTCGACGTCGTGTTCATGTTTTGGGCGATCGCTGCCGGTATTTCAAGTGGTGCCGGGCTCTACTTCCTGACCCTGTTCGGTGCCGCCGTCATCGGAGCCGTCATCGTCAGCCTCGCTCGTAAAAAACATACGGATACGCTTTATCTTCTCGTCATCCATTACTACGAGGACGGGAACGATGAGGTACGACGAGAGCTCCAGCAACTCGACTACACGCTCAAGTCGAAGATTGTTCGAAAAGACGTCGTCGAACTGACGGCCGAAGTTCGGTTGAAAATCGACAACACGGCGTTTATGAACCGATTGAATGAAATCGAAGAAGTTCGAGATGTTTCGCTTGTACAATACAATGGGGATTATGCTGTTTGATGCAACGGGACCGATTCAACAATCGGTCCTTTTCGTATGCAAAAAAGCGAAAGGAATCACCTTTCGCTCTCACAATTGAATATTTTGCGTGGCTGTCACCGGATAACGACCGAATGCCCACGTGTGGTCCGCGCGAAGCGTTGCGTCTGAGACAAGGAAGTAATCGAGTCGCCCGTTCCCAGGCTGGT
Organism: Exiguobacterium sp. CH10; assembly: GCF_018617635.1. Lineage (NCBI taxonomy): Bacteria > Bacillati > Bacillota > Bacilli > Caryophanales > Exiguobacterium > Exiguobacterium sp. CH10. The sequence continues at coordinate 907,319 of NZ_JACSKO010000001.1, forward strand.
TCGGGACCGGGTCGTTCCACGTCGTATCGAGATGGTACCATTCGTTGTTCACACGGACGAGGTTCCACGCATGAAGACCGCTTTCGACTTCCCCGGAAATATAACGGGCTTCGATGCCTGCCGCCTCTAACAATAAGAGCGTCGTCAGCGCGTATCCTTCACATACTCCTTCCCCATTGAATAAGATCGAGTACGGCGTATACGGACTTGCCTGGCTGTCTAGATTATAGGCCGTATGCGAGACGACGTAGTCATTGACGTATTTGACCTTCCCGACCTCGTCCAAATTACGCGGCATATCACGAATCACTTTGCTTACGCGCTCTTGTACTTGTGCGGCCTCGGAAGCCGTCATGTCATAGTTCAATTTCATCTGTAAATTGAAGACGCCATTCTGCTCAATCCATTTCGATTCCCCTCCACGCGAGAGACGATACACGTAGATGTGATGTCGCTCAATCCATTCCCACGCCGCGTCCATCGTCTGTTGCATGTCTCCCGTATCCCCCGTATATGGAATCGAGAACGTCTCATCGAATCGGGTCATATGATAGCCGATAGCTGTCCCGAGCGTTTCGGCTGAATCAATTTCGTATGGGAGTTTGAACGTCTTCCCGAGAACGGTCGTCTCACTTTCGACGTGTTTTGGACCAAACCAGTTCGCCACGTCAAACGACTTCGTTTCTTGCGCGACGATATTCCCACTCACGCTGGCAATTCCGAAGAAGATCATCGCAAGTGCCCATCTTCCGACAAGAGCCAAGGAAGACAACCATCCGTACTTCAACACACGATTCAGCTCATCATTGACGGCTTGTTCGAGCTGGTGGCGCTTCATCAAGTTCCTTCCTTTGAGCTGAAAGACGACACCGCGATAAATGGGGTCGAGTATGTCAAACTGACGCCCGGGATGATGCTTCGCAGCTCGTAACGCATGACGGACCGAGAACAAGCCGGCACGTAAACGCGTGTGAATTCGAAACATCTGAAAGGCGCGCATGCCTAAAAGACAACCCAAAGGTAAACAAATCAACAATAAAGCCGTTCCAATCATCACAGGACTCATACATTCACCCTCACAACAGTAGTCTCTTCATTTGTCATTATAACCCATAATAGTATCTAAATTTACATCAACTAGACAAAAACAGGCTCTGCGCATTCATGATCGCGCAAAGCCTGTTCCATCATGCGGTTTTTCGTTTTCTCGCCGACCAGATGAATCCAGCTCCGACTAGTAGTAAGAGCAATCCAATCCATAGGCCATTCGAGGTATCTGTCCCAAGGAACGGAAGTCGGTCTGTCACAGACGGCTTACCGGCTCCTGTCGGAACATCGTCCTCTTCAAACGTCACGTCCGGATCCGTACCTGAATCACCGGTTCCTGAGCCACCCGGAATTTCTGAATCTCCAAATTCGTAGTCAGGATCCATCGTGTTTTCGATGATGAGTGTCACCGTATCGTTTTTACTTGCCTCAAAACGAACCGGTTGCGGCGTCTTATCAAGAAGGTAACCAACCGGTGCTTTCGTTTCCACAACAGTGTACGTACCGAGCGCAAGATTTGTGACGCTTGCTTTACCCGATGCATTCGTGGTGACCGTGGCTACAACCTGACCGTTTTCGTCAAGTACGTCGAATGTTGCACCTTTCAACGGTTTCTTCGTCGTAGCATCTACTTTTTGAATAAGTAACGACTTGATGCGTTGATTCTCGACGGTCAACGATTGCGACACATCACCTTTTTTGAACGTGAAGGTATGTTTCGTCTCGTCAAGCATGTATCCTGCTGGTGCTTTCGTTTCGACGAAGACGTATTCTCCTGGCATGAGGTTGTTGACTTCAATCAATCCAGACGCATCCGTGATGAGTCCCTTTTGAATGACTGTTCCATCAGCCTCCATCAAATCGAATGTCGCACCAGCAAGTGGTGTATTCGTTTCCCCGTCTACTTTCGTCAAGCGGACAGACTTGAACGGATCATTGGTCACATTGATTGCAATGACTTCATTCGTGCCACGCACGACTGTAAATTCATGTTTAGCTTCGTCAAGAATATATCCTGCCGGCGCTTTCGTTTCAACGAACGAATAAGTGCCCGGCTCTAAATCTCGAACGTAAATCTCACCATTCGCATCTGTGACGAGGTTTTCTTGAATCACCTCTCCCGATGCGTCAAGCAAGTTGAACGTAGCTCCTGGGAGTAACGCGCTCGTTGCTTGATCTGTTTTCGTGAGACGAACGGCTTTCTTCTGTTCGTTCGTCACAGTCAATGTTGTCGGTACCGACTGAAGCGCGGACACGGTGAATGACTGCTCTTTCGAATCCAGCAAGTAGCCTGCCGGTGCTTTCGTTTCAATGAACGCATACGCTCCCGGCGTGAGACCTCCAACGTAAATCTCACCAAGTTCATCCGTGACGAGCTCTTCACGAATCGTGTTACCTAATCCATCGACAAGTTTGAACGTGGCACCCTCGAGTCGCTTGCCAGACTCAGAATCGACTTTCGTCATCTGGACCGCTTTAAACGGATCGTTTGTCGCTTTCACCAAGACGACGTCATTCGTACCGCGTACGAGTGTGAATGGCAACTTTCTCGAATCTAACATGTAACCGCCTGGTGCAGACGTTTCACGGAAATAGTACTCGCCCGGATTTAACTGGTCGACGTAAATCTCTCCGTTGCCATCTGTCTTCAATCCTTTTTGAACGAGCGTATCGTCCTGATGGAAGAGAGAGAAGGTCGCATTGGCTAACGTAGCGCCAGATGTGACATCCGTCTTCACGAGACGCACAGCTTTTTGTTGCTCGTTCGTCATGATAACCGTCTGTACGCCATCATCCCCATAATTTACCTTAAACGATTTTGGCGTGGCGTCTTGAATATAGCCGACAGGCGCCTCTACTTCTCTGAAGTAGTACGTCCCGACGTCAAGTCGGTCTACTGTGACCGTTCCATCTTTCCCAGTCACGATATTTTCGCGGATGACTTCTTTTTTATCATTCAAGAGCTCAAACTTCGCCCCTTCAAGAACTTTTGTATTGTCATCCTGGTCCACTTTCATCAGTTTAACGGTCTTCATTGTTTCGTTTTCCACGATGACTTGTTGACGTTTCGGACTCTTGAGTGTAATCGTGAATGCTGTCCCGACTTCACGATTTTCTGGGAGGATATAACCGTCCGGTGCTTTCGTTTCGACGAGCTTATATTCACCGAGGTCAAGGTCTTCAATGAGCAACGTCTCATTCAAACCAACCTTCAATCCGTTCCGAAGAACCGTCTCCTTTCCATCTTTCACGACGATTAAGTCAAACTCTGCATATTTTTTATCAGCGTCTAATGTGAGAGTTGAACCTTTCCAGTCGACTTTCTTCAGTTCGATGGATTTGAACGGTTGGTTCGTGACATTTACGAGCGTCGGTTGCAACTGGTTTTCCTTGATTTCGAATCCATGCTCCGTTTTGTCATCGAGCAAATGATTCCCCGGCGCGATCGTTTCAAGGAAGTAATAATCTCCTGGAAGCAAGTTTTCGACAGAAATGGTACCTGCTTCATTCGTTTGTTTCGTCAAGATCAATGTGTCTTCAAGTTCTGGTGCGACAGCTCGTTTATACAATGCAAATGTCGCGCCTTGTAACACGTTCCCGTCTGTTGTGTCTGAGTATTTCGTCAACGTGACGTCCTGACGAATTTTTTGGTTGGTCACGATGATCGGTTCGTTTGTTTCGTCTTCTTTTTTACCGGACACTTCAACTGTTTTTGCTTTGTTGAAATGAACGTATCCGTTCGGGGCTTTCACTTCTTCAAGTGAATATTTTCCATATAGAAGTCGTTCGAATGTGAGCGTACCTTTATCGTCCGTCACACCACGTCGAATGACGCGCTCTCCGAGTTTCAAGACGAATTCTGCACCTTGTAGTAAGGTTTGCGTGTCTGCATCTTCTTTTCGAATGACCAAATCACCAAGATCACCCGAAGCGGATCCGAATCCAGTCGTCAAACGAACAGTGACGCTTGATTGACGTTTCTCCGAATCTCCTTCAATTTGATCAGCGGTAAGCGTGATTTCGTTTGAGATGCGAGCTCCGACCGCTGCTAGGATGAGCGACTCATACGTGAGGACGTATGGACGATCAATCGTTTTCTTAAATGACAATGAGAACCCGCCGTCCTCATTTTTGACAACATCATATTCTGAAGATGGAACAGCTGTGTCAGTCTGATTCACATTCCCATTCGCGTCTACAGTTGTCTCATAGACGACAATACTCGTGTCATCATCGGAATGCAGAAGCTCTTGGTTGTCAGAAGGCGTATCCGTGATGACGACATTGTCCAATGTCGATTGTCCGTAGTTGATCGGGACGGACCATTTGATAAGCGTGTCATCTTGTGTGCCCGTTTTCTCGATATGTTGTCCACCATATTGTACAGATACGGATGCACTCAATTGATCGGGCTCAAGTTGATCAATCGTGACGGTCGCCTCGTTCGTATAAGTAGGTTTTGTCACTTGATCGGCGAGAGAGGTTTCATAGACGATAACATACGCTTGTTTTGTCGTTCCGGTTACAGTAAGCGTGAATGTGTTGTTTACCTCGTCCCACGAGAGCGTATAGGCATCCGCGGGTAGCGGCTCCCCGATTTCTTGGTAAGAGTCTTGTCCAGTACCTCGTTCAATCGGAATGACACGCAATGATTCTTTGATTGGTGATTGACCCGAAGACCACGTGTCGACCACTTTTAAATCTGTCGTTTCATATTCATGGAAGTTCACACCGAGCGACCATGTAATTTCTTTTTTCACGGCATTGTATGTGCCGCCTTTGAAGCCATTCTCACGCGAATACTGCGAAGGCTTGAATTTGTCGGTCACCGAAATCGAGCGCTCAGAACCGTCTGACTCGTTCCAGTCGATCGTCGCTTGGTTACGCAACTCTTGAATCGATTTGTTATCACGCTGGACATAGTCAAATGATGTGACATATGACAAATCATATTCGACTGTGAGCGGTTGATTAAAGGTGATGATAAATCCTTTCTTCTCGTCAATCACCTTCTCCTCGACCGTGTAATCCGTGTCGAGAATCAGCTTCTTATTCGTTCCTGCCTCTTTGATCTCAATCGTCTCAGGTTTTAACGTGAGACCTCCGTTTGTGAATACGTCCGTGTAGACAGCATTGTTCATGACTTTTTGGTCACGGTTGATATCCACTTTCCACTTGATCGTCTCCGTGTTGTAGTTCGGGCCGTCATGCCCTTTTCGTAAGACAGATTGATTCGTTCCACGACTAGCTCCGTCCGTGAACTGACCGACCGTGATCGTATTGTCCACTTTACCTGCCTCAAATTGGCGGTCTTTGGCTGTCGTTTCATAAAGGAGTAAATAAGCCGTTTTATTTTGACTCAAATCAAATGTGAATCCTTCGAACCCTGGCTTCGTGAGGTCGCTTGGCGTCACATCGACTTTCGTACGAGATGCCTCGTTCCCGTTCGCGTCCAACTGAATTTCATACAACTCCAACTTTGATAGCTTGTGAGTGTCTGTGAAGTAATCAGTCACCGTCAAGTCCGTCAACTCTTTTTGACGATAGTTGATTTTCGATTCCCACTGAATCGTTTGGGTACGATCGTTGTAACCCGACGAACGCTTATCGAGCTCGACACCACGTTTCACGGTTGCCGTAGCTGTCGCCGGAAGCGTGCTATACTTCTCGCCGACCAAGTTCGCCGTGTTCAAGAAGCTCGCTTTTTCTTCGTCCGCAATATCTGTATCGAACGTGATGCGATACGCATTTTTCGTGTCACCGAACGATACGATGAGTTCCTCGTTTACATAGCTCGTTGTGAATCCAGTATACGGTTCTGCGCCCGTCACTTTTCCAGACATATCGATGATCAAACGCTCGACACGTAATGTATCCGGTAAGTAAGTCAGGCCTGTCGGAATCGCATCCATCATCTTCGCATCCATGATGGATTTGAGTCCTTTGTTTAATTCAACGGTCCATGTCAACGTTTCTGGATTATAGACACGGTTTGGAACGACATTTTTTGAAATGTCTCTCGCAGGTGCCGGTACACCAACTTCAAGCGTATAAGACTGTTGATCTTGAATCGGTGTGATGACGACTGTGTTTTCTTCTGAGACGGTCGTCGTTTGTTTCACTTGGGTGAGGACTTGAAGCTTCCCTCCGATGTTTGAAAACTGGGTCACGTTTTCATTGAAGACGATCGTCGCGTTACCGTTCACATCAACGTTGAACAAACCCATCGACTTTGTCTCACCATTGTCGATAAAGTTCAGCGGTTGGTTCGTTACCGCTTGATACACGTTGAGCTGTTCAGGAATTTGGAACCGGTATGTCGATCCTTCTCCATATGGATGCCCGTTCGCAAGCGCCCAATTGTAGTCAATTTTGACGATCGAATCCGTCGTGACGACATCTACCGTCCCCCCGGTCTCTGTCGTCTCAGTAACGTTGTAGTCAGTCAAAATCTCTTCTTGAATATCAAGAACCGTTTCTTCCGAAGTTGCTTGAGCTGCTACTGGTTCATCAGATACTGAACCTTTCGATACTGATTCATCTGGAACGAGTGTTTCTTCTCCCTCTTCATTGTTTGACGGGGGAGGTGTCTCTGTTTCTGTTGTTGCATCGTTCCCCGTTGGAGTCTTATCCGAAGATGTTACTTCCTCTCCAGGGGAGGTGGCATCCGGAGTCGTTTCTCCAGATGACTCATCAAGCAGTTGGTTCGATTCTTCTGTACTCTCTGTTTGGGAAGAATCAATCGTGCCTTCCGCATATGCAAGTTCGGTTACAGCAAATGGCTGTACAACAAGCAAAACGGTCAAGACAATGGATAACCATCGTTTCATGTGCGTTTCCTCCTGTGTCTTTGTTTGTAGACATCACAAACGTGGAACAAGGAGGTTCGCCTCAAAGAACACACCAAAAAAAGGTCGCCTTCTCAAGAAGGAACCTTGGTCATTGTTCAATAATAGATTGAGGCACGATAGTCAGAGGCGCTACGGAACGTCGTCGTACGTTTCTCCGTCACATCCCGTGTCACATCAACGATGCGCCACTTTCCACTAATAAATACTTCATTCCAAGCATGATAACCCGTTACTCCTTTTGCTGAACCCATGACAAGACGGGTCGGAATGCCTTGCGCGCGTAAAAGTGCTGCGTTCAACGAGGCGAAGTCGTAGCAAATCCCACGTTTTGTCCGTAGCGTTGTTGCGTGATCGGGCAAATACGTCGAAGAGAGTTTGGTGAGTTTCTTATAATCATAGGCAATGGTCTTGCCAACATGACGGCTCGTCACGAGCGTTTGCTGTGAAGTGGAATAGGATGAACGTGACAGGGACGAAGCGAGGCGCGACGTCACAAGATCGATAGAAACGTTTTGAGTAGAATGGAGATACGGTGCCGACGAATGTGTCAGACGAACCGTTTTCTGAAGGAGGCTTATGCGTTTATAGCGTTTGCCGTCCGATGACTGATAGAGTGCGAATGTATAATCCCCGTTCCCGTAGTTTAGATTGAAATGATTTTTCCCCTTGTAGACATCATGATAGCGAACCTGCTTGCCTTGTCGAATCTCTAATTTAAATGAGCCTTTTTCTTGGCTCGAGATATACACGTCAACTTTCCCACTCCGTGTATCGACACGTGTACTCGACGCATCTGCGACGGCAGGTCGCAACACAATCAAAGCGAACAACAATACCAACATCCCCGTGAAGAATTTCTTCATGAGACGAACCTCCTTTGGAAACTGGCTGCCATGTTAAAGGCCCTTTAGCTTTGCGTCACTAGCTTTCGCATAGTTTTGCCATTATCAGTGAAGTCTTACATGACTAATTTAGCATATAGGTATATTGAACCTCTTAATCTTTTTGTGATTCAGGGGAATGGATATTTACTTTAAGTCTTTATACCTAAAGAAAAACTCGACCTCTCGGGAGATAAACTTCCTTGACAATAAAGATTTTTCGATACCGTCAGCATACTTTGCGAGAAACGATTGGTTTATGGAGCGTTCATCGATATGGTTTGTACTCTGTTCGATTCTGTTAACGCTTTTCGATTTGATCTTTTTTGTTATATATCGATTTCGTGCTCTTCAAAAAACGGCATACGAATACTAATTACAGGGTAAAACAGACATAGACTTTATTACCTTATTGTTCAGTTCTTATTAGATTGTTTGTGTGAAGGAACGGAGTTGTATAATGCAACAGTTTACGAGAACGATACAACCTTTTTCATGTGCATTGTATTGCACCGTCGAAAGAAATTTCATAGGGACTACCGCACAAACTGTGACTTTTTAGACGGAAGGATGTGACTACATGGCTACTGGAGAAAGTGCGAGGATTTATGACTTTCTAACAAAAAGAGGCGTGAAAGAACTTCTTCATTTTACAGACGCCAATAACTTAGAAAGCATTGCGCATCTAGGCATTTTGCCCAGAAGTGAACTGGACCGGAAACGTATTCGTTATCAGTTTAATGACGACAGAAGATTCGATGGAAAAAACCATATCAATTTAAGCGTGTCTAATTTAAACGCGAGAATGTTTTATAAGTTCAGACACACGAATCCCAATTGTAATTACGTCATTTTCAGCCTCGACCCTTCTTTGTTAAAGGATCTTGACCCGAAGGATTATTTATTCACGTCGACGAATGCCGCAAGTCATAATGTCCAACACGTCCATGTCGAAGAACTGTTTGCGGGTCTTCGTGAACAGTTACCGGAAAACGCCCCGACTGACATTCAATCGGAAGTGCTCGTCAAAACAAAAATTGACACATCTTTTATCAATTTCATTTATGTGGGAGACACGTGTGACGAATCATTGATGCAAAAGATTAATACCCTTTTCCCTGCCGTAACCATCATCCAAGGAAGTACTAAGTTCAAGTTTCAGCAAGGCTTGATTTCGAAACAACACGATTCGGACTTAGAAGATACATTGACGCTCAGTCAAATGATTTCGAAACTTCTTGAGTTAACCAACCAGCGCAACAGTAAACACCCGTCAAACGGTTTAGTGCTGAAACAAGAAGAAATCGACAAATATGTACAAGAGTTGTACTTAACCAGTTGGTTTGCCACCGAGCAGGAAATGAAACAAATCGAGAAACTGTTTATCGCGAATCAATCAACCGCAGTTTTCGATACGTATGCGCTTCCGAGCCAATATTTTGAGGAGCGGCAATATGACAAATCGACAGCTCCAAAACCTACCTATTGGCAAATGCAATACAGCGCCTCACCTTTTGATGAGAAACAACACCGAACCCGAAATCAACTATCTGCCTTGTCCGTTCTCGAAAAAATCATAAATCGAGGAAGAATGACGCGTTTATCCGTCTCTCTCGAAAAAACGATTACCCAACTAGTCAACCCCAATGATCAGTTCCGAACAATCCGCTACGCCCATCAAATTCAGTCTGCTTTAATTGAACTGATTAAACTTCAAAAGCTAAAGCCCGGTGATAGCATCGGGATAGACAATATTGCTCCAGAAGTAGCAGACGCCATCTTTCAAGACATTGTGGAACTCGATCATCATGTTGCTTCTTTATATAACGTCGATCCCTTCTTCGAACAACTTTCATTATCACGCAAACCGAACTCTTTGGTCATATCGAACCAACAGTCCGGAGAACACTTTGTTCATATTTCTTCACGGACTGCGCCTGAAGATTACATGCGCGATTTCATCCGAGTCCAAGAAATAGTTGATGTAAACGTTAATCAGAAGCATTTAGAATTTTTACTGCACTATATTTTTGGTTTCGACACGTTCCGTCCAAATCAAATCGATGGGATTGTACGTGCGTTGAATCATCAAGATTCGATTGTGTTGCTCCCTACAGGTAGCGGAAAGTCCATCGTTTATCAGTTGCTTTCCCTCATCACACCCGGTGTTTCCTTCATCGTCGACCCAATCGTCAGCCTCGCCTACGATCAAGTGGACAACTTATATCGAAAAGGAATCGACCGCGTGACCGAACTAGTAGCAGACACCGAGGATAAACAACAAGTCGAAATCGATATCGGGAGAGGGCAATATTTCATGACCTTCGTCTCACCCGAACGCTTCCAAAATCAAGTGTTCCGAAATAAGGTCCATTATTACGCCAGAACGAATCTCATTTCATTGATTGCGATTGACGAAGCCCATTGCGTATCAGAGTGGGGACACGATTTTCGGACCGCATACTTGAGTCTTGCCCAAACTTGCAGACGCATTTGTACGACAGAAGGCCGCACCCCACCTCCTTTACTCGCCTTGACAGGAACAGCCAGTGCCAGTGTGTTACGAGATATGCAACGGGACTTGGAAATATACGAAGAAGATGCTGTCATTCAACCCGAAAGCTTTGATCGAAAGGAAATCGAATTTCGCATAATTAATTGTGCTTCCTCGGCAAAAGAAAAAGCGCTCGAACACATTCTAAAGCATGAGATTCCGAATCATTTCGACGACTCGTTCGATCATTTTTATGAATTAAAAGAGGGCGACACGCATTGCGGATTGATTTTTTGTACGATTGCCGGCGAGAAGCGGTGGCAAAATGGGAATTATCATCCGTATGGTACTCGATATGTACAATCTAAATTGAATCACCTGTTACCTGACAATCGATGCGGTATTTATAATGGAAAGCTTGACCCTGATGATAAAAAAGTAAACGCGAGAAATTTTAAGAATAATAATTTGATTGCTCTTTCTGCGACCAAATCATACGGGATGGGTATTGATAAACCGAATATTCGTTGGGCCATCCATTATGGTATTTCCAGTTCAATCGAATCTTACTATCAAGAAGCTGGGCGTTGCGCCCGCGACGGTAAACCTGCGGTGTGTTGGATCATCCTCTCTGATGACTATCCAGAAGTGAATCAACGTCTATTAGATAGTACGAAGACACCGGTAAGTAAAATCATGGAGGAAAATCGAAAAACAAAAGGAGACAAACCTTGGCAAGGTGATGATGTCTCCCGAATCATCTTTTTCCACTCCAGTTCTTTCAAAGGTATTGAGGATGAGTTGATTACGACCCGATTCGTATTGAGTCATTTGCTAGACGGACGGTTATCCATTCCTTTTGAAGATGAGATACAAATCAAGTTGGAAAAAACGCTATATCGTTTGCGTTTGCTCGGTTATGTCGCAGATTATACGATTGACCATGCCCATAAAACATTGAATACCTCATTACGTGAGTTCTCACCCGCAATGATTGAGGAGCATTACAAGGCGTACATTGCAGGATATCAGGAAGATGACGGGTATGTGCAAACACAAGTCGAGTTATTGAAACAAGCCACTTATGGATTTGAACAATCACCTGCAGACTATATGTTAGCCGCGGTTGCGACACTGCTTAAAGAGTTCACTTACAAAGTTGTTGAGGAAGGACGTCGCATTGCGATGCGTAACATGTTGTTGTTCACATCTGAGGCGGCAACATTCGATGACCCACTTCAAGGTGGCGAGCATTTACGCAAAAAAATAATCGACTATTTGTCGACTGATGACAAAGTGAATGTCAGTGACTTGATTTCAAAGGCAACTGATTTAGAAGCACTTCATGATTTTTTAAACCGTGTCACCTCTAAAAAAATGGCACATCGGGTCCTTACCCAAACAAGTCGTCTATTAGAAGCATACCCGGAACATTTTGGCTTTTATTTCGTCATGCTTAACTTACAAGTAAAATATGACACGATTGAAAGTGCCCTCAATACGATACGCTATTCTTTGCACTATGGAAAACAGTCATATGGAATGGATCAAGACTTTCTGTACACACACGTCGTATCCGCCCTATGTAATCACACACTTAATGAATCCGATTGGAATAGCGTCCTTCAAATCATCACACATGAATTAGGTGACGAATACCGTCAGCGCTTGCTTGACGACTACGAAAGCGATGCACTAAACCGTGCATATTTGATTCATACATTCCACACCTTGTCGAACGAGGTATTGAAGGAGTTGGTCGATTTATGAACACCGAAAAAATCAAATCACTAGAAGAACAGACAGCAGAATTGATTGAAAATATCTCTTCAATCAAACGGACGCTCACAAAAAAAGTATCGACTCAAGCTCAGTTTGAGGAAGAGACATCAAAGATTTCAAAGAGCTTAGCTGAGGTCGTGACCGAAATCAACCTGTTGCACTCTTTGTTCCAATCACTCGGTGAGTCAGAAATGATTGAATTATTTGATCAAATTAACGAAACTCATGATCGACTAAATTCCCTGATTCCAGAACTCCAAATCACCTTAGGTGAAGGACTGTCAGATTTTACGACAATATACCACCAGCTCGAAGCGACGAACAATGACTTGAGCAAAGACTACGCACGACATTTGAGTGGAATCACCAACTTGACGAACACGATTGAGAATTATCAACAATACATGAACCTTCAAATCAAAAGCGCACATGATGATTTGTTAAAACAGTTAAATCAATTCGATACGAAGATTGAACAATATGAGAAACGAACGGAAGACTCAATCCACATGATGATGGAACGACTCGAAAAAAGCGAACAAAACCAACGTGACTTATTGAAAAAAACGGACTCTATTTTGGAGTGGTTAGAGACAAACGGGGATATATTAATTACCAACTCAAGAGCCGGAATCTTTGGGAGAAAACGATAATGGCAAACGCAAAACGAGTCGCCTTCTTTCCAGTGAAAGACTGGCATCCCGGCATGCGCGCCTTCAAGGAACAAACCATAGAATTTGAATGGTGTTCTGGAATGAGCTGGCAGCAACGACAAAAGTCTTCGTTAAGCATGTTGCACGTGCTTGAAGACCAAGGATACGTCCCGGCTGAAATTTCTAGAAGATCCGTGGATTTAGATTTCGGGGTCCAATTGTCTGCTTTCAACTTAAAATTGAACGCGGTAAGTGTCGAAAATATCTTTCAAGCCTACAAACAGTTCAATGACGGCGGCCCTTATTTAGACTTGCTACATGTTGACCCAAAGAGAGCTCGTAACGATTGCCGCATTCAGACACACGAATCCAAGAAGCCTTGTCTCACCCATGACATCGAATATAAAAATAAACAGTTCTTCGATGACGAATCGATTTGTGTATACTGTCAAAATCGGTTGAACAGACACCTGATTGGTTTTACTTCCGGAAAAGTCAGCTGGGAGACTGAACCAAAGAGTATGTTTTACGATGCGGTCTATATCGCTGCACTTTTACAAAACCCCTCACAGTCTAATCGTTTGATTGAGTATAACGCCTTCACTGATATCGAGTTTAACCAAAAAATCGAGTACTCAAAAGAGAAAGGACCATTCAATTGCCAAGCCAGAAGTTGCGCAATCTTCACTACGCTAAAGAATGCCGACTATACGGATGAACAGATTGCAGACATGATTCATTCCCCAGAACAAATGAAACGGCTATATGGACATTTCGCTGAATCAACCGAACAACCGTCTTTTTTCTAATCAACTGCATGTCTAAAAAGCGTCCCCCTACAAGTCGGATTGTTCCGAGGAACTTGTAGGGGGACGCTTTAATGTGCGGACATATTTTTAAAGTTATCGAGTAACTTTAATCATTTTCTTCATATCTTGATACCCGCTCTGTTTCATCTTCACTGTGACTGTCACGCCTGATTTCTGACGTGGAATCACTAGTTTATAATTTCCTCGGGAATCGACTTTAGCCGTCTTGCTGATGGCTTTCGTCCCGACAAATGCTTGAACTGTCGCCCCTTTGTTCCCTTTACCCGTCACGTAAGTCTGACTCGCCCGGACCGGGTTGACAGAAAACGTACGGAACGTGTTGAGGACACGTAGCGACGCGAGCGGCGAAAGATTGCCGGCGGCGTCTAACGCACGGACTGATACGGTTGCGCCGACTTTAGTCGTCTTCATATCGTAGCGATACACACCCGTACTGCTTGCTTTCGCTTTATACGTGCGGTTGTTGTAGTAAATATACACCATCGCTCCCTTTTCTGCTTTCCCCGTCACGCGAGTCGATTTGTTCGTGAGCGTGAGTAGAGTCGGACGAGCAGGTGCTTTTTTATCGATTGTGAATGTAAGTTGTGTGATGTTCCCAGCGGCATCCGTCACACGGAGTGTATAAGCTCCAGAAGTACTCACTTTCGTCTGATTAGCGATCCGTTTTCCATTCAATGTCGCCGTTCCTTCATTGAACTTGATGACGAGATCTTTATTCGTCAATTGGCGATGCGTCACACCAGTCACGACTGGGGAGGTGCGATCAATCGTAAACGTTTCGCTCCGCTTGTTCCCATGCTCATCTGTAATCTCCAACGTATACTTCCCTGCTGTGGCAATCGTTGTCCCAGAAAGGAATGGCTTCCCGTTCAATGTCGCTGTTCCTTCTGTAAAGGTTGGTTTCACTTCTCGATAGGCGACTTTTCCTGACGCGAAGCCACTGACTGCAGGAGGTGTCGCATCAACCGTGAATTGAACGACGGTCTGATTTCCAGCTCGATCGGTGACGATCAATGTATAGTTTCCGTCGGTTGCGATAGCTTGACCCGATGTGAACGGTTTTCCGTTCAGTGTTGCCTCTCCCTCACTAAATGTCGGTTGAGCGGACGGGTACGTGCCATCTTCTGTCACACCTAGAACTTCGACTGCTGTCTTATCGATGGTGAACGTGATTTTTGTGACGTTCCCGGCCTTATCCTTGACCTCTAAGTTATATACGCCTTCTTCCGACACGACCGTCCCACTTGTGAACGGTTTGTCATTCAAGGTCGCAGTTCCTTCTTTAAAGATCGGAGTAATGTCTCGATTAAATGATCCGTTTTGAACATTGCTGACGACAGGCGCAGTACGGTCAATCGTGAATGATTGCTTCGTTGCATTTCCAGCTTTGTCTCGAACAATCAGCGTGTACGTTCCGTCTGTCGTGATTGATTGACCTGACGTGAACGATTTCCCATTCAACAGCGCTACTCCTTCATTGAAGGTCGGTGTCACGATTTGATTGGTCAAACCGTTCGGCACACCCGTCAAAATAGGCGCTTGCTGATCCAACGTGAAACGCACGGTTGTCTGATTGTTCGCTTCATCCTTAACCACCAACTCATAGGTTCTATCCGTTTCAACACGGACAGGCGACGTGACAACATTGCCATTCAACGTCGCTGTCCCTTCATTGAACGTGAACGAGACAGGTTGAGCGTAGAAATGGTCATGTGACACACCTGTCACGATCGGTGCAATCACATCTTGGATTGACTTCGTCCAAACGTCACTCGTCAGCATTCCATGAGTCGCTTGGAGTGAGAATGTTGCTTGATTGGTTAACTGTAATCCGTTGAAAACGAAACGACCCGTTTCATCGGTCGTCACTGTAGATGTGTCTGTGCCGAGGGTCAATGACACATGTGTCCCCGGTTCAGCCGTTCCTTGAATCGACGTATCTCGGTTCGTCACAGGATCAATCGTCATGACTTCATATCGACGAGATACGGTCTCAGATGTACGATCAATCTCATCTTTCGCATATGCAGAGAGGCTCACGGTTTCATTGAGCGTGAAGGACCCTTCGTAAACAAATGCTTGATTGTTGCGCGTGACATGAATCGTTCCATCGGTCGTCGCCAATCCAACCGTCTGACCTTTCAAATAGATGCCACTGTCGAGTGTAGCAGTTACGACTGGAACGTCCGTCTTATACACTCGATATGACCATCGGTGAATCTTACCGTAAGCATCGGTCATCGAGAAACGTAACGTCCGATCTTCCGGAGTCTTCAACTCGACACGGAACGTCCCGTTCGCTTTCGTTTGGAGTGGTTCTCCATTTAAGTAGAGCGTCGACAATGGAATGAATGATCCCGATACTGATACCTGTCCATCTTGTTCGAATACAGGTGTGCTTTCGAGTCGGAATGGTAACGTGTCATACAATTGATTCGTCGCAGTCATCGAATAGACACTGTTCGACCCTGACATGACGACCATTCCATCTTGTGAAGGCGTATAGTATCCAAATGTGAAGTATGTGCCACGAAGTTGCCCCTTCACATTTACTCCTCCGGTCAGTCGTAATCGTCCACCCACGTACACATTGCCGTTCAATACCGTTCCTTGTCCAAGTGTCAATGTGACACCTGGCATGATATAGACATCCTGGTCTACAGTCGTATAGCTCCAAGACTCATTAAACGTGACGATGCGCGCATCGACAGGCGTGATTGGAGCGAGCGTTTGAACTGTGAAAGATAACCCTTCCTTCACGATGGTTTCATTCGCATTCATATCTTGAATACGCAAGGACTGGAGTTTCCATGTTGCTGCTTCTTTAGGGAATGCGCTACGAGGCAGCTCCATGTTGAACCCATCTGACATGACATGTGTACTTGATAATGTCGTGGTTTCATTGAATTCGTTCACAAACGTGGCATCGACTGACTTTAGCTTCAAGTCGTCAGACGCAAAGATGGTGAATGATTGTAAGTCACCTTCATCGAGTTCGAGTGTTCCTGAATCGATTTTTTCGAAGGTTGGTTTGACCACATCAGATAAAGAATAGCGTAATGTAAAACCTTGAGTATCTTCTGCATGTCGATAGATGGAGCGGTCGTTCCCTCTCGAATCCTTCAGATAGATGCGATGCATGACGTAGTGACCACTCTCCATCCCCTCTTCGATGGTGAACGTCCCACGGTACACCCCGCCTCCTTGATGACTCATCGAAACGTATTCGGCGTCACCCGTTATCGGCTTCTTCAGATAAAGAAAGACATAGGACAGCTCCGAAAGATCATCTTTAGCAACGACCTCCACATTCACTGTGTCCCCCACCGTAAATTCTCCAGGCTCGATTGTGTAACTTACCAATTCCGGGGCTGTCGTATCGCTAGTTGTTCCGTACACCTCAAACCCTTGAGTGTCTTCCGCATCCCGATAGATGGAGCGGTCGTTTCCTCGTGAATCCTTGAGATAGATGCGATGCATGACGTAGTGACCACTCTCCATCCCCTCTTCGATGATGAACGTCCCACGGTACACCCCACCTCCTTGATGACTCATCGAAACGTATTCGGCGTCACCCGTTATCGGTTTCTTCAGATAAAGAAAGACATAGGACAGTTCCGAAAGATCATCTTTAGCGACCACCTCCACGTTCACTGTGTCCCCCACCGTAAATTCTCCAGGCTCGATTGTGTAACTTACCAATTCCGGGGCTGTCGTATCGCTAGTTGTTCCGTACACCTCAAACCCTTGAGCGTCTTCCGCATCCCGATAGATGGAGCGGTCGTTTCCTCGTGAATCCTTGAGATAGATGCGATGCATGACGTAGTGACCACTCTCCATCCCCTCTTCGATGATGAACGTCCCACGGTACACCCCACCTCCTTGATGACTCATCGAAACGTATTCGGCGTCACCCGTTATCGGTTTCTTCAGATAAAGAAAGACATAGGACAGTTCCGAAAGATCATCTTTAGCGACCACCTCCACATTCACAGTGTCCCCCACCGTGTATTCCCCTGAGTCAATCGTATAGCTGATCAGTTCGGGCGCCTCTGTATCCTCCATCGCAAATCCTGAATAAGGCAATGAATGCACTAATAATATGATGATAATCAATTGAGCCAACCACTTCTTCATATGTTTTCCTCTTCTCTTTACTTATATGTAGGTTTTTGAATATGAATCCTATAAATCCCATATAAAAATATAGCACGTTTTTCAAAAACGAAATGACCTATTTTATAAAAATAGGGACATAAACAACAAAAAAGCGGAGTGACCAGTTTCGGTCACTCCACTTTCCTAAACGCTTATTTATACATGAATTTTCCACTCTACATTTCATGCGTAGAATTTCTATTTCATTCAGTAAACTCAATCTCAATTCCTGGTCCAGCCATGTAGTATCTAAATGAATCCCCATTCGCACGGAACGTTCCTTCTTTGAAATAACGCATCCGATTATGCCAGTCTTCCATAACAAGACGTTCCACCTCAGTCATATATACAGATGCCACGCTCGCATAGTTTTTAGCTTCTTGTGTATCAGGTCCGTACATCAACTCACCCATCATTTGAATGGATTCGTATTGATATTTCATCATTGCCTCACGTTCCTTTGGTCTGACACCTGGTTTATAGGCATCACCGAACCAATGTCTCATGACTAAAATTCCTTTGTCTTCGAGGTGAAACACCTGAAGGAAATTCTGTTCTCCCTTTTCATATTTATAGCCAATTAGACGAATACCCTCAAATTCGGTGAAACGGGAATCTAGCTTCACCTTTTCAAATAGAGCTGTTGGGGAAGGACGATCAATCTCAATCTTCGGCTTCACCACACTCAAATCTCGGTTTGCAGTCCATCCCGTTTTCTTACCCGTACGCACCTTGCTCCAACTACCGACTGTCTCGAGTACTGTGACAGTCTGATTCTTTTTGACGTTAAGGATGACTTTTGCCTTCCGACTACGTGATGCATAGATTTTACTCGATTTGTTGAACTGCTTTTCAATCGCTGCTTCGACTTTACTCACATCACCTTGAGAAAAAGGAATCTGGGCTGGTGAGAGTACGGCTGTCAAACAAAACACTGCTAACATAACGCCACTTAACAACTTCTTCATCTGTATAGCCTCCATGACTTTATTCTTTATATGTAGTTTATCAAGTGGTCATATTGCTTTTTCGGAGATTTTAGGAAATAAGAAAATCGTTTTTTGATTTTTTAACTCCCATTTCATACCTATAGTAATTTTATTAAAGGATACTAATTCATTGTATGATTTAATGAACTTACATTATATGTTAAGGAGGCTACTACATGAATCCTACTTCTGAACAATCGATTCAACTGGATACCATTCTTCAACTTGAAAATGCACCTGAGTTCAATCGACTGCATCAACAATTCGAGCAATTCAATCCATTGAAAGTGTTACGGGTCGATCAATATGAGATTCGACATTCGAACGTACTCGCCTGGTTATTAGATCCTAACGAGAATCATCGCCTCGGAAGCTTCTTCTTGAGAAAATTACTGATGCATCTCATTACAAAACAAGACAATGAAGATAAAATTCATCTGTTCGATTACTTAGCCTTCTCTCACCAAGCTCTCTCGGATGTGATTGTTCATCGTGAATGGTATACGGGAAATGGGTCGATTGACTTACTCATCGATATCCCCACTCTCAATATCACCTTACTCATCGAAAATAAATTTCATTCTAGTGAGTCGTCTGGACAATTGACTCGATACATTACTCACGTGAAAGACATGTTTCCGAATCGGAACGTGCTACCCGTTTACCTCACCTTATCGAGTGACCTTCCTTCGCATGAAGACTATTGGGTACTCGACTATGGTGATGTGTTGACCATCATCAAACAAGAACTTGAATTGAATCGTGCGACGATTGCTGACAACATTTATGATTTCTTAACGTATTATACGAATCTGTTAGAAGAGCGTCTCGTCGAGAACGAAGAAGCGGACCGTACGGCACTACAGCTGTATCAAGAGAACACGCTTGCCATTCAACTACTTTTTGCGAATGCCAATCCATCAAAACAAAAACAAGTCGACCTTCGAAAAGCGACGCGTATCTTAAAAACGTTAGATGAGGATACCAAAAGACATCTACGCATTATTTATAACCGAAAGCGGCAGACCATCGATCACATTATTAAAGTGAGTGGGAACATTCTGCCTCAGGCATTTGAATCATTCGCAAATGAACTGCAATTGAATGTGTACAGTGCACATTCACGTGTTCCAAACTTTGTGATGAACGAGTGGTTACCTGCACTTGAACAATTGCCTCGCTTGAAACGCTATTGGCTCAATTATGCGCTCATCATGTGGTTTGAGCGAAAAGGCGATAAGCGACTCAAACTATATGTCGAAGTTGGTCCGATTCCTTACGAACGTCGTCTTGAACTATTGGAAGCCATCGAAGAAAAAGGAATCTCCTTCATGAAATCAGGAAAACAAGAAGGGAAAAAGTTCACTCGCATTTATACAGATACGATGGATGTTCCAGATTGGACGAATGCCAACCATGTACATCAAACAATGAAAGACTTAGTAGAAACCGACGCATTTCGAGATTTCCATAGCAGTATAGTTGATGTGTTGAAAGAGGTAGCTGAAAACAATCATATCACTCCATAAAACAGACCACTTCCCTCGCTTCAAATTCCGAAGCAAAGGAAGTGGTCTTTATGCTTATTCCACCCCAAACCGATACACTGTCCGCGAGTGATATAACTCACCCGGTTTCAGTTCGATCGAGGTCGCGATGTCTGGATGATTCGGGGCGTCTGGGAACGCCTGTGCCTCGAGACAAATCGCGCTATGTTTTTGTCGGCCGCTGAGTGTCACAGGCGTCTCTTCACTGAGGAAGTTGCCCGTATAGACGACCATAACGGGTTGATTCGTCTCGACAGTCATCGTCCGTCCGCTCACCGGGTCATGTAGTCGTGTCTCCCCGTCCTTCAAGATGAACGGATGATCGAGCCCACCGGCTTTTACAATCGCCTCGTCTCCTGACGCGAGCGCCTCCCGGACCACTTTCCCGTCGCGGAAATCAAACGGACTTCCGCTCACATCCCGCAACTCCCCTGTCGGCAGCGATTCCGCATCGAGCACCCCGACCGAATCGGCTGGTAGCGTCAGCTCATGGTCGTGGATGGTCGGGCGTCCCCCGAGATTGAAATAGTTGTGATGGTTCAGGTTGACCCACGTTAGTTGGTCCGTCTCCGCCGTCATCGTGACGATCAGTTCATTGTCATCTGTCAGTTCATATAACACTTTGAAAAAGACGTTTCCGGGATATCCTTCCTCCCCGTCCGGGCTCACATACGTGAACTGGATACACTGCTCGTCGGCATCCATCTCCCAGTGACGAGCCGTGATGCCTTTGTCGCCTCCGTGGATATGATGGGGCGCTTCGCTTGGGGTCAAGGCAACGCCATCGATTTCCGCATCGCGAATCCTTCCGGCAATCCGCCCGACGACCGATCCGAGATAGACCGGGTTTTCTAAGTATTGAGAGACGTCCCCATATTTCAAAATGACCGAGTCGAGATTACCGTCTCGGTCCGGGGCCGTCAGTTCCGTCATAGCACAGCCATAGTCGATGGCGGATAGTTTCATGCCGTTGGTGTTTTGAATCGTCGCTTGTTTCACTCGTACAACCACCTTTAGTTCGTTTTCTCTCTCATTCCCGACCTTGGTGTTCCGTACTCCACTTTATCGACATGACTCAGGAGCGAACGGACGAACACATCAAACCGTTCCTGCCCCGTTTCGGTCTGTTTGAAGACTCCGGCGTCTTCGAGTCCTTTCACGAACTTGTCGACGACGGCTTGGTCGACGATTGTTTTCGGGTCGCCTGCCTTCTTCCGTAACGCATCCGCCCATTCCTGGTGCATCGCTTCAACTTCGACATCTTCACCCGCCACATAACGGACGACTTGTTCGAGTTCCGTCTTCAGGCGTGCCGGTAAGACGGCGAGTCCCATCACTTCAATCAAGCCGATATTCTCACGCTTGATGTGATGCACGTCAGCATGGGGGTGGAAAATCCCATCCGGATGTGCGTCGTTCGTCCGATTGTTCCGAAGGACGAGGTCGAGCTCATATTGCCCGTCCCGTCGTCTCGCAATCGGAGTGACCGTGTTATGGGGCACGCCGTCCGTATACGGGATAACCTCACTCGATTCGTCTTCATAGTCGCGCCAATAGCCGAGCAACTGATTCGCCAACATGACGAGCTGCTCTTTTTGACGGGAACGGAGACGAACGACCGAGAGTGGCCAGTAGAGTGTCTCAATCTCGACTTGGTCATAGCGCTCCGAGCGATACGTCGAGACGACACGCGCATCATCCATCGCAAACCGGTAGCGGCCGGCCTGATAATGGTCGTGTGTCAAAATCGAACCGCCGACGATCGGCAAGTCCGCGTTCGACCCGGCAAAATAGTGCGGGAACTGCGTGATGAAGTCGAGCAGGCGCTCGAACGCACCCCGGTCGATGACCATGTCGCGCACCTCGTTCGACAACAAGATCGAGTGCTCGTTGTAGTAGAGATACGGTGAATATTGGAACGACCATGGCTGTCCGCCGAGCGTGAGCGGGATGATGCGATGGTTCGCACGCGCCGGGTGTTTTAAGTGTCCGCCGTAGCCTTCGTTCTCAATCGCGAGCAACCCTTTCGGATAGTTCGACGTCGGGGTCGGCTGCGTCCGGGCGAGTGCGATTTCACGCGGGTCCTTCTCCGGTTTGGACAAGTTGATGGTGATGTCGAGCGTGCCGTAGCGGGTCGGTGCTTGATACGTGATGTTGTTCGCGATCCGACGCGTCTGGATATAGTTTGACGCCTGGCTCATCCGATAAAAATAGTCCGTCGCCGCCGTCACGTCCGTCGCGCGAAGTTCATTGAAACGACGCGTCACTTCAGACGGTTTCGAGACGAAGATGTTCATCACTTCAGCCATGAAGCGGTCCTTTTCTTCGAGGATCGGTTCGATCAACTCCTGTTCAATCGCATACGCGACCAACTCCTCTAATGCGTCCGGGATTTCTATCGACGGCACAGACGTCGGGACGTCCATGTCGAGTTTATGAAGCGTGGCGAGCACACGGTTTCGTGAATAGATCCGGTCCTGTTCTTCAATCAACTCTGCACGAATCGCTGCCTCGACGAGCGCCTCAATCGTCACATCAATCATCGTCTCACCTCTTTCGCCTGATAACCAAACGGATGTGTCGCATGCCAGTTCCACGCGTCCGTCAAAATCGTCTCGACATCTGAGCGGGTCGGTGTCCATCCGAGGACG
This sequence comes from Exiguobacterium sp. CH10, assembly GCF_018617635.1. Taxonomy (NCBI): domain Bacteria; kingdom Bacillati; phylum Bacillota; class Bacilli; order Caryophanales; genus Exiguobacterium; species Exiguobacterium sp. CH10. The sequence continues at coordinate 930,203 of NZ_JACSKO010000001.1, forward strand.
CGTCGTGCCTTATCGGACGAAGCGATCAACTTCGCCGGGTCACCGGCACGGCGTTCGCCGAGTCGGACCGGGATGTCATGGCCCGTCACGCGGCGTGCCGCTTCAACGATTTCAAGCACGGATAGTCCGTTCGCCGTCCCAAGGTTGAACACGTCGCTCGCTCCGTCTTCCCGTAAATAACGGAGTGCGAGAAGATGCGCGTCGACGAGATCTTGAACGTGAATGTAGTCGCGGATACATGTGCCGTCTTCTGTCGCATAATCATCACCGAACACGGTGATGGCGTCACGCTGTCCGTTCGCCACTTGAAGGACGATTGGGATGAGGTGCGTCTCTGGGTCGTGGTCTTCCCCAATCTCACCGGTCGCGATTGCGCCAGCAACGTTAAAGTAACGGAGCGCGACCGAGCGGATGCCGTGCGCCTGGTCACACCAGCGAATCATCGACTCCATCGCGAGCTTCGTCGCCCCGTACGTGTTTGTCGGGTTCGTCAGCGCCGTCTCATCGATCGGCATGACGGTCTGGTCACCGTATGTCGCAGCCGTCGAGGAGAAGACAATCCGCTTCACCCCCGCGTCCCGCATCGCCTCAAGGAGCACCTGTGTCCCGAAGACGTTGTTGTCATAGTAAGCGAGCGGGTCCGTCATCGATTCACCGACGAGCGAGTTCGCGGCGAAATGGAGAACGTCCGTGATCCGTTCTTTCGCGAACACCTCTTTCACGAACGCACGGTCACGCAAGTCCCCTTCATAAAAACGGACGTCTTGCGGGATCGACTCGACGTGTCCCGTCTGGAGATTGTCGAGGATGACGACGTCTTCCCCGTCTTTCAATAAGGCACGGACGGCGTGCGATCCGATATAGCCGGCACCGCCGACGACAAGTACACTCATTTCACTTCCTCCTCTACGAGTTCTCGGACGCCATCGCCGACCGAGGCGACGTAACATGTCGGTGCGTAACCGATCGTTTCTTCGTATTTCGCGGATGTCTGTTCGATCATCGCGTTCGTATCCGTTCGTCGGACGATGGCGATGGCACAGCCACCAAATCCAGCCCCTGTCATGCGGGCACCGATGACACCGTCACAGCCTTGGGCAGCCGCGACGAGCGTGTCGAGCTCAAGCCCCGTCACTTCATAATCGTCCCGAAGCGATGCGTGTGACGCGTTCATCAACTGACCAAACGTCTCGAGTCGCCCTTCTTGCAGGGCGGTGTAAGCAAGTTTCGTCCGCTCGTTCTCCGAGACGGCGTGGCGTGCCCGTTTACGGAGCGTCTCCGGCAAGTCGAGGGCAACTTGTTCGAATGCCTCCATCGACAGCTGCCCGAGTGACGCCACGTCGAATTTTGGTTGAATCAACCCGAGTGCCGTGTCACATTCACGTCGACGCTCGTTATATTTCGAGTCGGCGAGCTCGCGTCGTTTGTTCGTGTTCATGATGACGATATCGTATCCGTCGAGTGCGATCGGTGCGTAATCATGATGGAGCGTCTCACAATCGAGGAGCATCGCCTGCCCGGATTTGCCCATCCCGATGGCGAACTGATCCATGATACCGCTGTTGACGCCGATGAATGTGTTCTCGACACGTTGTCCGAGTCGGACGAGGTCAAGCCGTTCGAGACCGAGACCGTACACTTCATTCAACATGAATGCCGTCACGAGTTCGAGGGAAGCCGATGACGAGAGACCCGCCCCATTCGGGATGTTGCCCGCGAGGAGGAAGTCGAACCCGTGGATATCGTGCCCGCCTTGTCGAAGGAGCGTGACGACACCTTTCACGTAGTTCGCCCAGTCGTGGCTCGCCTCATACGTCCCGTCCGTCACAGGGAACGACACGATGCCGACGTCCTCAAAGTTACGTGAGTAGACACGAATCAAATCGTCCTCCCGCTTCTTCACGAGACCATACGTCCCAAACGTGATCGCACATGGGAAGACGTGCCCTCCGTTATAGTCGGTGTGCTCGCCGATCAAGTTGATGCGACCCGGTGCGAAGAACGACCGGTCCGCTGATGCGGCGAACACCTCCTCGAATTGTTGTTTCAGCTGTTCCATATCAAATGAAAGCATACGGCTTCATCCCTTCCATCGCTCATGCCGGGTGGATGACCAGGCAATACGCGTCATAGTCTGTTTGTTGTGTGAGGTTTATGCCTTGTTCCATCAAATAGCGTCCACTCACGCGGCGCCCTTCTAGTTCGTACGTCCGTTCCGGGTCGAGTCCGCGTAGCTTCACGCGTAAGCGGTTCTTCCCGTATTGGCGCCGGTCGGCGTTGACGAGGACAACGTAGTCTTCTCCGTCCGTATAGCCGACGGCGTGGAAGCCGTCCCGTTTGAGTGAGGCGAGACGATGACTCGTCCCGTGCTGCACGAGCGGACGGATTGTCTTGTACGTCGCGATCCATTCTTTTGCTTCTGCCAATTCTTCTTTCGTCCATTCGAGCAGGTTGCCGCCGATACCGAGCGTCCCTTGCATGGCGCTGACAAACCGGTACCCGAGTGGCAACGAACGATTGTTCAACCAGTTCGGCGCGTCCGTCACCCAGCAGCTCATCATCTTGGCGTTATAGGCGTATGAGAAGCCTTCCTGAATCGTGAGACGGTCGAGTGCGTCCGTGTTATCGCTCGTCCAAACTTGTTCGACGCGAGAGAGGACGCCGAGGTCGATCCGCCCACCGCCACCGGCGCATGATTCGAACGCGACATTCGGATGTCTTTCCCGTAACGTGTCGAGGATGCGATACACCGCTTCCGCGTGACGGAGCCACAGTTCCTTCGCGTCACGTAGATGTGGGCTGTCCGGCTCGGAGAAGGCACGGTTCATGTCCCACTTGATGTAGCGGATGTCGTGGCGTCCGAGCAACTCGTCAAGCCATTTCGTCACGTGCGCCTCGACTTCAGGCAGGGCGAGGTTCAAGACGAACTGGTTTCGCGACGTCGTCGACGGGCGTCCATCCGTATAGTAAATCCACTCCGGATGAGTTCGGTACAGGTCTGAATCTGGATTGACCATCTCCGGTTCGACCCATAGCCCGAACTGGAGACCTTTCTCCTCGACGTATCGGACGAGCGGGTCGAGACCGTTCGGGAACTTCGTCTCGTTTACGTGCCAATCCCCGAGTCCGGCCGCGTCCGAGTGGCGCTCACCGAACCAGCCGTCATCCACGACGAACAACTCACAGCCAATCGCGGCCGCCTCGTCGACGAGACGTTTCTGTCCGTCCTCGCTGACGTCAAAATAGGTCGCCTCCCACGAGTTGTAGAGGACCGGGCGCAACACGTCACGCGTCGCTTCCGGCATGATGACGTCGCGCTCGAAGTCATGGGCGTTCTGGCTCATACCGCCGAATCCGCGCTGTGTATAACCGATATAGCCGGGTGGCGTCGTGAACGACTCGTCCGCTTGAAGCGTCTTCGCGAAATCGAACGAGTTGATCCCGCCCGTCACTTGCGTGAAGCCGAACTGGTCTTTCTCAAAATGGATCGCCCAGTTGCCGGAATGTCCGAGGAAGCCGTAGACGACTTCCCCATGTGTCTCCGTGGCGTCACTGTCGAGTGCGAACCATGGGTTGCTTTGATGGCTCGTCAACCCGCGACGGCTCTCAATTGTCTTCTTACCTGGAAGGAGCGGCCCTTCTTGAAGCTGGAATTCGCTCGTCCACGCCCCGCTGAAATGACGGAGTCGCATGTCGCGCTCGATGAGTCCGAGGCTGAACGACTGTGCGCTACCGAGCGTGACCGTCTCTCCTGCTTTGACGGTCATGCGACGGGCGATGATGTCGTACGCCGGATAAAGTGTGAACTGAAGCGTCACGTGAAGGGACTGAATCGAATCGAACAAATCGACTTCGAGCGTCTCTCCATCGATCCGTGCATCACGGAGTGCGAACGCATGTAACCGTTCCATCTCGGTATGACTCTTCAACGTCGGTTCCGTATAGACGAGGTCGCCGAACGAGGTGAACTCGTAAGCGGCCACCCCTTCCGGTGTCTCGAACGACGAATGCAACACGCGCGCGTCCGGTAGTTCTTTAATGTCCGACTCATGTAGGCGTCCACCGAGATACTGATGGACGAGACGACCGCGTGCATCGACATCAAATACGTACGTGAGATTCGTCCCGATGAGGGCGAACCGATTGTCGTGACGAACAATCATGCTTCCACCTCCCGTTTGAGGAGGACGACCGCGAGTGGTTCAAGTTCGAGCGTGCCCGTCACCGTCTCCCCGTCGAGCGTCTGCCACGCGCCGTCAAGTTCGACGGATGACGTGACCTCAGTCGAATGGTTCAAATAGAAGCGGATCAACTGCCCGTCCCCATGACGGTCGACTTTCTCGACATCGTCCGGGAGTCGGTGCGCGTCAATGCCGGCACGTGTGAGCGCCTCGTGATAGACCGTGTCGAGCATCGCATCGTCGACCGATGAGCCGATGTACGTCACGTCGCCTTTATACGTGTGGCGCGTGATGGCCGCCGTCCCTTTATAAAACGCCTGCCCGTAAGTCGCGAGTACGTCGGCACCTTTTGGCGTGATCAAGTCGCACCAGATGTTCGCCTCAGACACTTGGTCGCCGAGGCGGACCTCGTTCGACTGGACGGCTTGTAAGCTCTCGTACTCATCAATCTCGATACCCGCGTATTCGGCGAACTTGCCTGGGAGCGTCAAGTTGTGACAACGGTTAATCGAGTCTTTCACGCCAGTCCGATACGTGAAGATGACGTTCCCACCATTCTCGATATAGTCGATGAGCGTCTCGTCGAACACGTCATTCCCGAGGAAATAGAGTGGGACGATGACGAGTTTATACGAGTCGAGCGTATCACCCGGGAAGACGATGTCCGTGTTGACCCCTTGACGGACGGCCGCACCATAGAAGCGGACGAACTCTTGTTTGAAGTTGAACGCGTCCGAGTGCGGTTGGTGCGTCCACGCCCATAAGTTCTCTTGGTCGAAATAGACGGCGACGTCCGACTTGTATGCAGCCGCGTTGATCATGTCGCCATGGACGTGAAGCTCTGACATGACCTGCTTCACCTCTTCGAACTTCCGTTTCGGCTTCCCATCATGGTCGATGATACCGTGACAGAACTCTTCTGTCCCGAAGTCGGCGGCACGGAATCGGAAGTAGACGATCGCCTCGGCGCCACGGGCGACGGCTTGATGTGTCCAGAGACGGATATGTCCCGGTCGTGGCAAGTAGCCGATGCGGCTCCATCCTTGGGCCCCACTGAGTTGCTCCATCACCCAGAACCCTTTTCCTTGTTTTGACGAGCGGCATAGGTCGTGGTCGTGCGCCGTCTTCTCGAAACGGTTCGGCTCCGGCAATCCGCCCCAGACCGGGTAGTTGTCGAACGAGACGTAGTCGAGGTCTTGGGCCATCTGTTGCTGGTTGATCGCCATGTCGCTATACACCAAGTTATGCGTGATAAACGCATCCTCGTGGATGAGCGAACGGAGCGTGTCGACTTGGAGTTTGTTGAACGAGCGATACGCGTCCGAACAGAAACGGTCGAAATCGACGAGGAGCGACGGGTTGTGTTCTTGGAACACGGTGCGAGGGACCGGAATCTGTGTCCATGCCGTATATGTATGGCTCCAGAAGACGGTCCCCCAAGCCGCGTTGAGCGCGTCGAGCGTCTCGTAACGTTCTTTCAGCCATCCCTGGAACGCCACTTGATCGACGTCGCCGTACGAGCGGTCCGACTGTTCATGTCCATACTCATTGTCCGTCTGCCAGCCAATCACGCGCGGATGACGTCCGTACCGTTCCGCCATCTTGCGGGTGATGCGTTCACAGTACTTTCGGTAGACCGGGCTGTTGACCGTATAATGACGACGGGCACCGAAACTGATGCGGACACCGTCTTTCGTCACCGGGAGAATGTCAGGATACTTCTCGATAAGCCATGCGGGTGGTGTCGCCGTCGGCGTGCCGAGGACGATGTCAAAGTGTTCGCCGAACATCTCGACGACCTCGTCCCAAAACGAGAAGTCGAACTCACCGTCTGCCGGCTCCATCATCGTCCAGGCGAATTCGGCCATACGGATGACGTTGACCCCGAGCTCTTTCATCAAGCGGACGTCCTCGTCCCAAAGCGCACGGTCCGTCTGTTCTGGATAGTAATCTACTCCTAAATACATGCTGTTCACCTCAATCGATTATTTGACCGCTCCCGAAGTCATGCCTTTTTGTAAGAAGCGTTGGAAGAAGATATAAAACACCATCGTCGGCAAGCTGATCAAGACGAGCGAGGCGTACAGTTTACCAGGGTCCCCACCGAGTGCTTCCGTGAAGAAGGTCGGTGCCATCGTCACCGTCTGCTTGGCCGGGTCCGTCATGAACGTGAGGACCATCAAGTACTCGTTCCACGAGTTGAGGAACGCATAGATCGTTGCCGTCGCGAGCGCCGGTTTGGCGAGCGGCATCATGACTTTATAGAAGATTTGGAACGTCGATGCCCCGTCAATATGCGCCGCTTCCATCAATTCGTTTGGCAGCTCATCGAAGTAGCTCTTGATGAGCATGAGACCGAACGGAAGGAAGAAGGCGATCTCGGCACCGATCAATCCCCAATAGCTGTTGAGCCCGTCAAGTGTACGTAGCGTGAAGAAGAGCGGCACGATGAGCGAGGCGACCGGTAGCATCAACCCTGCCAAGACGAGATTGAACAACAGGCGCTTCCCAGCAAACTGGAGCTTCGAGAATCCGAACGCCGCAAAGGCGAGAAGCGAGATCGAAATGAGAATCATGAAGAACGCGACGATAAAGCTGTTGATGACGAACTGTGGGAAGTTCGGATTTTGAAGCGTCGCGATATAGTTTTCAAAGCCGTTGACACGTAAGCTTTCCTTGAACATGACGAAGATTGGGAACAACCAGAGGACCGCCATTAGCGAGAGACCGATATTGGTGAACCATCTTCCTTTTTTCGTTTGCAGTTCCATAGCTACTCCCCCTTAGTCCATTTTCTTCTGTACACGCATCTGGAAGTACGTGATACCGAGTGCAATCGCGAGCAAGATGATGGCGACGGCACTGGCGTAACCGACCTCTTGATGAAGCATCGATTTCCGGAACAGGTATGTCGAGATGACCTCGGTCGAGTTACCCGGTCCACCTTGCGTCGAGATCCAGACAATATCGAACGTCTTCAGACCACCGATGACCCCGAGGATCGTCAGCGTGAACGTCGTCCCTTTCAAGTTCGGGAAGACGACGCTCCACAGCGTGCGCCAGAAGCCGGCCCCGTCGATATTGGCCGCCTCGAACACTTCCCGTTCGATTGCGAGCATCGCCATGTAGTACATGATCATCGACGAGCCCGTCCATTGGAAGATGTTGATCAAGATGATGGCGTAGAGCGCGACATCCTGGTCACCGAGCCAGTTCTGCTCCAAAGCACCGAGTCCGATCATGCGAAGGAATTCGTTGATGTAACCGAACTGGAAGTCAAAGATTTGCGTGAACGCCGCCCCGAGGACGACCGGGCTTAAGACGACCGGGAAGAAGAACACCGATTTGAAGAACGTCCGGCCCGCGCCTTTCGTGTGAAGCAAATAGGCCAACACGAGCCCGAGACCCGCCTGAATCGTGACCGTCAAGATCGTGAAGATGCCCGTATTCTTGAGCGCGTTATAAAATTCTGGGTCTTGGAACATGCGTGCAAAGTTCTCGAAGCCGACATACACTTTCTCAAACGAGATCCCGTCCCACGAGAAGAGCGAGTGATAGGCATTATAGAAGATCCCGTAATAGATGAAGGCGATGACGAACAGGACGGTCGGGGCGACGAACGCCCAGCCGATCAAGTTTTGCTTCATCCGCTCTTTCTTTCGGATCGGGTTCGGCGCGCTGGGTGGCACCGACGCGAGCTTCGGCTTGGACTTGTTCAAATCGGTTGCTTGTTGCATAAGGTTCCCTCACTTTCAGATTCAAAAAATCGAGCGCCAGTGAGTCTGGCTACTGGCGCTCGTTCGATTATTTACCTTGGTCCGCAATCGCCTGGATGCGTGCGAGTGCTTCTTTCGCATCTTGTCCGGCAGCGATGTTTTGAAGTTCTTTCCCGAGTGCGTCGTACACTTTCGGGTCACGGATTCCGCGTCCCGCTACAGCGTTCTTCACTGTCTCGTTCAAGATTTCGTAAGACTCACGCTCGACGTCGTTCGTGAACTTGTCTTCATATGCGACTTCGATGTCTTTAACAGCTGGTGCCATCTCAAACTTCTCCATGTAGAGCGCTTGGCCTTCGCCTTGCGTCATGTAGGCGATGAAGGCAGCCGCACCTTCTTGTTGTTTCGATTCTTTGTTGACACCGAGTGCCATGTCGATTGAAGCGATGACCGGTTGTTCTGTGCCGCCTGCAAGGTTAGGCATCGGGACGAAGCCGATCTCGTCTTCGAAGTTGTTCCACTTGTCACGCTTCTCGACCGTCGTCATCGAGTGGGCTTCCCATGAACCGATGATCCACATCGCGGCTTTCTTGTCGAAGAAGTTGTTCATGCCGTCCATGTATGTCGCGAGACCCAATGCCCCTTCTTGGAACACTTTGTCTTCGTAGAGTTGTTGCCAAAGTTCAGCCGTCTCGACCATCTCTTTGTCCGTCCACTTCGCGTCACCGGCGAGTACGTCTTGAATGTAACCTGGTGCGACTTGGTGGCTCAAGACGTTGAAGACGTCGACGCCGACCCATGCGTCTTTCGCACCGAGTTGCATCGGGATGACCTTGTCGCCTGAGGCGTTGATCTTGTCAATCGCTGCGACCGTCTCGTCATACGTCTTCGGCGGTGTCACGCCGTATTTGTCGAGGAGCGTCTTGTTGTACATGAGATATGCCTGTCCTGTGAAGCCGACCGGTACCGCATACTGTTCGCCGTCGACCGTCGTCTGTTCGATACCGAGCTCGATCAACTTGTCTTTCCAGCCTTCGCCGGCGGCTTTGTCCATATAGTCTTTCGCTGGCACGAGGCGATCCTTGTATTGCGGGATCATCGGCTCTTTGAGACCGATGACGTCCGGACCGTCACCACCGAGCATCGCGACTTGGAGCTGTTGCTCGTAGTCTTCGAGACGCTTGAATTTGACGACGTAGTCGTCTTGCGATTCGTTGAACGCCTTCGCCATTTCTTCCCCGACTTCAGGTTGTGGCGCCCAGCCCCACCATGTGATGACCGGCTTGCCGTCTTCCGTTGTCGCCGCCGCTTGTTCGTCATCGCCGCACGCAGCGAGTAAAGATGAGAGCATTAAGACAGATGATGCGAGTGCAATCGTCGTTTTTTTCATGTTCATTCTCCTTTGAATGTGTTGTCACGCCACGATACGATGGCATAACTCCCGAATAAGATGGTCTGGCATCGGGCGATCCCCGAGCCGTGTCAACGTGTACGTGATCAGTTCCAAATCGAGCTTCGGTCCGTCTATGTATGGGCCGACGACGTACAGGTCCGCCCCGAACGGCAACGCGTCTTGTTCTTTCAATCGCCAGAGCAACAGTTCGAACAAGCCGTCCATGTCGTCGAACGACACGTCACGAGAGAGCGTCGATGCCCGGAATAATCGGATGTCACGCGTCTCCTCGTCATAGAGACGAAAGATGCCGTCGCGTCTAGAGCGCGTGATGATCATGCTCGTCTCCTCTCCTGTGAACGCTTCCATTTCGTCGAAGGCGAAGTCATGTCGTGCGAACAATCGGGTCGCCCCGTAGCGACCGAAAATCGCGTGGAACTGGTCTTTCAATGGTGTCTCTTTTTGCATCGCTACCCCTCCAAACGTGTCGTTGAGAGTGTCACCCCTTACTTAGTAAATTAAATTTATTATCTAACTACACATAGACTATAGCATGCCCTCGTTTACGTTGTAAACGCTTTCTTATGAAGAAATTAAAAATCGCCTTTCTACAAGAGAAAGACGACTCATTGTTTCATTGAATTTCACCGAACATCTCGTTCGTGATGAGTGCCGCGGCCCCGAGTGCGCCTTGGCTAACGTTCCACGGGACGACACGGATGTCGGTCTGACGGGCGTCGAGGGTGAGCGCGGTCTGGGCGACACGATCCTGGATGTTCGTCACGACGTCCGGCGCATAGTTGAAGAGTGGTCCCCCGAGCAGGATACGGCCCGGATTCAACAGATGGATCATATTGAGCGTGGCGATGCCGATATATTCACCGGCCCGTTCATACAGCTTTTGAACGTCTTGATTCGAGCTTACGGAATCACGAAGGTCGTCGAGCGTCAGATCATGCGCGAGTTGACGGGCCTCATTCAAGATGGCACGCTCACCTGCGACCGCCTCTAAACAGCCCCGGTTCCCGCACGAACAAATCGGTCCATCGAGCATGATGCGCATATGTCCGATCTCACCGGCGATGTGATGCTCCCCATCGATCAACTCGCCTGCGTGGACATACGCACCCCCGATCCCGTACCCGGCATACACATAAAAGAACTCCTCGATCCCGATGGCTTCCCCAAAATACAGTTCGCCGAGAGCGAGCGTCCGTACGTCGTTCTCGACGAAGACGTGCTGGCCGAGTCGCTTCTCGAGTTCGCGCTTGAGCGGGATGTCGTGCAAGTGAAAACGTGGTGCGAACAAGACGACCCCGTCACCTGCCTCGACCATCCCGTGGACAGAGACACCGAGTCCGATGACGTCCCCTTTCGTGCGGTCGTTCAACGTTATGTAGAGCGCGACGATGGCGTCGATGAACTCCTCGTTCGTATCGAACCGTTCGTCATGCCATGCCTCGTCGAGCAGTTCCCCATGGATGTTCATGACGACCCCGTGCAGCTTTCGCTGCGTCGCATCGATGCCGATGACGAAACGGTCGCTCGCCGCAAGCTCGAGCATGATTGGGCGTCGTCCCCCACTCGAGACGCCGAGCTCCCGCTCATTGATCAGTCCTTCTTCTTTCAGTTCATTGACGATGTTTGAGATCGTCGGTTTCGTCAAACTCGTCTTCTTGGCGAGCTCGACGCGGGACACCGGCTGATGGAGCCGGATGAGCCGAAGGATGAGCGCCCGATTATAGGACCTCATCCATTTGGAGTTGCGTGGTGTTGTGTTCCCCATGACCATTCCACCTATTCCTGTCATTTTCTTTTAGTATAGCATGTCTGAAATGACCGAAAGCGCTTTTGTTGAATGTGGTTCATTTTACATTTTTTATGTATCGCAGTCAGTATATTTATTCTTTTCTAGACTTTTGCTTTAGTAATGAATATTAATAATTTTTGACCTGTGCACTATTTTTATTTAATAAGGAGTTTGATTATAGAGTTGTCACTTTTGGATTTGGGTATAAATTACCATGTGTTTTTTTGATATTTAATTATTACTCCACTAACAGAAAGGATTGGATTCCCTTATGACAACTCAGAGACCAATTAACACACCAACCAATCTTCGAGAATGGCTAGAATTCAACCATGAATTAATTGAGAAACTCAAAAATCGAGACCTTACAAAAGAAGAGACGAAAGCATTTTATGAAAAAATCACACAAGATAATATCTTTGGCCTTAAAATAATTTTTCGTGTAACCAATAAAACAAAAATAGGCGATGGCAAAGTTCAAATAACGGCTCATATCATGGAAATGACCGAAAATGGATTAATCGGTTGCAAGTCCCCATTATCACCGAATCGAGATTGGGAAATAACAGCATTTTTCCATGGTGAAGTCAGAGTAGAAGAAGGTGAATTGTACGAAAGTAATTACACCTATCAATCGTATCGCGAGTATAGGCATCAGTTACTCACGATTCCTTCGAAAGATATATCTCCATTAAAAGTATCATTTCATGACATTTTACTTCTAAATGGAGGTAAGTCTTTAGCGTCAGTTGCAGAACAGGTTTTTGGGACCGATCTAGAAGCCGTTCTGTTTTCAAGACTTAGTGAATACCGCAATTCTTTATTCAAAGATGAGGTTAAAAGAATAGAAACATTAAAAAAGAAGAACGATGAGACACAAAAACAACTTAGTATAAAAGAAGCCTCATTGAAAGAAGAGCTACAAAAAATTCAAAAAGATTACGAAAACGAGTTTTCTATTTTAAAGGAAAGCCACCAAAAAGAAATATCTAAACAAAAGATCGCGCATCAAAAAGAGAAAATCAAGCTAAATTCGCGCGATTTAAAACTCTATAATATCCTTTCTCAAATCCCTTCGAAACTAAAAGCACGAAAAGACGAGTATTATTTAAAACCAATTTTACAATGGGATCCCAATACAATCGTCGAAACACTTCAAACCTTATTTTATTGTGACCGCGAAGAACCTCTTTACTACTCTAAGTCTGTGATCGAAACATTTTTGAGAGCACTTCAAACTAATACACTCGTTGTGCTAAGCGGACCGTCCGGGACAGGGAAATCCAGTTTGATAAGAGCATTTACTGACGCGATTCAGGAAGCCACTGCTCATTTTATATCTGTTCAATCCAGTTGGACGGATAAGATGGACTTATTTGGCTACTTTAATGCAATCGAGCGCTCCTTCGTACCTACCCCATTCCTTGATTCACTTTTAGCTGCAAAGGAATCTAATAGTCTTTATTTAATTTGTCTAGATGAAATGAATTTAGCTCACGTGGAGTATTATTTCGCCGAAATTTTGAGCAGTCAGGAACTAAATAATACGATTCCACTCTACCCACCGCGTTATTATGAAGAGGCCAAAGAATTCATAGATTTTTATGATTGCATCGATGACCCCACTACGGAGGATAGAAAACAATATCAAAATGCTAAAGAACTACTTCGATACCCTTACGAAATCGAGATTCCATCAAACGTAAGATTTGTTGGAACAATTAATATGGACCATACCGTCAAACCGCTTAGTCCTAAGGTGATTGATCGTTGCTTCATCATCGAACTTACACAACAATCTCCTAGCGCTGATGAACAAACGACACTTGAGTCCTCAACGCTCACAGGTAGAATTGAAATCGACTTAGAATCATTCACGACTCCTATATCATCAGAAGAAGACGTCAAACATGATGTTGAATGGTTAATCGAATGTTCGGATATATTACAGATGATTCCGAATGCACGACTAAATTCACGTGGTAAGAAGCAGCTTATAAACTATTTGCGCATTGGAGCACATACATCTGAACGTACGTTGAATCAGCTTGTCCTCTCAAAATTGTTGCCCCGCATCAACTTTTCAAAAAATCAATATCCTGCTGCAACCGATGCCTTTGAGTCTTTTACCAATAGACTACGCGAAAAAAAATTGAAAGAGAGCGCGCAGCGTGCCTCGCAGATGTATAACGATAGTCGACACGTCAACTTTTTCAAATAAGAACAGGAGTAGACATCGATGAAACTATTCAACATACAGTTCTCTAGCAAAGGAGAAGGTAATACGTCAACGTTTCCCGCTCTCCGACTTCCGACTCGTAAAATCAATGAACTTTCAAAATCAGGAGAGACATACTATTTTCAAGAATACAACATGTATAAAGGAAAGCATCTCCATATTGGCGTTGAGGTTGCAGGCGCATACTCGGTACGCCTTAAAGAATATCCTAAGTCTACTTTTATTCGCTCACTCAATGATGAGAATCTATGGTATATGCAATCAGGTGATGCAGAGTTTGGATTAAACGTATGTGGTCAATTTGAAATAGAGGCCTATAACGTCGATCGTCATCTAATTGCTTGCAAGAAATTGATTGTTACACCTGTCACCCTGACGTTACATCAATACGAGCGCATGCAGGCTGAAGTGCAAGATTTACTACTCGCTTTCAACACACAACCGCATGAATCAGATGGTGTCACGAAAACAGGTCCGACTCATTCTTTTCCGTTGGATGATTTGTACGATCTCGTCAATCAGTTCAAACATACACTCAATACCATTGTTGACTCCCCAGCTGAAGTATTAACTCGTACACCTGGGAAATCAACAAAAAATCAAATCAAGCGGTGGACACCTCGAACAATGGCAGCCTACCAAGCAGGAGTCGGTCAACCAAAAATCAATGTCGAGATAGTCGAAGCTTCACACGACATCATCGAGCATCAAATGATCCGAACGATGGTTGACACAATCCTTTCCTTCTTAAGGAATACACTGAGAGTAGAACTCGGAAGGAAAGAGTTACTTGAAAATGAAAAAGAAGAGCGAGATTCTCTTTCCCCGTCTCAAAGTGAATACTCAGTAATCGTTTGTAATATGCAAAAGAAATTACTGGACGTGATGAACCGACTCTCCATAGCGGAACAAAAAATTAATCATCTCAACGAAATGATTGACTCGCTACAACCATTCACGGATTCAACATCTTTATTTGATGTTTCTCCGATTGAAGTAGAAGGAACACATTTATTTTTACATGAACCCCGTTATCGCGAAACGTTCGAATGTTTCGAAGACATAATAGCCTTGACTCCAAAATTCACCATCGAAAAGCAACAATTTGTTGAGTCGATGATTCGTTCGCCGTATCTATTCGAGATTTGGACACTGTTGCAAATTTATGCGGAATGTATACGCCTACGATTTCTCCCAGCCGAGTCAATTACTGGACTCTTATTCAATTGGCACAACACATATGGTACGTTACGTAATCTCCGTATTATCTTTGAACACCTTGACACGAAGGACTGCATTGCCATCGATTACGAGCCAAACCTACAGTCAAATGAAGGAAATGATCGACGTCCTGACTACTTGATTTCTTTTTATAATCGTACGAAGAATTCAATTGTTCGACATACACTTGATGCAAAATATAAGCCCTATGGAATGCCAATAACAAAGATTAAAATCAAAACTGACCTTGAAAGATCGTGCGCCAGATATTATGTTGATTTTAAATATACTCGTTACGAGATAGCGAGTGCTACTCTTGCTCATAGTTCATCTTCTTTAAACATTTTTAATTGGAATATAAAACCAATCGAAATTTCAATTAACCTACCTCGTGATTGTAGTAAACTTCAATCGAAAATCATTAATGAGCATAATGAAGACAAAACACCTAATAGGTACTCGCATTTTAATATCGCCCCTGGACAGACACATCATTTGTCCACTTATATGAAACGAATCATTCATCAGTATAATGGTAATATCGGTTATTGCCCGTCATGCGGCATGATTGTAAGAGGAATAGATGAAGGATACAAACGTACGTATATTTGCACTTGTCAGGAAGTGTGGGTCGACAACGTATGTAAATTCAAAAAGAATCATCCGGACCATTTACTATACATGCGACTGCTGAAGTATGCGCATGGGAACTATAATAAGCAAGTCGAAAACAATTGGGATGTTCATTGTCAGGTGTGTGGAAAGAATTTTCACGGAGAAGTGTATGAAACAGATGTGCTAGGGAGAAAAATCACTTAAACAGACATATAAAAATCAATACATTAGAGTGGATGATACTATTGAAATTGTTTTTCTCTTTTTCAACTTAATAATACTCAAAAAAGCATAGATGCTTGGTGTATAATCACCAAACAACTATGCTTTTTTGTTATATTTTTTGACTTTTTTGTGAAATCCCTTCCAAAAACCGCTTCGCAATCTGTTGCGGTCTTGTGATGGCGCCACCGACGACGACCGCATGTGCCCCAATTTCAAGGACACGTCGCGCGTGTTCCGGTGTGATCACATTCCCTTCTGCAATGACAGGAATCGAGACGATTTGCACCATCTCCCTTAAAAATTGAAAATCACCTTCATACACTTTCTTCCCAGCCGTCTCCGCGGTATACCCGAAAAGAGTCGGTGCGACGACGTCGAATCCTAACAGTTCAGCACGGACCGCATCTTCTAGTGTGGCGCAATCTGCCATAAAGCATTGATTCGGATACTTCTCTTTTAATAGCGGGAAGAATGTCGCAATCGTTGAGCCGTCCGGTCGATCACGGTTTGTCGCATCGAGGGCAATCAAGTCAACACCTGCAGATACGAGCGCATCGACTTCTTCCATTGTAGGTGTGATGTAGACATCGGAACCATCGTATTCCCGTTTGATGATTCCGATGATTGGTAAATCAACGACAGCTTGAATCGCCTGAATATCTTCGATTCCGTTCGCACGAATCCCACTCGCCCCACCTTCTTTTGCGGCGATGGCCATGCGGGCCATGATGGCCGAACCGTGGAGCGGTTCATCCGGGAGTGCCTGACAGGACACAATCAACTGATTTCTTAATCGTTCAATCATTGGGTTGTTCCTCCAAACTCTAATCGGCACTCAAACATACGGTTCCATGGTGCCGATGTGTTGAATGTCCATGATTCTTGGAATGAATGACGGAGCACATGTCGCGCCACTTCCGTCATCATACGGTCACGCTCTTGCGAAATCGCTACAGCATGTCCGCCTAAATCGAAATAGCTGGCTCCGTACTCTGGTAACACGGTATTCGTCATCTTCATCCGAACTTTCGCTTGATAGACGAAATCATCAAGGACGTGATAGAGGACGTTCTCTCGAATCTGCTCTCGTTTCCCGACTTGGGCAAACGCCCCTTGCGCAAGCGTCGTCCCGAGCGTGTTCCCATTCGTGTTCCAACCTTTATAAGAGTCTAACTGTTCGAGAAGATTCAACTCATCGAGCCACATGATCAACTCTTGATCCCCGCCGTTGGCATAGGCGCTGTCGGCGACGATGACGCGTTTCCCTTGCTTAAGCGCCGATTCGATTTTGATGACGAATTGACGTATGTGACGAAAACTCGTGTACGTCACATCACGCTCGTCTTGATCCCACGATTCCTGCATCGTGCGTCCCGGTACGTTATAAGCCAGAACAAGGTCCGCCTCTTCCATCGTCTCCACGAGGTGTAGTCCAATCGCGTCCAGGTGGGCATACATGCTTTCGATAAACGGTCGGTCCTCATACATCGGAATCAACGTCGGACCGAAGACACTACTCCATATCGGATACACACGCGGCTTTGTTCCTCGCTTGTCCAAAAAGGCTCGGGCGACCATCGTGGCGCCCACTTCGTCCGCTCCCGGATACATATGGACCTTCGTGAAGACACGCCGCTCTTGAATTTGTCGCAATACAACTGTCTGATCGAGCGACGTATAACCGTATTCGGCACTGTCGTCTTGCGGGATGAACAATCGTTCGATGACCTCTTCCTCAACGAGTTGAATCATCGCCTCGTTGATGGATCGGTTGAAGGCACGTCTCGTCTCGTAATCCACGACATACTCAGTCGGAATCAACTCATTCAAGTTCGCGAGTTCGTCTTGTTCCTCCATGGTCAATCCGTCCCGTTCATCCCGGTCTTTTAACCAGGCGCGTCGGTAAATCTCCGCACCAAATTGTCCATAATAGTCTGGTTCTTCGTCATCCGAGCTATACTTCGGCGTGCGCATAATCATCGTCGCGACATAGAGCGGTGCCTTTGTCTCACTCCGAAGTGTCCGGATCCACTCGATGAAGGTATCCCGATCCGTGTCTGTCATGTGATGAAGACGTGACGGCAATAGCCCGCCATAGCAAAGCATGTCCGCACTGAGGACGAGAGCGTCGCAGTCGTTGACACTGCGCACCCACTCCCGCATCCCCAATTGGTCGGCTGCTTCTTTTTTATATCCATATAAATGATCGGGTGGCGTGAGCAGCGTCACCTCGTCGGTCACTCCGACAATGCGCTGCACCACATCGACATTACACGGTCGTTCATCAATCGGTACATATACGATTTTCATCGTCACACCTCAAATCGTCTCACTGCTCGGCTCTTCCACCCGAACCGTGTGCGTGATGACATCTAATAGATAAAAGAGGGCCACTTCCCGAATCGAGGTCACGTTCGCGTTTTCTGTCGAGGCGACGGTCAAGCGGATGTCAGAGACAGAGAAGAGCGGTGAATCGCTCTGTGTCGATAGACCGACCGTGACAGCACCGATTCGCTTCGCATGTGTCAATCCGTCGATGACTTCCTCATTGTAGCCATCGCGACTGAGCCCGATGACGAGTGTCTCTGGACGAATCGCTCGTTTCGATAATTGAATCGCTTGCGCGCCCGAGAATCCGTCCGTCATGACGCCAAATTCGAGGAGCTTCGTCTTGATGGCGGGTAAGAGCGGTGACCACTCATCTGTCGCGTATAAGACGACCTGGTTCGTCGATTCAAGCACTTCCTTCAGTCGATTCATCGCTTTTTGGTCGTACAACGACTCGTATTTTTTCATCATCATGAAGTACGCTTCATTGATATCATCGAGCCCATCGATATTCGAGGGACCGTAATAGCGATTGCTGACGGTAGCTTCTTTGGCGAGTAGGCGCAACTTGTTATATGACCCGAATTCGAGCTTTTGACAAAAACGGGTGATCGTCGCTTCCGAAACGTTGATTTGACGAGACATCTCGGTGATCGTCTTGTTTGGAACGGCTTCGAGGTTCTGGATGATAAAGTCGGCGACGAGCTGCTCCCGCTTCGTGAAACGATGATGGTTCGACTCGATGATCGTCGTGATGCTACGGAGCGGTCGCATCGATTCCTGGAGCAAGAAGTGACGAAGCGCCCCAATCATGCCCGCGTTGTTCAAGTTGCGGGCAATCTCGATCGTCGTCTTCTCCAAAATGGCCGGGATGATGTCGGCAGCCAGTTGCTTCATGATGCGAGGATACAGGTAGTCTTTTTGCGCCGTGATTCCGCCACCGATGATGATTTTTTCTGGGTTCATCATATACGTCACCGTCGCGATCCCTTTTGACAAGTAATAGACGAGGCGGTCGATTTCTTCGATGGCGATCGGATTACCCGCATGCGCCATCTCGAACACATCTTTCCCGTTTAGTCCTGTCTGTTCCGTTCTCGCCTCGACACGTTCGATGAGGACGCGCGTCGACGCCAATTCTTCGAACGCATATCCTTCGATCGGGATGTATCCGATCTCGCCGCCACTGAAGCTATGTCCCGTATGGAGCTTGTTGTCGAGAATGTAACTGCCTCCGATTCCTGTTCCGATTGTCAGGCAGAATAAGCTTTTCGCTCCTTTGCCGCTCCCAATCCATGACTCGGCCAGTCCGGCACAGTTCACATCGTTTTCGACCTCGACCGGCAGACTGAACGTCGCCTCTAACGTTTCCTTTAATCGCGTGCCCGTGTAGGCCGGAATCAATTTCGAGGCATAGACAACGACTCCTTCTTTCGAATCGACTTGTCCTGCCGTCGAGATGCAGATGCCTTGTACGTCGTGACGCGTCTGCAAGTCACGGATGAATCCCGTCACCTTCTCTAAGATGTGAGCCCCGCCCTGATTGGCCTCGGTCATACTCTCGTGCTTTTCGATAAAAATCGCATCTTCCGTCAACACACCGTACTTGATAAACGACCCGCCAATGTCGAGCGCTACGAATTTTCTCATCTTTGTCACCTTCTTCGTTAAAGTCTATTTCTCTTCGCTCGTCACCCGGATCGTCACGATGTCTTTCGGTCGGACCGTGAACGTTTCACCCACTCGTTCGATGACGTCTCCTGTTAACGTTACTCTCTCTAATGTTACCTGTTGTGCGAACGTCATGGTAACCGAAACACGTTCCGTCGTCGGATTGAATAGGCGAATCTCACTTACATTCGGTTCAATTCCTGTCACACTCGAGAAGACGCCACCTGTCATCGTGAACCAATGCTTCGGTGCCGTTGCGCGTGTTTGCTGCACAATCGGTCGTCGACGGAAGCTCGTGATGTGTGTCGCCGACTCGTTCTCTCGGTTCAACACAAGTCCGTATTCGAACGTGTCGGTTCGCAGACATTGTGCACCCGGCACTTCAAATCCTGGTCCTGCCCCGTTTCCTCGCGTGCGCAAATCCCGTCGCGACAGCCAGCCGACCGCACGGAGCATCGTCAGCTCCACGACGTCTCGGCCGTCATATGTGCTCACTTCGTATTCTTGCAAACCGCGATGGACGAGGGTGTGCGCATTCGCCTGAACGAACGAATAGGTCGGTGCTTGCGCCATGACGCACTCTTCATTTTTCCCGGCATCAAATCGCTTGTCCCGCATCGTTTTCCGTTCGTTCCAATCAAACGCCGTGTCCGCTGTCGTGACTTCGCACGTTCCGACATCAAAGGCGACACGGAGCTTGTGATCTTGCGCTTTGTTGTCTATCGTCGTCTTGAAGCGGATGAGCGGGTCGTGTTCATAAAGTGTGACCGTCGTCGTGATCGGCATCGTCACCATCTGTTCGCTTCCTGTTTGACGTGAATCATCCAAGGAAGTCGGGACCGTCAACGCATATTCGAGACGCATCGTTTGATGGGCTTGACCACGCTCCACCGTGGCATGGCGTAGCGTCGCTTTCGTCAAACGGTCTTCACGTGGTGGTGAATAGTTATATGTGTCTCCTGCATCGAGACTCGAGTAGAAGACATGCTGTCCTGGATATCGCGTCCCCGTCTCTACATCTGTGATCGTTAAGCCTTGATCGTCCACTTCGACTTTGACGAACGCATTCTCGATAGCATCATCTGTTCGGTCGGGCCGTGCGACTTCTGCTTCAATCCGTTCAATCTCGCACACATAGGCTCCTGCCCCTTCGACCGGTATTGAAAAGACGACGTCATACTCGACATACTCATCGTAATGCGGCTCTGCCAAAATGTGTCGTAGAAACACTTCCTTCTCTTCCCGGCGCAAGACGTCAACCTCAATCGGTCGCCCATTCATGCTGAGTCGGATCTGTCCGAGGTCGAGTCGTTTCGGAATGCGAATCGTCGTTTCCACCGGGAGCGTCCGCTCAATCGGGACGGTCGAGATCACCACGAGTTGATCGTTATACCCTTCACCAAAATACGGTGCCGGATAATGCTTGTCGAGCTGCGTCTGTTCGAACTGTCTCATGGCAGCGAGTGCACGTGCCGTACGTGTCTCCATCTCGTCATGGACGGCATCGATGCTACATCCGCAGATGCTGTCGTGTGGTTGGTTTTGTAAAATCAGTTTCCACACATACTCTCGGAATGAATCATTTCGTGTCTCCGTGCCGAGGAATGCGTTCAAAAATCCGAGTGTGTTGAGCGCTTCATCTTCAATGAGTTGATTGTCCCGCTTCAGATACGTCCTTGTCGAGAGAACACCTGGTAGGATAAAGATTTTCGATGGGTCCCGCTGTTCACCGTGTATCGTGGCGGTCGGACGATGTGTCGCCACCGCGTCCGTGTAATCGGACATGAGTGATTGACGGATCGGCAAATTGATGGCATCGAGCCGATCCTTGATGTCAGGTGCCGTAAACGTATGGTCGGCCCCGTTCATGACAAGGTAATGACCGCTTTTCACGAACGGTTCGTTACATGTCAAATAGTCATCCATCTCTTTTTGAAAGGCCTCGTGCTTTAAGAACGTCTGATAATAGCCTTCGAACAAAGGCAGGACGAACGTCTTGACGTGCGACCCGTTCGGCGCAATCCACGTATTCTCGAATGAATCCGATACGGCGCCACGCCAGAGGATGGCGTGACCGATCCCGAACTGCTCTAGAATCTGTGGCATCTGTCCGATATGTCCGAACGTATCCGGCAAATAGCCGATATCATGTTTCGAACCCAGTTGGCGTGCCATCTTCGTCCCAATCTTCAAGTTTTGAATGAGCGACTCTCCTGCCACTAAAAACTCGTCGGCGAGTAAGTACCACGGTCCGACCTCGATCTTGCCTGCCCGGATCCACTCGACGAGCTGTTCATATTCGTCTGCACTGACCACTTCCCGGTAATCGTCGAGCACGATCGTCTGTCCGTCTAAGAAGAAGTTATCGAATTGTCCAGTCTGAAGCCGGTCGACGACATAGCGTAGCCCTTCCGTCAGTTTGAAGCGGAACGACTCGAACGATTCGTACCATTCCCGGTCCCAATGCGTATGATTCAAGACATGCACTTGTTTCATTGGAGGACCTCCATTCGTTCTCGAATCAACGCACCGTCGAGTTCATTCAGTGTCGTTTTCGTTTTCAATGCGAGTGCGACGGCAAGTCCCGTCGCTTCCCCGACGTCTCGTAGCGTCGGTTGAATCCGAAGGGAAGCTTGCATCAAGAACGTGCTTGAGATGTGTCGTCCGGCGAAGATGACATTCGTCACTTCGTTCACGATGAGGGCACGGTACGGGATCTCATAATATTCACCCGCCGTATATTTCTTCGGTAATGCCTCGTCCCCTTTGACGCGATGCACATCGACGTACCAGTCACCTTTGGCGATCGCGTCATGGAAACGGGCCCGATTCGCATAGTCCGTCTCGGATAACACATACTTCCCTTGAATCCGATACGACTCACGGATGCCGAGCTGTGTCGCTTCTTTTAATAAGAACGCCGACTCAAATCCTGGTAAATGACGGACCAAGAATCGACTGAGACGCTGCATCATCTGTCGCCCGATCCGCACCGCTTCAGAGCGGGCGAACGGGTCGGTCGTATCCGTCAGTCCAGGGATGTGGGGACAATTGAAAGAGAAGACACCCGGTTTGCCCGGTTGTGTGAACCCCTGGAAGTATTTCAGGTCGTCGACCGTGAGTTCGCCTGTTGCCAACCCGTCCCGGAATAACTCCTCGAGCACATGCCCTTTCCCGGGGACCATGACGATTTCGAAGAAGTCCGGGTCCTCGATTTGACAGAACGTTTCGCCGAGTCCGAGTACATAGTCCCGGACACGAGCGAGGTCGACACCACCCATCTCAAAACGGAACGTCATCTGTTGGTTATGTCCGTTCTCATCCCCAGAAGATGTCGGGATGCCCGACACACGGGCGACGATGGCGTCCGCTGAAGCATCGATGACCGTCTGCGTTTGAATCGCGACGAGGCCGGCACATGTCTGGACGATCAGATGAGTGATCGTGTCTTCGTCTTTCAACACATCGATGACGACAGCATCGTATAACACCTGACATCCGACCTGTTCCAACAACTCATCTAGCACTGCAGTGAGCGTTTCGACGTTGAACCATCGACACTTTGTCGTCCCATCATCCGTTTTGACGCCGCGCTCTTCCAGTCGGTCTAAAATATATCGATTGACGCCACGAGGCTGAACGTGTGTCGGCATCATCGGAGAGACAAGCGCGTTCGTCTGCGTCCCCCCGAGTGCGATCGTCTTTTCAATGAGAAGTGTATCAATTCCTTCGTTCGCTGCCGTATAGGCTGCCGTCACGCCAGACGTCCCGCCGCCAACGACGACACACCCGACTTCTCGTACTACTTTGATTTCGTGTCCTGCGTAATGAATCATCTCTTCCGCGTCCTTTCTCTCTTAACCTTTCACGGCGCCATCTGTCGCACCGGAGATAAAGTATTTTTGGAGCGCCATGAATAAAATCAATGTCGGGATCGTCGTCAAGATCGAGGCCGCACTAATCAATTTCAAGTTCGAGCCATCGAAGTTTTGTGACAGTTGCGCCAATCCGATTGAGAGGGTGTACATGCTACTCTCCGTCGAGTTGAGGAGTGGCCACAAGTAGTCACCCCACGTCCCCATGAACGTGAAGATCGCCAACGTGACGAGTGTCGGTTTCACGAGCGGCAACGCCACGCGATACCAGACTTGGAAGCGGTTCGCCCCGTCCAAGTAAGCTGACTCTTCAAGCTCTTTCGGGATACGTAAGTATGCTTGACGCATCAAGTAAATCCCAAACGCTGTCGCCACCTGCATCACGACGAGACCGATGTAGGAGTTGCGTAGACCGAGCTCTCCTGCAAGTTGGAAAAGTGGTGCCATGTACAGTTGAAACGGGACCATCATCGTCGCGATGATGAGCGAGAGGACGACGCCTCTCCCCCGGAAGTCCATCCGTGCGAGCGGATATGCGGCCAAACTACAGAAGAGCAAGTTCAACGGGATGGCGATCGCCGTCACGATGAACGTATTCAAAAAATAGAGACCGAAGTTCGCTTTCGAGAACGAATCGGTGAAGTTCGCGAGTGTCGGGTCTGTCGGATAGACCGTCCCGTAAATGCTTTCCCCTGGCGACTTGAGTGCCATGAACAACGTGATGAGGAACGGTCCGACCGTGATGACCGAAATGAAAATCATCAATAGATACAACATGATTTTTTGTGTCGTTTGTTTACGTTTCATCTTCACTTCTCCTTTATGCCCGTAAATCTTCTTCTCGTGAACTCGTCAACTTCATCTGAAGCAATGAAGCGCCGATTGCGAGAAGGAGCAGGACGACACCAGCGGCGGATGCGATACTGACGTCCAGTGACATGAACTTGTTGTAGATGTACATGACGAGCGTCGTGGTCGCGCCAGCCGGACCGCCACCTGTCGTCAAGGCGATTTCTTCGAACACTTTCATCCCGGCGATGATCGTCATGACCGATACGAGGGTGACAGATGGTGTGAGCATCGGTACGGTGATGCGCCAGAATTTTTGGAAGGCGTTCGCTCCGTCAATCTCGGCAGATTCGTAGACGTCTTTCGAGATCGACTGAAGTCCTGCCAAATAGATGATCATGTAGTAACCTAAACCCTTCCACACGGTGATTGCGGATACCGCGACGAGAGCGGTCGAGCTTTGGACGAGTAAGTTTGTCGGATTGTCAAACAGGCCGAGCGATACGAAGATCGACGAGACCGGACCGCTCTGTGAGTAAAGCATCTTCCACATGAGCGCGGCGACGACCATCGGCGTGACGACCGGCAAGTAATACAAGATGCGGAACGTCGAGACGCCTTTGATGGCCTGATTGACGAGAACTGCTAAAATCATTGGCAAAAAGATATTTAATGGAAGGACGATGATCAAAAATAAAATCGTATTCCATAAGGCAAGCCAGAACGACGTATCTGTAAAAATCTCTTTGAAGTTGGCGAGTCCGACGAACTCTCCAGTCCCCGCAATGATTTTATAGTCCAACAAACTCCAGTGGAACGCCTCGACGATCGGAATGACGAGGAACGTGCCGAGCACAACGATCGATGGGAGTAGGAACAGCCAAGGGGTGAGGAGGTTTTTCTTCTTCCGTCTGACGACCTTCGTTTTCGTGGTCGATACAGGGAGTGCTATATTCTCTTTATTCATCTTCAGGTCTCCTTCCAATAAAACGAGCTGAACCAAAAGAGGGGTCTCCTTTTGATTCAGCTCTCAACGTTTAGAACGTCACGCTCTCTCCAGATTTCTCAAACGCGTCATCCCAAGCTTTCGCAAGTGCTTCTACTGCTTCTTTACCTGACATTTTTCCTTGTAAGTTTTGAACGAAGATGTTCTTCGTCGCTTCACGTAACTCCGCACTGTTCTCTGTCGGTGGGACGAGAACCTCGGCACGTTCGAGTGATTTCGAAGCTTGCATCATCCCGAGCGCTTTCGGTGAGTCGCCCGGATTCGTGAAGTAGTCATCCTCGAGTGACGCTTTCGTCGATGGGAGGACCGTTCCTGCCGTCTTCGCGAATTCGAGCTGGTTGTCGGCGTTCGTGACAAACTCGGCGAATGCGACCGCTGCCTCTTTATTCTTCGTCTTCGCCGGTACGGCGAAGTTCATGACTGCAACGTTGACCGGTGCGTCTGAAGCTTCAAGCGGTTGTCCGGCTTTTGAGACTTCATAGATGTCCGGTGCGCCGCTCTCGACCGGTCCGAGGAATGTGACGCCCCCTTCGAGTAATGACGTGTTGCCTGCCATGTAGAGTTCTTGTCCTGTCTTGATCGATCCTTCAGCCGCTTCTTGCGGGATCAACCCTTCGTCATACATTTTTTGCATCGTCTCGAAATAGTTGATGATGTCCGCATTGTCAGCGAACGTCGCTTTTCCATCTTCGACGATCGGTTCACCCGCGATCGAGACCATCTTCTCCATGATGGCGTTCCCGTCATTGATGACCGGATAGAACGCCGGTTTACCCGTCTTGTCCGTCAACATTTTCGACGCTTCGTAAATGCCCTCTGTCGAAGTCGGAACTTCTTTGATGCCTGCCTGTTCGAAATGATCGCCGTTGTACCAAGAGACGGTCGTCGTCAAGTACCAAGGAAGGGCGTACAGTTTGTCTTCGAACATACCAGACTTGTATGGACCATCCACATAAGCCGTTTTCGCTTCTTCCGACAACATGTCATCGAGTTCGAGCAATCCACCTTGTGCCGCGATGTTCGACATATAGTGTGGGTTCAAGTTGACGACGTCTGGGACGTCACTACCCGTCAACGACGTCAGTACTTTTTGCTCCATCTCATTTTGTGGCACGTCTTCGATGACGACATCCACGTCTGGATGCATCTCTTCAAACTCTTTTTCAATCTCGTCAAAATACGAATCGAATGGCTCCCCTGCGAGTGAGGCCGTCCACATCGTCACCTTCCCCGACAGTTCCCCGTCACTCGATGCTGAACTGCTACTAGACTCTTCATTGCTACAAGCCATCAAGCCGACTGACAAGGCAGCGATCGATGCGCTCGCCGCGAGTTGTTTCGTACGTTTTTTCATCTTTCATTTCCTCCCCGAGATAAAATAGAAAGCGTTTTCACAAATTCATCATATCGTCTTAGAAATCTATTTGCAATACTAAAATCAAAATGAAAATAATTTTCTAAAACAAAACTCGCCCCTTTTCAGAGACGAGTCTAACGGTTAGAACCCTTGACGGTCGATGGCGTATTGTAACCATTGTTTCATGTCAGCCGTTCGTGATTGTAAACGGTCGTATAACACCGGCTCGAGTTGCTTGTTTGTTTTCATGACTTCTAACGACTGGTCGATTCGTTGTACGTCCTCTAGGTTGAGCGATTGTTTTCTCGCTTCCTTCTCAAGACGCTGAATCTCTTTGGCGAGAGCACGACCCGCTTTTTTATCCATCGCTCCTTTTGGCATATACAGGCTGTTCATCTCGCGGCGCGTGTCTTTCAACAAGGCTTCGATGGCGAGGAGCGGCTCTTCCCCCGGGTTGACGGCCGTGTCACGCCAAGGACCTTTCCCTAGCGCATCGACGGATGGGGCGCTCGCTTGACCGAATGCGAACATGTTCACACCCGATGTGCCAAACTTCGCAGACAGGACATCGTCCACCGCCGCTCCCTCGTTCAGGTGGTGATAGAACGAGTAGATTCCAGTGAAGTACATCGTCCCTTCCGGCATCAGCTTCTTACTCGCCTGAACCGTCTTTTGAATGCTATTGAAGTCATGTCCGTATGCTTGTGGGATGACGGCATCGATGTCTTCTTTCCAGTCACTGATATACACTTCTTCTGCTCCTGGTTCTGGCGTCGCCGTCAGCATGAACTTCGCATCGTTTTGTTTGGAGACGTCATGTAACTTGTCGACGAATTCATTCTCTCGTTCGCGCACCCATGCTTGGAACGCCTCCCATTCCGGCGTGTCCTTCTTCAAATCGACCGGGTCGATGCCGCTCACTTGCTCATAGAACGCCCGCGTCGGTTCGCTAAATCCATACGCTTTGTCAAAACCATGATGCGGGAGTCGCATGTAATCGATGTTCAACCCTTTGATGTCGTAAGTCGATTCCATCTCCTCATAGAGCGCGAGCATATAGTCTTGCACTTCAGGCTGCATGATATCTAGCCAATAATAGCGGCTCGACGTGTCCGGCGCCGGCTGTCCGGTCGTATTCGTCCGTTGTACGGCCGCCCATTCCGGATACTGTTTGAACTGAGATGGGACACCGAGGCTCGCTTCCCCGACCATGAATCCATCTGTCCATGCGTGAACCGTCATGCCTCGCTCTTTCGCTTCCGCGATATAGGCGGCGAGAATGTCGGTGCCGTGCTCGCCGAAATCACCGTTTTTGAAGTTCGGGTGCTGGGTGGGAAGTCCATACTGTTCCTGGACCGCACTCGGATAGATCGGGTATCCCCAGAAGGTCGTCTCGAGATAGACCGCATTGAACCCGGCCTTTTCCATTCGATCTAAGACGGTCTCGACGCCTGCTAACGTCGATTCTTTCGGACGATGCCACACCGCACGCTGCTCGGCGACACCGGAGTCGATAGAGTAATAATAGGCATCATACGCACGCTGCGTCGCTTGTCTTACCGCGTCTAGTGCGATGACCGGGTCTGACTCCCCATCCGCCTGATTTAAATATGTCCTAGCGGAACGGAGCGCCTCTTCCGCCAAGTCGAGCGGGACGTCAATCCATTCCGAACGCGCTTTTGCAATCGACTGTTCAGCCTTCTCGATTGCTTTCTCACTTTGGAACGCATAGCTGTCCACGTCCTGTGTGATTGTGACAACCCCGTCCGTCACGTCGACTTTCGCCCCGATGATGCTGTTCCCTGAGAGGAATGCCGAGCTGACACCGTGGCCACTGACGACGAATCCGTTATCTGGGATGCTTGAATTCCCGCCCCCAAGCTTCGTCACATAGCCATTCTCGACCGTGATCTCATAGCCATATACGTTCGTCTTCGTCGACTCCCCGAATGCAGGCGTATAAACGATCATCTGGTCCGGCCCACGGAATCCATCGAACGGTGCTCCGTCCGGGTTCGACGTTCGCGTCGGATCGACGGCATTCGCCCTGCGTTCTTCTTGTTTGACGACCGGCTCCTCGAGCATGACGCGCTCCCCGACTTCGAGCTGACGCAAGAACGAAGCGACCGCTTCCGTCGTGTCTTTCCCAGTCGACAGGACGAGACCGTTCTCTGGGATTGGACTGTTCCCGCCTCGTTTCTCCGCTACCGTGTACGTATTGATTCCGACTTTTTCGAGCACGACTTCCGTACTCGCCGGGTTCGTCTCCGTGTAGTAGCTGAACTGATCGTTGAAGATGATGAGTTGCTGCTGGTTCGCAAGTTTGTTGATGCCCCCGACACGCATCTCGTCACCAGAGGCATCGATGACTTTCATCACCTCTTCAGCTGCCGCTCCTTGCATCGGTAATAAACTTCCCAACAATGTGAGGCTAAGTGCCGTACCGACTACGTTACGTTTATTCATCCCATTCACTCCCTCTTCTAAAAAAGTAACCGCTTACAAAAACAACATAGCATAGAGAGTGATAGGTAAAAATAATCATTTTACTTTTATGGAATTTATTGAAAATAATTTTCATTTTAAGAATAGAGCTTCCCGTCTTACGTTTGTCTGCATGAATGACTAGTTCCTTCGTCCCAATACGTCAATGAAGTCTGACTTGTTCACCCAGAATGAAAAAAACTCCGTCAAAATGACGGAGTACTCACAATAACGGGGCGATGAACTTCAGTTTTTCTTCCTCGTGGCGGCTCGAGAGGCCGTGTCCATATTCCGGATAGACACGGAACGCCTTCTCACCGGAAAGTTCACGGAATAGCGCATACCCTGTCGACGGAGGGCAGACCTCATCTAAGAGACCAATCCCGACCATGACGGGACAGGTGATACGTCTCGCAAAATTGATCCCGTCGACATAACGAAGCGTGTCGTACAATCTCGCTTCCGCCTCGTGAAGAGGATCGTGTACTTTGAAGTAATGCGAGATTTCTAAGTACGGACCGTCCGTCGCGAGTTCGACCCCTCGCGGCATATCACAAAGGAATGGGATATCAACCAATGCGGCCTTCACTTTCGGATGTAAGGCGCTGACTCCGAGGGCGATGCCGCCACCCTGGCTCCCCCCTTCGACAATCGCTGATTTTGCACCTGACAGCATGAGGGCGACATCGAGCGCTCGGACCGCGTCCAGCATGACCCGCGTATAATAATACGTCTCTTTCTTGAAAATCCCTCGCGTCATCCATCCGGCGGCACCACCCAAAGGCATGAGCAACGACTGCTCCGGGTCCATTCCTTGGTCACGTGTCTCGACGAGCAGCACGGCCATCCCTTGTACGACATATTTCATGGCGATGTGAGGCTCGTGAGTATTCCAGTTGTAACCGTGATAGAGGACGACGACGGGAAGCGAGCAATCAATCGTTGTCGGTTTGATGAACGTCGCCTTATGTACGAGCGCCCCATGCGACAAATAACGTATGTCTTCCATCTCGACGTTTCGGACGTAAGCGGGGATTGGATTCCGTTCGATCTGCATCGGAATCTCTCGTAACGTCTCGAGTTCTTGTTCCCAGAATCGATCAAAGTCGTCCGGCATCGTGACACTCGAGCGGTAAGCCTCTAACTCACGGACCGACACATCAACGCCCGGCATGGACGACATCCCCTTTCT
The DNA here is from genome assembly GCF_018617635.1 of Exiguobacterium sp. CH10. Classification (NCBI taxonomy): domain Bacteria; kingdom Bacillati; phylum Bacillota; class Bacilli; order Caryophanales; genus Exiguobacterium; species Exiguobacterium sp. CH10. Next base: position 960,305 of record NZ_JACSKO010000001.1, read on the forward strand.
TGATGGCGAGGGCGAGTGCTCCTTTTAATCCGGCGAAATCACCGAGTGTCGGTGGGACGATATACGTCTCCAGCTCATTCACATACGGATTTTGAATATAGCCGTTCATCTTCTGTCGAAACGCTTCACGCACTTTCGGGAACAGGTGCGACTGCTTCATGACACCACCCCCGAGAATCATCCGCTCCGGTGCGAGAATCAGGGCGATGTTGACGAGCGCCTGTGCCAAATAATCCGCCTCGATGTCCCACGCCAGGTCGCTTGGGTCGAGCAAGTGCGCCTTCTTGCCATGTCTCGCCTCGATGGCTGGACCTGATGCCAATCCTTCAAGACAGTCTCCGTGATACGGGCAGACGCCGTTCGATAGATCATCCGGGTGACGACGGACCATCATGTGCCCCATCTCCGGATGTCCCATCCCGTGGACGAGTTCCCCGTCAATCACGGCACCCGCTCCGATTCCGGTACCGACCGTCATGTAGAGACAACTCGAGACGTCCGTCGCCCCACCAAACGTCATCTCCCCAAATGCCGCCCCGTTAACGTCGGTATCGAGCACGATCGGGACTTGAAAGTGTGCCTTCAACACGTCATAGAGCGGGTAGTTCGCCCACTTTATTTTCGGTGTCGTCGTGATGCATCCATACGTTTCACTCGATGGATTCAAGTCGACCGGACCGAACGTGCCGACACCGAGCGCTTCAATCGTTTCTCCTTCAAAGAACTCGAACACGCTTGCCATCGTCTCTTCCGGGTCCGTCGTCGGGATGGACGCGTGACGGATGACGTCCCCTGTCTCCGTCCCGATGCCACAGACGATTTTCGTCCCCCCTAATTCAATCGCTCCAAACATATGTAGCTCCCCTTTCCAGTGTGGTGTCCTACTCACTTCAAATTGCAATCGCTTACAATTAACTCCATGCTACCCGCCACGACGCGCGGTTTGTCGCTCACCGTCACGACGAGATGGTCGCCCTTCTCGAGCGGGACCCCGTCCAACGACCCTTCTCCGTTCAATACACTGATGAGACGGAAGCGGTCCAGTGGTCTGAGCACGAACCCATCTGTGACGTCCATCCGATAGACGTTGAACTCGTCCGTCTCGATCAATGTTTGAACCGTCCCACCCGTCACGTCTTTCGTCTTCGGATGGACGATTTTTGGCGAATCCGGTACCGTCGTCACTTCAATCGCTTGATCGAGATGGAGCTCACGGGTATTCCCTTCGTCGTCTGTCCGGTCAAAGTCATATACCCGATACGTCGTGTCTGAAGACTGTTGCGTCTCGAGGATGACGATTCCTTCCCCGATTGCATGGATCGTCCCGCTCGGAACGAAAATGAAATCGCCCGCCCTCACCGGTTGACGACGCAACAACGTGTCCCACTCACCGTGCGCGATTGCCTCGGCCAACTGTTCTTTCGTCTCCGCCGTATGCCCGAGAATCAATTCCGCGCCCGGCTCGGCCTCGACGACGTACCAACATTCCGTCTTCCCATATGGTTCTCCTTCTAGACGCATCGCTTCCTCATCGTTTGGGTGGACCTGGACGGAAAGGTCGTCCGCCGCATCGAGCAGTTTGACGAGGAGCGGGAAACTGTCGAGCGTGTACGCGCCAAACAACTCGCGCTTCTCTTCCCATAGTTCAGCGAGCGTGAGCCCTGCAAACTGGCCGGAAGTGACGACGCTCATCCCGTTCGGATGGGCCGAGATGCCCCAACACTCGCCGATGTTTCCTTGCGGTAGATCATACTCGAACGTTGTCTCGAGCTTACGCCCTCCCCAAAGTCGTTCCTGAAAGACTGGTGTGCATGTTAAGATCATGATTCATTCCCCCATTTCTGTGTCTACACCAAGAGGACGCTCTCCGTGAGCGCCCTACAGGTTTACGCATGTACCGTTTCAAGTTGTGCCATAACATCCTCGACCGTCGTCGCCTCTTGAAGATGACGGCGAAACTCATCATCGATGAGACGCCGGCTCAAGAGGGCGAGCATCCGTAAATGTTCGTCCCCTTCTGCCGCCTCTGGGACCCCGATCATGAAAATCAGCTTGGCCGGTTCCCCGTCGAGACTGTCCCACTCGATGCCGTTCCGTGCTTTTGCGAACGCGATGACAGGACGTTTGACAGCATCCGTTTTTCCATGTGGAATGGCGACTTCGAAGCCGATCCCGGTCGAACTGAGCGCTTCCCGACGCTCCAACGCCTCCAAGTACGACAACCGGTCGTTCAAATAGCCGGCACCTTCCAATTTACGCGTCAACACATCGAACGCTTCTTCCCGTGAAGTGACATCCAAATCCAGTTCGATCAGTGACGTTTCCATGTAATCCATCAGTTTCATCTCGATCTCTCCCTTAGCTGACTTGTTTCAAGGCTTCTGATTTTGTATTTTTCCGTTGGGCACGCTCTTTCAAGAAGATGGTCGTAAACGCCGTAATGAGCGAACCGATGAGTACCGACACGAAGAACATAATGACGTTGTCGACAGCACCGAGCACCGCCACGACCGGTCCCCCATGAGGAACATTGTTCGTCACACCGACCGTGATGGCGATGGCCGCACCGACCATGGCTCCGATCATATTGGCCGGGATGACACGTAGTGGGTCACCCGCCGCAAATGGGATGGCCCCTTCCGTGATGCCGACTAGCCCCATCATGAAGGCCGCCTTTCCTGCCTCTTGCTCTTCTTTCACGAATAGTTTTTTACGAAGGAATGTCGCGATGCCCATCCCGAGCGGTGGGATACAGATGGCGACCGCAATCGCCCCCATGATGCCCGTCTGTCCTTCGGCAATCATCGATGCTCCGAATAGGAAGGCGACTTTATTGACCGGTCCTCCCATATCGAAGGCGATCATGGCACCGAGCAACAGACCGAGCACGATCTTACTTGACCCTTCCATCCCTTGAAGCATGGACGTCAAACCGTCCATGAGTCCGGCAATCGGTGCGCCGACGACGAAGATGAAGAGTGCCGCGATGGCGACCATGCTGACGATTGGAATGACGAGAATCGGCATGATCGGTTGAATCATCTGTGGAACTTTCCACGTTTTGATCCAACGGACGAGATATCCGGCTGCGAAACCTGCCAAGATTCCCCCGAGGAACCCGGCCCCTGCTTCTGACCCATAAAAGCTACCGTTCGCCGCGATGTATCCACCAACGATACCCGGTGCGAGTGCCGGACGGTCGGCGATAGCATAGGCGATATATCCGGCAAGAATCGGTACCATGAACATGAAGGAAGCGGACCCGACATCTAGCACCTTCTGCCAGACCGACCCTTCCGGAATGGCTAACCCATTCGCGGTCGGTTCCCCTCCGATGGCGAGTGCCAAGGCGATCAATAGACCTCCGACTACAACGAACGGGATCATATGACTCACACCGTTCATGAGCGCCCGATAGACGATGTTTCCGTCTTTTTCTTTCTTGACGTCCTTCGTTGCTCCTTTTTGGGTCGGAGCGGTCTTGACGCGTTCAATCAGTTCTGCCGGTTGCTTGATTGCTTCGGCGACCGGGACAACGACGATGCGCTTCCCAGCGAAACGGTCCAAATCGACCGCCTTGTCTGCGGCGATGATGACACCGTCCGCCTCTTTAATCTCCTGTTCGGTCAATCCGTTCTCGATCCCGATTGACCCGTGCGTTTCCACTTTCACGTCATGTCCGAGCTCCGCACCCGTCTTTGACAACTTTTCAGCGGCCATGTACGTATGGGCGATGCCGACCGGACAAGCGGTGATGGCAACAATCTTCATAGTGGTTTCCCCTTTCAAATGGAATGGATCCGTGCTTGGGTACATGTATACTTTACTCGAATATGAAAGGGGTTTCAGATAACGTTTTGCCGTTGACTACGGCAACAGCAGATCACGGAAGGCACGCGGGTCTTTCGACTCGACTAATTCTCGGACGAGCTTCGGATTTTCCGTCAATGCGGCAATCTCCTCAAACAGATGGGTCGAGAAGGTTTGGTCCGAATCCCGGAATTGAAGGAGAAAGATGAGACGGACCTGTTCGTCCCCCCATGCGATCGGTGTCCGCGACACGAGCACGTCGATTCGGTTCGTCGTCGCGAGCTCCGGGTCCCCGTGTGGAATGGCGACACTCTGCCCGATCGAGGTTGAACCGTTCCGTTCACGATTGTATACGCTTTTAGAATAGCGTTCATCAATATGTGCCGCTTCCATCAGTACGTGTAAGGCATGACCGCGTGACAAAACGTCATCGACGAATTGAACGTGTCCGACGAGTGAGGCGATGGTCGCGTACGTGTTCCCGTTCACCCCGATCAGCTGTCTCAATTGTTGCACGTCCTGTTCGGTCAAGACGGCGGATACGACATGGACCGGAGTCTCCCGTTCTCCTAGCTGGACCGTTGATACGATCAAGTCTGGCTGATGCCGTTCGATCTGTTTCTCGAGCTCACGCAGCGACGAATACCCAACGATGTGAATGGCGTCGTGAAACTGGTTGTGGAGTCGTGCCGCAATCAATTTACTCGTCCCCATCCCGTATGTACACACGAGAAGAATCCGTTTTTTCTCCTGGCGTCGACGTTCTTCGAGCATCGTCTGAAAATGGAGCGTCAAGAATCCGACTTCATCCTCCGTGACATACAGGTCGAGCTCGCTCTCTAGGATCGAGGCATGTCGCAAGACGGCAGCGTAAGTGGCCGTGAAGCGACGTTTGATTTGATCGAGGAGCGGGTTTTCTACATACGCCTTGATTAGTTGGCGATACACCATCGGCCGGATGTGGGCGAGGAGCGACCGATATAACTCCCGCTGTAAGGCACCCCCATAAATTGTCCCGTTCACGGCGAGAGCGAACCGATTGGCGGCTCGTGCGACTTCTATCGTCACATCGTCTTCGGACGGATTGAACTCTTGCGCGCCCGATAGCGCCAGCATGAAGTAAGCCCGCTCTTCTGTCGGGATCTTCATCCCGAGCGATTGCTCCAACGTATCCATCCGGCGCATCAGTGTATCAAACCCGCGTGTCGCACGTGCCATCTCGAGCCCTGATGGTGATAAGGTCACGTAGGCGCGGCGTCGCATCCGTTTGAGCGACACGAGCAAGCGTGCCTGCAAGAGTTCGGACGCCGTATCGGAATATTGTTTGTCGACCTCTCGTTCCCAATCCGTTAGGAACGTTTCAATGAGTCTCACGTCTTGCGCATGTGCCTGAGGTGAACGCGTCTTCACTAACAACTGGGTCAACCATTCCCGCCTGACGAGCTCTTCCCCATCGACGCGACAATGTCGGCGATCAAACGTGAAGTGTGCGTCCTTCAGCATCTGTTCGATCGTATCGATGTCTTGTTTGACCGTCGCCTCACTGATATAGAAGGTGCTGGCGATGGCGGCAAGTGACGCAATCTCGTCAAACAAGAGTCGGATGAGGATTTGTTCGACGCGCCCCTCATCGTGCTCCGCCTCCTGCTTCGGGACGTAATGGTTCTCAAGGAGACGCACCCCTTTCCCCCGACTCGTCTCGATCTGCACGTCGGACAGTTTCTCGAGCGCACGCAGCTCGGTCCGGACCGTTCGTTCCGAGCAATGGAGCGCCCAAGCGATATCCTTCGTCGACATCCATTCTTTATGTTGTAACAACGCGAGTAGCTTTTGCTGTCGTTCCGTCATTATGCATTCCACCTTTGACAGTTTTCCACCAAAAGCATAGCACAAGTATTTCAGACGCCAAGACATTTCTTTGACGATGTGAATCTCAAGGACGAGTCATTCCTAATCCATTTTTCGTGACTTCTCGTAGTTCAGAACATAAAAAAACGCAAGAACAGGAGGGTGTTTCACCTCCACATTCTTGCGTGTATCGATTGGCTACGTCATTGTTTTACGAAAGTCATTGCCTCCATGGAGGGAATCGTGATTTGATGCCCTGCCACAGACTCATATGTTTCACTGCCGGTCATTCGTCCTTGTAAAGTCACGACATCATCTTCATATAACCCATCTGTTCCCAGGGCGCTATAGTAATCCACATAAACCACATCATTGACGCCGACGTCTAAACGTAGGTATGCATGGTAGTTCAGCATGCCTTCAAGACTTTCACGGCTTTCATGAATCTCTAAAACCGTTCCCGTAAATTCGACGCGTTCCCCTTCAAACTTACTCGGATTTTTATCAATCTCTCGATAATCAACTTTCGTGAACGAGTTCTGAATCTCATCAAGCGAATGAGCATTTTCTAAAGAGATACTCTCATCATAAAAATAAATCCAACGTTCAACCTCTTCATCTCGGTCAAAGAATGAGTACTCAGTGGGCTGTTCCTCAGAAAATTCGGCATTCGGGTAGATGGCCAAGAAATCTTCTTCTGTTTCAATCTGTTGGTAAAAACTTGGGTTTTTCGTCTCTGACATCGGGATGACTACTCGTAAATAATACGTTCCTGATGGTAACTTATAGGTTCCAAATTCTTGGTCCGTTATGTTGTATGAGATTTTGCCATCTTTTACAATCGTATGCACTTCTCTCATCAAATTAGTCGTATAGTTCCCGTAGTTATCATACTGATCTCCTGAAGGAAATCCCGGATTGATCCCAATGATGACCTCTGTTTGATCAGGTAATCCCGTATCATATTCAATCAATAAATCATTCTGTTCTTTATCGTACTCAAATGTCGCAAGCGACAAATCAAAGCTCGTCTCACCTAATTCAACAACTGTTTCCTGCGTCTGCATAGACGTATCCGAAGTGCTCGTGGCACAACCACTCAAGACAAGCACACATGCCAGCAACACCATGAAAAATTTATTCAAACCAAAAACCCTCACCATCTTTTTATTATTTCAGAAAAACTGTATATCTCTCCTTTGTCACCTTAACTTTTTTCACCTTTTTTTACAATAGAAGCAAATCGTTTTTTGTAATTAGTTTTCCAAATCATTCAAGATGTTTTAATTGTCTCAATTATCGTCAGGAAAATGAGGATCTCACTTCATAAATGATCTATGGGTAGGACGGAAAGTCTCATTTTTTCATCTGTTCCAAATGATCACATCGAATGATTCACCTGGTTAATACAACGCTAACAGGAAAGAAACGCTATTCTTCTCCTTTCTGTCGTTGTTACACCAATGCCTAACGCCTCTGTCACCTTAATCCCCATGTTATCGGAGATATCCCCTGGGCTTATGTGTGATAAGGGCGGTCGCTAGGCGGGGGGAATAGCGTTTATACTCGCTTCAACCTAGGAATACGAAAGAGCGCTCGGAAAAGAATTGACGATGAAAACGATTGACGAACAAATTGCAGAATGGGAGCCGATGATCTATTACGTCATCCGCCACTTGAACATCCACTCGAACGAGCAGGACGACTGTGTCCAAATTGCACGCATCGCCCTATGGGAAGCCTTGAATCGAGGCTGTACGCTATCGAAGACGTACTGCTTCCAGCGCATCCGTGGGGCGATCCTGAATCATCAGCAAAAGAACGCGCGGCACTTGAAACATGAGGTCGTCGCCGAACGGATCCCTGAGCAATGCATGACATCCGAGCGCCATCTGTTTGACTGGCTCGACGAACAGCGAAAGAACCTATCCCCACGCCACTTCGAACTTCTCTGTCACCTGATTGACGGCACGGAACAGACGCTCGACTACTCCGCAAGCCGATTGCGGGCGTATAAGGCCGACGTTCAACGTGAGTTGCGAGAAGAGTTGTATTCGAAGGAGTGAAAACAATGGAACCGATTCAAATCAAAGAAGCGATCACGCATTACTTGGAAGATGTAGAGATTCGGCAACAACGCTCACCCGAGACGGTGAAGACGTATCGGAACACGTTGCGTCGATTCGAACAGATGATGCAGCAGTCTAACGTGATTTTCTTAAAAGACGTGGATGAAACTGACCACGCGTTCCCTTATCGAGACAAACTAGTAGATGAAGAGCTTGCGTCCAACACGATTAAAAAATATGTGAGTGTACTCAAGTCGTTCATGTCCTACTCGGTCAAACGAGGATGGATCACATATAATCCGTTCGTATTCGTCAACGTACCCGGTGCCGAAGCAAAACGAGAATATGTGACTTTAAATCGGGAACAGGTGAATCAGCTACTGCACCATGCACACAATGCGACATTGTATAACATTTTTTTGATTGGCTGCGATGCGGGCTTCCGAATCAGTGAGACATTAGATTTAAAACTCGAGGACGTATCGTTTGAGTCGAACGACATCATCATTCGACATGGGAAAGGGAATAAAATGCGGGAAGTGCCGATGACCAATCGTATCCGAAAATCGTTGGAGCGTTATATTCAGGTCGAGCGGCCAAAATCAGATAAGGACTCGGGATACTTGTTCATCATGCCAAGCGGCACAAAAGTCCGCGCGAACTATGTGAATGAATATCTCTTGGAAGTATCAGAGGAGCAGCTCGGATTCGGAATAACGAGCCACGTCCTCCGTCACAGCTTCGCAACGGAGCTCTATAACGCCGATGTCAAAGTCACAAAGATCAGTCGATTACTCGGTCATGCATCGACCGAGACGACCGAGTTGTATCTGCACATCTCGAAAGAACAGAATCAAGAGACGATCGAAGTGTTGAATGAGAAGAATCGGGAGGTGCACAATTTTTTGAAGACTAAGAAATAATGAACCAAAAGAGCGAACATCCATCATAGAGTGTTCGCTCTCATCTATAAAATGTTTGTGTCACGCGGAAAGATTCATGTCCCTTCTCACCAGTGACAAATTTTCCTCCTGACATGGTCCAAGAATGAGCGATTAATACCCCTTGTTCGTCTCGTTTCACGCCCAAATATGTACTCGAAGAAATTCGTCGAATCCCGAGCATCCATGCCCTATGCGAAAGTATTGCTTGTCCATGGTTTGTGTAATCACCGCTGTTAAAATGGTTCTTCCTCACTTTTGATGAAGTCCGTCTTCGAGAATTAGTGCACTAAAAGGGTTGAAGAGATTCAAGATGTTGAGCGAGTTTTTTTCCAGCACTAAAAATAGCCGACGTGAAACCGTTGTGATGAAGCATATCGGTTCGTTTGTCATGGAAGAGAATCTTGTGCACACTGCCCGCATTACACTAATAGCTCACCCAGTGTTCATAGCAAATACATCAGAACATTGAAAGATGAGTGTGTATTAGGGATGGATGTACAGCAGTACGAGTTCGGGCGAGACGTTTCTTCTGTGACGTCCCTGCCTGGTCCACACGTATCTTCACCGGATAACATAAAAAGTATGGGACAATCGTCTGCGACTTGGAGACCACACGCCAAATTGCTTCGCTTTCCTCTAAGGATGCCGACACCGGCTGTGCCTGGACTCGTTTACATCCTACACTCCAGGTCGTGGCTCGGGACGGATCAATCGAGCACCGGGAGACAATCAGTTCGATTCAACAGGTGAGTGACCAATCGCATCTGTTTCATAGTTTAGGAAAGAAAATTGAATAGATTTTGAAACGACGACTTACCAACATTGCGTAAGAACCACTCCTATTTTGCACTATACATCCAAATAACTGTCGTAGTTTTTTATACGCTTTTGAGATACTTTCACATAAGTTCAATTACTAAAAATTTTAGTTCCTATTAATTCCAAAAGTATGAATTTCTTCATCATATTCTCTTATATATTTGGCAGGTATTCCTGCAAAAACTGAATTATCCGGTATATTCTTATTTATCACAACTGAATTCACGCCTATCACAACATTACTACCAATATCAGAGCTTATAATCCTTGCGCCGGCTCCAATGTATACATTGTTTCCTATTTTCGATCTTCCAAATCCAAAATTCCCTCCTAATGTAACATTTTGACCAATTATTACATTGTCACCTATTATCATTTGATCTTGAATAACTACTCCAATTCCACCATATGCACATCTAGTGTTCTTACCTATCACAACTGAAGGTGGAATACTTGAGTTGAACACAAAATATGTAATATAATAAATCAACTTGGGTAAAAAAGGTATTTTGTTGACATAAAAATAGTGTCCCACTTTTTGGAGGTTAATAGCATTCATATAATTCAATCCCCTTTTTGTAATCTTTTAATTATTAGACTGAATACGTTTTTCCCAAGAATACCGCTATAGTTAATAGCAGCCAAATAAACACTAATAGAAATTACAAGCATAGTTATAATATAAATATCTTCATTTATAAATTGAAAACTAAGAAATAAAAATAATGCAAGATATAAATTGTACAGAATAATTATTTTGAAATCATTTCCAAATAATTTAAATAAATCTATTCCATATTTACTTTTCAACTCATTTATTAATAAGTAACACACAAATATTGCTGAAACACTTGTGGAAAGTGCAAGACCTTTTAAACCAAAGTAATAGGAAAGTATAATACTTAAAGTTATATTTATTACAATACCGTAAATTGAATTTATCATAGGAGATTTACTATTTTCGAATGAGTAAAATGCTCGTGTAAGAATTTCCCTCAACCCTATAGCTACAATTCCTATTGAATAAAATCTCAAGCTTTCTGAAGTTAAAATTATTGCTTCACTGTCAAATTGTCCTCTTCCAAATAATAATTCGACTATATTTAATGAAAAATAAAACGTAACTATCATGACTGGAGTAAGTATAATTAATATTAATTTAAATGAGTATACTAAGGTGTCTTCTACTTTTTCAATTTTCCCAGAGTTAATATATCTACTTAACTGTGGATAAATAACTGTAGAGAGAGACATGACTAAAATACTTAGAACAAATGAGTTTAACCTATCTGCATAGTTTAAGGCAGAAATACCACCTTCAATAATTGTTGAAGCTAGAGTTTTATCAATAAGAACGTTTAATTGTATGACAGAAAGTCCCAAGAGTAATGGAGCGGAAATTTTAGATAATTCTTTCAAATTCTCATCTTTCAGATTAAAGATTAGTGATCTATCCAGTCCGTTAGACTTAGCGTATTTGAGTGTCAAAATATGCTGAAGAAATATAGCAAATAACCCGCCCAACACTAATATATATTTCATTCCAAAAAAATCTGAAGATATAATCGAAAGTACAACTAAAAAATTGAAAATAAAACCAAATAAAGAAACCATTAAAAATTTATTTTTTAACTGTAAAAAAGCAGAATACACTGAGATCGCGCTCAAGGAAATTAAACTAATAATTGTAATTCGTGAAAATTGAACTGCCAAATCTAATGTAGAATAATCAAATCCGATTGCAAATACTCTAACAATCTCATAAGCAAAGACTTGAAAAATAATTACCAACATAATTGTAAACAATAAGAATAAATTAGTTAAATTATTTGTAAATTTTAAAGCGAAGTCTTCACTTTTATTAACTGATATTCGTTGGGTTATCGGAATATATCCAATTGAAATTGCAAGACCGAATAAAGAAAATAAAATGAAGGGTATTGTTTGAGAAACAAAATAGGCATCAGTTATTAATGATGCACCATAATAATATGATAAAGCTAATTCTCGAATAAATCCAAAGCCCTTTGATAACAATGAAATTATCATTAAAAATACTACTGCTTTTTTCATATAGTTACTCCAGTGCGTTATTATTGACATCTAAAGGGGTACTTCTAAACTTAATAACCCTTGCTGGAACTCCTGCCACTACAGAAAAATCTGGTACATTTTTTGTGACAACAGAGCCGGCAGCTAATACTGCCCCCATTCCAACTTTAACGCCTGGCATAATTTGTACACCGTGACCTATCCATACGTCATCTCCAATCTCAATACTCTTTTCACCATGTCCTTGTTCCAAAATAGTTGATTGAGAGTCTTTGTACAAATGATAATCAGTTCTTATATGAATATCATTTGATAATAGACAGTTCTCACCTATAATGATTTTACTTCTTTCCCCTGCGAGTAAAAGCCCACTTGATACATAAGTATTTAGTCCTATATGAATATTATTCGGATTTCTAATTATTGTTTTCGGACCAATCCATAGAGCTTTTGAACCATGCTTATTTATTTGAAAAGTTTTATACTCCTTTAAAGAAAAGTCAATAATCTTCCTGATATTTTCAAAAATAAATCCTAAAGAGCAAAATATATATTTCAAGTTAATCACCCTCATTAATATTTTATTAATCTGATTTTATTAAAGATCAAAACTGCAGATAGAATAACTAAAGTAACTATAAATGAAAATATCGCATTGTAAATCGATCCTCTTCCAATAACAACGTACATTATACCAATAGATACGTACAAAACACCTGAAATGTACTTTTTAGAATTTAATATTAACTTATCCATCAATATCACAAAAAAAGCACATAAAAAGCCTACAAAAACACCTGCAAATCCAAAATTAGCGAAAGAATCACCAAATAGAGTAGGATGCATCGAAAAGTTATCATTAGAGTAATTATTCATCCAAGCTTGTCCCATAGTAATTGCAAAGTCAGGAGGTTTTATACCACTGATAAGGAATCCAGGAATCAAAATAAAAAATAATCTCTTATATGTATTTCCTTCTCCAAAACCAGGAAAGTCATTATTATAAGTTATGAAGTAGTAAAAAGCATTTCTTAGACCTAGTTCACCATCACCATTCAATAGCATACTAATCACTAAATCATTTATTTCAAATATACTTAATTCGCTAAACAACCCTACTCCGCTTCCATATAGTCTGATCAATCTTAAAAAGTATATAAGATAGATAGAAATTATCCCTACTATCCCCCCAAATAATAAATATTTTTTTTTGTTCTCAGACTTTAAAATTACATATGTTAATAAAGAAACTAACAGTGGTAAAACTGTAATACGGTTACCTGTTAACCAAACATAAAATAAAATTAAAAGTATCATAATAATACTTATTGTTCTCTTTCCTCTAACCAAATACATAAAAAGTATTGGAGATGATGCAAAATATAAAAATTGTGAAAAACGGTATAAATTAAAAACACCTTGTTCTTTATTCAAGTTATAATATCCTAACCAAGAAGCTCCCGAAAGACTTCCGAAATGACTAATTGTATGAATAATCAGCAATAAGTTGCTCAAAACAAAAATGGCAAATAGAGTTTTCATTAAGCGTTGTACATTTATATTTTTATCATTTGTTAGGTCAGACAAAATATTTACAGTAGTGTTGGAATTCATAAATTCACTTTTAAAAGATAAACTTGAAACAATTATTCTAGTAAAAATATAAACTATGCAAAACACAATTACATATAAACTTGCTATAGTTAAAACTTCTTCAGAAAAGTTTTGATTTCTCCAAATAGTAGACAAAAAATGGGGTATAGCAAATAATACCGTAAGAGTCCCCCAAAGAAATGATGCTGAACTTTTTAGACGAATTTCATACCCGAAGATCCCTAAAATAATGAGTAACTGTAATATACTTAAGAGTTCATTCATACGCGCTCCTTAAATTACTTTATTAAAGAGTTCATACTCTTTGTTGATAGTACTTTCTACCAAAAATTTCTTGGGAATATCTTTAGAATTTATATTTAACTCAACCATAAATTTATCAACGTCCATTTTTGAAAATGAATTATTAGAAATTAATTTTACATTGTCAAAGCCGCTAAAAATCTGTCTACAAACATCGATATCAGATGTTATTAACGGAATTCCAAACGTAGCCATTTCACATGCCATCACGCCCTGTGCATCCGCCCTAGTAGGCATTAATGCGACCTTTGATTGGTTAAGAAATTCAATCACTTCTTCATGGGTTAAATGCTTCTCAATTAAAACTATGTTTTGTGGTAGTTTATAATGATTAAAAAATTCACCTTTTCCAACAATACAGAATTTAGATTGTTTATTTTTTTCAGCTAAACTAACAACTATATCAATCCCGTATTTAGATTTATCTAACATATTTCTAATAGTAATATAATCATACTTTTTCTCAATCACAGTATCATATCTTTGTTTTTCAAATATTGAACCAATACTATTGTAAATCACATGACTTTTTTTATTAACTATCTCTTTAGGTAATTTAAGCTTAATATATTTGTCAAACATATCTTGCATCCATTCACTTACAAAAACCATTTCAATTTTATAAATATGTTTCTCGATAAAGTTTCTTAGAATACTTAACTTAATTTCATCATAAATGTTCTGAGTAACTTTTTTTAGTTTTGAGGATTTAGTGACATAATGAAATGCTTCGGGGTATATTTCATTTGATTTCAAAACCTCATGTCCATGGAAAAAGAAAATTAAATTCTTGATTTTTCCCATGTTTCTTTTTAAAAATAAATAATGATTTCTTAAGTTTGGTGCATGAGAAACGACAATGTCATAATTACTTACATCAACATTATTTTTTGTAATTACCTGTATTCCATCAATACAATAAGCTATAGGTGTACTAAATGACATCACCGTAACTTCAAGACCTTTTTTTACATACTCAATATTTCTTGTATGAATAAAGTACTGAGCAACATAACCATCAGGTCTAGGATAATCAGTAGCTAAAACTAAAATTTTCATTAAAGTATTCCCTCCATTTATAACAATTCAATCACTGTTGAAACTTCGAACTCGTTTTTTTCTAGCAAAGGATGAACGATAAATAATTTATTTATTTCTTCCTTTTTAAAATAATATTTACTTCGATAAGATTTTTCTAGTTTTAAAACCCCATTCGATTTTATTTTTGCAATGATCTTACTAGAGTTTTTTATTGAAAAGATATGAACTTCATTATTTATTATTTTTAGTGGATTAGGTATATTAAAAACTACACTTAATTCACCAAGCTTTGTATCAGTATTTAGTTTTATTGAATCTGTAATTAAATGTTTATTTTGATGTATAAAAATTTCACGTTGGTGAAAATACCCATTTTTTGAATAAAATGACCCTCTGAAATAATTATTGTCCAGTTTTACATCTTTTTTTTCGGTCCAATTATATATAAAAAAAGGAGGACGTCTTTCCATTTGGTCCAATTCTCCAACTTGAACAGTGTTATGACCTTTTGTACTTGCCAATTCTAACCCTAATGAACTTGCATATGAAAAAGACCCTGAGTCACAAAGCAAATTTTCCCCTCGATGCCATAAATCAAGATGTAGTTGATCCATTTGAGCAGGTCTAGATTCAAAATTTTGTAGTACAATCATTGAATATCCAAAATCGTGTGACAGTTTGTACAAACCATAGTTATCATACCGCTTATTTTTTTTTGCATTATACTTAGAATTATCCAAGAGATGATTAGCCTTAGAAAACCAAATAGACTCCTCTAAATAATTTTTATCATTCATTTCACTTATATCAAATAAATTTGTATCATTTAAATAATTCCAAAGAGCATTTATTTGTGGAGAGTAATTACTATAATCCACTGATGAAACAGGAAACAGCAAAGCTCCATCATTTGAACCATAATTGGGCAAAAAACTATTCTTTACAAGGAAATCTCTCATCATTTTCAAGGAATTATTAATTTTTTTCGTATTATTCGTAGTTAGAGTAAAATTAGTTTTTGGAGATATCTTTAAGTTAAACAGAATAATTTGAAATACTAACCTTTGATAATTAAAGGAATACTGTATATATCCACCGTCATCGAAAAATTGATTATCGATTTCCTTATTCAATAACTCACAATTTTTTTTCATCTCTTTTTCATTACCCAATACGTATGAACCAATGATTAAACCGGTAATTTCAGATATTGTATGATTATTTTTTATACAATTTTTTGCATAAGAAAAATTATTAATGATTTTGTTATAACTATCTAAAACTATTTTTTCTACATTACGTCTATCTTGTTCAGATGTTAAATTTAATTGGTTAAAAAAGTTATATCCAATTATAATATTTATCATCCTAAATGAACTTTCTTGACCACATTTATAATTTGGACCATAAGAAAACTCATTGGAGTCTATCCACTCTTGAACTTGAGACGAAAAGGCCACATAAAATTTCTTATCGTTTGTTAAAAGATAAGCTCTCATAAAATAAAATAGATGAGTAAATCTTGAAATTTCCCAAACTAATTTAATATCTCCAGATCTACTGTTAAAGTCTTTGATCCTATACCATTTTTCATATTTAATAAATTGATTAGTAACAGGGTTTAAATTCCAATTTATTGGCGAACCATAGTCTAGATCTAAATGTGAAAAAGCCAAAATCTTACCCTCTATGGCATTTTCAGCCAATCTGACTATTTCTTTTTTCGTCTCAATATCACAACTATCCAGATGTGCTTTTATTCCTTCAATATCTAAATTAATAAGATTAATCTGAAGTTGCTCTTTATTCTTTTTAGTTTTCTTATCTAGTATTAACTCCAATTTCGAGTTTTTATTTAATGCAAATATTTTCAAACTGTATAATGTACGATGAAAAAACCACTTATATCCGTATTCCATTATCAAGCTTTTCGCTAATTGATATTTCTTTGTCATGTTTTTCAATCACCTCAACTAACTTATTAGTTAATATTTTGAAATCAAAATCTTTTGCTGCACTTAGAGAATTTTGTGACATTTCATTGTATTCTTTTTTTGAAAGATTTTTTATCTGAATAATTGCATCTGCTAACTCTATAGCATCCCCTTTTTCTAACTCTAATCCGCATTGGTATTTTTTTATCAAGGAATAGCCCATCTTAACAGTAGATATGATAGGTTTCCCTGATGCCATATATTCGAACAGTTTATTGGAACTATTTCCTCTTTCCCAATTATAATTTTCCCCAGAGTAATTTAATAAATTTACTGAGGAATTTTCTAGAATAGATGGAATATATTTTTTTTCAACAAAGCCTTTAAGCTTAACATTTTTCAGTTCATTCTCTTCAATGTACTGTTGGATTCTTTCTTTTTCATTACCTTCACCATATATTAGAAACTCTATATCATCATATTGTTCTAACAGTTTTGCGGCTTCTACAATTTTATCGATACCATTAACTGGCCTAATTGATCCACAATATACGACAGAAAACGCCTGTTTAGAGTCATCAGAAGAATAATTATTAATTGCGTATTTCATTTTAATTTTATTAAATTCATACAAATCAACTCCGTTGTTGATATAATGAATTTTATCCTTATTTATGTATCCGCCGTGTTCTATTAACCATTTTCTTTCTTTTAAATAGTCAATATCACCTTCTTTTGTGAAAATTATTGAGTCTGCCTTTTCATATATCCATTTTTCTCCCCTAATAAGTAGTTTTCCTAGAAAGCTATTTTCATCGAGTTTATTGAACTGAAAAATTGCTTCCGGCCATAAATCTCTGACTTCACATATACACGGAATTTTTAAACGTTTGCCTATCTGTAGACCTGCAACCATTGTTAATGGGTGTACACTTGATGCTATAATTAAATTTGGTTTACCCATTTTTTTTATAATTTTTTTATAATTTTTAATTAATGATACGTAAAAAAACACCATATTTTTTATTCTGTCCATACCATTTCCTAAAGCAGGTGTTGTTTTTAGAAAAAGAAAATCTATACCGTTCTTTTGTTTGATTAGAACTTTTTCTTTTCCCATTTCGATAATTTCATGTTTATTGTGAAAAGTATTTGCACATATTATTAAAGGATCATAACCCATTTTCTTCAAATACTTTACAAACCAATAATGCCTTCCACCTTCATTTATATACATATCACTAGCATAATGATTAATTAACCATATTTTTTTCATAACATTCCCTTTCAGATTTTAGTTTTGAAGGTACCCCTACGTACACTCCTGATGATTTCAAATTATCTATAACGACAGAACCAGCTCCTACAATACAGTTATTCGTTATATTGATATTATTAATAACTTTAGCACCTACTCCCATCCAAGTATTTCTTTTAACTTTTACACTCCCCCCTAAAATCACTCCAGGTGATAGATGAACAAAGTCTTCTATCACACAGTCATGATCAACAGATGATGAAGTATTCAGGATACAACCTTTTCCGATTGTAACTGAAGGATTGATGACAACTCGCGGCATAATTACAGTTCCTTCTCCAATTTTCACATCTAATCCAATCGAGGCACTAGGATGAATAATTGTCGCCATACACGCTTGAATATCGAGTAGTGATAATGTTATTTTTTCACGAATCTGTACATCACCGATTCCGACAATGAACTTAAAATCATCCGCATATAAATATGCGTTAGTTGTTGAGTCAATTACAGGAAAGCCTAGAACAGTTTCTCCAACTTTTGCATCATCTAAAAAAGAAATGCTTCTCCATGCTCCAGAGTCGTTTGCCATACTCGCAATGACTTTCCCATGACCGCTCGCACCAATTATGAGTAACTTATCCATTTTCACTTCCTTGACCCTTTAAACGGTTCGACTGTGACATGATCTGATGAACTAATACCTTCACGAATTAAAACTTTTTTAATTGTTAATAGGAATAATTTAATATCAGTGGTGAAAGAAATGTTTTTTACATACTCTAAATCAAGTGAAAACTTTTCTTCCCACGTTAATAAATTTCGCCCACTTACTTGTGCTAACCCTGATAGTCCTGGACGAACGTTATGTCGCTTCTTTTGATCAGGAGAATAGAGTTCAAGATACTGTACTAATAGAGGTCTAGGACCAATAAACGACATATCTCCTTTTAAGATATTGAATAGCTCTGGTAACTCATCCAATGATGTTGCTCTCAAAAAACTACCGATTTTTGTTAAACGAAGATGATCTTCTAATAGCTCACCTTTACCATCTCGTTCATTCGTCATTGTTCGAAATTTATACATTTTGAAAACTTTCTCATTTAATCCGGGTCTTGCTTGAGTAAATAAAATTGGGCGTCCGATTTTCACAGCTACTATCACCGCAGTCATAAGAAAGATCGGACTTAAAATAATAATTGCAATTAAAGCTAACAGAAAATCCATCACACGCTTAAGTTTATGTTCGTATATTTTATCTAGTTTCATTTTTTCCATAACCCTTTAATGATTGAAGTCACTTGTGTTAAGTCTTCGTCAGTCATCTTTGTATCTGAAGGCAAACAAATCCCCGTCATAAACAGTTTTTCAGAAACTTCGTTACCCACGAAATCATAGTCTTCGAAGTATGGTTGGAGATGCATCGGTTTCCACACCGGACGGGATTCAATATTATATTGTTCGAGTTCATTCATCACGTCTATTGAAGATATATCGCCTTCGATTGTCGCACATGATAACCAATAGTTTGGCGAATCCCATTCATTCACAGGCATAAATGTAATATCTTCGATTTCAGATAATTGTGTTCGATAAAACTCAAAGATTTCTTTCTTTCGCTGGACACGTTTCTCAAGTACTTTTAGCTGACCTCTCCCAATTCCGGCGACCACATTACTCATTCGGTAATTAAAACCAAGTTCACTATGCTGGTAATGTCTTGCCTGATCTCGGGACTGCGTAGCCCAAAAACGTGATTTCGCAATAGCCTGCTCGTTATTTGAAATCAACATTCCACCGCCAGAAGTTGTGATAATTTTATTTCCGTTAAAGGAATATACGCCATAGTCGCCGATTGTGCCAGTTGGTCGTCCCTTATAGAAACTTCCCAAACTTTCAGCTGCATCCTCAATTACAGTTACTTGATACTTACTACAAATCTCCATAATGCGATCCATATCTGCAGACAATCCATATAAGTGAACTACTAGCACCGCTTTTACATTTGGATACTTTACGAATGCCTGCTCTAGAGCATCGGGATCCATGTTCCAGGTTTTATAATCACTATCAATGAAAACTGGGATAGCATTTTGGTAAATAATCGGATTGGCCGTCGCTGAAAAAGTCAGAGTAGGACAAAAAACGATATCACCTTCTCCAACTCCTGCAGCTTTTAAAGCCAAATGTATGGCTGCGGTACCTGAGCTTAGCGCTGCTGCCGCATTAACCCCAACCATTTCTGCCAATTCATTTTCAAACCCGTCGACATTAGAACCTAAAGGAGCAATCCAGTTTGAATCAAATGCCTCTTTTACATATTCTTGTTCGTATCCTTCATCACTCATATGAGGTGAAGCTAAGAAAATGCGTTTTGCAGTCTTTAGTTGTTTTTTAATAGTCATTTAATGAAACTCCTCATGTCATATGGTTTGTTTATATGTTGCATCAGTTGAAACCAATTGATCATTCGCCCAATTCACAAGGTATAGACTTAATGCCTCGTCCGTCATCAATTGATGCATATTTTCTAGTTTGCCACGTAAATCTGGCTCTTCTGTGACAATTCCTGTGAAGATTTTCGGATAGACTGCTTCTGGATGCACTTCGCCTTCTTTCAACAATTCCTCATACATCTTCTCCCCAGGACGAATACCGCTGAACGAAATTGAAATCTGTTCTTCCGTAAAACCACTGAGTTGAATCATATTGCGTGCCAAATCGACAATCTTCACTGGTTCTCCCATATCCAAGACAAACACTTCCCCACCATTGGCGAGCGTTCCCGCTTGAATGACAAGTCGACTTGCTTCTGGAATGGTCATGAAATAACGCGTCATATCTGGATGCGTTACTGTCACAGGACCACCTTTAGCGATCTGTGATTTGAATAATGGAATAACAGATCCCCGGCTTCCTAATACGTTACCGAATCGAACAATCGCATACTTCGTTTCACTTGATTTCGCTAAGTGTTGGACAACCATCTCGGCGATCCGTTTTGTCGAGCCCATGACGTTCGTCGGGTTGACAGCTTTATCCGTAGAAATCATCACGAAGCGCGAGGCACCATACTCATCGGCCATCTCCGCCACATTCTTCGTTCCATAAATATTGTTTTTCACCGCTTCGTGCGGGTTTGCTTCCATTAAAGGAACATGTTTATGAGCTGCTGCGTGGAAAACGAGATGCGGTGTGTAGGTCACAAACACTTCTCGCAAACGCTCCGCGTCTTGAATATCTGCGATAACTGGAATCAGTTCAGCTTGAATCTTCGATTCGCGTAGTTCACGTTCAATGAGATAAATACTGTTCTCACCATGACCGAGTAATAACAAGCGATCCGGGTTGAACTTTAAGATTTGGCGACAGATTTCGGATCCAATCGATCCACCAGCACCTGTCACCAAAACCGTCTTCCCTTCGACCTCTGCCTGAATACCTGTAATATCTAACTCGACCGGTTCGCGGCCGAGGAGGTCTTCGATGGATACTTCGCGCATTTGATTGACAGAGATTTTACCCGCGGCCACTTCTTCAATCATCGGAAGCGTGTGTACATTCGTGCAAACCTTCTTCGCACGTTGAATCAGTGAAACTCGTTCTTGGTAACTCATGGACGGGATCGCAAATACGATTTTATCGATAGCTTCATTCTCGACAACTTCCTCAAGTTGTTCGAGCGTCCCAAGGACTTTTACGTCATTCACTGTTAATGTTTGAAGATGCTTATTATCATCTATAAACCCGATCGGATTCATTCGGTGATTATTAGAATGCTTCATCTGACGAACTAACATCCGCCCAGCCTGACCGGCTCCAATGATGAGCGTTCGCTTTTCGTCTTTTCTTCGCTTTAACTTTCGCCCTCGTAAAATAGGCATTTGATCTTGTTTCCACGTTACGTAAATACGAGAACCGAGACGAATTCCACCTAACATGAGTAACGAGAGACAAAAGCTTAAGAACAGCATCCGCTCCATCGCTTCACCGTAAACAGCGAATTGAAGTATGTATAACAGGAGAGTGCTCGAGGCGAGTGTCATCGCCAAACGAACTGCTTCTGTCATGCTCGCAAACCGCCAAGCAACTCGATACAAGCGACTGATGCCTGCCATAACAATGAAAATGGCACTATACGAAATAGCTGTCTCGATAAAATGATTGCGATCGATATTTTGAATGAACTCTAATGGATACAAGAAAAAATAAGAAATGAACATGGCAGATAAAATGGCGAACATATCTAAACTGACAAGTACACCTGTACGTAACGACTTACGACCTAAATCAGGTATCGACAATGATTATCCCTCCTTAAGAATTTAAATGTTTGTCTAATTTGGTCAATTATAGAAAAAAGGATGCTTTTAACATCCTTACTAAAATATATTCTAAGGTTAACACTTTTGACCTAATGAAAAAACCAAGGAAAGGGAATTAAAACCTATTTTCGTTCGACAAGTGTCGACAAAAATCACAAGAGTCATTAATTGTCAACTAATTATGTAAAAATAGGGTAATTACTTCTTCCATTTCCCTCGCCAGTTCTTCGTCGGTAAAATAGGTGGATCAACGAAAACAAATTCATCTTTTAGGACCGCTTCTGCGTTCTCCGTCAACGTCTCCCAACGTCCCGCTCCCAATTCTTCCGTAACCGCTTGTCTTGCGGCTTCCCAGTAAAACGTACGCCGTCCTGTACTATGCGCATCTGAGGCAACGAGCTGGCTCAAGCCGTTTCGTAAGAAAACGAATGCAATCTCTTTCACATTTTGACCGAACTCGCCTGTTAAACTACTCGTCGTCACTTGTGACAACGCGCCTGATGACACAAAGTCCATCAAACGTTTTGGGTTGGTCGCCAGTTCTTTATTTCGTTCTGGGTGAGCGATGACAGGTGTATAGCCTTCCGTTTGTAATCGGAAGAACAATTGCTCGGCATAAGCCGGTACCGTATCACTCGGGAACTCAACAAGGACGTAGCGTGATCCGGCGAGCGAGAGTGCTTCCCCGTCTTCTAACGCCTGAACGAGATCACCGAACACGCGAATCTCTTGTCCCGGATAAATGTCGAGCTTGATTCCTTCTTGATGTAAGACGTTTTGAAGTGTTGCTGTAGCTTCTTGAACGTTCAAGTCTTCCGTTTCAAATTGAGGGTGAAACGCGTGGGGGGTGACCACGATTGCGGTCACCCCTTCTTCTACGGCGCGTCTCGCCATCTCGATTGTTTGTTCGACCGTTCCCGGACCGTCATCGACGGCCGGGAGAAGATGACAATGGATATCAATCATGGCGTGATTCTCCTTTTATTCGTATGCGTAGTAATAGTAGTAATCATCGCTGCCTTGTGGCTCGCGCTTGTTGAGGACGACACCAAGGATGTGCGCATCCGCTAAGACCAACTGTTCTTTCGCTTTG
Source organism: Exiguobacterium sp. CH10 (assembly GCF_018617635.1). Classification (NCBI taxonomy): domain Bacteria; kingdom Bacillati; phylum Bacillota; class Bacilli; order Caryophanales; genus Exiguobacterium; species Exiguobacterium sp. CH10. Next base: position 983,418 of record NZ_JACSKO010000001.1, read on the forward strand.
ACGACCATCTGACGGTCTGACTTGTCGCAACCGACGACAAGGACGACGCCGTCTACTTTGCGTGCCAAGAGGCGCGTGTCTGCCACTTGCATCATCGGTGGTGCGTCCAAGATGATGACATCGTAATGTTCTTTTAATTCATTGAGCGTTCGGTCCATCATCTTCGACGAGAGTAACTCGGACGGGTTCGGTGGGATTGGTCCCGCTGCCATCAGTTCCAAGTTTTCGACTTGCGTCGAGTGGATTGCTTTATCGAGTGTTGTCTTCTTCGCAAGAACAGTCGAGAGCCCAATTCCATTTGAGAGACGGAACGTGAAGTGAGCAGTCGGACGGCGCATATCACAGTCCATCAATAAGACGCGTTTGCCTTGTTGGGCATAGACGACGGCCAAGTTGGACGCAGTCGTCGACTTCCCTTCGCCTGACGACGAGGATGTGATTGCAACTGTCTGTAACTCGTCATCCACTGCGGTGAACTCGAGGTTCGTTCGGATGGTCCGATACTGCTCCGAGATTGGCGACTTCGGTTTATAGACCGTGATCAAGTCACGACCTGTTTTATCGTACTGAATATGTTTTGATTTCTTTTTTCCAAACTTAAACACGGACCTCTTCCCCCTTCACCTTCGCTTGACGTTGTTGTTGCATCTCAACACGATCGATGACCGGGATAGACCCGAGTACCGGAAGCTCGAGAATCGTCTCGACATCTTGTTCCGTCTTGATGCGGCGGTCGAGCACGACTTTAAGGAAGGCGATGGCGACACCAATCATCATCCCAAGCACGGCTGCAATCGCTGTATTGAGTAAAATGTTCGGTTTGACTGGGAACATCGGGACATTCGCATCCGATAACACCTTGACGTTGTCGACGCTCATGAGTTCAGGCACTTCTTTGGAGAAGACGCGACCAATTTCATTGGCGATATCCGTCGCGATGACCGGGTTCGTATGTTGGACAGCAATGTTGATGACTTGTGAGTTTTGTTCGCTATTCACGGTAATCAAATTACTGATGTTTTCAGGTGCCCCGACGACATTTTCCTGCACTTGCTCGAGGATCGCTGGACTTTGAATAATGACACGATATGTGTTAACGAGTGTGACCGACGACTGGATTTGACTGCTGTCAATCATGTTGTTTTGTGATTCTTTTGGTGCGACGAGCACTTGTGTCGACGCCTCATACGTCGGGCTGATCACAAATGAGCTCACTAAAAAGGCAATGAGTGCTGCGAGAATGGTTAAACTAGCGATGAGCCACTTGCTCCGCTTCAAGATGGAGAATAATTCTCCGAGGGAAATCGTTTCTTCGTTCATATTCCGTCCTTCTCTCCTTTGTGCCGGTAAATTCACTGCTGGAAAATTCCCGCAGATAATATTTAAAATGACAATACCAAAACAGTATAGCAAAATTTTCATCGGTTGATGACCCGTTTTTAAAAAAATGGGTTTTTTGACATGTAAATCTGCTAAACTTTGAAAGGAAGAACTTAACAAAGGAGGAGACCCCTAGTGCATGTAAGTGAGCGCCTACTCCAGCTGTACGCCACACTCGACCGACAAACACGAGACATCGTCCAGCAACATATTGAAGAAAATTTAGCAGACGGCAAATCGCTTGCCGCCTCTTATCATGAACTGACCAGAGAAACGAATGATTCACTCTCCGTTGAAGAAAAGTCAGCTACGGATTTTTCGAACTGGTTGAAAGAAGGAAAGACGGACGTAGACCTTTTGACCTATTACGTCTCTGTGTTAGAGAAGAGCGAGATGCTTCAATCTGAGAGAGTCATGCCAAAAACTTCGAAGCCAACACCACAACCTGTTTCCGAACCAATCGTCCCTAAGGCGGTGGTTGCACCGTCTCCCGAAAAAACGACAGAACCGGAAATCGAAACATCCGCTGAAGCGACATCACCGAAACAGCGTTACGTCCCGGAGTCGACGATCCCTTCACGGACGGAGCGTATGAAATCCCACCGTGAAATCAAACCGGCACGTCCACGTCGAAAGAAAAGTCGTGGTTGGTTGATTGGCTTACTCGCCATCATTCTTTTATCCGTCGGTGGGTATGCGGCTTATCCGATGGTATCTGACCTCATCACATCATCATCGACACCGACTGTCACGGAAGAACCCGTCACACCAGAAGCTGAACCGGTCGCCGAAACGAATGCACTCGAAGAAGTGTGGATTGGCGTCAAAAATGCCCCGCTCCTCAGTGAGCCGGACAGTGAGAACGTCGTCTACGTCGCCGATATCGGGGACCGTTATGACGTTATCGAAGAACGAGACGATGCGCTCTTGCTTGACCTTGGCTTAAACGAGCTGACAGGCTGGGTGTCACGCGATGAGGTCGTCACCAAATGGCCGGCTGCCTCCATCAGTGATGCTGACGTATTGGACTGGTTGTCGACTTCCGTCAATCAAACGTTGTTTGACGAATCGCCGGAAGCTTACTTCGAGATGGACGAGAATGAATTGGTCGGAAACGTCGGTACCGCAAGTGGCTTCGACTCGGACGCCTTACACGAGTATCTCGTCTACCCTGGTCTCTTCTTCACGATGAAGAATGGGCAAGTCGAGGCAATCGACTGGTCGAATACGGATCAGACGAAAGAGACGTTCCTCGAGCTCGGTGAACCGACGTACGAGACCGAAGACGGTGTCGTCTATGAAAGTGACACCTATTCACTACGGCTCTTCGTGGGCGAAGACGACTCGACGCGCGTTCGTCTGACGAAATTAGACAAATAAAGGAGTATTCCATATGACTCAAACGATTCTTGTGACGGGTGGTGCCGGCTATATCGGTACGCATACCGTCATCCAATTACTTGAAGCCGGACACGAGGTGATCGTGCTCGACAACTTGTCGAACAGCAGTCGCGAGGCACTGAACCGAGTCGAGGCGATGACCGGGAAAGACGTGACGTTCTATCTCGGTGACATTCTCGACCGTGCGCTACTCGAACAGATTTTCTTAACACATACAATCGATGCGGTCATTCACTTCGCTGGCTTAAAAGCTGTCGGGGAGTCGGTGAAAGAGCCGCTCCGCTACTACGAAAACAACGTCGTCGGCACGACCGTCCTGTTAGAAGTCATGCAGGCGTTCGATGTGAAACGGATCGTCTTCAGTTCGTCGGCAACCGTATACGGGATGCCGGAACGGACACCGATTGACGAGTCGTTCCCACTCAGCGCGACGAACCCGTATGGCCGATCGAAACTCATGATCGAAGACATCTTACGTGACGTCGCCGTCGCCGACTCAGAATGGAGCATCGCTCTCCTTCGTTACTTCAACCCGATCGGGGCACATCCGTCTGGTCAGATTGGTGAAGACCCGTTCGACGTGCCGAACAACCTCATGCCGTATATTACGCAAGTCGCTGTCGGCAAGTTGAACGAATTGAGCGTCTTCGGTGACGACTATGACACACCGGACGGAACAGGCGTACGAGACTATATTCATGTCGTCGACCTCGCATCAGGTCATTTGCAGGCGCTTGACTACGTCATGGATCAAACCGGTGTCGAGGCGTTCAATCTCGGCACTGGAACTGGCTATAGCGTCCTTGACCTCGTCCGCGCGTTCGAACAAGAGAGTGGCAAGACGGTGCCGTACAACGTGACGGACCGTCGCCCTGGTGACATCGCCACGTGTTTCGCGGACCCGACGAAGTCGAAACAGATGCTCGGCTTTGAAGCGAAGCACGACATTCGTGACATGTGTCGCGATGCCTGGAACTGGCAGTCGAACAACCCGAACGGATATAACTAAAAAATCAGCTGGCGTCAGAACGATTGTTCTTCCGTCAGCTGATTTTTTTGATTCGTCTTTCCTTTTCGTGACATCAGCCCGAAGTCGATGACCACAACGAGCAAGGCGACTGCAATAAATTTCCATACATCGACTATCATGAATTTCTCCCACACATACCCAAGCATTGTGAAGCCGAGGAAGGCCGCATAGAAACTCATCCGCCACCACGTCCGATACACGTTCGCACGCTCTCGGTCCAGTAAATAGAAGATAAGGTATGCGCCAAAAGCTAAGAATAAAATCGCGATCATCCAGTATAGAAATGATTGCATCGTCAACCGAAACATCATGAAAAAGAAAGATGAATCCATTGGAAATCCGCTCCTTTGATGACTGACTCTTGATGTGTACAAACTTCCTACTCTTCCATTTTCCACCTATTTTTGATATGAGTCAATACACCTATGAACAGAAGTTCATTTTTGAACCAAAAGACCTATTACCGTACCCATGCATATCCATACGGAGACAATCGAATATGCTCGACCGGCTCCCCTGTGAACAAGTTCGTGCCTCGAACATCCAATTCAACCTCATTTTCACTCACGTTCGTGTAGAGGCGCACCGTACGTCCTTCAGCCTCACGCTCGACGGCGAACACGTGCGGATCGACGTCTATGATCCGTTGGGTCGCATAAGGTGACAATGCTGGCTCTGTCCGTTTCACGTTGAGTTGCCCCATGATTCCTGAGAAACGATTCAGTCGTATCTCGTCTTTCTTCAGTGATTGGACGAGCTCTTCCTCATCTGTTGGACCGTTCACCCCAAAGAGTGTCCGATAGTCGATGGACGGGATCCCTTGAAGCGAAAACAAGATACTATGGGCCGCGAGGAGCATCGGTCCGTGGTCGTCTAGTAGATTCTTTTCGAATGGGTCGCGTTCGGCGCTCGACAAGAAATGGAAGTACGTCTTCCCTTCAGGCGGTGCCGTCATCTTCCGTGCCCAATCGGTCAGTCGTGTCGCTTTCCCTTGCGCGAGTGCGAGGATCACATGACTCGCAAGATCAAAATGACAGACGGCGTCCACGACATCGAGATATGATTCAGCCTCGTCGAGCGCGTCTTCCGCGAGAATGAGTTGACCGTTCGGTTTATAGTGGTGCAACACGATATGCCAGAGTCTAAGCACGTCCTTCACTTCTTCACGCGTCATCCCACGGAACGACTGGGCATGGATTCGAACTTTCGTCGCTCCATAAGCGAGGCGCTCGATGAGTGCGTCCGTCTCGGCAAGCAGGTCGAATTGCTCCGCATTGTAGGCGACCGGGTCGAGTTCATACATGAGTTGGAAGTCGTCGCTCAACTCCCCTAAATCCTCATACAATCGGATGCGCGGATCGACGGCCGTGTCCGTCTGTCGCCCAATATAAGGAAAGAGCGACACGAGATGCAAGTCGCTGATCGTACCTGCGACGCGCTTGGTGAGGACATCATGGAGCGCCCCCATGTCCGGCTTCCTTTCTGTTGTGACGAAACTCGCATCGACAAGTAGGACGTTCGTCTTTTCGCTCGGTGCCTCATGGTCATGCCAGGCGTGACTCTCCCACTTATCAAATAGACGATGCCACACCTGTTCATCGCCACCCCATTTATTCAAAATCGGTTCGATTTGTTGCCAATCCATACAATTCCCTCCTTCTGTTCTCTCTACCTTTTTTCACTTCTCACCCATTTCAAAACAAAAAAGCCGTCCAACATTGGACGACTCATTCCATCAAGCGTTTCAATTCGGTCTGGATCCCGTCGAGTGACTCTGCGTCAGGGTTCCAATAATAGATACCATCCGACTCCAGTCCGCCCCCACCTTCGATGCGGAGCGTGCTTGCGTTACGGAACGCACCCATATAGTCGGTCGAGAGCGTCACGAGCTCGTTGAACTCGATGTTCGTCTTCGCCCGATTGCCGACGACGTCTAACAGATTCGTCACCTTGTCGAGCGAGAAGTCCGAGCGCCCCTTCTCGATGATGGCCGCGACGACATCGCGCTGCCGTTCTTGGCGACCGAAGTCCCCGTTCGGGTCATCGTAACGCATCCGTGTATACGCGAGCGCCTTATCTCCATTAAGCGTAACTTCACCGACCGGGAACGTATACTCGTCCGAAGTAAAGGCGAACTTGTTCATCACGGTGACACCACCAAGCGCATCGACGACTTCCGTGAACGCCTCCATGTCCGCTTCGACGACATAATCAATCGGGATGTCTAAGAAGTTCTCGACCGTGTCCATCGCCATCTCGGCACCACCGAACGCATAGGCGTGGTTGATCTTATCGCGATACCCGCGACCGACAATCTCCGTCTTCGTGTCACGCGGGATACTGAGCATCGCCCCTTCGTTCGTATCCGGGTTCAGTGTCAGGACGATGATCGAGTCACTTCGTCCTTGCTCCGTTCCTCGTCGGTCGATTCCGAGTAAGAGCACGGACACCGAGCGCTTCTCTTCAATCGTCTCGACCTGCTTACGTTCTGGACTGATCTGTAAGTTGTCATTCACTTTCGTCACCGTGTCATTGACCTCATCGACCATCGACCAGACGAATAGGCCACCTGCGACAAGCATGAGTGTCAGTACGCCCGCTGTGATCCCAAGTATCCATTTCCACTTTGATTTCTTCTGATGTTTCGCCATATCGGGCCACCTTCTTCCGTAAATTCAGTTTGTATATCTTTTCCCAGACTGCACATTGGATTATAGCATGTCTCCAAAAAATGCTAATCATTTCTTTCCAGTTATCACGGAAAATGTGTCTTCGTCGGTGTCCGGTACATATGATGTGGCCAGGCGGCATTGATTTCTGCCCCAATCAGCATCGTCGCCGCCGTCAAATAGAGCCAGATTTGAAGTAAGATGACGACGCCGATCGTGCCATACGTGTCCCCAAGAATCGAGAAACGCTCGACATAGACACTATAGCCTGTCGAAATGAGTTGCCAGGAGATGACGGCAAAAACAGCACCCGGTAACGTCTCGATAAATCGGACTCGTTGCTGCGGAGCGATCATATAGAAGAATGAGAACGCAAAGACCAAGATAATTGTCGAGACGGTATAGCGCGTGAGCGTCGAGAGACGATCGAACTCTTCCACCTGAGGATAGAGCGCATACAACAAGTCGATAAATTCCTGTCCGAAGACATGGAAGACAACAAGAATGACGGCACCGATGCTACCGGCAAGGATTGTTAAGAGTCCGATCAAACGACGCCATACATAGCCACGCGCCTCCGTCTCCCCGTAAGCGAAGACGGTTAGTTTGACGAGACGGGCCGTCCCGTTCGAGGCAGACCAGAAGGCGATGATGGCACTGACCGACACGAGACCGCTATTCAAGTTGCCACTGACGTCGTAGACGATCGACAACAGTTCCCGAACGCTCGAACCTGGTACAAGCGTCTCGATTTGTTCGATCAACAATGCCTCATCGATCTTGAACCACGCCATGACGGCGAACAGGACGAAGAACATTGGGAAGATAGCGAGAAACCAAAAGAAGGCGAGCGTGGCGCTATAGTCGTTAATATGATGGTCCTTGAAGCGATGTCTCACATCGATGGCGAGTCGGGTCAGTCGATCGAGCACGGCCGTCACTCCTTTTTCTTTTCATTATGCCACAAACGAAAGCACCCGATTCATCCGAATCGAGTGCCGCTGTCATTGTTCCATCAATTGTCCGAGGTACGACTTCACTTCGTCGAGTGATGCCTCGTCCGGGTTCCAATAGTAGATGCCGTCGCTCTCTTTGCCGCCGCTTCCTTCGAGACGAAGAACGCTTTGGTTTTTGAAAGCCGTCATGTAGTCGCTCGAGAGCGTCCGAATGTCTTTGAACGTCACGTTCGTCTTGGCGTTATTGCCAAGGACGTCGAGCATGTTGTTGAATCGTGCAATCGAGAAGCTGTCCGTTCCTTTGTCGACGAGCGCCGTGATGACGTCACGTTGACGCTCCTGACGACCGAAGTCTCCGTTCGGGTCATCGTAGCGCATGCGTGTATAAGCGAGCGCTTCTGCCCCATCGAGGTTGACCGTCCCCGGTTCGAACGAATACTCACCCGATGTGAAAGCGAACTTATTCGTCACTTCGACGCCACCGAATAAATTGACCGCGTCTTGGAAACCTTTCATATCGACTTCCGCGACGTAGTCGATTGGGATGTCGAGGAAGTTCTCGACAGTATCCATCGCCATCTCGGCGCCACCGAACGCGTAAGCATGGTTGATCTTGTCGGTCGTCCCTTTCCCGACAATTTCCGTCTTCGTATCACGCGGGATGCTGAGCATCGCGCTCTCGTCTGAGTTCGGATTGAGCGTCATGACGATGATCGAGTCGCTGCGTCCCTGTTCGTCCGCGCGACGGTCGACCCCAAGCAGTAACACAGAGACCGGCTTCTTATCTGAGATCGTTTGTTGATTCATCCGCTCCGGGCTGAGCCCGGCCGATTCATTCAAACGGTCGACGGTTGAATCGACTTGATTATACAAATAGTAGGCCATCCCGGCTCCGATGAGCAGGAACACCCCAATCACAGCACCTGCGATGATGGCGATGCGCTTCGCGGGTGACACTTTACGACGACGTTTCTTGACTCTCTTTTTAGGCTTTTGCTCTTCCATGACATAGCACCTTTCTATCCCCGATTGACCGTAATTGACACAGGTTTCATTTTATCACGCTAAATCGACAGAGTTTTCCGTTTTTTTATAAAAGAGGTGAATATTTGTCGGACATTGTCGATTGCTCATATCGTTAGTATCGACAATGGGCTCTGAAAGTTTAATTAATTGGTATTCATGATAACATACGCATTTTTTACGAATGATTTAGCTTCCTACGACAGTACTAAGTCATTGGTCACGGTTTCGAAAGCCATTCACGTTTTTAATCGCAATTTTGAAAGAATTTTGATCTTACACTGTTTTTAATAAGACCATTTCCTTATTTTCAGAAAACATAATGGTACATCCGATTCATTTTTTGTAAAATATGTATAGATTATTAACAAAAATGTAATAGTGACCCATTTCACTTGTAAGGGGATTAATTGATGCGATTCATTGTGACGTGTTATTTAGACCAAGAACAAACTTGTGAGTTTATCGTGTACGGCAGTTCCGAGTACGATGCTTACCGAACATTTGAACAGACTCTTCAATCCCTAAATTCATTAACCGGACAAATCACACTATCAGATGGTGAATCCATCCCGGTATCACGTATCCTCGCTTATCGCGTCGACCCAATCAAACCACTCTTTTGAATCTCAATCGTTTCGGGTAACCCTATTAGGAGAACAAATCTGATAAATGGGGTGGAACGAATGGAAATCGGAATGATCGGGCTCGGGAAGATGGGGCTGAACTTGGCATTGAATTTGACGGACAATGGGCATCGCGTCTTTGGCTATGACCCGGGGAACGTCTCGACGAGTCAGTTCGAGACGAAACAGTCATTGGAAGAAGTCGTCGCTGCACTGAAGGCGCCGCGAGTTGTTTGGGTAATGGTACCGGCCGGAGACGTGACCGAGCATGTGTTGGACGACTTATATGAATCTCTCTCCCCTGGTGACATCGTCATCGACGGAGGCAACTCGAACTATAAGGAGTCGATGCGACGCGCTGACCGCTTCAAAGAAAAGCTCATCTATTTCTTTGACGTCGGGACGAGTGGCGGCATGGACGGAGCACGGAACGGGGCTTGTACGATGATTGGTGGGGATTTGGAGGCGTTCGGGAAAATCGAGCAGCTGTTCCAAGACGTCTCGACCGACAACGGTTATTTGTACGCCGGACCGAGTGGGAGTGGTCACTTTCTGAAGATGGTCCATAACGGGATCGAATATGGCATGATGCAGGCGATCGCTGAAGGGTTCGAAGTGCTCGAGAAGAGCCCGTTCGACTATGAATATGAGGACGTCGCCCGTGTCTGGAATCACGGCTCTGTCATCCGTTCATGGCTCATGGAACTGACCGAGAGCGCCTTCTCCAAAGATGCGAAGCTCGATGACATCCGTGGCGTCATGCATGCGTCAGGAGAAGGAAAATGGACGGTCGAGACGGCGCTCGAATATGACGTGCCGACACCGGTCATCGCTCTCTCGCTCATGATGCGCCAACGCTCGCTTCAAGACGACACGTTCTCTGGTAAAGTTGTCGCCGCACTCCGGAATGAGTTCGGGGGACATGCGGTGGAGAAGAAGGAGTGATCAATATGGCCTCGGCGTATGCCGAGGCCACTCTTCATTCCATCGTATTTCCTTCTGCCGGAATTGGATGTGCTTTCAACATGCGCGCGAAATGGACGAGGTTATACGCCATCGTCTTCCCGTGTGACTTCGTAAACGCATTATCGCGCCCGGCATCGATGTACGAATCGCCTGGTCCCGCTTCCCCGACCCAATACGTATCGACGTTCGGTGGCACGGTGAATCCGATATGAGATAAGGCATAGAGAATGCCGGCACATGCGTGTTTCGCCCCGTCTTCATTCCCGGTGACGACGACCCCGCCGACTTTATTGTAGTAGATCGCCTGACCTGACTTGTTCGTCAAGCCACTGCCGCCATATAACCGTTCGACCACTTGCGTCGCGACACTACTCTTCTCGCCAAGCCAGAGTGGCGTCCCGATGACGATGATGTCTGCCCCTTTTACTTTCTCGAAAATCTGTGGCCATTCATCTCCGTTCCCTTCATCTTCTGTCACCCCGAATGCGACGTTATAGTCGACGATCCGAACGATTTCCGACTCGACCCCAAGCGCATCAAAATGCGGCAAGATATCGCGAATCAATCCTTCTGTATGCGACGTCGTGTCGCCACCCTTTAACGTGCAGTTCAAAAATAGTGCTTTCATGGAATCCCTCCTCGAATAATCTCCAACAGTTACGTTTTCCCGTTCACTCTACTTCTTAATACTATAAACATGACAAAGCCGCCCTCTCACTTGAGAAGGCGGCTTTGTCTTATGATGCTGAGCGTTCGTTGAGCCATTCCCCGACACGACGGAACGTATCCGTCCGAGGAGGTGCTTCACTTCGGCTGAATGTATGGTAGTCAATCTCCGACACGTATCGAATCAATCGGATGAGCGAGAAGGCAAAGGCGATCGTACAGCCAATCGCAAAACTGAGCCCATAACTGTCCGGTCCGAGTGGAAGAAGCAAATAAGTCAGTCCCGCGTTCATCGTGATGAAGAGGGCCGATGTATACGCCGCTCCCTTATGGTCTTCAAAATACAGCAATACGAGCGTGAGGACGAGGACCATCGCATTCGAGAAGGCTCCGATCGTCGTCATTTGGAAGACGTCCCGAATTTCAGGCGAGAGCCCGAGCAGTGGGAACAAGACGGCTGCGAAGATGACGAAGAGAAGCGAGACGAGCCCTTGGTTCCGGAACAAGCGTTGCAACTCCTGTCGCAAGACGAGTAGCATTGCCGCTTTCGACCGTTGAATCTGTTGATACGTCCCGCCTTCATTCACGTACCCGTAAAACACGCGATACCGCTCATAAAAACGCGTCTCGACCGACACGACGAAAATCGTCATCGTCGGGATGATTGTCAAATACGACAAGAAGATGGCCGTGTCATAGATCGGATGGTAACGGAACGTATCAAGATGCACGCTCCCCCCTTCTGCGAACCAGATGATCCACGTCCCGACCCAGATTCCGATGTTGTAGAGGAAGCTCGTCCAAAACAGCGCAGGATATCGGTCAAAATACCGATAGAACGAGAACTGACCGACCGTGCTCCGATTTGGGAACGTGAGGAGCATCGACGTGAACAAGCCGAACAGCGTGACAATCAGACCGAGCGTCATGCTCGCCGTCAAGGCGAAACTCTTCATGTAAGACTCCGTCAAATACGACATCAAGAACTGATCGGTGATAATGATCGCCGCGACGGCGACGACCCCACCGGCGACAAAGCTATAGGCGACCGCCTGATAAAACTTCGCCGCGCTCAGGAACAAGAAGTGCACCCAGATCAAGTTGACCGTCATAAACAAGACGAACGCCAACGCGTTCAACAACGCCGGTAGCTCAGAGAACGAGAGGAAGACGGCGAACAACACCGAGGCGATGGCGACGGTCGTCTTCATCATGCCGATAAACGCCGGGAAGATGTCCTCGTACCGCTTCTCATAGAAACAGTCCGCCAAATAGCGTGTGACGACGAGCTGCTGCACGCCGAGCACGACTTGAGAGAAGATGAAGCTATACGAGACGATCAAGTTGAACGTCGTCCGTTCCTCAAGCGTGGCAATCGACAAATAACTCGTCAGCCACTGCATGAGCGCAATCGTGACGATGACGATGAGCCATGGGCCGGACGTGACGAGACCGGCAAAGGCGTACGCTTTAATACGCGAGGAAAAATAATCTTCTTGGAATAGCTGTTGTAACTTAAACCCGATGCCCGCCATATGCCGCTCTCCTTTCTTCATATAGATGTAAGTACGCATCGATGAACTGGTCGGTGCGGTAATATGTCTCGACGCGCTGTTGCCCGTTTCGTCCGAGTCGGCGCGCGTCTTCGCGGTTCTGATGGAACCAGACGCAACGTTCCGCAATTCGGCGCGGATTGACCGGTGGGACGACGAATCCGGCCGGACCGAACGGCTCGTCCGGTCGCCCGTTCACGAGTTCTGCACAGGCCCCGACGTCCGTCACGATCCACGGGACGCCTGCTGCCATCCCTTCGAGTACGGCGAGGGGTTGTCCTTCCGAGATACTCGTCAACAGATAGACGTCGAACTCTGGAAGGTGTTTGCGGATATCGACTTTCCCGACCAAGAAGACGGCTTGTTCGAGTTCGAGTTGCCGGATGAGCGCTTCACACTCGGCCGCATATTCCTTATCTTCATCGAGTGGTCCCATGATGGTCAACTCGAACGGGATGAGCATGTCTTGTAATAGCTTTGCCGCATAAATCATCGTCTTAATATCTTTGATGGGGACGACGCGGACGATGGCGCCGATGCGGAGCTTTTCTCCTCCCGCTACGTGACCGAGTGCCGACAAGCCCGTCACATCGATCCCGTTCGGAATGATGCTCAACTTCTCGACCGGTGCCCCGAGCTGACGTTGCAACTCTCCGTTTCGTTCAAACAGCGTGATGACGTCGTCCGCTTTCCGATACGCTTCCCGGGAAATATGGTGGAAGAACTGGATCCAGTGCGAACGGAACTCCGGTGGAATCCACGCCGCCTGTAACAGTTCCTCTTCCCGCTCACGCGAGTAGATGCCGTGCTCCGTCAATAAGAACGGAATGTTTTGACGCTCTTTTATCGCACTCGCGATCAATCCTGCGTAACCTGTCGACGCGGAATGGATGAGGTCGACTTGTGGCAAGTCTGCCTGGAGGAGGTCGAGTACGGGAGCATACATGCTGCGCCACATCCAAAAGTAATCGATGAACGAACCGGCCTGCCCTTCTTCTTGATAGCTCTCTGTCACGAGTTGATAGAAGAGACGGCTCGAGAAGAACTGTTCCGGTGTCCCGATTTGTGATGCTAACATCGGATAAATCGATGACTCAACGTGACCGAACGTCATCCATGTCTTGATTCGGTCACGTTCTTCTTGCGTCAACGCTTCCGGACGACGTTTCCGTGTCGCGCGCTGGTTGAGGGCGAGCGTGGTCACACCTGTGACGTTCTCCGGTAACGTATATTTATAATCCGCCTCAGACTTCGGGTTTGGCATGATCGAGATGATTTCAAACTCATGCATTGGCATTTGTTGCATCAGCATGTGCACCCAACTCGACACGCCTCCGCTCACATACGGATAACTCCCTTCGACGACAATTCCAATCTTCATGGGCGCGCTCCTTCCAATATCGGGAGACGAACAGACGTCTCTTTTAATTCGACTTGATATAATGTACCGCTCTCATCAAACGGTCTGACAGCACCAAACGCGAAACTTCCTGTGTCTAATCGTTTCCCAGGCTCGACTCGGACGAGTAGCGTCGATGGGACGGGCAGTTGCTGGGCGTTGATGTCAATCGCGTCGTTCGTGTAGGCGACGTCGATTTGCGCATCTTGATACAGTTCGTACTTCCGATATGCGTCATATTGACTCAACCCTTCGAGGTGCGGATATTTGGCATAGAGCGTCTGGAATAGACCACCGAACGACTCTTTCATGACGCCCCATCCTTTCCCTTTCGAACGATATTCATCTAACACGTCATCCGGGTGAATGAAGTGCGAGACGAGCCCGAAATTGGCGACGGCGTCGATGACGACGAACAGGTCGTCCGGCGTCTCGTTATATCCGCTCGACACGCGCGGGAAATCATATAAATTCGGATAGACCGGGTCCGGTCCGAACTCTTGGATGTAACTTCCTTTACTCGCATCCCCGCTATAGAGCCCGGCGACGATCAACCCGTCCTCAAACTTCTCGTTCAGGACGCTTAGTCCCGACTGTCCGATGATGTTCGATGGTGGGACATAGCTACGGATGCGTTCATTCGGCAAGTAATAGTCGAACGCCTCGACGACACGGTCGACGGCCGAACGCATGGCGTCTTTGCTTTCCCATTTCGCATAGCCGAGCTCGGGGTCCATCACCTCGTCACCCATGACGAGTGGTTGGTGGTTGAAGCCGTGGAGCCCGACCTCTCCGTTCGTCTGAAGCAACCCACGCCCGTATTCGAGCATCGGTGCCCGAATTTTCTCGATGAGCTGTTCGGTCGTCTCTTCGTTCGTCGCTTTATAACTGCCAATCAAGAAGCCGGAATACGTGACGTCATAATCTTCACCGATTTGTTTCATATCTTTCCACCATACTTCAGAGAAGAACTCTTTGATGGAGAGGTCGTACTCTTCCGTGATGACGGGATTCGAATAGCTCGGTACCGGTGCCGGGAAGTCGTCGAGATGGACGACCTTGATGCCCGCTTGTGGCATGACGAACGCCGGGAACAACATCGACAGCGACTGCACCATGAGACCGCGTGAGTTCTTATCGGTCAGAGACGTCGTATTCCAAAACATGACCTCTCCCTGACCGTATGAAGACTGCCATAAAATCGGTTCGCCTTTCGCCGAGATGAGAACATCCGCCTCATCCTTCAACTCAACGTCGGCGATACTATGGACGAACAAGCCAGAGTCTTGTGGCAAGTCCACATATCCAGGGAAAATTTCTTTCTCAAAGATCAGCCCGTTGACCCCATCCTTGAAGTCCCCGAAATCACTGACGCCGATAAGGTCGGCCCACTCCTGGTCGATGAAGCGACCAGCGACATAAAGGCGTCCCCCGTTCTCGACGAACGACCGAATCGTTTCATACGGCCATGACTTCGTATTTTCCCCACTGACAACGAGGACGTGCTGCGGAGAGGGCTCGATTGCGGCAATCTCCTCTGCCTCGATGGACGTATATGGCAACTTCGCGTAGTCGAGCGCGTATTTCAAGTTGTTCAAGACGGACGTCGACAAGTCGTCCTCGTTTTGATGGATATAGATTTGAGCCGGTTTTCCTTCCACTGCTCTCACCTCGCCTGCGAGTGTCGTGAACGCCTTCGGCTCATTTGCTTCTTGTGGGATGAGCCGGTGACCGTAGTCGAGTCGTAAAAACTGGACGACGACAATCATCGCGATGATCAGAGAAAACAAGGACGCGAGATACGTCGTAATCGATTTATTCATGTGTGAGCACCTTCTAACTGTTGAATGACAAAGCGATAATCTTCTGGAACGTCCCGTAGGTCGAGATGTTGATGGAGTCGGTCGAGGATTGGACGTAATGACGCCCAGTCCCCATTCGTCATATGGTGTTCAATCAATAGGATATAGCCGTCCGGCACTTCCGGATGATATAACGTCAGTGCCTCCGCCAACCGTTCCCCCGTCTCGACGTCACCTGCTTGGAACGATAGACGGGCTTTCGTGCGCAAATAGGTTTCATCCGTTGCGTCATGTTCTCCTAGTTGTTCAAGGTGGAACATCGTCCGTTGCTGGATGCGGGCTTTCATATCCTCGTCCAAGAGACCGCTCTCTAAAAACGAGACGCCCGTCTCGATGACGGGATAAATCGTCTCCGGTCGATCCGGGTTCACTTGCGCGATGCGCTGCTTGAGCATCAAATCATAACGGTCGAACAACGTGTTCCGGACGGTCGCCGCATAGTGGACGGTTTCCGTATCTTCATGCTCGAGACCTAAATGTAAGTATTCTTCTGTGTTCATAAGCGGTGTCGACATGAGTTGGGTGATCGACTGTTTCCGCTTCTTCCCGTCCATCTGTAAGGCTTCCGCCAATGGGACGAGGTCTAAATCTTCTTTTGCCTGTTGCTGCAAGCGCTCCAAGTTGACCGTGTCGAAGTTAATATATTCGTCATAATCGAGAAGCGTCTTCGACGATGCGAAGCGACGGGCAACCCCATATGCGATCAAGCCAAACAGTTCCCCGATGATCGGGACGACGGCACTGACGAGAAAAATCGAGAGCCAGACGCCCTTCTCGGTCGCATCCACTCTCGGGCGGACGACGAGACGGTAGATGACGAATAACAAGACGGCATGGAGAAGGAAGAACAGGAGAATCATCCATCCGGTCATAGGCGCTTCCCACCTTTCACATAGAAGACGTGCTCGATTCGTTCTTTGAACCGTTCCGCCGATTCGACCGGCGTACCCGGTAATAGGAAGTGAAGGACACGGTCGTCTTCGTCGTACCCGATGACATCAATCTCACGCATCGATTGACGGAGGATGAGCTCGATTTCGATGAGTGACAGGTCGACGCCTTCTACCGGGATGGTGACCGTGCTATACGGTTGGTCATATTGTTCATGGCGCAACACTTGCTGCGCGACTTTTTGTTCGAATGCGTCCATGCGGAACATGCGCGTCCCTTCGACGAGCTGATCGCTGACGAGCATCCACTCGAGCGCATCCGCTTTTTCGATTCGCGTGCCCGCCCAGTCGAGGACGAGCTTCATCATATTCATCTCGTGGCTGCGCAATCGAAGAATATCAATCTCATGGACGATCAACACTTCTTTCACCGTTCCCTCATAACAAATCGGGGCGACGAGAAGGGGGCCTTCGAGTTCATCGGCCAACCGAATCGTCGGTTTTTGGGTCTGAAACATCCGTGCGAAAATGCCTTGCTCCGAATCAATGAAGAGCGTCTGTGGCAAACGTTCGACATCCCCCGAACGGACGTGAAGACGAAGCGTCCGGCGTGACGTATCGACGTGATAGAGGGCGAGCTGCCGCGCCCGGAACACGCGTGTAAACGTCCCGATCAAATGGTCACGTACCAAGTCTGTCGCGTCCTGGTCGAGCTGAAGACCGACCTCATAGATTCTTGAGAGTGTATACGTCGAATCGAGCACCCGCTTCCGCATCTCCCCTTGTGATTCTTGGAGTTGCTGCACCGTCTGCTTCAACTGTTCGTTCTCATCGACCACCTCTTCCTGACGGATATGGAGCGACTGGTAGCGCTCACGATAAGACGTGCTGAAAACGCCGGCGCTCAAGGCGACGAAGAAGTGAAGCAAAATCCACGCGAGTTCGTTCGTATCGTAAAGGAACAAGAGTAAATCCGACCCTTCCATCAGAAGGAATGAAAAATGATATAGACTCGTCAATGCGAAACTGACGAACGCCCCGAGTAGGCCGTAGCGAAGCGAGAAGAGAAGGATATAAAAAATTAACGGGTCAATCGCCCATTCTGACAAAGAAAGACTAAACGTATAGTCCAAAATGCCGATAAGTAAAATAGTCACAATCATTTCAATCCATTTGATTGATGTGCGATGTTGGGTATAAATCATAGTGTCACTCATTCCTTTACGTGGTATTTTATTAAGTAATAGGACATTCGATGGATTGTTCGACAAAAAATTTCATATCGAGACGGGCAAACTTACTGAAAAGTAAGGGCGCAAAGACATGGGTCGTCGATCTTGTTAGATACCGATCGCCAGTCTGCAATAGCCGCGGCCGCTCTCTGATAACTATCAGGAGGGTTTTTTTATGGGTATTTTCTCAGCCAAACGAATCATTAGCATCTGTTGTGCATTCGTTGTCGGATTCGCGTTCTGGACGCCACATCAAGTGGTCGCCAAAGCGAGCAACCCGCTCGCAAACGTCGAGTCGTACAAGATTTATTACGATATGCCGAGTAAGAGTAAAATCAAAAAGATGCAACAGTATGACCTCGTCATCATCGAGCCTGTTTATTATACTGCAGCTCAAATCAAAGAGTTACAAAAATTCGGTACGAAAGTGTACGGCTACATCAATACGATGGAAGCTGACAATTGGAACGTCGATTTCATCCAACAGATGAACGAGTCGGACTTCTTCCACCGTAACGGACAACGTGTCCATTATGCAGAGTGGGATTCTTATTTGGTCGACATGACGTCGACGCATTATCGTGAATTGTTGACGCGTGAAGTAGAGAAACAAATTGTCGCCAAAGGATTAGACGGGGCGTTCTTAGATACTGTCGGCAACATCGACAACGAGCATTCAGAACAACCGACCATCTTAAAAGCACAACGTGACGGGATGAGTCAGTTCATGAAGACGATCAAGGCCAACCACCCTACCCTTTCTCTCATTCAAAACTGGGGATTTGCGACATTGAAGACGTACACATATCCATATGTGGATGGTGTCATGTGGGAGAGCTTCAACTATACGACTATTTCGAAAGACCAGTGGTCAAAAGACCGGATTCAAGAGTTACGTTGCCTCGATGCGAAATACGGCATCAAAGCGTTGACCGTGTCTTCGAAACAACGTCCGAAGAGTGCGGCATACGCGGAACAAAACGGGTTCATCCATTTCCATTCAAACGCTACGTTAGATTATAATAAATTCTGACTTTCATTTACATGATTGTACAAGTATCTGGTAGTTTCTACAACGAAAATACTGTAAAAACATCCTACGGGTTTGCCTTCTTTATCGGCAAATTCGTAGGATGTTTTGATGAAATCCTTTGATTCAACGGTTATTAATCACGTACAAAACGGATGTGACCGTCCGGTTCCTGGTAAATCACATGTTCCTCTGACAGTTCAGTCGGGGAACGGACCCCTGCCGCGGCCGTCATATTATACAGTCCCTCACGGAGCGAAATGATATAGTTCGTCACTCGAAAACTCTTCTCGTCGACGACGAGAGCACGCTGCAGTTTCGGGTCGGTCGTCGCGACACCGACCGGGCATCGATTCGTATGGCACACCTGTGCTTGGATACAACCGACGTTGAACATGAGCCCGCGGGCAATGTTGACGAGGTCGGCACCGAGTGCGAGGGCAATCGCCACCTTGTCCGCCGTGATCAGTTTCCCCGAGGCGAACAGTTTGATACGGTCACGAAGACCGTGCTCAATCAAGAGCCGATGCATGTAGGGAAGTGCCGCTTTCAGTGGCAAACCGACCGTATCAGCGAGTTCTTGATACGTCGCACCTGTCCCGCCTTCACTCCCGTCAATCGTGATGAAGTCTGGCACGATCTGAGACGTCGCCATCTCTTCGACGAGCGATTCCATGTCCTGTATATTGCCGACGACGAGCTTGATGCCGACCGGCTTCCCACCGATCTCACGCAACTTATCGATGAAGGCCAACAATTCCCCATGTGTGTGAAACTCAGAGAATCGGTTCGGGCTGTCAATCGTCTCACCGACACGCACATGGCGGATGCGGGCGATCTCTTCGGTCACTTTCGAGCCGTCGATATGTCCCCCACGCGTCTTCGCCCCTTGTGCTAGTTTCAGCTCGAACGCCTTCACTTGTGGGAGCGCACTCTTTTGTTTGAACGCCTCCACCGAAAACGTCCCGTCTTCATCCCGGACACCAAACAGTGCCGGACCGATTTGACAGATGATGTCGACATTTCCTTTTAAGTGATAGTCCGAAAGACCACCTTCCCCCGTGTTCATCCACGTCCCGCCCGCACGACCGAGTCCGATGGAGAGAGCCGTGATCGCCTTGTCGCCGAGCGAACCGAAGCTCATCGCTGACTGACCGACGAGCCCTCTGACATGGAACGGCTCCCGACACGTCTCTTTCCCGATGATGATGGTATCTTCTTCTGTTAATAAGTACGGGGAGATGTCACGTTCGACAAGGTGCTCTTTTCGGGTGAAGAGGTTATCCTCATCTAATTCATACATCCACGTCGATACTTTCGTTGAGTTGTCGATTCGTAGTTCGTTCCGATTTGTCGGGTACAATGCGTTCTGAAGATAGAACCCACCCGCTTCAAAGTCTCGCTCCGAACCGAAACCAATGATGCGCGACTTATATTTCCCGGCAATGACGGCCGCCTCGTACTCGTTCCGCGAGAACGGTTTTGCCTCATTGTCATTCAAGAACAAGTATTGCCGAAGCTCCGGACCCATCTTCTCGAACATATAACGCAGTTTGCCGAGAATCGGGAAGTTACGGAGGACGGAGTGTTCACGCTGGTTCCGGTCTCGTCGCCAAAAATACAAAAGCAATAACGGTGGACCGGCCATCATCACGACGAGCAGTATGAGCAGAATGGCCAACATCGATGTATTGAGTGACACGGTCTCTCCTCCTTTTTCATTAGACGAAAAACACCCTGTCACAAACGGAACAGGGTGTCATCAGTCGCTCGGGATCGTAACCCCGTCAAATTGTTCATTTCGGCAAAGCGTGATCGCCTGCATCGCTAATTTGTAGTCTTCTTCCGGCAAGGCGATCAATTCGGTCGGAAGGACCCATTCTTTCGAGTTATACAAGTGAATGACGAGTTTGGCGAGCACAAACTCTCGTTTATCGAACGTGTTGTCATCGATGATCGTGGAAGTTCGAATCTTCCCCGCTTCGAGGTCTATATAAGGAAGCAAACATTCTCGGATGTGCGGATGACCCGCAAGTACATATAGCGCGGCGTAATATTCGCGACTAGTACTGCCAGGATCCGTAAGTCGTTGTGCTAACCGTTTGAACTCGTTGTAATGGTCAGAAGACAAAAAATCAATATGGTTCATCGGTCCACCTTCTCTCTCTAAGCCTCGCTTTGCCCTCAGAGTTTATAATTTCCACCTTTTTGTAGAAGTTAACCCTGTTTTCTCTAGATTCGGCGCATTGAAATCGCCTCACGCATCTGTTGGAGAGACGCACGTGCCGCTTCCCCGCGTCGCATCATGACAGCTGTAAACAAGGCATCGATCAAGCTGAGCTCCGCAATCCGAGAAGCGAGTGCCTCTGAACGAAACGCCGTCTCTTGGGACACCGTATAAAGCGATACGTCAGCAATTTTTGAAAGGGGTGACTTCGCATAGTTCGTGATGGCGACCGTCGAGACACCTTTCTCTTTTAGGAGTTTGGCGATATCAAGCGTCTCTTTCGAGGCACCGGAATGCGAGATGACGACGGCGACATCCTCTGTCGTCAATTGCGAGGCTGACATGAGCTGCATATGCGACTCAAGCATCGCGCTCACCTGAAGGCCGCTCCGCACAAACTTGTGGTATGCGTCTAACGCGACGACGGCCGACCCACCGCTCCCGAAAAATTCGATGCGGCGTGCCCCGAGGAACAGCTCGACGGTTTTCTCCAGGGAAGCCCCTTCTAAAATCTGACGCGTCGATTCAATCGTCTTTCCGTTCGTCGAAAAAATTTTCTCTGCGATTTCGAGCACGCTGTCCGTCTCTGCGATGTCTTCATGGATATCTTGAAGTGGTGCGACGACATCCGAGGCAAGTGCAATCTTTAGCGCCTGATAGCCTTTGAAACCAACGCGCTGACAAAAGCGGAACACCGTCGATTCGGCGACATCAAGGTCATCTGCCACTTGATTGATCGTATGATGAATGATCTGTTCTGGTTGTTTCAAAATATAGTCGGCAATGCGTTGTTCTTTCTTGCTCAGTGTCGAATAGGCACCACGGATGCGGGCCGTCCCGTTCATCGTTTCCATCAAGAATCACCCTTTCTCTTCTTCATCTAACGATACCGTTTCGAAAAAAATTCCGCAATGTGTGATTCGTCTAAAAGATTGACCCACCTTACAAAATGGGACAAGAAGTGGGATTCTGGAATGTGCTACTCTAATTAAGCACTTTTTGACTAATTCACTCATTGAACCATTTGAAATCGAAAGGACTGTTTCAAATCGAACATCACCTCAGTAGCTCGTACAACTTACCACTCGTCATTCTTTCCATCGCTGTTGCCATCTTCGCTGCAGGTGTCGCCCTCGATATTAGCAGTCGTTTGAAATATGCGAAATACGCCTCACGGTTCAGTTGGGTCGTAGCCGGCGCCTTCAGTCTCGGGCTTGGGATTTGGGCAATGCACTTTATCGGCATGCTGGCGTTTCATCTTAACGATGATGTGACATATCACCTCGGCATCGTCTTGTTGTCGATCGTGCCTGCCGTCGTTGCCTCAGGACTCGCCTTCTGGATCATCAGCCATCCGGAGACACGACCGACGCAACTCGTCTTTTGCGCCTTCTTGATCAGTGTTGGGGTCGTATCGATGCACTACATCGGGATGGAAGCCATGCAGATGAACGCCATTCTCACGTATGACCCGGTCATGTGGATTGCTTCTGCTCTTGTTGCATATGTAGCATCGCTCGTCGGACTGTATATTCTCTTTTATATCCCGAACGTCTCGCGGTTCCATTGGCGCCGTCTCGCCAGTTCGGTCTTGATCGGTGTCGCCGTATCAGGGATGCACTACGTCGGGATGGGCGCTGCACAATTCACCCCGACAGAAGGAGTCAGCAAGGCGATGAGCGGTTATGCGGTCGATAGCACCCTCCTCGCTTACGTCATCGCGGCGAGCGTCATGACCTTGTTCGTGATCATGTACATCTCACTGAGAACGGCGTCACAGCTCGAGGCACAATCGGAAGAACTCGAACTGAAGTTTGAATCGATCATCGAATCGGCATCGGATGCCATCATCGTCGCTGACCATAATCGTGTCATTCTCCAGTGGAATCACGGGGCGACCGACTTGTTCGGATATACGTATGACGAGATGATCGGGCAATCGATTGTCTCCATTATCCCGGAACGATTCCGAGAAGCGCATGAACATGGTATGCGCCGTTATGAGGCGACTGGTGAAAAACGCGTCATCGGTCAAACGGTCGAGCTCATCGGATTACGAAAAGACGGTGTCGAAGTGCCAATCGAGATGTCACTCGGTACGTGGAAGACGGACAGGGGCATCTTCTTCAGTAGCATTATCCGTGACATCAGTGAACGGAAACGAATCGAGGCTCAAATCAACGACCTCGTCTATTTGGATCCGCTCACCGGACTCCCGAACCGTCGCTTGTTCAGCGACCGCCTCGACGCACTACTCGGTCAGTCCCAGCAAGAACCGTTCGCCTTATACTATATCGACCTAGACAACTTCAAGGTCATCAACGACCGGTTCGGTCACTCGATCGGCGACCAATTCTTGAAACAAGTGACGACTCGGATCCAGTCGACGATTCAAAAGTCGGACACGCTCGCCCGTCTCGGTGGAGATGAGTTCATCATCTTGTCGCCTCTCACGAAAAGTAATTTGGCGGCCCATCGTGCGCAGGAACTCATCAACGTCCTCCATCCTCCATTTGAACTCGAGAACGAGGAAGTGTTCACCGGTGCTTCGATTGGAATCAGTCTTCACCCATCCGACGGGGATACGGCAGAGGATTTAATCAAAAATGCCGACATCGCTATGTATCGGGCGAAGGCTGACGGGAAGAACGGTTATCAGTTCTTCACGAACGAACTGAACGAGTCCGTGTCCCGTCGTTCGAACTTATCGATGGCACTTCGTAAAGGGATCGGGCGTGGTGAGTTCACCGTCCACTATCAACCTCAAATTCAGTTGGAGACTGAAATGGTCATTGGTATGGAAGCACTCGTCCGCTGGAATCATCCAGAACTCGGGATGATTTCGCCTGGCGAGTTCATTCCAATCGCTGAAGAGACGGGAAGCATCCATCGCCTCGGCGAGTTCGTCTTAAATGAGGCGTGTCGCCAAAACAAGGCGTGGCAAGATGCCGGCATTCCCCCGTTCCGGGTCGCCGTCAACATCTCGGCCATTCAGTTCGCCCAAAAAGACTTGCCGGAAGTCGTCAGCCGCGCACTCGACGCGTCTGGTCTTGAGGCACAGTATTTAGAGCTCGAGTTGACCGAGAGCGTCATCCAGAGTGCAGACCGGGCCATCGAAACGATGCACGAGCTCGTCGCTCTCGGTGTCCACCTCTCGATTGACGACTTCGGGACCGGCTATTCGTCCCTCAGCTACTTGAAGCTGTTCCCGATCGATACGCTGAAGATCGACCAGCACTTCACGAAGAATATCGAGAGCGACGAGAAGGATGCGGCCCTCGTCAAAACGATTATCCGCATGGCGCACGAGCTCGATTTGAACGTCATCGCAGAAGGTGTCGAGACAGAGAATCAAGTCGCTTTCTTAAAAGCCGAATCGTGCAATCAGGCGCAAGGGTATTACTACAATCGTCCTTTGCCGGCGGAAGACATCGACGTCTTCTTCCGACAATATAAAAAAGCATCATCGAATTGATTCGTTCGACCTCCATGACGGGGGTCGATTTTTTATCGTAAAAACGAAAAAAATTCCGTGATTCGACTTGTAAATCGAATTTATTTTGATATGATGAATCTAGAGACGGAAAAAAATTCTTTTTCAGGGGTGACAATATGGAAATTGGTTTGATTGGTTTAGGAAAAATGGGGTACAACTTGGCCCTCAACTTGAGTGACCATGGACATACAGTCGTCGGGACGGACGTCGGGGACGTCACATCGGACGCGTTCACAATCGTGCCGACACTCGAAGATGTCGTGAGCAAGTTGTCGACGCCACGCGTCATCTGGGCGATGGTCCCTGCCGGAGACGTCACGGAAGCGGTACTCGCGGAGCTATATGAGCGACTCGAACCGGGTGACATCGTCATCGACGGTGGCAACTCGAACTACAAGCTCTCGGTCGCACGCGCCGAACAGTTTGCCGAGAAGGACGTCAAGTTCTTTGATTGCGGAACGAGCGGCGGGACAGACGGTGCACGAAACGGTGCCTGTACGATGGTCGGGGGTGACGCGGACGCATGGCCGACAATCGAGCCAATCTTCAAAGACTTGTCTGTCGAGAACGGCTACCTGTATACAGGACCTGCCGGAAGCGGTCACTTCTTGAAAATGATCCATAATGGGATCGAGTATGGGATGATGCAGGCGATCGCGGAAGGATTCGACATCTTAGAGAAGAGCCCGTTCGATTACGACTACGAACAAGTCGCACGCGTCTGGAATCACGGTTCGGTCGTTCGCTCTTGGCTCATGGAGCTCACGGAGAACGCCTTCAAGAAAGATGCGAAGCTCGATGAAATCCGTGGAGTCATGCATTCATCAGGTGAAGGCAAATGGACGATCGAGACGGCGCTTGACCTTCAGGCAGCCGCACCGGTCATCGCCTTGTCGCTCATGATGCGCTACCGATCACTTGAAGACGATACGTTCTCAGGTAAAGTCGTCGCCGCACTCCGCAACGAGTTCGGTGGTCACGCGGTCGTTAAGAAGTAAAGTATGCGGAAAAGGTCACGGGGGAAATGGCCTTTTCCTTTGTCAGAAACTGTAAACGGTTACATATTCGGAATTTAGGGGGAATACTCAATGTCTGGCTCAACACTTATTTTGATCGCCTTAGCCGGGATTTTCTTGCTCTTATTTTTAGTCATTCGCACAAAGCTTCACGCATTCGTTTCATTGTTACTTGTCAGTTTAATCGTCGGGGTCGCAGCCGGCATGCCGCTCGGGGACGTCATCGCCTCCATCCAGAACGGGATGGGCGGAACGCTCGGCTTCGTCGCCGTCGTCGTCGGTCTCGGCGCGATGTTCGGGAAAATGCTTGAAGTGTCAGGTGGCGCGGAACGCCTCGCCCAGACGCTCGTCAGTAAGTTCGGGGAAGACAAGGCACAATGGGCGCTCGGGATCACCGGGTTCATCGTCGCCGTTCCGGTCTTCTTCGATGTCGGTTTCATCATTCTCGTCCCAATCGTATACGGCCTCGCCAAAAAGACGGGACGTTCGCTTCTCTACTATGGGATTCCGCTCCTTGCGGGCCTCGCGGTCACGCACAGCTTCATCCCGCCGACACCTGGTCCGATCGCTGTTGCGAACTTGATCGGTGCCGACCTCGGTTGGGTCATCTTATTCGGTGTCCTCGCCGGAATTCCAGCAATGATTTTAGCCGGTCCCGTTTTTGGGAAGTATATTGCTAAGAAGATTCATGTGACGATTCCGGACTACATGGAATTTGAAGAAATCGACACATCGAAAGAATTGCCAAGCTTCAAAATGATCCTATCTCTCATCTTGATTCCGCTCGTGTTAATCTTGGCGAATACGCTCTCGGCGGTACTCTTGGATGAAGGCAACGCCGTCCGTGACTTCTTGACGTTCCTCGGACACCCGTTCGTCGCCTTGACGATTGCAACGCTTCTCACGTTCGTCTTCCTCGGGACACGCCGTGGCTATTCACGTGACGAAGTACAAGAGATTGCAACGAAAGCACTCGAACCAGCCGGGATCATCATCCTCGTCACAGGGGCCGGTGGTGTGTTCAAACAAGTGCTCATCGACTCAGGTGTCGGTGACGTACTCGGTGAGATGATGGCTGGTTCACCACTTCCGGCAATCGTCCTCGCCTTCTTGATTGCAACGGTCGTCCGTGTCGCCCAAGGATCGGCAACGGTCTCGATGGTCACGGCAGCAGGACTCATCACACCGCTACTTGAAATCCAAAACATCACGGGCGCGGCACTCGGTTTGATCGTCATCGCCATCGCCTCAGGGGCGACAGTCCTCTCGCACGTCAACGACTCAGGCTTCTGGCTCGTCAACCGTTACTTCGGTCTCGACGTAAAAGATACGCTCAAGTCATGGACGATCATGGAAACGATTATCGGACTCACCGGCTTCGCCGTCGTGTTCTTGATTAGCCTGTTCATTATCTAAGTTAGGAAGTGATTGTGTGTTTACGATTGGGGTCGATATCGGGACGACGAGTACGAAAGCCGTCCTGTTCAACGGTCATCAACAACTGGCGGTACATAACGTGTTGTATCCGCTTCTCACGCCCGATACGGAGACGGCCGAGCAAGACCCGGTCGTCATCTATGGGGCCGTGCTCGAAGCCGTCTCGGCGGTCCGCGCCAAAGCGGACGGTCCGATTCGCTTCGCATCGTTCAGTTCGGCGATGCACAGCTTGATTGCACTCGATGCCTCAGGACGTCCGCTCACGAACAGCATCACGTGGGCCGATAGTCGGGCAAATCCATATACGCAAGAAATCAAACGCGACTTTGATGCGAGTGCGCTCCATATGCGCACCGGCACCCCGGTTCATCCGATGGCACCGCTGTCGAAATTGCGCTGGTTGAAAACGGAACATCCTGACGTCTTTGAACAGACAGTCAAGTTTGTCTCCATCAAAGAGTATGTCTTCTATCGATTGACGGGACGCTTCGTCGTCGATCACTCCATCGCTTCGGCGACAGGATTGTTCAATTTGAAACAACAGGATTGGGACACGGAAGCACTTGAAGTCGCCGGTGTGACACCAGATCATTTATCTGAACTCGTGCCGACGACAGAGATTTTACACGTGACACCAGACGTGACCGAGACGCTCGGCTGGGACTTCCCGCTCGTCATCGGGGCAAGCGACGGCGTGCTCTCGAACCTCGGTGTCGGTGCCTTTGAACAAGGGGTCGTCGCCGTGACGATCGGGACGAGCGGCGCCATCCGGACGGTCGTCTCAGAACCCGTCGAAGATCCGAAAGGTCGCATCTTCTGTTATGCGCTGACGGACAAGCATTGGGTGATCGGTGGTCCGGTCAATAACGGTGGCATCATCCTTCGTTGGCTTCGTGACGAGTTTGCAGCAAGTGAGGTCGAGACAGCGAAACGGCTCGGCATCGATGCGTACGACGTGTTGACGCGAATCGCCGAAACGGTCAAACCGGGTGCGGACGGACTGTTGTTCCATCCGTATTTGATGGGCGAACGCGCCCCACTTTGGGATTCGAATGCCCGCGGTTCCTTCTTCGGGCTGAGCATTCACCATAAGCGCGAACACTTCATCCGTGCTGTATTGGAAGGTGTCATCTTCAACCTCTATACGGTCATGCTCGCACTCGACGAGTTGACGGGCGCACCGAACCGCATCCATGCGACGGGTGGCTTTGCCCAATCGAGCCTCTGGCGCCAAATGATGGCAGACATCTTCGATACACCGGTCGTCGTGCCGGAAAGTCACGAGAGTTCATGTCTTGGGGCCATCATGCTCGGAGAGTATGCCTTCGGGGACATCGAGGAATTCCAAGAAGTTCCGCAAGTGACCCACGAGCATACACCGAACATGGAAGCGACGAATGTGTATCGGGAGCTCTTACCAATCTACATTCGCCTGTCGCGTCACCTGTCGGAAGAATATGAAGCCATATCTGCGTTTCAGCGGAAGCATGTTTGACGTCAAACCGAGTCCTTCGAGGGCTCGGTTTTTTGAATCATGACAGGAGATTTTGTTTCATACATGGAAAGTAAGTGCGAGGTTGAACTGTCAACATTAGAGAAGGGAGTGGTCAAATGGCAATCGCAATCGGATATCTCATTGCAGGTCTAGGCGCATTTGTGGCGTATTGGTTCAGTGCGGGCGAAGCACGAAATACAAAATTTAAAATATGGGGAGTCGCGCTCATGATCCCCATTTCACCAGCACTAGCCTTTTCAATCGGACTCTCCTACGCCATCAGTGTGCAGAACGGTTGGGCCGGATTGATCATGTGGTTTATTTTCCCTGCAATCTTCTTTAGTGGTCTTGCGCTTCTATTGGTCGGTCTATTCAAAAAAGAAAAGAAAGTCGTTTGAGCGATATGATGATCATACTCACGACACCACGTTGCCTCATCCGTCCGTTCGAACGACAAGACATCGAGTCGTTCATGGCGTATCGAAACGACTTGGACTGGATGAAGCATCAATCGTTTAAAGGTCTTAGCTATACGGAATACGAGAACGCTCTACTCGGCGAACAATCGCTTCAACACGGCATGCAACTCGCCATCATCGACCAAGCGACCGAAGAATTGATTGGGGATGTGTACATCCAGCAAGAAGACCAGACATATTGGATTGGCTATACCATCGCACCTACACGAGCTCGCCAAGGCTATGCGTTCGAGGTGATGTCGAGATTGATTCGTCACTTGGCCGACCAAGGTGCGGAAGTGTTCAAAGCCGGCGTCCTTGAGACGAACGAGGCATCGATCGCACTATTGAAGAAATTGAATTTCACCTATCTCACGACAGAACTCGACGAACAAATTTATCGTCTTCATGTCTCGGATTTGTGATAAGGTATGTGTCATATGTCACTTGGTTTTTGACTCGAGGGAGCTATTGTTGGAATGAAGAAACGCGTTCTATTACTCATGTCTATTTTTTTGTTGATTGGTACTTTGTCACAGGCGGCGATCCCGGAACCGAAAGCGTATAACGACCCGAGCCTCATCTATCTGACGCTTGATGATGGACCGAACTGGAAAACCGGAAAGCTGCTCGACGTGTTGAAGAAGCATCAGGTAAAGGCCACTTTCTTCATTCTCGGGAAGAATATCGAGGGGAATGAGCATCTCCTTCACCGCATCGTCGATGAGGGTCACTTGATTGCCTTACACGGGATGACACACAAACGTGAAGAGTTTTATGCATCACCGATGACGGCCGTCCGTCAAATGAAGGACGTGCAACGTCTCGTTTACGAGGTGACCGGTATCCATACGAATATGGCCCGAACGATTTACGGGAGTGATGAAGGGATGACGCCTGCGCATTGGCAAGTGATGACCGAAGCCGGGTTTGAGATTTGGGACTGGAATGTCGGTAGTCTCGATCATGTATATAAACAAGACAATGCCCGGGTCGAGCAGCGCGTGTTCGACCGCCTGGAAGCGAATCGTGCCGCCAACATCGCTTCCATCATCTTGGCGCACGATCATTCGATGACGCCAGAAGCACTCGATACAATCATCCGCTATGCGAAAGAGCGAGATTACGAATTTCGGACGCTCGAGGGCGTTCACCCGCCCCATAACTTTTTGGATGCGTGGGAACCGCATGCTGACGAACATACAACTCTATGACTGTAGGCCATCTCGTAGTCTACAGTTTTTCACATGAAAACAGCGCATCGGAACGACCGATGCGCTGTTTCATTGAACGTATTCTACACTCTCATTGATGTGTGTGCGATTTCTCCCACTATTCTTTGCGTGATAAAGACACGCATCTGCCGAATGAACCATCTCCCGAAGATGTTCGCTTTTTCCATTCGCAACCCCAATCGAAACAGAGATATGAATCGTTTGTTGGTCGAGTAGCTTAAATTCATGCTTGGAGATACTACTTCGAATCCGCTCTGCTACCTTGATCACCTCAGTTTGCGAAAGCATCGGGATCAAAACCCCAAACTCCTCCCCGCCGATACGGGCTTTGATATCGTGCTCCCTCGTTTCACGATGCAACAGTTCCGCGAACTGCTTCAAAATCTCATCCCCATTCGCGTGACCATATTGATCGTTGATTTGTTTGAAATAGTCGATATCGATGATGAGCACATTGCACATCGTGTAATGCGTCTTTATTTTTTTCATCTGCATTTCCCACGCTCTACGGTTTGCGAGTCCCGTCAAATGATCGGTTTCTGCTGATATTTTATACTCTTTCACGCGATGATGAATGAGATACAGATCAATGTTCAAGACGGTAATCAATAGTCCGATTGGGAAACTAATCATGACGACAAGTAAAGCGGCATATGCGGCATTTTCACTGAATTCTCCACTCGTATAAATAGCAAGCCCGACAATGAAGCAAGTCAATACATTCAAGGTGAGACTGAATTGGAACAGTTGCTTTTCCAGAGAAGCGATGTTGTAGGTGATCAGTATTCCGATGACAATCAAAATGAGGGACATGCAGGCCATAATTGATTGAAAATCAATGCCGTAACTAAATCGATACACTGCAATGATGGTCGCCGCAATAAATAAGGGGGACACTAACCGGTAAAATCCGAGTAAGATGAGCACAAGAAAACGAAAATCAATTTTTATAACCTCTTCAACTACCACACCTTGAGTGATGAGAAAAATCCCGAGACACCCCGACAAGATCCCAATCAAGATGTTTTGTGTACGTACGTAATTTGTATCGTAGTTCATAATTTTAGAAATGAAATAGATGCCAGTAAAAGAAATACATGAATTCGCGATTAGGTTAATGAACATAATGTGACCCTCTCAGTAAGCGTGATGTTCGTGCTACTATCTTCATATATCCAATTTGAACCATTTACTAACATTTTAAACAATATGAATTTTATTTTAAATAATATTTTTATTATTGAAGTAAATTGGATTTCAGAATATCGAACATGACCACAAAAAAGTCGAGCCCTAGACGGACTCGACGTTCACTTACCGTTCATATGTCACCATCACAAATTGACCGGATACCCGTTGACTTGTTAGTCGAAGTTTCGTCTCTTTTGTACCTTCTGGGAAGAGAGGAATCCCTTCACCGAGGATGACCGGCGCAATCGCAATCTCATAGCGGTCAATCAAATCATGTTCCATCGCTGCTTTGATGACTTCACCCCCACCGATGAGCCAGATGTCTTGATCGACTTCTCCTTTCAACCGATGAATCAGTTCTTCGATTGGTTCATCCGTGAACGTGACGTGCTCTGCCTCACGGTCAGGCTGACGCGTCAAAATATAGTTCGGCATGTTTGGATATGGATACTTTTCTGAGAGTTGCAGTACTTCCTCATACGTCTTTCGTCCCATGATGACGGCACCAACGGTTTTGAAAAATTCAGCGTATCCGTTGTCCCCGTCTCCCTCTACGGCGAACAACCAATCGAGCTGGTCGTTCGACCGAGCGATTTTCCCATCTAAACTCATCGCAATATACAACACTACATTCGGCATCGTATTTTCCTCCTTGATTCGTGATATATTCAGGTTAACCAATAAACACGACAAAAGATGACGGGAATGATACATGTGAAAAAACGACATTTACAACTGATTCGGCTGCTCAATCGAGGACGACGTGTAACCGCTGAAGAACTGGCTCAAGAGACAGGCGCTTCCATCCGGACGATTCAGCGGGATATGCTGTCACTTGAGGAGCTCGGTTATCCGATTTGGAGTGTGCCTGGGATCGGTGGCGGCTATGAGATGCTACCGAACCGCTTGTTACCACCCCTTCACCTCCGCGAACAAGAAGCCGTCGCCCTCTACCTCACGCTCAAATGGATGGAACACATCCCGGACGTGCCATTTGGTGATGTACGACATACATTGTCCGACTGGTATGTGAACGAGTTACCGCAAGACTTGGAGACGAAGATTCGTCGCTTAGAACGAAATATCCTATGGCTCGGGAACAAACAAATTCCAAAGGCTCCGTTCACAAAAGACATCTATCAGGCGGTCGAACACAAGAACAAGATCGAGATGACGTATCAAACGACGAAAGGACCACGTACGTTCATCGTCGCACCGGTCGGTATGGCACTCCTTGACTTGAAGTGGTACGTCTTCGGGCTGTCTGAGCTGGGGCATCGTCAATATCGAATCGACCGAGTGGAAGCGGTCAAGTTGCTCGAGGAACCGTTTGAGTCCGAGGATTTGGTGACCTTGCTTCAGGCAAGTGACGAACGAATCGGTGTAACCGTTCAACTCGAACTGACGCCACTTGGACGTCGCTTACTTGAAGAAGTATTACCCGATATCGAACAAAAGAATGAATGGCGCGTACCCGAAGAAGAGCTTCCGTTTTTGTCGAGACAGTTGTTGAAGGCTGGGGCTGAAGTGGAGGTCAAGGCACCGCGTGCGTTGCGGGAGATGATGAAGGAGCATGCGGAACGTCTTGTAGCACTATACGTATGAAGACTGAAAAGGCTCAACCCGTGCGGTTGAGCCCGATTTCAATTCGCTTCATCCATTTCCTTATGAATGCGTAGCAACTCATTTTTGTATAGATCAGAGCGACCTCCAAAAATCGCTTGAATGTTATTTTTCACTTTGACGACTCCAGCTGCTCCGAGTACTTTTAGTTCATCCTCATTGATTTGAGAAACGTCATTTACTTCAACACGAAGGCGTGTGAAGCATGCATCGATATCACGGATGTTCTCTCGTCCCCCAAGTGCCTCTTCAATCGCAAGTGCTGTCGTTTGAATCGCTGATTGACCTGACTTTTTATCATTGTAGTCTTTACGCGTAAACAGTTTCGCTTCTTGTCCGCCACGCCCTGGTGTTGCCAAATTCCACTTCTTGATAGCGAAAGTAAAGATACTATAGTAAACGATGAAGAAACCAATGCCGACGACGATATTCATCCACCAGCGTGGTGTTCTTGGTAAGACGTTCACTAAAATATAGTCAATCAACCCTGATCCTCCAGCCCAACCGATATGTGTGTCGAGCGCATACATGAGCGCAAAGGAAATCCCCGTCAACACACTATGGATGACATACAGGACAGGTGCCACGAATAAGAAAGTGAATTCAATCGGTTCTGTAATTCCTGTTAGAAAAGCTGTACCGGCTGCTGCAATTAATAAGCCTCGAACGACAGGACGTTTGTCCGGATCAGCTTGACGATACATCGCGAGCGCCGCCCCGAGTAAACCAAACATAATGATTGGGAACTTACCTGACATGAAGCGTCCCGCCGTCACTTCGACACCTTCCGCGATTTGAGCAAGGAAAATATACTGATCACCGTTCACGACCGCATCACCGACCGTTGCTGTTCCACCGAGAGATGTCCACAGGAACGGAGCATACCAAATATGGTGTAATCCAGTCGGAATCAATAACCGCTCCAACATCCCATATAACCCTACGTATGCAGGATTAGTCGCATCACTCGCGATGACGTTTGCCATTGAAGTTAGTGCCGATTGAATTGGCGGCCAGATGAGCATCATGACAAATCCGAGTAAGATTGAGAAGAAGACCATCACAATCCCGACAGAACGATCACCTGCAAAGAATCCCAACACTTCTGGCGGATTAAATGTATGGAACTTTTTATAAACCCATACTGCGAGCAATCCGACCGCAATCCCTCCGAGTACACCGGTTTCAAGGGAAGGAATACCAAGTAACATGCCATATTCCCCACTCTCAGCAGCCATTTCTGCCGTGATACCAAGAGAGATTGAGATTGTCGTATTCATAATGACATATCCGACGAGTGCTGCGAGTGCGGCAATCCCTGATCCCCCTGACAAACCAACTGCGACCCCGATTGCAAAAATGATTGGTAAGTTCGCAAAAATACTAAGACCAATTTGTAACATCCCAGCACTGATCGCTTCTACCGTTCCGTTCTGTAAAAAAGTCCAGCTATCTGCTAAAGGACCTGTGAGTGCCGCACCTAGTCCTAGCAAAATTCCGGCAGCCGGTAATAAAGCGACCGGTACCATGAGCGCCTTCCCAAACTTTTGAAAAACTCCAAACCATTGACTCATTCGATTCACTCCTCATCTTGTAAGCGTTATCAATCTGGACAATGAGAAAGGGGATTGCCTCCCCTCTCTAGTTACCGTATTGCTACTGTCTCGCCCGATTTTAATTCCGGCCAGTACGTTCTGTTTTCCTCAATCAAATCATCTAAGATTCGACGAGCCACCGGTGCATCGACGACTGTACGATTGAGTGTCAGCGCCTGAAGTGCCTTTTCATAACTGTTTTCGAAGTATGCGTCGACAACGAGTTGTTCATAAGCAAGCTGTCCTTCAATCATTCCTTTGTAAAAACGAGGAATCTTTCCGACTGCGAATGGTTTCGGTCCACGATTGGTAAGCATCGCAGGCACTTCAACCATCGCATCGTCTGGCAAGTTCGAAATGATACCATCATTTTTCACCATGACGATGAAAATATCACCGTTATTATAGGCTAGCGAAGCAGCGACCCGAATCATATAGCAGCCGTGGATATCGACCTCTAGATGGACGTTTTCGAGCGAGTCATCTTGAATAATCTGATCGCACATCGAGAAGACACGCTCTTGACGTCCGTTGATTACTTGCCGCGCCCGTGTGTTCGTGACATCTTCTTTTTCTGCCATGTCAGATGGATATAAATAATATTGAAGATACGTGTTCGGTAAGTACTCTGGGAAATCCGTCAGCATCTTCTCTACTTGTTTGAACGTCTTGATCCACGATGGGTCATTCGCAATCTCCGAATCTTCTGGAATGAAGCCGTCTTCTAAAATGGCGCGTTTGATATCTGCAGTCAATTCATTGCCTTCTTTATCAAAGATGCCTGTGAACCAACCAAAGTGGTTGAGTCCGAAATATTCCGGAACGAGATCCCAAATCTCTTTACCAAGAATCTTCGCATAGCTCACCATGATTGCTGCCGGCATGTCGCAAATATTTAATATTTTTTGATCGTCCGGGTAAGCACGTTTGAGCGCCTCGGCGACAATCGCAGCAGGGTTCGTATAGTTTAAGATCCAGCCATCCGGTGAGCCGGCGCGAATGTCAGAGACGAGTTCAATCATATCTCCGATTGAGCGCATCCCGTATGACATTCCGCCCGGTCCACACGTTTCTTGTCCCACCACGCCATGTCGAAGCGGAATCTGCTCATCTTTTTCGCGCATTTCCAAACCACCTGTCCGAATTTGGACGAAGAAGAAATCCTTATCCTTAAAAGCATATTCTTTGTCCGTCGTGTATTCGAACGACTCGAGTTCTGGATAATGCTCACGCAAGATGACTTCACTCGCTTTCGCGACACGTTCTTGACGTAATTCATCTGTATCGTAAAACGTGATGGAACGAAGTGGGAAGTGTGCTTTTTCCTCAATCAAACTCATGATCATGCCGATTGTGTACGTACTACCTCCACCGACGACTACGAGACGCTGTGGTTTTTTCATGTGTGCGTTCCCCTTTCAATACATATCTAATTGATTACAATACAAATCTAATACATATTATTTGAACCGTCAACACCTTTTTGAAAACGTTTTATTTTTGTATACTATGAGTAATGAACGCATACAATCAGGAGGTTATCTACATGAAAGCCAAATCTCCGCTATACCAGCGGATCGCTCAGGAGATGCGCACGTTTATCGAGACCGGCGATTGGGCGCCCGGTGAAGCGATTCCGACAGAAGCACAACTCGTCGAGGAATTTAAAGCGAGTCGAGTCACCGTTCGACAAGCCGTCAAACTACTTCAAGAAGAAGGATTGCTTTGGAAACGACAAGGAAGCGGCACATATGTACAATCCGAAAAGATTGAACATAATATGTACGAATTAAAAAGCTTCACTGAAGACATGAAACGGGAAGGAAAGGACGTCACGAGTAAAGTACTTACTTTCACCGTTCAACCTCCGACTGAAAAAATAAGGGAAATACTCGAGCTCGATGAAGATGCTCTTGTCTACTACATTCGTCGTTTACGCTTTGCGAACGGAGAACCACTCATTGTCGAAGATACGTATCTTCCACTCCAACTATTTCCGGATTTAACGTATGAGGTAATGACACGATCGAAGTACGATTACATTGAAAATGTCAAAAACCTGAAGATTGCAGACAGTGTTCAGGAATTTATCCCGGTCTTGCCGACGAAAGAAATTGCTGAAATGCTCGAGGTGAGCGATCGAACACCGATACTCAAAGTCGAACTATATTCGTTTCTCATGGATGGCAGCCGCTTTGAGTTCACCGAAACGTATTTCAAGAGTGAAGAGTATCGCTTTATCATCCGTGCCGGTCGAAGACATGAAACAACAAACACCCAGTGAATTCAACGATTCACTGGGTGTCTTGATGAATGACGAGCGATAGTTTGTAGTTCACGTATTTGCTGAGTCCATCTAAAAATGCATTCAGTTCTTGATTCGTCGGGAAGCGACATTCGAGTAGATAGCACCCATCCCCGCTCACCTTGTAGTTATGTCTCACGAATTGCCGATGCTCTTTAAGAAAGAGCAGGTACGGATCATGAAATGTACTCGTCGTGTAGATTGTAATCATCGCATGAATCGGTAGACCAACTCGTTCTTCGTTGATTCGAATCGTATATCCTTCGATGATCCCTAGGTCTTCTAACTTTTTAACGCGTGTGGCTGTCGCTTGCCCCGTCAAGTGAATGAGTTCGCCTAATTCCTTCATCGTCATCCGACTATTTTGTTGCAAGGCTTCAATAATACGTCGATCTGTTGCGTCCATGCAGCAACTCCTTTCATCATTCAAGTCAATTGATAAAAAGACTTGAATGATGTGATGTCTTACAAAACGGGTACGTTCTACACTACATATATACTACATGGAAAAAGGAGAATCACCTATGAACGTTCAATTGATCCGAAATGCGACACTCCGCCTTGAATACGCTGGAAAGACGTTTCTTATCGATCCGTTCCTTGCGAAGAAAGGCACATATCCACCTTTCCCAAACTCGGCACGTCAAGATGAGCAAAACCCACTCGTTGAATTGTCGATTTCGATTGAAAATCTTCTACACGGAATTGATGCCGTCATCTTGACCCATCTTCATCTCGACCACTATGACGAAGTCGCAAAAGAGGTACTTGCAAAAGAGCTTCCGATCTTCGTTCAAAATGAGTCAGACCAAACCACAATCCAACAGGATGGATTCACGGATGTTCGCGTGTTGACTGAATCGACCGAATTCGAAGGTATTCATCTCGTCAAAACGGTCGGGGAACATGGTCGAGGCGACATCTTATCGTTGACTGGTGAAGTGTGTGGTGTCGTCTTTACACATGAAACCGAAAAAACATTATACGTCGCAGGAGATACAGTTTGGTATGAAGGTGTCGCTGAAACCATTCAATCACATCGTCCAGAGGTGATCGTCGTCAATGCGGGAGACAATCAATTCTTAGAAGGTGGTTCACTCGTCATGAATGAAGTGGACGTGCTTCATGTCGCAGAAGCTGCCCCAGAGGCTCGCATCATCGCCGTTCATATGGAAGCAGTGAACCACTGGAACTTATCACGCACTGACTTACGAGCTTATGCAGAAGAGCATGAATTTGCCGATCGACTATTTGTTCCTGAAGACGGTAAATCAATCAGTCTATAACAAAAATCTCCTGAAACACGTGTTTCAGGAGATTTTCTTATGAGGCGATCGATTTGGAAGTAGATCCTTCTTTCGCTTGTTTTACGTTCCCTACATACAATAATCGCAATGCGACAACCATTAGAATCAACGCAATCAACCGCTTCGTGTCGAATGGAATCACAGCACCTTCGAACCATCCAAAATGATCAATCACCATTCCCATTGAAAGTTGACCGATGATAGCTGCTAAATTCGCTGCAATGACACCGATTTTTGGTACTGCTAAGATTGTCAAAAATAAATAACCTACTCCGAGCCACACAGCACTCAATTGCCAAATTGGAGCGTCTAAAATGCTTAAAATCTTCCCGCTTCCAAAGAACAAAACGAGTAAAAACAACATCATGGCTCCCGTAATGAATGTTAAGAATGCACTTTCTAATGTACCTGCCTTACGGCTGAACGCGCCATTCACAGAAGATTGAGCGCTCAGTAGCGCACCTCCAAGAACGGTGACGAGTAATAATAAAATAGACATGTTTGCAACCTCCCGATCAATAGATTAAGAATAACGATACGATCATCAGTGCGACCGCAATGATTTTTTCTTTTCGTACTGTCACTTTCGGACTTCCAAGCCAACCATTGTGTTCGATCACCATCGACATGATCAATTGACCGACGACGACACTGCTCATTGCCATACCGACTCCAATCAACGGGATTCCGACGACAAGAATTGTGAGGTAAATCAATCCAAGTAGTCCTCCTGTCAACTGCCACTTCGGCGCTTCTTTTGTATACGACAACTTGCCTTTGCCGAAGAATAATAGCGCCACACCTAAAATAATCGTACCGACGGCAAAGTTATATAAACTACTTTCGAGTTTTCCGATTGTCTCTCCTAAACTCGCATACATCGCTCCCTCAAGACTGAGCGCCACCCCCGCTGAAAAAGCGAGGACATAAAAAAGTGATTTCATACTGCATTCCTCCATTTCATACGCTACTTATATCTATATTTCGAGAAAAATCGAAATTAAAAGCGTGGAAAAGAGTCAAAGCTCTTCTCCGATATACCGAGACAGTTCTTGGAGCACTTCTTCATTTCTTCGATAGTACGTCCACTGCCCGTGTCGCTCTGACTCTAACAATCCAACGCTTTGCATCATTTTTAAATAATGTGAGACCGTCGACGGGGATAACGTGGTCTTTTCTTGGATATCCCCAACGCATACGCCTCCTTTCTCGCTCATATTTTTCGTAAGATGCGCTGTCGGTTTATCAAAGTGACGCATCGGTTCTTTCAGCCAATGCAACATTTCGAGTCGCGTTTCATTTCCCAACACTTTAAATAGTTCCACAGCATTTTTCATACGCTTATGTTATTCGATAATTCTCGAAATGTCAAAAAAGACTCTCATCTTTGATTGATGTGAGTCTTTTTATACATTTCAAATCTATTCTTCCACGATTCGTATAAGCTATGATGTGAAGTAGTTCTTATACTTTTATTGTAGTTTTCCCCATTTCCTTATTTGCATTTAATCGACGTTCTGCATTCCTAGGGCTACCTAACAAATGAATCGTATACGTTCTCACAACTACCCATTCATGCTCACTATATATCAAAACATTTGCCTATTTTACGACGAATCATTTATAAATTTTTGTCCGTATATAAAATCAACACTCAACAAAGGCGGTATGTGTATGCATCACGAGAACAAAAAGTTCATTCACTTATTCAAAGACGGACAGTTCGATGACATTTATCATCAAATGTCCGATTCATGCAAATCTCATTATTCCATGGACACGTTTCATCACGAAGCGTCTTCTTTTCATCATGGAATTCGGCGCTATCGTCTGCTCAATGAGATGATGTTGAATGGGAATCGGTATGTATTATGGTCGGATTTCCGAAAAGAAAAGTTATTGTCCGTTCAATTCAATCGCGTGAATCAAATTGAATCCATTCAGATGACGGTCACATCCTCTTCAAAAGAGACTAA
Source organism: Exiguobacterium sp. CH10 (assembly GCF_018617635.1). Lineage (NCBI taxonomy): Bacteria > Bacillati > Bacillota > Bacilli > Caryophanales > Exiguobacterium > Exiguobacterium sp. CH10. The sequence continues at coordinate 1,023,462 of NZ_JACSKO010000001.1, forward strand.
TCCTTTCACGAAAAACAAATACCATCTTCCATTCAAAGAGCAGTGGTTCGTCGTCTCCGAAGGGACGAACGTCGGAATGTATCTTCATGAACCGATTCGAAAGAAACGTGATGGTTATGACTTTTTGAAAACAAAAGATCAGCAACCCTACAATCGCAGAAAAGTTGGGATGAATGGCTCGTATGCGTTCGGAGAACAAGTTCTGTCTCCGCTCGACGGTACGGTTTATCAGGTCGTCGATGGATTAGCAGATGAACCAAATCCTGATCATCCACTCGGCAATCACGTCATTATTCAACACAAACATGATGAATACAGCCTTCTCGCCCACTTAGAGAGCGGTTCGATTATCGTCAAAGTTGGAGACCAAGTGAAAACCAAAAAGTTGATTGCCCGCTGCGGACGCTCTGGAAACACAGTAGAGCCACGTTTGCATATACGCGTCATGAATCATCCAGATGTGGACACCGCGACCGCTCTCCCGATTCGATGGAAAGGCCGAAAGCGACCTGTGCGTGGAAAAGTGGTCACCTCCCGCGAAGAGGATGCTTGGTCAAATGGGCTCGTAGCCCTCGATTTTTCAGAACTGCTTTTTTACATCATTCAGGCCATCCCGCGATTATTCTTTCGCTTTTTCGGATAAGAAAACCCCTCAGAAATCTGAGGGGTCCGTGATCACATATCCAAATCTGTAAACGCGAGCGGAACGAGTTCCCCAAGTGTCACTTCTTTCACATCGGCGTTGCCGTTTGTGAGGAGTACTTTGAAGTCAGGATCGCCGAATTCGACCATGACCTGGCGACAGATGCTGCAAGGTGGCAAGAAGTCTTCCGTGTCCCCAGACACGGCAACCGCTTCGAAGTCACCTTTTTTGTATCCTTGTGCGACCGCTGTGAAGATCGCTGTGCGCTCTGCACAGTTCGTTGCTCCGAACGAGACGTTCTCGACGTTGACGCCGTCGATGACCGTGCCGTCCTTCATGAGAAGTGCCGCACCGACGCGGAACTTCGAATATGGTGAATACGCATTGTCCTTCAATTGGCGTGCGCGCTCGACTAATTGTTGTTGGTTCATCTTAAGTCATTCCTCTCGAATATCGAATGAACTGATGCCAGTCCCCGTGCCTCTCATTTTTGGGCAGGATTTATAGCATACACCCGCCCTTTGGAGAAGTCAACGACTTTTTTAGAACGCTTTCATAGAGACACAAAAAAGAAGGAACTTCCGCTCCTTCTCCCTTCAAATTCACCTTATACCAACTCGAGTTGCGCGACAGGCGCCTCTTCCGTTTCTGGCTGCACATGATGGCGACCAATCGGGATGACGGACGGTGAACCGGATACCGGGTCACACATGACCGAACAACGGAGGTTGAAGACCCGATGGATCAAATCACACGTGATGACGTCCGATGGCTTCCCTTCCGCGATCAACTTCCCTTTGTCAAGTGCGAAGATATAGTCCGCATAACGCGCCGACAAGTTGATATCGTGAAGCACCATGACGATTGTCGTCCCGTATTTCCGATTCAAGTCCGTCAACAAGTCGAGAATTTCGACTTGATACGTGATATCGAGATACGTCGTCGGTTCATCCAAGAAGAGGACGTCCGTCTGTTGGGCAAGTGCCATCGCAATCCAGACGCGTTGACGCTGTCCGCCTGACAACTCGTCGATGGGACGGTCCGCAAACTCGGTGATATTCATCATCTCCATCGCCTCGGCGACGGCCTCATAATCGGCTTTCGTCCATCCCTTCAAGAACGATTGATGCGGATAACGACCGCGACCGACGAGATCGGCGACCGTGATCCCTTCCGGTACGACCGGGGACTGTGGCAACATCCCGAGGACACGCGCCAGCTTTTTCGGTGCCATCTTCGAGATCGGCTTGTTATAAAGCGTCACTTGACCGGCACTCGGCTTGATGAGGCGTGCCATCGTCTTCAGTAGCGTCGACTTCCCGCAACCGTTCGCACCGATGATGATGCTAATCTGGTTGCTAGGAATTTCAAGACTAATATCGTTCAAAATCATCTTGTCCTCGTATCCTGAGGTGAGATGTTCCACTTTCATAATGGATGCCATTTAGAAGTCCCCTTTCTGGTTCATCCGAATCAACAAGTATAAGAGATAAGGCGCGCCGATGATGCCGGTGATGACACCGACCGGATAGCGTGCCGTGAAGGCGAATTGTCCGACGAGGTCGGCCGCGAGCACTAAGATGATCCCGACAAGCGCTGCCGGTAAGATCCCGGCATGGCTCGTCCCGACGAGGCGTTTGGCGATCGGTCCCGCCAAAAAGGCGATGAAGGCGATCGGTCCCGTCGTCGCTGTCGCGAGAGCGAGCATGAACACCGCCGCAACGATGAGAAGTAATCGGGTTTGGTTCGTATTGATTCCGAGCCCTGTCGCCGCCATTTCACCGAGCTCGAGCATTTCGAGCTGACGGGTGAGTAACAGTACAATCGGTAAACAGATGAGTACCGTGATGATTAAGGGCGGCAACTCTTCAAGCTTCGCCCCATTTAGGCTTCCTGTCAACCACCTCATAGCCATTGCGACATCATTTTGTCGGCTGATGAGCAGTAAGTAATTGATGACCGCCGTGAGCATCGCCTGGATGCCAATCCCAACCAAGACGAGGCGACCAATCGAGAAAGATGCCCCTTTGGATAAGAAATAGATGACGAGCACCGTCACGAGACCTCCGATAATCGATGCAATCGAGATGATGGCCTCACTCGACTGCAGGACGACGATACAGAAGACGGCCGCCGCACTCGACCCGGTCGTGATGCCGATGACGTTCGGGTTAGCGAGCGGGTTACGGAGCATCGTCTGGAAAATCGTTCCCGCGGCACCAAACGCCGCCCCGGCGAAGACACCGGCGAGCATACGTGGTAAACGAAGCACCTCAACAGCGAACGTCGCCCCTTGCACGTCTTCCCCGAGCAAGACGCGGATGACGTCCTGAACGGGATAAATCGTATTACCTAGCATAAGCATCAAGCCGCTCAGCGCGAGCGCGATGACGCTCAAGAGAAGCGTCATCCCGACGTAACGACGACGGCGCTTCATGCGTCCTTGTCTGATTTGTTCAATCGCTGGTTGCATCATAATCCTCGTACTTTCACTTTCATCGTCAATAGAATCAAGATCGGCGCCCCGATAAACGCCGTCACAATCCCGACCTCAAGCTCCCCCGGACTTCCGAGCAAACGTCCGATGACGTCCGAAAAGGTCAGAATGATGGCACCGGCTAGGGCAGACATCGGCATGAGATAACGCTGGTCCGGACCGAGCACGAGCCGAATCAAATGCGGGGCGAGTAAACCGATGAAGCCAATCGGACCGGCAAGCGCCGTCGCCGCCCCGCAAAGAATGACGCCAGCGAACGAGGCGGTCAGCTTCAACGTACCCGTCCGCACCCCAAGACTCTTCGCCATTTCTTCCCCGAGTGCGAGTGCGTTCAAGGAAGGCGCGGTCACGACTGCAATCACGAGACCAATCAATAAGAACGGTAAAAACGTATAGATGGAATCAATGTTTCCTGCTCCGACGCTCCCGACTTGCCAGAAGCGGAACTGATCCATGACGTTCGAACGCGGGATCATGAGCGCCATGACGAGGGATGACAACGCCGCACTCGTCGCCGCTCCCGCCAAGACGAGTTTGAGCGGGGTCGCCCCACCTCGACCGAGCGAGCCGATGCCGAAGACAAAGATGGCCGTCGACAACGCCCCGACGAGCGCGAACCAGATGAACGCACTCGCTGTCGAGATGTTGAAAAACGCGATCCCGATGACGACTGCGAGCGCTGCTCCCGTGTTGACTCCGAGAATACTCGGGTCGGCGATCGGGTTACGCGTCACCGACTGCATGAGTGCCCCCGCCACACCGAGCGCTGCCCCGCACATGAAACTGAAGATTGTCCGGATGACCCGTTCCCGGACGATGTCCGCTTCATACGACTGAACAGCCGGGCGGAATAAACCGTCCAGCAGTTCATTCCACCCGACTGTCCGTGAGCCGAAGGCAAGGGATGCCAGAATACATACCACCGTCAGTACGAGCGTCCCGATCAACAGGAGCGGGAAGTACTTCGGGGTATGCATCTGTTTCACCTGTTGTTGCATCATTTTACTTTCGCGAGCGCGTCCGATACGCGTGAGACGTACTCATCGATTGTATATTCAATCGAAAGTGGCGTCGGTGTACCTGCCGCTGCGAGTGGTGTGTTATCTTCGATCAAGACGACCGATCCGCGTTCGATGGCTGGTACTTTACTGTAGAGCGGGTCTGCTTGGAGCGCCTTCAACGTATCTTCATTTCCGTATGTGACGAAGATATCGACGTCGTTCAAGATATCAGCATTCTCTTTGCTGAGCTCAAGATAGAAGCTGTCTGTTTTTTCTGCTTCGTCGATAATGTTTTGTGGATACTCCATCCCGAGTTCTTCGATGAAGGCACCACGTGGGTCACCCGTCGTATAGATATAGAATTTTGAAAGATCTTCCGCGCTCATCGAGACGAATGCAGCTTTCTTTCCAGCAATCTCAGGAACGGCTGTCGCTTTGTCTGTGATCAACTGCTCCGTGTCTTTGATCAACTGTTCGCCTTCTTCACCGAGTCCCATTGCGAGTGAATCATAGCGAACCATGTCTTGCCATGACGTGACCCAAGGTGTTTCCTGGTACGCCACGACCGGCGCGATTTGGCTGAGCGTGTCATAGTCTTCTTGCGTGATCCCTGAGTAGGCCGCCAAGATGACGTCTGGGTTTGAATCCGCGATTGCTTCAAAGTCTAATCCGTCTGTGTCTTGATAGATGTTCGGGTTCTCTTCCCCGAGTGCTTTCAACTTCTCTGCCGTCCATGGAAGCATACCGCTGTCGTCTTGGACACCGTAGTTCGCAGCCGAGAATCCGACCGGTACGACGTCGAGCGCAAGTGCGACGTCATGGTTCCCCCAAGAAATCGTTGCGACACGTTCTGGTTTCTCTTCGATGACCGTCTCTCCGAATGCGTGCTCGATTGTGATCGGGTAACCTTCTGCCGATTCTTCCGTCCCTTCGTTCGTGGAAGCGTTCTCCGCTTCATCCGAACCACAACCGGCTAAGATGAGTGCGAATGCCGACACAAAGATGAACATATGTAACCATTTCTTGAATGTGTTGTTCACGTGATTTTTCTCCTTTTCAAACTTCTCTGTATTTTGCCGATACTGATAATCATTATCATTTATGAGTATAGACCTGCTCCTAAGTCATGTCAACCGCTATTCGGCAAAGAAATATGAAAAAACCTGCCGTTTTAGGACAGGTTGCTTAGGACTTTCGATGCCGTCGCATGACGTCTGCGATCGGTTCATCTTGTTTTTCAAGCTCGGATACGATTCGTTCATGGTCCGTGTCGTTTCGGTTTTGGCTCAACTTGAATGTCGCCTGAATATCGGTGATGTCAATCCGGAACCCGACGACGCCATTCATCTGTCGCTTCACCGGTTCCGATAACGTTTCCCAACGCACCGCATGCTCACGCTCCCCTTCGTGCTCATCGAGCAATCCGGCGAGCTCCTCAATCAATTCGTTCTCATTGAGAATCGTCGCACGTCCATACACATGTACGGCTTGATAGTTCCATGTCGAGACGTCCTCGTGACCGTACCAGGATGCTGACACATAAGCGTCTGGTCCTTGGAAGATGACGAGAACGGTTTGATCTTCAATCGTTCGCCACTGCGGATTCGCTTTTGACACGTGGGTCGTCAGTTGACCGTTCGTTTCATCGAATCGTAATGGGACGTGTGTCGCAATCGGTTTATCCCCGTCATGCGTCACGATCGTGCCGAACGGATGGGCATGCAAAAAAACAAAGATGTCAGCTTCGTCTTTCACGGAATAACGGTTTTGGATATACATGTCGAACCCCCTTTCCCCTATTATATTCTGAACAAGACGGGTATAACGACACAGAAGGAGGAATGTTTTTATGAAACCAACAATCAAAGCGATCGTCTTTGACGTATATGGCACCTTATTCGACGTCCATTCGGTGAAGGACGCCTGTGAACAAGAGTTCCCTGAAAAAGGAGCAGCCATCAGCCAAGTATGGCGGACGAAACAACTCGAGTATTTCTTTTGGCGCCACATGATGGGACGTTACGAAGATTTCGAGTCGGTTACCCGGGACGCACTTCGTTATGCGTTAGCCGTCCATGACGCAACATCAACGAAGGACATCGAACAACGCCTCATTGAATCGTATGCGCACCTCACACCGTATGAGGAGGTCGAACCGGTCCTGAAAGAGCTGCACGACGTGAAGACCGTCATCCTCTCGAACGGGACGGACGAGATGCTTGAGGAACTGCTCCGTAACGCCGGTCTTACCGATTATTTCGATGAAATCGTCAGCGTCGACGGGATCAAACAACCGAAACCAACACCAGCCGCCTATATGCATTGGTTCAAGACGTCCGGTCTCCGTCGTGACGAGGTGCTCTTCTTATCGTCAAACGGCTGGGACATCGCCGGGGCGAAAAACTTTGGTTTCCACGCGGCCTGGATCAATCGGAACGACTTACCGTTTGAAGCGTTCGATGTGGAACCGGATACGATTTATGAAGGTTTGAACGGGATTTTGGAATGGGTCTAACCTACTTCGGTCGAAATATGAGAAAATAGAGAAAATAGGACCGAAACGAGGGAGAAAGATGGCACATCGTATTTACACGACGAGCTTTGCGAGCGTCTATCCGCTCTACGTCGCCAAAGCTGAACGGAAGGGACGGACGAAAGAGGAAGTCGACACAATCATCGAATGGTTGACGGGTTATGATGAAACCGAACTCGAACGTCAAATTGAGGATCAAGTTGATTTTGACACATTCTTCGCTTCAGCACCTCGTCTGAATGAAGACCGCGCCCTCATCAAAGGCGTCGTCTGTGGGGTCCGCGTCGAGAACGTCGAAGAGCCGCTCATGCGCGAGATTCGCTACTTGGATAAACTCATCGATGAGTTGGCGAAGGGGAAGAAAATGGAGAAGATTCTACGGGGAGGCGAATTATGATGGACGTGACGACACTCGTGGACGAGGCACGCCTCGATTCCTTCATCCATCTGATCGAGGTCATCGATGAGCACTTACCAGAAGGGTTTGAAAAGACGACGGACGGACATGGCGTCCATTACGTCGTCCCACTCGAGCGATATCCGTCCGGTTATCACGTCACACCGGGTACACCTCTTCCCTTTATCAGCGTGATCGCGCAAAAGCGCCATGTCGGACTTTATCACATGGGCATTTACGCCGACCCTGAATTGCTCGCTTGGTTCGAGCAGGAGTATGAGAAACGCGTCCCGACGAAACTCGACATGGGGAAAAGCTGTATTCGCTTCAATAACGTGAAACGGATCCCGTTTGATTTGGTCGGGGAACTCGTCGAGAAGATGACTGTCGATGAATGGATTCAGCGCTATGAAGGAAACCGAGGCTAACGCTTCGGTTTTTTCGCACATTCGTTTTCTTGTGTGAACCGCGTATACGGTATGCTTAGAAAAAAGGAGGGACGCCTCATGCCACGCTGGCTGAAAATCTCTTTATTCTTACTCGTGTTCGGCACGTTGTTCTATATCACCCACTTCCACTATGAGTTGCGTCCGTCTGACATTCGGGACATCGTCTTGTCATTTGGATTTTGGGGGCCATTATTCTTTATATTCCTTTACGCCATCGGTCCGGTCGCATTTTTACCGACTTCCGTGCTGTCACTTGGAGCCGGTCTCGCGTTCGGCGTATGGCCAGGGGTCCTCTATATCATCATCGGGGCGACCGCTGCTGCGACAACCGGTTACGTCATGGGACGCTTCTTTGGACGTTCGGTCGTTAACGTCGATCGCTATCCATGGTCGGAAAAGCTATTCACCCAGATGGAGCGCCGCGGTTTCTTATATGTGTTCGTCTTACGACTCATCCCGCTCGTCAGTTTCGACTTGCTCAGTTACGCCGGAGGGATTTCGCGCGTCCGTTTCCGTGCGTTCGTCCCGGCGACCGTGCTCGGTATGATTCCAGGGACGTTCGCCTACAGTTTCCTCGGGGCGAGCCTCGCGTCAGGTAGCGTCACGACGATCTTCATCGCCGCACTCGTCTTCGTCGGATTGATTGTCATCACATATATCTTCCGTGAGCCCGTCAAGAAATGGCTTGGCTTAAATTGAAAAATCATGAAAGAGAGCTTCATGCTCTTTTTTTGTGCGCTCAATGTGTAATTCGTATAAACATCAATGAACTTCGTCCGATATGTATAGAGCCACAACAAATGAATACGAGAATGTGAGGAAAGAAACATGAGTTTGATGAAAAGAAATCAGTTGATGCTGTTGACGACGTTATTGATTGTGATGACGTCGGTTATCGTCCATTTGCTTCACCGTTTTACTGAATTTGCCTACACGTATACGATTTTACGAAACGGCGCGGACGGCTATGTGTACTCGAGTGTGACATGGGTGCTCTTCGCACTCCCACTCGTCTTCCTCGGGATGATGCTCATCAGCCTGAAGCGAGAAAGCAAGATGTTCCCGTATTGGATGATGCTGACACTCACCTTCGCGAGCATCTCGACGGTCGCCGGTGGACAAGGACTCGTTGAGTATCACTTCTCCATCTTTGTCGTTTTGGCCATCCTGTCGTTCATGCGTCGCATCGACTTGATTTTGTACAGTACCGGCATCTTTGCGGTACAGCATTTAGCAGGGTATTTTTTATTCCCTGCGCTCATTTGTGGAACGAGCGATTATCCGTTCAGCTTATTGCTCGTCCACGCTGTATACTTGATTTTGCTCAGTGCCGTACTCGTCGCCCAGATCCACTTCCGCAACAAGGAGACGGAACGTGTCGAGGCGCACGAACAGGAGACACGACAGTTATTGCGACAAGCGATTCAAGACGTCAGTTCCCTCGTTCAGTCCTTGAATAGTCATGCGGAGGAACTCGAATCGGCTGCGAATCAGTCGCTCGAATCTGGGGAACAAATCGCCATCACAGTCGACCCGATTGTCGCGCACGCTTCGTCTCAACAAGCTTCCATGGTACAAGGTGCAGATGAGATTCAATCCATCCGTTCGCTGACCGCTCTTATCCAGGAACGGATGGCGCAAACGGCAGCAGCCTCGTCCCGCATCGCCAAAGACGCCCTCTCCGGGAATACGGATATGCGTCTCATGGAAGAAAAAGTGCATGAAATCATCACGGAATCCGAGCAACTCGAACAGATCGTCGCAACGATGACGAATCGTTCCTCTGAAATTCAAGACATCTTGCAGCAAGTCGGCTCAATCAGTGAACAGACGAATATGCTCGCCTTAAACGCATCGATTGAAGCGGCCCGTGCCGGAGAGGCCGGTCGTGGATTCGCCGTCGTCGCCTCTGAAGTCGGAAAACTCGCTGTCCAGTCCAGAGAATACGCATCGGAAATGACGCGCGTCCTCGGTGGATTGATGGAAGATACGACGGTCGTCTCAAAGTCGGCTCACCTCTTCAAACAAGCGACTGAAAATTGTCAAACGGTCACAAACGACGTGACGGCTGTCTTCGGTCGTCTCACGGAAGACGTATCAGAAATCGACGCACAAATCGCCTCGATCCAAGAGACGCGACAACTCGTGACGACGCAGATGGAGACGCTCGAGACACGCCTCGAATCGACGAAACATGCTTCAAGTGAACTGCAACAACAGATTCACCACGTGGCCGCCGCAACGGAAGAACAGGTCGCCGTCCAAAAAGAACTCAGTTCTATGTCGGACCGTCTCGCCGTCACGGCGAACGCACTCGAAGATGTGACGACTCAACTCGAAGATCACGCATCACGCGCCTAACACAAATGCCCCCGACCGGTTGGTCGGGGGCATGCTTTTTATCGATCAAGCAATTGACGAATTCCTTCAACGAGCGGTGTGACCGGACGTCCGAGAACCGGTTCAAAGTCGCTCTCATGAATCTCGAGCGTTCCTTGACGGATGCTTCGCTGGATGCCGGCGAGAAGTGCGACCACGTCATCAGGCATCCCTGCCCCGCGCATCGTCTCTTCATATGCCTCGAGATTCAGCTCTTGCATCATGACGTCACGTCCTAATACCTCACTGAGTGCATCGACTAGATCTTTTTGCGTATGGAGCGGTCCTGACAATTCATATACCGCACTCTCTTGCTGTTCTTTCAACAGGACATTCGCCGCCGCTTCCGCATAGTCTTGTTGAGGCGCCCAGCCGACTTTCCCGTCCCGAGCCGCCGTGATCCACGGTGCCCCGTCAACGACTGCCTGTATGCTTGGCAATTCGTTCTCTAAGTACCAATTGTTTCGCAAGAACGCATATGGAATTCCCGATTCCACAATCGCTTCCTCTGTGACGACGTGTGGAGGTGCCATCAAGTTCTCACTGTCCGTCGCATCGGCGAGACTCGTGTAGGCGATGAATGAGACGCCAGCCCGTTTTGCCGCCTCGACCGCGTTCGTATGTTGCCGAATCCGCGTGTCGTTATCGCCATCTGCCGAGATGATCAACAGACGCTCAACACCTTTGAACGCTTCATCGAGTGTGTCCGGCTGATCAAAATCTCCGTGTCGTACATCAACCCCGCGCTCTTTCAGCGATGCTGCTTTCTCCGGATTTCGTACGCTGACAGCAAGGTCACTCGCATCGATTGATTTGAGTAACTCCTCTACAATTTTCGATCCTAATTTACCGGTAGCACCGGTGACTAAATACTTCATACGGTCATCCCCTTTCTCATGCTTCAGACCATATTCCCGTTCTGTTCACGCAATTAACGTAACGGAACATGCCAACAAAAAATAACATTTGACTTTAAGTTCATGTGAACCTATATTAAAAATATAGAAGTTCACATGAACTTAAAAAGGAGGAATTGTTATTGACCTTACTCATCGGGTTTTTACTCATCGTCATCTTCATGCTCGCACTCGACCTCGGGGTGTTCCACCGCAAGGCACACGAAGTCTCGCTCCGCGAGGCATGGACATGGACGTTCGTCTGGATCGGGATTGCCATCGTGTTTGGGGGATGGTTGTTCTACACACAGGGCAGTACGGCCGCGACGGAATATGCGAGCGTGTACTTCATCGAGAAGGCACTCGCCATTGATAACGTCTTCGTCTTCTCACTTGTCTTCGCCTACTTCGCCATACCGCTCAAGTATCAGCACAAAGTGTTGTTCTGGGGGATTCTCGGAGCGATTCTTTTCCGCGCCGTCTTCATCGTCGCTGGGGTATCTCTTTTAGAAAACTTCGGTTGGGTGTATTACGTGTTCGGAGCGTTCCTCGTCTATACGGGTTGGATGATGTACAAGAATATCGGGAAAGACGAGTCACTCGAAGAAAATAAGACGATTCGTTGGCTCGAGCGACGTCTTCCGATCACGCAAGACATTTCATCTGGGAAGTTCACGAAACGGATCAACGGGAAGTTGTTCTTCACACCGCTCTTCATCGCGCTCATCTTTATCGAATTGTCGGATATTGTCTTCGCCGTCGACTCGGTCGCCGCGAGCTTTGCGTATTCGCGTGACCCGTATATTATCTTCTATGCCAACATCATGGCGATTCTCGGACTCCGTAGTCTCTACTTCGTCCTTGCCAACTTGATCGATCGTTTCTACTATTTGAAACACGGTCTCAGTTTCATGCTCGTCTTTATCGGGGCGAAAATGATCTTGGGCGATGTATACAAGATGCCGATTTGGATGTCGCTCGGGACGATTGTTCTCGTCATCTTGATCAGCGTCCTCTATAGTTTCTACAAAACGAAACCTAGTTCGTCCAAACACGTATAATGAATCAATCGGTCCATTTCGTCGGTGTTCTTTCTTTGAAAATCGGGTAATCATTGAGGTGCACAACTACAGAAAAGGGGATTCATTATGTTTGATCGGATTGGCCTCATGAGTATCGGTCTCGTCTTCGGGATCATCCTCATGTTACTCTTCAATACTTTATTCGGATTAGTGTTCGGTGTCGTCCTTGGTGTCAGCCTCATCGCTGCCAACCAACTCGGACGAAACAAACGAACAACGATCCACTAACCAAAAAGCACGCGCTCCCACTGATTGGGGAGCGCGTGCTTTTGCGTTAAAACATCGTATACGGATTGATACTATTTGCTGGCGATGAACTGCTATACACATAGCTGTTCCGATGTACTTCGAAATGGAGATGGTTTCCGAACGAGTTGCCAGTATTTCCGACAGCTCCGATCGTCGCTCCTTTTGTGACCGTCTGTCCTTTGACGACATTGAGGCGGTCGAGGTGTGCGTACACCGTGATGTATGTTTGCCCGTTCAACTGATGGGTCATCATGATGTGATTCCCGTACGCCCCGTAATTCCGGGCGACGATGACTTGTCCAGACGCGGCAGCAATGACCGGTGTCCCTCTCGGTGCCGCCAAGTCGATGCCGTTATGGAACGTGTAGCCGTATTGTCCGCTAGCAGGACCATATTTTTGCGTCAACGTCCCTTTTGTCGGGATGACCATCTTCGCTGTCGACGTCGTCGAGAGTGTCGTCACACTATACTTCTTCACATATGTACTCGATACGTAACGAGCTGTGCCGTTGAAGTTGATTTTCGTCCATCCCCCGCTCACGCCAAGGTATTTGAACGATTGTCCCAACTTGGCACTGCCGACGATCGCATACGTCGTGCCTGGGCCCGAACGGACGTTTAAACTGTTGGTCGTGACTTTGACATGATAGGTGGTCGCCGCTTCAGCAGGCGTACCGGCTGGGGTGAAGATTCCGACGGTGAGCAAGACGGCACAGAGGAGAGAGAGCATCTTTCGTTTCATGTTATGGTAAATCCTTTCAATTATGTATTTAAATTTTTAATTTTTATATTATCTTGATGAAAAAATTTTACCACCAAAACGAACCGACAAATATGTCATTTATATTTCAAATAAAGGAAAACAAAATATAACTTACTCCCCTTATTTTCCCTCTAAAACAAATAAACACAGTCGATGACGACTGTGTTTGTCAATTATTCTTGATTCTCTTCTGCGTTCTCTTCTTCATCCTCTAAATCTTTAATCAATTGCTTCATCTCTTCGATTTCACGGCGCTGTGCCTTGATGATCTCTTCCGACAGTTCTTTGACGCGCGGGTCCTCAATTTCGGCGCGCTCACTCGTCAAGATGGCAATCGAGTGGTGCGGAATCATCGCTTTCATCCAACTGACGTCATCGACCGTCGTTTGACTACGTACGAGCCAGAGCGAGGCACTAAAGACGAGGGCGCTGACCCCTAGGATGATAAAGTTAACTGTTTTATTCTTATACATTCCCCACATAAAGAGAAGCATGACGATCGCCATGACCGATCCCATGATGAGTGCCATATACAACCTGGTCTGACTATAGAAGATATGATTGAACTGAAACACGTTTAAATACATGAGCCAATACATAATAAATGTAGAGACCGCGATCATGATTCCAAATTTTCCGTACGATTTCATCTCGTTCACCCTTTCTTGTTATGCATGTAGAAGTACTTTTACCTAGTTGTTCTACACTCAAACCTGCATGTTTCTTAGTCATGGCGTGTTTTTATAGCTTTTCACTTCTTTTTCACAAACGTCGGGTACACTAGTGAAATTGAGATGATTCAAGGAAGGGGAACGACAATGCAAGAGCTGACGTTACGTGACGTATTGGCAACACTGGATTCTGTCTTATCTTGGTCGTATCTCGACCGTCCTGAAGAGATGGCGATTCGCGGCATCGGAACGACACCAGAAAAAATAAAAAAAACTTTTTTATATGTATGCACACGTCCGATTAATGAACGGGGTGTCGATTTAGTGAAGGCGGCCATCCGGAACGGGGCAGTCGCCATTGTCACGGATCGCCCGATTGACGCGAGAGTGCCCGTCATTTACTGTCGAGACGTCGCACGCGCATGTGAACAACTACAGACTCTTTTCGCCACGGAAGGAAATCACGCGAAGCACGCGGAACGATAATAATAAGAATAAAGAAAGGAGGAGTACAAGGTGAAGATTCTCATTGTAGACGATGAAGAAAAAATGAGACATTTGATTCGTCTGTTTCTTGAGGGTGATGGGTACTCTTGCATCGAGGCGAGCGATGCTCGTTCCGCACTCGACAAAATCGAAGAGCGACCGGATCTCGTCCTTTTAGATATTATGATGCCAGAAGTAGATGGGATTTCACTTTGTCGTCAGTTAAAGACGATGGACCCGACATTACCTGTCGTCTTATTGACGGCACGTTCAGACAATGAAACGACCATCCAAGGATTAGATGCGGGGGCAGATGATTACGTCACCAAACCGTTCGATGGGAACGTGCTCCTCGCCCGTATTCGCGCCGTCTTACGCCGGACCCGTGTCGTCAACATCCAATATGGACCACTTCGTTACGATGAGGAGAGCGGACGCGTTTTGTATGAAGAACAAGAGATTGTCCTCACACCGAAAGCGACGGCCATCTTAAAACTGTTCCTTCAGCACCCGAATCGACTCTTCAACCGCCTAGATTTATTTGACCTCGTCTGGCCCTACTCTGCAGAATCCGACCCTCGCACAGTTGATGCGCATATTCGTATGATTCGAGAAAAGTTAGGAGATGCAGGATTTCCGATTGATGATTATTTAAAGACGGTATGGGGACGTGGATATCGATGGACAGAGGAGCGTTCCGGATGAAGCGAAGTCGTAACAGTCTACCGTTTCGCATCAGCCTCGTCTTTCTCCTATCAACCCTATTGATTGAAGGTGTATTGTTTCTTCTCCTCTATCACACGCTTCTCGGCGAACGCGTTGTAGAAGAAATCAATCGCCTTGAATCTCGGGCCGAGAGCCATGCGAGCGTATTAGCTATGAATTTTTCCGAAGAGACGATTGATCATGTAGCAACCATGGAAAGTGAGACCGATACGAAAGTCGCCATCACCGATTCGACTCATGAGGCGCTACAAACTTCGCGCTCTTTTCCTCAAGTTTTAGTCGACACCGTCGATGCGAAAAAACAAACTGGCCCCTTCGACGACACGACTGTCCTCGAGGACGACTGGGAAAACGAACCGTATTTGAGCGTTCGTACGCCAATCACAGATGATACCGACAGACGGTATGGATACGTCTATATGTTTTTACCGACCGAAATCATTCATGGAATTAGCCATCGGCTCCAGTGGCGATTCCTATATATCACGGCGATCGCGCTCGTGACGACCGTCTTGACGTTCATCCTCTTGAGTCGATTGATTTCAAAACCAATCCAATCATTGAAACAAGCAACGGAGAACGTATTGACAAACCCAGACGATTTACAGTTACCGACGAATCGTGTCGACGAAATCGGTGAATTAGCGCGTGCCATCGAATCGATGTCAGTGGAACTATCAAGACTACGGCGGGAACGTCGTCAGTTTTTATCCGACCTATCGCATGAAATCAAGACCCCCCTCACGTACTTGAGGGGTTACGCCGAAATCGCTTCGAAAGAGAGCACGCCCGAATCATTACGCAAACAGTCGATTCAAACGATTTTAGATGAGAGCCGGTCGCTCACAGAGCTCGTCGAAAATGCGTTTCAATTGGCACAGCTCGATGAAAACACGTTCTTGTTGCATCGAGAAGAAGTGACCGTCACGACGTTTTGTGCGGACTTACGTCGAATGCTCGATACGATGTTCCGGATGACGACGATTCGCTTCGATGCTGCACCGAACGCGGGACAACAAGACATCGCTCTTACATTGGATCGGCACCGGATGCTCCAAGTCTTCCGCTCCATCGCCCATAATGCGATTGAACATAGTGAGGCCTCTCATGTCTCCCTGCGCTCAAACGTCACGGACACTCACCTGATTCTGACCATTACAGACGACGGGAAAGGGATTCCTGAAGAAGATTTACCGCACATTTTTGACCGCCTGTATCGTGTGGAAAAATCACGGTCCCGACAGACCGGTGGCAGTGGACTCGGACTCGCCATCGCTGACCAAATCGTCAACCGTCACGGCGGAGAATTGACAGTCACGTCTGACGCATCGGGCACTTCTTTCACCGTCACGCTTCCACTCGACAAAAAGACGCCTATCCTTTAATGGAAAGGCGTCTTTTGATCAGTTGAGCTCACCTTTGTCGAGGCGCATCTCCCATTCCCCGTCTGTAAACTCATATACGCTGTTATCCGATGTGACAAGCAACATGCGCTCCTCTTTGACTGCCAATTCGATTGGCACAGCGTCTGCTTGAAGCTCTGGAAGATTGAACGTCTCTGTCGACTCATCGTCTAAGTTGAAACGAACCCCTTCGAAAGAACCATCTGTCTGTCTTACGTAGGCCAACTGCCCCTCATCCGCTCCGACCATGACGACCTGTTCTGCTTCAACAAGTGGCTCGAACGAATCTCCAGAGTCATTCGAAACGAGGATGCCGGACGGTCCATAGAAGAAGACGCGCTCCGCATCCGTCGCATCGGCGACGATTCCTGCCACTTGCGCCTCCTCTATTCCTTGTACCTGCATCGGTTCAAATGAGCTCCCACCATCGATGGAACGATAAAATCCCGGCTCTAGCTCCGAGGTCGCTTCTTCCAAATAAACGTAGAGTGTACCCGTGGCATAACCGGCGCTCATATAGTGGAAATCTGCCTCGCCTTCAAGCGACCGACTCTCGAGTACCGCCCCATGATTTTTTCCATGCATGACCCCAAGTGGATTTTTGAAATCTGTCCGACGATCGGGGTGACCGCTCGCATAAAATCCATCCTCGACGACTTCGAACCCCATATAGTCATGGCGATTTGTCGGAAGCGTATACCAACCGTCTTCTCGATATTCCATCAACCCGGCATGTGTTGCGATGACAGGACGTTCGTCGTCTTGCCAAAATCCTGCCCCGTGGATGTGGGAGACCATTTCATCCGCTCCCACGCGTTGCCACACGTCCTGTGTCTCTGTCGTTTCATTTTCTGATTGGTTTGTATCCGATGGCGCCTCTTCTGCACCACACGCCGACAAGAGCAGTGGAGTCAGTAATAGTGATAGCATTAACGTTCGTTTCATCTCGATCCCTCCATCATTAGCATCCCCTCTAGCATACGTGCTAAAGATGAAAAACTTGTTAAATCTTCAAAAGTCGAGCGTTGATAGCGACAATGACAGTACTTAGACTCATCAAAACGGCACCGATGGCTGGTGATAGGATAATGCCAATTGGCGCCAACACGCCCGCAGCGAGTGGGATGGCGACGATGTTGTAACCAGCGGCCCACCACAAGTTTTGAATCATCTTCCGATATGTGTTTTGTGAAAGTTCCAAAATCGATAGGACATCTTTCGGATTGCTGCGGACGAGGACGATGTCTGCTGTCTCGACAGCAACGTCTGTCCCGCTCCCGATTGCGATTCCGACATCAGCTTGCGCTAAGGCCGGGGCATCATTAATCCCGTCTCCGACCATCGCTACTTTGCTACCATCTTTCTGGACGTCTTTTACCTGGTTCGCCTTGTCGTCTGGTAATACTTCGGCATACACGTCATCGATACCGAGCTGACCCGCGACCCAATGTGCGACCTTCTCGTTGTCACCCGTCAACATGATGGAGCGGATGCCTTTTTCACGAAGGGCCTCGACGGTCTCCTTCGCCTCTTCCCGTACTAAATCGGCCATCGCAATCATACCGACCCATTCCCCGTCCTTCAAGACAAAGACGACGGTCTTTCCTTCTTCCGATAATCGCGTGAACGTCTCTTCATCGATTTGAATGTGCTGATTGCGAATGTGTCGTGGACTGACGACTTGTATGTGCGCACCGTCGACCGTTCCTTCTAAACCGACACCTGTCATCGAGCCAAAATGGTCGACAGCGGAGAGCTTCAACTCCCGTTTTTCTATTTCTCTCAAAACTCCTTGTGCGAGTGGATGTTGCGACTCTCGCTCAACCGATCCTGCAAGTTGTAACACGTCTTCTTCCGTATAAGATGAGCTCGCCTGTACGTCCGTGACGCCGAAATTCCCTTCCGTCAACGTACCGGTCTTATCAAAGATGACGGCATCGAGTCGACGCGCTTCTTCAAATTGGGTCCGATTACGGATGAGAAGACCTTGTTTCGCCGATAGCGTTGTCGAAACGGCTACGACGAGCGGTGTCGCCAGTCCGAGTGCATGCGGACACGAGATGACCATGACCGTCACCATCCGTTCGACCGCCGTTCCGACCGAGTAGCCGAGCATGAACCAGATGGTGAACGTGATGACTCCAGCAGCAATCGCGATGTAAAACAAGTATTTTGCTGCACGATTCGCTAGGTTTTGAGCACGTGACTTCGATTTTTGTGCTTCGCTCACCAACTCGATGACTTTTGACAAATACGTAGTTTCTCCCGTACCGATTGTTTCAATCGTCAAACTACCTTCTTGGTTGATGGAACCTGCGATGACGTCCTCACCTTCTGACTTTTCGACGGGGAGCGATTCACCGGTCAACATCGACTCATCGATTGTCGTCTGTCCTTTGATAATCTTCCCGTCTACCGGAACCTGTTCCCCTGGTTTGACGAGAATCCGATCTCCTTCTTTAAGCTCAGAGATTGGGACGTCTTCCGTCTCTTCCCCGTTGATGCGATGCGCCTCGTTCGGTAACAGTTGGACGAGTTGCTCCAACGCATTTGACGCCCCCATGACCGAACGCATTTCAATCCAGTGACCGAGTAGCATGATCACAATCAGTGAAGCGAGTTCCCAAAAGAAGTCATGGCCACTTCCGTATCCAAAGACGACAGCGGCACTATAAAAGTAAGCGACACTGATTGCTAAGCCGATCAGCATCATCATACCCGGGCTACGATCCCGCAGCTCCTCCATACTCCCTTTTAAGAATGGCCATCCACCGTATACATACACAATCGTTGCTAAGACAAATAAGATTGTTTTTTCAAATGGAAAATCAAGTTCAAATCGAAGCCATTCTTGAATCATATCCGACAACAGGAGGATCGGAATCATCAGACCGAGCGAAACAAAAAAGCGCCGTTTAAAGTCTTCAATCATATGTTCATGTCCATGTCCTCCGTGATGAGAATCATGACTCTCTTCATGGTGTTCATGGTGTTCGTGATGTTCATGTTCCATTATTCATCCTCTCCTTTATACGGATGATATACCCCTATGCGGTATATAAATAAACGAATTTGGGCTTTCATGTTTCTTTCACAATTAAGTGGTAAAACAAAGTAAGGACTGATAGATAAAGGAGTGTTACAAGATGAAATCAAAAGGAATATGGTTCCTATTAACGGGGATATTGATCGGGATCATTGTAGTTCTACTGTTCGTCTTATTCAATGGAAGATGGAACATGAACAATATGAATCATATGTGGGGCGACAATTCAACGTTTGAACAGATGGATGATTATATGATGGGCAACGATGGAATGACAGGAAATGGCGGACCGATGGGACACGGAACAACGCAAGCACTCGAGGCATCTGACGAACCGGAACAATCGCTTCCGATTCCCTCCCCCTTGAAACCAGACCGCGTCACGGACAGTACCGTCTATTATACGGTAGTAGCAGATGAAGGAACGTCACGGTTCTTTCAAAATGGAAAATCGACAGAAACGCTTGGATATAACGGGAACTTACTCGGACCGATGCTCGAGCTCCCAAAAGGAAAGACGGTCGTGATTGATACAATCAACCGATTGGATGAACCGACGACGTTCCACTGGCACGGTCTTGTTATCCCTGCCGAAATGGACGGAGGGCCGCATCAAGCTGTAGCAGCGGGTGACCGTGCACAAGTTCGACTCGATATCGACCAAGAGCCGAGTACGCTTTGGTTTCACCCCCATCCGATGGGATCGACAGCTGAACAAGTTTACAAAGGGCTCTCCGGTCTTCTTTATGTGACCGACGATGCACAGAGTGGTCTCCCGAATGACTATGGTGTCGACGACATCCCGCTTATCGTACAGGATCGGCTCTTCACAAAAGATGGTGAACTTGACTACGATGCTCATATGAACGCCGACGGGACGACGGGTGATACGATTCTTGCGAACGGAGCCATTAATACAACGTTTGATGTCCAGACTGAAACGCTCCGAGTCCGCCTTGTCAATGGTTCGAACGCGCGCGATTTTGACTTTACACTATCAAACGGGGAAAACATGACGCAAATCGCGGCAGACGGCGGGCTGTTGGAACAACCGGTTTCTTTGAAGACCATCTCGTTGACACCAGGCGAACGGGCCGAAGTGTTGATTGATTTTTCAGAAATAGAAGATGATGTCGCCTTAGAGGCTGATGGAGTATCTTTCACTACGTTTCGTGTTGGTGAACTCGACAAAACGTCCATCGATATACCAACGAGCAAGAAAACAATGACTCCAGTGAATACGAAAACAGACCGTCAGCTCACCTTGTTCGGGATGGGGAATATGGTGTCTATCAACGGCGATACGTATGATCCAGATCGAATCGATATAAAAGTGAAACAAGGGGACACAGAGATATGGGAAATCGAGAACAAACCAGACATGATGGGCGGGATGACGCATCCTTTCCACATCCACGGCGTCCAGTTCCGAATCATCAGTCGAGATGGCAATCCACCAGCCGATTATGAGAAAGGTTGGAAAGACACGGTCGCTGTTGCTCCTGATGAACGGGTAAAAATTGAACTTACCTTCACCGAAACCGGCACGTTCATGTATCATTGCCACATCCTCGAACACGAAGAAAATGGAATGATGGGGCAACTGAAAGTCACTAAATGAATCGAATCTCTCCGCTTACTATGCGGGGAGTTTTTTTTGTTGCGATTCGTATAATTCGTCCCGATTTCGGTACGTTTCTGTTAGGACTATTGCCCGTATATGGATTCCCTCTCGAATGTCGTATACTTGTTGTGAATGAATGTACAAATGTTCGCGAGGAGGTATGTCAATGCGCCGATTCCGTAGGGTTAGGCAGAAACGCTCCGCTCGTCAAAAACAGGAACGCCATACGTTCTCCATCGCTTCCGTCGTGGAAGAAGTGCAGGATGCGATGTGTTATATCGATTTCTCGAAACACCGTCTCTATACAAATGATCTCCTTCATCACTGGTGCCCTTCGATGACGACTCAATCGTTCACCTCGATGGAAGTATTGACTCGCTTTCTCTATACGACGTTCGAAGAACATGGTGCCGACATGTCCCAAGTCACCCATTTGATTCAAGAACTGCTTGAGTGCGAGACAGAGAAATGGCCAAGCATGACGTCACGACGTATTCAATTCGATGATCGGACGCTACACTTGATCTTCAATTTCACCCGAACACCTCGGGGCGTCTTCATCATGTGGCGTGACCAGACGGAAGCCGTTCGCTTTGAAGAACGAAAAGATGCATTTCTCGCCGAATTATCCCATGACTTCCGTACCCCTTTGACCGCAATCCATGGCTATACCGAATTGTTGATGGCGCGTCATGAAGGTTCCGAGAAGTCTTATCACATGCTGGAACAAGTGAAACAAGAATCGGAGCGGCTCGAGCGCCTCGTCGATAATTTTTTGGACTACCAAAAAGAAAGCTATACGGCCGAACAATTGACCGTGACGACATTCGCGCTTCGCCCCCTATTAACAGACGTCATGGCGAGTTATCAAACGACTTCGCCACTTCATACAGTGACCTTTGAGACGAATGACGTCTGGATTCAAGCAGACGAAGAAAAGTTACGGCAATTGCTCCATAACTTGATCGGGAATGCCATCAAATATTCTCCAGATGGCGGGACCGTCCATACACAAGTCGAGGAATGTGACGGTACGGTGGTATTGTCTGTATCTGATACCGGCATCGGGATTCCGGAAGATGCGCTCCCTTATGTATTTGACGAATACTATCGTGTCGACTCCCTCGCTCATCAATCCATCAAAGGCACGGGGCTCGGTCTACGGATTTGCAAACGAATCGCTGAAGCCCACGGTTGGGGTATCCATGCAGACTCCACATACGGAGAAGGTACGACGTTCACGATTGAGCTTCATACCCGGCACACATGCCCCTTGCCACGAACATCCTTTACAATCACGTCCGACTGATTCGTTCAATCGGACGTTTTTTCATTTCATGATGTAAACCGATTCAATTTTGGGAATAGAGAAGTGACGAAGAGAGGAGGAAATGAAGATGAAACAACGAGGATACTTATCCATCCCGGTCGCTGTCGTGTTCGCCGTCGTTTTTGGTCTCACGCTCGATAACTGGTGGCTCGGGATTGGGATTGGCATCGCCATGTTCTTTGCGTTTCGAGGCACGAAGAAAAAAGCGTGAAGACGAAGTGAATTTTTGCACATCTCTGATTGACATTATTTTGAAGACTGCTACGGTTAATGTATAGTCTACCGAAAAGGTCGTGAAGGAATGACGCTCACCGTCTTGTTACTGAACGCCTGTGTTGCGTTCACCGGATTTTACATCATCTCAAAAATTTATCACTCTTCACTATTCAATTCGCAACGTCTTCGTAGTTTCGTGATTGGATTATTGGCCGGTGCGCTCGGTCTCTTTTTAATGTACAATGCCGTCGAGGCCAACGATACGGTGCGTGTGGACTTACGTCATCTACCGCTCGTCTTACTCGCGTTTTACGGAGCTCGGACACCATTGTTTATTGCGACACTCGTCATTGCGAGCACGCGCTTCCTGTTCGGGATGACGGAACAAGCTTTCATCGCCTTTATTGCGACGTTCATCGTCAGTGTCGGGATGCTATGGATTCATCGTCTCCTTCGCGAACGACTTTTCATGCAAAGTATCTTCTTAAACGTATGGGCGCTATTCGTCATCTCGATTGCCGTCTACATCAATATGGGATGGAGTACAGCATACGTGTCCCTCGTCTTGACCATTTGGATGGTCGGAATGCTAGTCGGTCTGCTGTCGAGTATACTTACGATTGACTTAGAGAAGACGACTCGACGTGCGCTCGAATATAAACGCTCCGCTGAACGAGACCATCTGACAGGTCTGTTCAATCGTCGCGTCTGGGACCGTTACACCGCTTCACTCGGTGAGGACGACCGCACGTACAACATCCTTGCGCTCGATATCGATCACTTCAAACATGTGAACGATACATACGGTCACGGAAATGGCGACCTCGTCTTGCAACAGTTTGCTGACATTCTAAAAGTGGAGACACGCGCACACGATACGGTCGCTCGGATCGGTGGCGAAGAGTTTGTCATCTTGATGTATGATTTGACGCCAGAGAAAGTGGATAAAGTGGCTAACCGGATTCGGGAACGTGTTGCCACTGAGACGTTCTACTTGAACGACTTCCCACCGATTCAAATTACGACGTCCGTCGGGGTCGCACACGGTACCGCCCATCCTATCAAACGGATGGTCGACCTCGCAGATTCGGCGCTCTATCAAGCAAAAAATGAAGGACGCAACCAAGTCGTCGTCTCGACGGTTGCATCACCAGAACCCATCATGACATGAACGAACCCCGCTCCTTCATAGGAAGCGGGGTTTTGTCTGCTTATTTTGCGAACCGTTCAACTTCATCCGTCATGATGGCTGCTACCGGCATCGAAGGCAGGTCTTTCACGTCGTTGATCGTGTAGACACGTGTCTCGAGTGCCGTCCGTTTCGTCTCTTCCCACGCTTTTGAGCCGATAAACTCGGTCTGTGCGTGGATTGCCTCTGCTCGAATCGTTTCAGCGAACGAGACGGTATCTGCTTCTCCCGTGAGCGTCAACACGGCAAGGCGTGCGTGCGGTGCCACATCCCGCATCCGGACGAGCGTCTCTCGATTGAACGAGGAGAAGACGACGCGACCCGTCATGTGAAACTCATCGACGGCGAGCCAGGCGAGTCGTTCGATTCCAGGATACGCGTATTGATCTGTCTTCAATTCAACGTTCAGTGTAACGTTACTCCGCCCAATCAAGCCGAACACTTCTTCTAACGTCGGGATCCGTTCGTACCCATCAATCTTCAATTGACGTAGCTCCTGAAGTGTCATGTCTTTCACCCATCCGGTCCCATCGGTTGTCCGATCGACGGTCTCGTCATGGATGACGACGAGCCGACCGTCTTTTGACAGTTGCACGTCGAGCTCGATTCCGTCCACATGTGGGAGGGCCGCCTCGAACGCGGACAACGTATTTTCCGGATAATTGGCGCTATACCCGCGATGTGCGTAAATCAACATCTCACTGCCCCAAGGTGGAAGTCGTCTCTTCGGCCGCACGTTTCAATGCGTCTTCAACCGATACACCTTGATACAAACTCTCCATCGCATTGACGACACTTTGTCGTGATTGTGGGAACGTCGAAATGAGTGCACCTTGTGTCGCTGGTGATGGCTTCGTCTCGCTGAGCTGGTCGACCGTTACTTTGAGCTGTGGATATTTCGCCCACATCTCTTCGACGATTGGTTCGTTGTATGCGTCAGGGTTGATCGCGAAGTAGCCTGTGTCGACATGCCACTGGGCTTGTGCTTCCGTTGAAGACACATACTTCATGAACTCCCATGCACCTTCTTTCGTTTCTTCGGCGATGCCGTCACCCATCCAGAGTGATGCGCCACCGATGACGACACCTTGGCGGTCTGCTTCGTTCGGCACTGGCAAGTACGAGGCACCAATCTCAAAGTCTGCGCTGTCCGCTACGGTACGGATCCCGGCTGACGAGTCAAGATACATGGCGACTTTACCAGATTGGAACGCTGCACGCATATCGTCCCAGTTTTGACCGACGTTCATGAACGTCTTCTCATCGTACATCTCTTTGATTAAGTTGAACGCATTCTGCCCTTCTTCCCCATCGAACACAGCCTTCGTCGGCTCACCACTGCGTCCGTTATCGTTATCGACGTAAAGTCCACCTTGCGCGGCGACAAGCTGTTCGAAGAACCAACCATAGTTGAGCATCGTGAAGCCGGTCTGGTCGTCCGTCGTCAACTTCTTCGCTGCTGCTTTCAATTCGTCATACGTACGCGGTGCCTTCTCCGGGTCAAGTCCTGCCTCTTTAAATGCATCCTTGTTGTAGATAAGGACTGGTGTCGAAGAGTTGAACGGCATCGAGTATTGCTTGCCGTCTACTTGGTAATAGCTCAAGATGTTCTCTTCCCACATGCTTGTGTCAAAGTCCTCTTTGTCGATGAACTCTTGGACCGGTGTGATCTTATTCGAATCAATCATGTATTTCGTCCCGACCTCGAACGTCTGCATGATGGCCGGTGCGTCTTCCGAACCGGCGACCGCATTAAACTTCGTCAGTGCCTCCTCGTACGTTCCTTGAAAGATCGGTTTTACTTCATAGTCGTCTTGCGAAGCGTTGAATGCATCGACCTGTGTGTTCAATGCTGTCTCCAAATCCCCGCTCATCGCGTGCCAAAAGACGACTTCTGTCTTTCCGTCTTCCGTTGTCGCCGCGACCGGCGCCGCTTCTTCACTGCCACATGCCCCGAGTAACAATACCGAACTTGCCAACCCTGCGAATAGTCCAAACTTTTTCATCTGTTATGTCCCCCTATTATTTGATCGCGCCTTGCGTCAATCCTTCTTGTAGATGTTTTTGTCCTGCGAATAACAATAAAAGTGTCGGAATGATGATCAAGACGACCGCTGCCATGACGACGCCCCAGTCCGAGGCGACCTCGTTCGACTGCATCTGTTTGATTCCGATTTGGACCGTCCGCGCCTGTTCCGTGTTCGTGACGAGAAGCGGCCATAAGTACATGTTCCAAGTCGTCAAAAAGCTATATACCGACAATGTGACGAGTGGTGTCTTCGATACTGGCAAGACGACATTCCAGAAGAAGCGGAATCGGCTGATCCCGGCGATTTGAGACGCTTCATACATCTCATATGGAATCGTCTTGAACTGTTGCCGGAGTAGAAACGTCCCGAATGCGAGTGCGAAGAACGGCACCGATAGTCCCCAGGCGGTGTTGAGCCATCCGAGTGACTGGATTGTCAAAAAGTTCGGCACCATCGTCGCTTCCCATGGGACCATCATCGTCGCGAGGAAGAGCATGAAGATGAGCCCTTTTCCTTTAAAATCGATGAAGACGAATGCGAATGCCGCAAGACTCGATAAGACGACCTGTCCCATCATCACGAGGAGCGCGACAACCAGACTGTTCACTAAGTACGTCATCATCGGGATTCGTTCGAACGCGGCGATATAGTTTTCAAATGACGGGTCGCGTGGGAGCAGATGTCCCTGAAGTACTTCCTTCCCGTCCATCAGACTGATTGAGAACGCATAGGCGATCGGGAACAGCATGACGATGGCGCTCAAGAAGAGAAGGACATATACGCCTATATTCCGTAGTCTCATTGGTAATGCACCTTCCTTTCGACCAATTTAAATTGGAGCCATGTCAACAGAAGGACGGCGATAAATAAGAGCACGGCTTGTGCACTGGCACTCCCGACGTTGTAGTTGATGAACGCATCTTTATAGATGGCATAGACGATGACGTTCGTCGCATTCGTCGGTCCGCCTTTCGTCAACAAATCAATCTGTCCGAACGTCTGGAAGGCGTTGATGAGCGAGATGATGCCCACGAAAAAGAGCGTCGGCGACAACATCGGGATCGTGATCGCGCGTAACTGTGTCCAATAGCTCGTCCCGGCGATATCCGCACTCTCGTATAGCGTCCGGTCGATGTTTTGCAGACCGCCGAGAAGAATCAAAAACGTGAAGCCGATGTTCATCCAGACGGTCGCAATCGAAACGGATAGGAGCGCATATTGCGGGTCTAGGAGCCACTGTACGCCGCTGGCACCGATTGCCTCGAGGAACCGGTTGAAAATGCCGATTGACGGGTTGTACATGAACATCCAAATGACCGATGAGGCGGCGACACTCATTCCCATCGTCGCCGAGAATGCTGTTCGAAAGATGCCGATGCCCTTTAATTTCTCATTGGCAAGTAGCGCGAGCCCGAGTGCGATGAGAATCGTCAGCGGGACCGTCAAGAGGACGAATCCGACCGTCGCCTGGATGCTTTGCCAAAACGCCGCACTCGTGAACAAGTTGCTGTAATGACCGACGCCGACAAATTCGAGTGGCGTCCCTTGCGTGTCCGTCCGAAAGAAACTCAAGTACATCGTCCGGAGGAGCGGATAGACGAGAAAGACACCAAACAAGATGATGGACGGGGACAAGTACAACAGCCCGCTCGCCGCGTCCGACAGTCTCGCGCGGACCTTCTCCCTCGGTAAGGCGACCGTCATTGGAACACCTCCAACGCCTCAAACAGCTTCGGCTGTCGTGGCTCGATGCGATGCCCGTTCGCGTCAAAGAGCGACATCTGTTTCGAATCCACATAACACGCGACTTTTTCTCCGACGGTGAGCGGCCATTGTCCTGGCCATTTCGCCAACCATTCATTGCCACCGACATCGAATGCGAGAATCGTCTCGGTCCCGAGTACTTCGATGTTTTTAAGCTCCGCATAAAACGTCACGTCTTCGTCGGCAGGTTTAATCTGTTCTGGACGTACGCCGAGCGTCGCTTCTGACACTTCTGTCAATGCGTTCGGATGGAACAGGCGTCCGTCCGCTGCCATCCACCCTTTTTCTTGTCGGGTGACCTCGACTAGGTTCATCGGGGGCGACCCAATGAACGAGGCGACGAACGTGTTCGCTGGTTTGTTGTATAGGTCGAGCGGCTTCCCGACTTGTTGCACTTCCCCTTCATTGAGAAGCATGATGCGATCCGCCATCGTCATCGCTTCGACTTGGTCATGAGTGACGTAAATCATCGTCAGTCCGAGCTTTCGTTGCAACTGGCGAATCTCCGAGCGCATCTTCGCACGCAGTTTCGCGTCCAAGTTCGAGAGTGGCTCATCCATCAGGCAAATCGGCGCCTCCGTCACGATGGCTCGCGCCAACGCGACCCGTTGTCTCTGACCACCTGAGAGTTCACGCGGCTTCCGTTTCAAATAATCAGTGAGCCCGAGCGTCTCGGCCGCCTGGATGCAACGCTCTCGTTGCTCTAGTTTCGTCAGCCCTTTCGTATGTAGCCCGAACGTGATATTTTTCTCGACCGTCATATGTGGATAAAGGGCATAGTTTTGGAAGACCATCGACAAGTGACGTTCGCTCGGTTTCATCCCGTTTGCTGCCACTCCGTCGATGCGAAGCGTTCCGCCCGTGATGGATTCGAGCCCTGCAATCATGCGAAGCATCGTACTCTTGCCGCATCCCGATGGTCCGACAAGCGCGAAGAACTCTCCTGCTTCGATCGTCACGTCGATACCCCGAATGACTTCCGTCTCCCCGAATGATTTTGTCAGTTGTTGTAGTTGGATCGTTTTCATACCAATTCCTCCTTCTGACTTTGGACCTTCCAAAGTCGTTCGTCCCCGGTCGAAACCGCGAATGCCCCATGATCAAGGGCGCGATGTACATCGATTGGTTGACGAATCATGCCACCCGTCACAATCGGGAAAGAGACTTCCTGGGAAATCTTCTCGACGACACTCGGAATCAGACCAGGCATGAGTTCGATCGCATCCGGTTGTTGCGCTTCGGCGAGTTTGAGCCCGCTCGTGACCGCGTCCGAATCGACAAGAAACAGTCGCTGAACCGTCAACAGCCCTGCCCGTTTTGCGTGCTGAAGTACCGATGCTTTCGTCGTGACAATCCCGTCGGCGCCGACACGTTTGGCGAGATAGTCAATGCCATCTCGGTCGAGGCTGATCCCATTGATCCGCTCGGCGTGGAGGAAGACCGTTCGATTCTCTCGTTTCAAATGCGCCACATAGCGGTCGAGCGTACTGAGCGTCCCCATCATGAGGAACGTCGTCGTCACATCCGTCTTTAAAAACGCTTCGATTTGTTTCGGACTCTTGATTGAGGCAATCATCCGTTCCTGCCCCATTCGTGCAATCGCTTCATTCACTTGAATCATCCTTTCTTGAAAAAAGGACCAACAGAAACGACACGTCATGGACGTACGGGCTTCTGTTGGTCTCTCAAAGGTTCTACCGGTAAGTATTCACTTGGATAGTGAGGGGGTCTCACAGCTCTTATCGTAGCGGACGATTGTAAAGCTACCATAAAGGAATCGCTAAGTTTCATGAAGGAAACGTAAAAAAAACCGATTCACGGGGAATCGGCTAATGTCTGTTCAGCTTTCGCTAAAATATCTGATTTGACGTCATCATCTCGCCCTTGCCAATTGCGGACCATCATCTTCATCCGCTGATTTTTCGAGAATCTTTCCTCGTGCCGATCGATGAAACGCCAGTAAAGGGCGTTGAATGGACAAGCATCCTCTTCGGTCGTATGTTTCGGGTTATACGGACAGTCTCCACAGTAATCACTCATTCGGTCGATATACTTCCCAGAGGCGACATATGGTTTCGTGGCAAGTTTCCCGCCGTCCGCATGGAGGGCCATCCCGAGCACGTTCGGTAAGACGACCCAGTCATGGGCATCGATATACATCTCATTGAACCAGTCGCTCGTCTGCTTCGGTGAGATTTCAAACAACGTCGCGTAGTTTCCGAGCACCATCAGCCGCTGGATATGATGGTTGTGGGCATGCGCCACGACCGGCTTTAAACTTTGATGCAGACAGTTCAAGTCCGTCTTTGCGTCCCAAAAGAAGGACGGTAAGTCGCGTTCATGCTTGAACGTGTTCACCTCTTCATAGCCCGGCATGACGGCGAGGTAGACGGCGCGCATATATTCCCGCCATCCGAGTATTTGGCGAACGAATCCTTCGACCGATGACAAAGGGGCGTCGGCCTGACAAGCCGCCTCGACGACTTCATGTGGCGTCAACAAACCGATGTTGATGGCAGCCGACAATAGGCTGTGTGACATCTCCGGTTCATCCGTCATCATCGCATCCTGATACGGACCGAACGTCTTGAGCCGCTCGTTCACAAACCGATTCAACGCCCGTCTCGCCTCGGTGTGTGTGACCGGCCAATGAAACGGGGTCACCTCGCCCGGGTGATCCGAGAATGTCGACTCGACTTTTTCGATGACATCTTTCGTGATCGCGTCCGGGCGAAAATGGATGGCAGACGGAAACATCAGCCCTTCTTTCGGCGGTTTCCGATTCTCCGCGTCAAATGACCACTTCCCACCACGCGGCTTCCCGTCTTCGAGCAAGATATCGAACCTTTTGCGCATCTGGCGATAAAACCGATCCATCCGCCAAGGTTCGTTTCCGAGTGTATCTGTCGCTTCTTCTTTCGATAAGTAGAAGAGCGGGACATCCGTATGTTCGATAATCTGATGTTTCTTACCAAATTGCTTGAGCTTTTTAGCCATCGGTTCATCCGTGACGGCGGTGACATGAACCTCGTCCGGCTCGTACTGGTTGAGGTGGTTGTCCCATGCCTCCTGAAACGAATCCGCTTCATGGTAATCGACGGTGTACCCTTTGTCGCGCAGTTCTTCCGCAAAGTGTCGCATCGCCGAGAAGATGAGGACGAGTTTTTGCTTATGGTACGGACGCCACGTCGCGCGAGACGTTGCCTCGATCATGACGATGACGTCATCTTCTTTCATATGCTTCAACATCTCGAGTTCATGTGAGAGTTGGTTGCCGAGTATCCAAAATGAACGCATGTTGTTGACTCCTTTGTCTCATCAATATGCTACAATCGAGCTACTTTCGAAGTGAGGTGACAGTATGCTCCCACAAGTGTTCAAAAACTGGGTGGACAGTCAGTACGAAAACCCACGTGGTCCCGTCGGAAAATATATCGGGGAAAAGATGGTGCGCCAACACCGTATCGAAGTCGAGTGGACGATCGAACAGTTACAGATGCATCCAAACGCCACCGTACTCGAACTCGGGTGTGGAGCCGGTGATGCGCTATCGACGATTCTTCAAAAGTGGGAAGATGTGAACGTGATTGGCCTCGATCGCTCGAAGACGCTCATCACTTCTGCCGAGAAACGTAACGCTGCGTCCATCCAAAAGGGACAAGCTCGCTTGATTGAAGGAGATTTTCATCAGTTGGCGATGACCGACGCATCCGTCAATCACGTCTTCAGCATCCACACGCTATATTTTTGGGAAGATGCCACGACCGTCTTGTCTGAAATTGAACGTGTCTTGAAACCGAACGGCACATTTATCATCACGTACTGTGATGGAAAAGGCGATGTGCAATGGGATGGGATTGCCAACATGATTCATGAAGAGTTCATTCCCAAGGCGACGAAACTCGGATTCCAGGGCGTATCAGTGCGACGCGGTCCCGACTCGCGTGACTATCGTACGGTCGCAGTAATCGGTAGAAAGTCGGGGTAATCACTTACCCCCGACTCTTCCGTGTTAACGTCAATCCACCAAATCCACTGATGACGGCAATATAAAACCCTAAATCGTAAAACCAGCCGGTATTGTTCACTTCATACACTCGATACGTGTCATTGAATAACCCTAAAATGAGTGAGATTGGTGCAATCCACCCGTGCCAGATCCCCCAGAAAAAGCCTGCCGGGTCCGTCGTGTACGTCCCGTCGCCGGGCACACATCCACCGAGTAACGTCACAAGCGTCAGCATAATGAGTATGATACCAAATCGTTTCATCTTTCATCCCTCCTGTTATGTGTATTCCCGTTTCTACAAAAAAAGCACTGACAAACGTCAGCGCCAAAGTTGGACCGTATTCGCAAACTCGATATCGGTCGCAAGTTCCCCGTCAAGCGCATGAAGGTCGAAGTCTTCCCCATCGAGCCATTTTTGGAAGTCGAAGATGACCGGGTCCCGGTCCCCACCGAGCGCGAACCACGTCTCGAGCGTTTCTGGGAAATAGGCTGCTGTATGAATCGTCCCCGCCCAGCTCTTGTACAGTTCCGAGAAAACGCCCTTGTCGGTGTCGTTCATGAGGCGGAACGCACTCTCCGCGTCTTGAATCAAGTGTTGTACTACTTTGATTTCCATCATGCGACGCGTGGAATCGTCCAGGTGGTAGCGATTCTCGTGTTGCAGTAACTCGAAATGATTCGTACATATATTCGATTCCCGCACCTGAATATCCCGCGGTGTCGCCTCAATCACGCGTGTCTTCGACGACTTGTCATGGACGACGTACGTGAAGGAACCGCGATGCGGAATCTCTTTTAATAAGTCGACTGCTTCCTCCACGGTCGCGCACGTCTCGAGAATGATGCGCCCAATCATCTGGCAGACAAATCCGTCACCCGGTCGACGACGATTGATAAAGTTGTACCCCATCGCGAGACCTTTCTCATTCATCCCGTCCATGCGGCCCGTGACACGAGAGACCGGTCCGATGACAGCATATCCATCATCCGGTTGAAAGACATTGTAACGCCCGTCGTACGTCATCGGATGATAGTCGTAATTTCTCACAAGGAAATTGTCCCCTGTCAGAATCGAACACCCGCTGATTGGATTATTGACGCGGAAATGTCCGAAATGGAGCAACGTATCATTGAGAGACAGTTTGAGCTCGTCTTGAAGCCCAATCAATTCTTCCCAAATCTTTGGAGCAACTGCATCAAAAGCAGCCTTCGCCTCCGTCGCGTCAATCTCAAATCGGGGCACACGTAGCTTCCATTGGTCCGTACGGTTTTCGAGCAGTTGACTGCGTTTTATATATTGTCCTTGAAATCGACCGAAGTTGTAATGACTTCCTCGAAATTGCGTCAGTTCACTAGAGAATTGTTGCATGAAAAAACCTCCCTTGCGCCCATTATAGCGGACACAGGAGAGGTCTGTCTGAAGTGAGACTGCTTACAACTTGAACTGGCGACTCATCTGTTGCATCGATTCCGCTGTCGTCGACAAATCTTTGACGAGACGGTTCATCGTCTCACTCGTCGCCGACATCTGCTCCGTCGAAGCGGCCACTTCCTCGTTCCCGGCCGTGCTCTCTTCTGAGATGGAAGCAATCTCTGACAAGCCGTGCTGGATATGGTCTTGGTTCGTCTTCACCCGATCGAGCTGACTACGCATCGAGCCCGTCAGCTGTTGCATGTGGCGGACACTTCGCTCGATTTCTGTGAAGGCACGTTTCGTCGACTCGAGCGTTTCCTTTCCTTCCTCTGCTGCCGTCATACTCTCCGTGAACGTCTGACCAAGGGCGATCGAATTTTGTTTGACGCTTCCGACAATTTCTGAGATTTCACTGACGGACTCGGCGACACTGTCAGATAGCTTCCGAATCTCCGAAGCGACGACTGCAAACCCTTTCCCGTGTTCACCCGCACGTGCCGCTTCGATTGCCGCGTTCAATGCGAGCAGGTTCGTCTGTTGCGAGATTTGGCGAATCATCGTGACGAGCTCCGTCACTTCATCCGCCTGTTGTTCGAAGTCACGGACTTGTCCTTGTGACGACTTCACCTGTTCATGGATATGTGTCATCTGGTCGACGGCACTCTCCATATAGCGAAGCCCATCCATCGTCACCCGACTGACGACTTCTGCCTGTTCGCTCACTTGATCTCCGTCTGACGTGGTTTGCTCGACGAGCGTCGAGAATTCGTTCATATGCCCGTATAAGCGCATCGTCAACACACTTTGATTTTCGACACCGCTCGCAATCTCTTCCATCGTATAAGCGATTTGACGAGACGCGTCATTCACTTCTTCCGAGATGTTCGAGACGTTCCCACTCTCGTCCCTGACCGTCTGTGCCGACGTTTGGATACCAGCGATTAAGTCTTTTAACATGTGGGTCATCTTGTCCATCGATACAGTTAGACGCTTGATTTCATCATTCGATTTCAATTGAATAGTTTCTACTTCTTTCGTTGCCGTCGCCAAGTCGCCTTCTGCAATCGACGTCGCAACGCGTTCTAGCGCTTGGAGAGGACGTAACTTCCAGCCAAGGTACTTCCAGATGATGACGCCTGCGACAACAAGTAAGATAAGGAGACCAATCAAGATTGGCGGCAAGCTCTCAGTCAGCACATCTCCTGTGATCGCTGCGACTTCTGTTGCTGCCTTGTCAATTCCGAGGACCCCGATGACCTCGCCACCTTGTTTGATCGGAACGAGCACTGTGACATACTGCCCGTATTCCGGGTCATCAATCACGTCCGTCGTGACAGTCTCCCCTTGAAACGCAGCTTTCGCTTCCTCGTACGTTAGCGCAGTGGTAGGTGTCCCAATGTCTGCTGCGTCTTCCTGACTCAAGCCATCAATGATGATTTGAACTTCTTCGCCCTCGGTGGCAATCGTATACACATACATGGCCCCGATTTGTTGACGATATGTATCCAAGTATTCTCGCAACTTTTCATATTGCTCGCTTTTTGACGGATTCGCCATGAAGGATGCATATTCATCGCCATCCATCGTCTCCAAAATACGTTCGCCGTCTTCAATCAGGGTGGCATGCAACGTGCTAAGTACGGAATGCTTCGTACTAAAATATTGCACGACCCCGAACAAGACGATGAGCAGGGTGACGAAGACTAACATCGCTGCTACGATACGCTTTTGTAACGACTGTGATTTCTGTTTCATCTCGATTTCCTCCATTCTGTCCTTACTCTTTGTATCGGATAGAATGCATCAATCTCCATAAAAAAACAGACGATTTTCGACAAAATCGTCTGTTTTTATTCAATGTTTGTCGAATCGATGACTTCGAGTGGGATCGTAACTTCTGCCTCACCTTCCTCCACGAGATGGAAGAGTGGAAGTGTATCCGATACGAAAAGATCAGGATCGACGTCGGTCTGATATTCATACGTTCGAATGTCTTCTTCCCGCTCTGCAATCAGTTCGCCGAACGGAATCGCGATTCGTTCTCCATCGACCTCATAACTCATGACCGTCGTCGGATCGAGGCGGCGATTTTCAAGCATACGAATTGTGAAGAGCATCGTTGTATTGTTCGTCCGTTCAAGCGAAACGGCAATCGCATCGGATTGTCCTGCCCGCTTCTCAATCATCGCTTCATCCACGTTCTGTTCATAGACAATGTTCTCTTCGTTCGACTCTTCCGTCTGTAGTTGCTGACAGCCCACAATCGTCATTAAGCCAACTAGTAAAACAATTACTAAAGCACGCATCCCATTTCTCCTTACTTCAAGGCGAAAGTGAGTTCTGCTTCACAAGCAACTTCTCCATCGACTGTGGCCACGGCACGTCCTTTACCGATGGGTCCACGAATTTTCATGATTTCTACTTCAAGGCGAAGCTGATCACCCGGGACGACTTGACGTTTGAAACGACAGTTGTCAATCCCTGCGAAAAAGGCGAGCTTGCCTCGATTCGATTCGTCTTTCAACATTGCAAAAGCACCGACTTGTGCGAGTGCCTCGACAATCAAGACGCCTGGCATGACGTTATAGTCTGGGAAATGCCCGTTAAAGAACTCTTCGTTCGCCGTGACATTTTTTAATCCGACAGCACGCTTCTTTTCTTCGACTTCGATAATTCGATCAATTAACAGAAACGGGTATCTGTGTGGAATTACTTCTTTAATTTGCTCAATTGTATACATCCATCCACCGCCTTTAAGAGGTTAGCCAAAAATCGGTGATATGGCGCCACGTCTCGATGTCAAACACATCTCTCCAGTCGCCTCCGCCAATGACGCTATATCCAATGATTGCTCCAAGGGCGAGCATCGCGATTGCCAACACTAAAACGACGAGTACACGCAGTAAGATCGGGAATCGACGATGATTCGACAATCGTGATCGCTGCTTCTGCTTCGTCTCTTGTTCTGGTGAACCCTTTTGTTCTTCCGAACTCGTTTGTTCATCGTTCGCCACGTCCAACCATCCTTTCAGCTAAAATGATTATATCATATTAGTACCTGGTATTAAAATGCGTAAATTGCTACCTTTTTAGTGTACCCTATGCACAAATGTCGAACAAGCATCCTTCCCTGACAGAAGCTGAACGATTTTTTCCTTTTCCCATAAATATGCTACGCTTATGCTATTCCATATCAGGAGGTTTATTTATGTTAAAAGAGTTTAAAAAATTCGCGATGCGCGGGAATGTCATCGATCTCGCTATCGCCGTCGTACTCGGTGCGGCGTTCACGGCCATCGTCAACTCGCTCGTCAATGATATCTTTATGCCGCTTCTCGGAATCATTATCGGAGGAATTGATTTTTCTACCTTAAAAGCGAGCGTGCTCGGAGTTGACGTCTTATACGGGAACTTCATTCAACAGATTGTATCATTTATCTTGATTGCTTTTGCCCTCTTCCTAATCGTCAAAATCATCAATCGTCTACAACGTGAGAAAGAAGTCGAAGAGGCGGCTGCCCCGACTCCTACGAAAGAAGAGCAGTTGTTGACTGAGATTCGTGACTTATTAAAAGAACGCCCATAACAAGCAAAAAGCGCTTTGACGAATCGTCAAAGCGCTTTTTCGAGGACATGGCGAACCCGTTGGACTGCATTCGTCAGTAACGGGGCGGCTTCCCATATCGCTTCTTCTAGTGTCATGATGCGGGACACGATTGGAAAGACGGCGACAATCCCCGATTCCGCATGAGCGGTCAAGTCAGATTGCCCGGCGAACACGAGTGTCGGAACCCCATACGTGTATGCGAGACGCGCCAACCCGTAAGGCGCTTTCCCCTCTAAACTTTGCGCATCAAACTTTCCTTCTCCCGTGATGAGCCAATCCGCCCCTTTCACATGGTCTTCGAACCTTGACCAACGGACGACTTCTTCGATGCCACTCATATAGGTCGCCCCAAGCTGCAAGAGCGCGAATCCGATACCGCCTGCCGCACCGGCTCCGTCGAGTGACTTCATATCCTGATTGAAGTGACTCGCATAATCACCGAGTAACTGATCGTAGCGAACCACGTCATCCGCCGCCAAACCTTTCTGCGGACCGAACACGTGCGCAGCACCTCGATTCCCTATCAATGGATTACGTACATCCGAAGCCATTCGCCACTCAACGTCCCTTACTCTCGGATCGAGTCCTGACCAATCGATGGAAGCGACTTCCGCAAGTTGATGTGGCATCGAGGATAAAACTGCACCATTTGCATCCAGAAAACGAACTCCTAGCGCTTCAAGCATTCCTTTCCCACCATCGATTGTCCCGCTCCCGCCAAGCCCGATGGTGATGCAATTCGCTCCCCGTTCTAGCGCTTGAACAATCTGGTGACCGACGCCGACTGAACTATAGCGCCATGGATCAACGTGGGTGAGGAGCGTTAACCCTGTCGTTTCCGCTACTTCAATCACGGCGTGTTTCGTTAATGATTCGAAACCAAAACGTGTGGGACGCTTCATCCCATCCAAGCACGTAACGACATCTTCCACCACGACTGCACCCTCGTGCGTCGCGAGCCACGCATCAAGAAACCCTTCTCCTCCGTCTGAAATCGGGATGACGATGACGTCATGTCCCGGCAAAGCACGACGAACAGCTTGATTCGCTTCCATACTCGACAATGAACCTTTGAATGAATCCATGGCGACCACGATTTGCATCTCGTTGACCTCCTTCTCCATAACTTATACAAAAACCGCCTCTCTCATGGAGAAGCGGTCATGCTTTATGGTCGTAATGCCGTGACAAGTCCCATCATCTGATCACTCATCGAAAGGGCGCGCGAGTTCATTTGATACGCACGTTGCGTAATTGTCATATCGGTCATCTCTTTCGTCAAATCAACGTTTGACGACTCGAGTGTCCCTTCCATCAATAAATTCCCTAACGGGCGATCGACTTCGGTCTCGAGGTCGGCTGCGAACACGTTATCACCGAGCGGGCGCAGTTCAGACGTATTCCGAACTTCCACGATATCGAGTCGTCCAAATTCCTGTTCGACACCGTTCACGCTCGCCACGACCATACCATCCTGACGAATCCGATGATTCGTTGCCTCGTTCGGCATCGTGATTGCATTACCGTCATCTCCAAGAAGTGGGTTTCCGTTCACATCGACGAGTGTCGTCTCATCACCGACAGACAGCTGCATGTTTCCGCTACGTGTCACACCGACACCGTTCGGCGTGTCCACGACGAAAAATTGACGGCTCGCCTTCAAGAAAACATCGAGCCCGCGATCTGTCATGCGCACTTGTCCGATATTGAATTGTTGGGTGATATCGGCGACGTGGCCACCGACTCCGATGCGAATGCCGTTCGGTGTGTCCCGCCCGACTTCGAATTCTGGACGTGGTTGGTTATCATACGCTTGCGATAAGAGTGATGCGAAGTGTCCTTGTTGACGTTTGAAGCCGACCGTATCGACGTTCGCGATGTTATGACCTGTCACATCCAGTTGACGTTGAAGCTGAGACAGGGAGTTGACCGAATTATAAATGGACTGCATGGTGTTCCTCCTTAACGAACGCGAGCGATTTCGATAGCCCGCTCGGCACTTTTATCATACGCTTGGACGACTTTTTGGTTTGCTTCAAATTGGCGATACGTCATCATGAGATCGGCCATCGTCTGGTCGAGATTGACGTTTGCTTCCTCG
The DNA here is from genome assembly GCF_018617635.1 of Exiguobacterium sp. CH10. Lineage (NCBI taxonomy): Bacteria > Bacillati > Bacillota > Bacilli > Caryophanales > Exiguobacterium > Exiguobacterium sp. CH10. Next base: position 1,061,967 of record NZ_JACSKO010000001.1, read on the forward strand.
ATGAAGCCCTGTAACACCTCTACTTGTGCCGGTGCAGGTGCATCGCCTGTCACGCGCCAATCGTTCCCGACTTGTTCGAGTGTCGTCAAATCATCGATCTGATAGGCACCAAGTGTCGCCACGTTTTGACCGAGCGACGTGATGACCCCGTCTTTCCCTACCTGAAATTCGCTCGATGGGAGCTGGATGCGTTCCCCTTCATCAGAAAGGACGTATCCACCATCTGCTGAGCGAAGGAATAAAGCTTCATCGATCGAGAAGCGGCCATTCGTCGAATACAACGTCTCGCCTGCCTGTTCGACCGCAAACATCGGTGCACCTGTGAAATCTGCACCTGCTTTTAAATAGATGTCAGTTGGACTACCCGATTCCGTGATACTCCCTGCTGAGAAACGTGGCATCGTCTCTTGAAGATAGACGCCCATTGAAAGGGTGCCGACTTCCCCGTTCACACGCGACTTCCCATTATCGGGATTGCTAACCTGCGCGAGCAACATCTCCGGAAACGATCGGACCACGCCGTCAGACGCCTTGAAACCCGGTGTTCTCACATTGCCAAGGTTATTGCTTAAAATTTCTTGTTGGCGCTGAAGAGCATTCATCGCGCCTGCCGCTGTATATAATCCGCGTAGCATTGTCGTCTTCCTTTCGTCCTGTAACATGATTCACTCTTTATATCGTACCAAACGAGCGATGCATTCACCGTTTTTTCAAAAAAAGTTCATCCTATGATTTAGGATGAACGTTCTTCGCTTACATGATCGACCATCGGTAACTCGACAATCATCGTCGTCCCTTCTCCAATTTGAGAACGGACGTCAATCGTGCCACCATGCAACTGGACGATTTCTTTACAGATGGATAATCCTAGTCCTGTTCCACCAATTCGTTTACTTTCTTCAGATGCGGAACGATAAAACTTATCAAAAATACGCTCAGCATCTTCCTCAGAAAGCCCAAGTCCTTCATCCGTGATCGCGATTTGAATTGTATCCTTTTCACACGTCACATCGACACTCACATTCCCACCGTCCGGAGAATATTTAATGGCATTGTTCAAAATGTTCGAGAACACTTGTCGGAGCTGGGCCGGATCTCCTGCCACAAAGAGCGTTTCATCACAGTCAAAGTGGAAGAGATGGTGTTCTGTCGATCCCGCATGAATCTCGAGTAAGTCAGATAGTAAGTCATACAAACTCTCGACTTTAAACTCAGGCGTCCCCATGCCCGCCTCCATTTTTTGAACGTCTAACAAATCGCTCACGAGACGTTCGAGACGCTTCGTCTCACTCGCGATCATCTCCAAGTACCGAGATCGTTTTGTCTCTTTTAAATCCCGACTCTTGAGCAATTCTGAAAATCCGAGAATTGATGTGAGTGGTGTCCGCAATTCATGGGACACGGTTGCGACAAGTTCGGTTTTCATTTGATTGATTTCTGTTTCCTGGGTAATATCTCGCGAGACGAAGATGACACCGACACGTTCATTCTGCAGGTCAATCGGTTCGGCATACATCCGAATCGTCTTCTGACCGTCTTGCATCGTGTATGTGAACGTCTCATCGAACATTCCTTCTTCTTTCGCACGTGTCGTGAAACGGTTCAATCCTTCTTTATCGTCAATTTGATCCATGAACATCGGATAGTACATCGCAATCGGATATAAACTTCCACGTTCTGTTGTTGGAATCGGATGTTCATATAAATCAAAGAGCGCGCTGTTACCAAATCGTTCATTAGTCTTGAGTTCCGTATAGACGATTGAGTCGCGCATCGTGTGCAAGATTCGCGCGGTCTTCTCACGCTCCAGGTCGACTTGATCTTGTTGATTCCGAAGCGAGGTCGCCATCTCGTTAAAAGCCTTAGATAACTGTCCGACCTCATTTTTTAGAGGCTTAATTTGGATGAGAGTCGCACTCGGATTCGTCGCGAGCCGCTCACTGTTCGTCATAAGCGTCTGCAACTGATTCGTCAGTCGTAAAATATATGGTTGTAGGCCAACGAACAACAAGAAGAGTGCACCGAGTAAAATCAAGAGCCACATCCATTGGGCTTGCACTAACTGTTTCGAGAGTGCATCGCGTAATTCACTTTCTTGAAAGTCGAGATCTGCCCGATAGTCGGTAAAGACCGACTCCATATCGACGATGCTTGCACTCATGTCCGCAGCGTTACTTGAGTTGAGCTTAAATCGCGTCTGGGTAGACGTCTCATTTTTCGGCATGAATTGCCCGACCGTACGCATCTGCAGGAACTCTTCATCCACTTCCCCTGCCTGCTTCGCAATCACATATTGTTCAAGCGCGGGCATAACGCGTGTCGTATAAATGGAAAAGAGGAGTCGCGCATCTTCCGCGAATTGCGTTTCTTCTTCATTACTTGCTTGTGTTTCGAACCAGGTCGTTTGCTCATCGATGTTCGCTTGAGCCTTACGCACTTCCTCTAACAAGGCGTTTTCCCCAAGGAGGACGTGACCGCGTAACTCATACTGCATCGATTGCCACGTTTCAAATAAATCTGTCGCCCGTGCACGTTGCTCACTAATCCGTTCCAATTGAACGGTCGTTTGTTGAATCGATTGTTGCGTATAAAAATAGGTCCCAACCGATGTGAGCGTGACTAAGGCAATCAATATATAAAAAATGGTCATCACTTGTCGACTAATGCGTTGTTCAATCCAACGTTTCATGGAATGCCTTCTTCCTTTACTCCTGGAATGTCTCATTTCGCACGGTGAATGACTTTTTCTGTTCAAACAAAAAAAGTTCGGGTACGATGATGAGACGGAGAGTCACTGCAAAAAATCCATTCACCTATTAGGAAGAATAACGTAATGACCTCACAAGAAACTCACAAAGAATGAAGGGAATGTGCGCATGACTCGTAATCGAATGACGTTTATCTTCATCCTTGTGATGTTGATTGGCGTCAGCCTCACTTTATTGATTCGACATCAGTCAATCAATCCAACTGTCACCGTGAAACAAGGCGAAGCCTCGCTTCTTTCTTCTTCGGTTGACGAAGAGATTCTGCGCCTCGATGGATCGTGGCGTTACGAATCCGGGATTGTCTCAAACGTTGATCGTCGTTCCTATCGAACCATCCCATTTACGACACCATACAAAGCATCCACATATGAAATCGATCTCTCACTTCCAGAAGGAACGTATGCGCTACTCATTCCTTCATCACTGTCCTCTTCAACGATTTTGATTGACGGAGTGTCTGTTGACACATCACGAATCGGAAACAATCGTTCAGGTGAACAACCTTCTCTGCTGTTACTTGACGATCAACTGCAAGAATTCCGATTAACGATTCAACATACACAACAGGCAGGGAATTCTTTGCCGATTGAAGAAAGTATATTGATCGGACCGTTACATCAAATCATGACGGCTCAAAATGCTTATACCGGATACGAATTTTTCATGTTTCTCATTTCAATGCTGATTGCTATGTTCTATGCCATCGTTTACTTGTTCCATCGAAACGAACGGTTGTACGGCTATGGAACTGCCTTCTTCATGTTGGTGAGCCTCTCCATCATGTCTCGAGACGGCATGTGGATCTCAGGAAATGACAAGTTGACGTTAAGTTTGACTTTATTGAGCATCATCATGTTGATTGAATTTGCGAGATGTTTAGAGCGTGTATCGTTCGATCGATTTTTGGCGATTTTAAGATACCCGCTTTATGGAATGACCGTGTTAGCCATTATCCTGCCGCACTCCATCTATAGTGTATTCGAATACTTTGTATGGATTATTGTATTGTTCATTTCGTTCTTTTGGGTCGGATTGAACATTGGATGGCTTCTTGAAAAACACAAAAACACGAATACACTTGAATTATTAACATTCACACTTGCCCAAATCATCGGATATATCGGGATTATGATGTCGACGTTTATTGTGTCGTCCAATCAACAATTATATGCCAATACGTTTACCATCATTTACTTCTTATTGATGTTTTTATTACTCCCGATTCACTTGTCTACGGATAAAAAGAAAAAGCAACAAGTCGAAGCACTGGCCTCACAACACGAGATGTCATTCTTCAACGCTCAAATCAAACCACACTTCCTCTACAATACGTTCGGGAATGTGATTGCACTATGCTATACATCACCACCTGATGCCGCTCGTCTCCTTAGTCATTTGAGCACGTACGTCCGTTTTATTTTCGAAAATGGTCGGACGGATCACGATATTTCCATTCGACAAGAAGTGGACATGATTGACTCTTATCTTGCCATCGAACAGACTCGGTTCCGTGATTCGTTTGAAGTCGTGAAAGAGATTGACGACACGCTGTTAGACTATACGATCCCGTCGCTACTGATTCAGCCACTCGTCGAAAATGCAGTTCGTCATGGTCTTTACCGGCATCCAGGGCAAAAGCGGATCACGCTTTCCATCCAAGAACAAGGTGGGATGATTGATATCCGAGTTCGTGATACAGGGAGCGGATTTGACACTGGGCAGTCGAACGAATCATCAGGTATCGGTATCTGTAATATAAAACGCCGGATTGAACATCTTCCTGGTGCAATATTTGATTTAACCTCTACTCTAAATAGAGGGACTGCCGTTCACTTGCGATTACCCAAACAAGAAAGGACGAATCACGTAAATGCGTACGATTTTAATTGAAGATGAACATCATATTTTAGGGATGATGGAACGAATTGTGAAAGAAGAGCCTTCTCTTGAATGGGTCGGTTCGTTCCAAAGTCCGACTCAAGCTCTCACGTTTATTCAAGAACATCCGGTCGACCTCGTCTTTTTAGATATCGAAATGCCTGAGATGACCGGTCTTGAGCTTGCGACCTATTTGCCGGAACGGACGCAAGTCGTCTTCACCACCGCACATCAACAGTATGCCGTCGAAGCGTTTAATCTGCATGCGACGCATTACTTGCTGAAGCCGATTACAGAACAGATGATCCATAGCGTCATCCCACGTATCGTTCAGCGCTATGAGGCAATCCAACAAAAAAATCCGCATCAATCTTGTCGTATTCAATTCCTTGATCGTTTTTCGGTTCGAACGCAGGATGGAAATCTTGTGAAATGGCCCACTCAAAAAACCGAAGAGTTATTCGCCTACCTGGTCTATCATCGCAAACAGGTCATCAACAAATGGGTGCTCGCGGAAACACTCTATCCGGACATCGATGAACCACAGCGTGCCCTACACAATGTGTACAACGCCATCTATCGCTTGAAGAAGACGCTAGCGGAGCACGAACTAGATATTACGGTGAAGACAATCAATAATGGTTACTCCATCGAACTCGGTGAGTCCTGTGCGTGTGATTATTACGAATGGCTTGATTCAGCACAACCTTCAATCCCTAAGACTGAACTACAGAATCGATTGTTTGTCGATAAAGACTATACGTGGCATTGAGAAAAGGCATCTCGCCAAAAAGCGAGATGCCTTTGTGATGTTATTCAATTCCACCCCACCCATTAGCGCCCTGTGAATCCACCATTCACATGAAGATGTTGGCCATTCACCCATGCACCGTCTTTCCCCGTCAAGAAAGCGACGAAACGGGCCGTATCTTCTGGTGTACCTACCCTATTGTATGGGAATAATGGGAGCAGATGCTGACGAATCTCATGAGTCTCAATCTAACCTACACAAAAACAGGCGACCTCGTGCGGTCGCCTGTTTGTTTATTTCAATCGATCTAAGTTTTCGAGCATGATTCCTGTACCGTGCGCGACACTGAGCGTTGGCTCTTCAGCCATCATGACTGGGAGCATGACACGCTCGGCGACGAGTTGGTCGAGACCGTGAAGGAGTGATCCCCCGCCTGTCATGATGATACCACGGTCGATGATGTCAGCGGCAAGCTCCGGTGGTGTCTGTTCAAGGACACGTTTCGTCGCTTCGACGATCTCGTTCGCTGATTCGGCCATCGCTTCACGGAGTTCTTCCGACGTGATCGTCACCGTACGCGGCAATCCACGTACCATGTCACGTCCGCGAATGTCCATTGATTCGTTACGTCCACCTGGGAACACCGTCGCAATTTCTTTCTTGATTTGCTCGGCTGTCCGTTCCCCGATGATGAGTTTATGCTTCTCTTTGATGGCACGGAGAATATCCGTGTCGAAACGGTCCCCTGCAATCTTGATCGTTTCACCGCAGACGATGTCACCCATCGAGAGGATGGCGACATCTGTCGTCCCGCCACCGATGTCGATGATCATGTGACCGACCGGCTTCCAGATGTCCATGCCCGAACCAACAGCTGCTGCCTTTGGTTCTACGGCGAGGAAGACTTCTTTCGCCCCTGCTTTTTCAGCAGCCTCACGAATCGCTTTCGCTTCGACCGGCGTCACGTTCGCAGGTGTACAAATCAACATGCGAATGCCTCCGAAGAAGCCACGGACTTGAATTTTCTCGATGAAGTGACGGAGCATTTCTTCTGTGGTGGCGAAATCGGCGATGACTCCATCACGAAGAGGACGGATCGCCACGATATCACCAGGTGTACGACCAACCATCTCATACGCTTCTGAACCGACTGCTAGCACTTTCCCTGTAGAGCGTTTCATCGCAACGACTGAAGGTTCGTCTAAGACGATTCCTTTCCCTTTTACGTGAATGACAACGTTTGCTGTCCCTAAATCAATCCCGATATCTTTTGAAAACATGATGTATAGGTTCCTCCGTTCATTTCTTCATTGAAAAGAGCGAGAAGAGTCTCTCCTCGCTCTCGAATTCGTGCTCGTTACTTAGTTCTGAACCATTTCACTCGCAACTTCGACAGTTCCTTGAATGCGCTCGATGTCGGCACCGAGTGCTTGAAGTTTTTTGTGGAAGTCTACGTATCCACGGTCGATATGATATAAATCACCGACGCGTGTCTCTTCTTCTGCAATGAGACCTGCTAGTATAAGTGCTGCTCCGGCACGAAGGTCAGTTGCGACGACCTCCGCTCCTTGAAGGTGAACGCCACCTTTGACGATTGCTGAACGTCCTTCAATTTTAATGTCCGCATTCATGCGACGGAATTCTTCCACGTGCATGAAGCGATTCTCAAATACTGTTTCTGTAATCACTGATGTGCCGCCTGCTTTCAAGACGAGAGCCATCATTTGTGATTGCATGTCTGTCGGGAATCCAGGGTGTGGCATTGTCTTCACATCGACCGGCTTCAACTCATCCGGCGCTGAGACGCGCATGCCTTCCGCTGTATCTTCGAAGTGTACACCCATCTCTTCCATTTTTGAAATGAGTGGACGAAGGTGTTCACGCTCTGCACCGATGACTTCGATGTCACTTCCAGTGATCGCACCAGCGACGAGGAATGTCCCTGCTTCGATACGGTCAGGAATAATCGAGTGTTCTGCACCGCGGAGTGTTTCCACGCCTTCGATGCGAATCGTTTCTGTACCTGCGCCACGTACGTGTGCGCCCATTCCGTTCAAGAAGTTCGCAAGGTCTACGATTTCAGGCTCTTTCGCGACGTTCTCGATGATCGTTGTGCCTTCTGCAAGCACAGCTGCCATCATGATGTTCTCCGTCGCACCAACAGATGGGAAGTCCAAGTAGATTTTCGCGCCTTGGAGACGACCTTCTACAGAAGCTTCCACAAATCCGTTACCGATGACCGTCTTCGCACCCATCGCTTCGAATCCTTTTAAGTGGAGGTCAATTGGACGTGAGCCAATTGAGCATCCGCCCGGCATCGCTACACGAGCATGACCGAGGCGAGCCAAAAGAGGTCCCATGACGAGGATTGAAGCACGCATCTTCCGAACGTACTCAAGCGGTGCTTCATCTTTGATGTCGCCCGACGCATCGACAGTTACTTCATTCTTCTCTTCATTGAACGACACCTCTGCACCGAGGTGACGAAGTACTTTATTAATCGTGTACACGTCAGCAAGACGTGGTACGTTTTGTAAGATTGACTTTCCTTCGCTAGCTAACAGAGTGGCAACCAATGTTTTGAGTACAGCGTTCTTTGCTCCCTCAACGCGCACAGTACCTGACAGTTTACGTCCTCCACGGACTACAATCAAATCCTTCATATCTCTCTTTGTCCTCCAACTTCATTGTTTTTTTATATAGTGCGTCGATATCCGATTTCGGATGTGATGATGTCGATTATTAGAATGGTTTGTAAAACGTGATCGTTTCTTCATTCGTAAATAAAATCGTAATAAATAAGTTCAAACCGAATGAAAAAACATCATGTCAGACGAATTTATCCTACATGATAAACATATAGGAGTCGTTACAGCAGGATTACAGTTTATTAAATATTCTGTGGCTACTGTATAGGTGCGAGTTCTTGCGCCAGTCGGATATACTCCAAAAAGAACTGAGCAATCAACGAACCGAAGACGACCGCTACGAGAACACGCAAGACAGCTGCTTGCGGGCTCCTCACTTGATTGAGCAACTTGTCCCATTTGACGGGTACGAGTGCCCACCAAGCGACGTAAATCGCTATGACATAAATCGCTAGCGAAAGTACGGTATTAACCATCGACGATTCCCCTCTTTTCTAAAATTCGTACCATTTTTAATCATATCATGTCATGTTAGAGAAAAAAAGACACAGTGTCTTAAGATTCGAGCGGTTTAACCCATTCGATCAACTCACTTTCTCCACAAACACACTAAAAGGGACGTCATCCGCAGTAAGGCCTTACTACAGTAATTGACGCCCCTCACATATTTCAAACATTATTCATTCGATTCGTCAAGGTTACGTGACCATCGAATCGCTTCAAGGTAATATTGAGTCCAATCCGAATCTGTGTTATGGATAGGGATTGTCAACCGCTCATAGGCGATCACATCCTCGAGTAACACCCGCAATCCGTTCGATTCTCCAAGTAGCGCCGCTTTCACAGGTGGGGCTACAGGAAGCTCTGCAATCAACGTCTGCATCGCCTCGTCCAGAATGACATCGAGCGATGAGAAGATTCCCGTAATAAAGGCATCAAATGAATTGACGCCACTATTTGTGTCCTCCGCAATCAACTCCATCATTTTCCCTCGAATGACGCTTTGTTTAATCAATTCCTTTGATTCGGACGTCTGCATCTCGCGAAGTAACATTAGATACGACCAGCGTTTCAATTCATCTAACCCGATTCGGGCGACGGCTTGTTCGATTGACTGAATCGTGCGACGTCCTTTTTGATACACCGTATTGACGGAACGAAGCATTTTATACGATAAATCGACACTTCGTTCAATTTGCGACGAAATGCGACGGAAACTCGGCTCCGGGCGATCCAGTTCTTTCAACACCTCAATGAGCGTATGGCGCAGTGGATGGACCTCTGCCCCGTGTACCACGATTGGTCTGCTAAAGAAATAACCCTGGAACATCTTATACCCTAATCGTTTCGCAATCTCGTACTCTGCCGGTGTCTCGATTTTTTCTGCCAAAAACTCGACCCGGTGTCCAAGCGCATCAATCAGCTTTTGTTGCTGCTCAACGGGTGTAGCTTGGTAATCAATTTTGATGATGTCAGCCAATCCAATCAAAGGTCGATACTTTTCTTCAAACACAAAATCATCGAGTGCGATCGTATACCCTTGGCGTCTGAGCGAACGAAGAGACTGCAAGACTTTTTCAGTCGGTTCGACGTGCTCGAGCACTTCCACGACGAGTGATTGACGAGGTAGTAACGATGGCACTTCCCCTTCAATCAACGTCTGTGGAAAGTTAATAAAAGCTCTCGTCCCTTCTGTTAATTCCCGAAAATTAAAGACGAGATAGGCATTATGAATCACGTCAGCCGTTGCTAACGAATCATCGACATTCTCGAACATGTTATTTTCGCTACGGCGATATAACAGTTCGTAGCCGCAAACACGTAATTGTTGGTCAAAAATCGGTTGTCGCGCAACGTAAACTTTCATTTCCTACTCCCCTTTACAATCATTCCCCTTTTATTATCGGTCATCGTCTCTACATTATTTACTAGTTCCATGATTTAGGAGTGCGACGAAAGACCTAACTTTTCATTTAATCATAAAAAAACTCCCACACTTTCGTGTGAGAGTCATTGTTATTCTTTCATATCGCGAATGCTCAAGCGGTTGATCGCTTTTTTGAGCGCAAGTTCCGCACGACGGAATTCGAGTTCTGAGAGCTTCGTGTCTTGAAGACGACGCTCGGCCCGAACCTTCGCCGCAGAAGCGCGGTCATAGTCGATCTTATCCGCCATTTCGGCTGTTTCAGCTAAGATCGTCACCGTATCGGGACGAACTTCCATGAAACCGCCGCTGATTGCGATCAGCGTGCGTCCACCATCTTCGTGGCGCAGTTTGAGGACTGAGACGTCGAGTGGTGTCACCATCGGGATGTGCTTCGGTAAAATACCGAGCTCACCAGTGACCGATTTGGCGATGACCATTCGTGCGTCCCCTTCAAAGGCTGCACCATCCGGGGTGACGACGTTGACGTGAACAGTATTCATCGTCTAGTTTCCCCCTTCCGCGTAGGTCTTAGACCAACGTCTTCGCTTTTTCGATGACGTCTTCGATTGGACCAACGAGACGGAATGCATCTTCAGGAAGATCGTCGTGTTTACCTTCGAGGATCTCTTTGAAGCCGCGTACTGTCTCTTTGACTGGCACGTATGAACCTTTTTGGCCCGTGAACTGCTCAGCCACGTGGAAGTTTTGTGATAAGAAGAACTGAATACGACGTGCACGGTGAACCGTGAGTTTGTCGTCTTCAGACAACTCGTCCATCCCGAGGATTGCGATGATGTCTTGAAGTTCTTTATAACGCTGAAGCGTCTGTTGAACGTTACGCGCGACTTCATAGTGCTCTTTCCCTACGATTTCAGGAGAGAGGGCACGTGAAGTTGATGCGAGTGGGTCAACGGCTGGGTAAATCCCCATCTCCGAAAGACGACGCTCAAGGTTTGTTGTTGCATCAAGGTGGGCGAACGTTGTTGCTGGAGCCGGGTCCGTATAGTCATCGGCTGGTACATAAACCGCTTGAATCGAAGTTACCGATCCTTTTGCAGTCGATGTGATTCGCTCTTGAAGCATACCCATTTCCGTAGCAAGTGTCGGCTGGTAACCTACCGCCGATGGCATACGTCCGAGAAGGGCCGATACCTCAGAACCTGCTTGTGTGAAACGGAAGATGTTATCAACGAAGAGAAGAACGTCTTGTCCTTGCTCGTCACGGAAGTATTCTGCCATTGTCAAACCAGTCAAGGCAACACGGAGACGTGCACCAGGTGGTTCGTTCATCTGACCGAAGACCATCGCTGTTTGCTTGATAACGCCTGAGTCCGTCATCTCGTGGAACAAGTCATTTCCTTCACGCGTACGCTCACCGACTCCTGCGAATACAGAAATCCCGCTGTGCTCTTGCGCGATGTTGTTAATGAGTTCCTGGATGAGGACGGTCTTCCCTACACCAGCACCACCGAAGAGGCCGATTTTACCACCTTTGATATATGGTGCGAGAAGGTCGACGACTTTGATTCCTGTTTCAAGGATTTCAACTTTCGTTGACAATTCGTCAAATGTTGGCGCTTGACGGTGAATCGGTGCACGAAGCACGTCAGCTGCCACTTCTTTATCATCGATCGGGTTACCGAGAACGTTAAAGACACGTCCAAGTGTCATTTCTCCAACTGGTACCGAAATCGGTGATCCTAAGTCAAGTACTTCCATACCGCGGCGAACGCCGTCAGTTGAGTCCATCGCAATCGTACGGACCGTGTCGTCACCAAGGTGAACAGCTACTTCGAGCGTCAAGTCGACACTAACATCGTCTGCTGTCGCTGCCACGTGAGTGACTTTGAGAGCGTTATAGATGTTCGGTAAGTGGTTGTCGAACTTAACGTCGATAACTGGGCCCATGACTGCGACTACGCGGCCTTTCATGCCGTATTCGTTCATCGTGTTAGCCTCCTACAATCTAGAGAGCGTGCGCTTATTCAAGCGCCGACGCACCTCCGACAATCTCTGTGATTTCTTGTGTGATCGCTGCTTGACGCGCGCGGTTGAATTTGAGCTTGAGTCCGCGAATGAGTTCATCCGCATTGTCTGTCGCACTCGACATCGCCGTCATCCGTGCTGCGTGCTCTGATACTTTCGCATCGAGCAATGCACCGTAGATGAGTCCTTCCGCATAACGTGGGAGGAGCGCCGCTAAGATCGTTTCTTCTTCTGGTTCGTATTCATACATCACATTGGATGCGGACTGTTCGATATCCCCGAGCGGGAGCAATTGTTGAATCTTCACTTCTTGGCTGATGACCGAGATGAACGAGTTGTAGCAAAGCTTCAATTCATCAATCTCGCTCTCGCTGAAGGCACCAACCGTCTGCTTGACGATTTCGGCGACTTCAACAAAAGTTGGTTGGTCGTTTAGCCCTGTCATCGCGCTATACACCGGAATGTTGCGTGACTTGAAGAACTGGACACCGACTTTTCCGATTACGTAAAGACGATACTCATCTGTTGATGTGTGCTTGTCTTTGAGTTCACGGTACACGTCACGCAAGACGCTGGCGTTGTATCCACCTGCGAGTCCGCGGTCTGACGTGATGACGATATAACCAGTCCGTTTGACGGGACGTACTTGAAGCATCGGGTGTGTCGCGCCTGATGTACCACCGGCGATCGACGAGATGACTTCTTGCAACTTGTCCATGTACGGTTTGAAGTTGGCGTTGTTCCCTTGAGCCCGGTTCAACTTCGATGCCGACACCATGTTCATCGCTTTCGTGATTTGCTTCGTGCTTTGGGTCGAGGTGATCCGCATCTGGATCTCACGTAATGATGCCATTTCGATTCACCACCTTAATAGACGCTCGTCACCGGATTAAACCGATGGCGAGAACGTCTTTTTGAATTCCGTAATTGCGTCGACCATTGCCTCGTCTGAAGGAAGGTTTCCTGTCTGACGGATTTCACGGCAGAGGTCTTTACGGTTTTGGTCGAGCCATGCGTTCATTTCTGTTTCGAAACGACGGATGTCTGTGACTGGGATGTCATCGAGATGACCTTTCGTGAGTGCGTAGATGATGATAACTTGCTTGTCTACAGAAAGCGGTGCGTTCAAGTCTTGTTTCAAGACTTCAACCGTACGCTGACCACGGTTCAACTTCGATTGTGTCGCTTTGTCGAGATCTGACCCGAACTGAGCGAACGCTTCGAGCTCACGGTAAGACGCGAGGTCAAGACGAAGTGTACCAGCAACTTTCTTCATCGCTTTCACCTGTGCCGAACCACCAACACGTGATACTGAGAGACCGGCGTTGATCGCTGGGCGTACCCCAGAGAAGAAGAGGTCCGACTGAAGGAAGATCTGACCATCCGTGATCGAGATAACGTTTGTCGGGATATATGCTGAGATATCCGATGCTTGTGTCTCGATGAACGGAAGTGCTGTCAATGAACCGCCGCCGAGTTCGTCGTTCAACTTCGCTGCACGCTCAAGAAGGCGTGAGTGGAGGTAGAAGACATCCCCTGGGTAGGCTTCACGGCCTGGAGGACGACGGAGAAGGAGCGAGAGCTCACGGTAAGCTGCCGCTTGTTTCGAGAGGTCATCATAGACAACGAGGACGTGTTGTCCGCGGTCCATGAAGTACTCACCCATCGATACCCCTGCGAATGGTGCGAGGTAAAGAAGTGGTGCCGGCTGTGATGCCGATGCCGAAACGACGATTGTATAGTCGAGCGCGCCGTTTTGACGAAGCGTCTCTACTACGCCACGTACAGTCGATTCTTTCTGACCGATTGCGACGTAGATACAAATCATGTTCTCTTCTTTTTGGTTGATGATCGCATCGATGGCAACAGATGTTTTACCTGTTTGGCGGTCACCGATGATGAGCTCACGCTGACCACGACCGATTGGAACGAGGGCGTCAATCGCCTTAATTCCTGTTTGAAGTGGTTCGTGAACCGATTTACGTGCCATAACGCCGTAAGCTTTACGCTCAATTGGGTTATATGTGTCTGTTACGATTGGTCCTTGACCATCGATTGGTTGTCCGAGCGGGTTCACGACACGTCCGAGGAGTGCCTCACCGACTGGTACTTCCATGATGCGGCCTGTACGTTTGACAGAGTCGCCTTCTTTAATGCCTTTGTAATCGCCAAGGATGATAATCCCGACGTTACCTTCTTCTAAGTTTTGCGCCAAGCCCATTACGCCGTTAGAGAACTCTACGAGTTCCCCCGCCATAACGTTATCGAGTCCGTGTGCACGAGCGATACCGTCACCTACTTGAATGACTGTACCTGTCTCGCTGACTTCGATTTCAGAACCGTACGAAGCGATTCGTTCTTTTAGCAGGGCGCTAATTTCTTCAGCTTTGATTGTCATTGAATTCACCCCTATTTCTTACGCATTCAACAATTCACGCTCGAGGCGTGTCAATTTCGTTTCGATCGTATCATCGTACGTCGTGTATCCGACTTGGACACGGAGTCCACCGATGACTTCTTCATCGACGACGTTCTTCAATTGGAGCGTCTTCCCGAGCTTCTGTCCGAAGACGAGTTCGACGTCTTTCAAGTCTGTTGCCGACAACGGGTAGGCGCTTGTGACAATACCCTCTGCAATCCCACGGTAGTCGTTGATGTAGTCGCGGACGTAACGTGGCAAAGCGCGAACCTCTGCCGCACGGTCGTTTTCGACCATGACGAGAAGTGTGTTCACGACAATCGCCGTCATATCACCAAAGCTGTCTTTTAAAAGCTGTGCAAGCTCGCTGTCACTGACTGCAGGATTCGTTAAGAGATCCATGAGTTCAGGAGTCGCGTGGAGCACTTCATCGAGCAGACGCACTTCCGCTTCGACTTGGTCGAGCGTGCCTTGTTCCCGTGCTAAGTCGAAGAGCGCTTTGGCATAGCGTTTTGCTAGTGATGCGTTCATCAGTTCGCACCTTTCGCTTTAGACAGGAAGTCTGTGACGAGGGCACGTTGTTTCGCTTCATCGCCTTTAAGGTCTGATTGAAGGACGTGGCGTGCTGCCGAAAGCGCCTGTGTGACGACTTCCGTTTGAAGAGATTGCTTCGCAAGCTCACGCTCACGCTCAATCGCTTTCTCTGCCTCGATTTTAATTTGTTCAGCTTCCAAACGCGCCTGCTCCACCAAGCGTGCTTGTTCTGCTTCTGCTTGTCGACGGCTTGCGTCGAGCATTTCTTTCGACTCTGTACGTGCCGCACTGAGTGCATCACGTTGTTCGACGACATAGTTTTCCGCATCTTTGCGGCTCTTTTCAGCGAGTTCAATCTCGTTCGCTACATACTCTTCACGCTGTCTCATCATTCCAAGGAGTGGTCCCCAAGCAAATTTCTTCAACAGGGCCAAGAGTACGAGGAATGTGAAAATTGTAAAGATCATATCTAGAATGCGGAGGCCTTCGCCACCAGCACCAGCTGCAATCATCATCGTATCCATGCATACCCTCCTCTTGACTAAATAAGTGAGGGAGACGTGCTCCCTCTCATGCTATTCTCGTTAACTCGGAATCAAGAGTTGAGGAGAAGGAAACCGACAGCCACACCGATGATCGGGAGGGCCTCAACCAAACCGATACCGATGAACATTGTTTGACGAAGTTCGTTTTTGAGTTCTGGTTGACGTGCTTGTCCTTGTACTGTTCCGTATACGATCAAACCGTTACCGATACCAGCTGCGAGTGCTCCAAGACCGATAACAATTGCTGTTGCGAGAAGATTAAGTTGTTCCATTGTGTATATTCCTCCTAAAAGTTAAGTAAATAAGTTGTTTGTAACGCTTTGGCGAGATGTCCGAATCAATGTTCGGCCGAAGCTTTGTGCCCGATGTACACCATTGCAAGCGTCAGGAAAATGTAGGATTGGATAACCCCGATAAAGATTGAGAAACCTTGCCATAGAATCATTGGTACGACCGCAAAGATTGCGCCGAGCGGGTTGAGTGCTCCTTCGGCTGTAATCGCGAGTCCCAAGATGATGGTAATCATGATTTCACCGGCAAAAATGTTACCGTATAGACGCAAACCGAGCGTCAACGTGTTTGCAAACTCCTCGATCAATTTGATCGGAAGTAAGAACCAGACTGGTTTTACGAATTCCGTCGAATAGTGCTTGAATCCGTGTAGCTTCACCCCGTAGTAATGCGACATTGCAACGACGAGTGTCGACAACGCCAAGGTTACGTAAGGATCGGCCGTCGGTGAGTTGAACCACAGATAGTGTCCGGAAATGACGTTAAACGGTAGACCCATCAAGTTTGAGAAGAGAATGAACAAAATCAACGTCATCCCAAATCCGATAAAGCGTCCTCCTGTCTTCCAGTCCATCGCACTAGCGATGATTCCACGCACGAACTCCGCGAAGAATTCCATGAAGTTTTGTTTGCCAGTCGGCTTCATAGCCAAACGTCTTGTTCCCCAGATGGCGAATACGAAGACGAGTAACGCTGCTATTAGCACTGTAATGACGTTCGTCCAGCTCCCGTATAACGTATAGTCCCCAAAGTGCAGAGAATATGTGGGAAACTCATGACCCATTAATATTCACCTCTTTTCCTGCTGAGCTGGGCAAGTGTGAACTCGCCAAATTGTATGATGTGGCCGGCGATTAGACCAGTTACCACCGCGATGACGGATACCCGATCCTCATAGAGAAGACCGACTATCACTGCTAACGCACCAACCGCCATTCTTGAAACGGTCCCGTGCGACTTTGGTCGTCGTCCATGCTCGATGACGTCATACATGCGAATGACGCTTCGATTCTGCATATGTAGAATGATGAGACTTCCGACCCCGCCGATGAATAGCCCGAGAAATACGGCTTTATACATCGGGATGATGAATGCGCCGATGAGCAAAATCGCAAACCAGACGGTAAACCATTTCGTATAACGCTTCATCAGTTCTTTCTGTGCTTTTCTGTCTGCTTGAATCGTATTCATTCGTCCTCTCCTGTCAATAAACTCCGAAGGGTGAGAACTAGCGCCGTAATCCCGAACACGAGTCCGAGGATGATCGACACATTCCAACCAAACGTGCCCCAAAATTCACGTCTTTCGCCGTACTGTCCGACGAGATAACCGATGACGATTGGTCCAGCAAGTGCTGTTGAAATTTGTGAAGCGAGCGAGGCATAGGATAGGTAACGATTGTCTTTTTTCGCCATCCTGGCCCCCCTTTCACGCACGATGCGCTTCTCTCTTCTTCACGGATTCACACTCGCGTGACCATCAAAAGTCACACAAGTTCAGAGTAATAGAAATGGCATAAGAAGTCAATGAATTTCACAATTATAAAAGCGCTTTAAATCAAGTCGTATCAATAGTTTTACGCACTTCATAAACTAAATGATTGATGCACTTTTTAAAGAAAGTGTGAAGAAACGTTGAAATAAAAATGTTGACTTTATAACATTTCATAAACGGAATCAGATGAAGAATAGTTCAGTTATACCCCCACGTTTTGGAAATTTCAATCGGTAAACGTTTACGTTCACAAAGAGTTACGAAACGGTCGTTGACTTCATTTTGAAATCGTTTTCAACGTCCTGTTTTAGTATACCGAGGATGTTTTTGCCATGTCGAGCGATTTTGCCCATTTTTTTGTGAGGAATCTCATTGCTCTCAATCGACACATTTTTACGTGGCGTCCTCACGGAGAATTGTCGAATTCTATTAAATAAGAAGAAACAGCATTTGATTGTCTCCCATCTGAATTTTTCACAGCTCACTTTTGTGTCTATTTTGTGACATCTCCAAATGACAAATATAATTCGAAACGAATCATGAAAAAAAAGCGAAAATCGTATAGACGATTCTCGCTTCATTCTTATTTCGTACCAAACAAACGGTCACCCGCATCCCCAAGTCCAGGAACGATATAACCGTGATCATTTAATTTTTCATCGAGTGCTGCGAGATAAATCTCGACATCCGGATGTTCTGCTTGCACACGCTCGACACCTTCTGGTGCTGCACAAAGACAAGCCAACTTGATTGACTTCGCTCCATGTTTTTTAAGAGCAGCGATGGCATCAGCAGCCGAACCGCCCGTTGCGAGCATCGGGTCGACGACGATGAAGTCGCGTTCCGTCACGTCTGTCGGGAGCTTCAAGTAGTATTCATGTGGCTCAAGTGTTTCCGGATCGCGATAGAGACCGATGTGGCCAACTTTTACGTTCGGCATCATTTTGAGGAACCCATCCACCATACCAAGTCCTGCACGTAAAATAGGGACGATTCCCAATTTCTTGCCGGCAATCATCTTTTGAGTGGAAACAGAGACCGGTGTCTCAATTTCTACATCTGTTAGGGGTAGGCTGCGCGTGATTTCGTATGCCATAAGTGAAGACACTTCGTCGACGAGTTCACGGAACTGCTTCGTCCCCGTCTCTACTTTTCGCATAATCGTCATTTTGTGCTGAATCAAAGGATGGTCATAAACATGTACTTTTCCCATCTTGCTTCACTCCTCTCTCATTCTCTCTCGAGCATTGTACCCTAACTCTATTGAGATGGGTAGAGCCAACTTCTATTTTATCAGAGGTCAGACCCCTTAACGTTAATTGACTTGGAAATAATCATTTGTAGGAAGTTCATAGGATCGAGACGTGTTTTGGTCAATCAAGTAGAGCTCTGTTTCCGTCTTCCATACGTCGAACGACTGTTTCGTTAATTCTCTATATAAATGTAATTGCCCCATATTGACGGCGTCAGTCGGCTTCTCCCGCATTTGGATGTGAGACAACTCATCAAATAACTCTTGGGTTTTTGGTCCGTCTAACCAAACCGTATCCCGACTAGATTCAAAGACAGCGAGTTGCATCTCCTCATCCGCTGGTCGTGACGACATTTTGTTCAGGACCGGTCGACGGACATGTCCCCAGATTTCAAGGACGGTTCCGTATGTTTTTGAAAGTGCGAGTGAGGTTTTTTCAGACACGTTCTCCTCGATCGGTTGTTCCGAAAGAATGATTCGTTTCATCAGTTCTCGATGGTTTCCTTCGAGCGAGAGCTCTTTTTCTTTAGCATCGACTTTTATGTACGGTGCCTCGTACATACTCGGAAGAACGAGCTGTCTGAGCGACGGTCCCTTTCCAATTTGCAGGGCGATTCGATCGTCCGCCCGCTTCGTCAAGAAAACATAACCTTCATTTTTTCCACTTTGAAACGGAAATAGTCTCGGTTCGACAATCGGATCAAGCGTCCGTCCGTTCCGAATCGTCTCGAATGTCACATAAATTGCTCCTGTGTCAGGAGTAGTATAACGGAATGAAGAATCTGGGATGACCGTTTCATGTGCATCGTTCACCTTAAACGCACTCGTAATTTCTTTCATGTCCTCGACGCGATCAAACTCAATCGTCGAGACGACCTCTGACTCGACGAATCGTTCCTTGTCGAGTGCTTCAAACTCTGGAATCGGTTCGATCGCAAACGTCCGCTCCATCAATTGGTTACTGTTGGCACAAGTGAGATATCGCTCTTCTCCCGCAGCAAAATACTTCACATTTTTATAGCCGAGTGCTTCGTAAAGGGGATGACGGAATGTCACTTCCGCTACCTTTGCCCTGCGCTTTGGTAAAATATCCGTTGTACGTTGCTCGCAATATGTAAACATATCCCCTTTTGTTTGTTCGGTTAATGCCACCTCAGGATCTTGTTCGACTCGATAAGATGACAAAGGACGTAACTCAATCGCGTTCAACGTCTCGGCACCACATCCACTCAACAAGATACAACTGAGTAAGATCCCCCAGTACGTCCGCATTGATGTCCCCCCTCATTCCCAATTAGGTGAAAACCACCTAAATTTTTCTTGTACATCATAACATATAACCTATTTTTGTGATGATTTCAGATTTATTACGTTTCTGATGGCTGAGTAGAAGATGTTGATTGGATATACGTCTACAAAAAAAGAACCAACCTCTTGAGAGATCAGTTCTTTCGAGTCTTTGATTAATCATTCTCACGTTCATCTTCAGAAGAGTCATCTTGTGATGAATCGTCCTGTGAAGAATCCTCTTGCTCATATTGGTCATCGTCGGATTCATCGTCCACTTCGATGACTTCTTGATCTCGATTCAATTCAAGTTTGACAAAATCTCCGACCCGAGGTGTGTCGTCATCGATTTCAGATCGTGCAGCGAGCGGATACGTCTTATCTTTTCCATCGATGTTGATTGTGACTTCTTGATCTGTGAGTTTAACGAGCGTTCCAGTAATATATGCATCGTCACCTCCGCTCTCACGGTCCACTTCTTTCACTTCATCATTTCGATTCAATTCGAGTTTCACTCGGTCCCCGACTTGCGGTGTATCATCGTCAATCTCATGTGTCTGTGCTAAGCGGTACGTCGATTCTTTCCCATTGAAGCTGATCGTGACATCTTCTTTTGTCAGACTGACAAGCGTCCCATATAATTCATAGTCATCTTCTACTTGTGAAGATGATGAGTCGTCGGATGCGTTGACGCTTGAATCCTCTGCTGACGAAGAATCATCCGCTTGGTCTTGTGAAGGGTCGTCACTCGCTTGATTGATGGCTTGCGGGACGATGACCGTGTCCGTCTGATTCCCACTCACATAAAATCCAATCCCTACAATTGCCATGACGCCAAGTAAAGCTCCGATGATCCAGCCGATGCGTTTCATGTTCATTTCCTCCTCGTTATGTGTTCTTCTTATTTTCATCATAAGCCTCGTGTGTGAGAGCGCATTTAAGGCTTCATTAGAAGTTGATGAGAAAATGCGAAATGTTCATCATCGAGTGAGAAAAAATACGCTGCCATCAGGATCATTCGGTTCGCTTCCGATTGTCCAGCCGTTCACATCTGCGACTTCCTTCGCAATCGCAAGACCAAGTCCACTGCCGCTCCGGTCTCGTGCTTCATCCAATCGATAAAACCGGTCGAACAGACGAGCTCTTACCTCATCTGATAAGACAGGTCCTCTGTCGCGCACTTCGATTCGATTGTCTGTCAGGTGAAGGTTCGTCTCTTTTGCATATTTCAAACTATTATCGATCAAGATGACGAGAATGCGTTGTAACGATTCACGATGGCCATACCAGCTACCGTTCGCATCAATGGGAAGGTGTACGCCGTGCGACCGTAAAAATCGTTCTGTCAACATGTCGCCAAGCTCAGCCAAATCGATGTCTTCTCGGTCGACCTCTTCAAGCGCAGCGAAGCGATTTAATTCCAACATCGGTTCAATCAAGTCGGTTCGCATCTGTCGCGACTCCGTCAAAATATGATCGATGGCCTCGGCGCGGACACTCTCGTCCTCTTGTCCCCAGCGCTGCAATAATTTCGCATAGCCTTCGATGACGGTCAGCGGTGTTTTTAGTTCATGTGAAACATCGGCGACGAAACGACGCTGTTGGTCCATCGTCCCTTCGACCCGCTCAATCATATGGTTGAATCCGTTTGAAAGGAGTGTCACTTCGTCCTTTCGGTCATCGACTTCAATCGTTTCTAATTTGCCCGATTCAGTAATCCGTTCCATCGTCTCCGTCAATCGACGTAACGGCGACAGCCCTTGGCGTAAAATCCACCATGTACCGAGGAACGTCAAGAGGACGGCTAGAAAAAACATGACGAGAAAAATTGTCGCCAACGCTTGAATCGTGTCACTCACCGCTCGGTCTTGAAACCCGAATGCCAGCCCATCCGTCGTGGCGACGACAAACCAGTCATCGATGAGTGCCGGTTCGCCGTAATTGATGGGAAAAGTCGTCCCGTCCGGCACTTCTCCACCGATGATTCCCCACTCCCCGTTTTCTTGACGCTCTAGAACGACACTGTCCTTGTGAAGGGACAACACGGCATCGCTGTTTCGGACGTCTTCTTCTAAAAGATTTAACGCTTGCAGCAACACGTCAAAACGTGAATCGACGATCTCTTGTCTGGCGACGAACCATGTCACGCCAAACGAGACGAGAAGGAGCAGCAACATGAACCCGGTCATCGCCCAGGCGATTTTTGTACGTAACATGCTCACTCACCACGCTTCAACATATAACCGACACCGCGGACGGTTTGAATCCAAGAACCGGTCAGTTTCTTTCGGACATAACGGACATATACGTCCACGACGTTCGTGTCACCAAAGTAATCAAATCCCCACACATGTTCGACGAGTTGATCACGGGTCAAGACGCGCTCAGGATTCTCTAAAAAGAAGACCAATAAATCAAACTCACGTCGCGTCAAATCGATTTTATTTCCCTCGCAATACACTTCATGTCGATTCACATCGACCTTGAGTGTCTCATAGGTCAGGACATGCTCGGAATGATCCTGTCGAACGAGCTGGCGCATACGCAAAAACGCCCGGATTCGAGCGAGCACTTCTTCGATTTCAAACGGTTTCGTGATGTAGTCATCGGCACCTAGGTCGAGTCCACTCACTTTGTCATAGCGGTCTCCCCGAGCCGTCACCATGAGAACGGGCAACAGCGGTCGTTCTTCTTTTAATCGACGGACCACCTCGAGTCCGCTCATTTGAGGCAACATGATATCGAGTAAGACGAGGTCGATCTCGTCGGCGACAGCCCGCTCTAAACCACTACGCCCATCTGTCGCCACGACGACTTCATACCCTGCGTGCTTCAATTCTAGTTCCAGTAACCGTGCAATCTTCGAATCATCTTCTACGACCAGAATCGTCTGCATTCTGCTCACTCCTTTGAAAAAACGCCGAGCGGACCGCTCGACGTATTGGTATTCATTTCCCGAAATCAATCCTCAAAAAACAGATGGACGCCTTCCGGGATTGCTGATTCCACTTGTCGTTCGAGGCGGTCTTCCCATTGGTCCCACGTTTCATCCACTTGCTCGATTTGCTGCTCGATGCCCGTTGCCGCGACCGACAGTTGCGCGAGGCTTGATTGCCCCGGTGTCGTAAAGAACAAGAAACCGGCAAGTCCGATTCCCATCAGGCCGATTGCCAACAAACTAGTCCCAATTGTTTTAAGTAAACGTTTCATTCACGCATCCCTCCTACTCGCATCATACGAGGTGAAAACGAGAAATCGAGGTGGAGTTCATTAGAATTTCATGAGAAAAGGCGCTGCTTGCGCAACACCTCACTCGTCGAGCACGGATTTCGCAATCGGCGCCCAATACGTCCCTTTCATTTCTGACACGGTCGTCAACGTCTCTCGATAAGCGGGATCGTCCGCTTTTTTCTCGGCGATCCCTTTCATCCATAGGACATCTGCCTTATACCCAGACTCAGGATAGGAATCGAGATAAGAAGCGTAATCCGCGATTTTCGCTTTGCCTAACTTGTTGTCGACAAGGAGTCGATAAAATCCGACCGCCTGCTCTTGACCTGCTTTCGCTTTCCCATCAAGCAACTGTTCAGCTTGCTCGTACTGTTTGTCTTGTACGAGCGCTTCGACCTCCGCTAACGGCACGACATCAGTCGCTTGTTTCGGCTTCTCTTCCGCTGAATCACTTGATGCTTCTTCTTGACCTTGTAGCTGTTCATTTTCCTTCTCAAGTCGAGCGACTTCCGCTTCTAGTTCCTTCAAGCGCTCTGCCATCGCCTCTTCCTCGGTCACCGTCTCGACGACGACTTGATCGGTCTCGCTTGGCGGGACAATCGGAGGTTCGGCATCTGGCCAAAACACGAGCGCAGCGGCAGCAAGTCCCACGACGAGCGGGAGACCGAGCCATTTCTTGTCAAACTTGAACGCCTGTCGCCACTCGGCTAAATCTGAATGCTGGATGACGGCCGGAGAAAACGAACGAAAGCGGCGCTTGGCCGCTTTTTTCCCGTTCGCCTTCACTTCTAGCGCAAGACCTAGTCGATGGAACGCTGCGGGCACTTTCATCCCGAGGAGCGGTACGATTCGTTCGCTCGCTTCTTCGTAATAGCCATGGTCGAGGAGCGTCGTGATGACCCCGAATTCACTGGCTACAAGACGGAAAGATGGGTCGTGTTCCCCCTTACGAGCCAACCATTCCGTCATA
This sequence comes from Exiguobacterium sp. CH10, assembly GCF_018617635.1. Classification (NCBI taxonomy): domain Bacteria; kingdom Bacillati; phylum Bacillota; class Bacilli; order Caryophanales; genus Exiguobacterium; species Exiguobacterium sp. CH10. The sequence continues at coordinate 1,085,948 of NZ_JACSKO010000001.1, forward strand.
TCGAACAATGGGAGTTCGGATAGCTCTCGTTCTGCTAGTGTCCGGATTTCCATTGACTCAGCCTCGTTCTGGGTAAAGTGGGAACTTCGCAGTTAACGTACGCACGTCTTGAAGTGCTTCTGCGAGTACCGACTCATCTTCATGTTGTTTAAGCACACGACCGATCAGGCGTGCCACTTCTTGCATATCGTCCTCTTTGAAGCCACGCGTCGTCATTGCTGCCGTACCGAGACGGATTCCGCTCGTGACGAACGGTGATGCTGGGTCGAATGGGATTGTGTTTTTGTTGACCGTGATCCCTGCAGCGTCGAGCGCATGCTCCGCCGCTTTCCCTGTGATGTCGATTCCTTGAAGGTCGACGAGTAAGAGGTGGTTGTCCGTTCCGCCCGATACGATTCGGAGCCCCTCTTCTTCAAGACCAGCCGCAAGTGCCTGTGCATTGGCGATGACTTGACGTTGATACTCTTTGAATTCTGGTTGGAGTGCCTCTCCGAACGCGACCGCTTTCGCTGCGATAACGTGCATGAGGGGACCACCTTGGATTCCTGGGAAGATGGACTTATCGATTGCTTTCGCGAACTCTTCTTTACAAAGAATCATACCGCCACGTGGTCCACGAAGCGTCTTGTGCGTCGTCGTCGTGACGAAATCCGCATGCTCGACCGGGTTCGGGTGAAGACCTGCCGCCACGAGGCCAGCGATGTGTGCCATATCGACCATGAGGTACGCATCGACACTGTCCGCAATCTCACGGAACTTCGCGAAGTCGATTGTACGTGGGTAAGCCGATGCTCCCGCGACAATCAATTTCGGTTTATGTTCTTTCGCGAGCGCTGCGACGACGTCATAGTCGATGTGTTCTGTCTCTTTGTCTACACCGTATTCGACGAAGTTATACTGCACTCCCGAGAAGTTGACCGGGCTACCGTGCGTCAAGTGACCACCGTGTGACAGGTTCATCCCGAGCACCGTGTCTCCTGCTTCAAGCACTGTGAAATAAACTGCCATGTTTGCTTGTGCACCTGAGTGTGGTTGTACGTTCGCATGTTCTGCACCGAACAATGCTTTCGCACGGTCACGCGCCAAGTTTTCAGCGACGTCGACAAATTCACAGCCACCATAATAACGGCGCCCTGGATATCCTTCGGCATATTTGTTTGTCAATACGCCTCCTTGCGCTTCCATGACCGCTTCTGAAACAAAGTTTTCTGAAGCGATGAGTTCGATGTTGTCGCGTTGACGACCGAGCTCGTGTTGCATTGCCTCAAACAATTCTGCATCCTGCACTTTTAACTTCGTCGTGTTTACCATGTGAAGACCCCCTCTAAATGTCTAAAAATCAACACCCCCATCGTACCACACGCTTGTTTTTTTGGGTATCGCTATAATCTGACGAAAAGTTGGGTATCATTTAGAGAGAATCCAAAGGAGGTCACTTCATGATTGAGACAAAAAAAATCACAATTACACCGTTCGAACGCACCCGAACGGTTCGGGTCTTTACACCTGCCGACTATGAGACGTCGGAAAAACGGTATCCCGTTCTCTATATGCATGACGGGCAAAACTGTTTCGCCGATGAGGAGGCAAGCTATAACATGAGCTGGCGTGTCGGTGAATATTTAGACGCCTCGAAACGCGACTTAATAGTTGTCGCTCTCGATAGCGCACCTGGGGAAAAGCGACTAGATGAGTATGGACCGTGGGAAAATCCATACATCGGGGACAGCCTGCTCGGACGTGACATCGTCCTCGGCGGAGAAGGATCGGCCTACATCGAATATGTCGCCCAAGAATTGAAACCTAAAATCGATGCCGACTATCGGACTATTCCGGAAGAAACGGCGATGATGGGAAGCTCGATGGGTGGACTCATCTCGGTCTACGCAGCGTGTGTGTATCCTGAGATCTTTAAACGTGTCGCTTCTTTATCGTCTGCCTTCTGGTTCAATCAAACCGAGCTGGAGCAATTGATTGAGGCGAGTGACTTAAAAGGTGTCGAGCGTCTCTACTTAGACGTCGGTGCTAAAGAAGTCGAAGAACCGATGGAGAACGGACCGACGAACGAGATGTATCTGGAGTCGAGCGAACGGGTGTACAACCTGTTAAAAGACAAGGTTGAGCACATCCGTTTCGAAGTGATCGAAGAAGGCGTCCATAACGAACTTGCCTGGCGTGAACGTTTCCCGATGGTCGTGTCGTATTTATTCGGAGAAGAACTATAATCACAAAAAAGCATCGCATTCGGTCGAAAAACCTGAATGCGATGCTTTTTTATTTGTTTGGATAGTGAGCTCGTGGCCCACCAATCAGTTTTGGTCTCGTGATTGCGAACGTGACGTACGCTTCGCCGAGATGTTTCGACGATAGTCGGACCGGGATAGCCACTGGTTTCAAATGCATCCCAATCAACGTCGAACCGATATCGATTCCCGCATCCGCTTGAATCGATTCGACGACACATGGTTCCTCGAAGTTCGCATATGCCTTCTCCGACATCGCCCCACCCGCCGAACGAATAGGAACGACCGTCACCTCTGTGAGACCGAACTGCTTGAGCGTCCGTCGTTCCACGGTAAGGGCACGATTGATATGCTCGCACCCTTGGAACGCCAAATGGACACCTGTCTTCTCTCTAAACTCAAGGAAAGCTTCCATCAACTCTTCTGCGACGTCGATGGACCCTGCCTTCCCAATCGTCTTCCCAAGCACTTCACTCGTGGAGCATCCGATGACGAGAATACGCTCATCATTCAACGGGAACCGTTCGTGAAGCTCCGTTAATAATCCGAGAAGTTCCGTCTTCATCGGGCTCACTTCGATTCGTATGCGCTCATCTTGTCGACACGGTTTGAATGGCGACCGCCTTCAAAGTCCGTTTCGAGCCACGTCGCCACCAAGTCGACCGCAAGGCCAGGTCCGATGACACGCTCGCCCATCGTCATGATGTTCGAGTCGTTATGCTGACGTGTCGCTTTCGCACTGAATGAGTCGTGAACGAGTGCCGCACGAATCCCTTTGACTTTGTTCGCTGCGATTCCGATTCCGATTCCTGTACCGCAAATCAAAATCCCACGATCGAATTCGCCTGCCGCGACAGCTTCTGCGACCGGAATGGCTACGTCTGGGTAGTCAATCGAGTCGGCCGAGTGCGTGCCAAAGTCTTTATACTCATGTCCGAGTTCCTCAAGCAATGCTACGATGTCTCTCTTTAAGTTGAATCCGCCGTGATCGGCGCCAATTGCAATTTTCATTCGTTCATTCCCCCGTCTTCTTTGGTAGGCGTCTCGGTGGTTTCGTCACCTTTGACCCATCATTCGTTAATTTTAGCACAAGTCGATTCACGAGTGGCTCGAGTTCGTTTCGCACTTGACGATACACATTCATCGAACCGCCGAACGGGTCGTTGATGTCTCGCTCAAGCCCTGTCACGAATTCGTAGAGCGTGTACGTTCGCTCCGCCAAATCCGGGTATGTATCCCGAATTTGTTCACGATGCGCACGTGTCATCGTCAAGATGATGTCCGCCCAATTGCCTAACACCTCGTCGAACGTCTGGGTGACGTGATCGAGCTCAATCCCACGTTCTCTGAGAACTTGCAGTGCATTTTCAGAAGCATCGAATCCTTGCATTGTCCGTAGACCGGCTGAGCGAATATCAAACTCGTCCCCCGTCATTTTCGAACGGAGCAAGGCCATCGCCATCGGGCTTCGGCACGTGTTGCCACTACATATGAATAATACGCGTTTCATTGACATCGCGTGTCCTCCTCTATGTCTTTAGGCATCTTTCGTCGGGTGAACGACCTTCCCTCCCGCCGCTTTGTACAAGCGGTTGTAAACGGCTAAGGCGACCCCGACCGGTTCAATCTTGTTCACATAAATCTCATCGACGTCCGTTTCATCAAATCGACGAAGGGCATCGTATAAACGTTGCGCCGCCATTTCCATCGAAGTACCGAGGGAATAGGTGACATCAGCCATTGTCGGCTCTTCATCGAATACGAGTGCACCGATCCGCAATCCCGCTTGCTTCCGCTCCTCGATGACACGTTGCAAATCCTCACGTGTGCCATCGACTAAAAAGACGGGCGCCGTTGGGGCATAATGCGTGTATTTCATTCCCGGTGATCGTGGTGCGGCTTTGTCGTCACTCAAATTGGCATCTAGGGCGACCGGTCCGATGACAGCTTCGATTTCTTCTCGCGTCACGCCACCCGGTCGTAAAATCGTCACCGCGTCACCCGTACAATCGATGACGGTAGACTCGACGCCGATTCCAGTTGGACCTCCATCGACAATCCCCGCAATCCGCCCGACCAAATCATCAGCCACATGTTGAGCGGTCGTCGGAGATGGACGCCCGGAACGGTTCGCACTTGGTGCCGCAAGTCCTAAGCCTGACTCGCGAATCAACTCAAGTGCCGCCGAATGATTCGGCATCCGAAGTCCGATGGAATCCAGTCCTGCGGTCACGAGCGATGAGGCTCGGCCGTTTGAAGGCAAGATGATCGTCAAAGCGCCTGGCCAAAACGCATCCATCAAGCGCTTGGCAACGGGAGGAATCGTATCGACAAACAACTTCGTTTGTTCGATTGAAGCGATATGGACGATGAGTGGGTTATCCGACGGTCGGCCCTTCGCCTCAAAAATCTTGCGAATCGCCACATCATTCATGGCGTCCCCTGCGAGACCATAGACCGTTTCTGTCGGCATGGCGATGATTTCACCCGCTTGAAGAAGACGTACCCCCTCTTCAATCTCATTCGATTTAATCCATTTCGTTTCCATACGCAATCCCTTCCCTTACGGCATAGACGATACGGTCCTTGCCGTTTATATCTTTTAAAATACCCGTTTCTGCTTCAGGATAACGTTCAGACAGTAATGATTTCACATCTTGTCCTTGGTTATACCCGATTTCAAACGCAATCAATTGCCAATCGGCACGTAAGACGCGCACTGACTCTGAAATCAGTTGGCGATACATGTCGAGCCCATCCGCTCCGCCAAAAAGAGCGAGGTGTGGTTCATAACCAACAACCGTCTCATCTAATAGAACGTCAGCCTCGATATATGGTGGGTTCGAGACGAGAATTCGAATCGATTGATCGGCAATCGGGGCGAGCCCGTCTCCTTCAAAAAAGCGAACATTCGCACCGAGCGCTTCCGCATTCCGTTTCGCGACCGCAATCGCTTCCGGGGAAATATCGACCGTCTGTACCCGGACACCGAGTTCTAAACTGAGCGTGATCGCAATCGCTCCGCTCCCTGTTCCAATATCCACGATTTCATCGTCCGCTACGTGACGAATTTGTCCGAGAAGCCAGTCAATCAATTCTTCTGTTTCCGGTCTTGGGATCAAGACGTCCCGATTCACTTCGAACGAGCGACCATAAAACGGTGCCTGTCCGATCACGTGTTGCACGGGTTCTCCAGTCAATAGACGCTCGATTCCAGCTTCGAACCGTTCCGCTTCATCCATGGATAGTTCATCCGACAATCGAATGAGGAGACCCGTCCGGTCGACATCGAGCACATGCATGAGCCACCATTCGGCAGCCGCACGGTCGCGCCCGACCTCTTGAAGCCGTTCCTCTGTCTGCTTAAGTAGCGCGGCGACACGCATCATTCCGCATCCTCCATAAGACGCGCCTGTTCATCCATGATGAGGGCGTCAATGATGTCCTCGAGTTCACCCGCTAATACACGATCTAACTTCTGGAGCGTCAATCCGATACGGTGATCGGTGACACGACTTTGTGGAAAGTTATACGTGCGAATCCGTTCAGAGCGGTCCCCTGTCCCGACAGCGGATTTCCGTTGTGCCGATAGCTCTTCCATATGCTCGCTTTGCATCTTGTCATACAGGCGTGCCCGAAGTACCTTCATCGCTTTGTCTTTGTTTTTATGTTGCGACTTCTCATCCTGACATGAGACGACGAGACCGGACGGGATGTGTGTCAAACGGACGGCGGACTGCGTCGTGTTGACGGACTGTCCTCCTGGACCTGACGAAGTGAACGTATCGACACGTACATCTTTCATATCAATGTGCACCTCGACATCTTCCGCTTCAGGCAAGACGGCAACCGTCGCCGTAGACGTATGGATTCGTCCACCCGACTCCGTCGACGGGACGCGTTGTACACGATGCGCTCCGTTCTCAAACTTGAGTTTCGAGTAGGCACCTGCCCCGTTAATCATGAACGTGACTTCTTTGAACCCACCGAGCTCGGTATAGTTCGCGTCAATCAGTTCAACTTTCCAGTTTTGACGCTCGGCGAATCGCGTGTACATCTTATAGAGGTCACCTGCAAAAAGGGCTGCCTCGTCTCCTCCTGCCGCACCCCGGACTTCGACGATGACGTTCTTATCATCGTTCGGGTCTTTCGGAAGCAACAAAATCCGCAACTTCGCTTCAAGCTCTTTCACTTCCGGCTCCAAGAGGTTCATCTCTTCTTTAGCAAGCTCGCGCATGTCGGCGTCGAGCGTCCGGTCTTCGAGCATCGCCTTCGCTTCTTTGAACGCCTCGCTCTTCTCTTTATATTGACGATACATCTGTACCGTCTCTTCTAACTGCGCCTGTTCTTTCGAATATTGTCTCAACTTCGTCGAGTCGCTGAGCACTTCTGGATCGGCGAGCATTTCATTCAATTGCATATAACGATCTTCTAATACACTTAAACGGTCAAACATGATGATCCGTCCTTTCTCCGTCAAATCAAACTCTATCTATTATAGCAAAAAAACGGACCGCCGAGGGCGGTCCGTCGATTCATCAGTCTGCCACCGTATGGCGGACCGGATGTGGTTTATTCGGTACGTCATGACAATGACGGCATCGCGGTTCGTACGACTCCGAAGCGCCGACCAAGATGACCGGATCTTCATAACGAGCCGGCTGTCCGTCAATCAAACGTTGCGTCCGGGAAGCCGGTGCACCACATGACAAACAGATCGCCTGCAGTTTCGTCACAAACTCCGCACGCGACAACAGTTCTGGCATCATCGTGAACGGTTCACCTCGGAAGTCCATATCGAGCCCGGCACAGATGACGCGTTTGTCCTCGTTCGCGAGCTGTTCGATGACATCGACGATGCCTTCGTCAAAGAATTGTACCTCATCAATCGCGATGACTTGCGTTTCTTCGCGCACGGCATCGTATAAGTCTTGGCTCGACGCGACGGGTACCGCCACGACCGAGTTGCCAGTATGTGAGACGACGTTCTCTTCATGATACCGGTCGTCGATTGCTGGTTTGAACACTTGGACCGGAATCTTTCCATAGTGAGCGCGGCGGACACGGCGAATCAATTCCTCCGACTTCCCTGAAAACATACTCCCACAAATCACTTCAATCCAACCATATCGGTTCGTCACATGCATCATTGTTCTTCGCCCTCTCCATCGATAATCGCTTTCCGATTATACCTATCTTTCGAGTTGAGGAAAAGGGTTGACTTCTTCCAAATTTTCTTAGAAGTGACTCCGTCCTTTACTCGTCGGCTTTCGCTTCTTTTTGTACATCAATTAATTTCAATTTACGTGCAAGAGGTCGGATTGTGAGACCATGTAATGTCACGGAAATGAAGACGAGACCGAGTGTGAGCGGCAACATTTGTTTCGCATCGTCAATCCCGAGATGTGCGACTTCTTCAGCAAAAAATCCAGCGACCGTCATCGCGACGATTCCACGCGGCGCAATCCATCCGATGAATCCTCGTTCTGCAAGTGGCAAACTTCCACCGATGGTCGACAAGTAAATCGCCACTGGACGGACCAAGAACAGAATACCTGCAATCGTCAAGAGAAGCGGCCATTGGAAAATATTCAGAAGCTCTTCCCGTGAAAGCGACGCCGTCAATAAAATGAAGACAGATGAGATCAGCAAGATTGAAATATCTTCTTTAAACGATTGTAGTTCTTCGATAATCTCTTCATCACGATGTTTCGTGTTGGCCATCGTCATCCCCATCGCGGTCACCGCAAGCAGTCCGACTTCGTGCATCATGAGCTCACTGAGTGAGAACAAGATGAGCACGGCCGTCAATGTAACCGAAGCACGTAGATAACGAGGTACTTTTTCTGCGACAAACCATCCCATGAGGAGATGTCCGAACAAATACCCGAGTCCAATCCCGACAATACAAGCACCTGCAAACAAGAGCTGCATCCATAAATCCATTCCTTCATATACAATATAGCCGAGTCGGACGACGAATAGACCGAGTAGTGCACCAACCGGATCAACAATAATCCCTTCCCACTTTAAAATCGCTCCGACGCGATCTTTCAAGTGCGCCTGTCGCAATAACGGGATGACGACAGTCGGACCCGTCACGACGAAGAGCGCTCCCATCGTCCACGCGACGACCCAATGTAGTCCTCCGACGTGCTGGATGAGTAACGACATTCCAACGAACGACAGCGCGACTCCGACCGTGACGATGCGGACGATTGACCGACGGAACTGATTAATCTCGCTGAAGTGAAGACCGAGACTTCCTTCAAATAAGATGATAGCGACCGCAAACGAAATGATGGGACTATATAAATCACCTAGCAATTCTCGTGGATCAAATAGCCCAAAAATCGGACCCGCTAATACTCCAGCAAGCGTCATAATGATGATTGCCGGAATTTGATAACGCCATGCCAACCATTGGGACATGATGCCGACTCCGATCAATAAGCTAATACTAATGAGTATAAATTCCATAACGGCCCCCTAACGACAGTCTTTCGTCTTTTTACCCGCAATATTGTATCAAAAAACCGCCAAGGGCGATCCCAAGGCGGTGAGCATACAACTTTACGATTAACGTTGGTATTTCTTGTTGAAGCGCTCGATACGACCATCTGCAGATGCGAATTTCTGGCGACCTGTGTAGAACGGGTGCGAATCAGAAGATACATCGACACGGATGAGTGGGTACTCGTTTCCATCTTCCATCGTGATTGTCTCGTTAGAGTAACGAGTTGAACCAGTGATGAATTTGAATTCAGTCGTCGAGTCCATGAATACGACTTTACGGTATTCTGGGTGGATTCCTTGTTTCATTGCTTTTCAACTCCTTCGGCCCTAAGTATTCTTTCAACCTAGAGAAAGTTCACTAGAATATAATATCACCCTACTATAGGATTTACAAGTCTGTTTTCGTTTTTTTCACCGGTCGTCTTTTTTTCTTATCCGCCTCTAGCGCAGCGAAAAAGTCGAGGTTCGTTTTCGTCTCGCGGACACGGCGTAAGAAGTGTTCGACGAAGTCTGGAGACTCGTTCATCGTGCGGCGAATCGTCCATAGCGAGTCGAGTTCGTCCTTGCCGAGTAACAACTCTTCTTTCCGCGTCCCCGAACGACGAATATCGATTGCCGGGAAGATACGGCGTTCCGCCAATTTCCGATCCAGGTGGAGTTCCATATTCCCCGTTCCTTTGAATTCCTCATAGATGACGTCATCCATTCGTGAACCGGTATCGACGAGTGCGGTCGCAAGAATCGTCAAGCTACCTCCGTCTTCGATATTTCGGGCTGCCCCGAAGAATTTTTTCGGTTTGTGGAACGCTGCCGGGTCAATCCCTCCAGAGAGCGTCCGTCCGCTCGGCGGAACGGATAGGTTATACGCACGCGTCAATCGTGTGATGGAATCAAGTAAGATGACCACGTCTTTCTTATGTTCCACGAGACGCATCGCCCGTTCGAGGACGAGTTCTGAAATGCGCGCATGGTTTTCCGGTGTCTCATCAAACGTCGAGAAGGCCACGTCCGCATCCGGTACAGAACGTTGGATGTCGGTCACTTCCTCTGGTCGCTCATCGATTAATAGAATGATCAATTCGACGTTCGGATGATTCGTCGTGATCGAGTTCGCAATCTCTTTTAAGAGCGAAGTTTTCCCCGCTTTCGGTGGCGCGACAACCAATCCACGTTGTCCGAATCCGACAGGGGCAATCATATCCATGACACGTACAGAAAGATGTTTCGGCTCTGTCTCAAGCACCATCTGTTGTTCCGGATAGATCGGCGTAAGTGCCGGGAAGTAATCGCGTGACCGCATCGAGTCCGTCGACTCCCCGTTGACCGCTTCTACACTCAACAACCCTTGGAATCGTTCGTTCTCTTTCGGTTTGCGGACTTTCCCCGTCACGAGGTCCCCATTTCGGAGGTTGAAACGACGAATTTGTGAAGCAGCGATGTAAATGTCTTCTGAAGATTGAGAGTAATTGATTGGTCGGAGGAAGCCAAATCCGCCGTCATTTTGCGACTGAGGATTCGGTGGAATGATTTCTAGAATACCTTCGAGGAAGTATAAATCTTTTGATTCGGCCTGAGATTTCAAAATCCGGAACATGAGCTCACGTTTCCGTGCTTCTCGGAAGTTTGGAACTTTGACTTCTTTGGCGATCTCATATAATTCTTTTAACGTCTTCGTCTCGAGTTCACGAAGCGTGTAATTTTTTGTCGGTTCTGTCTGTTGACTCATTCAAGTCACCTATCTTTCTACATTTCATTACAAGAAGTATTCAACTTGATTATTTTTGTTCTGTCATCATCTAATCACATTTTCTCCGTGTCGTCACCGTGCAAAAATCACCTTTTGCTCATGCGTTTCCCTCTTGTACAAAACCTTACACAGTAAAAGATGATTTTGTAACAAAATAAGTGCTATATCCACATATTGTTTCATTTCTGTTACAAGAAAACGCTTTTTTGACTTGTGATTGAAAAATGCCATCGGTCTTGCGCATGATATAGTTTATTTGCACAGGAAACCGGGTAATACTCGCAACTTGTGCTCGACTATAAAATACTCGACTTTGTCATATAATAACGATTTGATTTTAAAAACGGAGGGAATTACACAATGTTAAAGCGTATTGCATCTATCGTCGTCGCTGCTACTGTTGCTTTCTCGGGTCTCATGTTCTCAACTGGTGAACAAGCAGAAGCCGCTACCGGCACTTTCGCTTACTCGAAAGTCAACGGCTTGAACATCCGCACTGCCCCGTCACTTACGTCATCGAAAGTTGTCGCGAAGATGGATAAAGGTCAACGCTATACATACCTTGGTAAATTCGGTTCGTTTTATAAGATCAACTACAAAGGTACACACCGTTACATCTCAGCTTCTTCAACGTACACGTACTTGAAGCCGAGAACATCAACTTCAACAACGACGACAGTTTCGAAGTCATCAACCACTACGTCATCGGTTGCTACCGGCACTTTCGCTTACTCGAAAGTCAACGGCTTGAACATCCGCACTGCCCCGTCGCTTACGTCATCAAAAGTTGTCGCGAAGATGGATAAAGGTCAACGCTATACATACCTTGGTAAATCCGGTTCGTTCTATAAAATCAACTACAAAGGTACACACCGTTACATTTCAGCATCTTCAACGTACACGTACTTGAAACCGAGAACATCAACTTCAACAACAACGGCAGTTTCAACGTCATCATCAAGCAAACGTGCGAAACTTGTTGCTGAGTCGAAAAAGTACCTCGGTACACCTTACCGTTATGGTGGAACAACGACTGCTGGATTTGACTGCTCAGGCTACACTGGACATGTTTACAAAAAAGCAATCGGCAAAACACTCCCACGTTCTTCACGCCAGCAATACTCAAGCGCGAAAAAAATCTCGAAGTCATCGATTCAAGCTGGTGACCTCGTCTTCTTCTCACACTCAGGTGGGACGATCCAACACGTTGGGATGGCACTTAGCAAAACACAAATGATCAACTCAGAAACAGGCGGCGTGAAATACGCGAGCTTCACTTCTGGATACTGGGCACCACGTTACGTTGGCGCTGGATCATACCTCTAATACAACATCACGACTCGGTTCATGGGAACCGAGTCGTTTTTTATTTGTTTACATGTTCCATTACATCTTGAGAATCCTTTAGTACCGAGAACGTTCCATCCGTCTCTAAGACAACCGCTTCGACTTGTTCTAGAGGAGTTCCACTCGCACGAATCGCTTGAATGACTTCCATTTCTAATATTCGTTCTTTCCGTAAATATTCTTGTAAATAATCCCCTCTATAAAACAGTAACGTCGGTTCCGATTTAATCATTCGATTTACCATTGAAAATCGCTTGGACAATTTCGCCAACATATACTGTAAGATGACTAGCGTTCCAAATGCCGTTAACCCTGCAAGCAATGTTGTTTGTTGACTCGTTAACGTAGTCGCTAATATAGAACCCATCGCCACCGTCACGATAAAGTCGAATGCATTCATTTTAGCTAACGTTCGTTTACCAGAAATACGCAACATCAAAATGATTGATATATACGCACCAACCCCTGTCAAAACAATCCGAATCATCGTCGAAAGTTCTTGCATCCAACTCCCCCCTTATTTATTTTTGTTTCAATGCTCCTCTCGCATTCGTCGCCGCAAAGACAATCATGAGTACACTCATCGCACCAGCGACCGCGAGCCCTGCCGATAGAGCACCCCAGTCAATCTCTGGTTGGGTCAAAACGGCCCGCATCCCTTCAAAAATATACGTGGTCGGATTGAATGTCGCCGCCACTTTCAGCCACTCCGCCTCAATCAATTCTTTCGGAACAAACGTCGTCGATAAGAAAATGAGAGGGAAGAACAAAAGCGTACCCGCCTGCGCTGCTTGCGCATTCCGCGTCTTTAGCGCGACGCCTACGGAATAGCCCGCAAATCCAAGACCGAACCCGATGGCGAGTAATACCGTAAAGAAAAAGCCGACCGCGCCAACAGGGATTGTGAGACCAAGGAGAAATGCGACCGCGAAGATAAGTAGCGTTTGAACAAGTAGCTGCAACATCCCCGCAATCATTGGTCCGAGCACAATTGCGGTCCGAGTCGCCGGAGTCAGCAATAACCTCGCAAAATACCCACTCTCGATGTCACGAACAAGCGCCTGTCCGGTCCCCCCTGCCCCACCGACCGCACCCGAGACGATTGATACCGGTAAGATGAAGTTCAAGTAGTCGCTTCCTTCGAATTGAGGAAGGGACGCCACGCTCGATAGTCCGCTCGTATACACGAGTAAAAAGAATACAGAGATGATCAAGTTCGGAATAAAGGAAAACGGATTTCGGATTGTCGTGACCAAACTCCGTTTCGTGAATAACCACGTCTCAGTCCACACGAAGCTCGCCCCATTCATAAGATTCGCCCGTCACTTGTAAGAACACGTCATCAAGCGACGGTTGTTTCACCGTCAAACGCTCAGGTTGTAGTCCTTGTTCGTCTAACGCCCGCACGATTTCGGTCAGTGTCACATCACGTAGTTCGAACGATACATGGTTCCCGTTCGCCGTCGTCTGAAAGTGTGTCGCGGCAGTCGTCGCGTCTGATTCGTTTGAAAAGTCCATCGCAATCGTCTCACCGCCGACAAGTTGTTTCAGCTCTTCCGCCGTTCCTTCACTGACAATCTTCCCGTGATGGATGATGGCAATTCGGTCAGCTAGTTCATCTGCTTCTTCTAAGTACTGGGTCGTCAAAAAAATCGTCGTCCCAAACTCTTGATTCAGTCGCCGTACTTCGTTCCATATCTCAATCCGACTCGCCGGGTCGAGACCCGTCGTCGGCTCATCTAAAAACAACACGGTCGGGCGATGAACGAGCGTAAGTGCCAAGTCGAGACGTCGCCGCATCCCACCTGAATACGTGCCACTCCGTCGATCTGCGGCATCTGTCAGGGAGACGACTGCTAATAACTCATCCGCACGACGGTGCGCCTCCTCGTTTGACATCTTAAACAATCGCCCTTGTAAAACGAGCAGTTCACGCCCCGTCAGCACTTTATCAATCCCGGTTTCTTGTAGGGCAACCCCAATGGACAGACGGACGTCTTTTTCTTGTTTCACGACATCAAATCCGTTGACTCGTGCCACTCCGGACGTTGGACGCACGAGCGTCGTCAACATTTGTACTGTCGTCGATTTACCGGCACCGTTCGGTCCTAAAAACGCAAAAATTTCCCCTTCATTCACGGAGAAGGAAACATCGTTCACCGCCGGAACATCTTTAAATGTCTTCACGAGTCCTTCCACTTCGATCATCACACCCACCTCCTGACTACCCATTCCCGTTTTCACCACAAAAAAGTCGCGGACGTTTACACATCCGCGACTCCATGTTATTCAGGTTTCATGACCATTTTTGGTTTTTTCGTAAGGGAGTGATTCCCTTCTACGAAGCGTACGGTACCAGACTTGGCACGCATGACAACGGAATGCGTCTGCCCACCTTGCGACGTGAATTGGACGCCACGTAACAATTCACCGTCCGTAACACCTGTCGCCGCAAAGATACAATCCTCACCCTTCACTAAATCATTGAGGAGAAGAATCCGGTCCGTGTCTTCGATTCCCATGTCATGGCAACGTTGTTTTTGTGCCTCGTCTTCGGGGAGCAAACGTCCTTGGAAGTCTCCACCGAGACACTTCATCGCGACAGCGGCGATGACGCCTTCCGGTGCCCCACCTGAACCGAGTAGCAAGTCGACACCTGTTTTCGGGAAGGCCGTGTTGATGGCTGCCGCAACATCCCCATCTGGAATCAACTTGATTCGTGCACCGGTCGACCGGACTCGCTGAATCATTTCTTCATGTCGGTCCCGATGTAAGATCGTCACAACGACATCTTCCACGTTTTTCTTCTTCGCCTTCGCCACAATCTCAATGTTCTCTTCAATTGAGTTATCGAGACTGACGAGACCAGCGGCTTCCGGTCCGACTGCGATTTTCTCCATATACATGTCCGGTGCATGAAGAAGGTCTCCCGCATCGGCGACCGCGAGAACAGCAAGAGCTCCCCATGTACCGGTTGCCACGATGTTCGTCCCTTCTAACGGGTCGACCGCCACATCGAGACGTGAACCATAGCCGTTCCCGACCTTTTCCCCGATATAGAGCATCGGGGCCTCGTCCATTTCGCCTTCTCCGATCACGACAATCCCCTTCATCGGAATCGTATCAAAAACATCTCGCATCGCTGTTGTCGCTGCATCATCTGCCTCGACTTTCAAACCGCGACCCATCCAACGGGCTGAAGCAAGTGCTGCTGCTTCTGTGACCCGAACTAGTTCCATCGATAAACTTCGTTCCACCCGAAATCTCCCCTTTATGCCTCGGTGTGATCTTCCACCCAAACGAGCGCACCGAGTTGTTTTAATTTGCCGACAAAGTCGACATATGAATCATTCAACCGTTCTGCATGAAGTAACGTCGATTCTCCGGATGCTTGAAGTGCTGATAAGACAAGTGACGCGGCACTTCGCGCATCTGTACATTCCATTTCTGCGTTTGCAAGCTTATTTCCTCCGCGAATCACAGCTGACGCATCTTCTAGTGTGATTTGCGCATTCATTCGACGCATCTCGGCGATATGTCGGAATCGTTGGGAATACAACTTGTCCGTGACAACGCTTGTCCCGTCTGCCTTCAACAAAGCCGCTGACATGATTGGCTGCAAGTCACTCGGATATCCCGAATAATGGAACACGCGAATGTCTGTCGGCAAGGACTGATTGGCGGTGACCGTGACCGACTCCTCGCCAACTTCCACCTCCGCACCATAATCCAATAGTTTTTGGATGACTCCTTCTAAGTGCGTCGGAATGACCGGTTGCACGGTCACACTACCCGACACCGCGCCGAACATCATGAACGTGCCTGCCTCGAGGCGATCCGGGATTAACGTATGGGTACACCCATGCAAATGTTCGACTCCTTTGATGCGAATCTCATCGGTACCCGCTCCACTCACGTGTGCGCCCATCGATGTGAGCATCGTTGCCACGTCGACGACTTCAGGGTCACAGGCCGCATTCTCGATGACCGTCGTCCCTTTCGCTAAGACCGCCGCAAGCATCGCACTCACAGTTGCCCCGAACGACCGTAAGTCTAAGTAAATCCGATTCCCGACGAGTTCTTTGACTCGAACGTGATAGAGACCGGATTCATTCTCGACATGAATGCCGAGACGTTCCAACGCTTTCAAGTGTAAATCAATCGGCCGTGGACCAATCGCATATCCCCCAGGTAGCCCGACCGCTCCTTTTCCAAATCGAGCGGCGAAGACACCGAGTAAATAGACAGCGGCACGAACTTTCCGCGTCTCAGAACCGAGAAGAGGCATGGCGACCGCTTCATTCGAATGAATGGTCATCCGTTCGCCTTCACGCTCGACCCGAACCCCTAGCTCTCTCAACAAGTTGACCATCACTTCTACATCCTCAATCATCGGGACGTTTTCAATCGTCACCGATTCTTCTGTAAGAAGTGCAGCCACTAGACAAGGGAGTGCGCTTTGTTTCGCTCCACTAATTTCGACGGTTCCTTCTAATTTTTGCTGCCCAACGATATGGAGAATTTCCACGCTGATCAAAACCTTTCTACGACGGACTTATTTGGATTGAGCGTTGTTCCAATCCGCTAAAAACTGCTCAATGCCTTTGTCTGTGAGCGGATGTTTCATCATCTGTTCGATGACTTTGTAAGGGACTGTCGCAATGTCAGCCCCGAGGAGTGCGGCTTTCGTCGCGTGAACCGGATGACGTACAGATGCCGCGATGATTTCTGTCTCGATACCATGAATCGCAAAGATGTTGGCAATCGTCTCGATGAGATCGAGTCCATCTTGACCGATGTCATCCAAACGCCCAATGAATGGAGAAACATATGAAGCGCCGGCACGTGCCGCGAGCAAGGCTTGGTTCGCGTTAAAGATGAGCGTCACGTTCGTTTTGATCCCGAGCTCTTTAAACTGTTTGACCGCTTCCATCCCAGCTGGTGTCATCGGTACCTTTACCGTAATATTCGGCGCGATGGCAGCAAGTTCCTTTCCTTCTTCCACCATACCCTCTGCATCCAATGCAATAACTTCCGCGCTGACCGAGAGATCCCCGACGATCTCACAGATTTCACGAAGTCTTGTATGGAAGTCGACACCTTCTTTAGCGACGAGCGACGGATTCGTCGTCACGCCTCCGATAACGCCCATCTGGTGAGCTTGTTTGATGTCTTGCACATTTGCTGTGTCAATGAAAAAACGCATATGTGTCTCCTCCTCAATTTGTGATCGCTTACAACTTCTATTATGAGGAAAGAACAGGTGAATTACTACACCCTTTGTCAGATTCAGAGCCTGATGACAGTCGAACATACAAAAAGTCGGTCCTCATAGAGAACCGACTTGATCAAACAGGATTATGCTTGGTTGCTAGAACCAAACTCACGCATTTTGCCAGTTACGACGTTGTAGATCGCTTCGATCCCAGGTCCGATAACTTTACGTGGGTCATATACTTTCGAGTCAGCGTCAAGCTTCTCACGTACTGCACGAGTCCACTCTTGTTGGCACTCTGTGTTAACGTTGATTTTGCTGTGTCCGAGCTCGATTGCTTTTTTAACTTGGTGCTCAGGAATACCTGATCCGCCGTGAAGAACGAGTGGAGTTTGTGTCGCTTTCGCGATTTCTTCCATCTCTTTGAAGCCAAGCTTCGGCTCACCTTGGTATGGTCCGTGTACAGAACCGAGTGCTGCAGCAAGTGCATCCACTTTCGCTTCTTTAACAACACGTACACACTCTTCGAGGTCAGCGTATTGTACGCCACCGATGACGCCGTCTTCTTCGCCGCCAACTGTACCGACTTCTGCCTCAACAGAAGCGCCTTTAGCGTGCGCGTACTCGACAACTTGTTTCGTCATTTCGACGTTTTCGTCGATCGGGTGGTGTGAACCGTCGATCATGACTGATGTGAATCCAGCGTCGATCGCTGCTTTACACTTGTCGAATGAAGAACCGTGGTCAAGGTGGATTGCAACTGGAACAGTGATGTTGTAGTCGTGCATGAGACCTTCAACCATTTTGACAACTGTTGTGAAGCCACCCATGTACTTCGCTGCACCTTCTGATACACCGAGGATTACTGGTGATTTCTCGTCTTCCGCAGCGCGAAGAATCGCTTGCGTCCACTCGAGGTTGTTGATGTTGAATTGGCCGACTGCATACTTGCCTTCGAATGCTTTGTTAAGCATTTCTGTCATTGATACTAATGGCATAATGACATCCTCCTGTCTGTTCGCTATTATACACGTTTGGGAAAAGTTCCCCCGTGCAATTCGTTCCCATTATAACACACCGTAAAACATGTGCCTATGCTATTCGGGCATAGAAATGGCTTAGCGCAAGCGTTTACATATGTCATCTTGGTGACGAAACGTCAAATTTTCAAGACTTCCTTCACTTTTTCAATCATTCCGTATATATCAAACGGCTTTTCAAATTGCGCAGTAATTCCGAGGCGACGCACCTCGTCAATCACCGTTTCTTCTCCGAACGCCGTCATAATCATAACAGGTGTCTCTAGTTCTTGTTCTCTCATCCGACGCAACACTTCATGACCGAACATACGAGGCATGTTCATATCGAGAAGTACTAAATCGTATTGCTCTCGCTCTAAAAATTCCCAGGCCTTGATGCCGTCTTGTGCCGTGTCCACGTCAACACCCATGTTCGTGAACACTTGTGCGAGCATCGTACGAATTCCGTCCTGGTCATCTGCAATCAACATCCGTGACATGCATGTCCCTTCTTTCATTCATCATTTTCCATAATCAAACAATTTAACCTTACCAAACTCGCCTCTTTTTCGCGATGCCTATCTTTTGAAATCAAGGGAACGATGACTCGGTATCTTCTTGCTGTTCTTCTTTCAACTGTGCAGGTACTTCTAACGCATTCACGCGTTCATAATCGGTCACTTCGGGAGCTTCCTCTTTGACATACACTTTCAAAAAGTCCCCTTCTGCAAATAATGAGGGAGTCGCAATGGCGAGCGGTCGCTTCTTCCCGTCTTCATCGTAGCCGATGAGGTCGTACCGATATCCGTTCGATGTCTGTGTCGCCACTTCCGCGCTCGGGACCTTGACATAATACACATCGGCTAACAGACGATCCAGATTGACATAGCGCCAGCCTACTATGAATAGAACGCCGATTAATAAGACGGCAATGAGCTTTCGTATCATAAACAGTTCTCCTTCAACGTGAGAGTGACTACTTATGAGATATACCGTTATTCCGAAGTCATGAAACCATTCCACATAAAGAGGTTCATCCTGTTCAGAATGAACCTCTCGTGTGACGCGTTGGATGTTATGATTCGACAGTCACTGGAACAACTGCGATTTCAATCTCCTTCTCGACCTCTTCACGCTCCTCTTTCAAACGCTCATCTGACCATTTGAAGACATCGGCCATGCAACGAAGGACACCGTCTTTATATTGACGGACGAAGTCGATATCGAAGAACATTGCGCCCGTGCGGCGAATTAAGAAGTCGATGGCACGTACGACTGATTCTTCTTCGATTCCGTAAACTAATTGCGCATAGACGATTTCAGGAAGGTCATATGCGTTAGCATCCATCCGTTCGATGACACGATCGATATTCGATCCGTATAGACGAACGAGTTCTTCCGCGTGGTTTGCGTCTAAGCCATGATTTTGAAGTTCTTTTGTTTTCTTCTCAAGGAAGTCTTTGAAGCCTTTCGAACCGCCGACATGACCACCTGACATCGGCATATGCTTCGTCCGGCTGGCCAAATAGACGACACCGTCTTCTTCTTTCAACAGTTTCGCGACGAGGTCGACGACCGTTTCTGACATCTTGCGATATCCTGTCAACTTACCGCCGGCAATCGTGATCAAGCCGCTGTCTGACTGCCAAATTTCGTCCTTACGTGAAATTTCAGAAGGGTCTTTTCCTTCTTCATAAATCAACGGACGAATACCTGCCCAGCTCGACTCCACATCATCCGCTGTGACATTGACGTCTGGGAACATATAGTGAATGGCTTCTAAAATATAATCGCGGTCTTCCGTCGTCATGCGTGGATGCGCTTTGTTTTTATCGAAGAACGTATCCGTCGTTCCGACGTATGCTTTGTTTCCGCGTGGAATCGCAAAGACCATGCGACCGTCTGGTGTATCAAAGTAAATCGCTTGTTTGAGCGGGAATTTTGACTGGTCGATGACCAAGTGAATCCCTTTCGTCAGGCGAAGCTGCTTCCCTTTTTTCGAGTTATCTTCTTCTCGCAACTCGTCGACCCATGGACCTGTCGCATTGATGATTTTCTTCGCATAGACGTCATACGTTGACCCGTCAATCTGGTCTTCAACGTGTACACCGGCCACTTTGCCGTTTTCGTAAATCAACCCTGTCACTTTGGCGTAGTTCATGAGAAGCGCACCATGATTCGCTGCTTCTTTCGCCACTTCAATCGTCAATCGTGCATCATCTGTGCGGTACTCGACGTAATAACCGCCTCCGACCAAATCATCTTTTTTCACGAGCGGTGCCTTTTTGATGACCTCATCTGGTTTGAGCATCATGCGACGTTCTGCACGTTTAACACCTGCGAGGAAGTCGTATACCATGAGTCCGATCGATGTTGAGAAGGGACCGAACGTACCTCCCTTGTGCATCGGTAAGAGCATTTGTTCCGGTGTCGTGACGTGTGGACCGTTCTCATATACGATGGCCCGCTCTTTCCCGACTTCTGCGACGAGCGCCACTTCGAATTGTTTCAAATAGCGGAGTCCCCCGTGAACAAGCTTCGTCGAACGACTTGATGTCCCTGCCGCAAAGTCTTGCATCTCGAGGACAGCTGTCTTCATCCCACGCGACGACGCATCGAGCGCAATCCCCGCTCCGGTAATCCCTCCACCGACAACAAGAACGTCATGACGTTCACTTGTCAGTTGCTCATATCGTTTCGCTCGTTCTTTCGCTGAGAAATTTCTGATTTCCATCTTATTCCCTCCTATAGTAAGTACGGTTCAATGAATAGAAAAAGAGACCACAACAAAAACAAGGCTTCCCCCTTCTGTTGTGGTCTCTCTATTGTCTCGAACCGAATATCAACTTTTCTCCTGTATTATACCCTATTCTTTTGAGTTCAATCATCTCTTACGCTTGAGTAACCTGTAATGTGTTCATTCACAAGCATCCGACTCGCATTTTTGAGTCGAGAAGCTTAGACTTCAAGGTATCATGTTGAAGGAGGATTTCAGATGAAACGTATGTTACAACCTTTTCAGTTCAAAAATGGCGTCGAAGTACCGAACCGTCTCGTATTGGCACCGATGACACATTACTCATCAGAACCAACGGGCGAAGTATCCGAGCATGAGCTCGCCTACTATCGGAAGCGCGCACAAAACGTCGGGCTCGCCATCACGGCTTGCGCCTACGTGACAGAAGACGGGAAAGGGTTCCCGAACGCATTCGGGGTCAATGACGACAAATTCATCCCGGGTCTCCGTCAATTGGCGGAAAGTTTAAAAGCGGAAGGCGCAAAAGCCATCCTTCAAATTTTCCACGCAGGACGGATGTCACCACCTGAACTCGTCCCGAACGAACAACCTGTCAGTGCAAGTGCCGTCGCACCTGTCCGCGAAGGCGCCGCTACACCACGTGCCCTCGAGACCGAAGAAGTCGAAGCCATCATCGAGGCGTTCGGCGAAGCGACGCGTCGCGCCATCGAAGCCGGATTTGACGGAGTCGAGATTCACGGAGCGAACACCTACTTGATTCAACAATTCTTCTCACCGCACTCCAATCGCCGTGAAGATCGCTTCGGCGGTGATGTCCATGGACGTTTGACGTTCCCACGCGAAGTCATTCGCCGTGTCAAAGAAGCAGCCGCAGATGCGGAAAACTTCCTCGTCGGCTATCGCTTCTCACCAGAAGAAATCGAAGAGCCAGGCATCACGCTCGACGACACGGATGTGTTGCTCGATATGATTTTAGAAGAAGGCGTTGATTATATTCACGCTTCTCTCTGGAATTTCAATACAGCTTCTATGCGTGACGAGAACGTCACGGAACGTTCGATTGATCGCATCGCAAAACGAATCAATGGTGCCATCCCACTCATCGGAGTCGGGCAGCTCCAGCGTCCGGCGCAAGTCGAAGACGCACTCGAGGTCGTCGACCTTGCCGCACTCGGTCGTGAACTCATCATCGACCCAGAATGGTTTGAAAAAGTGAAGTCGGACCGCGAAGACGAGATTGAGACAGAACTCGACTTGAACAAACAAGCCGAACTCGCCGTCCCCGCTCCACTTTGGAATGCCATCACGACTCGTGCCGGTTGGTTCCCGATTAAAGATCAAGAAGTGAAATAACACAAAGCACCGCGGACTTTTTATCCGCGGTGCTTTTGCGTAATCCATTCTTCCCGTAACATACCCATCCGAATCGAATCATAGCGCTTCTCGTTCACGACACGCACTTGACGGATTCGACCTTCAAGTTGCATACCTACTTTTTCAGCGACCCGCATCATCCGTTCATTTCCTGACCATGTCGTCAAGCCGACACGGACGACTGGTAACGTCTCAAATAAATGTTCGGTCCATAGACGAAGGGCACGCGTCCCGACACCACGATTCCAGCGGTCGGACTGATGCAAGATGATGCCCATCTCGAGCCACTCTCGTCCGGTATCTTCGAAATAGTAAGAAACGGTCCCATATACGGTTCCATCCACTTCAATGACCCACATGTCATCTTTTTGGATGAGCGACTGCTCGATTTGCTGAAACTCTTCGTAGGACATCGCCTTGTGTTCAAAGTAAGGGGCGTCCCATTGTTTCCACTCCGGTGTCGCATCCCGATAAATCAATTCCCATAGTCGTGATAAGTCTTGTTCTTCAATCGGTCGAATGACCACTTCATTGTCTTGTCGCATCTTGTCTTCCTCTCTATAGATCGTCATTACCTTATTCTTGCGTCCCATTCGAATCTCCTTTTTTTCGCTTGCGCCAGATGAACGCAAGAATCAAGACAATCAAACTCGCCATGACGGAAGCGATCGCAATTGGACTCGAATCGGTCATAAACAATTGTCCGATGGAGACAGAATAGGCAAGTCCGAACGAAGTGACGAGTTTTGCACCGAACGCGATGCCCGCGAAACGCGGAAACGGCACACGGCTGAATCCGGCCGCAAGACAGATGACCTCGTCCGGTAAAATCGGAATGATGAATAAGACGAGCAAAATTCCAAGACCATACTTCTCGACATATCGGTCGTACGTCTTCAACTTCTCCTCATCGACCCAGCGGATGATCCGTTCACGACCGAACCTGGCCAACCCATACATGACAAAGATACCAAGCGTAGTCGAAATACTCCCGACTAAAGCGGCACGAAACGGTCCGAGCGCTACGCTTCCAATCGGCACACTGACCGCTTCCGGGACCGGCAAGGCAATCGGCTGTAAAAAGCTGAATGCCGCGAACACCCAGACCGCCTGTCGTTCATATTGTTCTAATAGACGATCTAATCCGTATGTGTCATAGAGAACAAGTCCGAACGAGACGTAATAGACGAGAACGAAAATCAAGAAGAGAGAAAACGTAATTTTCCACATCTGCTTCAGGATGACGTTCGAGCCGTCCCGAATCGCCCGTAGTAGTCCGACCGAGAGTGCGAGTAAGACAATGCCCGTCCACCCGAGCTGGTACGGTAATAGGAGGGAAGGCAAGACGATGAACGGCAACAGACTGAGCGCGACGAGCCCCAATCCATATCCAAGATAAATCGAATGTCGTTCTTTCATGAGCCATCACCCTCTCCCCGTTCTACTTCTAGTGTACCCACAAAGTGAAGGGGATGTATCCTGCCAAGGGCACCTTCCATCTCATGCTTTTGATGTAGAAAAATACCTATAATCTTTTGTTCACAAATCAATTCTCAAAACTGTTTTAAGTCACCACACACTTTCAGTCATTCGTCAAAGGAAAACCCATATTCTCTTGTCTCGTGAACCCGGAATAATTTCACACGTTCTCTATCTTTCATTATTGTAAATTAAAGGAAAAAGTTTTATTATCAATATACATATAATGAATATTCTGAAAATAAAAGGAGCGATTTGATGCCTTCATTCATTTCTATTAGTGAGTTGGTTCATACGTTTAGTAACTTAGGGCACAATGAAACAATCATCGATCAATTAGATTGTGTATTTAGTAAAAATGAAATCACAGCTATCGTGGGGCCATCTGGATCTGGGAAATCTACTTTGCTCAGTCTGATTGGCTCTCTAGAGAAACCAACTTCAGGCACGATAACGTTTGACGACGTTGATTTGAATAAATTGAATAATGCTGAGTTATCCTCTTTTCGCTTTGAAGAAATCGGATTTGTATTTCAACAATTCCACCTCTTACCGTCTTTAAGTGTTTTCGAAAATGTCATGGCTCCTTTTTTAACGAAAAAAGTGGATTTCAAAAAAGAAGAACGTGTTAAAGAAGTGATTCACCAGGTCGGATTAGAGACCAAGTCCCATGTCCTCCCTTCTCAACTATCAGGAGGTCAACAACAACGAATCGCAATCGCGCGTGCGATTGTCAATCGACCAAATTGGATCCTTGCGGACGAACCGACTGGAAATCTAGATAGTACAAATAGTGAGCTGATCTTTGATTTATTAGTGGACCTTCATGAAACTCAACAGTGTGGCCTTATTTTCGTGACACACGATTTAGATTTGGCACGTCGAGCCAATCGAATCATTCATATGCAAGACGGTCGGATTGTAGAAGATCAAAAAGGAGAGCGTGTATGTTGAAGTTCATTCTACAATATTGGCGAAACCAAAAGGCAAAACTACTTTTATTATTGATTGGCGCTTTGATTATTGCTACAGGTTTGAATCTTATCTTTAAATTGAATGAAACAAACAAAGGTGTGGTGGAAGAAACACTTCAAAAGCGCTGGTCGTCTGCCTATGATATTGTAGTTCGTCCTTCGACAAGTAGACTCACTACTGAAGAGCATGACCTTCTTGAACCAAACTATCTGAATGGAATTGTAGGCGGAATTACATTTGAACAATATGAAAAAATAAAAACGATGGAACATGTGGATGTGGCTGCTCCTGTCGCAATCATCGGGTATACGCAATTAAATGTGGATATACCGAATATGCTGAAGATACCTGACCAAGGACTGTTCCGTCTGACGCATCGTCAGTTCGATGAGACCGGTTTAGAACGAGAAATGATATCAGAGGAAGTTATACATATTGCGAACGGAACGAATGAACTCTTGCCGAGGGGAATCGGATTGCTCCCTTTTAACCAGGTTGGAAACGCCGTCACTCCAGGGAGCCTCAATTTAATCGTGGCGGTTGACCCTGATGAGGAAGCCAAGCTTGTGGGTCTCGATCAAGCGATCACCTCTTCCTCTTATTTTTCAACCGATGATCGGGCGGTGTCATTAAGCAGTGAACAACAACATGTCCGAATACCTATTCTTATTAATCCTGCCTCGTTTAACAAGGGGTACCATGAGTATGAACTTGAACAATTAGATGTACCCTTCTCATCATCTGATGACCAGAAAAAAGTATTACAAGATATCGCGTCTGAATCTGACTTGTTACGTTACGACGTAAAAAATATTCAGTCGTTGAGCATTCCATCGAAGGACCTTGAAGCGATTTATTTTAACCAACTGCAAGGAAAGAAGACACCAGACCATCCGGGTGCTTTGATCAATGAGGGATCTCAACTCATCTTCAATTCAGGTTCCTTGGAAATGAAAGAGACAGACAGTCCTTTTCCGGAGCGATGGGGACATGCTTTTCAGATCGATAGTCAACCCATTTCATTTACAAATAAATGGCTTCCTCCATCCATTTTACCGAAACAAGGTTTTAGACCAGTGAACAGCATGGAGATCCAAACGACGCTTCCGGAATCCGATGACCTCATTTACTTAAGCCCGGTCCTTGATTTTGAAGTGGTCGGGACGTTCGATCCAGAAAAAATCGCGGTCTCCAAAGATCCGTTGAATGAACTCCCTATGGAAACGTACCGTCCCGCGTCAGCCGATCTTGTGCTTGATCAAGATGGCTCACCACTCAATCCATCTGTGAGCATCAATACCTCTGGAAATCCAGCTGGACTGCTGACAAACTCACCAAGCATTATCACAACTCTAGATGCCGCTCGTCTCTTAAACGGAGAGAAATCCATTTCTTCGATTCGCATCAAGGTAAACAATGTCGATACATTGAATGAGGCATCGGAAGCAACCTTGCAAGAACTAAAGGAACAGATTGAAAGAGATACAGGTTTAATTGCCACAATCACAACAGGGTCCTCCCCGCAACCTGTGATCACAAAAGTCGTGAAAGAAGGAAATACGCTTGGATGGATTGAGCAGCCATGGATTCACTTAGGTGCAGCCATCACGATTTTCCGAGAGACAAGTGCAGGATATTCGGGTGTGATCTTGTCCATTATTGGCGTGGCTATCATTTATGTATTGACGACAAGCTATATCACGATGCTTTCAAGAAGACGTGAATTTGCGATCCTACTCTCTTTAGGTTGGAGTCAGAAAGATTTGTACAAAATTATATATCTAGAAGCGATTATTTTAGCGTTTCTCGTTTCGATTGTATCGCTAGCAATCGAATCCGCTTTTTTCATCGTGCAGGGAGAAGGGTTCAGTCTCTGGAGCTGGTCCTTGATTACAGCTTTTAGTCTTCTGATTTATCTGAGCGGTGCAACATGGTCAGCACTTAACATTAGAAAAATACAACCATATGAAGTAATTAAAGTTGGTGAGTACGCAAACACTTCGAGCTCTATCATTCTATTAAAAAACATGGGCTCTTTGGCGCTTAAAGAAATGGTAAGCAAGTGGCGTCGAAACTTATTGTCGGTGGCATCAATCGCTGTCCCGACATCCTTACTCGTATTTTTCGTTTATGTCACGTTCCATCTTCAAGGTGTCCTTTATACATCTTGGCTTGGGCAATTCGTTGCTGTTCAAATCGGAACACTTCATTATGTAACCATAGGTGTGTCGGTATTGATTGCAATATTAACAACAGGAGAAATCATTTGGCAAAACGTTCAAGAACGTGAAGATTCTTTTGCCTTATTAAAAGCGATTGGATGGACAGATCATTCCATTCGTTATTTAGTTGTGATTGAGGGATTGATTGTTGGACTGATTGCTGGAATGCTCGGTTTAGGTTTGGCTTACATCACCATCTATTTCGCATTTGGGCTTATTCCCTGGTCCAATGCATATCTTGCTTCGTTAAGTTTACTTTTACCGACAATTGTAGGTGGGATAGCTTCCCTAATCCCAGCTTCAATTGCTTCTAAAATAAATCCTTATGAGTCACTTAAAAAAATAAGTTGAGATAAATATGTAATCAAGAAAAGCCACGACCCATTACGGGTCGTGGCTTTCAATTCATTATTCTCCAAGTGAAGCTTGGATGAAGTCATGGAATAGACGTTGCGGACGTTCTGGACGTGAGATGAGCTCAGGGTGGAACTGTGATGCCACGAACCACTTGTGTTCTGGAATCTCAATGATTTCCACAAGACGACCGTCTGGGCTCGTACCTGAGAACTTGAAGCCTTCTGCTTCAAACGCTTCACGATATTCGTTGTTGAACTCATAGCGGTGACGATGGCGCTCGTATACGAGCTCTTGATCGTAAGCCGCATGTGCTTTCGTCCCTTTTTCAAGTTTACATGGGTAGAGTCCGAGACGGAGTGTACCCCCAAGGTCTTCGATGTCCTTTTGTTCTGGAAGAAGGTCGATGATCGGATACGGTGTCGATGGGTCGATTTCAGCCGTGTGCGCGCCGTCCAACTTCAAGACGTTACGGGCAAACTCGACCGTCGCGAGTTGCATCCCGAGACAGATCCCGAAGAATGGGACGTTGTTTTCACGAGCGAAACGTGTCGCTTCAATCTTCCCTTCGATTCCACGCTCACCGAATCCACCTGGGACGAGGATTCCGTCCGCATCACCGAGGATGTCCGAGACGTTTTCAGCCGTCACGTCTTCCGCGTTGATCCAGTCGATGTCGATATCCGCATTGAACGCATAACCCGCATGTTTAAGTGCTTCCGCAACCGAGATATACGCATCACGCAACTCGACATATTTCCCGACGAGTGCGATTTTCACTTTCTTCTCAAGGTGTGTGACCGTGTGGACGAGTTCTTTCCACGCCGTCATGTCAGCAGCCGGTGAATTGAAACCGAAGTAGTCATTGACGAGTTGGTCCATTCCTTGTTTTTGAAGGTTGAGTGGTACTTCATAAAGTGTCGATGCGTCTTGCGCCTCGATGACTGCCTCTTTGCGCGTATCACAGAAGAGTGCGATTTTCTCACGCATGTCTTCTGGGATATCGTGCTCGGTACGAAGGACGATGATGTCCGGTTGAATCCCGTAACTGCGAAGCTCTTTGACACTGTGCTGTGTCGGTTTTGTCTTCATTTCACCTGCGGCACGAAGGTAAGGAACGAGTGTACAGTGGACGTACATGACGTTCTCTTTCCCGATGTCATTCTTCACTTGGCGAATCGCTTCGATGAACGGGAGGGATTCGATATCCCCGACTGTTCCACCAATCTCTGTGATGACGACATCGGCGTTCGTCTCGCGTCCTGCACGGAAGACACGGTCTTTGATTTCGTTCGTGATATGCGGAATGACCTGAACCGTTCCACCGTTATAGTCTCCACGACGCTCTTTCTTCAAGACAGTCGAATAAATGCGCCCTGATGTGACGTTCGCGTTTTGCGACAAGTTGATGTCGATGAAACGCTCATAGTGTCCGAGGTCAAGGTCAGTCTCAGCGCCATCATCTGTGACGAATACTTCTCCGTGTTGATACGGGCTCATCGTACCTGGGTCAATGTTGATGTATGGGTCAAACTTCTGAATCGTGACGTTGAGTCCTCGATTTTTGAGTAGACGCGCGAGTGAAGCTGCCGTGATCCCTTTACCGAGCGAAGATACTACCCCGCCTGTTACGAAAATGTACTTTGTCATGTTTCTTTCTCCTCTCTTGAATACCAACCATCGGGAAACGAAAAAACAAAAAAAGCAAAAGTGCCCCCGTGAATGGAGGACACTTTTGCTGCATCGTTACGTGCTAAACTAGCCCATGACTAATTTACGCCAGAGACGATACAGTCGTCAAGATATTATTTTTTCTTTTTTTCAAGTCGGTGAAAACGACTAAAAAAGAAAAAGAGACACGCCTAGCCGGGCGCGATGCCCGGCTTTTTTGCGGTCTCTTATAAATCATCCTCGTCTTCGAGATCGAGGTCGTCGTCCAAGTCGTCATCCTTGAAGTCATCAAGGCCTTCTACTTTTTCTTCTTCGTCCTCATCGTCAAATTCAGATGAATCATAATCTTCTACTTTTGCGAATACATCCAAGTCATCTTCGATATCGACGATGCCTTCGTCTGCTTCTTCGAACTCTTCTTCGAATTCGTCAAGTTCACCACGTTGACGTGCTTCGATGACGAGATCCTCATCCGACTTGTCGAATGGGTACCAAACGCGAAGCGCCCAACGGTTTGCTCCCAAGTTGACGAACAACCCGTCGATGTTCAAATCGGTGTAAAGTTGTGCGATTTTCTCGAGCTCTTCTTCTTCACTCGCAAACGTATAGTTTTGCTTGATCTTTTCGCGAATCTCATCAAAAGAAACAGGCTGTTCGCCAGTTTCTTGGAGAAGTTCATAAACGAAATCAATCAACGATTTATTCATTAAAGGACACTCCTTTTCCGTCACTAGTTAAACATCACTCCTCATTATAAACAAAAGCGATATGAAAAAGCTAGAGGAAATTATGATTCATTGGATACCTCGGCTCGAACACGGAACCAATAAACACTGATCAACCCGATATTGAACAACCACGTCAGTCCCAGAACGCCAAACATCCATCCTCTCGGAATTTGAAATGACAATTCCGCATTGACGGTCTGTCCAACGTATAAACCGTACGCTAATAATCCGACCATCAAGAACGAATATGATACGACCATCCCGAATCGCTTCCATAATTGGAGAAGTAATGATGCGAACTCTTTATTTTCACCATACTCACCAAATAGATACGTGTGACTCACATTAGAATACATCGTCTGTGTATATCCACTTACGAACAATACCGGTATGAACGCAAGCGGATTAAGAAAACCAAGGAAAAACACAAGGGAAGAAATCAGTAAAACGAGATAAGGGTGTCTCGCAAAATCAAATATATGGCCAAACAAGATCCATCCAATCACGCCGGCTAAAAACGGAACGAACACATATATCATTAACACTTGGAACGAATAGAGAGCAATGCTGACAAACACAGCACCAATCAACGTCCAACCGCCGAACAATCCAATGACAAATGACAATAATTGAACTTGGCGCGTCCGACTCGCCCCAATGAAGGCGCGAACCCGTTTTTGGAATAACAACCAACCCACATATGCTAACAAAATAATCATCAGACTAAACACTTCGATGTAACCTCGCGCTCCTTCCAAGAGACTAAGGAGACGACTAATCAACGTAAAGACGGTGACTGCGATAAAGGCGCGGAGAAAAGAACGGGTTTCAAACTGCCATGTCGCAGATTTTTGAAGGGGCAACTTGCGTACGAATAGCCAAGGCAAAATGAGACTCACTATGAATAAGGCGATGGCAAGATTGTACGACTGTGACAATGCGTAAGAGAACACAGCGATCCAGCCGACTAACGCGAGGACTAATGGTAATGAACTGCCACTCTCTTCATTCGAGTCAGCTTTCGCAGCAGGCTTCAATTCATTCAATTGCGATAAAATCGTCGTCATGATGGTACCGACTCCAATCGAGCCGACGCCTACCAAAAATGCGCTCCATTCAATGGCACGATCAAATGGAAGCACAAAACACACGAGACCGGCCAGAAGGACAGACAAAGCAATTAAAAACGTATCCTTTGAACCGCGTCGACCGATGACATACACCCACAATAAAAGACCGGACATACTCGCCACATAAAAAATCAGGAATGGAATGAGACGCCCAACCCCTTCTTCGACTGCCATGATGGATAAAAACAAAATCTGGGGAAGGATTTGGCTACTGAGCGCACTGACAATCGTCAACAAAACAACCATATTTTTCACGGTCCGCACCCCTAACTCAAGATTGAATATTCTGCTCTTCAATCATCCTTTCCCATATCCGTTTATCGGTGAACCTTTTTCGAAACACATCGACTTCTCAGTTTCTTCATATTTCTGCCGATATAGAAGAGAACGCCAATTTTGATGTAAATAGAAGGAGAATAAACATATGGCACTTTTTCGTAAGACCACTTCAACTCATTTCGTCGCTTCCGAAGGTTTTCCCGAGATTCAGACAATCGCCAAACCATCTGACTCGAGTTTGAGGGGACGTGCTCACTATATGGGGTATACGGCCTCTCAGGTGAAGCGCCTACAAGAGATGGCTCCGCTCGTGGAGTCCGTGCTAGACGAAGTACTTGAAAACGTACTCGATCACTTAATGCTTCAACCCGAAATGGTTCGAATCGCGAACGCCTCATCGACGAGAGAACGTTTAAAAAACGTATTCGCCGATTACTTTCGTAGTTTGTTGACGGGGAACATCGATGACAAGTTCTTAGCCATGCGAAAACGAATGGGACAGACACATCACCACTTCGCGGTCCCTGTCGTCTGGTTTCTCGCGACGTATTCTGCTTTTAACACACTACTTGTACCAAAAGTCGTCGAGACGTATCAACATAACCCGGCTACTTTGACAGAATCGCTTTTGGCCTTATCGCATGCGATGAACTTAGACGCTCAAATCGTTACCGAACAATACGTGAACGCCCGACTCGATGAACTCGAGTCCGCGAACCAATCCCGTGCCGCGCTTTTAAGCGATGTCTCACGCGTCAGTTCAAAAGTCGCCACTACGATGGAGCAAACGGGACAAGCGATGTCTGAAACGAGTGATCGCGCGCACCAAGTTCTTGCGGAAACCGAGCAAACGGAAAAGATGAGCCGTCATTTGATGACGTTGACGCACACGAACGGAAGCCAAATCGAACAGATGGAGGCGGAGTTCAAACAGTCGGCTACATACGTAGACACTTCGCTCGATCGCATCACCGCTTTAAAAAATGGATCTCAAGAAATCGTCAGCATGACTAAGAGCATCGAACAAATCGCCAACCAAACGAACTTGCTCGCCTTGAACGCTTCAATCGAAGCGGCTCGAGCAGGAGAACATGGGAAAGGATTTGCTGTCGTCGCCACCGAAGTGCGCACACTCGCAGAGAACGCGAAACAACTCAGCAGTCAAATCAATGCGCTCATTCATGAAAATGAAGCAAATATCGCAGCACTCTTCGATCAAATGGGGCATATGCATCGGACGAACGATGAAGCAATGCGTCAACTGAACGCAGTCAAAGCTGGTTTTTCGACCGTTCAAGATGAAATGGGGCAATACGTCCTTTCGTTTGAACGGAACAAACAAGACCTCGGACAGATGGTTGAAACTATTTCATCCATCAACGAGACGACACAAGGTTTATCTCACTTGACCTCTTCGCTTCTCTCTACCTCTGAAATGCAATAAACAAATAAGGCACGGTCCACGGACCGTGCCTTCCTGTATTATTGTACAACCGGTTCTGGTATCTCGATGGCTTTCAGTGAGCGATCGAGTAATTCGACGACATCGAACGTGCCGACCGTCTCATCGACTTCCTTCGCTTTCGTTCCATCAGACAACATCGTCAAACAGTACGGACATGCCGAACCGATGACTGTCGGTTTCGTTTCAAGCAGTTGTTCCGTCCGAGCCACGTTGACACGTGTTCCGACTTTTTCTTCTTGCCACATGAGACCACCACCGGCTCCACAACACATCCCGTTTTCACGGTTACGTGTCGCTTCGACGAGTTCGACACCCGGAATCCGCTCGAGGACGAATCGTGGTGCATCATAAATGCCGTTGTAACGACCGAGGTAACATGAGTCGTGATAGACGACACGTTCGTTCACTTGAAGATCCGGCTGAATCCGACCCGTATCGAGCAACTCGGCGAGCAACTCCGTATGGTGATACACTTTCACACCATCAAGCCCGAAGTCTGGATACTCGTTTTTGAATGTGTTATAGGCGTGTGGGTCAACCGTGACGATCTTCGTCACCCCATACTTCTCAAACAATTTAATGTTCGCTTCGGCGAGTTCTTGGAA
The DNA here is from genome assembly GCF_018617635.1 of Exiguobacterium sp. CH10. Lineage (NCBI taxonomy): Bacteria > Bacillati > Bacillota > Bacilli > Caryophanales > Exiguobacterium > Exiguobacterium sp. CH10. The sequence goes on from NZ_JACSKO010000001.1 coordinate 1,119,075, forward strand.
GAGTAACTCGTTTCCGATTCGACGAGGTGTGTCCCCTGAGTTCTTCTCTTCGTTTCCGAGAATGGCGAATGAAACGCCCGCCTTGTTCAAGACGCTCGCAAAGCTCTGCGCGACTTTTTGGCTACGGCTATCGTAAGATCCCATCGCGCCGACCCAGAAGAGGTATTCGAATTCTTCGCCTGCTTTTTTCTTCTCTTTCGCTGTCGGGATGACGAGTTCTGTATCCTTACGCCAGTTCTCGCGTTCTTTCCGGTTCATTCCCCACGGGTTTCCTTGACGCTCGATGTTTGCGACCGTGCGCTGGGCCTCAGGGTCCATCTTCCCTTCCATCATGACGAGGTAACGACGAAGATCGATGATTTTATCGACGTGTTCGTTCATGACCGGACATTGGTCTTCACAGTTGCGGCAAGTCGTACACGCCCAGATTTCTTCTTCCGTGATGACGTTCCCGATCAACTCGTCTGCGACGAGCATGTGACCTTCTTGCGCCGCAGCTGCAATCTCGGCGCCTTGCGTGTTTTGGAACATAAGTGCTGGTGCCCAAGGTGATTTTCTTGTGACCGCCGCACCTTTCATATTCATATGGTCGCGAAGTTTGACAATCAAGTCCATCGGCGACAACATCTTACCCGTACCGGTTGCCGGACACACATTCGTACAACGTCCACACTCAACACAAGCGTACAAGTCGACGAGCTGCTTCTGGTTAAAGTCTTCAATCTTGTTGACCCCAAACACAATCTCTTCATCTGACTCTTCCGCTTCTTCCATCGCTGAAAAATCAACAGGTGCCAAGCGACCGACTTTGTGCGTGCGCCCGAGCCAGACGTTGAGTGTTCCGGCAATCAAATGCGCGTGCTTTCCTTGTGGGATGTAGACCATGAAACTGAGCAAGAACAAAAGGTGCATCCACCAAAAGACGACGAACAATGCGAAAGCGACCGACCCAGGTACCCAAGCAAACGCTGAACCGATGAGTGTCGCAACCGGCTCACCCCACATCGGAAGCTCTTCTTTATAGACGAGGTAAAACCCGTTCCCGAACAAGACGGAAACCATCAACCCGCCGATGAAGATGAGGGCAAGACCAGCTAAGAAGTTTCGTTTTAAGCGCACGAGCTTCTCGACGTAACGACGGTAGAATCCCCAAACGACCGCGACGAGAATCATGAGCATGACGATTTCTTGCATGAACGTGAAGATTGGATAGAGCGGACCGAGCGGGATGTGCGGGAAACGTGTTCCGACCGCTAGTCCTTTCCAAATAAAATCAATCGCCCCGAATTGGACGAGGATGAAGCCATAAAACATCATGACGTGAATGGCGCCACTCTTTTTATCCTTTAACAATTTCTTTTGACCGAACACGTTGATCATGACCTGTTCGAGTCGTTCTTTGTTCGTTTGGCTCCATTCTGCCTTCTTCCCGAGCTTGATGAATGTATAACGCTGGTGAACCAGCGAAGCAAATAAATACACCCCATAGCCGAGGACGAGCAAGAATAGAATCCAGTTGACGATTAAAAATGTAGACATCCCCAAAACTCCCCCTTTTGAAAACGGATTCAATCTTGAATTCAGTATATCAAATGATGAATGAACAGTCATTCATTTTTGTGAAGTTCTCATCAGAAGTTTAGAAGATGTTTCAAGATGAGCAATAATCCCCCACAACTGCATACGGCCAATACGAATGTGCGGAAGTGCAGATTTCGGTCGGACGGGAGTTCAAACTTCACGATATTGAGAATCATCGCACCGGCCACGAACGCAAAACTGAGCGCTTCGACGTGCGCGGGCAAGTCAATCCAGCGTGAAAAGAACCCACTGAGCAAAATCCCACCGCTCAACAAGTAGCGCCCTTGTCACATATAACGTTCTCCATAATGACGGTTCAAGTCATGCCCGAGTGCCAAAAAGTGGACACCGAGCGCCGTCGCATAGAAGCTTCTCGCAACGAACGTCATGGAGTCGGCCGTCACCACATACGCTGAAAATGTCATGTATGCCGTGAGGAGTGTCACCTGTAGCCAATACGAAACGGCCCGATCAACCGCCTCATCTTGAAAATGAGGCGTTCGAACGAACCGCATCGTACCGTAGAACAACGTAAACCCGATAAGACTGACGATGTAGATCTCTGAAGGTAAGGCCAGATTCAACCAATCGACGCGAAGTGTGTCCTGGCGTTTATTCAGCGACGGCAAGAGATACATGAAGAAGTACGTGATGGCGACCCCGCTCGAGAAAGAGAACCACTTCTTTGAAGGAACGGTCTCTTCCCGGAACAAATAGATGCCGAAGAAGTTAATCAGCGCCAAATAGATGATGGTCCAGTTCGCCATCTCGTCTTCATCCTCTCAAATCAATCCAAAACCGCTCGACAATCGTCCCATCTTCCTCCGTATACGGTGTGTCCGCGACGCCCCCATTGTTTAAAATGACTTGACGGGAAGCGACGTTTGTCCGATTACACGTAATTAAGGCACGCTCAATGCCTAGCTCTTTCACTTTCTCAAGCGCAAGTTGTAATTGAATCGTAGCGAGCCCCCGTCCGCGCGCACTCGGTTTCACTCCATATCCGACATGCCCACCAATCTTCAAGAGCGATTCGTTTAATTCATGACGAATGTTCGCCGCCCCGAGAAGCTCCTCTCCGTCCGTGAGCCAATACGTTGTGCTCGGGACCCAGCCGTCCTCTATGTTCTCACGTAACTCTTTCTGACGTAACGTGTTGACGTATGCCTCGAAGTCTGTCGTTTCACGGTCCACCGAGGTCGGAACAATCCGCTCATCCCGTTCGTACCATTCCTCTAAAAATGCGAGAATCTGTTCTTTTTGTTCGACAGATGTCTTGATTAGTCTTAACATCACATTTCCCCCTTTATTCATTTCCATTCGCGCTCTCTAAATTGATTTCCTTGTTCCTTCATCTTAGAGAACGGACACGCCATTTAAAATAGACGTCCGGAATGAATTGTGTCCCCTTTCAACCATAAAAAAAGTGCCATCCTGTTCGGATGACACTGTCGGTATGCTTATTCTTCGAGTCCGAGACGTTGCGGCATGTGCGGAGCGAGTTGTCTCGCTTCTTCTAACCGTCCTGCTTCAACGAGTGTATGGAAATGTAAGAACTGTTCGTGCGATGCATCGCTGATAGCAGCCAAATAATCGACGTACCGATCGTAGACCGCTTTGTCTTCTGGGCGTGCCTCGATGAGTGCGATATACAGGCGAACGGTATCCTCTCCGTAAAGGAGCGGGAACTCATCGTTCAATTGAAGCAGTTTATCGATCGAATTGACATCGACACCGTTCTCCTGATCGTAGTGCGTGATGACTTGTTCGGCATGGTCCTCGAGGCGACCGCGCCACTCTTCATACTCTTCTTCGTTCGTTTCGAGCATCTCGAACCAGTCTTCGTTCAACATCTCTTCAATCTTGTTTACGCGTTCTGTAAAGTTCATCAGTCTTCTCCTCCTTCAAATGTCCATGTGACATGTACTTCATATATGCCAACATCTTCTTCATTCATGGACAACTCATATACGAACGTACATGATTCTTCTGACACATCGAGGCGCGATGTCGTCGTCGCCATCGTCATCGACATATATGGATTCTTGTATAAGCTTTGCGTGAAGCGACCTTCGATGAAGGAGTGATTCATCTCGATCGGTCCTTTACAGATCAGCGCCAATCGTTCCGGCGTATACTTGATTGTCGTCGGGACCGGTCCGTCCTCTTGTTGTTGGTCAAACATTAAAATAAAGCCAGTCTTCAATGGATAGTATAAACCGTCAGCCGAGAGTTCGATCGACTCTGGCATGTCACTCATCCGTGTTGTTTGCTGGACACGCACGCGAAGTGGTTCAATCGCCATGCTCATCCCCCTTTCCGTCAATTCATCGTACCATATGTGGTAGGAGTCGTTCTATCGACGGCGCTTCGTTTTCACGTAGACGAGATGGTCTACCCAATCTTCGTTCTCGAAGATAAACCCTTCTCTCGTGCACTCGTACGACATGCCGACATGCTCCGCGAGACGAATGGATGCTTCATTATCGAGATTGATATGTGCCTCGATTCGTTGAAAGTTCAAGTCGTCAAAAGCAATACGCATCGCCAGGTCGACTGCTTCTGTGCCATACCCTTGCCCCCAATGCTGATTATGAATCGTATACCCGACCCGACCCCATTGAAACGCATCTCGCGCAAGAGTAGAAAAATCCACCATACCAAGGTGTGTCCCATCTCCCTATAAGGAGTTCGCATGAGTCGCCGTTATCCCCTTTTTCCAACAAAAAAGGGCGTAGACGAATTTTCGTCCACGACCTTGGAGTCCTGAAAAATTAGCTGATTTTATACACGCGACCTTCGAACGGCTTCAAGTGAAGAAGCGTCGATTCTGCATCGCCCTCGACCGGCATGTTGCTCAAGACGACGTCTTTCGCACGAAGTGTTTGATCCATATCGAACATCGTCTCTTTCGCCGTCAAGTTCGTGACGACAAGGTATTGCGTGTCACCGAGTGTACGCGTATACGCATAAACTTCTGGGTGATCCGGTAAGACAACATCATACGCCCCGTATACAAACGTCTCATCGTCTTTACGAAGTTGAATCATCTCTTTATAGAAGTTATAGATGGAGTCCTCATCTTCAAGCTGTGATTCAACGTTGATGTCCGTATAGTTCGGATTGATACCGACCCATGGCTTCTCTGCGAACGTGAAGCCGGCATTTGGTGCATCACTCCACTGCATCGGTGTACGCGTGTTGTCGCGTGATGAGTTCCACGTGATGCGCATCATCTCATCATGACTCTTCCCTTGCTCGACGCCGATATAGTAGCGATTGCGTGTCGCGATATCGTCATATTGGTCGATCGAATCGAATTTGACGTTCGTCATCCCGATTTCTTGACCTTGATAGATGAACGGCGTTCCTTGCATGAGGAAGTACATCATCGCAATCGACTTCGCACTTTCTTTCCAGTAACGCTCATCATCTCCCCATTTCGAGACCGTACGTGTTTGGTCATGGTTTTCGACGTAAAGTGCGTTCCATCCGTCAGCTTCAAGTCCTTTTTGCCATTTCGTTAATACGTTCTTCAAGTGTACGACATCAAGTTTCGAATCGGCGTCTTCACTCCATAGGTCCATGTGTTCGAATTGGAAGACCATGTTCATCTTCCCTTCTTTTTCACCAACCCAAAGGTGTGCATCGTCAGGTGATACGCCATTCGCCTCACCGACTGTCATGATGTCATGTTTATTGAACGTCTCGTCACGAAGTTCTTCTAAATAGTCGTGAATCCCGTCCACGTTCATGTGCATCTCGAACGACGGTACAAAGTCTAGGTCGTTCGGGTTCGGTAAGTCAGCGAACGTCTGGTTTTTGCGGATATGACTGATTGCATCGACACGGAACCCGTCGATTCCTTTTTCGAGCCACCAGTTAATCATGTCGTATACGGCTGTACGCATCTCAGCGTTTTCCCAGTTGAGGTCCGGCTGTTTTTTCGAGAAGACGTGCAAGTAGTATTGCTCCGTCGTTTCATCGAATTCCCAAGCCGAACCGCCAAAAATCGATTCCCAGTTGTTTGGCTTCGACCCGTCCGGTTTCCCGTCGCGCCAAATGTACCAGTCACGTTTCGGATTGTCTTTTGAGCTCTTCGATTCAATGAACCAAGGGTGCTCATCCGATGTATGGTTGACGACGAGGTCGAGCAACAGTTTCATACCGCGCTGATGCACCTCGTCCAATAAACGGTCGAAGTCTTCCATCGTACCGAATTCGTCCATGATGTCCTGGTAGTCACTAATGTCATACCCGTTGTCATCGTTTGGCGATTTATACATCGGGCAAATCCAGATGACGTCAATGCCAAGGTCTTTTAAATAGTCGAGCTTATCAATGATTCCTTGAATGTCTCCGATTCCGTCTCCGTTCGCGTCATAAAAACTGCGCGGATAGATCTGATAGGCGACGGCTTCTTTCCACCAGTTGCGTTTAAGCGTTTGTGTTTGTTGTTGTTCTCGTTGTAAAAGTTGCATGTGATCTAGATACTCCTTATCCCAAAACTCACTGCTCATCATTTATAATTATCTTATTCGTGCTGTGAACTTTATATCATTAGCGCAATCGTTTGCACGATGCAATAGATTTATCTTACCAAAAAACATTCGATGATACAAAGATGTTTCATCAGCATATTCAACGTGTACCCTACACGATTTTGAAAAGAAATGAAAGCGAGGTGCTCCATCATGTTTCGATTTGCAACACTTGATGATTTTTCAGCAATCGACGAACTGATTGTAAAGAAAGCGAAAGAGTTTCAGACAGCCGGAAAGTCCCAATGGGTCAAATATTTAGAGCCGAGTCGCTCGGATTATGTCCGACACGATTTAACGAAAGGGACCGTGTTTGTGTATGAACGTAATCACCAAGTCGTCGGTGCCGTCAGTCTCATCCCACCGACCGATTGGGACCATAATCTATGGAATGACGCGGACGGTGCCGTCTACTTGCATCGGCTCGTCACAGATTCGACCTTGAAGGGGGAGCGGATTGGTGAACGGTTGATGCGGTACGCCCTCTCTCACACTGCTTCGACCGTCCGATTGGATTGCGTCGCAGACAACACGTTCTTGAACGGATACTATCCACAGTTCGGCTTCCGTTACATCGGGGAGCGGAACGGATTTTCGTTATTTGAAAAACAGGCTTGACCTTAACGTGACGTCAACCCTTACGCTTGTGCTAAGGAGGTGAAGGGATGTATACGATTCAACAACTTGCGTCACTCGCCGGCACGACGACGCGGACGCTTCGACATTATGACGCGGTGGGGCTCCTCGTCCCCACCCGAGACGACAACGGTTACCGCCGTTATACGTCAAGCGACGCCGAACGTCTACAGCTCATCTTACTGTATCGAACACTCGACGTTCCTCTCGACCAAATCGGACAATTGCTCGATGCATCGACGTTTGATCGGGTCGAAGTATTGAACGAACATGTCGAGGCGTTACGACAAAAAGCCGCCTATTTCTCGCAACTTGCGGAGACGGCGGAAACGACCCTCACCTCACTCAAAGGAGGGATTCCAATGGAAGACAAATCATTGTTCAAAGGATTGTCTTATGAAGAGATTCAAGCACATGAGGCAAAACATCAAGACGAGGTAATTGAGCGTTGGGGAGAGAGTTCTGCTTACAAAACCGCACAAGAACGAGCATCGAAGCGATCGAGAGCGGACTGGGAGCAAATCAACCAGATGCAACTTGATTTGATTGCGCCACTCGTCGACCTGTTTCGTTCACAAGTCGCAATCGAAGATGACCGGGTTCAATCGATTGTCAAAGACAATCATCTGTTCATCCACACACACTTTTATGACTGTTCGCTCGATATGTTCAGCGGACTCGGACAGATGTATGTAGCGGATGAGCGATTCACTGCCTATTATGACCGCTTCGAACCAGGTCTTGCATCGTACTATAACGAAGCCATCCAATATTATTGTATCGCCAACAGTTAAGTCCAAGCCTCAGGCTTGGACTTTAATTTGTCGTCGGTCTAGTTGTACGAAATCTAGTGTTTCGATGTGTCTGCGTAATATCGGCAAGACCGTGGTCAATTGTAAATAAGGATATGTGGCAAAATTGTCGCTTCCGCCTTTATAGATGACCGCCCGATCGAGAACGCGCCATCCTTGTGTCGTCCATTGTTCGAGCGTCGCCTCACAAAACGAAGGCTCAGATTGAATCGCCCAATAGGCTTGTAGCTGCCCTTCCGCTATAGATGGACGAACGGTGATAATCGGGCATGGCAATTGGTTCAAACGACTCGATTCAATCGGTCCAGTCTCATGAATCACGAGCAGTTTCGGTGCAAGTCGTTCGAGCCACATGAGCGTTTTGTCATCGTTCAAGGATGAGACATGGATGAGATGATGAGGAGGAATCGGAGAATCCTGTAATGGATAACGCTCTCTCACTTCTCGAATACGCGCTTGACTCCTCCATTTCATAAATGGTGTCGCCCATCGAATATACAGGTGAATGATCCATTGTTTGAGCGACTGCGGTCGATGTTCAGTGGGACCGTCTTCTTGAATGACATGTGTCACGCCTAAATCGCGGATAGCGTGATAGATGAAAGTAGATGTATGATGGTCACTAATCATGAGTACAATCGGTCTGGTCATCTTTCGATCCCTCCATTGATCACTTTTGATCCGTCATTTCATGAATCCCTAGTTCGCATAACGCTCGTTTCCAAGAACCAAATCGTCTCGATACTTTTGCGACGCTCGGTTTATTGAAACGTTTAGCCCACTTTTGATACGTAATCGCATTGAAAGGTGTTAATACTCGATACGCTTCATATAACGCTTGTACAATCTCCGCTTTGTCTTTGGCAGGTTGTACGGTGAAATGCTCTTCTTCTAAACGCTCGACCGCTTTGACGGCGAGACTCCACGACCCGAAGTGGGTAATAATATCGCCTAATGAAGGAACACTTCGTTCTGATGCCCAGTGCCGATATTGAGCACTTGTCAGTTTTCCTTCTTCTGCCGATGCGAGCCGAAGTGCCTGAATCATATCATGGGATTCATAACGTTTTATTTCTAACAATCCCGATGCCTTCAGAGCATTCGTCCATGTCCCATATACAGATAAAATGTCTAGAAACGTGGGAGCATTTTGTCCTTGGCTCCATCGTTGATATTGTGTCACCGTGAGAGATGGAGTCAGAGATGCTGCGGTTTGAAGCGCTTGAATGATCTCTGCTTCCGTTTTCATTTCATTTCCTCCTTACACGCTTTTTTCTTTTACGAAATGGCGTGTATCTAGCACGGCCTGAATCACTTTCTGTTGTTCACCAATCGTCAAGCTCGAACTCGATGGCAAGCAAATACCGTTTTCAAATAAGTGACGACTCACGTCATCCCCATCGACCGTGACATATTCAGCATCTCGATAGAGCGGTTGTAGGTGCATCGGTTTCCAGACTGGCCGTGATTCGATCCCGGCATCGCTTAACTGTTGAATCAACTGGTCGCGACTGGCAATGTCTCTTCCGACTTGCATGGCGGTCAACCAACGATTCGCACGAGAGAAAGGGATTTCTTGTTGATACGTGACATCAATCGTCGAAAACATTTGTTCATACCGACGAAAGACGTTACGTCTCGCCCGGACTCGTTGTTCGATGACCTCTAGCTGTCCACGACCGATTCCTGCCGACACATTGCTCAAGCGATAGTTGTACCCGACTTCTTCATGCTCGTAATGTAAAACGTTCTCCCTTGCTTGCGTTGCAAGCTTCAACGCATATTGGCGCTGACTTTCAGAGCCTAGCAATAACATCCCTCCACCGGACGTGGTGATGATTTTGTTCCCATTGAACGAATAGAATCCGATGTCACCAATCGTACCAGTCATCTGCCCTTTCCAAGTCGCTCCGAGCGATTCCGCGGCATCTTCAATCAATGCCACCCCGAACTCTTGGCAAATTTGACGAATCTCGCCAATCTTCGCGACCACCCCGTATAGATGAACCACGATGACCGCTTTCGGTAACTTTCCTTTCGTAGCGGCTTGAACCAATGCTTTTCGCAATGCTTCCGGTGACATGTTCCACGTTTCCTTCTCTGAATCGATGAATACCGGTGTCGCCCCGACATACATAATTGGATTGACCGAAGCGACGAACGTGAGCGACTGACAAAAGATCACATCTCCTCTTTCAATTCCTAACGTCAACAACGCGAGATGGAGCGCCGCTGTGCCAGAACTCGTCGCGAGTGCATGCGAGTGATCAACGTACTTCCCAAGCTCGTCCTCAAAGGCGTTAACGTTCGGACCGAGTGGCGCAATCCAGTTACTTGCGAATGCTTCTTCTACGTAAGCCATCTCTCGTCCGGACATGTGCGGTTTTGATAATAAAATAGTCATGTGCTCATGTCCTCCTTCATCATCGTTTGATAGGCGTTGTACCATTCGATTGTCTTCCGCAACCCCTCGTGAAGCGGGGTGCGTGGTCGAAATCCAATCATCGCTTCTAGCGTAGGCAAATCTGTTTCTTGAAAGACTTGGTCACGCATCGGTAGAGATACATGGACCGGTTGATGCATCTGGTGTCCAATTTCGGTGAGCAGCGTTTGGACGTGTACATAATCCGAGGCATCGATCCGGAACTGCCCAACGATTGGTAAGCCTGACTGAATCAATTTGATGACGCGAACGACGGTTTCGACCACATCATCGATATAAGAGGCTTTTACAATGTCCGTTGCATAGAATCCGACCATACGATGACCTTGGTCAATCGCGAGTACCGCTTTCGAAAACAGGGTTGTCGAATCATCCCAAGGTCCGTATACGTCCTCTGTAATCAGATGAAGGGCTGATGAAGAATGACGAGTCTGTTCCATCGGAAGGTCGAACGTGATGAACGACTGGATCGGCACCCGACTTTTTTGATTCATGACGAGTTGCTTCACTTGTTCGTAACGCTCTATTTCACGATTTTGATAGACCCCACTGCATAAGATGACGTGATTCGGTTCATACATCGTCATGATTTGGCGCATATGTGGCTTATGGGAGACATCCGTTCGAATGAGATGAAACAAGGGGTGAGACAAGACGTACAATCGTTGTCTTGCAATTTGTGTTTTCGCTTCTCCTTCATCATCAATTCCAATCACTTCGTATCCGTCTTTTAGTAGTCGCTTGGCAAGATGAAACCCTTTGAACGTGGACACACCGATCACCATGACACGGTCCATTGCACTCCCCCCTTTAATTTCCATCGACGACCCGGATTCGCACGTGCTGGGCCGGGATAAACTCGAATCCACTTGCAAAAATTCGTTGTAAATCTCGGTCAATATCATTACTGTTCGCGACAAATAGCAACGCGTCTGTCAATGCCGGACCGTTCTGTCGAAAGTGTTCGATCAACCGTAAGATTGGAGCGACCGATGTGAAGGGACGGGTACAACCGACAAAGATTTTCGGGAAAATATTCGCCTCTGGGTCTAACTCATTTGTAGCCAGCAATTCTTCATATAGCTTTTCACCTGGGCGAATCCCCGTCACTTCAATCGGAATTTGATCAATGGTAAATCCGCTGAGCTCAACCATTTTTTTCGCCAAATCGATAATTTTAACCGGTTCTCCCATATCGAGCACGAAGATTTCTCCGCCTCGGGATAACACGCTCGCTTGAATGACGAGTCGACTCGCCTCTGGAATGGTCATGAAGTAACGTGTCATCTCCGAATCCGTTACCGTGACCGGTCCTCCTTGGGCAATTTGTTCTTTGAAGAGAGGGACGACCGAACCACGGCTACCGAGAACGTTACCGAAGCGAACGACAGCGAAAATTGTATCGCTTGAACGTGCTTTTTCTTGAACGATCATCTCTGCGATTCGTTTCGTCGACCCCATGACGTTCGTTGGATTGACCGCTTTATCGGTCGATACCATGACGAATCGATCGACCCGATATTTTGAAGCCACATCGACCATATTCTTTGTGCCATAGATATTATTTTTGACTGCTTCAAGCGGATTGTCTTGCATGAGCGGAACGTGTTTGTGTGCCGCCGCGTGATAGACGATTTCTGGGCGATACGTTTGAAAGACATGTTCGAGTCGCTCTAGGTCTTGTACATCCCCGATGACCGGATGAAGTTTCGTCTCGAGACCCAGTCCGTTTAACTCTTTTTCAATTAAATAAATGCTATTCTCACCATGTCCGAAAAGGATCATCTCGGCCGGTTTAAATTTGATCAATTGACGACACAGCTCCGAACCGATCGATCCTCCAGCTCCTGTCACGAGGACCGTCGCTCCTTCTACGTGTTTCGAAATGCCTGAAATATCAAGTTGTACGGGTTCTCGTCCCAACAAGTCCTCAATCTTCACTTCGCGAATTTCGTTAATCGAAACGTTTCCGGTCGCAAGTTCGGACAACATTGGGAGTGCATGTGATTCGACGCCAGTCTTTTCAATCCGTTTCAACAATTCAATTCGTCTCGCGTGCGCTAGACTCGGAATAGAGAAAATCACGACTTCGATTGCTTGCTCCTCAATGATTTGTTCTAAATCGTCCGTCGTTCCGAGAATCGGGACACCGTGTACGTATAAGGAGGCGAGCATCGGATCGTCATCGAGAATTCCAACCACATGGAGGACGTTCGTCCGATACTCTTTCAACTCACGTACGATGAGCTGTCCAGAGTTCCCTGCTCCGATGATCAGTGTTTTCCGGCCTTGTGGAGCAGTGTGCGGCTTGAACGTATGCAGAACGTGATGACGGGCCAAGAAACGCGTGAATAAAATCATGTTGAATGCTAATAGCCCTTGAACTGCAATCATGACACCGAGCCCGCGTCCGAATTGAAACTGGTTGTAGGCGAATAGAATCAAGTCGCTACTAACCAACGCAATGGTTACTTGTTTCATTTCATGGATTGAAGCGTATCGCCAATCGATTCGATGAATTTTCAAAAGCGCTCCGACAAGCATGAAGCTAAACATTTTGATTGCCACCATCAGTAACAAATCGTATGTTGTTGCTGTGAACGGCATCACTTTCGAAAATAAAATATCAAACGTCATATATAAGACGATTGAGACGATTGCGATATCGACGCAGAAGAATAATAAGTTTCTGCGATTTCTTCGATATACGTTGACGAGTGTAGCCATTGTGTATTGCACCTCCAAATGTCTAAGTTGTGTAATCGTGTTGGGTATGGTGTGCGAAGAATACGTTGATGCTAGTAAACTACCCGAGTCGTTGTAACAAATTTAAGGATAATGCGAGCTTTTTGTTATTAATGAAATCGCTGTAACAAATAAGTTCACAAAGTTATTCTCACCTTTTCATTCACATAATGAATATTTTTCTCCTAAGCGGGAATGGAAAGAACATACCAAATAAAATTGGATGTTGTTGACAACTGTGTTTTGAATGAAAAGGAGGAACCGTAAGGCATCGCTGTTTTACTTCTGTACGACCAATCTGACAACATACATGTTCATTCACACCAAGAGACCTTCTGAGACGCCCGTGAGCGTTCACACAAAAGGAGAGACACCAAGATGAAAAAATGGACAAGACCTCAAATCGTACAAGCTTTGCAGTTGGCTGCCCAAGAATACGCAGAACTTGATTCCAAACAATACAGCGTTTGGTCTCATGACAAAAATGTCCCTTCCCTTTCTACCGTCATTCATCAATTTGGTTCGTGGCGCGAAGCCCTCGTTGCAGCACAGATTAAGCTTTCGTTTCATTATTATTCAGACGAAGATATTCTACGTGCGTTAAACAAAGCTGCAGAAGAGCTCACGCTATTCACGAGTCAAACGTACCGAGAATGGTCAAAAGTGACACGATCGCCCTCTCTAACACTCATCAGTAGTCGTTTTGGTTCATGGTCAAATGCACTCCGAGAAGCCAAACTTCAAACGACAGCCGCTAAAAATAGTGAAGAACGCATCATCCAAGCCTTGATTGAAGCATCGGAAGAACTTGAACGCCTTACGTCTCAGCACTATGCTGTTTGGGCACAGGAACGGGGCTATCCGACCGTTGCGACCATCGCTAGAAAGTATGGTTCTTGGAGCTATGCTCTTTTCGTATTGGATATCGCTCCACCGAAACGAAAATGGGATGAGGAGGATGTGATTGAAGCGCTCCGGCTCGCGAAAAAGGAATTGCCTCATTTCAGTATCCTCCATTATCGAAAATGGGCGGAAGGACGGAACGTACCGAGTACATCGACCATCAATGTCCTCTTTGGAAGCTGGACGGCCGCTCTTAAGTGCATGGAGGCGCAAAAAGTGACACAATGATGCTCAACGAACACACAAAAAGCGCCGACTCAGAGGAGTCGACGCTTTTTCATGTGACGATTGCAATATACAACGGAATGCCAATCAACAAGTTGAACGGGAACGTGACCGCAAGGGAGAGGGTCAAATAAAAGGACGGTTTCGCTTCCGGGACCGAGGCTTGTAACATCGCAGGCGCGGCGATGTATGAACCGCTCGCTGCTAACGTCATGAGAAGAATCGTTCCTCCTTCTGAAAGACCAGCGACACCCGCCGCCAAAAAGCCAACAAGTGCCCCAATCAACGGGAACAACATTCCCATGACAACGAACTTCAGCCCATACGTCGGTACCGTCTTCAACTGTTGTCCGACTTTCACCCCCAACCCTAACAAGAAGAGAAGCAACACCCCTGGGAACAAGTCTACAAAGAAAGGTTTGAGCGGAGTCGCATCTGGTGTCACGAGTCCAACCACAAGACCCGCTAGCATAAGCAGGATACTCTTCGAAAATAAGCTATCTCGAAGGACAGACAACGAATTTGTTTTGCCTGACGTTGCTGTGATGCCCATCACCTGTGTTTGATTGTATAACAGTAACGCCACAATCAATCCAGGAATTTCGAGCACGACGACCAACGTCGTCATGAACGGCTCATACCCAATCCCAAGTCGTTCTAGCTGCGTCGATGCGGCCACATAGGTCACAAGCGAAACAGAACCGAACGTCGCAGCCATGGCGATCCGTTCAGGAAAAGTAAACTTCAGAAGACCTCCTGCAAGAAAAGCGAGGACCGGTAATAAGATTCCAATCAATAACGTCACGGTCAACGGCCGTGCGATTTCTTCCAATGACACTGAGGCGAGTCCCATCCCACCTTTTAACCCAATCGCGAGTAGTAGGTAAATGTTGAGCGTCGTGCTCAGTGAATCGGGAATCTTCAAGTTCGACTTCCCGACTGCGGCAATCACGCCCGTCACAAATAGAAGCACGGGAGCGCTCGTTAGTAAAAATAAAAACAAATCCATACATGTTCCTCCTTGGCGACAAAAAAGCGCACACCTAAAGAAGGCGTGCGCTGTATGCCGACGGCTCGAATATTCGCTCCGTCAAGCCGACAACTGTCGGTTGATTAAATTGTTCAGTAGCTCCGTAAGAAGATCTCGAAAGCACGCCTCGTGACGACTCGTCCATTCGCTCCTCTCACGTCTCTGAATTTTATTTTAAAAAGTCGACGTTCCGTTGTCAATCGGTTTGATCCCAAGGTGCGTCCAACCGAAAGACGATGAGACGCTCCCCGGTTTTCGTACTGATGTCCGTGTGGAGCGAAACAATCGAACGGCCGAGCACTTGCCCGACAATCGTTTCAAGTTGGCTCCGTCCCGATTCGACGAGATTGTTGCGGTATTTTTTCAATTGCTCGCGACCTGACGACTTGGTGGCCAAGTCATACTCGGCCGGTGTCAACACACCTTGGAGTGTGACGATGGCGAGGTCCCGAAGCAGGTCTGCCTTACACGTCAATGACCCGCGACCCAAGTATTCTTTCTCCCATTGGGTGATTCGGGCGCTCAGTTCCATTTCCAGCTGACCTTTTTTCCGCATTTACTTCACGAATCCAATCATCATCTCACGAAGAATTTTTGCTGCCGCGATGGCCGTCATATCCGACTGATCGTATGCCGGTGACACTTCGACAAGGTCTGCACCGATGATGTCGAGGTCTGCGTTCGCGATGGCGTGTACCGCTTCTAACAATTCTTTCGTTGAGATGCCACCGATTTCTTGTGTGCCTGTCCCTGGTGCTGCTGAAGGGTCAAGGACGTCGATGTCGATGGTGACGTATACTTTTTTCCCAGCGAGTGTCGGTAAGACGCGCTTGAGAGGCTCGATGACTTCAAATTGATGCATGTTGTAGCCGACTTCACGTGCCCACTCAAACTCTTCTTTCATCCCTGAACGGATTCCGAACGAGTAACAGTTCGATGGTCCAATCAAGTTTGCCGCTTTTTTAAGCGGAGTCGAGTGTGAGAGCGGCTCGCCTTCATACTCATCCCGAAGGTCCGTATGCGCATCCAAGTGGATGATGACAAAGTCGTCGCCGTACACATCGTGCATCGCTTTGATGATCGGCCATGTGACGAGGTGTTCGCCACCCATTCCGAGTGGGAACTTGCCTGCTTTGACGACATCTTTGACAAACGCTTCAATGAGGTCAAGTGACTTCGGTGCGTTCCCGAATGGAAGTGGGATATCCCCAGCATCGTATACCGCCGCATCTGCCAAGTCACCATCTAAATACGGGCTGTATTCTTCAAGTCCGATTGACACTTCACGAATTCGGTTCGGACCGAAACGTGAACCCGGACGGAAACTGACCGTCCAGTCCATCGGCATCCCGTAAAGAACCGTCTTCGCCTCTGTCACCTCTGGGAGACTGGCGATAAACACTTTACCTGAGTATGCTTCATCAAAACGTTTAATCATTTTGTCAAATCCTCCACGAATTTTGGAAGGACGAACGCCGCGTTGTGAAGCTTCGGCGTGTAGTATTTTGTTTCGATGTCATGGAAACGCTCAACCGATACTTGTTCCGGATCATACTTCTTCGAACCGATTGTGAATGTCCACATACCGCTCGGATACGTCGGAACGTTTGCTGTGTACAATTTCGTGATTGGGAAGATTTCCTTCACGTCACGTTGAACCGTTTGGATGAGTTCAGGTGTGAACCATGGGTTATCCGTTTGTGCGACAAAGATGCCATCCTCTTTGAGCGCTTTCGAGATTCCTGCATAGAATCCTTTTGTGAAGAGGTTCGCTGCTGGTCCGACCGGTTCTGTCGAGTCGACCATGATGACGTCGTACTCGTTCTCTGACTTCGCAATATGCATGAAACCATCACCGACGATGACTTCAACGCGTGGGTTATCAAGTTCACCGGCAATGTTCGGCAAGTATTTCTTCGAATATTCAATGACTTTCCCGTCGATATCCACGAGAACTGCTTTTTCAACTGATGGGTGTTTCATGATTTCACGGATGACACCGCCGTCTCCCCCACCGACAACAAGCACATGCTTTGGATTCGGGTGTGTAAAGAGTGGGACGTGTGCGACCATCTCGTGATAGACGAATTCGTCCTTATCCGTCGTCATGACCATCCCGTCAAGTAACAACATCGTTCCGAACTCGTCCGTTTCGACCATTTCTAGTCGTTGAAACTCCGTTTGTTCGCTCTCATAAACGTGGTTTACACGGAACGTGATTCCGTAATCTTCTGTTTGGTGCTCCGTAAACCATAATTTTAATTTTTGGTCCATCGATAGAACCCCTTTCTATTCAAAAAGTTGTTCGTATGCGAGTGGCGTTTTGAGGCGCTTCTTAATCATACGATAGGAAGTATACAAAACCTGTACCCATTTTGCACGATTTTTTTGAAGAATGGTTCCCGAATGTGAGATTTTTGTGAGACGTGACCGATATACTGAATGAACCGATTTGAAAAGGAAAGGTGGAATAGTATGTGGTCACCCTGCGCTTCTTGTAACACCACAATTCCTTTGATTGCTCAAGGGACACTCGTCACGACATTCAAGGAATACCCGTATATATCATTTGAAGAACTAGATGCACTCCTCGCACGTGTGGAAGGAACGGTATACTGTGTTGATCCTACATCGAACCGTCAGACCCCACCGCTTGCGGTCGAAGCGCTAAAAGATCAACTTGCACATCGGCATATCATTGAACAGATTCAACACGGCACGTTCGAGAGTCACCTCCAACCAATCATCTTCCTCGATTCTACGGAAACATTCGGGTATGAGGCACTTCTCCGTAGCAGTGCCAACATTTCGCCTTATGATTTATTCCGGACGGCAAACCGTTTCGGTCTTCATTCGAAGCTCGATCAGCGGGCTCGTGCCGAAGCCATCAAAGCGACATACGAAGCCGTCGCCCCTCACCAAAAGACATTTATCAACTTCTTACCGTCGACGATTTACAACCCGGACTATTGTTTGCAGCATACGTTCGATCTCATCGACCGATATCAACTTAGTCCGGACCGCTTTATCTTTGAAGTCGTGGAGACGGAGAAGGTACATGACGTCGATCATTTGCAGCACGTCTTTTCGACATATAAAAAGCGGGGGATGCAAGTTGCGCTAGACGACGTCGGTGCAGGTTTCTCGACCATCGACATGTTGAAGCGGCTCGAACCGGACTATGTCAAAATCGACCGTTCGTATGTTTCATTTTGTGACGAGGATGCCGAAAAGCGGGATTTCCTCAAAAAAGTGCGTGCGTTGACCCACTCGATGGGCATCACGCTCCTCGCTGAAGGTGTCGAGCGCATCGAAGAAGCGGATGTGTGTCGTGAACTCGGATTCGACTTGGCCCAAGGGTATTTCTTCGGAAAACCGGCTCCTGCGAAAGAGCACGTCATCAAAACAGCATAAGCACGTTTCTTTATTCCAAGTGTGGGCATCGACGTTATCGAGTGTCCGCACTTTTTTGTTTTTCGTATGAAGTGGTTGTCGTTTTCATCACTTCGATACGGTTTCATCGTTTTTTAGGTTTCGGTCTGAGGTGTTCAGGAGATAGCATATTATAGAAGGTCGACGCGAGCGAAAGAGGTGGAGATGTAGATGAAATCATGGATTGTCAGTGGCTATGCGACCGTACTTGGCATCATCATCGGTTTAGTAAGTTGGCTTTTCTTATCCGTTGTCTATAAAGGGATTCATGTTGTGTGGCATACGGTACCTGAGCAATTTGATATTCCGTTTTATGTGTTTCTCGTGCCGGTCATCGCCGGTATATGCATCGGTCTGTTGCAACGTCGGTATGGGCGAATGCCCCGTCTCATGCCTGAGGTGCTAGAAGAACGAAAAGGAACGGGACGCATTGACTATCGTTTGATCGGATTTACGACACTGACCGCCCTCCTCGTTCTCATCGGAGGCGCAAGTCTCGGTCCCGAGGCAGCGCTCGTCGGCATCGTCGGCGGACTCACGACATGGTTCTCGGAGCGTATTCGCTACGTCCGTCAAGAGCTAGGGGAATTACAAGAAGTCGGTCATGCCGTCGTGCTCGGGATTGTCTTCAACGCGCCACTATTTGGTGCCATTGCGGCGGAAGAAAGCGAGCAGAAAAAGCAACCGATGCTGAACCTGCTTGCGACACTCGCCGGAATCGGGACGTTTTATTTACTCAACCAACTTGACGAGCGTCCACCGTTCATCATTAAATTTCCCGCGATTGAAAGTGTCCAGATCGATTGGACGATGTTATGGATTGTTCTTGGCGGCATGGTTCTCGGCTGGCTTTACTTGGTCAGTGAACATGCATTGATGCGCCTCTTCTCAAACGTGCCTATTCTAATTCTCACGACACTCGGTGGCGTCGGAATCGGGATCATGGCTCTTCTTTATCCGGACCTCCTCTTCTCTGGAGAAGAAACGATTCTTGAGTATATCGACGAATGGAGTCTGATTCCGCTCTACACCCTTCTCTTATTTAGTGTATTGAAACTGCTCTTTACGGCGTTCTGTCTAGCGACGGGATGGCGCGGTGGACATATTTATCCGCTGCTCTTCTCTTCGTTCACGCTCGGTTATTTTTTCAGCCTCTTGTTCGAACTCGATATGACGTTTACGGTCGTTCTGACGACGAGTGCCTTACTCGCCACGGCAATGCGACAACCGCTGGCCATCATCGTATTACTCGTACTCTTTTTCCCACCGAATAGTTGGCTCTATGTATTTGCGGTCGTGGCAATCGTTTCTAAAATTCCACTTCCCTCATTCATCCATTCACCAGTGAAACCTTGATTTTAGAAATGCAAAAAAGGGTAATGGATGTATAGTTATGCAATCTCTCGAAAGGAGGAACGGTTGTGAGCGAATACGAAATGGCAGTTGAAAACCTAATTGACGCAGTTAGCTCGGATTGGATTAGCATCATTTTAGCTATTTTAGTCGTGATTATGGGGATTGTCGTCTTCATTTTTGTCGTCATGACAATCGTCGACATGTTTTTATCCAAGGACATCGTCTGGGGAATCGTTGAAGTCATCGCTCTATTCGTGGGACTGGCAGTGCTCTTGTCCGTCTTCTACTATTGGAATCGGAATCGGGTTAAAGCACAGTTCGGTCTCTTCCTCGTCTTGTTCTCTCTCGCAGTGAATGTATACTTCTTCGTTCGTTACGCGGACGAAATCAACGCTGTCTTGAACAGCGTATACTAAAAAACGAGGGGAATTCCCCCTCGTTTTCATCGTTTATAGAAAGGTGGTGTTTCCTTTGAAACGTCGCGTCATTCAACTCATCATCATGATCATCAGCGTCATCTTGCTCGTCGGTCTCTTGTTTTGGCTCGATGTCCTCATTCCCGTATTAATCGGGATTGCCATCGTCGCACCGCTCGTCGTCGGTTGGCAGATTTTATTTGACCAAGTACAGCCCCAAGGGAAGCTCGCCTGGTTATTGACCGTATTCTTCATCCCATACATCGGCGTCTTGGCATGGGTCATGTTCGGCCGTACCCCACGCCGCCACCGACGCTTTAAACGGACATCGTCAGAAATACGGATGTTAAGGCAAGCGGTTGAGAGTGAAAAAATCGAGACTTCTCCCGATATCGTGTCTGCCTATCCATTGACACGGACACTTGAAAAACTAGGAGCAACCGGTGCGGACGCTCACACGTCGACAACTCTCCTCATCAACGGCGAAGAAAAATTCGACGCACTGTTAGACGCCATCAATAGTGCGACAGACCATATTCACATTCAATACTATCTATTTAGAACCGATGAGATTTCACTAAAGGTCCGAGATGCACTCATCCAAAAATCAAATGAGAATGTCATCGTTCGCTTTTTATATGATGGACTCGGTAGCCAAGAAATCGGGGAAGATTTTATTCAGCCGTTACGGGAATCCCGTGTCCACGTCCAAGCATTCGATCCGGTCCTGCACCCTTATCTCGTCTTCAATGCCAACTTCCGCAACCATCAAAAATTGATTGTCGTGGATGGACGAATCGCGCTAACAGGCGGGTTGAACGTCGGTGATGAATATCTCGGAAAAAATGAGAAGCTCGGTTTCTGGCGTGACACGCATCTACGTCTCGAAGGTCCGCTTGTCCGAGAACTCCAACAGCTTTTTGTCGAGAACTGGTTATATGCGGGACAAGGGACAATCGATGAGACGTGGGACCTATTCGCAGATGAAGAGCATCTCTCTCAGTACTTTGTGAATGAACCGAAAGGACAAAACGGGGCGACACAACTGCTCGTCACGTCACCGGGTAAAGACGTGACGATTCGTGACGGGTTGATGCGTCTGTTGATGGAGGCAAAAGAGTCGATCTGGCTCACCACCCCATACCTCGTCCCTCCACCTGAACTGTTGGCGATTCTCGAAGTCGCAGGTCGTAGCGGCATCGATGTACGTATCGTCGTACCAGGCAAGGGGGACGAATGGTTCAGCTTCCATGCGACCGAGTATTATTTCGAACAGCTGTTGAAGCGGAACATTAAAATTTATAAATACAATCGCCATTTCATTCATGCGAAAACGCTTCTGATCGATGGCAAAGTTGCACTCGTCGGGTCAGCCAATTTCGATTTTCGAAGTATGTTTCTCAACCATGAGATGATGATCGCTCAATTCGATACGACATCGATCCAACAACTTCACGAAGCCTTTTTAAAAGATTTTGAAGAATCGATTTTAATCGACTGGGCCGTGTTACGAAAGAAAACGACCGGTAAGCGATTCGTCGAGGCGTTTTGTCATATCTTTTCGCCTCTTCTTTGACGCATCCGCCAGACAAGGTAAGAAACACCGACGAGACCGACCAAAAACAATTGCCATCCGACCGTCAATTGCATCGCTGCTGTCACCGCTAGTCCTTCCATGATGAGGGCAGGCACTTTCCCAATCGTACTTGCGACCGCGAACGAGGCGAGTGTCATACGACTGAACGCTGCCGATAACGTGACGAGTCCAGACGGCACGAACGGCATGAGACGCATGCCAAGGACGAGAAACCATGCCTCGGCCCCTGCGGCCTCACGGAGTCGCTGAAACCGGCCACCGTCCGGGGACGTGTAACGATGTAGCGCTTTTCGGTAAAGGATGAAACTGACGATGGCTCCTACCGCCTCACCGACAATCGAGACGAGAATACCGGGTACGAGGCCGAGGACGCTCACGTTGATCGCCGTCAAAAAGGCACTCGGTAACACTCCGGCCACCGCAATCACACTATTTAGTATGATGCTTATGACTAAAAATAAAGGAAGCGGGAGCAGTTCCCATTCCATAACCATCACTCTTTCTATTCACAAAATAAGGACCATGACGCGTTTTGTCATGGTCCTTTACTATATCATAGCGATGATGAAGAGGTCGCACCCGCTTCATCCCACGAGTCTTCGTCGACTGGTGGTAGATGTTTTTCTTCCAATTTCGAAACGACAACCGCACATGCCGCATCCCCCGTGATGTTGACAGATGTGCGAAGCATATCGAGAATACGGTCGACCCCGATAATGAGGGCAATTCCCTCTACCGGCAAGTTGACCGACTGAAGGACGAGGGCAAGCATGACAAGCCCGACTCCTGGTACACCCGCTGTCCCGATTGAAGCGAGGACCGCCGTAATGACGACCGTCAACAATTGAGTCATTGTTAAATCAGAGGCGAATACTTGCGCGATGAAGATAGTTGCAACACCTTGCATGATGGCTGTTCCGTCCATGTTGACCGTTGCCCCAAGTGGTTGCACGAACGAAGAAATCGAACGTGGCACACCGAGTTTTCTCTGTGCGACTTCCATCGATACCGGAAGCGTCGCATTCGACGAAGATGTCGAGAATGCGAACGTCATCGCCTCATAGAAGTTTTTGAAGAAGAACACTGGGCTCATCTTCCCGATGAAGTAAACGGCTGCCCCGTATACAATCGTTGCGTGTAAGAAGAGCGTCAAGACAACTGCGATCATATACCATGCCATGGCGACGACCGCATCGAGACCGATACCTCCAATCGCCGAAGCAATCAATGCGAATGCACCGTATGGCGCGAGCTTCATGACGATATGGATGAGGTACATCATGATGCGATCACCTTGTTTGACGAATTGACGCCATGTCTTCGCCTTGTCCCCAAGGGCGATTAACGCAAATCCAATCAATGCTGCAAAGACGATGATTTGAAGCATGTTTCCTTCAGCGAGTGCCGTAATCGGATTCGTTGGAATCATATTGACGAATGTCTGTACGATATTTGACGATTCCTCGGTCGCTGTTGACTCAAATTCAAGACCTGTTGTTTGGAAGTCCCCACGTTCCCCTGGTTGTAGGACAGATGCGACGCCCATCGCTAACATAATCGCGAGTGCTGTCGTCGCTAAGAAGAACAAAATCGATTTCGTCCCGACCCGACCTAGCTCTTTCGGGTCCCCGAGACCCATGACGCCTAAAATAATCGAGAAGAAGACAATTGGCACGACTAACATTTTAATTAGATTCAAAAAGATCGTTCCGACCGGAGATAAAATATACGGATTCACAATCTCATAAATTGAATCTGGCAATCCCGCCAATCCGAGACCAACTACAACACCTAGCGCGAGACCGATTAAGATTTTTTTCGTTTCGCTCATCGTATCACCCTTTCTTTTTTTCACAATGTAGTCAGTATATCATAATACTGAATTTTCATACAATTACAAATGAATATCTCTTCAGTTACATAATTTCCTGTTAATCCCAAAAATGCGAAACAAAAAAGATTGGAGACGAAAAAATCGTCCAATCTTTTTACTCGGCGCCTAAGCGCTCGAGCTCTGCATGAAGTTCAGTCGAGTTTGACCAAATTTCTGGGCGATGTTCTTGTAGGAAATTCGCCAATACGCTGCGGGACGGAGCGTCCATCATGTCGATTAAAATCCGACCCTTCAACGATTTGTCCATCTGATTAACGTGATAAGGCAATAATTTATAGCCTCGTCTCGCTTCAACATCTACCAACATGTCACACGCCGCGATGCCGCCATAATAAAAGCCTTCTCGTTTTCGACCGACCGTCACCCAAACGATCCAGTATGGTTTCCCATTCGGTACCGCTTCTTGGTCCGTCAAAAACTTGATGCGCTTCTCGATGGCAGATTTTGCGTGCATCGCACCCATATCGATTGTTGCCGTGCCCGCTTCGACATCGATGATGACCGGGGACATGTTATTTAAACTAAGCGAACCGACACCAAAACCGCCGTGCCCGTCCGTCGCATCGTCTGAAATGATATTAAAATTAATGTCTTTCATGTTCCACCCTCCCTCTCTACTGTACACAATGATATAGGACGGTGGCAATCCTGAGTCACGTCCAGTCAATCTGGAAACGTCTTCCCGGTCCAATGTGACGAATGAGCCGGCGGTCCATTTCAATGACCCGACCGATGACGTTGACTCGTTCATCTGCCGGCAAATCCCGCTTCGTCACTTGCAGTTCTCCCGCATAACGTCCATATCGTTCGTTGTCCAACGTGATGCTGCCGAGCAGTCGTTCTTCTGTATTTTGCGATTGAATCAAATGGTCCCCAGGTCGTCCGTAAGCTCTCGATTCGACCGAGCGAATGACATCTCGGGCTGGGTCCATCCGGTTCGTATGCAGTGTCGGTAATGAATCGACACGGTACTCTGAAGTTGCACGAAGGACGATAATTCCTTCATCGTACGCCTGAAATTGTCGCATCGCCTGATTGGACACACGTGGATCACCAATCAAAATCCGGTCGACCGTCGCTTGTAAATCGATATAACACGAAAGCGGAGACTGATGGCGATGCTCCTCGAGTGTCGGTAACGTTTCATGAAGAGGTCCACGTAACTGTTCATCTCCAGGAATGAACGCCTGTACTTTGATTCCTTGCGCATGTAACCAGGCGTTTCTCTCGTCAAACCAGGAGCGGTCGAGCCCCGTCTCAGGTCGCGGGTAAAAATTATGCCACGCTTCGACGTGGTCACGTCGTAGCCCTTGTCGCAACATCTCTTCAAGCTCTGTTTCCGTGAGTGTACTGGCATTGAGTGCGACCATCATATGTCGTGACAAGTCGGCCACTTGTTTCGGTGTGACGCCATAGTCGACACGTAACCCCGTGACGCCCCAGTCCAACAGTGTATGGGCATCATTCCAGTCCTTGCCGAGCGCCTGTAGAGATGACGGGGCGATGTCTGCCACGAGCTCCATCTCAAGCCGTTTTGCCAACGCTCCTAACTGCTGGAGCCGTTCTGTATATAACGTCGAATCGTCTTCTGGAATATGAAGCGATGTGAAGATGCTTGTAAACCCGCTCTCTCGCATGCGTTCGATCCAATCAATAGACGCAGACGTCAGTTCCTCACTTAAGTAAACGGAAATCCCTTTCATCTATTCCCCTCCTCACAAAACGTATAGAAAAAGATGACTCGACCGAGCCATCTTTGTTTGTCAAATCCCGTCTGCCATCTCTTCTTTGAAGCCGAAGAAATAAGTGAACAAGAAGCCTGCCGTATAAGAAATCAATAGTCCGGCGACATACGTCAAGTACATTCCGTCGTCAATCAGTGGCGTAAGGGATAGACCCGATACGCCAATTCCAAGTGCAGCCGTCTTCATCGTTGCTTGGAAAGCACCACCGACCGCGGCGCCGAGACATGCCGTTAAGAACGGACGTCCGAGCGGAAGCGTGACCCCATATAAGAGCGGTTCGCCGATTCCGAGGAAACCGACCGGGATGGCCCCTTTGATAATATTACGGAGTCGCGGGTTGCTTGTCTTCACAAAGATTGCAAGCGCCGCACCGACTTGACCGGCACCCGCCATCGCCAAGATTGGAAGGAGCGCCGTCGTCCCAACTGTGTTTAACAGTTCTAAATGAATCGGCGTCAAACCATGGTGTAATCCGACCATGACGAGTGGTAAGAAGAAGCCGGCCAAAAGTGCCCCGGCGACGGGGCCCCCGACTTCAAGCGTCGCATTGATTCCTCGCATGATCCCATCTGACAATACACCCGCGACCGGCATGATCGCATAGAGTGCCGTAAATCCGACGATGAGGACCGTGAAGAGTGGTGTGAAGATAATATCGATCGATACCGGCATGAAGCGACGAATGTGCTTCTCAATATAAGTCATGAGCCAACCGGCAAAAATGACACCGAACAAGCCACCGCGTCCGACGACGAGCGGTTCCCCATAAATGACGATGTCCGCAAGGAGCGGGTTGAACAGAATCCCCCCGGCAATCGCCCCGAGCACCGGTGTCCCCCCGAACTCTTTCGCTGTGTTCCACCCGACAAGGATGGCTAAGTATGCAAAGACTGTGCTACCAAGCACGAGCAAGATCTGCATCCACGTCTCCGTTCGGTCGACACCGGCGTTGACAGCAAAGTTCGCCGCACCGTTGATAATTCCTGAAGCAACGAGACCTGGAATGAGCGGAATGAAGATATTCCCGAGTCGACGGAGGAATCGTTTGAACGGTGACTTTTGCTTCTCTTTTACTTTTTGACGTTCGACCGCTGCGCGTTCCTCTGGCGTCAAGTTCGCGTCCACGGACTCTTCTCCGATTGCAAGGCCCGTCTCATGACTCATATAATCCGCGACCCGATTCACCGTTCCCGGACCGACGACGACTTGTAACGTCTCATCATCAATGACACCCATGACGCCATCAATCTTCTTCAAGGCGTCAAGATCGGCTTTGGTCGGATCCTTCAACGACAGCCGGACACGCGTCATACAGTGAGCGAGTTGACGAATGTTCTCTTTCCCCCCGACATGTGCGAGGATGTCCCGTGCTAAAACCTCTTCTTTCTTCATCTCGATTTTCCCCCTTATAGCGCCTCGCGGACAAACCCGTTCGCACGCTCTAATCGTTTGATTGCTTCTTCGTAAGAGACGTCCGCCAAAATCATGACGATTGCTGTTTTGACATGTCCTTTAGATGACGCAAAATAACGCGCGGCCGTGTCCATGTCGACCCCTGTCGCTTCTGCGATCATCCGCTTGGCACGTACTTCTAATTTTTCGTTCGTCGGTTTCACGTCGACCATCAAATTTTGATACACTTTGCCTACTCCAATCATCGACGTTGTCGAAATCATGTTGAGGACCAATTTTTGTGCCGTTCCTGCCTTCAATCGTGTCGAACCGGTCAACACTTCCGGTCCTGTCTCCGCTTCAATGGCATAGTCTGCATGTCGACTAATGATTGCGTCCTGATTACAAGAGATGGCCGCAGTGGTTGCTCCAACTTCCCGTGCATAATCGAGACCTCCAATCACATATGGCGTCCGTCCGCTCGCCGCAATCCCAATGACAGTGTCGTCCGCCGTCAGTTGAAGCGCTTTCAAATCATCGACTGCCAATTCCTTGCTGTCTTCTGCTCCCTCGACCGCTTGAATGAGCGCACGCTCGCCACCGGCAATCAACCCGATGACCTGATCCGGGGACACCCCGAACGTCGGTACGCACTCTGCGGCGTCTAAAATGCCTAAACGTCCACTCGTACCCGCCCCGATATATATCAAGCGACCACCTTTACGAAAGGATGCGATGACCCGCTCCACAACTTGCGCGATGACAGGAATCTGATGTTGAATCACTTGCGGGACTTGTTGGTCCTCACTGTTCATGATCGTCAATCGCTCCTCAATTGACATCTCATCTAGTTGCATCGTTCGTTCATTCCGTCTTTCTGTAGCCAATTTCTCTAGCATCGCCACCATCCTTTCTTCTCTATGGTTTCATCGTACTACATTGAAATTTAAAGTCAATTTATTATTAGAATTAATTGAAACTAAGTTTCATAATTGAGTGAAAGAAAAACTCACTCCGGTCGAATGAGTTGTTTCTTCAGGACATGGACGCGCACGCCTTTATTCGTAATAGAATCCTTTTCGTATACATAGCCGTTTCGCTCCCAAAACCGAAGAGCGCGAAGATTGTCCGGAAGGACCCCTAATCGAAACACCGTCTGATAGGGGCGCATATACTCTTCTTCCACTTGTTCATATAACGTTTGCGCCAAGCCCGTCCCGTGAAGGGTTTCCTCGACGACGAACAATCCGAGCCAAAGCGAACCGTCCACGGGATGTCGTTTCAACAGGTCCACGATGGCGACAATCTGTCCATCTTTACGAATAATCAGACTGACGGTGCCATCCTCTTCGAAATCCGCCACGTTCTCATCACGGAACTTTTGTATAGACTGTCCATTCAACATAGCGAAGGTACGCTGCTTTACCAAAAAGTCTTCCAACTCCTGTCGATCTTCTTTCGAATACGGTCGGATCATCGGCGCAACTTCACCATCTCATCTCGCGCTTCTGCGTAGCGATCGATCAGACCTTCTCCTTTTCGGTGCAAGAGACCCATATATAACGTATCGACAATCGTCAATTGCGTCATCCGCGAGGCGATGCTCGCAATCCGAAAATCACTCTCGACGTTCGGCGTACAAAGGCGCACATCCGCTTCTCGGTAAAGTGGCGACTTGTCCAAGTTCGTGATAGCGATGACGGGAACACGTTTTTTCTTGGCGAAACGAACGAGTTCGAGCACATCTTTCGTCCGACCCGACGTGCTGATGGCGACGAATACGTCTGATTTTCCTAAATGCGGAATCAACGACAACATATAATGAAAGTCCGACGATGTCGTAGCCGCATACCCGAGCTTCGTGAATTTATATTGTGCATCCATCGCTGCGGTCGATGACCCACCGACCCCATAAAAGATGACACGGTTCGCGCGCGCGAATAAGTCCACCGCATGTTCGAGCTCACGTTTGTCCATCGCTTCGGCACACGCCTCGATGGCCGCTTTATTCACATGGATGACTTTTTGAAACGAATCGTATGGCGTATCCTTTTGCTGGAGAACGTTGAAGTCCGTCAATGTCGTTTCGGTGACGGCCAAGTCTTTCACGAGCGCAAGTTTAAATGCTTTAAAGCTATCAATCCCGACCACGCGGGCAAAACGGACGATACTCGCCTCGGACACATCCGTCTTTTGGGCAAGTTCTTTCGTCGTCATATTTGGAATGAGCGTTGAATGGGACAAGATATAGTCTGCGATTTTCTTTTCAACCGCCGTCATATCGTCTTTTGCTAAATCGATTTTCGTAAGTAAGGATTCCATCGGGTCATCCCCTTCCTGCAACTGTTGTTCTTTTATGATAGCGGATTCTTTCCTCATATTCCAATCGGCTAAAAAGGTCGAGCGTGCGCTCGACCTATAAGTTGTTCGTATTGAACGTATCCCCACCTTGAATCGACCCGTTCTCAAATCCTCTTTCGAACCAGCGCATCCGCTGTTCCGACGTACCGTGCGTGAACGAGTCCGGCGTCACATATCCTCGCGCCTGTCGTTGTAGCGTATCGTCACCAATCTGATGAGCCGCATTCATCGCTTCTTCGACGTCCCCTGCTTCAAGGTAACCGAGTCCTTGTGCATGATGCGCCCATACGCCTGCATAGTAGTCCGCCTGTAACTCGAAACGGACGAGATAGCGATTGAATTCAGTCTCGCTCATCTCGTTCCGAAGCGGCATAATCTCTTCTGTCGTTCCGAGAAGCGTCTGGACATGGTGCCCGACCTCATGGGCGACGACGTATGCCATCGCAAAATCACCCGGCGCATTGAAACGCTGACTCAGCTCATCATAAAAACTCAAATCAATGTATAGCTTTTGGTCACCCGGACAGTAGAAAGGACCGACCGCCGATCCGGCGATGCCACATGCGGATTCGACTTGTCCCGAGAACAAGACGAGCGTCGGTTCCTGATACGTCATGCCGTTCTCCGCAAAAATATCCGTCCATACTTCTTCTGTATCTTTCAAGACGACCGCGACGAAATCCGCCATCTCCTCTTCTCGCTCCGTACCGGTGTATGTTCCTTCGGTTTGTGGCTCGCCTAGTCCGATATTGTTGACGAGGTCGGTCGGGCTTCCCCCATTCAATAACGTAAAGACGATGACGAGAATCAATCCGAGACCACCCCCGACCCCGGCAATTCCTTTTCCTCCAATGCTACGCCCCCGTCGATCTTCGACATTACGACTCTGTTGTCTACCTTTCCACTTCATCTGCATTCCTCCTACATTCGCTCTGTTGCATTCCTCCTACATTCGCTCTGTCTTGTTCCTTACCCGAAATGTCGAAAAAATGAGCGCATGCTTTGAGGTGGACGAGAATTTTTCTTTTCTCGAAGAAGCGGATTCACTACAATGAAAGAGACTTCAGCAAAGGAGGAATGACCCATGCCTTACGTAACAGTAAAAATGCTCCCGGGCCGGACCGTGGAACAAAAACGTGCGTTGATTGAAAAAGTGACGGATGCCGTCTCCGAGACGACGAACGCTCCGAAAGAGAACATCACTGTCTTCATCGAAGAGATGGATGCGACGCACTATGGTCAAGCCGGCGTCATGCACGCGGACAAGAAATAAGTGACGAGCGGACTCCTTGAATCGGGGTCCGTTTTTTTGTCTAAGCATTACGTCAAATATGTATATGTTGAACTTCTTGAATCTTCGCTTGTAGCCCACAAAGAACCTCTTCAATGAAATCATCGACCTCTGGAGGTGACATATATACATATTCATGCCGGGGGTCAAACGGATGGGTTTTATAGAAGGACGTGATGTTTTGAATTTGTTGTCCTGTCTGTCCTTGAGGGAAGAACGGTAAGACGTCTTCGAACGCGTCAATGTGACAGAAATCCGTCCAAAAGATATGATTCGGATGTTTTGCCAAGTACTCAAAGTCGATCCCGTACCAGTCCGTTTTGACTAAGCGTGTGTAGTCTGGTGTTCCAACGATTGCCTGTACAATCGGTTCTTCTTTTTTCGCACGGGTCAACCGCACCCAATATTCGTCTGTGACCAGATGAAAATAGTAACCGACTAAATAAGACCATTCTGTATTCGATTTTGTGGTCCCTCCATCTAAATACGTCTGTTTGAACAAATCAGAAGAGATCCCGTTCTCTGTTTTGAAATGCGTGATGGTTTTCGGTGGTTCAGGACGTCCATCCGCTCCGACCAACCCACAGTCTGGACCGATATTTCCTACTAAAAAAGGTATACGCTCAAATGCGGAATCCGTCTCGAGAATCCGCTCCGCGATACGAAAGTGAGTCACCCATGTCGCCATTTCCACTCCTCCATTTCTAGTTTAGTCTTCTCGGTTCACTTCGAACCGTTCACTCGGCACAGTCGGCTTAATCAAGTGCCGTGTTGCCCGCCAAATGTGATAACCGATACGGTCAAGCCACAGCAATACTTGTACTTTTTGAATCGTCTGGTCCATCTCCAACTGATTCGCCGCTGTTTCTTCAAGCAGCTCAGAGCGATGTGCCTTCCGATATTCCGCCAACTGTTTTGACGCCTGTTTCCACATCTTCGAGTCTTCCGGTGGCGTATGATGATTCAATTGATGAACGAGATCGAGTTCGTGCAAGACGAGTTCCCGCGCCGCTAAAAAGTCCGTGTCCCGCAGTGACTGGACCGGTTCGATTTCTCGCAATACGTACAACCACCGTTCGAGATGGTCGATTGTATGCAGAAGGGACAAGTGTTGCCCGTAGTCATTTTGCTTTCCGACATCGTCTAGACGAATCGTACTCAAAAAGACGCGGACATCGCTCAGCGTCTTGTCGACGAGCGTCAACTCATCTTCCCGGAGACGTCCCTCCCGGACGAGCAACTCAGTCTCGTTCCCTAAATAGCGTTCAATCTCGAGTAAAGATCGCCGCGCCGCCTCAAGGGCGACCGTCGGGAGTTGGGACATGTTCTTGTCGAGCAGACGTGTCAGTTTTTCTGCTCGGCTCGGGATCCATTTTAGTAAGCGCCTTGCGAACGACTGATAAAATGGTAGGAACAAGAGGACGCCTAACACATGGAACGTCGTATGGAACAAGGCGAGGCGTAACAAGTCGTTCCAGTTGAACCAATCGGCTACTCGATTGACGACAAAGAAGAGAACGGGGAACGTCAGCCATCCGATGAGGACGATTGACACGTGGTAGATCGCATGCCCCAATACAATGCGTCGGGCCGACTTCCAGCCTCCAATTGAACCGAGTGCCACGACAAGACTCGTCCCAGCACTTTGACCGAGTACCAAAAAAGCGGCTTGCGGAAGTGAAATCGCGGCGGTCGCAAGAGCCGTCATCGTTAAGACGAGCCCAATCGTCGACGACTGAAGGACAACCGTCATCGCAAACCCGATGCCAATAAGGAACGCCTGTTGAGGAAAACTCATCGCCCCGCTTGGTCCGAACGAGAACGTGACTACATCTTGCATCGCCTCCTGTAGCGTCCCAATCCCGACAAAAATCAGACCGACACTGACGAACAATAGCCCGATTCGTCGTAGACGTGGTCCTGAGAGACGAAGTGCCATCCCGAGCCCAATGAGCGGCAAGAACACTTGACGTACGTCAACGTTATAACCAAGGACGGCGATGATCCATCCGGTCGTCGCGCTACCCACGTTCGCCCCGATAACGAGCGGCAATGCTTGCGTGAACGTGATCAATCCGGCGCTCACAAAACCAATCGTCATCAATGTCGTGACGGTAGAGGATTGAAATAAAGCCGTCAACATCGCGCCAAGTGTTGCCCCCGACAACGAGCCATCGGTGAATTGGTTCAACCGATGACGTAGTCGTGTACCGGCCCATTTTTTGAGCGTGTCTGTGAGTAACGTCATCCCGAGTAAAAAAATCCCGATGCCACCAATCAGTGTCGCAATCTCCATCGTGTCAC
This sequence comes from Exiguobacterium sp. CH10, assembly GCF_018617635.1. NCBI lineage: Bacteria > Bacillati > Bacillota > Bacilli > Caryophanales > Exiguobacterium > Exiguobacterium sp. CH10. The sequence goes on from NZ_JACSKO010000001.1 coordinate 1,151,779, forward strand.
GCCCCTTTTCGGGTTATTCGGATTTCAATGTCGACAAGAGCCACGATTTTTCATTCGCATGATCCCTTAAGTTCAGTAACACATCTTCTGGATAATAAATTTTTTCATCCGATTGTCTCGAGTTCAAAATCGACTGGACGAGCATCGACACTTCCGAAATCTCTTTCCGTTCCCCATCGTTCATCTGAAGATAAATGCCTTCATACTTGCCCTGCCCTTTGTACAAATCATACGGCAACTGACTCAACTGATCTTCGAGCAAGTAGTATTTCGGCGAAAGTCCGATGCCTTCCATCGTCTGACGTAGCCGTTCCATATAGCGGACGCGGTTCGCTTCCGGGAAGTTTTTATATTTCAATAAACGACGATTCACGAAACGGCTCGATAAATCGGCTAGAATCGCGTCGTCTTCCTCCATCCATTCCTGGAAATAGAAGTAGACGACCGTCTCGTCCAATTTCAAATATTGTTCAAGCGACATGTTGTTTTGCTCAAAGATCGGTAGGAAATGTTTCGGCATCATCTTGAATGCATAGCCGCTCTCATAAAGTTCTTGTGCCCGCTCGAGAATCGCTTTCAAGAGGAGGTCGCTCGAACGTGTCGCCGGATGAAGGTACACTTGCCAATACATTTGATAGCGGCGCATGATATAGTCTTCAATCGTATGCATTCCCGACTGTTTGACGACGACTTGGTCCTCATCTGGTCTAAGGACACGTAACATACGTTCCAAATCAAATTTTCCATAACTGACACCCGCAAAGTGCGCATCACGTAATAAATAATCCATCCGATCGACGTCGAGCTGCGAACTGAGCATATTGACGATCAAGCGGTTCGGGTGCGTCTTGTTGATGATGGAAGCCACCTCTTCTGCGAACCCGACACCCATCTCCGACAACACTTGGTTGACCTCGGTATCGCCTAAAATGATTCGCTCGGTCCACACTTCATGTCGAACAGAGAAGACGTGTTCGAACGCGTGCGAGAATGGACCGTGACCCACATCGTGCAAGAGCGCCGCCGCTAACAACAGTTCACGGTCGCGGTCATCCCATTCCGGATATTGTTGGAACTGGTCAATCAATTGGCGCGCGATCTCATAGACGCCGAGAGAATGATGGAATCGCGTGTGCTCAGCGCCGTGGAACGTTAAAAAGGACGTTCCAAGTTGTTTGATGCGACGCAAGCGCTGGAACTCTTTCGTGTTGATCAGTTCCCAAATCAGATGATCGTAGACGTAAATATAACGGTGTACCGGGTCTTTAAACACTTTCGATCCAGATAATTGTCCTCGTGACGAGTACATGACATGCCCTCCTACGTTTCGTTATGTTCTAGATTCGACTTCAAACGAATCGTTCCCTCCATGCTATAATGAGAAGGAAAATTATTTGTGAAAAGGAATTAAGTATATGATCCATCCATTATTAAAACAACCGAGCTATCGTGTGATCGACCAATCGAGCCTTGGCACGATGTTTCAAGCGGAACAATCGTTCGCGACTGATGACACGTTATGTGCTTCAACCCAACAATCAGGCGCTGTCTTACGCGCATGGGTACACACGAATACGATTGTACTCGGAATTCAAGATGCAAGGTTACCTCATTTAAAAGATGGGGTCCGGTATTTGCACGAGCGCGGCTTCCGACCGGTCGTCCGTAACTCGGGTGGGCTCGCCGTCGTGTTAGACGAGGATGTCTTGAACTTATCTTTAATCTTACCCGAGAATGACGGCATTCAAATCGACAGCGGCTATGAGGCCATGACTTCCCTCATCCAACACATCTTCCAAGACGTCACGAGCGACATCGTCCCAGGTGAAGTCGTCGGCTCGTACTGTCCGGGAAGTTTCGACTTGTCGATTGACGGCAAAAAGTTCGCCGGTATTTCACAACGACGCGTCCGTGGCGGCGTCGCCGTTCAAATTTACTTGAGCGTAAGACAGAGCGGGAGCGAACGTGCCGAAATCATCCGAGACTTTTATGATTTAGCCATCCAAGGGGAGGTAACCAAGTTCACGTACCCGACCATTGTACCGGAAACGATGGCTTCGTTAGAAGACTTGCTCGGTATCCCCCTTACGGTTCAGGACGTCCTCACACGGGCCTACCGCGTTCTTTCCACAGTCAGCACGCTCCAAAACGCGTCACTGACGGCTGAAGAGCAAGCGACACTCGTGAGTCAACTTGACCGGATGTGGAAACGGAATGAACCATTACGCGAGATTGAACAACAATTAACAGAGGAGTGATTCATCCAATGTTTAAACTGATCACAGACACCGGGGCCGATTTGACACACGATCAAATCATCGAGTACGGTCTTGAGATTTTACCGCTCGGTGTCATCATCGACAACGAAGAGTTTTTAGACGGGGAGACGATTCAACCGAAAGACGTGTACGATGCGATGCGTCAAGGTAAGACACCGAAGACGTTCCAAATCGAGGCGTCGCGAATCGAGCATTGTTTCCGTCAACATCTTGAAGCCGAAATCCCGTTTTTATACCTTGCTTTCTCTCGAGAACTCTCCGGTACATATCAAACGGCTGTCATGGTCGGTGAGATGCTCAAAGAGGAGTATCCAGACAGCAAGTTCAAGATTATCGATACGCGAACGGCTTCCGTCGGACAGGCATTGTTCGTCAAGACGGTCGCGGAGTACGGGCAAGACCATACGTACGAAGAGACGGTCGCGTATGCCGCTTCGCTCGTCGGAAAGATCCGTCACTTGTTCACGGTCGAGTCACTCGAATACTTGATGCGCGGCGGACGTGTCTCGAAAGCGAGTGCTTTCATCGGTGATTTGTTGACGATTCTGCCGTTACTGACGGTCGAGGACGGGAAACTCGTCCCGATTGAAAAGGTACGTGGTCATAAAAAGGTTATGCGCCGTATGGTCGAATGGACGATGGAATCGAAGCCACTCGTCGAGAACGGGGATCTTTTCATCGGTCACGGTGACGACCCTAAAAAAGCGGAACAGTTCGAGAAGATGGTCCTTGAGCATGTTCAACCGAAACACGTCACGAAAACACTTGTCGGCTCTGCCATCGGTGCCCATACCGGTCCAGGTCTACTCGTCATCGCCTATTTCGAGGCATAGAAAAATGAGCTCCCCGCCATCGGGTGAGCTCATTTTCATTTAGCGATTCCAGTTCGTAAATCCATCTCCAAACTGTGCATAGTTCTCGTCTTGGAACACACCGTCCACAAATTTCGGTACGTCTACTGGCAACGTCCCTTGCGGCTTCACTTCACCGAAGATGGCACGAATGCCCGCCGGCAAGTTTGGTCCGGCCGATTTCAGGTTCCCTGCTTCTGAGTCCGGTCCGTTCGGATCACCTTTGAACCCATAGATCAAGAGCTGCGCCGGAGCGTCTGGCTGAACGGCGACATCGTATGGGTTACGTAAGCTGAGCAAGACCGACTTCTTCCCTGTCTCGTTTGCGTAACGGAACACTTCAGCCGGCACGTAATGTTCGGCTGATGTCGGCTTCAATTTCGCGCTATTGTTCACGTTCGAACCGACGATAATGTAATCGGCTGCCTCGACTTTTTGCTGAAGTGCCGGATTTTGCGTTAAGTGTGGCGTTGATGCCGAATAGTTGGCCGTGATGACGTTCACGCCTTTCATATTCCCAGCGTTCTTCTCAAGCGACTTGATTGTCTTCACCATACTGTCCGTCTGATCTTTTGCTGGTGACAAGACGAGCACCGTGTCCCCTTTTTTCGGTTTGAACGGGAGTGTCTTGTCCTCATTCTTCACGAGGGTGACGGCTGCTTCTGCGATTTCACGCTCTTTCGCTTTATGCTCCGCACTACCTACGACTGCGGTCGCTTCTGCGAGCTTCGCCTCGAGCGTCGTCGAGTCAATCGTCTCTCCCCAAATGCCGCGTTCTGCCTTCAGTTTTAAAATACGCTCGACCGACTCATCGATAGTGGCCTCTGATAAACGCCCATCCTTCACCGCTTGGATGACTTCTTCAAAGATAGCTTCGAGTTTGATCACGTCTGCCTCTGAACGCAAAATCGTCGGCATGAGCGCGATATCGACGCCTGCCTCAAACGTCTTGATGACTGCCTCTGCTTCCGTGAAGTTGTCCGTGATGGCTTGCATATTGAGCGCATCGGTCACAACAATCCCATCATATCCGAGCTCCTCACGAAGCACTCCTGTAATGACGTCGTCCGAAAGTGTCGCCGGGAGCGGGAACGTGCCGCGATCCGACTCGACGACCTCATCTTCGATTTGTGGCATACCGATGTGTGCCGTCATAATCATATCGATCCCTTCCGTGATGGCACGTTTAAACGGGAGCAACTCGAGACCGCGCAACTCGTCGAGCGACTTATCGACAACCGGTAACCCATAATGCGAGTCGACCGCCGTATCCCCATGACCCGGGAAATGTTTCGCCGTCGCTGCGACACCTTGGTCTTGAATGCCTTGCGTCATCGCCGACCCGAGTTCGCCGACGAGTTCAGGGTCGCTCGAGAATGAACGGACCCCGATGACCGGGTTTCCTGGATTGTTGTTGACGTCGAGTACCGGTCCGAAGTTCACGTTTACCCCGAGTGCGTTCAATTCAGAACCGATGATGTTTCCGGCGTCATACGCATATTGACTGTTACGAGTCGCCCCGATGGCCATGTTTCCAGGTAAGTTCGTCCCTGTCCCGAGACGCGTCACGATACCCCCTTCTTGGTCAATCGTGACAAAGAGCGGAATGTCATTACTGTCGTCTTGCTTCACGACTTCTTGCAGATCATGAACGAGTTTCGTCGTCTGTTCCGTCTCCTTCACGTTCTCCGCAAACAGAATCACGCCACCGAGATCAAAACGATCAATCACACGCGCCACTTCCGGTGCAAGAGATGTATGATTTGCCCCGTTCCAAAGTCGGAAGTCCGGCATGATCATCTGCCCGATTTTTTGTTCGAGCGTCATCGATTCCAGCTTCGTGTTGACGCGCTGGTCAATCGACATCGTCGGCGTTCCTTCCGCTACGACCGCATCCGCTGCCGGAATCGATGAAACGAGTAGTGCCGTCGTCAATCCGAGTGTTGCTGTCCAGTTCAATGCCTTGTTCATGTTCCCACTCCCCTTAGTCCAATTTGACTGACCCCCAAACGAAAAGGCATGGAGGAAGAAGCGTTGCCTCATCAACGCTCGTTCACCCCATGCCTGATCGCATCAGTTACATTTGGTTCTTATTCAGGTGGTCAACAACAGTATAGCAACTCCATTTTTCAGAAACAATGACTCACTTGAAAGCGTAACCATTTTGAAACAATGTTTCTGTTTTGATACACAGAAAACTGTATTGGCAAAACCAATAATTTCCGTGGTTCGTTTTTGATTCTTTTTTTGGTAAACTCAATTCGATACAGGTTAACTTTCAAAAAGGGGGAAATTATTGTGGCAAGAGGGGAACTGAAACGAAAGCCGGAATGGTTGAAGATTAAATTAAATACGAACGACACGTATACCGGTTTGAAGAAGATGATGCGCGAAAAAAATCTACATACAGTATGTGAGGAAGCCAAGTGTCCGAACATCCATGAATGTTGGGCGGTACGTCGGACCGCGACGTTCATGATTTTAGGAAGCATTTGTACACGTGCCTGTCGTTTTTGTGCCGTCACAACCGGTAAACCGAACGAGCTCGATTGGGAAGAGCCAAAACGGGTCGCCGAATCCGTACGCCTCATGAATTTGAAGCACGTCGTCATCACTGCCGTCGCCCGCGATGACTTGAACGATTACGGGGCTACCGTCTTCGCGGAAACGGTTCGTGCCGTCCGTGCCATGAATCCAGAGACATCAATCGAAGTACTCCCGTCTGACATGATGGGTGACTTCTCTGCCTTACAGACGTTGATTGATGCGGGTCCTGACATCATGAACCATAACTTAGAGACGGTTCGCCGCCTCACACCAAGAGTCCGGGCCAAAGCGACATACGACCGCACGCTCGAATTCTTGAAACGCTCCAAAGAATTGAACCCAGATATCCCGACGAAATCGTCAATCATGGTCGGACTCGGAGAAACGAAAGAGGAATTGATTGAAGCGATGGATGACCTCCGCGAACACAACGTCGACATCTTGACACTCGGTCAATACTTGCAACCGACGAAGAAACACCTCGAGGTGGAACGTTACTACCACCCGGACGAATTCGCCGAGTTGAAAGAGATCGCACTATCGAAAGGATTCTCACATTGTGAGGCAGGTCCACTTGTCCGCTCGTCTTACCATGCGGATGAACAAGTACACAAGGCGCGTCGCCACACGATGTTGCCAATCGACTAATAGAAAGAAGAGAGATTATGACTGGTACGACGTGGCACTTACTTAGAACTGAATCCACTTCACCGGCTGAAAACATGGCGATTGACGAAGCCATCGCCAATTGGGTCGCGAAGGGAGAACTAAAACCGACGCTTCGTTTTTATTCATGGGCACCTCATGCGATCAGCGTCGGACGTTTCCAGCGGGCGACGCGTGACTTGGACCGTGACGCCCTCACGAAGAACAACATCCCGGTCGTCCGTCGCCTGACCGGGGGACGCGCCGTGTTGCACGCCGATGAGTTGACGTATAGCGTCATCTTGCCCGAATCGACTCCGGCCCTCCCAACGAATATCATCGAGAGCTATCGCTTGCTCACGGAAGGAGTCCGTCGTGGTTACCACGAGCTCGGTGTACCGGCCGAGTTTTCGGTGCCGTTGACAGAAGAGGACCGTGAGGCACTCCGCAAACCGAAATCAGCCGTCTGCTTCGATGCAGCCTCCTATTATGAGCTGGCCGTCAACGGGAAAAAGATTGCGGGTAGCGCACAAGTGCGCCACCAAGGGGCCGTCTTGCAACATGGGTCCATCCCGCTTTCTGTCGACGATGAGGTATTGTTCGACTGTTTCGCGATGGAGGAGCACGAAAAACGTGAAGCCAAAAGTCGGTTCAGCGAAAAAGCCGTCGCCTTGAACGATACGTTACAGCGTTTCGTCTCCTTTGACGAAGTAGCGGTCGCGTTCGAGACCGGCTTCAAAGACGCCTTCTCGTTGACGTTCGAACCGCTCGTCTTCACAGATGAACAGCAATCCGAAATCGACTTGCTCATCAAGAAGTATGAGAGTGATGAATGGGTCTGGAAACGCTAAAAAGATTGTCCCTTTTGACGGGGACAATCTTTTTTATGCCGCGTTCGTTCGGCGCAACAGATGGCGCACTTCTCGGAACGTGACGAATGTTTTGTTGTTCGCATCATACAATTTGTAGCGTAACGATTTCAAACTTGAAAACAGTCCGATTGTCGTTGCCCGCTGCAATGGCGGTGTCGACGTATGTGCCTTTTCCAAATGATAGTTTGGGACACGCGGGCTCAAATGGTGGACGTGATGGAAACCAATATTTCCCGTCACCCATTGAAGCACTTTCGGCAATTCATAATACGAGCTTCCTTCGATCGCCGCCTTCACATAATCCCACTCCTGCTCATCCTCGAAGTATGAATCTTCAAACGTATGCTGGACATAGAACAACCAAATCCCAAGCACACCAGCGATGAACATCGTCGTACCTTGAACAATGAGGAAAGCTTGCCATCCGATGACATAAATCAACGCACTGTATAACACAACGAGTGAGAGATTAATGATATACGTGTTTTGGCGTTCTTTCTTACGGGCATCTTTTCGATTGAAACGGCTCGTCACGAGAATGAGCCAGAGCGGTCCGAGTCCGAACATGACAAGCGGATGACGATATAGACGATACTTCAATCGCGTCCATTTCGAGGCTTCGATGTACTCCTCAATCGTCATGACCCAGATGTCCCCGACGCCTCGTTTATCCAAGTTTCCGCTCGACGCATGATGAATCGCATGCTCTCGCTTCCACTTCTCGTACGGGAATAACGTCAAGATTCCTGTAATGGTTCCGACAATCGCGTTCGCCTTCTTATTTTTGAAGAATGAACCGTGCGTGCAGTCATGGAAGATGATGAACATCCGCACGACAAATCCTGCTGCAATCAACGTGAACGGTAATGTCAGGAAAATCGAGACACTCAGTAGTTGATACGCTAAAAACCATGACACGAGGAACGGTAAAATCGTATTGATCATCTGCCGAACACTAATCCGGATATCGGACTTTTCAAACGGCGAGACGTGCTTTCTTAATTGGGCAATCTTTTCTTTACTCATAACAACCTCCTTGAATTCAACAGCGTGACAACGCAAAAATATAAATGAAACCAACAACCAACGTTGTTCAATGTGAATTCATGGATCGGAAAGTCGTCCCCATCAAGAATTAACACTAGGTCATTATATCACGTATAAAAAATATGTGGTGAAAATTCAGAAAAAGACTCGTCTCATTTTTTAGGTGAGACAAGTCTGATGGATTCATTGTTGTGTATAGATGGAAACCGAGCCACCGTTGACGAAGAACTCGCCCCAACCATCTGCGTTGATTGTTACGAGACGACTATTGTTGCCGGTCATGTCTTTCCATACTTCTCCCGCGTTCTGCTTCCCGACATACATCCATTTCGAACCACCCGGTCCGTCCGACAAAATCGTCGCAAGACCTGACTTCGCACGGTCTGTCACACCTTCACGTGTCCAACCGATGACGTCTTGGTGGTTGATGTAGTCATGTTGTGTGCCATAGGCGAAGTCTTTACGCGCTTTCAAAATCGGTTGAAGAGACCCTGACATGTTCGGAATCTCACGGTTCGTTGTCCCTTTCGTTCCGTAATAATCCCCGTAGAAGAGTGTCGGGTATCCTTGACCGCGTGTCATGATCGTCGCATAGGCGAGTGGTTTGAACCAATTGGCAACCGTCGACTCGAGTGATTGCCCAGGTTGTGAGTCATGGTTGTCGACAATGGTGACGGCGAGTGTCGGATGCTGCTCGACGACCGTTCCTTTTAGAATGTTGCGCATGTCATAGTAACCACCGCCGTTCCCTGCCGCTTGGAAGTTGTAGTGAAGCGGTACATCGAATACCGAGTGAGTATAGCCCGTCTTCGCCAAGTAATCATTGATGGCCCCAAGGTCGTTTTTCCAATACTCCGCGACGGTGAACATCTCTTTCCCTGTCGTTTGACGGACGCTTGTCACCCATTCTTTCAAGTACGAATGATTAATATGTTTGACTGCATCGAGACGGAATCCATCGAGACCGAGCGAATCCGCGTACCATTTCCCCCAGTTTTTCATCTCTTGTCGCACTTCTGGATGCTCGAAATCGACATCGGCGTACATCAAGTAGTCATAGTTTCCGTTCTCCCCGGACACTTCACTGTCCCACGCTTTACCCGTACTCTTGAATTTGTAGATTCGGCTCAAACTCCGTGACTGATCCCAATCGGTCCCGTCAAAGTGATACCAACGCCACTTGAACGGCGAGTATGTATTGTTGCGGCCTGCAAAATTGAATCCCGTCCAGGCAGAAATCGAATATTCCCCAGACGTCTCCTGATTTCGGTTAGAAGGATTGACCTCGACAGCTTGAACGGACTCGGTATAATCCGCTCCGCCCTTATGGTTCATGACCACATCCCCGTATACGCCAATCCCTTTTCCGCGTAAGTTGGAGATGGCCGACTGTAGCTGCGCTTTCGTTCCATACTTCGTGCGTGTCGTCCCTTTTTGATTGAACTCTCCTAAATCATACAAATCATAGGCCCCGTATCCGACATCATTTTGAGACGTCCCTTTATACGCCGGTGGAATCCAAACCGTGGAGATGCCGATGTCTTTCAAGTGCTGCGAATCGTTCGAGAGACGGTTCCAATGGAGCCCGTCGTTCGGGACATACCATTCAAAGTATTGCATCATCGTACCGTTCTGCGGAGTTGCCGCTTGTGCGACCGGTTGCCCCGAAAGCAGCGCAATCGATGTCACTCCAGCCAGCACGGCAATCCCTTGTCGTTTCTTCAACATCATTCATTCCTCCTCAACTAAATAATGAAAGCGCTTGCATAAATTATTGTGAAGGATTTTGATTTTGTTGCATAGACTAATGTCTAAAAACAGTTCTCTCTCCCTAACTATTTTTCATTTGAATAGTTCAGTTGAACGAAACAAAGACGGATGGCTTGTGCCATCCGCCTATACCTCAACTTGTGACGTAATCCAGGTCATGCAAAATATAGGCCAAGAAGAAAATCATACTCGGGTTCTCATAATGCATCTGGACTTTACGGAGCTGCTCGCGATACGTGACCTCATACTCGGCCCCGTTCATCTTCCGCTCCATGTTCATCTTGATGAGGGCATCGAGCTTGTCCATCATGTCGACGAGCATCCCTTCATATGTGTCATCTTTCGAATCAGCCATATATCGACGGAACGCCGGTTGCATATATGTCGGCAACAGCCCGAGAAGACGTTCACTCTCTGCCCGCTCGTACGCCTCGAACGCCGCTCCTGTCTCTTTCGTCGAATGTTTGACCGGCCCGAGCACGTCTCCAGTCACCCCTTCGACTAAGTCGTGACAGAGTAGTCGAGCGACAAGCTCGGCGACATCGACGTCAACATCATATTTTTCACGCTCTAGGAGTCCGCTGAACATGCCGAGCGCGGCAGCCCGGAAACCATGAATCGCATCGTTGTCGTCAATCGTATTGAAGCGCCCTTTCCAACGCCGGACACTGTCCATTCGCATGACGTTCTCGATGAAGCGTAACACATCGGTCTCTTCCTCGACCTGATCGAACAGCCAACGCACCGAATCAATCGGATGATGACGGAGGGCGGCTTTCATCTCTTCTAACTTGTCATCGAAATGAGGAGAGCCATGGGCGACTTCCCGTCGCACGAACAGCATCGCATCGAAAGAATCGATTCCGTCGACAATCCGTCCTTCGAACGAGTCATCTTCCGCCTCGACAACAAAACGGTGGAAGTGAGGACGTAACGACTGTGACAGCAACTCGACAAGGCCGAGGCTCGCTGTCCGTTCCATGCGCTCGATGTGACCGATCAAAGTCGGTTCTTTTTTCGTCCGGTGCATGATCGGACCCGTCTGTACTTCATTCATGTCGTGGAAAATGGCTTTCCCGAGCAAATCGAGCAAGTCGACGTCACGTCCATTTTCTTTTTCCACATAAGCCGCGATCAAGCTGAAGACCGCGACACGAAAGCTATGACTCGCTGCATTATCATGATAATGAGGGGCATATTCGTCCCATCGTTGCACGTTTTGCATGCGTGTCATCTTTCGGATAAACGTTCCGTTATGCATGGTTTCACTCCTTACGATAATCGTTCAAATACATTGTCATGACAGACGACATAGAGCATGTCTGTATCTTGTAGCGGCAAGTCGAGCATCGTTGCCACATCCAATCGGTCATTGACCGCGATGAGTGTCACCCCTGATTCAAGTAATGCTGTATTTGCTTGACGAACATTTTGCCACTCGACTTTTGGTTTCAACGCTTGGATGTTCCCGCCTGACTGCTTGCTTAACAGTTGACGGAAAATCGCCGTCGTCCCCGGTTGTAACGTCGCTTTCGCCATCAAGAGGGAGACTGAATCGTTCGCTAAAATAAAGTCGTCGACGCGGACGTGTTTAAATTTCGAGATATTCCGTTCTTCACATACTTCGACGACCGTGTGTAAATCGACTTTGTAATCATGTGATAACGCTTCTACCGCTGATGCGATCAATAACGACTTTCCGTCGGCGAGTAACGTCTCCGTGATGCGAGCATCCGCAAAAATGGCGACGCGTCGTGCTTTCAAAACATTCGCCTGCAGCAATACGGCTTCATCCGAGGCATCCCCTGAAACGAAGTGCACTTGATCGTGCACGTACGGCTCCTCGATCAATTGATCGATCAAGACGATTTCTGCCTTCGGTTCGTAGTTGAGCACTTCATCAATTGCCTTTTTTGTCTTCGGGGACCACCCGATATACACATAATGTCCTTCTCCACGATACACTAGTCTTCCCTCCCGTTTTAACCGTTGAAACGTCGCGCCGATTTCAACTAATTTTCCAATCAACGCCCCGATAATCCCGATCCCGAATAAGAACAAGAAGATTCCGAGCCATCGCCCTGCCACGGAGGCTGGATAAAAATCTCCATATCCGACGGTCGTCAGCGTCGTCATCGTCCACCAGAACGAATCAAATAATGATCCGAACGTTTCTGGTTCTAACCAGTAACCGAGCACGGTTCCTAGGATAATGATGCCAATCGAAGCTAAGATGACATTCAAAAATGATAATTTCGCTAACCCTTTCCATAAACGAAATAAGATATGCACTGTTTCCCCCTCCTTCTCTCTTATATACTAAACGTATCCACAAAAAGATTCACGAAACCATTTTGATGGTGATTCCGTATAAAAAGAAAAAAGGAAGGACTGACATATGAACTCAATCGTATTAGAGTATCGTCTCTATAAAAATGAATTATCGTTCGAACCACTATACCATTACACGTCTCTCGGATTAGATGAAGTGTTGGCTCGTCGCGAATGTGAGTTTTTCGTCAAAGACGGCATGACCTATAAACAGCGCTCGTCTGCCCTAGAAGGCGATCAATACTTTTTAATTTACGTCGACCGTTACACAGAAGGACCGATGGACAAACATGAAACGAGTGAGATTAAAGTCGAGATTCGTACGCTCGATGACCGCTTTGACAACCCGTTGCTCGAGGCCTATTACGTTGACCGTCACCTCGATGCGCTCGCCATGCTCGGCAGCCAATACTTGTACGTGGCCGGCAAAGAATATGAACGCGATTCAGCAGAAACAGATGAAGATCGTGGTGTGTATGTCATCTACGTCACACCGACGGGTTATGAATTGGAGGAATCAACATGAAGACAAGCAAGAAAATTTTAAGCGGACTCTCCGTCGCGGTATTGACGACTTCCCTTGCTGCTTGCGGTGGGGATGAATATGAAGAAGCGGCGCTCCCGGAAGAGCCGACCGGTTACGAATGTGACGATTGGGACTGGGATGACGAGACCGAGTCGTATTATTGCGATGACGACCGTTCTCCGCACTACGGCAGTTACTTCTTACTCGGAAGCCTGTTCCGCTCAAAAAATGCGTTGAAGAGTTCTTCGTCATATAAGACGTATAAAGCTAACGGTGGTGCGACTGGCGCCGTATCGAACGGCTCAAATTCAGGATCATCAAAATCTGGACTCGGCAGTGGCTCTAAAGGTGGATTCGGCGGATGACGCGTGACGAACTTTACAGTCAAATCCCTTATTTTTGGCCCGATTTAAACGATGAAGAATATGCCTTATACGATTGTTTCGAGATGACCGCCTCGCAGGTTGCCTCTGTCCGAGAGGCGACCGAGGCGGTTGACTCGATTTTCCGGAAGACGAATCAATTATTACGCACGCTACCGGACGAGACGCTCCGACTACTTGGTTATCCCGAGGCGAGCCTGCCGTTCTTACGGGAGAAGACCATGCCGCAAGAGACGATCATCGGTCGTTACGACTGGATCATGAAAGACGGTCAACTCAAGTTGATGGAGTTCAATGCAGATACGCCGACCTTTATTAAGGAGCTGTTTGACGTGAACGGCGTGGTCGCTTCTGAGTTTGGTCTCCTCGACCCGAACAGGGAAGCGACTGCTCAACTGAAAACCGAACTGCGCAAGGCAATCGTCGCCGCATGGAAACGACTCGAACGTGAAGGTACACCAAAAATCGTCTTTACGGCCCATGATGACAACATCGAAGACAAATGGACGGCGCGCTTTCTGCAAGAAACGCTCGACTTACCGTCTGAATTTGTACCGTTGCACGCTTTACTCGTCGACGAAGACGGCGTTTACACGCCATCGGGTGAGCGAATCGACATCTTATATCGTCAAACGTATCCGATTGAGCATCTCGTGGACGACCGCGCAGCAGACGGGGATTTGATCGGCATTCGGTTACTCGAACTGAACCTACAAAAACATGTGTCACTGCTCAACCCGCTCTCTGCTTTTCTCATGCAGTCGAAAGGCGTACAGGCCCTGATTTGGGAATTGTATGAGACCGAGACACTGTTCGATGAAGCCGAGCGTGACATCATCGGAACATATTTTTTACCGACTTACTTAGAAGACACACCGTTTCTCGGTGAATCGGACTACGTCAAAAAGCCGGCGTTCGGACGTGAAGGTGACTCCGTCATCTTGTACACGAAAGACGGTCAACCGTTTCATCGCGAAGCACTACAAACGTATGCGGAAGAGACGGCTGTGTACCAACAGTTCATTGAACTTCCGACACGGATGACGATGACCGTCAAAGGTCGGATCGAGACACATTATATGATCGGATGTTTTTGCTTGAACGGACACCCTTCCGCACTCGGCGTTCGCGCCGGTAGCATGATCACGAACAACCAATCTTACTACTTAGCCATTGGCACACCTACACAAAAGGAGACGAACTCATGACATTCATCACACTCGATTCAATCTTAAGCTTCCTCGCCCACCTCGGGACAGGATTCGGTCTCATTCTCGCGGGACTCATCATCTTCGCACTGACGACCAAATATTCGGAACGCAAGTTAATCAAAGAAGGCAACATGGCCGTCGCCTTAAAACTTTGGGGGAAAGCGCTCGGACTCGCCATCGTCATCTACACGGTTTGGGCGAACAGCGTCAACTTGCTCGATGCGTTCATCTGGGGACTCGTCGGGATTGTCGCCCAAGTATTGGCGTTCTGGACGTTTGAATATGTCCTCACGCCTGGCGTGAACTTAGAAAAAGAAGTCGAGAACGGCAACATGGCGATCGGTTTCAGCTTATTCGCCGCATCACTCGTTGTCGGCATCATCGTCGCCGCGAGCTTGACGTACTAATTCAAACACCCCATGCACGCATTCGCGAGGCATGGGGTGTCTCTATTTATAACAGATTGGAGGAAGAATCATGTCCAAACGAATCATCCTACTCACGATCGTCTCTGGTCTCATCGTCGTGGCCATCGCAGTCGGTGTCGGACTGTACACGTACACTAATATTCAGGCCGGCAACTCATACGAAAACGCCCAAAAAGAATTGAACCGCTACATCACGATGAACGACTGGTACAATTTTGAGATTCATAACATGGAACAGTCCATTCTATCTTTTTACACAAATGAAAATCGCTCCGTCATCGGTCTAGCCGAGATCGATGTCACGACAGGGTACCTAGGGTCTGTCACTAAACAAGTGACACCAGACCAGCCATTTGACTTTGTTGTGCTTGAAGACGGAGAAATCGAATATATCGCTGTCCATCTAAAAGAGCGCCCGGAAGATGTCGTTTATTTACGTTTGAACGGTGACGATGTCTCAAAAGATTTTCTCGTCAACGATCCCGAGAACGAAGGGTATGCGATGACATACGTCATTGAAACAACCAAACGGTCCGATGGCGCGTGGTATCTTGAAACTTTGGATGCCAACAAACAAGTCATACATTCAAGTGAACTCACAGAATAACCTATGTTGTGCATCAAGACGACTTTTTCCAGTCGTCTTTTTTAGTTGGTCGTGAGAACTCCAGACGGTCCGAAAAATTCATATCGTGCCTGAGGAATGACGCGTACGACCGTCTCCATCATCGCATTTGGTCCGCACGTATAGACATCATGTCCTTCGACATCGAGTGCCTCAAGTTGCGTCGCACTCATACAACCCGATTCGTCATCCACGTGTGTGATGAGGTGAAGCCCTTGATCCACAAGTTCATCAAGTTCGTCTCCGAGCGGACGGAGTGTTGTGCTGCGAACCGCGTGCAACAATGTGACCGAGCGCCCTTGTTCGAGTGCCGTCTTCGCCATATTGAAGAGCGGTGTGATGCCGATCCCTCCAGCAATCAGTGTGAGCGGACGATTTGACGCTTCAAGGATGAATTCGCCTGCTGGTGCGCTCACCGGGATTTCTGTACCGACCGCCTGTTCATGAAGCCAGTTTGAGACAAGCCCCTCTTTTTTAGGTGCGATCCAGTAGCCGTCTTCTGTTGTGTCGATGACACTATATTGCCGGTGGTGCACGATGTCCTCACCAGCGATTCGCGCCTGAACCGAGACGTATTGTCCTGGAATGGCTGTACCGACGACTTTATCTTTTGCGACAAGACGGAATCGCTTCACTTCCGGTGTGTCTTCAATGACTTCTTCGATGACAAACGATTTAAATCCGACCCACGGTGCGTCATCATACATCTGTTTCTCAAGTGAGATGAAGACGTCGGCAATCACGCCATACGCTTTTGCCCAGGCATCGATGATGTCTGGTGTCGCGGCTTCTCCGAGGACGTCTTGAATCGCTCCAAGTAAGTTTTCACCGACGATTGGATAATGCTCAGGGCGGATATTCAAACTCTTATGTTTATGGAGTGCCGGTTGAATGGCTGGAAGAATCGCTTCGAGCCGGTCGATATGAAGCGCTGCCGCATAAACCGCGTTCGCGAGTGCCTCTGGCTGACGTCCTCGTTTTTGGTTCGTATGGTTGAAGAAGTGACGAACTTCTGGATTTTGTTCAAACATTCGTTGATAAAAGTGCTTCGTGATTGTCACACCGTGTTCTTTTAAAACGGGCGCTGTCGCTTTTACAATTTCAATCGTTTGTTGATCTAACATGTGTATGTCCCCCTTTTGTTTCGTACACGTTCATTATGTGAGTCTAATCACTTTAAAGCAATATATGAAATACTTCTTTAAAACAGATTTCACGATTCCGACTCATTTCTGTCATCACCCTTTCACATTTACACGAATCGCACTTTTAGAGATTGTCTTGTACAATGAAACGAGAGGTGATGATGGATGAGACTTACGCAAACGTGTGACTACGCACTACGGACGTTAATGTATAGCGCCACGTTTTCACATCGGCTCGTCACGATTCAAGAAGTGGCGGATCAATATAACATCTCCAAAAACCATGTCATGAAAGTCGTCTACGAACTTGGCAAACATGGCTACTTGGAGTCGGTGCGTGGTCGCGGCGGTGGATTCCGTCTCGCGCGCCCGATGGAAGACATCAACGTAGGCGAGGTCGTTCGGTCGATGGAACCGCTTGAGCTCGTAGAGTGCTTTGGGGAAGGCCGATGCGTGATCGCGCCGGCCTGTGACTTACGCAGTGTGTTGAACGAGGCGATGTTGGCGTTCTTTCATGTGCTCGATCGTTACACGATTGCGGACCTCGTCGCCAATCGAACGAACGAACTCGCCATGCTATTGGGCATACAAAACCCGACAGACTGAAAAGTCCGTCGGGTTTTGGTTATAGCGGTTTTAGCTTTGCTTCGATGTCTGCTCGTCTCGGCTCCAGAAACGGTGGCAATGCCAAGCGTTCTCCGAGCGCTTCAACTGATTCATCCGTCGCGAATCCCGGTTCATCTGTTGCCAGTTCCACTAAAATCCCGCTCGGCTCGCGGAAGTAGATCGACTGGAAATAATAACGGTCGATGAGACCAGAGTGACTGATCCCATGTGCGTCAAGTTTCTCAATCCACTTCGCCATATCGTCTGTATCTTCCACTCGAATCGCCACATGATGCACACTCCCCCGTCCCGGTCGTTCCGATGGCAAATCCGGCCGATCGACGAGATGAATCTCTGTCGCCACGCCACCTTCTCCCGTCTCAAAAACACGCACATCGTGACCATCCCGTTCAAACGTCGTCACATATCGATAGCCGAGTATTTCAGTCAGCACCCGTGCCGTCTTCTCAATCCGCCGTACCGTCCATTCACTAAACCCGAGACCGAAGATGCCGACATCCGTTGGAACAGGACCATTTTTCCAAGGTGTCCCACTCCCCCCTTCCACAAGACAGAGGCGTTGACCTTCATGATCTTCAAACGACAACGTCGCCCGTCCGAGCACTGATTCGACTTCCCCATATGTTACACCGAACGTGTCGAAACGCTCTTGCCAATATGCGATTGCCCCGTCCGGCACTCTGAGCGCTGTTCGAGAGATACTGTTTGACCCTCGATACGTCTGCCCGAGAAACGGGAGCTCAAAGAACGTCAAATCGGTTCCGGGCGTCCCCGTTTCGTCCGCATAAAACAAGTGATACATCGATGGATCATCCTGGTTTACCGTCTTTTTGACGAGCCGCATCCCTAGTACTTCCGTGTAGAATCGTAAGTTCTTCTTGGCATCCCCGGTCATCGCTGACACGTGATGTTGTCCACTAATCACCTTCACCATCCATCTCCCCTTTCGACTATATCGTTATTGTATCATCTCCAATAAAGTAAAGTCTTCTTTACATTATGTGAAGTTTGTTTTACACTGGTGGTAGAAACTAGAAATGAGGTGGCAATATGCCATTAGTCAACCGCGTGAAAGAACTGCGTGCTCGGCACCAGTTAACCCAAGGCGACCTTGCCGAAAAGGTCGGTGTGACGAGACAGACGATCATCTCGCTCGAGAAAGGCAGCTACACGCCATCACTCATGCTGGCGATGCACATCGCACGCGTGTTCGAGGAACCGGTCGAATCTATATTTACAATCGAGGAGGAAACAAAATGAAACACGTCGTCGTTCAGTCAATTTCCAGTATCATCTTGTATGTCCTGATGGCTTTTCTATTCAGCTCGTTTTTGTCTGATGTTTCGAAGACCGTCATCGAGTCTGACCGATTCTTAGTTGAATTTAATCTACTTCCACTGCTATTACTCGTTGTTTTTGGCATTGTTTGGACAGTCTATTCGTTTAACACCCGCCCTAATAAACAGTTGAGCTTTACTCAATGGTCTGTCCGCATGACCGAGTTCAGTGAGGTCGATGAGCGTGAACAAATCATCACAGCGAAAGCGACAAAAGCGGCATACGTCTCGTTCGGCATTTCCGTTCCTATTTTTATGGGATCGTTTATGTTCTATCCGTTGTTTGAAGATACACTCCCCGCCTATCCAATTTATGCACTCGCCTCAACGCTCATCATCGCGACACTCGTCTATATGACGACCTGGATTCGCGGCTATCGACATTAAGGAATTCATCGCGAATTCCTTTTTTTGTGTCCATTTTTCATCGATTCGGACATCATGATTGCCAATTCTATTACACCGTGCTTATATATAACTAAATGGTTATATAAAGAATGTAAGGAGTCTTGCTTCGTGAAAACTGTCGATTTAACGATTGGAAACGTGCAACGTGTCATTCTGGCTCTCGCCCTTCCGCTCGTCGGTAGCTCATTATTACAGTTTACGTATAGTCTCGTCGACATGTTTTGGGTCGGTGCGCTCGGGAGCGATGCTGTGGCAAGTATCGGTGCGGCCAGTTTTTATATCATGCTCGGCCAGGCGATTCAATCGTTGATTGTTGTTGGCGCCGGCATCAAAGTATCACAAGCTGTCGGGAGACGTGACCTCGATCTGGTTCAGCGCTATGTCCGGGCCGGCAGGCGTCTGAATCTAACACTCGGTCTTTCGTACATCACATTGCTGATTTTGTTCGGTCATACCTTCATCGGCTTTTTGAATATGGGCGCCTCCGACGTGGAGCAGCTTGCGTACGAATATTTATTCGTCAGCGCGCCGATGCTCATCTTCTCTTTCTTTAATCTGTTGTTTGCTCGTCTATTCAGTGCATATGGCAATACGACAACGGCGATGCGAATCAATGCGACAGGCGTCATCCTCAACATGATTCTCTCCCCGATTTTCATTTATCCATTCCAACTCGGTGTGATTGGGGCTGCTCTTGCGACACTTGTCGCCAACGTCATCATGTTCGGATTGTTTTGGCACCGCGCTCGTACATTGTTCAGTTGGGATGAAGTCGTTCAGCCGACTCGAGCTGATTATGTAGAGGTGTTTCGTCTTGGTTTTCCGATGGCAACCCAACGTATTTTGTTCACGGTAATCAGTATTTTTCTTGCCCGCATGATCGGTTCGTATGGGACAGAAGCGATTGCGGCACAGCGCATCGGACTCCAAATCGAGTCGATTGCCTACATGATGATTGGTGGCTTGAACGGAGCAATGGCTAGCTATACCGGACAAAACCTCGGGGCACGAAAAGTAGATCGTGTGTATGAAGGTTACCGCGTAACGACCCGACTCGGGATGATCTATACGGGATTCATCATGTTGGTATTTTTAATCGTTCCGGATTTGCTCATTGGTCTATTCGTCGATGACATTCGAACCATCGAGATTGGGGCGAGTTACTTACGAATTATCGGCATTTCGCTCGTCTTCTCATCGATTGAAATGATCGGAAACGGATACTTCTCAGGACTCGGATTACCGAAAATTCCTGCGACCATCTCGATTATTTTCACAGTGGCCCGTATCCCGCTCGCATTTGTTCTTGAGCCTTATCTCGGAATCGATGCCATCTGGTGGAGTATCGCCATTTCAAGTATCACGAAAGGGCTTGTCTCCGCCCTCTTTGTCCGATTAACGAAAAAGGAAGTGATTTCCCTTGCAGAAGCAGTTTAATCAACTACCCCACCAGCTCATCACGAGTGGAAAATTTGCCATCGAGCGAGAAATGTTACGGGTCACGTCAGACGGCACGCTAGCTGTTACGAAGCATCCAAAAGCACTCGGTCATAAAGCGACACATCCATATATCACGACCGACTTCTCGGAAAGTCAAATCGAGCTCATCACCCCGACATTTCCGACAATCGAGGCGGCACATGACTTTTTAGAAACGCTATACGACATCACGGCACTAAACATAGGCGACGAACGTCTGTGGCCACAATCGATGCCATGCGCATTGCCGGAAGGCGGTACGATTCCACTCGCTGATTTTGGTGTGACTGAACTCGAAGCTAGCCGTTACCGGGAGCATTTGCTCCACAAGTATGGGGCGAAAAAACAACTCATTTCCGGAATTCATTTCAATTTTTCGTTTTCCGATGAGATGTTATCCGCACTGTACGAAGGGTCTCCTGAACAATATCGACACTTCAAAGATCAGCTTTACTTAAAATTGATTCGTCAATATTTACGGATGCGATGGCTCATCGTCTATTTGTTCGGTGCTACACCAGCCGTTCATGTGAGTTATGAAGAACAATGTGTCAGTCAGATGCAAGCGCTCCACGAAGATACTTTTTCAAATAAACAAGCATTGTCATATCGGAATAGCGACTGTGGGTATACGAATGTTGAACCGCTATATCCAAATTATGCGACACTCTCTAGTTATATAGATGATGTAAGATGGTTCATTGCCAAAGGCGAGATTGCCAATCCGAACGAACTCTACTCACCCATCCGATTGAAAACATCGAAAGGTGGTAACGATTTAAATCAACTCGAAGCACACGGCATCGATTATATCGAAATTCGCAATATTGATTTGAATCCGTTTGAAAAGACAGGAATTGCGCGTTCAGATTTACGGTTCCTTCATCTGTTTTTGCTGTACTTGACCTTTACTGAGGAGACACCTTATTTCGATTGGCAAGCTGAAGCGTACAATAATCAACAATGTGTCGCCAAAGAAGGCATGTCTCCTACAAGCATATTGACTCGAGATGGCCACGCCATACCTTTACACACGTACGCGACAGAACTTCTCGACACCATCGATGCGTTCAACACACACTATGACCTCGGCTTCGAAGATGTCTTTCCCGCTCTACGCGAAAAAATTGATCACGTGGACCGGACGTACGCTTCCCGATTAAAGACGATTATGACCGAGACGGGCTATCACGCATGGTCCCTCGCCCAAGCAGAACACTTTTATGAGGACGCCTATGCAAATCGTTTTCGCATCCACGGTTATGCCGACCTGGAACTGTCTACTCAAATCTTAATGAAATCCGCAATTAAACGTGGTTATCCTGTCGACGTCATCGATCGTTCCGACCAGTTCATTCGGATTCGAAAGGGCAAACACCATGAATACGTCAAACAAGCAACGAAAACATCAAAAGACAATTATGTTTCCGTCTTAATGATGGAGAATAAAACGGTGACAAAGTTTGTACTCGCAGAGCATGGAATTCGTGTCCCGGAAGGGGTAGAACTTCAAGAGGAATCGGATTTATCTCAGGCATGGCATTCATTTTCAAAACAACCCATCGTCTTAAAACCAAAGTCCACAAACTTCGGAGTCGGTATTCACATTTTTAAAGACGGAGCGACGTATGAGGAAGCACTGTCTGCATTTCAGTATGCGAAAACGTTTGACGATGTCGTTTTACTGGAGACATTCTTACCTGGAAAAGAGTATCGCTTCCTCGTCATCGGAGAGGAAGTCGCGGGCATCCTCCATCGTGTCCCGGCGAACGTCACTGGGGATGGCACCTCTTCCATTCGTCAACTCGTTGCGACAAAAAATGAAGACCCGTTGCGCGGGAAAGGATACAAGACACCGCTCGAGAAAATCGACATCGACGAGGTCGTCATCTCATTTTTACGTGCTCAAGGCAAGACACCCGACAGTATACCCGCTCTCGATGAGCGTGTCTTCTTGCGCGAAAACTCTAACATCAGTACCGGCGGAGATAGTATCGACTACACGGATCAAGTTTCTGACATCTACAAGCGTATTGCTGTCGATGCCGCTAAGTCAGTCGGGGCAACGATCTGTGGTGTCGATATGATGATTCCCTCTCTCGATCATGCGCAAATCGAATACGGCATCATCGAACTGAATTTTAATCCTGCGATCCATATCCATGCTTTTCCTTATGAAGGTAAGGAACGACCGATTGGTGAGATGCTACTTGATTTATTGTTTCAGGGTTGAACAGTTGTGTTTTGGACGATTGTGGTCAGGGCATATCCAACTATGAGGATAGTAACGAAACTCGCTTCTTTTTCCAAGCATTAGCCAATCTAAACGACTAGATGTATAACGGATTCATCCTGAGAGGAGAACGAATCATGAGTACGGTCAAATCACATGTAGAGGGCACGACATTGATCATGGAACGTCTGTTCAAGGCACCACGTCAACTTGTATTTGAAGCATTCTCGACACCCGCACATTTAGAAAAATGGTGGGGACCTACTGGATGGGAGACGAAAGTATACAGCTTCGACTTCAAACCAGATGGGATTTGGCATTATTGCATGACTTGTGTCGACAAAGATCAAGGTGACTTTTACGGTATGGAGTCATGGGGGAAATCGACCTTTATCGACATCGATCCCTACTCACGAATCGTCTATACGGATGCGTTCTCAGATGCGGACGGGCACGTCAACCCGGACTTACCTGTCATGACGATCACAAATGAATTTCTCGATACATCGGAAGGCACGTTATTCATTAGTCGCTCCGAATTCCCGAATGAAGAGGCTCTCCACCAAGTCGTCGAGATGGGCGCTGTCGAAGGGTTCACCTCTCAACTCGATCGTCTCGAAGCGATTGTGACGCAGTAACGTAAAAGGCACCGTCCTCGTAATAGAGGCGGTGCTTGATTGCTTTCAAAACAAGAAGTAGCTCACGACAAGGATTAGTGAAAAGATGAAGACCATCCCAATTGCCAAAGCAATGAGACTCATCTTCGCAGATTTGAATTGTTGCGTGTTAATCGTATGCACTTTTTTCAAATAGGAACGGGTTCCTACAAGAATTGTACTGATGCCAAACAAAATTGATAACATTCCGATTGCTGAGATCAATTGATGTTCTGCACCATTCAAATTCTCGCTTCGATAATAATGAAAGTTCGTCACTAAGAAACCGATCCCAATTACGGTAATCGCAGTACGAATCCATGCGAGGAACGTCCGCTCGTTCGCTAGGTGCTGCTGGATATATTGTGAATCGATTGTTTTTTCTACTTCTAACTTCATACCTTCCGTCATCCTTCCATTTCAATCAAATGATTTTTCAAGGCGTATTGCACCAATTCGTGTCGGTGCTTCATCTGCAGTTTGTTCATAATCCGAGCTTTATGATTCTCTACTGTTTTGGGACTGATTCCTAATTTTTCCCCGATTTCATTATGGCTATATCCTAAAGTCGACAACCGCACGATTTCTAGTTCCCGGCGTGTCAATAACGGATGATTGTTCTTTTGAAGGACAATCCTCTCCATCTGTTCCTCGGTCAACGAAGTGGCGTAATATCGTTTTCCTTCAAATACGCTCTCAATTCCCTCAGATAGCTGAGATGGATCGCTATTTTTCGACATATAACCTGGTACCCCTAGTTCAAGAGCGCGTTTGATATAAATCTCTTCATCGTGCATCGTCAGTAAGATGATTTTTGCGGAAGGCACTTCCTCAGCGAACGCTTGAACCGTCAAAAAACCATCCAACCCGTTCGGCATCGTAATATCAAGTAAAACGACGTCTGGACTGGTTCGAATCGCTTCTTGTATCGCTGCCGCTCCTTCCCCCGCTTCACTGACTACACGAATTCGCTCATTCGAACGAAACATCAGTTTCAATCCGCGACGAACCAGTTCATGGTCATCGACGATCAATACATCAATCGGTTTCATCATGACCTCGCTCTCTCGGAATCGACACTAAAATTTCAGTCCCGTGTCCGATCACCGAAACGATCTGAAACAAACCTTCTATTGTTTTTGCTCTCTCTTCCATGTGACGTAGCCCTAACCCTTTCGAAACTTCGCGAGAATCAAAGCCAATCCCATCATCCCAGAATAACAATTCGATTCGTCCATCATGCTCCGTGATTCGACAATCTATATGTGTCGGGTTCGCATATTTCATCGCGTTCACAAGTGCCTCTTGAACAATCCGATATACATTAATCTCAACAAGAGCGTCACATCGTGTCTTTAGTCGGAAGTCCGTATGAAATGCGACGTTCGGATACCGAGTGGCAAAACTATCAAATAACACGTGTAGTGCAGATTCCAGTCCAAATTGATCAAGTTCGACTGGTCTCAACTGTTTTGAATAATTTCTTACGTGATCCATTAGAAGACTCACTTCAGAAATGACAGAACTCAAATATTCTTTTTTATCGGGATCAACGACGTCTGATTGCAGTGAATTCAAGGCAAGCGTAATACTAAACAGCGATTGCCCGACCCCATCATGTAACTCTTGAGCCAATCGTTCATGCTCCTCTTCTCTCGCCCGAATCAATTCCCGAACCATTTGTTCTCTCAAAATATGCGCTTCCCTGCGTTTTCGTTCTGTGAAATCTCGTAAGACGAGCAGATAGTATGTCGCACCGGTCGTCGGATCATTTAAGATGCGCGCCGTGTTCATCTCGACATCAACCATGTTCCCAGAGTATGTCGGCATCTCCGAGGTGAAATATGGGGAACGTTCATGTTCAATCAAATAGCAACGTTCTTCGCCAATGTTCACGTTTCTCTTCTGACAAAAAGAACAATAAGGAACCGGTTCACCGATTTGCCATCCCGTCAATTGTTCGGCCGATTGATTCATCGAGATGATGGTTCGGTCATGGTCCATCACAATCACACCGTCTTTGAGTACGTCTAATATTTGATGTTCAAAGTCACGTAGTGTCAACGTTATCCCCTCCGCACTCTTTCAGTTCTTATATCCATAATACCCCTATGGGTAAACAAACCCAAATGATGCACTTCATTCCCTCATGAAAAAAGACGCGCCTCGAGGCACGTCTAATTTATTGAAAACTCTATTCATCATGATTCATTCATGTTTAACGTTTGATTGTCCGTTCGTTTAGTACATCAACAGTCGCTTGAACGTATTTAAGGCCGTGTTGAACTGATGGTTCTTTAATCCAACGCATGAGTGAAAATAGGGTGATGTGGCGGTCATCCTGTTCGACACGTTGTTGTACTTCTGTCCACATTTCTCGTGTCCATTCAGCCTTCTCTTTTGCTGGCACGGCATACTCTTCGATCCGTTGCTCAATTAATGCTTTTGTTTGTTCATCGTGGTATACATCTTGAACAAACGAGAACATGGACTCAAGTTGATTCGTCACCTGTAGTAACATCGGCAACTTTTCGGTCAGTTTTATAGCCGCTTCCAGCGTTTCGATTTGGATATTGGAATTGTCGATGGCCGCGTCAACTTTCTCTTTTACCGATTCATCTTTCATCGTTGCCATACCAAAATCAACAGCATCTTCCAAACGACGGAGAGACTGTTCGATTTTAGGTAGACGATCAATGAGTGCAATCAGCGCTTGCTCAACGTCGGGTCTTGTCAGTACGGTCTCAACCGTTTGCTCTTCAAGTGCAGAACGTTCCATCACGATCTCTCCTTTCTTACATCGTCCCTTTCAACATGCCATTCCAGTACATAATCGGTAAAAAGTCTTTTTTCAAAATATACATGCTCCGTCTTTCTTTTGCTTGATTGAACGGCATCGATTCTTGTGGAACTTTATCATAATCAAACTCTGCTAGAATCAATGAACCATATCCCGTTACAATCGGGCACGAAGAATAGCCGTCATAAGAAGCAATCGGCAAATGGCCATACATTGTATCCAGTACATTTTGGACAACGACAGGTGCCTGTTTTCGAATCGCTGCACCTGTCTTCGATGTTGGTAAGTTCGTACAGTCACCTAACCCGAACACATTTTTAAATTGTTTATGTTGAAGTGTATGTTTGTCGACATCGACCCAACCACCGGATTCCGCCAATGAACTGTTTCGAATAAATGCCGGAGCTTGCATCGGTGGTGTGACATGAATCATGTCATAACTCATCTCAAACGATTCACCAGAATCTAAGTTTTCAAAAATCGCAATTTTTTCATCTGCTTTTATTTCCGTTAAATTCACCCGGAAATGTGTTTCAATCTGTTTTCGTTCGAGTACCTTCTCCAACGCGTCCCGATACTTCGCAACATCAAAAATGGCAGGATTAGCTGAACCGAAGACCACTCGACTCGAATCTCGAATCCCTTTCTTCGCTAAATACTCTTCAGCCAGATACATGATTTTTTGAGGAGCGCCCCCACATTTCACTGGAGAAGCCGGGTGCGTGAACAATGCAGTCCCACCTGTGAATTTTTCGAGAGTATCCCATGTATAATCAACATGTTCGTATGAGTAGTTACTGCAGACCCCTTTTGTTCCAAGCGATTCTTTTAATCCTTTGATGCGTCCCCAGTCAATTTCAATCCCTGGTGACACGATGAGAAAATCATATTGAATCTTTCCGTGACTTGACGTTTCGACTTGATTGTTTTCAGGATCAAATGTCGTTACATGATCTTGTAACCACTTAGCCCCATCAGGGATGAGAGAATCCATCGGGCGGGCCGACTCTTCTTTCTTCACAATACCTGCTCCGACTAGTGTCCATAACGGTTGATAATAATGAGTAGTGGCGGGATCAATCAGTAGAATCTCATCTTTCAAATGATGTTTCTCTCGGAGTAATCTTGCCGCTACACTGATTCCCCCAGTTCCCGCACCGATAATGACAATACGATAATGCATACGCATCCTATACAGCCCCTTCCGTTTCATCACACGTTATTTTTTGACAAATAAGTGAACTGCTCTACAAATCAAGCATATTTGAAAGCGTATACATTTTATATAGGGGAAGTCCCTCAATTTTCGTCAAAACCGTTGATATATGTTGTATAGTACACTGGTTCATCGGAATTTTGTTTACGCGCTC
Source organism: Exiguobacterium sp. CH10 (assembly GCF_018617635.1). Classification (NCBI taxonomy): domain Bacteria; kingdom Bacillati; phylum Bacillota; class Bacilli; order Caryophanales; genus Exiguobacterium; species Exiguobacterium sp. CH10. The sequence continues at coordinate 1,179,349 of NZ_JACSKO010000001.1, forward strand.
TTCTTTTCAAAGTGACTTTAATCATTTTGAAAAGAGCTATTTTCCTCAATATAAAAAGCCTTGAAGATAAACGTTCTTCAAAGCTTTATGCTCATTCAGCATGTAATTGTCTAAATAAACCATCAAGTTGATTGGAAGTAATCTCAGGATATACATCACCAATACTGATTTCTGTGGAACAGTACCCTTCTTTTTCAACGAGATAACCAGTGATGCCAATCCCCGTTTTTTCTTGGATTCCTGCAATCCGCTCACCTACTTCCTCCTTTGCCCCATGGAAGTGAAGATGGAACATATTTGTGACCGGGATGTGTGGTGTCGTCCACACGCCATCGAGTTCATTGAAGCGCGCTGCCAATCGGACGGCCTCGTCTCGATACTCGGTCATCTTCTCTTTCCGCAACTCATAGTAATAATCCGAAGAAAGGATGTATGGATATAGGCTGATCAAGTCACCGCCATAGCGACGCTTCCAAACTTTCGACGTGTCGCAAAATGCCTTCGGTCCAGCAAGGATAGCCCCGGCAATACCACCGATTCCTTTATAGAATGAGACGTACACGCTATCGAAGAGCGCACAAATCTCAGACGCTTCTTTCTCATAATACGGAAGCGATTCGAACAGTCGCGCTCCGTCTAGATGTAGATAAATCCCTTTGTCGCGACAATGCTCGCTAATCGCTTCGAGCTCTTCGAACGTCGGCAGCTCTCCACCGATTTCGCGTTGTGGCAGTTCAAGCAACAGACACGCGATGTCTGGCAACGCTTGAATCTCTTCGAGTGTCATCAATCGATTTTCGTCCCCGACCAAGATCGGTTCGATGTGATGTAACTCTTTCAAGCCATCCTGTTCGTGAATCTCAAGATGACAGAGCGGATGATATGCGACCGTCTTCTTCCCTGTTTCATCACACCAAATGCGTAAGGCAATCTGTTGTGCCATCGTTCCACTCGGGAAGAATACCGCCGATTCTTTCCCGAGAACGTGCGCCATCTTCTCTTCGAACTGTCGAATCGTTTTCCCCTGTCCATACTGGTCACTCGGCTCATCTTCACGCACCTGTTCAAACGCGCGTTTCAACACCCTGACTTCCCGTTTCCCGTGACCGCTCAATTGAACGGTTGTCTGAAGATACGTGTCTACCAATCGCTCCATTCTTTCCCCTCCTCGACAAATAAGCTCCCTGTCAGTATAACAGGGAGCCATCTTTTCAGTCGCGAATCCGGACGATGAGTTTACCGCGTACTTTTCGCGTTTGTAGTTTTTCGAGACCTTCTTTCAATTGGTCGAACGACAACACTTCTGTCACGAGATCGTTCAGTTCATCCGCGTCGAGCAAATTCATCAACTCTTCGGCCATATACGCCAAGTTGCGAATCGCATGTTCGTCCTCGCTCGCATGCGCCGCCCCGAGCGCCACCTCGTGAATCGAAGGTGAAAGAGTGAAGCCTTTCATGTTCGTCATATCTGGTGGACCTGCGATATAGGCGAGATGTCCGCTAAATGCGAGACGATCTAAGTCAGCCGTCGCGACATCACGACCGACCGTGTTCAAAATCAAGTCGACACCACGTCCATCCGTCTCTTCCATGATCCGTGAAGTCACATCTTCGACGTTATAATCAATCGCCACGTCCGCCCCGAGTGACTCTACCCACTCAAAGTTTTCAGGAGATGCCGTCGTGAACACCTTCAGACCGAGTCGCTTCGCGAGCTGAATCGCAAAACCGCCGACACCGCCCGCACCGGCATGCACAAGAATCGTTTCTTTATCCCGTGTGTTCAGCTTCTGCATGACTGCTTCATACGCTGTCATTCCCGCGCACAGGATGGAGGCAGCTGCCTCGTCGCTTACACCTTGCGGGACGACCGCACACGCCCGGGCATCGACGACCGTATATTCGGCGAATCCTCCATATTTCGAAAGATCCGTATGCACGGCTACACGTGAACCGGTAATGATGTTGGCGATACTTGAACCGACCTCAACGACTTCTCCGACGAGGTCGACACCGAGAATATGTGGGTATGACCAATTAGGATTTCCGTTTGAGCCGACTTTATAATCGACCGGGTTCAAGGCGACCGCTTCGACACGAATCAATAGTTCTCCCGTTCCTGGGGTCGGACGGTCGATTTCTCCAATATGCAGATGATCAAGACCAGGTTGGTCGAGTAGCCATGCTTTCATGCTTAGTAAGCTCCTTCCGAATACGTGAGTTCGTATGAGTGTGAATAAATCTCGACGAGGTTGCCGAACGGATCTTCGCAGTACACCATGCGATATGGTTTTTCACCTGGGTAGTATTCACGAATCGGCATCCGTTGTTTGCCGCCATGAGCGACAATCTTCTCGACGAGCCCTTCGATGTCAGGGTCTTGTACGCAATAGTGGAAAATCCCTGTCTTCCAAAACTCGAAATTATCTTCTGGTGTCTCGTTGTTCGGGAATTCGAATAACTCAATCCCGATTCCATCTCCCGTTGACATATGGGCGATTCGGAATTTTCCCCAGCCCGGTCCGAAGACGTCCGTACACATGACCCCGATCGGTGAATCGTCCTCGACGACGTCTGACGGTGTCATGATGGTATACCATCCCATCACGTCCTCATAAAATTTAACGGCCTCGGTTACGCTCGGTACAGAAAGACCGATGTGTGAAAATGTTCTTGGATACGTCATGTTTCATCTACTCCTTTTTGTTTGCTCAATTTAGCGGATAACGATAAGATACTGTCATTGAAGCAAGAAAAAAAGTACGCACATTGAAGTAACTACCCGAAAGTGAGGCTCCTTGAACATGACCACATCGTTCCCCGTCAACCGTGCACTTGAGATTATCGGTGGCAAATGGCGCCCCCAAGTGTACTGCACGCTTCAAGATGGACCGCTTCGTTTTTCTGATATTCAACGGGCGATTCCTGACGTCAGCCGAAAAGTGTTGACCGACCAATTACGTGAACTCGAGCAGCTCGGCATGGTTCGCCGTGTCGACTACTCGACCGAGAAGCACCTGCACGTCGAATATTCATTAACCGAAGACGCCCTCGGACTGCAACCCGCCATGAATGCCCTTTGTTCATGGGGAGAGTGCCACGACAACAAATAATCCCGAGCCACATGGCCCGGGATTATTTTTATGAGGCGAACAGACTGATCAAATTCCCATCCGCATCGTACAGGATGGCGTAACGTTGACCCCAGAACGCATCCCACGGTGCTTTGTGTGACGCATATCCTTTTTCGAGAACCGTGTCATATAATCGATCAAGCGACTCACGGCTTTCACATAAGAAGGCGAGCTCGATCCGATACCCGTCTGCCTGTTTCCATTCCCCGTATACCGATTCGGCCACTTCCACCGTATCAAACGCGAGACGAACGCCCCCCTCATCGATTTCCACATGCGCTTCCCCATTCATCGCTTCCGGAATCTCAAACCCGAGCGCACGATAAAAGTCGAGCGACCGCTTCATATCCGTCACGACGATCCCGACCATGTCCAACTTGACTGCCATCACGTTCCCTCCCCTTATTTTCATGATACGCTTTGAGTGTAGCACGACCACTTCGATCAGAGACGAGGAATTTTTATGAGCCATACGTTTCATCCACTCACACAAGAGCAAGCCGAACTGATTGCCTTCGAATGGCGCTATGAAGGCGAATACGCGTTTTACAATATGGACGCCGACGAGGAAGACCTCGCCTTATTTTTAGATGCGGATGAACGGGGAGACACGACGTTCGCCATCCTTGAAACGAATGAGCTGATTGGCTTTGTCACGTTGGACTTCGAATCAGCGGAAACTGTTTCCATCGGTCTCGGCATGCGTCCTGATTTGACGGGATGCGGCAACGGACATCGATTTCTCACTTCAATCCTTAATTGGATCCAGGCGACATATGGGACTCGCACCATACGCCTTGCCGTCGGCACGTTCAACAAACGTGCCATCCGGTTATACGAATCACTCGGTTTCATCCCACAAGACACGTTCATGCAAGAAACGAATGGTGGCGTATATCCTTTTCTCTCTATGACACGTGAACAAAACGAACCCCCGAACGCTTAATGTCCGGGGAGGTTTGTTAGGTCAGCTGTTTCTTTTGAATATACGACAGACCGAGTGCTCCAATCAAAATCGTCCCTTTGACGATGTCTTGCGCATAATACGGAACGTCCCACATCGTTAGTCCGTTCAAGAGGATTCCAATCAAAATAGCTCCAATCAACGTTCCGATGACGTTCGGACGTCCCGTCCCAAAGACCGCATAACCGATATAAGCAGCCGCGACAGCGTCCATCAAGAGGGGCGCCCCAGCCGAAACTTGCCCCGTGCCAATCCGAGATGCGAGAATGATGCCGCCGATGGCCGCAAACAATCCGCTGAGCACGTAAGCGTATAACTTGATCCGATTCACGGCAATCCCGGAGCGGCGGGCCGCTTCTGCGTTTGACCCAACGTAATAAAACTCTCGCCCTGTCCGTGTGTAGGTCAAAAACAGATGAGCCCCGATGAAGAACACTAGCATGAGCAGGGCGACGAACGGAATCGGACCAACCGTCCCTTGTCCAATGAAGAGGAACGATGGGATGAAGCGTCCTGGTGCCGTCCCCCCTTCAATCGGCATGTTGTCATAAATCGAGAATCCTTTCGTATACGTCAACTGAATCCCGTTAATGACGTACATGATGGCGAGTGTCGCTAGTAAATCCGGTAACCGAAATTTGATCGTGACGAGCGCATTCAATAATCCGACGAGAATCCCTAGTGCGAGCGGAATCAGTAGGGCGACGAGAAGCTCTTGCCGATGAAGGACAAGGCTTGCCGCTGCCCCGATTGTCGCGAGACTCGCCGTCGATCCGACCGATAAGTCAAAACCTCCGACGATGAGCGAAAACGTGACGCCGAGGGCAAGTAACGACACGATTGACACCGATTTGATGATGTCACTAAAGTTTGCATACGTCAGAAATTGATCGTTCGTCACAGTAAAGACTGCGATCAACCCAAGGATTGCGAGTAATGTCCCGTATTGACCAATATGACTGCTGATTCGTTTTCGTTCTTTGACCACTAATTGTGCCATGTCATGCGCCTCCTTTCTCTACAAATTGTCCACGGTCGAGCCAAAGAATCCGATTGGCGACCCGTTCAAGTTCATGTCGCTCACTTGACGTGAACAACACGGTCTTCCCTTGTTTCGCGAGTGCGACGACGCGTTCATACACGTCTTGTTTCGCTGCGATATCAATTCCTTTTGTCGGTTCGTCGAGCAGATAGATGTCCCGGTCGTCGAGTAGCCATTTGCTAAAGACGACCTTCTGCTGATTTCCACCACTCAGCTCACGAACCGGTTGTCTCACGTTCTCATAGCGGACGCGAAGTGATGCCAATACGTCTGAGACAGTATCGTTCTTTCCTGCGACAGAAATCACATTCCTCTCAATTGTCTCGTCAAGAAATAAACCGTGACGACGTCTCTCCTCTGGAACGAGCGCAAATCCTAAACGTACGGCATCTGTCGGTTCTTGGATCACGTGCGTTGTTCCGTCAACCGTGATGGATTGACGAAGCCCAGAAAGACCGAACAAGGCTTCCACGAGTTCCGTCTTCCCGCTCCCCGTCAATCCTCCGATCCCGAGCACTTCCCCACGGTGCGCTTCAATAGAGAGATGCGTCCCGAACGCAGGGAGAGTCACCTGCGCGGACAAACGAATCTCCTCTTCAGGAATTGCCTTCTCTTGTGTCCCTTCAAATGTCGTCCCACTCAAAAAGGTTTGAACGGCTTCCGTGGAAAGGGGTTGAAACGGTCCCTCATATACGACGCGTCCGTCTCGAAGAAACGTAGATGTTGACGTGACGCGCGTCAGTTCGTCTGACCGGTGTGTGACCAGCACAATCCCCACCCCTTCTGCCGCCAGCGTTTGTAATAATTCAAGCAAGGCAGCGGCATCCGTTTCCGACAAGGCAGCGGTCGGCTCATCGAGTAATAAATACTTGGCATCACTCTCGAGTGCCCGGGCGATGAGAAGACGTTGCTTTACGCTGAGCGGATAGTGACCGGCAGGACGCGTTGGATCGATGTCTAAACCGACCCGGGATAGCACGTCTTTTGCCCGCTGTTTCAACAGTTGTGGGCGAATCCGCTTCACCGTCTGCCATGGGAGAACATTTTCGTATACAGGCAAGTCCAAATAGAGCGCATCATCCACTTCTTGCGATACGGTGATGATGCCTTGACGAATCGCTTCCGCCGGTGTGAGACGCGTGGTCGTCCCGTCAATGGACAGTTCACCAGACGTCGGTTCGACCGTTCCGTTCAGTAGTTTGATGAGTGTACTCTTACCCGCCCCGTTCAGACCGAGGAGTCCATGAATGTCTCCCGGTTTTAGGCTGAACGACAGCTGATCGAGTACGGTCACTTCACCATACTGTTTCGTGATTCGTTCCAAGCGAATCATCAGTCGGTCTCCTTCATCCAGTCCGACCATGCCGCATTCGACTCACCCCAACCCGGAACGTATTGTCCGAGGTCACTCATTGTGACAGGTTCATCCGGCAAGACGTCACGGTCCACTAAATACGGATCAACCGAGTGAATCGAAGGGGTTTCTTCCCCGACCACTTTTTGATAAGCGTAACGGACTTGAATGCGACCAATTTCGGCTGGATCCGTCGCGGCCGTCACACCCCACGGACTCCCGTCCTCTTGCATGAGTTGTAGGTCTTCGTCACTCAAGTCAATCCCGTAAACGGCAATCTCGTCACGTCCCGCCTGCTTGATGGCACGGCTCGCCCCTTTTGCGAACTCATCCCACATCGCAAACACCGCATCGATTTCGCCTTCCGGATACTTCTTCAAAATCGCCTCCATCTGACTTTGCGTATCGAGCGCTGTATTATTCGTCGCCGAACCGAACTTTGCAACTTCCTGGATGCCCGGATAGCGTTTCAAGAACGCGTCATAAATCGTATGACGACGTTCCATCGGCGTGAATCCGCCGACCCAGATTGTGACGATGTTCCCTTCCCCGTCCAAGTCTTCTGCGAGAGCTTTGAGTGAACGCCAAGCGAGGGAATAATCATCTTGGTCGATGACCGTCACCCCTTCATTCGTTAAATCGTTATCGAATGCGACGACTTTGATGCCCTTGTCGAGCGCCCGTTGAACGGGCTCTTTCAAGGCATCGGCACGCCCGTGGTCAATTAAGATCACATCGACCCCTTGCGTCGTCGCCGTATCGACATAACTCGCCATCTTCGATAAATCATTATCGGCGTTATACACTTTCACGTTGCCACCGAACGCTTCGACTTGCTCGGTCACCCCTTCGATATATTGCGAAGAGAACGTCCCAATCGACATCTGCATGACGAGGGCGACTTCTAGGTTTTTTGGAAGGGTCTCATTCGATACGCTGACTGTTTTTGTCTCCGTTTTATTTGTTGTCGCGGTCGTTTTCGGTTGCGCCTGTTCGTTCGTGCATCCGACAAGTGCTAAGATGACGGTCAACAGGAAGATGATGATTTTTTTAGACATATGCGTTTCCTCCTACGTGTTGTACAATGACCGACTCGGTCGGTTCGAGCACACCTGTCTCTGTGATCAGACCGGTGATGAGTTCTGGTGGGGTCACATCAAACGCCGGATTGAAGACGGTGATCCCGACGAGTGCCGTCGGATGTCCCCCGATATGAGTCACTTCATGCGCGTCCCGTTCTTCGATTTGAATCGTGTCGTCTGCTTCCAAATCAAACGTCGAATGCGGGGCTGCCACATAAAACGGGATGCCGTAATGCTTCGCCAAAATCGCGAGTTGGAGTGTCCCGATCTTGTTGGCCGTATGACCGGTACGGGTGATACGGTCCGCCCCGACGATGATGGCATCGATTTGTTTCGTCTGAATCGTCCATGCGGCCATGTTGTCCGTGATCAATGTGACGTCGATGTCTGCCCGGTCGAGCTCCCATACCGTCAACCGTGCCCCTTGAAGCAGTGGACGAGTTTCCGACGCGAATACGCGAAACGGGATGCCTCGTTCTTTTCCGACATAGAACGGAGCAAGCGCGGTACCGTATCGTGACGTCGCAATGGCACCGGCGTTACAAATCGTCAACACGTTCCCACCAGCAGGTAACACGGTCAACGCATGCTCACCAATCGTGCGATACGTGGCCACGTCTTGTTCATAGATTTCAATCGCACGCGCTTTGACGGCTTTTGCAATCTGTTCAAAGTCCTCCCCCACATTCAGTCGAAGGAGTGATTCGATGACATGTTGTAAGTTGACCGCTGTTGGTCTTGTCGCAATCAACCGTTGACCAACCTGATTCAATTGGAGATGAAAATAGGGATTGTCTTGCAGGCGTGACGCTTCTTTCGCAAGGACGAACGCCCCAAAATAAGCGATGGCCGGCGCACCCCGGACTTGAAGCGACTTGATCGCCTGTTCGGCCTGTTCGAGCGTCAACACTTCGATATAGCGCTCTTCTTGCGGCAACAGCGTCTGATCTAAAATCGTCAACACCTCGGTGTCGGCATCGAAATGAATACTTTGCACACTCATACCCGCACCTCCGATAGGACCGGGATCAGCTGGTCGATCGATTGAATCTGATGGCGCTGTTTGATGAGACGTGTCCCAAGTTCTAGGGCGTGACGTTTCCGTTCGATGCGAAGGTCGTCTGGTAATGTTTCCAAGTCAGCGACTCCCGCCAGACCGACCGTCCGACGAATCAATTCGCAGCCTGCGTAGCCGATCGCATCACTCAAAATCGATGGCAACAGTTCGTCCACGAATCCTACTGTGTTGAATGGCTCGACCGCCTGTGTGAAGCGTGTACGGAACGTTTTTTCGAACGTCTCCCAGACCGTGAGCACTTCTGTGAAGCGTTCGAACCGCTTCAACGGATGTGCATACGTCGAGAACACCAAGTGAGCGATGATTTGACCGATGTCAAAACCGAACGGACCGTAAAACGCAAACTCAGGATCGATGATTTTCGTTTCTTGACGAGTCGCAAAAATGCTTCCTGTATGTAAATCCCCATGTAGCAACGCTTCGTGTTTTGTCACGAACCCAACCTTCAATTTCGTCACTTCAATTTTCAAGGCGAGGTCTGACCACAGTTGCTCCACGTCCGGACGAAGAGCCGCTTCGATTTGATTCGATTCTGCATCACGATACGGGTCAGTGAAGATCAGTTTTTCTGTGATGTCGCATAGCTCTGGATTGTAATACTCTTTTTCGATTTGTTTCTTGGCGAGCGGTCCTTTCGCATAGTCAGATGTCGCAAACAACGTTTCCCCGAGGAATGTACCGACGTGACGCGCCAAATTCGGATAGCTCTCTCCTTTTAGGAAACCCGTCCGGACGATTTCAAACGCTGACAAATCTTCTAAAATCGTATAGGCGAGTTCACGGTCGCTACCGAGTACATCTGGTACGAATTGTGGTACGACTTTTGAAAACTCACGGAGTGCCAGTTGTTCGATCCACGAACGGTCAAGCGTGAGCGGCCAGCTCTCTCCAACGACTTTTGCATACGGCAACGCCTGTTTCACGATCAATGACGTTTCTCCTTGACGAATGCGAAAGACGAGATTTAAATTTCCATCTCCGATTTCCTCACATTCTGCAATCCCCTCTTCTAGTAACCCCAACTGTCGAACGTGTTCGACGACACTTTGTTCTGTAAACGCCTCATAAGCCATGAAGATTTTCCCCTTTCTTAACTCTATGCATGAAAAAAGCCCCTTTCTCCGCGAGAAAGAGGCACACCCAAATTGGTTGTTCCTCTCATCTTTCAGACATATGTCTGGTGGATGTAGCACCGTGCCAAATGGTCGGTTGCTGCGGCGTCGTAGGGCCAATTCCCTCTGCCAACTCGCGATAAGAGTAAATGATGTAATTGTGTTTGACGTGTTGAGACGAATATTACGGATTAGGCACGCTAGTTGTCAATCCTCTATTTTCGGTCGACTCCCTATTTTTGACACGCATATATAGAAACATTATTTTTAAACTTTTTTTCTCAAAAAAAGGAATTGACGAGTGAGCGATTCTATGTAAAAATTCAATTAAATTTCACAACTTCACAACTATTCTTATCAAGAGCAGACGGAGGGACAAGCCCGATGATGTCGCAGCAACCGACCAGTAATGGCACGGTGCTAATTCTTGCAGCTATCGCTGAGAGATAAGAGTTCATTGTTTTCGAATGACCTCTTGCCAAGCCAAGAGGTCATTTTTTGTTTGACCTGAAAGGAGGAACTTATGGGAGTCATCGCAACTTATGAAATCAAACATACCGATCACGTCGAACGCGTGGCTGAGAAAATCGCACATGAGCTGACCGTCGGGACATGGACCGAATTGAACCATCTCGAACAGCATCAACTACAGGCATTCCGCGGTGAGGTCATTGATATCTCCCAACAGGAAACGACGAGTCGCTTCTCGATTCGTTACCCGCTACATAATGTGACACCGGACTTTTCGTCCATTCTGACGACGACATTCGGAAAGCTGTCGCTCGACCCAAGCGTCCAACTTGTCGACCTAACGCTCCCGGACGAGCTCGCATCGGACTTTCCTGGTGCCGCATTCGGCGTTGAAGGTGTCCGCGACATCCTTCGAGTACACGACCGACCGCTCGCCATGAGCATCTTCAAAGGTGTCATCGGCCGGGATCTCGACTTTTTGGCGACACAGCTCCGTGACCAATTCAACGGCGGAATCGACCTCGTCAAAGACGATGAGATTTTATATGACAATCCGCTCACCCCATCGCTCGAACGGGCTCGAATTGGAGCATCGATCATTCAAGAACATCAAGAATTGACGGGTCGTTCCGTTCTATACGCCGTCACGTTGAGCGGACCCGTTTTCACCTTACGCGATCAGGCAAAACGTTTGATCGAGGCAGGCGCGACCGCATTTTTGTTCAACGTGTATACGTACGGGCTTGACGTGTTACGAGAGCTCGCCAAAGACCCTGAGATTCACGTCCCGATTTTGGCACATCCTGCTTTTGCGGGAGCGTTGACCGGATCGATTCGTCATTCCCTCCTCTTTGGGAAACTGATTCGACTCGCCGGGGCGGACTTGACGCTCTTCCCGTCGCCATATGGTTCACTCTCGACACCGAAAGACGAAACACAACAGATTCAAACGTATGCGACGGAATCCCATTGGACGAAACCGATTCTGACTGTCCCGTCTGCCGGGATTCACCCAGGACTCGTTCCGGATTTGATTCGTGACTTCGGAACGGATGTCGTCATCAATGCAGGCGGTGGGATTCATGGGCATCCCGACGGTGCGGTTGCTGGAGCGAGGGCGTTCCGCCAAGCAATCGATCAGGTAATCGGTAAAACGAGCGAGACCGATGCGTTATCGACTGCGCTGAATGCGTGGGGTGCGCGATGAGTACGCACGTCATCTGTGATTTCGACGGAACCATCACGGAAGAAGATAACATCATCGTGTTGATGCGACGCTTCGCCCCACCTGAATGGGTCGAACTCAAAGATGGTGTTTTGAACCAAACGCTCTCCATTCGAGAAGGCGTCGGTCAGATGTTCAGCCTGCTCCCGAGCCATCAGGAGACTTTGTATCGCGACTTTCTGCAGTCGACCATCACGCTTCGAGCGGGGTTTGTCGAGTTTTTGCAAGAGATACAATCACAGGGTTTTCGATTTGATGTCGTCAGTGGAGGCATGGACTTTTTCGTCCATCCGATTCTAGAAGGTCATGTCGCACCGGAACACATCTACTGCAATCACGTTGATTTTTCAGAAGCGACAGCGCGCGTCACATGGCCTCATTCATGTGATGTTCATTGTTCGAATGATTGCGGATGTTGCAAGCCGACGATTGCCCGACAGATCGTCTCACCTACCGACACGTTAATCGTGATCGGGGATTCCGTCACCGATTTTGAAATCGCCAAACGCGCCGACGTCGTGTATGCGCGCGGTCAACTGATTTCGCTATGCGAGGCGGAAGGAATTCACTATGTTCCGTTCGAGACATTCCATGACATTTCAGCTTATACGAAAGGAGTGAACGTATGACTGTACAAGAACGATGGGTCGAACTTGCCGACATTAAAGACGAGCTCGCCGCACGGGACTGGTTCCCCGGCACGAGCGGCAACCTGGCAATCCGCGTATCGGACGACCCGCTGACGTTCCTCGTGACAGCAAGCGGTCGTGATAAACGAAAGCGTACGGATGAAGACTTCGTTCTCGTCGATGCGACCGGTCAATTGATTGGAGAACAGTCAGGCAAACCGTCCGCGGAGACGTTGCTACACGTCGAAATCTTTAACAACACGAACGCAACCTGTTCCCTTCACGTGCATACGGTCGACAATAACGTCATCTCGGAGCTTTATGCAGCAAAAGGTCATGTTACGTTCACGGGTCAAGAAATCATCAAGGCACTCGGCCATTGGGAGGAAGCGGCAATTGTCCGGATCCCGATTGTCGAGAACCATGCGGATATCCCGACGCTTGCCCGTTCATTTGCCCCACATGTTACAAGTGATGCCGGTGCTGTTCTCATCCGGAACCATGGGATCACCGTTTGGGGCGAAACGCCCGCTGCGGCAAAACGTTATTTAGAGTCATATGAATTTTTGTTTAGCTATTCATTAAAATTACGCGCCTTAGGCGTCCATTCATAAGGAGGAATTCAACATGGCAACGATTTATTTTCAACAAACCGAAGAACGTGTCAGTGATCAACAAGAGGTACGTGACTTTTTAGAATCACGAGGCATCCTTTACGAAGCATGGGACATCGCGAAATTACCGGCTTCCCTTCAAGAGAACTATCAACTAACAGACGAAGACAAAGCCGTCATTTTATCGACGTTCCAAGACGAGATTCAAGACGTATCGACGCGACGTGGTTACCAAACGGCTGACGTCATCTCCTTGTCCGATGCGACGCCGAACTTAGACGAACTGCTCGTCAACTTCCAAAAAGAACATCACCATACGGACGACGAGGTTCGTTTCATCGTCAGTGGTCACGGCATCTTTGCGATTGACGATGCAGAACGCGGTTACTTCAATATCGAGCTCAATCCGGGTGACCTCATCTCCGTACCGGTCAACACACGTCATTACTTCACATTGCAAGAAGACCGCCAAGTCGTCGCCGTTCGTATTTTCGTGACGACCGAGGGCTGGGTGCCGATTTACGAAAAAGAGAACGTGCAGGCATAAGAAAAGGTCTCTCGCTTAAAAACGAGAGACCAATTTTTTTAATGTTTGACCGCTGTCGGTTTCGATGAGAACCAGCCCCATGTTGCAATCCCGACCATGACTGACCAAAAGAAGATTGTCCAAGCTGTCGAGTGGACGAAGCCGTCTGGGAGTCCCATGAATTCGAACGGCGTGCCGGCAATCAACTCTTTGAAACCTGGGTGTTCGAGTACGAGAACCGTTAATTTGACCCCGACCCAACCGACGATGATGAAGGCGGCCGTTTCAAGTGTAGGACGTTGATGAAGCAACTTGACGAAAATACGTGCCGCAAATCGCATCAAGACGACCCCGATGAGTCCACCTGTCAAGACGACGAAGAACTGACCTGAGTCAATTCCACCGATTTCACCAAGACCGAGTGGTGGCAAGCTGACCGCAAGCGCGACCGCTGCCAAGATCGAATCGACCGCAAAAGCGATGTCCGCAAACTCGACTTTCGCAACAGTGAGCCAAAACTCTTTCTTCGATACCGGCTTTTCTGTGACAGCCGTCTCTTCTTTCGCTTCGGCCGCCAACTCCTGTTGCGGCTCCATCTTCCTCGCCTTATAAGTCATATACAGGTGTCGCGCACTCATTCCGATTAAGTAAAGTGCACCGAGTGCCTGTACTTGCCATACGTTGATCAAGAACGAGATTAAGAACAATGCGATAAATCGGAAGACGAACGCCCCTAAGAGTCCGTAGAACAATGCCTTCTTCTGTTCTGTACGCGGCAAGTGTTTGACCATGACGGCCAAGACGAGCGCGTTGTCTGCAGATAATAAGCCTTCCAAACCGACGAGTACGACGACGATCCAGGCATACTGCAGGACTAACTGCCAATCCATAAAAAACATCTCCTTTTGTTTTTCAGTTCCTTCATATTTAATAGTGATCTATTTTTTAAGTTCACAGGACCATTTTATTCCCGTTCACAAAGTAAAGCAATCCTCTTTCTTTAATATCTTGAGGATTTTTTTTGCGATTGCATATTGAAAACATGTTATGAGAGCAAAATCATACCCGTTCAGCCATCATTTCGTGATAAAATCCTAACAAGAACGAGTGGTCCTTTGAACCGCTCTAAAAAAAGGAGAATCCGATTATGTCTACAAGCCATGTCGCTTTACCTACTAAAGCAGAACGACATAAATTGTTCGGGTCGGTCCCACCGATTAAAGGAACAAAGCCGACCGAGAAAGAACAGATGGTCGATTTACAAAATACACCGAAAAACTTCTTATTCGCCCTCGACAGTGTCGGCATCTCAAATGTGAAGCACCCTGTGAACGTCGAGACGCCAGAAGGGGTCCAATCTACGGTCGCTACATTCGAATTGACGACATCGCTCGTTCAAGACCGTAAAGGAATCAACATGTCTCGTTTGACGGAACAGCTCGATGCGTACCATCAACAAGGATGGACGGTATCGAACCGTTCGTTGATCGAGTTCGCACAGGAACTTGCCGAGCGTATGGAACAAACGGAAGGGCAATTGACAATCCGTTACCCATGGTTCTTCACACGTAAAGCACCTGCGACAGGTCTTAGCGGTTTGATGAACGCAGACGTCATGCACCGTGTGACGTACAACCTTGAAACGGGCGTCGCAAACGTGACAGTTGGTCTCATCATCAACGTCACGACGCTTTGCCCATGTTCAAAAGAAATCAGTGAGTACAGCGCCCATAACCAACGTGGATACATCACGATCGAAGCAGGTCTTGATGAGACGTCGATGGACGGATTCGACTGGCGCACTGCACTTCTCGATGCAGCGGAATCGAACGCCTCAGCACCACTCCACCCGGTCCTTAAACGTCCGGATGAAAAGCGTGCGACTGAAATCGCGTACGAAAACCCACGTTTCGTAGAAGACATGGTCCGCTTGATTGCGGCTGACTTGTACGAGATGAAAGAAGTCGTGAACTTCTTCGTCGAATGCCGTAACGAAGAATCGATTCACCAACACGATGCCATCGCATCAATCACATTTGATAAACGCCAAGACGCATAAAAAATGCGGAACCTTCTTTAGAAGAGGTTCCGCATTTTTTATAGACTTGTCACGAGTTCGATCGTCAATAAGATGATGATGAGCATCACCCAGACTGCCCAGACGAGTCGCCACTTCTCCCAGTCAAATCGCTTCATCACCGCATAGACAGTAAGGTAAAGCGCGATGAGAAGGGGTACGACGACCCAAGGATTTTCTAACATCACGCTTCGATGTCGCCATCCCAAGCGAGCATCCCGCCGTCGACGTTGACGACTTTGTAGCCTTGTGACTCTAAGTAATCACACGCTGTTTGACTTCGTCCACCTGAGCGACAGATGACGTGATACACATTGTCTTGTGCCAACTTTTCTGTCACATGTGGGAATTCAGATAGTGGATAGAGCGGTACGTTCGGGATATGCCCTGCATCATATTCATCTTGTTCGCGCACATCGATGATATGGAGAGACTCCCCGTTCTCTAACTTTTCTCGTAATTCCGTCGCATGAATGCTTTGCATACATAGCTCCCCTTTCGATAATGGATTCCTCTTTTAGTTTACCTCAGCTACCATTCAAAAAAACACAAAAAAAGCACCCTTCTATCAAGAAGGATGCTCCGGACTTACGCTTCGTTGCGCTCGTCGATTGCTTGTGCTGCTGTGATGAGCGTCAATTTGTAGACGTCCTCTTCGTTACAGCCACGTGATAAGTCGTTCACTGGTTTGTTGAGACCTTGAAGAATCGGGCCGATCGCTTCGAATCCACCGAAACGTTGAACCATCTTGTAGCCAATGTTTCCTGCTTCAAGACTTGGGAAGACGAATACGTTCGCCTTACCAGCAACGTCAGAACCCGGTGCTTTCTTCGCCGCTACGCTAGGGACGAATGCCGCATCGAATTGAAGTTCTCCGTCGATTGGAAGGTTCGGTGATTTTTCTTTTGCAAGGCGAGTCGCTTCCACGACTTTCTCCGTTTCAGGTGACTTCGCAGAACCTTTCGTCGAGAAGCTAAGAAGCGCGACTTGTGGGTCGATGCCGAATGTCTTCGCTGTCGCTGCCGACAAGAATGCGTTCTCTGCTAAGTCTGCAGCGTCCGGTGCGATGTTGATTGCACAGTCCGAGAAGACGTATTGCTCGTCGTCACGTACCATGATGAACACACCTGACGTCTTTTTGATCCCTGGTTGCATTTTGATGATTTGAAGTGCCGGACGTACCGTATCGGCCGTCGCGTGCATCGCGCCTGAGACAAGACCTTCTGCTTTGCCTGTATGAACGAGCATCGTTCCGAAGTAGTTCACGTCTGATGTGAGGAGTTCGCGCGCTTGTTCAGCTGTCGCTTTCCCTTTACGACGCTCGACGAATGATTCGACAAGAACATCGATGTCTTCGTATGTCGCTGGGTCGTATTGTGTCAAACCTGAGATGTCAAAACCGTGTTTTGCCGCAACCGCTTCGACGTCTGCTTTCGCACCGACGACGATTGGTTCTACCATACCGTCCGCCTTTAATCGAACAGCCGCTCCAAGAACACGCTCATCGACGCCTTCTGGGAAGACGATCGTTGGACGAATCGGACTGACTTTTTGCTTCAACGTTTCAAATAATTTCATAACGAATGAACCCCTTTTCTCAATTTACAGCATGACTGCTAGTGGTTTTGCCGTTGACTTGTGTCTTTACGCGATTTCAATTATACACAGTACCCTTTTTAAAATAAACTATTCTGCCCATTTCGCCATAAATCGCTTAGAATCAATCATTATATGAATAGAACAGTTTTGACAAATCGACTGATACAGCCATTTTTGTAGCCGTTTTCATGTTTCTGTCCTCTGTTCTTTACCCTTCGTGAATCGTGATAACCCTCACAGTGTCTCAAAGTTGCCAGTCAGTGAAGCGTGTGTGGTAAAATAGACGGCGAAGCCAAGTCCCGAAAGGAGATTTTTTTATGTCAGAACGTCCAGTACCTACAACAGATACACAACATGCCGCCGCCACGTTAGACGGATGGTATACCCTTCATGATTTCCGCACAATCGATTGGGCTCGATTGAAGCTCGTCGACGCCGAGAAGCGTCAACAGATGATTGACGAGTTCACTGCGTTCCTCACTTCTCTTGAAGAAGTCGAAGCAAAAGGTGAAGGAAGCCACGCCTTCTACTCGATTCTCGGTCAAAAGGCAGACCTCGTCTTGATGGTGCTTCGCCCAACGTTTAACGAACTTGAAGACGTCGAGCGCGCATTCCGCAAAACAGCGCTATACGACTATATGATTCCGTCGTATTCGTACGTGTCAGTCATCGAGCTCGGTATGTATCGTGGATCTGGAGATGGGGACCCATATCAAAACCCTCATATCCGCTCACGTCTCTACCCGACACTTCCAAAAGCCGCACACATCTGTTTCTATCCGATGAGCAAGGCTCGTCGCGACGGCGACAACTGGTACATGTTGTCGATGGATGAGCGCAAAGACCTCATGTATCGCCACAGCATGATTGGCCGTAGCTACGCCGGTAAGATTCAGCAGTTCATCGGTGGGTCGACTGGATTCGACGCATGGGAATGGGGCGTCACGCTCTTCGCTGAAGATTCACTTCAGTTCAAGAAGATCGTCTACGAGATGCGCTTCGATGAAGTGAGTGCGAAATACGGTGAGTTCGGCGACTTCTACGTCGGAAACATCTTACCGAAAGAAAATTTGAGCACATTCTTTAGCGTGTAAAAGGTTTACGCGTATAGCACCTCGGGAATTAAGGATGATGTAAGCAAGTTATCCTAATCAACGAGGTGAACAACGATGCGCGTGTTTAAAGAAACCGATCGTGACACTGCGGAACGTTTAGATTCGTTCATCGAACGAATGGCACCGACAGCAGAATTAGTCCAACATCGATTTGAAGAGCAACTCAAACATACACAGCAAAAGGGTCAGGCGAGCGCCTGACCCTTATTTTGTCGTGGTGACGTGAAGCGCGTCGCCTAAGAAAGTAGCCAATTCAAGCATCCCATAGCGCCCTGCTTTCGCTTCAGCGTCGGAATTATAGTTCGTGTTCGTATTGACGTCGTAGGCGTAGACGTTACCGTCTCGGTCTCGGATAATCTCAATTCCGGCGATATCAATCTCATTCGCTTTCAGGAACTGTTCGAGCTGTGGAATGATCGGGTCATCGAATCCTTCGACGATTTCAAACTTCGCCGGTGGCGTCTCCCCGACCGGGCAGAACTGGTCTTCAATCGAGCAGGCATCTGCCGGGCAGAGCTGGAATCCTTCCGATGTATCGACACGCACCGCATAAAGGAACTTCCCACCGATGAATTCACAACGGGTAATATACGGTTCCGGGGCTTCAATATACTGTTGGATGAGCGTGATGCCGTCAATCGAGTCCTCAAACGAGGCACCATACACATAATCCTTCAATCCTTCGATCGTATGGAACAATTGGACCCCGAGTCCTTTTCCGGCACGATTATGTTTCGTGATGAACGGTGTCATGTCTAGCTTTTCGGCCGCCTCGATGATTTGGTCTTTACCGACCGCCGCAATCGTCTTCGGCACACGAATCCCTTCGCGGCGAAGCGCCGTGTACTGATTGACTTTACTCACTTCTAGACGGATGGCACGCGTTCCGTTGAACACGGTACGGTCATGCGCCTCTAGCCAAGCGAGGACACCTTCCGTCAACTCAGGCGCGTACCGATGCCCGCGTGTGTGCGAAGAAGCACTCATACGATTATAAAAGACACCTTCCGGGGGGATTGCTTCGAGATCAATCGTCCCTTGGTCCAAGTGCCATAGTTCATAAGGCAACTGTAGTTCTTCTAAACGATGAACCAGGTGGTTCGTCCATTCTTCGTTCTCATGAATGACGTGAATTTTAGACATCATCATCCCTCCTTATTCGATGTCCTCACTTTACCACATCCATAACTCATAATTCCAATGCGCAAGGTTGGTCTAATCGTTAATTCTGAAATATCAGACGATTTCATGGTACAATGAACTCAAGAGCTTTGTTTTGAAAGGATGTGTTGTGTTTGCCCGTACCTGTTATCAGTACTGATGTACTCATTTTACTCTTCGGTCTACTCCTTGTAGCCGGTGTCATGGCGACGCGAATCTCGACTCGATTCGGCTTACCCGCCTTGATCTTGTTTATGGGGATCGGCATGATCATGGGAAGTGATATTACCGGTCTCATCTTCTTCGACGACTCCAACCTGGCACAGCTGATCGGGGTTGCCGCCCTGATTGTCATTTTGTTTGAAGGGGGTCTTCAGACGAAATGGTCATCGATTCGGAGTGTTCTCGCGCCAGCTGCCTCACTTGCGACATTCGGTGTCTTAATCACTACGACCGTCGTCGCTGTAGCCGTTCGTTTCGTATTTGGTTTCGATTGGATTGAATCTTTCTTATTCGGTGCGATTATCGGTTCAACCGATGCGGCGGCCGTCTTTTCTGCATTTAAAGGAAAGAACATCTCACCGAAAGTCGGTGCGACACTCGAAGCCGAGTCCGGCACGAACGACCCGATGGCGATGTTTTTAACGATTCTCGCCCTCGACTTCATGATGAAGCCGGATACAACCATCTGGGACGGGATTTGGATGTTCATCCTTCAGATCGTTGTCGGAGCGCTGATTGGTGTACTGTTTGGTCATCTATCTCGTTTGATGATTAATCATTTGCAACTTGATTCAAGTGGACTTCATGCAGTTCTCATGATTTCAATGGCATTTTTCACTTACGGTGCCGCAACTTATTTGTCTGGTAGCGGACTTCTCGCTGTATACTTGACTGCCATGATTATCGGAAACGCACATACGGCCCACGAAGTGACGATTCTTCAATTTTCAGAAGCACTTGCATGGATCATGCAAATCATTATGTTCGTCATCCTCGGGTTGCTCGTTTTCCCTCGACAACTCATTGAACCGGACTTGATTTGGAAAGGAGTACTCATTTCATTTGTTCTCATGTTCTTGGCCCGTCCGATCGCCGTCTATCTATCGACGCTCGGCATGGCATTCACGAGAAAAGAGAAACTATTTATCTCTTGGGCCGGATTAAAGGGAGCTGTCCCGATTGTATTAGCTACCTTCCCTCTAATCGCAGGAATTGAAGACAGTCAGCTCTTATTCAATGCCGTCTTCTTCGTCGTCGTGACGAGTGCCTTGATCCAAGGGACGACGTTGACACCGCTCGCTGAAAAATTAAACCTTCTTGGTCCCGATAAATTGAAACCGCCATATACGATTGCTCTCGTTTCTTGTAAGCAGTCGCAATATCAACTTGCCCCTTATGTGGTCACCGATCGATCATCACTAATCGGTAAGACGCTAGCGGACATCACGCTCCCACCGAACACCGTCGTGAACGCCATCGTCCGAAACGAATATTTGATTCCACCGAATGGACAAACATCGATTGAAGAAGGCGACTTACTATATGTGCTCGCCTCGATGTATCGCCATGATCAACTCGACCAAACATTTGGTGAAGACGGTCTCGACCGTGTGGAATTATGAGTAAACGAATAACCGGCGCCTCTTTTGAAGCGCCGGTTTTCTTATGCGTGTATGTGCTTTGCCGATCGAATCAACGTCTCGACGTCATCTGTTCGTCCTTCATGAAGTGCCTCGACGATGAAACTCCCGACGACAACACCATCACATGCTTGTCCCAACGTCTGTACTTGCTCAGGACGGTGTACGCCGAATCCTGCCAAGACGGGAACCCGTGACTGCTCTGTCAATCGAGTCAAATAGGCGAGTAACTCGTCCGGGAACACATCCGCTTTCCCAGTCGTTCCTTTGAGCGTGACCGCATAGACGAATCCTTCTGCTTTCTCTAAGATGGATGCCGTACGTTCTTCACTACTCGTCAATGTAACGAGTGGGATGACGGCGACGTCATGCCGGTCGATATTCGCGAACAATTGAAGACTCTCTTCAAACGGGAGATCCGGAATGATGACCCCACTTACACCACATTCGTTCGCCCGGTCAAAGAACGGTTGAATCCCGAACCGAAACACTGGATTCAAGTATGTCATCAAGACGATTGGAACGTTAAATTGATCATTTCCTTCTATTAAATGGTTCAATACCATTTTGAGCGTCACACCTGCTTCAAGAGCACGCATTCCTGCCGCCTCGATGATTGGACCATCTGCCACCGGGTCCGAGAAAGGAATTCCGAGTTCAATCGCCGTCGCACCCATCCGTTCTAGTTCTACAATGGTCGGGATGAGTCGGTCCATCCCGCCATCACCAGCCATGATATATGGGACGAATGCTGCCCCTTCTCGCTGTCGAATTGCTGTCTCTAGTTTCATCGTGTCGCCACCTTCTCTCGGATTGTGTGGACGTCTTTGTCTCCGCGTCCTGATAAACAAATCACCAATGTTTCGTCTTCACCCATCGTCTTCGCGAGCGTCTCTGCGTAAGCGAGAGCGTGAGAAGACTCCAAGGCAGGAATGATGCCTTCTTGTCGACTGAGAGCAAGACACGCATCGAGTGCCGCGTCATCTGTAACAGCTGCATACCGCACCCGCTCAATATCTTTCAAGAAGCTATGCTCTGGTCCTACCCCTGGGTAATCGAGCCCGGCTGAGATTGAATGTGCCTCCTCGATTTGACCTGCCGCATCTTGTAGGACATACATGAGCGAACCATGTAGGACACCGACTTCCCCTTTCGTAAGGGTTGCCGCGTGTTTATCTGTATCAATACCACTACCTGCTGCCTCGACACCGTAGAGGGCGACCGACTCATCGTTCAAGAACGGATAGAACATCCCCATGGCGTTACTTCCTCCACCGACACAAGCGACCACGGCGTCTGGGAGGCGTCCGGTCTGTTCGAGGATTTGACGACGCGTCTCTGTTCCAATCACGCTTTGGAAGTCACGTACCATCTGCGGGAACGGGTGCGGTCCGAGTACAGAGCCCATCACATAATGTGTATCGTCGACATGTTTGACCCAGTAACGGAGCGCTTCATTGACGGCATCTTTTAGCGTACGGCTGCCTGATTTGACAGGGACGACTTTCGCTCCGAGCAGTTCCATCCGAAAGACGTTTAACGCTTGGCGCTCGACGTCGACCTCACCCATGAAGATGGTGCACTCTAAATCGAGTAATGCACATACCGTCGCAGTCGCGACGCCGTGCTGACCAGCACCCGTCTCCGCGACGACTTTCTGTTTCCCCATCCGCTTCGCGAGGAGCGCCTGCCCAATCGTGTTGTTGATTTTATGGGCACCGGTATGGTTCAAGTCTTCCCGTTTCAAATAGACATTCGTCCCGAGGCGACGACTCAAGTTCGACGCATAGTAGAGAGGTGTCTCACGTCCCACGTATTCGCTTAATAAAGAAGAGAAGCGTTCTTGAAACTCAGGATCTTGCTTCGCTTCTTCGTAAGCGACCTCTAATTCTTCGACCGCTTGCATGAGCGTCTCCGGAATGTACTTCCCACCGTATTGTCCAAATTTCCCGTTCACTGGTTGTGCATACATCATAGTTCCTCCTTGGCGCGTTGAATGAACGCACGAATTTTTTCGATATCTTTCACACCGTCCGTCTCGACACCGCTCGAGACGTCGACGCCGTCTGGTTGAATCGTTTGAATCGCTTGTCTCACATTATCTGGGGATAGACCACCCGCTAGCCAAAACGGACGTTTCGGCCGGTCGATTGCGTCCCAGTTCAATACTTGCCCACTTCCCGGATTCGGATGATCCATCAACCGGACATCCGCCGTCTCCTCGATCGACGCATCGATAACCGGTAACCCGAAGATGCGGAGTTCTTCCATTGATTGTGTCCGATGGTGAATTTGTAAATCCGTCAGCCCGACGTCCATCGCTTGCTCGATGTCTTCCATTGAAGGACTTAAAAACACACCAACGATTCGAACCGATTGTGGGATCTGTGTAGCTAGCGCCTTCGCTGTCGCCACGTCGATTTGACGGGAACTCGGTGCGAATACGAACCCGATGGCATCCGCTCCCGCCTCGACCGCTGCCTGGACAGCTTCTTCTGTCTTTATTCCACAGATTTTAACGAACATGTTTTCAACTCCTCGAGTAACCGGGTCGGGTCTTCTTCACGCATGAGTGCTTCCCCGACGAGAATGGCGCTTGCCCCAGCTTCTTGTAAACGCGCAGCTGCCTCGATCGTACTGACACCACTTTCGCTGACAAATGTGACGTCGGGGTAGCGTTTCATCAAATCAATCGATGTCTCGAGGGATACATCGAACGTTTTTAAGTCTCTGTTATTGATGCCAATCAACACGTCATCAAGTTCGAGCGCGATGTGTAACTCCGCCTCGTCATGTACTTCGACTAAGACGTCGAGACCAATGGAGCGGGCATATCGCGTCAACTCGTGGAGACGTGTCGGATGAAGGGCTGCCACGATTAGAAGTGCCACACTCGCTCCGTAATGCTTCGCATAGTCGAGTTGTCGTTCATCGATGATGAAATCTTTACAGAGCACCGGAATCGTGACAACGTCGGCGACTTGTCGCAAATCGTCAAACGATCCGTTGAAATACGTTTTGTCTGTCAGAACGGAAATCATCGTGGCACCGGCTTGTTCATATTGACGAGCCCGTTCGGCGACGTCGACCGTTTCTCGAATCATTCCTTTCGAGGGGGATGATCGCTTGATTTCCGAGATGATATGGAATCCATCATTCATCATATTTAAAAGAGCAACCGGTTTTGTCACAGCAACATCGATAGGCTGCATGTGACTGACCTCTTCGATTTTCGTTCCGATGATTTTCGTTAAATAACTCATGCCTCTACCTCCGTACGTTGTAAGTGTTGTAACACGCGCAAGGCGTGTCCTTCGTCAATGCTTCGTTTCGCCTCTTTCACTCCCTCCCGGAGCGTTGAAGTCGTGCCGTACGTGCAAAGGGCCAGCGCCGCGTTCAGTAAGACGACGTCTCGTGCTGGACCGGTTTCTCCGTTCAACACGGCGAGAAGTGTTGCGGCGTTCTCTTCCGGTGTGCCTCCGCGTAATGCTTCGAGCGGCGCCCGCATCAAGCCGACATCTCGTGGGTCGACCGCGTAACGCGCCGTCTGTTCCCCATCAAAGAAATACACATCGTTCACACCAGCAAGGCTCGCTTCATCGAGGCCTCCCGCACCGTGTACGACCATGCCACGCTCTACACCAAGATGCCGCATCGCGGTCCCCATTTTCTCAAGTAGCGACGGATGATAAACACCGATCAATTGTCGTTTCGGACGAAGCGGATTCGTCAACGGTCCGATTTGATTGAAGATGGTCGCCGTTGCGAGCCGTTTCCGGACCGGCATGACGTGTTTCATAATCGGATGTACATGTTGGGCGAAGAGGAAACTCAAATTCGTTCGCTTCAAGTCGGCATGTACTTCTTCTGCCGTCTTCACGATTGGAACGTTCAATGCTTCGAGGACGTCGGCGCTTCCCGATCGACTCGATACGCTTCGGTTTCCGTGCTTGGCGACTGGAATACCGAGACCGGCTAGGACGAACGCGACGGTCGAACTGATGTTGAACGTGTTCGCCCCGTCGCCACCAGTGCCGCACACATCGAGTACCGGTAAATCAGTCGGGGGGAACTGTGCCGCTTCACGGATGTACGCTGCGAGTCCCGCCATCTCTTCTGCCGTCTCCCCGCGTTCTTTCATCGCGAGTAGCACCCGTTCGATTTGTGCCTCATCCGCTTGGAACATCTCGCTTGCTGCCACTTTCATATCTGCTGTCGATAATGCGTTTGTCTCCAATTGTTGAATCATCGTCTGTTCCCCCTCTAAAAATGTGTATAAAAAAACTCCACACGACAGTCGTCGTATGGAGGACGGTTCTAGACCGCGGTGCCACCTCTCGTTGATTCCAAAGAATCCACTCTCCGATGCAATCACATCGTATCCCGATAACGGGGGAAACCGTCACGACCTACTTCATTCAGCCATGCTCTCATGAGCCCATTCACGCGGACGCCTCGGTCAGGATCTCACCATCCCTGACTCTCTGGACGAAACGTCTTCTCGCGCTACTCTTCTCAATCCTCGATTTGTGTTATTGAAACGAAAAAGGGGTCACCCGTCTCCTCATAGCTTACGCTACAAGAAGGACGAGTAACCCCGTGGTGCCACCTTCGTTGGTTCTAACAGAACCCACTTCACGGACAATCATCCGCTTCCCCGTGATAACGGTGGGTAACCCGCTAAAGCCTACTCAAAGTTCGGTTTAGAGCTCAGAAGTCCATTCGCGACGTCCTATATACTGATTCGCACCAACCATCAGCTCTCTGTCATACAGGATTCGTCGTTACTTCTCTTCGTCGACGCCTTTATTCGTTTCAGTTAAGTTAACTCGTACTATACAGGGCGGATGAATCCATGTCAAATAAAAAAATTCAAAAAACTTTGCCTCTATATGTGCACCCCGAAATGGAGAAGCTTCACCGATTTTTCGAATTGACATCGTTTTTTTCCGTCTGCTATAGTCGTCCACAACAACATTTCACTCAACTAAAGGAGAATCGATTTTGGAAACAAACAAACTAAAACGTGAGCTGTCCACCCGGCAACTCACGATGATTTCCCTCGGGAGCGCCATCGGAACCGGGCTTTTCCTCGGAAGCGGGCTTGCCATTCAAACCGCTGGTCCGAGCGTGCTCGTCAGTTATGCCATCGGGGCGTTCATCGTCCTCTTACTGATGGGCGCACTCGCCGAAATGACGGTCGCTCATCCAACATCCGGATCATTCGGAACAATTGCCGAGCGCTATGTCCATCCACTCGCAGGCTTTCTCGTCCGTTACTCTTACTGGGTCGCGAACGTACTAGCTGTAGGGGTTGAAGTCAGTGCCATCGCCATCTATATGCGTTACTGGTTCCCGGATGTGAACGGGTTCGTTTGGGTCGCCCTCTTCGGTGGACTACTCATTTACGTCAACGCCCGTCACGTTCATACGTTCGGAACAACCGAGTACTGGTTATCATTCATCAAAGTAACTGCCATCATTCTATTCATCGTCCTTGGTGCCGCTACATTGTTTGGCGAACCAGGATCACCGATCGAATCGATCACGACAGGAAACGAAGGATTCTTCGCTTTCGGATTTTATGGGATGTGGGTGACGATTTTCATTTCCCTCTTCAGTTTTCTCGGGACCGAACTCGTCGCCGTCACAGCCGGTGAAGCGAAAGACCCGGACCAGGCCGTCCCACGCGCTTTACGCGCTACCGTGTTCCGCTTGACGTTCTTCTATGTCGTCACGCTCGCCATCATGCTCATGCTCATCCCATGGCAGCAAGCAGGGATTGATCAAAGTCCGTTCGTGCTCGTCATGGAACAGTTTGACGTCCCGTTCGCGGCAGGCATCCTCAACTTCGTCATTTTGATTGCAGCTTTGTCTGCGATGAACGCACAGCTTTACGCGTCGACACGGATGATGTACTCACTCGCAGAAGCCGGTGATGCACCGAAAACATTCAAAAAAATCAGCAAAAATGGTATTCCGATGTTCGCGCTACTCGTTTCAACGGGCGGGATCGTCCTTGCCGCTTTGCTACAAGTGTTCATGGAGTCATCGTATCCGTTCTTGATGGGAATCTCGATGTTCGGAGCTATTTTCACTTGGTTCATGGTCTTCGTCTCCCACTTGTTCTTCCGTAAGAAATGGACTGGGCGAAAACTCCCTGTCCGTATGATGGGGTATCCGTTCCTCCCATTGCTCGGAGCAGTCTTACTCCTCAGCCTAATGATCACGACATGGTTCACGGACTTCAATATTTTGCTGAAGTTCGGAATCCCGTGGTTAATCGGCTTGACGATTATCTACTACGTGCGTGAACGAATGCGTAAAAAACAAGATCATTCAAGCGATATCGAACAAGCCAACTAACAAGCATCCCTTCGCGACAGCGGAGGGATTTTTGTACGCACAAAAGCTCCTTTCGCAATCGAAAGGAGCTTTCTGTATGAGGCATCAGAAGAACTGACGCGGGTTGACTGTGCTACCTGCACTCGTTGCCGAGTATGAGTAGCCGCCTTTATGAATCTCAAAGTGCAAGTGCGGACCTGACGAGTTCCCTGTGTTTCCAAGTGTCCCGATGTTCGACCCTTGTGTCACACGCTGTCCAGAGCTGACCGATACCGAGTTCATGTGCGCATAAACCGTCGTCCAAACTTGACCGTTGATGACGTGCGCGATCATGACATGGTTCCCGTATGCGCCACCCCAACCTGCACGAATGACCGTACCTGTCGCAGATGCACGAATCGGTGTCCCTGTTGGACCTGCAATATCTAAACCATTATGGAACGTGTAACCATACGCACCGCTCGCAGGACCCCATCCTTGTGAGTAGCGTCCTGAAGCCGGTTGAATGAACATCGAGCTAGACGGTGCTGGTGTCGACGTCGTCGGTGCCGGTTTTGGCGCTGGTGCTGGTGCTGGCTTCGGTGCCGGCGCCGGTTTTGGTTCAGGTTTTGGTGCTGGTGTTGATGAAGCCGTGTTGTTTGAAGACGACGAAGACGGGGTATTCGTCTTATTGTCCTGCTTTTGTTGTGCAGCTTGCTTCTGTTGTGCAGCTTCACGAGCCGCTTCAGCTTCTCGTGCTGCCTCTGCCTTACGAGCAGCTTCTGCTTGGCGTGCTTCTTCTGCTTTACGTGCCGCCTCTTGACGAGCTGCTTCTTCAGCACGACGACGAGCTTCCTCTTCTTCACGACGTTGTGCTTCGATTTCAGCCGCAATCGCCTGTTCTTGTGCGACTAACGTCGCTTCAATCTCTTGAAGATCGAAAATTTGCGATTCGAACTTGATGTTCTTCTCTTCAAGCTCTTTGATGCGTTTTTCACGTTGCTTCATTTTCTTCTCAAGTTCGGCTTGACGAACTTCGAGTGCTTTTTGCTGTTCGAGAAGTGAAGCGCGTTCTGCTTTCAAGTCAGCCTGTGCTTCTTTCAACGACTTCTGTGTCGCTTCATAGTCATCGAACAATTCTTGGTCACTTCGCTGGATTGTTCCAGCCGTAATCATACGCGTGACGAGGTCAGAGAGGTTTTTTGAACCGAAGATGAATTCAGCCCAGTTGATCGAACCGCCACCGTTCTTTTGCATCGTGGCCATCCGTTCTTTCATCATCGCTTCTTGTGCCTTCATTTTTTCCTGATAATCTACAATGTCGGCTTCAAGATCTTCGATTTTCATCTCGGTGCGTTTGATTTCTTGGCGCTTCATAGCGACATCATTGATGATGTCCTGCAATTGTGCGTCCATTTTATTGACCTCTGCCTGAACTTTTGAAATCTCTTCTTTGTTCACTTCAATCTTTGAAGACGTGTCGGCTTGGTCTTTTTTCACGCTATTGCGTTTTTCTTGTACTTTTTGTTGTTCTTCTTGCTTTTCTTTAATCGAAGTCGATGCATCGGCAACTGTATGTGTGCTGATGAGCATCACACCAAGCGTCAGCGTCGAGACTGTGCGTTTCCAATTCATGAATGGGGTACATCCTTTCTTAAATAACAAACGTGGGTACCTACTACACTACATATTTTTAAAGCCGTTTCAGTATGTAACAAAAACGATCATTTAGTTGAGTTTCAACACGACTAATTATATCTAACTGCTAGATATTTTCCTGTTAAAGTTATATTTCAATTTTATTACGCACAGACAGACGCGCAGGCAACGAAATCGTCTAACTTATTATTTATCAATACCTTTTCGAATCGTTCAATTTGAAATCTTCCTGTAATGTTTTATGTAAATAGAAAACGCTTTACCCTATTTTCAAATAATATTTTGAATACATCATTCATAAGTTTCCAATTGATGGAACGATCCATCAAAAAAATCCACGTCCTCGCCTCATGTACACATGAGCAAAGACATGGATGTCGATTTGATCGGTCTTCTGTTATAACTTTGTTGCGCCAGCGATCACAAAAATCCAAGCGGCGATGAATAATACGCCACCAATCGGAGTCACGGCTCCGAGTTTTGTGATTCCTGTCAATGCCATGACGTACAAGCTTCCCGAGAAAAAGATGATTCCGGCAAACATGAGCCATCCGGCAATGTTAAATTGACTGATGCTCACACGCATGAGCAGTGTCGCGATCCCAATGATACCGAGTGCGTGGATCATATGGTAAAGCACCCCGGTTTGCCAGTTCGCCAACATGTTTGGTGACAGCCTCTCTTTTAAGGCATGGGCACCGAACGCACCGAGTGCCACGCCGAGTGCCATCAATCCGGCACCAATCATTAATAAGATTTTCATTTGTGTTCCCCCTTATCTGACTTTACGTGCTGGTAAATTCCACTTCCGATAGTAGGATATCACTCGAAGTGTCGCTACGACAATTAATAGTGCATAGACGGCAAGACCCCCTTCGAGCTTGAAGTAATATGTGATGACTGCGATGAGAATCGCCCAAATCGCATACACTTCCGACTGCAAGACGAGCGGTTTTCGTCCGGCCAGTAAGTCGCGGACCACACCACCCCCAACACCTGTCAGGACAGCCGCCGCAATCGCTGCCGATAATGGCAAATCCAGTTTGATGGCGACCTGTGCTCCTTGAAAGGCGAAGGCGACCAACCCGATGGCATCGACAATGACACCCCAACGTTCCCAGTGTGGCAATACGACACTAGGTAGCAGGAAGATGAGGAGTGCAACAAGAAAACATAAAATAAATAAATCATTCTGTTGCCAAATCAAACTGACGGGGTTTCCTAATAGGACGTTTCGAATCGCACCGCCCCCAAAGGCAGTGATAAACGCGAGCAGCCACACCCCAAAAATATCGTATTTTTCATCCATCGCAATGATGGCTCCGCTCGCCGCGAACGCAATCGTCCCGACGACGTTGAGCAATTCCCACTCCATGAACATCCCTTGCCCTTTCTTCAACACATTGTATGGTAAAGTATAGTTACAAAAAATCAGGTCAGTCGAGCGACTGTCGTAAAGGATGTCGGTATTACTATGAAACGTATCGCTTTGTTCCGCATATGGATTATCGTCACCATGTTCGCCCGATTCATCATTCGGCTGTACGCCTTTTCACGTAAACAACAACAAGGCGTCGCCACGACAGAAGAATATGAAGCACTCATGCTCAAGCTCGCGCGTGAGTATAAACGAAATGCGTTACGGCTCGAAGGCTTGTTAATCAAGCTCGGACAATTTTTGTCCATTCGTGCAGACTTATTGCCACCCGCCGTCCTGAATGAGCTCTCTGAACTTGTCGACCGTGTCCCGACATCGGGTTGGGAGAAGTCGCGCGCGATTCTAGAGGCTGAATGGGGCGTTCCTTACTCGCAAGTCGTCAAAGACGTCGGAATCGATGCCGTCGCCTCCGCCTCGATTGGGGAAGTATACGGCGCCACATTGCTTGAAAACGGCAAACGGGTCGCCATCAAAATTCAACGTCCGAATATCGAAAAAATCATTCGTACGGACTTCCGTGCCATGCGGATTGTCACGTCGATGTTGAAGCGGACATCCCTCGCTAAATCGACCGACTTAGATAGCTTATATCGCCAAATGATTTTTGTCATCGGGGATGAACTAAATTTTCAAACCGAATTAAAAAATGCTCTCTATTTTAAAGCAAAGTATGCCGATAACCCGGACGTTTATATCCCGGATTATCACGAGCACCTCTGTACAAACCGTGTCTTGACGATGGACTGGGTCGATGCGAGACGAATCACCGATCTCGCCTTCTTAAAAGAAAATGACATCGATCGCTCCGCACTAGCCGAACGGCTGTTCACGCTCGCCGCCGAACAGTTGTTGTTCGGTGGACAGTTCCATGCCGACCCACACCCCGGAAACGTCCAAATTCGGGCGGACGGTACCATCATCTTACTCGACTTCGGGATGGTCGGACAGACGACGGCGCAAGACATGGCAACGATTCGAAACATTCTACAGGCGTTCATCTCGCTCGACTATGACAGCATCGTCGACGGACTAGAAGATTTACGGTTCCTGTTACCGACGGCGAACAAACAAAACATCCGCCAAGCACTCGAAAAGGCCGTGACGTTTTATTTGGAGACCGATATCGATACGGTCGATACGAAGTTAATCGAGAAAGTGTTGCAAGATATTCAGTTGCTCGTCAAAAATGAACCAATTCAACTCCCGGCGGAATTTGCCTTCTTCGGGCGGGCCGCGTCGACCTTGCTCGGCATCCTGCAAATCCTCGACCCGAAAATCGACCTGTTCACACTCGGTAAACCGATTGTCATCGAATGGCTCGAGGAAGACGGGACAACGCTTCAAAACCGATATGTGAAGACCGGAATCAACTACGCGAAGAAGTTATTGAACGTCCCGCCGCTTCTCGACAATTACTTAAAAGAACCGACGCGAAAACGCCTGTCGGAGCAAGCGATGTTCCAACGCAACTTGGAATCAAAAGAACTGTTGCACCGCCAGACGTTCAATGCCATCGTCATCTTGCTCGGGTTGCTCGTCGGACTACTCGGCTATATTCGACCGGATGAATGGCTGTTCTGGTCGGGTGGCATCGTCTCCGTACTGGCTTACTTCAATTGGAGACGCCTCGGACGAAAAATTCGTCACTTGGCACGTCAGGATTTTCGAGTTTGAGCGAACCGTCACTCTCAGGAGTGACGGTTTTTTGTTGCATCCACTCGGCAATATAGGCCCCGACGTCACGCATCATACGAGGTGTCGTCCAGCCCATCGTCGATACTTGGATGACGTTCGCCCGCTTCAAATATTCACTCTCATATTGCACGAGATAACCTTGATACGACAGCTGTCGACCGAGCTCGATTGAAGACTGTCCGAATGGGACCGGGATCGTGATGATACCGGGTGACTGGGCAGGACTCAGCTCGATTTGTAAGCCGTTCTCACGGAGTGAGTTGATCAGGACGATCATCTTCTCTTCGTGCGACGCGACTTCCTCTTCTGTCAATTCTTCTAATGCGACATCCATCGCCGCAAGGAGCGGTTCTGACTGTGTGAAGGCGATTGGTTGGTAAAGGGATAAGTCAAAGTAGCGAGGCACGTCTCGTAACGCTTCTGCCCGCTCTTTCATGGCAACGAACGCGAGACCTGGGGCGTTCCGTAGCGCCTTTCCTGAGGAGAAGGTCACATAATCAGCAAAGGAATAGTTATAGACGCACGTTCCGACAGCACTAATCGCATCGACGGCAACGACACCTTGCCACGCATAAAGTGGGGTGAGATCGATTAAAATTCCTAAGGATGTCTCACAGTGCACCGTCCACACCCAGTCTGGTTCAATGCGTTCAAGTTCAGAAACACCCCACTTCCCTTCACTGTCCGCTTGAATGACATCAAACGAGAGACCGGCGCGGGATGCGTGATCCATGAGACGTTCGCCGAATTCGCCGGCGCATAAAATGACACCGTGTCCACTCAATCGTGAAGCGACCGCATCGTTGGCCACCGTGCCACTTCCTAATAGCGTATAGACATAAGGAAGCCCGATTCGTTTCGTCAATTGTTGCTGAACGGATTCAAGCATGCGGCTCGTCTCGTTTGAACGGTGTGGGAGCGGCTGTCTCGAGAGTCTCGCCCTTACACGCTCCGAGCATTCGACAGGACCTGCGAGCAAACTTTTCGGTCGAAGCGTCGACGCTGACTTTGATTCATAAAATGCCGAACGTGTTAACACCATCGGCACATATCGTGCTTCCTCAGGACCGATTGGATCCGCAAATGGGACAAATCCGAATCGGTGATAGAGCACTTGTTCACGCGTCGTCCCACTGATGACGATGCCATCGACATCATGATCGGTCGCATCTCCAATGACTGCTCTCATCAATCCGGCGAACGTACGATTGCGCCGATACGCTTTCTTCACAGCAAGCAACCGAACCTCGAGCCAATTCCCTTCAGGAATACACACACCTTTTTGTTCCAACGAAAATGGTCGCTTGCCACGTAGCGCGCACATCGCAATCACTTCACCATTCACTTCTCCGATCCAATATGTATTTTCTTCATGAAACTTGTCGACGAGGCGTCGCTCCAGATTCGGCGGATGTTGCGGAATCTCTTCGACGAACGTTTCGTAATTTAATCGATGAATGGCGTCAAAATCAGATGAACTGGCTTTTCGATAAACAATCATGTCGTTCCCTCCTTCACATGATGATAGACAATCACGATGGCAATGAGCGTGGCCCAGATGAAATCCCCGATACTTCCGAGTGCAGCTAACGGAAGTAAGACGAGCATGATGAGCCCGGTCTCACGCGAATTGCCCGTCATTTTGATCAAAAGTAATAAGATCAGGAGACCACCGATAAACCACCACGGATCGTATGCCCATATGATTCCAGAAAAAACGGCATATCCCTTCCCGCCTGCGCGGATTCGCCAAAACGGATAAATATGACCGAGTGTGAGTGCAAGTGCCGTCTGCCAAAAATACGGTCCACTCACCTGGAGGACAAGAATCGTCTTCAGCAGGTCGAATCCATATACGATTAGAAACGCCTTCACCCCTCCGATGCGATGCGCATTGCGGGCACCGGTATTGTTTGAACCAGATGTCGCTAAATCATGACCACTTAACAACCCATATAGTCTTCCCCCGAGCAGACTCCCGACTAGATAACCGACGATAATGATCCACATTGTATCCCCTCATTTTCTTGGAAAATTGTGTGTGTTTTAAAAAAACGGGTATCCTCTAATTAACTGTGCACTTTTTGGAAAGGGGAAATCAAGATGCGAGAAGAGAAAAACTTCATTAACGGGGAATGGACAGAGACGGAACAGACGATTGAGGTACGAAATCCGGCCACAGGAAATGTGATGGCCGTTGTGACAAAAAGTGATACCGCCGAAGCGACACAAGCTGTCGATGCGGCGCATGAAGCGCTACAGGAATGGCAACAGAAGACGGCGGACGAACGAGGGGCTCTACTGAATGAGTGGCATCGTTTGATCGCAGAACATACAGAAGAACTTGCCCGGACAATGGTCGAGGAGCAAGGAAAGCCACTGAAAGAAGCCATCGGTGAAATCAATTATGCGAACGGCTTTATCGACTGGTATGCGGCAGAAGGACGACGTGTGTATGGGGAGACGATTCCCGCCTCTTCGAACCAAAAACGAATCTTTGCCATCAAGCAACCGGTCGGCGTCATCGCCGCCATCACACCTTGGAACTTCCCGGCTGCCATGATTACGCGAAAAGTCGCACCAGCGCTTGCTGCCGGCTGTACGGTTGTCATGAAACCCGCATCGGCGACTCCGTTGACGGCGATTGAATTGGTCAAATTGGCCGAAAAAGCAGGATTCCCAAAAGGAGTCATCAACCTCGTGACAGGACAAGCGTCTGACATTGTCAAAGCGTGGCAACAAGACAAGCGGGTGCGAAAATTGACATTCACCGGGTCGACAGAAGTCGGGAAGATGCTTATGCGTGACGCTGCAGACACGATGAAAAAGATTTCGCTCGAGCTCGGTGGACACGCCCCGCTCATCGTCACGGCCAAAGCAGATCTGGATAAAGCCGTTCCACAAGCCGTCGCCACGAAGTTCCGTAACGGTGGACAGACGTGTGTCTGTGCGAACCGGATTTATGTCGAACGAGCCGTCGTCGATGAATTTTCGGAACGTTTCATTGAAGAAGTCGAAGCGCTAAAAGTCGGGAACGGATTAGAGGAAGGTGTCGATATTGGCCCACTCATTGATGATGATGCGCTCAGTAAAGTCGAAAAACATATCGAAGATGCTCAAATTCGTGGCGGTGAAGTATACGGTGGCGACGTATTAGACGGTTTATTCATTCGTCCGGCGGTCATTCGTTATGCGAATGAAGACATGCTCTGCATGAATGAAGAGACATTTGGTCCGGTCGCACCGATTGCAACATTCGATTCACTCGAAGAAGTAATTAAACGAGCAAATAATACACCGTTCGGCTTAGCCGCTTATCTATTCACACAAGACATCAATGAAGCCGTCTATTTAGCGGAGTCGTTAGAGTACGGAATCGTTGGTGTGAATGATGGTCTTCCGTCAACTCCTCAAGCGCCGTTCGGTGGATGGAAAGAAAGTGGACTCGGGCGTGAAGGTGGTCACCACGGCATCGAAGAATTTTTAGAAGTCAAATACATCTCACTCGGGTTGTAAGTATAGGCATACAAAAAGGCTTGTCGCACATGCGACAAGCCTTTTCTTATCGGTTGACCCATTCGACTAAATCGTTCGGCGATTTGATGACGTGATCCGCAAGCGCCCACTCTTCTTCATTTCCAAATCCGAACCCTGTCAAAACGACTGGGAAATCATGTGCCCGTGCTGCCTCGACGTCCGATTTGCGATCGCCGACCATAATATAGTCCGCCTCACCGTGACGGACACGGTGTGCTGTCAGAATGTCTGCTTTCTTTTCGCCACTGACAGATTCCAAGCATTCCGGTGCCGTCATGTAGGAGCGAATCTGTTGCGTATCTAAAATCAAGTTCATGTAATGAACACCGCAGTTGCTCGCCGTCGTCAACGTATGACCTTGTTCGTGAAGCGTCTCCAACATGTCACGAATGCCATCGAATAAGACGTTTTGCCCTTCCATCGTCTTCTCGAGCGTCGTGTGACGCAATCTCCGAATGAGACGGATCTCTTCGATTGTCGCTTCCGGGATGACATGCTCCCAAAACGCGTTACCTGCCAAGCCATATCCTGAACGGACCGCCTCTTCACTCGGTTTCGGAAGGTGCGGAAGTTCCTCGAGCGCCTCATGAATCGCCAGTGTCATCGGCCCGGTCGTATCTACTAACGTGCCATCGATATCAAATAAAATCACTGCCATTGGATTAATCCCCTCTCTTTCACTCTCTCCCTACCGTAGCAGAATCCCCGAAAATGCAAAAGCGAAAACGTGGTGACAAAAAAACGACTGAACCGATTCGTTCAGTCGCAATCTATTATCCACGCCAGAAGTTCATTCCGCCTTTTACAGAATAGACGTCGGTATATCCGGCACCCTTAAGCATCGCTGCAGCACGTTGGCTACGCATGCCACTTTGACAGATGACGTAGACGGGACGTTCCTTTTCTTTCGGATATTTCGCTTGTGCGTTCCCGAAACCAGAAAGTGGGACGTTTTTTGCTTGTTTAATATGTCCCCCGCGGTATTCATGCGGTTCACGTACATCCAACAATTGAATGTTCCGCTCTTCTGCGATTCTACGCTTCAAATCATCCGTTGAGACCGTTTTAACATTGTTTCGGCGACTCCACCAAAAATACACGATTCCAATGACGACCGCCACAAAAAGAAAGTCCAACATATTCACGCCTCCATTTGCTTTTCATTTCTTACACCCATTATACCCCCTATGGTATTTAAGTCAATGAAAGTGAATCTACAAAAAAACCACACGTGATGCACATGTGGTTCAAAAATCGAGCAATGAATCGGATTTCGGTTGTTCGTCTTCTTCCATGGGAATCCCGAGAAAAGCGGCCATCTGACGATCAAGCGGAGGTTTTTCCTCACTCGCCGGTGTCGTCATTTGTGGCGTACTGACACCTTTCACTTCAGACGTCTCCGCTAATAGTAGTTCGCAAAAGCCCATCAACTTGGCCAAATGACGCTTTTGTACTTCGCCCGTTGATGACTCAATCTGTGTCATCACCTGACGCATCTGGGCGATGACTTGTTGTTCTGTAATCATGGTCCTTACACATCCTTTACGTTTCCATTGTGCAGGATTTGCCCTTCGATTCGCAAATGTCCTCAACGTTTCCTTGATTCGACCCAGTTCAAAAAGGCATCGTAATCAAAGCGAACTTGATTTGCATAAAAATCGGCCCATCTCGACAACTGCCGAATGAATAACGATGGGGAGTCCCCGATGGCCGCCGCGATTCGTTCACTCGCCGTATAATCTAGCACGTTAGACGTTGCATCGGCCCGTGCGTGAATTTTCGCTGTGATTTGTGCTTGCACCTTCAACGTCTCAATGAGTGACGTCTCGTCTTTCATATGCTTCGCCTTCACTTTTCGTTTGTACGGCGAACGCTGCCTTACATAATACTCTTTCCCATCAATCGTCAAATAGCCGAGATAAGGGTCACGACTGTGAACCATCGCCCGCTGCGCGGCAACGACACGCGCCCCTTGGTGCGACAATCCATTCTCAAATAGCGGATGCGTCGGCAGAAATAGCGACGGAACGGCGGACTGTGCCTGTTTCATCTCTAAAATAACATCTTCATCGTGCTCTTGATCGGCCCCTTCAATCAAAATGTAATAACGCTCTAGACCGATGGAAGCCGTACCACTTTGTAGCTTGATGGCGATGTCTTTGATTTCATAATGATCCGCATGATGGCGATGCTCATCCGACAAAGAAGATAAATAATCTCCCCAGGCCGCCTCGATTTTCTCACGCATGCCCGGTGAAAGAGGAATCAGATCATCACTTGTTGAAAAGTAACGTTCTTCGTCCCTTACTTCCGTCCGTTCGGACATAAATTCGTCTTTCTTTTTCTCCGCTTTTTTAATGACTTTCTTCACAGCTTTACACGTATTCTCTTTTGTAAATTGAATATGTTCACTTTTTCCTTTCGCATGCTTCTCAATCGCCTCCGCATACGAGCGTGCAAATGCTTCGATGGCCGCTTTGCCGTCAAACCCTGACTCGGCCGCAAATAAATCGACAGAGACTGCCATCCGCAACAAGTCGAACAGATAGGAGCCGATATACGCCTCGTCAAAATCATTTACATCATAAATGATTGTACCGGCACCATCCTCGAACACACCGAAATTCTCAAAGTGCAAGTCTCCTTGAATGAACGTCGGGTGGTCGGGACCTGTGTCAAACGCGATGGGGACTTTCGCAAAGTCGTAATAGAACAAGTGCGAGCTCCCTCGAAAGAAGGAGAACGGGCTCGAACTCATTTTGGCGTACTTCTCTTGTCTCGCTTCTTCCGAAAGATGTCGAATCGACTGGTCGTAAAAATCAAGGACGGTCCCAATCGTTTCGCACCGAATTTGTTGTTTGACGGCTGTGAACATACGACTCTCCCCTTCACTTGTTGAATAAGTGTTTATATTCCCCGTACCCAGCTTCTTCAAGCTCTTCTACAGGAATGAATCGGAGAGCGGCCGAGTTGATGCAATAGCGTAAACCGCCGAGTTCTTTCGGTCCATCATCAAAGACGTGACCGAGGTGACTGTCACCTTGTTTTGAACGGACTTCCGTCCGTACCATGTGGTGCGTCGTGTCCATATTCAAGTCGACTCGTTTCTCTTCGATCGGACGTGAGAAGCTCGGCCATCCACAGTTTGACTGGAACTTATCGTGAGATGTGAACAGTGGTGTTCCATCAACGATGTCGACGTATAATCCTTCACGTTCTTCGTCCCAGTATTCGTTTTTAAACGGCGGCTCTGTTCCGTTTTCTTGTGTGACTTTATATTGCATCGGCGTCAAGCGCTCACGGAGTGCCTGTTGCTTCTTGCGATCACTCCATGCTTCTTTTACGAATTTCGCGCGACCCGAGCCGACCCGGTACATTTCGTAGCGGAACGGATTCTTTTTATAGTAGTCCTGGTGGTAATCTTCCGCTTCCCAGAACGTTTTCGCAGGGCGAATGTCGACTTCAATCGGACGATCAAACCGTCCTGAGTCTTCCACTTCTTGTTTCGAGCGCTCAGCTGCGTCCCGTTGTTCTTCTGAATGATAGAAAATTGCCGGACGATACGATTCGCCTCGGTCATTGAATTGTCCCCCACCGTCTGTCGGGTCGATTTGACGCCAATAGATGCGAAGCAACTCCTCATACGAGATGATCTCAGGATCGAACGTGATCTCAACCGCCTCTAAATGCCCCGTCGTCTCTGAACAGACTTGTTGATATGTCGGATTGTCGACATGTCCACCCGTGTATCCGGAAATGACACGTTCGACCCCCTCATATTTATGAAACGGTTTGACCATGCACCAAAAACAGCCTCCCGCAAATGTAGCTTTTGCCATAAAAAATCCCTCCTTACTTTGTAGTGTACCCAAAAAAGTCGCAAGACAACAAAAAACGAGAACCACAAAATGTGTTCTCGTTTTAGTCTTCTTCGACTTGGTTCACATGACGCATCACTAAAAATAAGATGACTCCTACAATCGCAGCCCCTAAAATCGTCAACACCATGTTATCTCTAGCCGATAAAGTATAAAAGATCGCTAATCCAATTAAAATGAGCGCAATCGGAATAAACGCTCGCTTAAAATGATCCCAGTAACGCACGGACAGTCCTCCTTTTCTCTTATCATACCAAACTTTCGATTTTCGATAACGAAAGTTCTAAAAGTTGAAACATGTCTGTGAAACCGAAAAGGAATGATTGGAGTTGCACTTGAATTCTAATCAAGAGTAATTCTCTATTAGGTCGCAGGTTAATCCTACCTGTTTCCGATAAGATGCTTTATACTGTAACTAAATATTTCCATACAAGGTAAGGGGGAGCTTCGATGCTCACAATCGTTAACGCATTCTTTATCAACCTGTGTATCTTGTTCACGCTCTTCACGATTTCCTTTTTACCGTTCCGCAACCGCCCTCGTTTGACACCGCAGTCCCCTTTAAAAGGGCGAGTTTTACTCGGTGTGCAAACCGGCTTGATTGCTATCCTGCTTTTAGTAAACGCCTTACCTCTTGAAGGGGTGCTCATTGATTTACGCGCCATCCCGATTATACTCGCTGTCCTATACGGAGGTTGGGTGAGCGGAACGGTCGCCGGTATCGTTTATCTGATTGGACGTAC
This sequence comes from Exiguobacterium sp. CH10, assembly GCF_018617635.1. NCBI lineage: Bacteria > Bacillati > Bacillota > Bacilli > Caryophanales > Exiguobacterium > Exiguobacterium sp. CH10. The sequence goes on from NZ_JACSKO010000001.1 coordinate 1,219,449, forward strand.
TTTCGTCGTATGGTATACAGATGGTGCAATGATTGGACTGTATTTAGCATTTGCGACAATGTTCGTTCTCGTAGGGACCATCAGTATCCTTAGAAAACGAATGGATAATACACGTCCGACACTACTTGTATTCACTATAATCAACATTGTCATCTTTGGGGCAGCCATCTATGCCGCGCTACCGCTCAATCTGTTCTATCCCGTCATAATCATCTACTCGTTAATGTCTTATATAGGAGCCTGTGCTGCCTATCGATTATTGCTCGAATTACGCCGTCACTTTGAGAACGTCCAACATCAGCAACAGCTTGCGCGTACTGATGCGCTCACCGGAATTGCCAACCGTCGTTTGTTGAATGAAGCGATGGCTAACTTGACGGTCGAGGCAGAAGAATATGCGTTAATCTTAGTCGATATTGATCACTTTAAACGAGTGAATGACACGTATGGGCACGACGTCGGCGATGACGTGTTACGTGAACTCGGTATGCTTCTCGTCAACGAAAGTGAAGAGCGGCATTTGGTCGGTCGCTTCGGTGGAGAAGAATTTTTAATCGTCATGCCACACGCTACGCGGGATGAAGTGTCTCGCCTCGCAGAATCTATCCGAGAAAAAGTTTCGACGTTCCCGTTTGAAACGAGTGCAGGAACACTACACATCACCGTTTCGCTAGGAGCCTGTCATTCGAACGATATTGAAATCGATAGTGTGTTGAAGCATGCAGACGAAGCGTTATATCACGCAAAAGAGTCTGGACGAAATCGATTCATCCTTGCTTCTTAAAGGATTGAACACTTCACACTTGAGCATGTTTTCTCACTTTACTTTCTCGAAACGAATCGTTAAACTAGGCTAGACTTTGGTTCAGATTGGTACATCAGGATTTATTCAGAAAAGGGGAAACATCGTTCATGTCAGTTTTGTTATCTTTGTTTGGAATTATGTTTATCAGCTCGTTCGCGATTGACTATAAACGTGGGAAGACACTTCAACAATCGGCACTCGGGGGAATTCGTTCGATTCAACAAAATTTATGGATTTTTTTCCGTACGTCGCTCTCGATGATGATCGTCATCGGCCCACTCTTACTCATTTCAGGATTCGTATTCTCAGATTTAGTGGCATTTAACACCGTCCCCTCATTCTTGATTGCCGTGCTCAGTATCGGTTTTGCTGAACGGATTATCGGAATGACCGTCGCACCACTGATCCGTACGTTTTGGCATCAGCGGGGTCGTCTCATGCCACTTTATTTAGACGCTGCTCTTTATGTATTCTTGCTATCGATTCTCGTCTTAGAGTTTTTGATGAACATTCCTGGAATCGACCTCCAGTCACCGTTCATCGCGCTATTTTACGCGTTCGCGCTCTTCTTCACGAGATACTTGTTCAGTCTCATTCGATTCACCGTTCAAAAAGGTGTCGCCTCGAACTAATTCGAGACTCCGTCCATACGTGTTCGCACGTATGGATATTTTTTTCGTTATTCTCGTTGACAATGAGAATCGTTATCAACTATACTCTAGATGTAGCTTCCTAAAAGCTTGACGTGCACGTTCCCCAAACCAATCACGTCACGTGGATTCCCCTCCACGACACTCTTTTTGAAAGCATTGCTGCGACAACCCCCATTTGTTGCACCCATATTTGCCAAAAACAAGACGAGCAGCCCACCGACGGGGCTGCTCGTCTTTTTGTTATGCGAACACTTCTTGTTCGATTTGTTTCAATTCGTAGAACGTACCACGTTTCATCATCAGTTCCTCATATGATCCAAATTCGACGATTCGTCCAGCTTCCATCACGATGATTTGATCGAAGGCTTCGAGTCCCGTCAAGCGGTGACTGACAAGGATGAGCGTCCCTGACCCTGCTTGATGCAACAGTTCAGAAAAGACATGCGCTTCCGTCCCAGCATCAAGCGCTGAAGTAGGCTCATCGAGCAACCAGATCAGTCCGTTTTTCAGAAGGGCTCGTGCAATCGCTAACCGTTGACGTTCTCCACCTGATAAGTTCGCCCCTTTTTCAAGGACCGGCTCATCGAGTGAAAACGATAAACGGACACGTTCAAGCGCCACAAGCATCTCCTCATTGGTAAAGTCACCGGCTAATGCCAGGTTCTCCCGTATGGTTCCGTAAAAGAAGTGATTGTCTTGCAAGACGACACTCGCATGCTGCCAGATTGAAGTTTGTTTCATGTCATTCAAGTTGTCATGATCGAGTCGGATCGTCCCGTCTTCTGTCCGGACAAATGCCAACAACAGTTGGAGCAACGTCGATTTCCCGGAGCCGCTCGGTCCGACGATGACCGTCTTCGAACCGCTCGGGATGTGTAACGACACATCGTCAATCACATCCCGATACGTATCCGGATAGCGATAGCGAACATGCTCAAATGAGATGGATGGCGATGTCGTGAACGTCACATCATGACGCTTCGCTTCGAGCGCCTCAATCGTTTCACTCGGCTCCATCACTTCAAACAATCGATCGGCCGCTTGTTTACTATCTGCAAAGTGTCCCGGGAACACAGCCATCGGTGTCGTGTTCTCAAACGCCGTGAGTGACATCATGATGAGCATCGCCAAGAAGAGCCCATTCAAATCCCCATCTACGACTTGATAGGCACCGATTGCCAAGACTCCCCATGAGACGAGTAAAGAGGCCGCGACGACGAGTGCGGAGTTGAAAAATTGATTCGTCGTGTCTTTCCGCTCCGCTTCCATGTAGCGTTCGCTGCGCGAATACACAGCTTGCTTCGTACGATCGAGTTGATGATGTAGTTTTAAATCTCGATATCCGTACATCATCTCGGTCAACTGAATCGATACATCCCCGCGCAATGCACGAATCGTCTCGTCATGACGAGCACGAATCCGAGCAAATCCGAGTGGAATCAAAAACCCGGTGACGAGTACACCAAGTAAGATCCATAGGCTGACCGCGAACGAGAAGAACGTCACAAAGAAGATTGTACTCAAGAACACGAGCACGAGTATGATTGGCGGATAGAATACGCGGAGAAAATAGTTTTGCAGGCTCTCCACATCTCCGACGACACGTGCAAGCAAATCTCCACTCCGATATTTCGCAAAAATCGATGGGACGAGCGGTTCAAGTTGTCGATAAAAGCGGACACGTAGCTCGCTCAATATCGTAAACGTCGCCCGGTGTGACGCGAGGCGCTCCCGATAACGACTTCCTGCCCGAATGACCCCGAACAGTTTGATGAGGACGACGGGTACCATGAGCGCATACAAAGGCGGGACGAGCCCCGCCCGTGAGACGAGGTATCCACTTGCTGCAAACAGAGCAACCGCCGCAATCCCGGCTGCATATCCAAAGAAGACGGAGAGAAGGATATCTTTCTTCTCGCGCATCATCCATTTTGTAATCGTCCAAAGCGAGTTCATCGGCTCACCCCTTTCTGAAGCGCAAACAGTTCAGCATACTCTGGGACGGCGAGCAACGCGTCATGCGTTCCTTCTGCAATCCGTTGCCCATCCTCCATAAACCAGATGGTATCCGCCTCTTTGATTGTATGCAGGCGATGAGCCACCGTGATCAACGTTGCCTCTTTCGACAACTCAGTAATCGAACGTCTCACAATCTGCTCCGTCTTCAAATCGAGACCGGTCGTCGGTTCATCGAACAAGAGGATACCAGGTCGTTTAAAGAAGGCCCGGGCGAGCGCGAGACGTTGTCGTTCCCCACCCGATAGACCAAATCCGCCTTCTCCAAGCTCCGTCCAGATTCCGTTCGGTAATTGATCGATCACCTCAGAAAGTCCTGCCGCATCGGCCGCTTCCCGTAACGCGAGCTCATCGGCCTCTTCGCCTAAGGTGATGTTATCGGCAAGTGTTCCGGCGAATAGGTAAGGGTTTTGCGAGATATAGGCAATGTTTCCGTACCAGGCAGACTCGTCAAACGACTGAAGAGGTTCACCGTCTACGAGGACACGTCCTGATTTCACCTGTAGCAATCCGGAGATGACGTTCAGTACTGTCGTCTTCCCAGAACCACTCGCACCGACTAAGGCCAGGTGGGTACCGGACGGAATCCGACCATTCAACGGTTGAAGTACAAAACGTCCGCCTGCATATTCGAAGGAGACGTCTTCGAGTTCAAGGTTTGGTGTTCGTGAACCCAGTGATTTCGTTCCCCATTCGATGCGATCATCGGGGGCGTCTAATACCTCAAAGATTCGGTCGGCTGCGCCCATACTTCCACGTCCTGTATGGAAGGCACTCCCTAAATCTTTAATCGCCAAGTAGTACTCTGGCGCTAACACAAGAATCAAAAAACCAGAGAAGAACGTGAGGTTCTCCCAGACGACCATTTGTAACGCGACTTCTAACGCGACGACACCGGTACTGAGCATCGAGATGAACTCGAGCATAAGTCCCGATAAGAAGGCCGTCTTCAAAACGACCATCGTCACATCCCGAAAGTCGAGACTGCTCTTCTCAATCGCCTTCGCTTCTTGCTCGGTGCGATTGTAAAGCTTGAGCGTCGTCAATCCTTGTAAGACATCTAAAAACTTACCGGAAAACTGATTCATCTTCTCCATCTGTTCTTCTGATTTTTTCTGAGTCGCAATTCCGATAATGATAAAGAATAGCGGGATGAACGGTGCCGTTACCATCATGATCACACCAGAAATCCAGTGTTGGCTGAAGACGACGACCAAAATAAGGAGCGGGATGATCGACGTTTGGATGACCTGTGGCCAGTATTGACTGAAGTAGGCATCCACTTCGTCAACAGCATCCATGAACACACTGACCTTTTTACCCGATTGTCCTGTCAAAGACGACTCGACCGGACTCGTGGCGTACCGATCCAACAATTGAAGGCGTAACGTCTGTTTCGCCTTTTCGGATAAACTCGCACCGATGCGTCCTGACACATATCCAAAAAGCGCTCGTGCCAATAAAGCAACGACGAGCCATAGTAAAGCCGGAAGGATGGCTTCGAATGATTCATCCTTTAAAAAGATTCGGTCGACGATGTCGACGATTAAATACGCTTGCGCCAAAATCGATAGTCCAATCATGACCGCGGATAACACGAGTCCGATGATGTGACCCCTTTCGGCGAAAGCAAGGGCTTGCAGTCGTTTCACTGCATTCATCCTTTCTCTATTTACAATTCCATTGCTTTGTGAGATTCATCACTAATTATACAATATGCCACGTTTTGAAGCGAACGCCCCGCTCGTATGAACATGTAAAAGACGCCCTCATTCGAGTGGCGTCAGTCGATGTCTTGTTCAAAATATTCAGGATGCCCAATGACAAGTTGATGGGCGTCGATGCGCAGTATATCTTCTTTTCGAAGTTTGGCTAAAATCGTCGAAACCGTCTCTCGGGACGTGCCAGACAGACGAGAAAGTTCGATTGCGGTAAACGGGCATCGGACTCGAACGCCTTGTTCGTCCGGTTCCCCTAAATCTTCAATTAAGAAATGGAGCGTATTGATGACACGCTCTTTCGCGCTCGGCGTGATGATTTCTTGGACACGTCGCTCATGCAAATCAAGAATACGGTTCATCTGGCCAATGATATAGAGCAGCATGCTCGACTGCGTGGACACGAACCGCTCAAAGCGGTCTGTTGGGATGTAGATGACCTCAATGTCCGTCACCGCTTCAGCCGTATGACGATAGTCTTCCCCTGTGAATAAACCGTTGTATGGGAAAAATTGTTTCGGTTTCACGTAGTCGGCGTAATGATGGGTCGCATTCTCATTCATCCGTTCGAGTTTGATATAACCGCTCATCAAGAAATACACACGCTCACGCGGATCCCCTTCCATGAACAACAGTTGTCCTTTCCGATACGTCCGGCAATAGACGTGCGGAATCAACTGTTCAAGTGCTCGACTCGGACATGTCTCAAACAGCGTCAACTGCCGTAAATCGTCAATCGTCCACATGTGTCGCATGTTCATCCCCTCATTTCTATTCTTCTATCTTCAGTATAGTGGGATTTTTATTGAAAGCGCTTTCTAAATCCAACAGTTTTCTGACATGACAAAAGGGGGTCTCCCCCCTTTTTTAGTCCAACATAAGTTCCAATAGGGCGTCCTGTAAATCACGATCGAGCTCTAACGCATGGAGGTCAAACAACCATGCCTCGAGACGTGTCTTCGTGGTCGCCATCTGATATAAACGATCTTTTAAGTCATAAGCGATTTCGGCGCGGTCTAAGAACCGATAGAGACGGTCGAGTCGATGTGCGTTTTGTGTCAGATCGACCGGAAGCGTCACGGTCTGCTCCCGTTTCCATTCACCGAGTGGGATGTGTAACGTCTGCGTCTCCGCATCATAGTCCCCTTCTCCGACGACCCCGCGGACAAGAATCGTCAACGTCCGATTCGCCGGGACGAGTGTCAAATCACCTGACGTCTCGATGTGAAGCGTACGCGCTTCCCAATCGAGCGTGAACGTCGTTTCGAGTGACGCCCCCGTCTCATAATCACGGCTTTCCCCGTCATCTTCGTACATCGTGAACGTGTTCGAGGCACCTGGAAAGACGAGTACTTCTAGCTCGCTCGGGTTCCCCGTTTCGTTCGCATGCGGTTCATGCGGCATCATTGGAATGATGGCGCCCGCTTTGGCGAAGACCGGTTGCCCTTCGAGTCCACGGAACACACGAATCGACTTGTCGCCTTCATAACGATGACCCGTGAAGAAATCGAACCATTGCCCTTTCGGCAACCACACGTTCGCACCCGCGACATGGAGCTGTCGGTCCATTGGTGTGACAATCGGGGAGACGATGAGTTCACTTCCGAAATAAAACTGATTCGGCACCTGATAAGCCGCTTCATCATCGGGATGTTCGATATACATCGGTAACACGAGTGGCAACGCTTCTGCATGGTTCCGATAGTTCATCGTATACAAATAAGGAATGAGTTGATGACGCAGGCGTAAGAATCGCTTCATCGACTGTTCGGCTTCGATTCCGAAACGCCAAGGCTCTTTTCCGTTGAACGTGCTGAACGTCGAATGGAGGCGCATGATTGGACTGAACACTCCGTATGCGACCCAACGCGCCGCGAGCTCGTCGTCTTTTTTACCACGATGATGCCCTCCGATGTCATGACTCCACCATCCATACCCGATGTTCGTAGCTGTTGCCGTGAAATACGGCTGGAAGGCGAGTGATGCCCAAGAGATGATTGTGTCCCCTGAGAATCCGACCGGGTAACGGTGGCTCCCTGGCCCAGCGTAACGAGAAAAAATGAGCGGGCGTTTGCCGTCACGGGCGATGTCGATGGCGTGATAATGATTCAACATCCATAACGGATCGAGTCCCTCCATCTTCGATGTCGATCCTTGTTGCCAATCAATCCACCAAAAATCAACGCCGTCCGCCTCATGCGGGTGATGCATCTGTTCGAAATACGCTTGAATGAATCGCTTGTCCGAAAAATCGAAAGGGATTCGGTCACCCGATTCCGGATCGACCCCCATCGCCTCAGCCATCGCCGCATACTGGTCTTCAAACGCACGGACCCCGTCGGCGGGGTGCAGGTTCAATGTCACCATCATCCCTTCATCTTTTAACCATTTGAGGAATCGCTTCGGTTCAGGGAATAAGTTTTTATTCCACGAATAGCCCGTCCAGCCACTCCCATACTCTTCCGGGATATCTGTCACGTGCCAGTCCATATCGATGACGCTGACCGAGAACGGGATGTCTTCGGATTTGAAGCGGCGCATCAACGCCTTATACTCTTTTTCGTCGTATCGCCAATAGCGGCTCCACCAGTTTCCGAGCGCTTTACGAGGAAGCATCGGCGTCGGACCCGTCAACGTGTAAAAGTCTCGAAGTGCCTGTTTGTAGTCATGACCATATCCGAAGTAGTAAATATCATGAATCCCTTTTCGTCTCGGCTCGACGAAGCGGTCATCCGTCATCAAAAACGAGGATGAATCATCAATGATCGCATACCCTTGCTTGGAGAGAATCCCTTCTTCTAACTCCGTCGCCCCGTCCACATGGTCGAGCGTCCGCGCCGTTCCTTTCAGCGTCCGCTCTGGACCGTTGAACATGTAGCGGCTGTAATACGTACTGAAGTTCCCTTTCACGTCCACATAGAGCGTGTTCGGTGCGAACGGTCCTTTCGTATAGTATAAGTGAACGTGTTCCGTGATGATTTGGAGCTCTGCCTCGTCTTCGATCACTCGGAATTGTGGAACGTCAAATTCTCGATTCCACGCCACTTGGGTGGCGCGGTCTTCAAAAATCCCATCCTCCGCGTACTCCATCCGAATCAACTGACTCGTCAATACGGTGAATCGATAACAGCTTCCTTGCACGATTGCCTCTTCTCTTGCTTTTGGTCTCATCCACGATTGATATACATGATTTTCTTCGAATAGGCGCATACACTCGAGCGTTTCCGCTCTCCGTCACTTCCTTCCTGAAATTAGTGCAAACGTTTACACTGAATATGATAGCAATCTCATTTTTGGCATACAACATTCCTTCCCCTTGAATCGGGACAGAAAACAAAAAGTCGCAAACGTTTCACGTTTGCGACACATTCTTATTGTTGAAGGGATGGAGCCAAACGGACGCGTGTTCCGGCATCTCCATAAATGGCAGCTAACGCCTGGTCGAGTGACGTGATGATCGCGACCCGATTCGTACCGGATTCTGCGAACTGCAGTGCCGCTCTTACTTTTGGTAACATGCTTCCCGGAGCAAACTGTCCTTCGGCGATATACGTCTCCATCTGTTCTTTTGAGGTCTCTTGTAGCGCCATCTCGTCTGGCTTCCCAAAGTTGACATACACATGTTCGACCGCAGTCAGAATGAGCAATACGTCTGCGTTGACGAGGTCCGCGAGTTTCGCAGCCGCGAAATCTTTATCGATGACCGCCTCGATTCCGACGTATCCTTCAGCCGTCTCCATGATCGGAATACCACCACCGCCGGAAGCGACGACGATGTGCCCCGCTTCAACGAGCGTTCGGATGACGGCGTGTTCGGCGATTTTCATCGGGACCGGGCTCGGGACGACACGACGGTATCCACGTCCTGCATCTTCTTTGAATACGTAACCCGTCGTCCGTTCGAGATGAAGTGCCTCTTCTTCCGTATAAAACGGACCAATCGGCTTCGACGGATGATGGAACGCACTATCATTCGGATCGACCACGCTTCGTGTGACGAGAGAAGCCACATCTCGTTCAAGACCGCGCGCACGCAGTGCTTTCGTCAGCGCATTTTCAAACCAGTATCCAATCATTCCTTGCGTCATCGCACCACATACATCAAGGGGCATCGCCGGCGTAGCCGTACTGTCTGATGCGGCTTGTTGTAACATTAAATTTCCGACTTGCGGACCGTTCCCGTGTGTGATGATGACGTCGACCCCTTCCGCAATCAGTGCTGCGAGAGATTCTGCCGTCGCCTCGACCGCTCGCATTTGTGCTTCCGCTGTCGCATCTTTACCTTGTTGAATCGCATTTCCGCCTAGGGCGATGACCACACGTTTTTTCTCCATATCGATACCTCCGATCAGATGACTGAGATATTACCAGATAGTATGCGTACGACTGCGAAAATGGCGAGTGCGGTCAACACTCCGGCGACCAACCATTCCGTTTTGTTGAGTGACTTGATGCCATTTTCACGTTGCGCTTTCATGTAGAGAAGTGTTCCTGGTGCGTATAGAAGGGTCGTGAGCAGTAAATAATCAATTCCTGCCGCATAGATGAGCCACAATCCGTAAATGGAAGCGACCAATCCAATCGTCAAATCGCGTGTTCTCCGTTCACCGGCGCTATAACCGATTCCATTTTTCGATACCTTCACTTGGTAAAATGCCGAGAATACATACGGGATCAAAATGGCACTTGAAGCGAGGGAGAACGCAAAATTATAGGCCGCATCTGAAATCAAGAAGGTAAAGAGGAAGAGCTGAATCAACCCGTTTGTTAACCAAAGTGCGTTGACGGGTGCCTGATTTTTATTCTCTTTCGTGAACCATTTCGGGAACACGCCGTCTTTCGCAGCCACGAACGGAATCTCAGCCGCGAGAAGCGTCCAACCGAGCCATGCCCCGAGTACGGAAATGACGAGTCCACCATTGATGAGCATCGCGCCCCAAGGACCGACTGCTGACTCGAGCAAGTAAGCCATCGCAGGTTGCGAGGCGTTCGCCACGTTTTCCGGTGTCATGAGACCGAGCGACATGATGGAGATGAGCAGATAGATGACGAGTGTACCGAGTAACCCGATGACAGTCGCCTTTCCGACGTCAGAACGCTTCCGAGCCCGACCTGAGAGAACGACCGCTCCCTCGACGCCGATGAATACCCAAAGCGTGACGAGCATCGTCGAGACGACCTGGTCGCGAACACTTCCCCATGAGAAGCCGCCTTGTCCCCAAAAATCGAAGGTGAAGTTTTCGAGATTGAAGAAGAACAACGTAATCGTAATGAATGCAAAAATCGGAACGAGCTTGGCAATCGTGGTGACGATGTTGATCATCGACGCCTCATGCACCCCACGAAGAATGAGCGTGTGTACGAGCCAAAGCATGATGGAGGCTCCGACGATGGAGGCAATATTTTGTCCCCCTTCAAAAATCGGGAAGAAATAGCCGATCGAACTGAACAGCAGTGTGGCATACGCCACGTTTCCGAGCCAGGCAGATAACCAGTATCCCCAGGCCGAGTTGAATCCGACGAACGAACCGAAACCGGCACGGGCATAGCTATAGACACCACCGTCCAAATCAGGGCGACGCATCGTCAAGTTTTGAAAACTGAGACCGAGCGCGATGATCCCGATTCCGGTGATGACCCACCCAATGAGAATGGCACCCGCGTTCGCGCCTTGCGCTAAATCGGCGGCCAAGTTGAAGGCGCCACCGCCAATCATCGATCCGACGACAAGTGCCGTCAACGCTCCGAGACCTAATCGCTTGTCTTGCTTGTCAGGATGTACTCCAGCCGAACCACCTGAGTCATGCTCCAACTTCGTAGACATTCTACTCATCCCTTTCGCTTATTTTGAAACGGGAGGGGAAGTCCCCTCCCCCCGTCAACGTTCAAGCCATTCGCGTGTCTCTGTGAGCGTTGCCGCCATTACCGCCTTGATCGTATGCATCCGGTTTTCCGCTTCATCAAATACGAACGAGTGACGACTGCGGAACACTTCATCGGTCACTTCCATTTCCGTCAATCCGTATTGTTCGTGAATCGCTCGACCGACCTCTGTCTCTAAGTCGTGGAAAGCAGGGAGGCAGTGTAAGAACATGATGTCCGGGTTGCCGCTCTTTTGAAGCATATCCATGTTCACTTGATATGGTCGCAACAATTCGATCCGTTCTGCGAAAGCCGCCTCTTCGCCCATCGACACCCATACATCCGTGTAGACGACGTCTGCCTTGTCCATCGCTTCTTCAATGCTCTCCGTCAATGTGATGACGGCGCCTGTTTCAGCAGCAACCGATTTCGCATAATGGACGATTTCGTCAGATGGCCAAAGTGATTTCGGTGCGCAAATCCGCATATCCATCCCTACTTTTGCGCCACCAATCAATAGGGTATTCCCCATGTTGTTCCGGCCGTCGCCGACGTACACGAATTTGATTCCGGCTAACTCTCCTTTTTGTTCTTTCACCGTCAAGAAGTCGGCCAAGATTTGTGTCGGATGATAGAGGTCGGTCAATCCGTTCCAAACCGGCACCCCTGCATCTTTCGCGAGACCTTCGACTGTCTCGTGGGCGAACCCTCGGAATTGAATGCCGTCAAACATGCGCCCGAGGACGATGGCCGTATCTCGCACCGATTCTTTCTTCCCGAACTGGATATCATTTTTGCCTAAATACTCAGGATGCATCCCTAAGTCGATTGCGGCGACCGTGAACGCACAACGCGTCCGCGTCGATGGTTTTTCAAAGAGTAAGGCAATGTTTTTGCCTTCACAAATCCGATGTGGGATACCTTGTTTCTTTTGACGTTTGAATGCAGCAGACAAATCGATCAAATAATTGATTTCTTCACCAGAAAACTCGTTTAACGATAAAAAGTGACGACCTTTCAAATCAAAATTGAACGTTGTAGACATACTGCTTCCTCCTTATCACATTTAGATGTCTTGGCGGATAATCGGACAACTCATGCAACGTGGACCTCCACGTCCGCGCGATAGTTCACTCGACATGATTTCAATCACTTCGACGCCTTCTTTACGGAGCAGTTCATTCGAGACATAGTTTCGGTCATACGTGACCACGACACCCGGTGCGATGGCAAGCGTATTCGATCCATCGTTCCACTGTTCGCGCGCCGCTGCGATCGGGTCGCCGCCTCCACAAGGAATCAACGTCGCTTCCTGTAGGCCGAGGACGTCTTTTAACACGTTCAACAAATCGGTATGCTGCGTGATCTGCAATTCACCTTCTGCATTCAATGAAAGTTCGAAAATGTTCATCTTCCCTTCCGGTCCTTGAATGAACGGATGGATGGTGAATTTATCATGGTCGACCATCGTAAAGACGGTATCGAGATGCATGAAGGCACGTGATTTTGGAATTTCGATGGCGATGACTTTTTTGAAGCTGTCTCCATGTTTGAGCAAATTGAGGGCGACGCGCTCGATCCCTTGCGCGGTCGTTCGTTCAGAGATGCCGATGGCGACGACTTCTTTCGATAAGACAAGCTCGTCCCCGCCCTCCATCGCAAATCGATAGTCGCGGTCTGACCAAATCGGAACATCATGTTTCGCAAAGCGAGGGTGATAGCGCATAATATATTGCGTGAAGAGTGATTCACGGCGACGTGCCGGTTCTTTCATTCGGTTGATAGAGAGACCATGACCGATTGCGGCGGCCGGATCTCGTGTGAAATAGAGGTTTGGCATAGGATCTAAAAAGAAGGGGTACGTATCTTCAATCATTTCGTGTAAATGTCGGCGTTTCTCCGGCTTGATCTCCGATTTCCGGATACCGGCCATCACCGTTTCAATCAACATCTCATTATCAAAATCCAGTAAATATTCTTTTAACGTTTCATAAGAGCCGTTGATATTTGATTTAGACTCCGATAAGATATCCGCGACAAACTTTTCGCGCACACCAGGGAGCGACAATGTCTCAGCCATTAATTTTTCGAGATAAAGGACTTCCACACCGCGATTTTGGAGCGCACTCGCAAAATAGTCATGCTCTTTTTGAATGACCGGCAAATGGGGAATATCATCGAACAAGAGGCGCTCTAAATATTCCGGGGTGAGGTTTTCTAATTCCCTTCCCGGTCGTTTCAGCAATACCGTTTTTAATTCTCCAATTTCTGAATACACATGAATCGGATGTTTCAGCGTCGTATCTTGTGAAATCGGTTGATTCGTCATTGAGATCATCTCGCTTCCTCCTTGTGATTCGGGTGTGTGACTACCCTTACCTTATCACTTTACCAAATTTGCGAATGTCTAATCCGGCAGTTCACCTGTTAGTGATTCCACATGGCTATGTATAAACCTTCACCTTTGTGAATGAACAAACAATGCATGAAAAATCGGCGTCCTGACAAGGGGAAATAAGATGTATGGATGATGAATATAATCCTCCTAAAAAAGATGAAAAACTTTTTTTTTAGACCTGCAGAGTAAGCTGAAAAATGCGAAAGATCAGGATGTGAGCAAATGAAAATAGAAGAAATGGAATACAACGAACATGAAGCGGCACTTCGCACATTGATTCAAAAGGGAGACCCGGTCGATTTTCAAGACCTCTTCCTCTCCCTCCACCCCGGTGAACAGGCCGATCATTTTATCGAACTCGATCAGCATGAGCGTGCGTTCGTATATCGAACAATCTCACCTGAAGTGTTTACTGACCTTTTTGAAAAACTGACGTTAGAAGAGCAATGTACATTCATCCAAGAAACGCCTCAGCCGTATGCTGTCCGGATTTTAAATGAGATGTATTCAGATAACGCCGCCGATTTGATGCGGGAGTTACCCGATGCATTCATGGACACGTTATTTGAACAGATGGACGATATCGAGGAACAAGAAGTCAAGGACTTGATGCAATACCCGGAAGAGACGGCCGGATCGCTCATGACGACTGAGTTCGTCGTCCTTCAAGCGAACAAGACCGTCGGACTGACTTTAGAAGAGTTGCGTGAACTCGGACCAGACGCTGAGACGATTTATTATTTATATGTGGTCGACCAAGCGCACCAACTGGTTGGTGTCGTCTCATTACGTGATTTGATTGTCGCGCCGCTCGAGGCGAAAATCGAAGACATCATGGGTTTTCGTGTCATCTCAGCAAACGTCATGACCGACCAGGAAGACTTGGCTCGGATTGTCCAAAAGTATGATTTATTGGCCCTTCCTGTCATCGACGATCAGCAAAAGCTACTCGGCATCATCACGGTCGATGATGTGTTAGACGTCATCGAACGCGAAACGACGGAAGACTTTGAAGAACTTTCCGCGACGAAGGGGTCGTCCGATATCAACATGAGTCCGTTCGAGGCGGCGAAAAAACGTGCCCCGTGGATTGTCAGCCTCATGTTTCTCGGGATGATTACGGCTTCGACAATCGGTGGTTTTGAAGAGACGCTTGAAACAATTGTGCTCCTCGCTGTCTTCATGCCACTTGTCATGGGGTCTGCCGGGAACGCGGCCACCCAGTCACTCGTCGTTGCTGTTCGTTCGATTGCGCTTGGTACGATCAATCGTAAGAACGTCATGAAGATGATTCGACGCGAGCTCGGGACGGGCATCATCTTAGGAATCGCTTGTATGATTGTCATTTTCGGGGTCATCACCATTCTTTATGACAACATGCTCATCGGCTTCATTGTCGGGATTTCCATTTTTGCCGCACTCAGTGTCGCCACGATGATTGGAACGATTGTCCCGCTGCTCATCAATCGCCTGAAGTTAGACCCCGCTGTTGCCTCGGGACCGTTTATCACGACACTGATGGACAACCTCGGTCTCATCATCTACTTCACGGTCGCGACGTCCATGCTCCAATTTCTATGACATTTATAAAAGTTCACACGAAAAAGCGGTGCTGATTTCATCAGCGCCGCTTTCATTCGTTATATTATTGAGATTCCTCTAACAGACGTTCTTGAGTCTCGTTGAAAGCTTCAATGTCTTCATCCGTCATCACGTCGTTTTGTTCTGCCATATAAGGATTGTCGTTCAATAATGTCTCTAGTTTACTCAAGTCAGCACTTCGTCCGCTTTCTTGATAAAGATTGGATTCTCCTGCCGAAATCAATGTCCCCGTCCGGTTCACTTTGAAATGTCCTTGTTGTAGACCGACAATCCGATACGCGTGCTCAATCACGGGTCCTTCGTATTTTTTTGACACTCCCACGGCTAAAGCCGCAAGCTCACCCTTCGGGATGAGTGGGATTCTGAAGTGCTTGTGCGAGCGCAGTCCATTTCTGTTTTGCTCAAACCTCCAGATGAGGGTGTGCCATCACCCCTCCTGAGACAGATCATATAGATTCTCAGGCTGATTGACTTTTACCATCAACCACAGGTGCGGTTCGGATATTCATCGCACCGACTACATCTCGATGTTTATTAAATCCGCAAGAACACGAATAGGTACGGTCTTTCGCTTTATTCCGACTCCCGCAAGAAGGGCATGTTTGAGATATATATGCAGGATTGACATATTCAACCTTGATTCCTTCTAGTTTCGCCTTGTACTCGATAAATAATGCCAAGCGATAGAACGACCATGTATGCAGATTCTTATTGTTTTTACGGCTTGTTCTTGCCGTCTGCCGGATATTCGCTAGCTTCTCTAGGCGAATGACAGAAATATTGTTCTCTTTTGCGAAGTCGACGATCTCACGGCTCACCTTGTGATCCTTGTCTTTCATCCAACGCTGTTCCTTGTTGTCCAGTTCCTTGATCGCGTTCAGCTTCTTCTTTTGACCGAGCTCTTTTCGTCTCGCCCGGAGCTTACGTTTCATGAACTTGTTCTCGCGACCGTTCCCAAAGAACCTCACCTTGTCGCAATCGGTCGATGCGACCGCCGAGACTTTTAGACCGAGGTCGACACCAAGAACCTTCGTACCGGTCTTCTCCGTCGTGGGGATTGTGACGGCGATTTGAGCCATCCATTTCTTCGACTTCTTCGTGATACGAAGCGTACCCAGCTTGTTATTCAGAAGGGAGAAGTTACGATTGTCTCGATTGACCATCTCGGCACGGATCTCTGTCCTTTTGACCTTCCCGTCTACCATGATTGGAAGAAAAACGGACTCAAAATCGAACGAATAGTTCTGGTTGTTCCATGTGCAATAAGGTTTCTTCAGGACAGGGACGACCTTGTATTTCGACTTCTTCACTTTCCGGAAGACACTCTGGGCATCTTTGATGACCTGGTTCTTGACGGCACTAGGCAGATGGGCGCAAACACTTTTACTTGTCAATTTGAGCATCGCTTTAGCATCCACCATATCAGAGATAAGTTGATTGACCGTCTCGATATATGTTTCTGCCATGCTTTTTAAAACAACTTCCTGTTCTTTTGTCGGCTTCAGTTTAATGTTAACTGTCAGCGTCTGAGACACGGTGTCACCCCCTTGTTTTTTGTTGTCCGACATAACGTTTAATCGTTTCGCTCGATACATTTCCAGCGGTGGAGACGAAATAGGATCGTGTCCAGAGACTCGGCAAATGTTGAAGATGAGGAAATTCCTCTCTTAACTTTTTAGACGTTACTCCCTTTATTTTTGCCATGATGTCAGCAGGACTCAGTGTTGGAGGGGCGTCAAGGAACATATGCGTATGATCTGTATCGCATTCCAAGGCTATAATTTTGATATTCAGTCCTTCGCATATTTCGGACATCAAACCTTTGAAACGTATTTCTACATCGTCACGAAGGAATATCTTTCTTCTGTATCGAGGACAGAAAACGAAGTGATAATTGATTAGAGAAACAGTGGTATGAGTTCTTCTATAGTTGGTTTCCATATGAATATTGTGTCAGTTTAACCAACAAACTGCAACAAGAAGATTTCCAGATACTTGAAGCGCCAAAACCTTCGGATTCTTTACTGACACTCCGCATCCTGCCGAGCTTTCATCCCCCCCCTAAAGGAGTGGGCTTCCCCGCTCGGAAATTTTGTAAGAGGGTAATTGTAGCGGTTTGCTGCAGTTCATGACTCACGTCTCGATAAACACGCTCCACTTGAATGTATGATTCAAAGAAAGTGACCGATTGATGTGTAAACGGTTTTGGAACACTGCTGACTTTGCCGACAATGACAATCGGTGAGCGTGTAGCTAAATCGTCTATGTGTCGGAAGCTATCGGTCACAGCCAAATCACTCGTGTTTCCTTCTTTCAGGATTTCACTAAACATGACATAACCTGCTACCACTGCAACAGATAATATTCCAATCATCCATTTCCTCAAAGAGATTCCTCCCACCGATTCACCCTATTGAATTTCTAATCGATTTCATTGAGAACTTTATTAATTTATGCATAGCCCATGACTTTTTATCATTCTATCAAGATAAGAGGACTACTTTCTTACACTTTAGGGTATTTTCTACAAATACATTATAAAACATAAGTAAGAAGTGAGGGGATTCTATGACAATTCAGCAAGTACTCTACATACTCGTGACTGGTGCTTTGTTCATGGCACTCGTCGCCTACGTCTCATATCGTATGACGAGAGGAAAAGTCGAAAGTGCCGATGATTATTTCTTGGCCGGTCGCGGATTGACGGGCGTCTTCATCGCAGGTTCGCTCCTCTTGACCAACTTGTCTGCTGAACAATTGATTGGTTTGAACGGTCAATCGTTCGCAGGCAATATGTCGGCAATGGCTTGGGAAGTCACGGCCGGGATTGCCGCCATCATCATGGCACTGTTTTTGTTGCCTCGTTTTCTTGGAATCGGGATCTCAACCATCCCTGAATTTTTAAGTCAACGCTATGACGAGGACGTTCGTCGATTGACCGTCTTGTTGTTTTTACTCGGATACATGTGTGTCACGATTCCGTCCATGCTCTATTCTGGTGGATTAGCTGTCCTTCAACTATTCGACGTGCCTGCCCTTCTCGGGATTAGTTTTGAACAGTCTCTTTGGATTGTCGTCTGGTTCATCGGAATCATCGGGGCGATTTACGCCATCTTCGGCGGGCTTCGCGCGGTCGCCGTTTCCGACACGCTAAACGGGATTGGTCTCATCATCATCGGCTTCCTCGTTCCAACGCTCGGTTTCCTCGCACTAGGTGACGGGAATCTGTTGGACGGGATGAAGACGATTGCGACGACGAATCCCGAAAAATTAAACGCCATTGGCTCGGCCAATGACTCGGTCCCGTTCCTCTCCATTTTTACGGGGATGATTTTTGCGAACTTGTTCTACTGGGCACTCAATCAATACGTGATTCAACGCGCTCTCGGCGCAAAAAACTTGGCAGAGGGACAAAAAGGAGTACTTTTTACGGGTTATTTAAAACTACTTGTTCCCATTTTTATGCTCTTGCCTGGCGTCATCGCCTTCCATTTGTATGGATCGAACGTCGAGAAAGCCGATTTAGCGTATCCGAGCTTGATTGCCGAACTACTTCCAATGTGGCTCATGGGCTTTTTCCTTGCCGTCTTACTCGGTGCTGTGTTCAGCTCATTTAACTCACTGTTAAATAGTATCGCGACGCTATTCGTTCTCGATATTTATAAACCAAAGTTCAAGCCGAATGCTTCTGACCAAGATTTAATTCGCGTCAGCAAATGGTTTGGCACATTCGTGGCGCTCGTCTCTTTCTTTGTCGCCCCAAATCTCATGTATGCACCAGATGGGCTATGGGATTTGATTCGTCGTTTTACAGGCTTCTTCAACATCCCGATTCTTGTCGTCGTCTTGATCGGTATGCTCGTCAAACGAGTTCCCCCGATTGCCGCGAAGACCGTCGTTTTCTTCCACGTCATCGCTTACTATTTCCTCGTGTGGGGAACAAAGCAATGGTTCGGTGTGGAAATCGGGATTAACTTTATTCACATTTACGGTATCCTCTTCGTCGTCGAGACGGCTATCATGCTCATCTTCGCTCGCGTACGACCGATGCTCCAAGCGAATCCGATTCGAATCGAGCTCGGACGAGTCAAACCATGGCGTCACGCGTTATCGACTTCAATCTTGCTTGTCGCTTCGATGATTTTCGTCTATCTCGTCTTTTCACCAATTGGACTTGCCTACGCGGATGGAATTGTTTCCGGATGGTTCGCTCCATTGACGATTGGACTCATTGCCGTGACGACCCTTCTGATTTGGGCATCTTATCGCTATGGACTCGCACGATATGAATGCTATCTCAATAACTTAGGTGAAGAACCACCTGAAGTAGAGGAAGCGAGTAGTTAACGAAAAAGAGATTTTCTTGAACTAAACGTCAAGAATATCTCTTTTTTGTTGCTGCTTTTGTTCATACATTGCGTCATCTGCTTCTTGCCAGAGTACTTCGATTGATTCTGGATGAGATGCCCAAGCCAACCCGATGGCCACTGAGATTTCCTCTTCTCGGCATGTCGTTTCGATCTCATGAACCATCTTCTCGCATGCTTCTTCTGACATCATCTGAAGAAACAAGACGAACTCGTCTCCTCCAATCCGATAGACAGAGGACTCGATGGTTTGAAGGAGGTTACCGACACGCTTCAACAAACTATCACCGGCAGAGTGTCCTTTTTGATCGTTCACGACTTTCAAATCATTCACATCGAGTACGATGATTCCGATGTTTCTCATCCCTTCCGCTTGACCGATTGTCTCTTCAAACGCCCGACGATTGAAGACACCCGTCAAACTGTCATGACGACTTTCATACAGCAGACGCTCACGCTCGGTCATGGCCGCCTCAATGTTCCGAATCACACCTTGCACCGCCACAATCTCACCGTTCTCATAGATCGGGGTCGTATACTCTTCGAACCATACATAAGTCCCTTCATTCGTCCGCCACCGCTGAAGAATTGCTTCTTCATAGTCGACGCGCCCCAACACTTTGTCTAGCAACAATCATCGATCGTCCGGATGGATTCTACGGAAACATTCCTGCGCATTCGAATAACTACGCATGACGGTCCCTTCCCCTAAATATAAATCTAAAGAAGGACTAATATACCTAAAACGCCACTTTGGTTTCGTTTCAAAAATATAGATGACATCTTTCGTTTGGTTCCCGAAATGCATGAACGAAAGCGTCTGTGGATGTGAC
Source organism: Exiguobacterium sp. CH10 (assembly GCF_018617635.1). Classification (NCBI taxonomy): domain Bacteria; kingdom Bacillati; phylum Bacillota; class Bacilli; order Caryophanales; genus Exiguobacterium; species Exiguobacterium sp. CH10. The sequence goes on from NZ_JACSKO010000001.1 coordinate 1,239,703, forward strand.
CGTTGACGCTTATGTAGCCACAAAGCAATCAAACATCCAACGAGTATCCCTAAAAAGAATAGCGTCATTGAATACACTTCCTCTCTGTTCGCCCATATCGTACCACGTTCGAAGTCAGACACCTGTCTCAATTCCTGTTATTTGGTAAATGTTTTTTTGAATATTGAGTAAATTTATGGATGGTCCATTTAGACGTGATATAGTCGAAGTACTTGATGACTCAACAATTGGAGGTTCTTTTGCAAAACATCACGCATCTCACATTGGACGAAACATTCTCTGGTGTCTATTCCGTCACCAACCCGGATACGTCCATTCATCAATCCCTTGGCTATGCTAATCGCTCGGAACAGATTCAACATGAAGTCAAAACGAGATTCGGAATCGCTTCTGGTTGTAAACTGTTCACAGCAATCGCCATTTGTCAGTTAGTCGAACGAGGTCGACTCTCTTTTTCAACTTCACTGGATTCGTTTCAGACATTCGACCTGCCCTACATATCCTCAGAAGTTACAATCCATCAGCTATTAACGCATACGTCGGGCATCCCTGACTATTTTGATGAGTCCGTCTCTGACGACTTCGAAGCGTTGTGGCGTGATGTTCCGATGTATCGTCTTCAACAACTACGAGATTTTTTACCGCTATTTCAACAAAAAACGATGAAGGATGAACCAGGTTCCCGATTCTCCTATAACAATGCCGGGTATATCCTGTTAGGGTTGATTGTCGAAGAAGTGACCGGGCAACCCTTCACCGACTATATCGAACAGTCGATTTTTCAACCTGCTAACATGAGTGCTTCCGGATATTTCTCGCTCGATGCCTTACCCGCCAAGACAGCGCTAGGTTATATCGATCATTCGGACGGCTCATGGCGTACGAATCAATATGCGATTCCGGTCAAAGGCGGAGCAGATGGCGGAGCTTATGTGACCGTTCAAGATATGACTCGTTTTTGGGAGGCTTTGTTTTCACATCAACTTCTTGATGCCGCCTCCACGTCCCTACTTCTCACACCACATGTGACGGTCAATGACCGAGGTGGTAGTTATGGATACGGGGTTTGGATTCAGCATCATTCGTCAGGAGACATTTATAAGTACCATGTGATGGGATATGACCCGGGCGTCAGCTTTCATTCCGGGTACTACCCGGAAACTGAGGTCATTTCGGTCGTTTGTTCGAATCAATCAGACGGTGCGTTTGATGTGATGAAGCAAATCGAAGCACAGATTGGAGAGCGAATCGAATGAAGATCCGTGCATATGTCGCATCTGATTTTGAACACATCCAGCAACTCAATCGCGAGGAAGGCTGGACTCAACTCGTCGAACGGGGGGAGCTGACCTGTGAAGCGTGGCGTCAATCGAACGTCACGTATGTCATGGAATCTGAGGATCGGGAGGTCGTCGCCTACTTACGGGGAATGACCGATACGATAGTCAGCTTGTATGTCTGTGAATTGTTGGTCGCTTCCGCCTATCGAAAGCAAGGACTTGGTGAGCAGCTTCTCCAACATGTCCATACGCTCTATCCCGAAACACGTCTTGAGATGCTAGCGAGTCAAGCCTCGCACACATATTACGAAAAACTGCGATTCCGTCCGTTTTAAGGCTTTCGGAAAACCATTCACGAATAGGAGGAATATATATGAAACTTGCACTCGTCACCGGGGCATCACGTGGTCTCGGTCGTGCCATCGCCCAAGAACTCCAAGCTCGAGGTTATGACGTGATCGGTCTCTCACGTTCACAGACCGAAGACGTCACGTATGAACAACTACCCGTCGACCTCTCAGACGTCTCAGGAATCGAAACGGCCATTCTAAATATCATTCCACTTCTAGAGAATGCCGATTCGATTCTTCTCGTTCAAAATGCCGCATGGATTGAACCGATTCATCGTGTCGGAAAGTTGGATGGGAAGAAAGTGACGGCTCATGTCCATGCCAACCTACTCGCACCGATGCTATTGGCGAACGCGGTCCTCGCTTTCAACAAGCCGACCGATTTGATTCATGTGACGTCTGGCGCGGCCAAACGTCCAATTTCAGGTTGGAGTGCGTATTGCGGCACGAAAGCAGGACTCGACCATTTCACGGAAACGCTGGCACTTGAGCTCGAAGGTACCCCGCATCGTGCGGCACTATTCAATCCTGGCGTGATGGATACATCGATGCAGGCGGAGATTCGTTCTTCTTCAGAAGAGGCGTTCGCTGACCTCGAACAATTCCGTTCATACGAAACAGAGGGACGACTCCGCTCTCCCGAGACGGTCGCGCGTGTGTTCGTCGAACAATTGATTGACCGCCCTCTTGAAAACGGCAAGACCTATTCGATTTACGACTTAATCAAATAATTTACCTGGTCAAAAATAGAGTCACCCTCTTTTCGGTAAACCGTCTACACTACTTCCATAGACATGTGAAAGGGTGAATCATGATGAAGACGATTGCCGGAGGATTACTGTTATTTGGATTATTTAGTTTGACGATGTCGTTCACGATGATTGGAGATACCGCTGTCGTCGGGGCAATGGTCAGTGGTGTTGCACTATTGTGTAGTGTCGGTCTCTTTTTCGGGTCGACCGAGCTTGCCCGCGTGCGCAGCGATTTGCTTCATGACAAAAAAACGTCTTTCCCATCTGAATGAGGGAAAGACGTTTTTGATTCAATCTTCTTCGTATTCTTCTAATAAATCGTCGACATCATATTCTTCAAAGTCTTCTTCGTCGATAAAGATATCGCGATCGTTTACAACGTGGATTGGCCCATTGGCCACATCGATGCGAATCGTCCACGCCCAAGGAATGCGTAATCGGTTATAAACCCCTGTCCAGAACTCCATTGATTCTTGTTCATACTGTTCAAATTCTGTCAGAAGTTCTTTGAACGAAACACCTGATAGCTGGAAATTTGAGTCCTGAAGCCGTTGAAGCGCATGATGTTTCGCTTCTAATTCGGCCGCTCGGACCATTTCTTCAGCGGTCGCCATCTCGAGGATCGTGCCGTCTGGTGGGAGAATATCGTATACGTTGAACAATTCGCCTTCTTCTACTTCTACATCGTCAAACTCATAGTCATCGTGCCGCATACTACATTCCTCCTTACGCAATTTGAATCCCCTTTATTATACCACTCTCGATCCGATTCCCCCTAAAGATTCGTGCATATATTTTATTTGTCACGGGAAACACTGTTAGAGTGAAGACAACCATATGAAAAGAGGTTATGCAGATGAATGAGTCATTCCAAGCACTCGTGCTCGACCAGCACGATGAACACCTTCATGCCGAAGTAAAAGACGTAAAATCTGACGTCCTTCCGAAAGAAGAGGACGGGAACGTCTTAGTGGAAGTTTACTACTCCGCGCTGAATTATAAAGACGCACTCGGATTAACGACATCAGGCAAAATCGTAAGCCATTATCCATTTATTCCAGGATGTGAATTTGTCGGGAAAGTAGTCGAATCGGACCACCTGGATATTAAAGTTGGGGACGAAGTCATCGCCACCGGTTTCGGGATCGGGGAACGTCATTTCGGCGGCTTCAGTCAATACGCGCAAGTACCCGGCAACTGGCTCGTCCAATTACCGAAAGGGATGAGCATGCGGGATGCTATCGCAATCGGGACTCCAGGACTCACAGCCATGCTATCGATTGATGCACTCGAGCATGCTGGCGTTCGACCTGGGGAAGAGGTGCTTGTCACAGGAGCGACGGGTGGTGTCGGAAGTTTCGCCATTACACTGCTTCGTCGCCTTGGCTATCATGTCGTCGCCTCGACTGGTAAAACGGATTCACCATATTTACGCTCACTCGGTGTCGAAACCATCATCGACCGAAGTGAATTAGAAGGACCTGCTCGTCCACTGGCTAAACAACGCTTCGATGCCGCCATCGATTCGGTCGGCGGGAATACCCTCGCCAACATTTTGAGCCAAACCCGATATGAAGGTGCTGTCGCCGCATGCGGGCTCGTCGGAGGCGCCGACTTGCCAACGAGTGTGTATCCGTTCATCCTTCGTGGGGTAAAATTGATTGGAATCGACTCGGTCATGCAACCGATGGCACGCCGTACGAACGCATGGGAACGACTTGAGGAACTCATTGATCCGAAAGTGTTGAACGACATGATCCATGAGATTCCGCTACACGACGTTCCACGTCACGCCGAAGCGATGATGCGCGGCGAGTTGAGCGGTCGCACTGTTGTTCGTCTTCGCTAAACACATCAAAAGAGGCTGAATCGCTCACGATTCAGCCTCTTTTCTCTCTATTCTCCATGGTGTGGAATTAGATGGTAAAGCCAGCCGGTGCGTCTTTCACAACGACGAGCACTTTTCCTTGGTCTAGTTTTTCTTCTAAACGTTCCGACTCTTCTTTCGTGAAGCCAAGTTCCTGGAACTCAGCGCGAAGCTCGTCCCCTTTTTTGCGGAACATGTTTTTAGCGGCTGTCCCCAAGCCGACGTCACTTGCAGAAACGGTGTTCGCATCCGCGTTGTCCGCAACACGTTTACTTCTGTCATCGTCATGTGTGATGACGTAGATGTTGGATTCATCTATCCCATTTGATTTCATCGATTGAACGGCGGTTACGACTTCTTCATCATTTGTAAATTCTTTGTACAAAACTGACATGTCTATTCTCCTCCTTCAATTCTACTACACTATTATGTATTGCCTTCCTCGTCATTCTTCACACATTAAAAAACGATGACAAACGTCATCGTTTTGTTAAACGGCAGGTTCCTGCCCTTTTTGTTTTTTCAATTCTTCCAATAAAATATCTGATTCATTGAACGGAATCGAACGTCGACCAATTCGCTCGATGTGATCGTGTCCTTTGCCGACGACCACGACTCGTTTCCCTTTTAACGCCTGCATCGCCGCATGGCGAAGCGCATCTTCTCTCGCTTCAAATGTCACGTACTTCACGTTCGGCTGGATCCCTTTGACTAAATCGCCAATGATTTGTTTCGGGTCTTCCATACGCACGTCATGTACAGTAACAATCACGTCGTTTGAATATTGACTCGCGATGCGACCCATGTCTTGACGTTTCGTCGGGTCACGGTCTCCTGCCGCACTTAAGACGACGACGAGAGATCGGTCGTCTTGTTGTAACGTGGATAGGCATTTCTCTAGACCGTCTGGAGTGTGTGCATAATCAATATAAATTTCGGCATCTTCTGTATCGAGGCGCTCAAGACGTCCTTTTGGCAACGTAAGACCTGGTACGTTCGAGACAATCGTCCGAAGTGCCATATCAGAAGTGGAGACAAGTCCGATTGCCGCCGCCAAATTCGAGGCATTGAATGCGCCCATAAACCGGACGGGAACTTCTAGCTTAAATTCTTTCATATGAACAAGAACCGTATCCTCACGCCAGATGACTTGAATATCGGCCTCTATTTGCTCTGATGTACTATACATGATGGTTTGGCGTGTCGGTGCAAATTCGGACATGACTCGGCTCGCCTTGTCTTCCGCGTTCAACACGATCGCGTCTCCATTCGTCACTTCTACCTGTTCAAATAATCGTGCTTTTGCACGAGCATATTCATCCATTGAACGATGATAATCCAGATGATCATGCGTCAAATTCGTAAATGCGGCCGCATGAAAGTGAATTCCGGCCACACGTCCCTCCATCAATGCATGCGATGACACTTCAAGTACACAGTCCGTGACACCTGCATCAACCATATCCGCTAAAATACGATGTAAGACGACGGCTTCAGGCGTTGTATTGGCCGTCTCAATCGTTTGATTGTGGAAACGAGCGCCAATCGTACTGACAATCCCTGCACGAAGTCCAGAGAGACGCAATAAATCATAGGTCAACGTCGCTGTCGTTGTTTTTCCATTCGTTCCCGTCACACCATATATACGCATCCGATGGGACGGGTGATCATAAAAAGCGCTCGCAACCGCTCCTGCCGTCTGCTTCGTATCGGCAACAACCACATTCGGTACATCAAGATCGAGTGGATATTCTGAGATGACCGCACTCGCACCATTAGCCACGGCGTCTTCGGCAAACTTGTGCCCATCAACCGTATAGCCACGAATGCAAATAAAGACATTCCCTGAACTGACCTTTCTGGAATCCGTTTCGACTCCGGTCACCCATGGATCAAGCTTCATGTCATCCATCTCATTTTGTAAAATGGCGGATAAACGTTTCGTTCTCATGCTGTGTACGTCCTTTCTCATGGGTGTCGCTAGGTGTATAAACCTTATCGTCATGTTACTAGATTTTAACGGCAATTGAGATAACAAATATATTACTTCCCGTTTTCAATGAAAAGCAATCACTTCACGAAAAAAACCTAGACGTTTCATTCACGTACTAGGTTCCTCTCTTTTGAATGTTAGATGATGTTTAGTTAACTCGTTTTGTAGGACGTGGATGGCATTTGGTCCAACGCCATGCCAACTCTCTACTTCACGACGCGTGTAGAGAGATAAGTCATCTAAAGAATCGACGCCTTTTGACGTCAAAGCTCTTTTGGCTGGTGCAGCCAATTTCGGTAAGGCAATCATCCAATCTCCACCTTCCGCTTTCTAAATCGTTCGTTGATGGGAAGACAGGCAAGCACTTGTTCGATTCGAAATGTTCGTCTGGCCCGTTTATTCAAATCCCACGCCACGACATGTTCTCCCTGCACTTTTATCAATTTGACCCGCCGCTTTGAAAACACTCCATGTCGATCTACATATACCATTTCTGTGACCAGACCTGATCGCATCCATCGTAACAATTCTTCTCTCATCCCGCTTTCCCTCCTTTAATCTTATTATACAGAACACTTGTTCTCATTTCTATTGATAAGCTGTTCGCTTATGTAAATTTCGATTATGATGGAAGAAATTCAACAGGAAAGGAAAGAAAACGATGACCTACGTTTTATTACTCATTTTAGCGGTCTTTTTATTCGGCGCGATGATTTTCGCCGCACTGGCATTACCCAACCTTCGAAACATTTTATTCAACCGCGGCAGTTTGTTCAATCAACAGAGCGAGACCGTCACTTGTCCGAAGTGCAAAACGTCGTTTAAACGCGCACCGGGAGATGCACAGACGTGTCCGAATTGTTATCACACGTTTTGAATCGTTGAGGAATATTGCATATTCGACCGCTATTTTTCATATTCCTTGGTTTGAATGAGAGCAAATGAGTGAAAGAACAGAAAGGACGCTTTATCTGAGTAAAGTTCCTGATTCTTTTATCGTTGACACCTTCATTCCATACGAAAGGAGTTGCATATGCTTCCTACACTCGACGAGCGCCTAATCGATCAAATTCGTTTAAAAAATCGACAAGCCCTAGAACATTTATATGCCCGCTATGAAAACTTACTCTATCGATATGCGCTTCATTTAAATAACCATCCCGCGACTGCTGAGGCAGCTTTGACGGACTTATTTTGTCACGTCTGGCAACAACGCCTCAACTTCGAACCCCATAAAGAAACTGTTCGCGCGACTCTTATGCGTTCGTTAGAACACATCATTCATCAGATGAACGAAGAAACATCCGCCTCCAGTATTTCTAAAATTCCTTCCGCATAGGGATTTTTTGTCACCTTTGAATGCAATCGCTTCGCCTGTTCGGTCGCGTTGTTCACTAAATATCCGTTACCGACATATGCTAGCATGCCAATGTCGTTCCCGCTGTCTCCAAAAGCATATGTATCTTCTCGTACAAAAGAAGAAGTGGCACATACATATTCAATACTTGAGACTTTCCCGGCATGGATTGGATAAAAATCGATATCAAACGCATCAGCCGGGTCACCTGCATTCGGATTACATTGACTGATGTTGACTGCGATGCCAGCTGAATCTGTCAGCATCCGAAGCGTTTCTCTCCATGAACCAACTTGGTCGCGGACATAGTAACTTCGAATCCAAGGACTCATCCCATTCCCCGGCTGTTCATCTAATTTAAAACGCATCTGCCCTGTCTGTGACACGATGCGTTCCACACGTGATACAAAATCGCTCGGAAATAGTTTTTGATAGACCTTGTCCTCAACGAACGTTCCGTCCGTCTCGATTCGATATAATTCTGTGCCGAGACTCGAGGCAATTCGATGAGGCCAAAAGCGAAGATTCGCCCGTTTTACTTTTTCGTGTAACGACGCCAGCGAGCTACCCGTCACCCACATCGTCGACACGTCTGAAGAATGTCGTTCCAAAAAATCTTCGAGCCGACGGACGGAGGCTAGTTGGGCATTGGAACACGCATGTGGAAAGTAGGTCTCATCAAAGTCGAAACAAACGAGTGTACGCCCTTCGTGTGTAAATCGTCTCATTCTATCGTCTCCTTATCGTTTTCTCTTTCTCCTATAGTACAATGAAACAAAGGAGGCATCTTATGATTCAACGATTCTCTCAAACCTATTGCCAAATGAGTAGCCTGATCACAGGATTTTTCATTGTATTTGCTTTTCTTTTTGGCATCCGCTCTTATTTCTTTTGGGCGACGGTAAGCTCTCCCTTAATCGCAATCGGATTGATGCTAATGACATCCATTGTGTTAAGTGTCATTGCCTATATCCTTTCAGAAAAATTACGCTTGTTCATTTATACAAAGCTTCCAGTCCAGTCATCATCATGTTCAATAAATAGTCACACAAAATAGTCATCCATTTTTCTGTTTTGTACGTTAGATCAATACAAGGGACATCCCTTCTGCGCAAAGGAGTATGTTATGACTGATTTAGAGTTATATGAGCGTGTCAGGCAAAAAGACAAAGAAGCGCTCGAATTATTGTATGATCGGTATGAACGAATTTTATACGCTTTTGTCCTACAGCTGACAAAGGATCGTGACTTAGCTGAAGAAGCCATGCAGGAAGTATTTATCAAACTGTGGCGTGGCGGCGGAATCTATGATGATTCGAAAGGCAAGTTCAGATCATGGCTTTTTACAATGAGCCGTCACGTGGCCATCGACTTGATCCGCAAGCGTAAACCTGATTTACAACTAGACGAATCGTACGCCGAGGCCATTCCTTCTGAGTCACCATCCGTTGAAAAAGAAGTGGAGTGGCAAGAAGAACGCGCTCAAATCGAGACGGCCATGGCGACACTGCCGGCCGAACAACAGCAAGTCGTCCGACTCATGTACTTCCAAGGGTTAAGTCAGCAAAAGATTGCTGATGCATGTGGCATCCCGCTTGGTACAGTGAAAGGAAGGATTCGACTGGCGCTGAAGCAACTGAGGAAACAGTTATCCCATGAATTCATCGGAAAGGAGGTAGAACAATGAACGCATGCGACCAATTGATTGACTATTTCAACCAACATCTATCGGAAGATGAACGAGAGAAATTCGAACAACACTTAGCATCGTGTAAAGATTGTCAAGAAGAGCTCGAGCAACTCGAAGCACTTGTCGGTGGCGTCGCGTTCTTGTCTACTCCGATTGAACCACCCCGAGGCATGAAAGCACGTGTCCTCGATCGTGTATTCGAAGAAGAAGACAATGAACCCGTGACATCGTCCGTGACATCCGAATCTGTTCCACCCGTCACGCCTTTCAAACAGAAACGAGAACGGAAAGTACCTGTCTGGGGAATGGTTACGCTCGCAGCGGCGCTCCTGCTCTCTTTGATTGGAAACGGGTATCTGCTTACCAATCAATCCGATTCACCTGGCATCGCACTGACCGAATCGATTCCACTTGAAGGTGAGTCTGAAGGAACCGCTTATCTTGCAGAACAGGATGGTACAACACAATTGATCGTTCAAACGAACGGCTTAGCCTCACTCGACGACAATGAAGTGTACCAAGTGTGGCTGTTAAAAGATAATGCCCCGATTCCGACCGGCGCCTTCGTCACAGACGATAAGGGCAACGGGACGGTCATCTATACGCTCGACTCAGATGAAGTCGACGTCGACTGGGATACGGTCGCCGTCACAAAAGAACCGAATCGTGGCAACGAGACGCCAGAAGGTGAAATCGTCTTAAGCGCAAGTTTATAATTCCCTAACCGGACGCATCTGCTGTCCGGTTTTTTGTTATGATGGACCAAAGGAGTGAATGGGATGCAAAAACCTAAAATCGGGATCGTCGGACTCGGAAACATCGCTCAAAAAGCGTATTTACCAATCCTTGCGAACCACACCCTAATTGATGTAATCGGTGCATTTTCTCCGAACACATCGAAGCGGGAAAAGATTTGCCAAACGTATCGGATGACCTCGTTCGTCACGTTGGAGGAACTCGCCTCATCGGTCGATGCGGCATTCGTACATAGTTCGACTGAAACCCATTATGACGTTATCTCGTATTTACTAGAACGCGGGGTCGACGTTTACGTGGATAAGCCGCTCGCCGCAACATTAGATGATGCGGAACAACTAGTCGAGCAAGCCGAGCGGCTCGGCCGCAAATTGATGGTCGGGTTCAATCGACGCTTTGCCCCGATGTATAGATGTCTTAAACAAGAATCACCCTCACATATGATCGATGTGGTGAAACATCGGGAGAACGATGTCGGTCCACGGGATGCGATGTTCACCCTTCTCGACGATTATTTGCATGTCGTTGACACGTTACGTTTCCTCGCCGGAAACGAGCTTCGACTCGTATCAGGTCAACTCGAGGTCAATGACAAGCAAGAACTTCGCTTCGCCCGTCATGTATGGCAAGACGAGCACGGGATGCATACGACATCGATGCATCGCTCGGCCGGAGCGAACCATGAGCATGTCTCTATCGTCCGTAATGGAGAACGACTATCCGTCGACGAGATGGTCACGCTACATCGCTTCAACGATGGACGACATGAAGTGGAGGCGTTCGGATCGTGGGACTCGACACTCAACCAACGTGGTTTCCAAGGAGCAATCGATCACTTCATTTCAGCCCTCATCGATGATACACCCATTCAAACAGACGGTCGTGTTGCGCTAGAGACACAGCGACTTGTTGCGAATTTATTCACATAAAGGAGGAATACACATGGATTTCTTTTTCTACATCATGGTCATGGTAATCGTCGTTTCGTCGGTCGGTGCAAATACGATTATCAAAACGAGAGAAGCTCGTGTCGAAGAGCGTCGCCTAAAAATTGAAGAAGAGAAGCTCGCCATCCAACGTCTTCAACTTGAAATGAAACGCGAACAAGACAAGCTCGAGCATCATGGATTTTAATAAAAACGGTCGCCCTCTAAACATGAGGGCGACCGTTTTGTCGTCAAAGATTTCGCTCTGAAACGGGCAGTTGTTGTCGCCGCTCGGCGAGCGTCGACCACGTCACGGCCGTCATGATACAACCGGCACCGATAAAGAAATTCAGATGAAGCGTCTCATTCAAGACGAGCCATCCGAGCGTCCCTCCAACCAAAGGCTGGAAGAAGAAAAAGAGTGACCCGACACTCGCATCCATCAACTCAAGCCCTTTGTTCCAAAAGAAGAACGCCCCTGCCGTCGACACGACACCGATATATAGGACACTGAGCCAAAGAACACCATTCAATTCTGGAAAGCCGTTTTGCATGACCTCTATACTCATCAAAGGGGTCATCAACAACCAGGCGACTCCAATCGCAAACGTCGTCAGTGTCAACGTCGATAAGGTCTGTGTCCCGATTTTTACGTAAATCGACATGAGCGCCCACGTCACGGCGGCTAATACGAGTATAAAACTACCTACGCGATACGTCCCTTCCCCTTCCCAACCGACCACAATGAGAACACCAACCGTCGCCAGTCCGAGCGCTCCTACTTTGACTGGAGTCAATCGCTCCTTCAATAGGATTCGAGCGAATAAGACCATGAACGCTGGCGTCGCTGCGGTCACGAGAGATCCGGTATGCGCATCCGATAGCTTCGTTCCGATAAATTGAAACGAAATCGAAGCGACGTACCCGATGACACCGACGAGTCCAATCCATTTCCAATCTGTCCGCCGAATCCGCTCCCGTCCAAACCGAAGCCAGACGACGAATAGGACCATAAATGCAACGGCATATCGTAACCAGACAAACGTGAACGGTTCAATATAAGCGAGCGCATACTTACTGACCACATACATCCCGCCCCATATACTCGCCGCAAGTGTCAAACTGAGTGCTCCTAGCCATTCTTTCCTCATGCTCTCGCCTCCTCAATGGCGACTATATACGACGTCCTTGTGTCCATTTCCTTTATTTTCATTGTCAGTCTCAAGAAAAACGCTTACAATCAAGACATAGATGAATGAAAGGAGGGAGAAAGGTGAAATTTGTCGACCGTACGCATTGGACAACTGAACATTTGTACATTTTGCGTGCGATTTTTCACGATGTCGCTTAATCAAGGGACCCGTCTGTCCTTTTTTAGACATTGCTGAATATACGACAAAGCGCCTCTCTCTCTAAACCGAGCGCTTCTTTGCGCTCGGTTTTTTTGATAGGCCCTGATCTCAGGAGGAACCTATTATGTTAATCGATTTACAACACATTCAAAAACAATACGGTGGTCACGCCGTTCTCACAGATGCGAACTTAATGATCAATGAAAACGAACGAGTTGGGCTCGTCGGTCGGAACGGCAGCGGTAAAACAACACTGTTACGCATGATCGTCGGCTCTGAAGAGCATGACACCGGAACAATTTACCGTCGGCAACGACTCTCTATCGGCTATTTGGTCCAACTTCCCGACTATCCCGGAAACAGTGGACGCGATGTCCTTCAGACCGCCTTCGAGGAAGTCCTTCGCCTTCGCGAGAAGATGTCTCGCCTCGAGGAAGAGATGTCGACGACCGAACAGCTCGAACGTCTTCTCGAAACATACGGGACGGTCCAAGCGCAATTCGAACATGCGGGCGGCTACGTCTACGAGTCAAAAATCAGTGCGATGATTGACGGGTTGAAGCTGACCTCATTCGTGGACCAACCGTTCGATACGTTGAGCGGCGGGGAACGTACAAAAATCGGTCTCGCCTTGGCGCTTCTTCAAGAGCCAGAGCTACTCATTTTGGATGAACCGACGAACCATTTGGATTTAGAAGCGATGACGTGGCTCGAATCCTATTTACAGGATTACGATTCAGCGCTCCTGATTGTGTCCCACGACCGGGTTTTCTTGGATGCGGTCGCCACGCGAATCGTCGAGTGTGAAGACGGCGAGTTGACGAGTTATCCCGGAAACTATACCGATTTCGTCGCTCAAAAAGAAAAACAATTGCTCGATCAGTTCCATGCCTATACCGAGCAACAAAAGAAGATTAAAAAGATGAAAGAAACGATTCGGCAGTTACGGCAATGGGCCAACGAAGGCCATCCACCGAATGAAAAGTTCTATCGTCGCGCCAAATCGATGGAAAAGGCTCTTGAACGAATCGAGCGGATCAAGAAACCACAACTCGAAGCCGACCAACCGAACATCCACTTCACGACGAACGGACGAACGGGACGTGACGTCTTCGAAGTGAGTGACGTGACACTCGCCTATGATCGTCCTCTATTTGAAGACGTGCATTTTTACACGGGGCATGGAGAACGCGTCGCCATCGTCGGACCGAATGGGAGCGGGAAGTCTTCGCTGTTAAAGATATTGCTCGGTCAAGTCGTGCCGCAAGCCGGAACCGTAAAGCGAGCTGACCAAGCCAAAATCGGTTATCTATCACAACACATCACCTTCGATGAGTCGCATCGGTTGATTGAAGCGTTCCGAGACCGAATCGCGGTCGATGAAGGAAAAGCGAGATATCTCCTTGCTCAGTTTTTATTTTATGGTCCAAGCGTATTTAAACCCGTCTCAAATTTGAGCGGCGGTGAGAAGATGCGCCTCATGCTTGCGATTCTCGTTCATGAAGAAATCAATGTCCTCGTCTTAGACGAGCCGACAAACCACCTTGATATCGAATCGAGAGAGGCACTTGAAGAAGCGCTCGAACGTTTCCCTGGAACGGTCGTTACTGTCTCCCATGACCGCTACTTCTTAAATAAATTGTTCCCCATCACGTATTGGCTCGACGGGACGATGACGCGGTTTGAAGGTAATGTCGCTTATGCCCTCGACAAACGTGGACAGGAATCGAAAGAGGAACCTATTACGGAACACGTTAAACCATCGAAATCGGTGAAGCAGACGAAATCTACTCCATCTACGATTGACGAGGAAGCTCACCTGACCCGATTAGAGGCAGAACATCAGGCACTGCTCCAACGAATGAATGAATTGGATGACCTCGATGAATTGATGGTGCTACAACAACAAGTTGATGCACTGCAAATCGAAATCGATGACGTGATGACACGTTTACTCGAATCCCTATAAAGAGAAGCGGCACCCCATCAAGGGCGCCGCTTCTTTTGCTCAAATCGAGTCTGTATGAGATAGCCAATGACCGCGATGGCCATCAACCCAATCGGGAGTATACGGTAAAGACCTTCCGTCGTTCCCGTGGTCAAAAGAATCATTCCACTAAGGAACGTCCCCAACCAATATAGCTTTGGCATATGATCCCTCCATCGGTCGCATTCATCCAATAGGATACCATAAGAAAAGCGCCCTCACTCGGCGCTTTTCTTGATTCTCTAGTCCCCGGACTTTCATCCAATCAAGCCCCGCTCGATTGACCGTCCCATCTATGATTTGGTTCGACTAGAGATGTCCAAGCCAGCGTGACGCATCATTCGAATCGGTTCATTGTCTATTGGTTCACCAATTGTTTTTCATGACATAACATGAAATCGAACAGGTGACTCGTAGACATTTGGATTGAATGGGCACGATAGACTTGGCACCTATACTGTCCACAACTGACGCGGATCATGTGGAATTCCATATACAAACAGTCTGTCTGGTATGCTTGCTCGTATGACAAGCAGAGGCCGACGCATCATCGTTTGGAATACACGATTCACGCTCATATGGACTTTTCCCATCCCTTCCATCCATAAGCGACAGGTGACGAAAGTGCCTCCCCGTTCCCCGACTCATTTTAGAAAGTGAATGGTTACATGTATACAATATCCGTTTTAAGTGAGATTCAATCCTCGTTCACGATTTCTCCATAATCCGATTCATACATAATGCGTCAGCGCGTAAGCGACCCCGTCCTCTTCCACATCTTTAGTAATATGCGTGCTCAAATCTTTTAGCGGGTCCACGGCATTCCCCATCGCAATTCTTGTCTCTGCTACTTCAAACATCGACACGTCATTCAAATTGTCTCCGATGGCAACGACATCACGAATCGAAATCTGATAATGCTCTGCTAGCTGTTTTAGCGCCGCTCCTTTACTCGCATGAGGATGTCCAATCTCAATTTTTGTCCAACCCGCTGTCGTAATCAAAATGTCGTTCCGTGGTTCATAAACTTTGCGCAAGCGATGTAGCTTTTGGCGATCGAACGAGTAGACAAACACCTTGTACACTTCATCTCGTGCAAAGTCGATGTCTGCCATCGAGTCCATGTACGTCAGACCAAACTGTTCATTTTGAATTTCAATCTCACGTTCTGCCCACTCGCGAGTGAACGATTGATCGTGCGGCAACACTTCATCGAGTTCCCGCTTCAATAAATCGCTTCCTGAACGAAGCACTTTCACGCCTGCATTCGTATAAAATTCGACGTACGCATCGTCCGCTTTCGCAATCTCCCATAGCTCATCTACAACTGCTTGGTCCATCGAATGATAGTAAATTCGCTCGTTCTCATAAAACCCAATCGCTCCGTTACCTGACAAAATCGGACAGACGAGGTCACTCCGTTTCAGCAACTCCTCGATATCATGGATGGAGCGTCCTGAACAAATGGCGACGATATCACCATTTTCTTGTCGACGACGAATCGCCTCCTGGTTCGCCTCTGTAATCACACCCGTGCGCGATAACAGCGTTCCGTCTAAATCAATCGCAATCAATTTCATAGCATTCCCTCCTCTTTGGTTCTTTTCCCGATTCAAGTATGTAAAACACGATGAAACGCACCTCCTGTTTGCAATGTGGAGATTAGGGAACAGTTTATTAGGGTTACATAATATTTTTTGAAAGGAGACATCTATGAAAGATTCTACACAAAAGCCACGTTTGAATCGCGTCTTTTACATTTCAGCAAGTTTAATCGCCTTACTCGTTCTATTCGGAGCCATCGCTCCAACCACGTTTGCTTCAATCGCAGGAGCTATTTTTGACTTTACGACTCGCTCGTTTGGTTGGTTTTATTTACTGTCCGTCTTCTTGTTTGTGCTCTTTTTAATCTTTTTAGCGTTTAGTAAATACGGAAAAATCCGTCTCGGGAAAGATGACGACCGTCCCCAATACCCGTTCTTCACTTGGATTGGTATGTTATTCTCCGCTGGATTCGGTGTCGGACTCGTTTTTTGGGGTGTTGCCGAGCCGATGAGCCATTTCTTCACGCCACCATACGCGGATACGGAGGCACTGACGGTTGAGGGAGCACGTCTTGCGATGGCCTATTCGTTCTTCCATTGGGGTGTCAGTCAATGGTCCGTCTTTGCGATTGTCGGACTGATCATCGCCTACTTCCAGTTCCGTCGTAATGCGGACGGACTCATCTCGACTAGCCTTTCACCGCTTATAAAAGAGCGACCGTACAAACAACCGTTGAATCAGACGATTGATATTTTAGCGGTCATCGCCACTGTCATGGGTGTCGCGACGTCACTTGGTTTAGGCGTTCTTCAAATCAATGGCGGACTGAACAGTGTATTCGGGCTCCCGAACACCGCTTGGATGCAAGTCGCCATCATCGTCGTCTTGACCGCCCTCTTTTTAACATCGACCACGACAGGGCTCGATCGCGGCATCAAGTGGTTGAGTAACATTAATTTAGGGACCGCACTCGTGTTGATGGTGTTTGTCTTCTTTGCCGGTCCAACCATCTTCATCCTAGAGACTCTCACCCTTGGCTTAGGTGACTACTTACAAAATTTCATTCGCTATAGTCTACGTTTACAACCGTATCAGCAAGGGACGTGGGTCCGAGATTGGACCATCTTTTACTGGGCGTGGGCCATCGCCTGGTCACCGTTCGTTGGAGCGTTCGTCGCACGTGTCTCACGAGGACGCACCATTCGCGAGTTCATCGTCGGCGTCCTCATCGTTCCTCCGTTCATCGCACTCTTATGGATTGCCGTGTTTGGCGGCACTGCCCTCCATTTAGACTTGTTCGAAGGGACTTCTATCGCCGAAGCCGTCAATGCGGACGTGACGAGCGCGTTGTTTGTAACGTTTGCCGAGCTTCCGTTCAGTTTCATTCTTTCAGTGTTGTCGATTCTCTTGATTTTGACGTTCTTGATCACGTCGGCCGATTCTGCTACCTATATCATCAGCAGCATGACGACAAACGGTAGCTTGAATCCTCCTCTCCCCGTTCGAATCGCCTGGGGTGTTCTGTTAGGAGGAATCGCCGCCGTCCTGTTGATCGCGAGCGGCTTAGAAGGACTTCAAACCGCATCGTTGATTTCCGCCTTGCCGTTTACCATCATCCTTTTGTTGATGGTCTTCACACTATTCAAGTTACTCCGACAAGAGAATGTTCGAAAAATAAAATAAGCTACACTCCTAAACGCTCAAGATTACGCTTGAGCGTTTTTTAGTTTGACTCGCCGACACCTCGTTGTTTGTTGACTTCCTCATGACCGATTGCTACGATTTTGACAACGTACACAGCATGAAGGGGGAAATGGGGATATGAACGATTTCACACGTGCCTACGCACAACAACTAGACAAACAAGACCCGCTCGCATCGTATCGGGAAGAATTTTATTTACCGGAAGACGGGATTTATATGGATGGGAATTCACTCGGTCTCTTATCGAAACGAGCCGAGCGCACACTCCTTGAATCGCTTGCGGACTGGAAAGAGCTCGGGATTGACGGCTGGATGTCCGGTCGTCACCCTTGGTTCAACTTGTCCGAAGAGTTGGCCGCACTGAATGCGCCGCTCATCGGTGGAAAGCCAGAAGAAGTGATGGTCACCGGTTCGACGACAGTGAACTTGCATCAACTCGTTGCTTCGTTCTTTAAACCAGAAGGAAAACGCACGAAAATTTTAGCAGACGCCCTCACATTCCCGTCTGACATTTATGCTTTGAAGAGTCAGCTCGAACTACGTGGACTCGACCCTTCTGAACACCTCGTTCAAGTCGACAGTCCGGATGGGCGCTTCTTAGTAGAAGACGACTTGATTGCTGCGATGACCGACGAGATCGCCCTGATCGTGTTGCCGACTGTCCTCTATCGGAGCGGTCAGATTTTAGATATGCCTCGTCTGGCGAAAGCGGCGCATGAGCGCGGTATTTTAATTGGATTCGATGCTTGTCATTCCGTCGGTGCCATTCCTCACGACTTCCACGACTGGGGTGTCGACTTTGCTTACTGGTGCAACTACAAACATTTGAACGGTGGTCCGGGAACGGTCGGCGGCTTGTTCGTACATGAACGTCACTTCGGTACGACACCGGGACTCGCCGGATGGTTCGGTTCACGCAAAGACAAACAGTTCGATATGGACCATACGATGACACCGGCTGAACATGCCGGTGCTTTCCAAATCGGGACGCCACATGTCATGAGCCTCGCTCCGCAGCTTGGTGCCCTCGAGATGTTTAACGAGGTCGGAATGGAAGCAATTCGTCAAAAATCACTCTCGCTCACGACATATATGATGGAGTTGATTGAAGACATGCTTGCACCACACGGGTTCTTCATCGGAAGCCCGACAGACACACGTCAACGCGGTGCCCACTTGAGCCTCGAGCACCCTGAGGCGGCACGCATCTGTAAAGCATTGAAAAAACATCACATCATCCCTGACTTCCGGGCACCGAACATCATCCGTCTCGCACCGGTCGCATTGTATAACACGTTTACCGACGTGTATGACGTAATCGTGACGTTGAAAAAAATCATGGATGACAAAGAATATGAGGCGTTCGAGAACGTCCGCGAAGTGGTCGCATAAGGGGGAACTGTCATGAGTGAACGTATGGAACATAAAGTGGAAAAAACGATTCAAACCGACTTCTCTAAAGATATGTCGTACGGGGACTACCTCCAGCTCGACCCGATATTATCGAGCCAGCATCGCCTTTCCGACCATCACGATGAGATGCTCTTTATCATCATCCATCAGACGAGCGAGTTGTGGATGAAGCTCATCTTGCATGAATTGACGGCAGCCACGACGGCCATCACGAACGGGGAGCTCGAGCGCTCATTCAAGATGCTCGCTCGCGTTTCGAAGATTCAGCAGCAACTCATCCAGTCATGGGGCGTCCTCGCGACATTGACACCGGCCGAGTATTTAGAGTTCCGAGACCAACTCGGCTCTTCATCTGGTTTTCAGTCTTATCAAAACCGACAGATTGAATTCGCGCTCGGCTTCAAAAACGCACGAACGCTCAGTGTCTATGCGCATGATGAAAAACTATATCCGCTGCTCGAAGGGTCGCTTCAAGCACCTAGCATTTATGACGTGACCGTCCGTGAGATGCATCGCCGTGGTCTTCCGATTGATGCGAGCGTGCTCGAACGAGATGTCACGCAGGACTGGGAATGGAACGAGAGTGTCGAGAAGGCATGGGTCGAGGTCTATCGCGATGTCGACACGTATTGGGATTTGTATGAGCTCGGTGAAAAACTACTCGATATCGGGAGCCAGCAACAGATGTGGCGCTTCAACCATATGAGTACCGTAGAACGCATCATCGGACAGAAGATGGGAACAGGGGGCTCGTCCGGTGTGAACTACTTGCGCCGCGTGCTCGATCATCGTTTCTTCCCAGAGCTTTGGACGGTCCGAACATCATTATAAGAGGAGCTGAACGAAATGACATGGATTGATGTATCCCAACCGCTTCATGCCGATGTGACGACATGGCCGGGAGACACGAAGTTTTCGTATGAGATCGCTTGGCCGATGGCACAGAGCGGTTCAGTGAATGTCGGGAAAGTGACGATGAGTTTACATGTCGGGACGCATATCGATGCCCCATTTCACTTTGACGACCACGGGAAGCGTGTCATCGACCTCGACCCTTCCCTCTATATCGGTCCAGCCCGTGTCATTCATATGCCACATAAGTCAAAAATTGAAGCGTCTGACTTGGACGGTCATGACTTGACCGGGGTCGAACGCCTCATTTTGAAGACGGATGGTTGGCCAGATAAGAGCGTCTTCCCAGAGACGATTCCTGAACTGACGCCGTCTCTTGCCAATCGTCTCGGAGAACTCGGAATCTTTTTAATCGGACTCGACTTGCCATCTGTTGATGCGATTGACAGTAAAGAGATGGGTGCCCATCATGCGTTAACACGAAACGGTGTCCATATATTAGAAGGGCTCGTCCTAGACGATATTTTGCCTGGAGATTATGACTTGAATGCCGTCCCTCTACCAATCGTCGAAGGTGACGGAAGCCCCGTTCGTGCACTGCTTCGCCCCATGTAAATAAGTTTTTTGGACTAGCACGAAAATGGGGATAAAAGTAATTTCAATATTTTCAAAAGACGTTGATTCTCTTTATTTTTTCGAGAATTAACGTCTTTTTGTTGTACATAAAACTCAAAATGTATACGGTATTCAAAATACAGAGTCGAGACCGTGTTCAGAAAATAATTTAACATTCCGGATTTGTATTGAAGTTCATCAGATTCGTATAAGACCCCGTACTTTTTCCCGAATTATAATATAAATAAATATCAATCTTAAAAATATTTTATGAAATGAATTTTAATTTAATTTTTTTTAAGGAGGATTTATATGAAACAAACTGTGTTTATTACAGGTGCGTCAAGCGGTATTGGGAAAGCGACGGCAAAGCGGTTCAAGGCAGAAGGCTGGAATGTAGTTGCTACAATGCGAAACACACAAGATGGTGCTGATCTTAAAGGAGATCGTGTTCTTGTCACAAAGCTTGATTTACTCGATTCAGAAACAATTAAAAGTGCGGTCCAACAAACAATAGAACATTTTGGAAAAATAGATGTTTTGATTAACAATGCAGGTTATGGCGCTTACGGTCCTCTAGAAGCTACACCGATGGATGTATTAAGAAGACAATTTGATGTAAATCTATTTGGATTAGCAGAAGTCATTAAAGAAGTACTACCTATCATGCGAGAAAATAAAAGTGGAACGATTGTAAACGTATCATCCATCGGGGGACGAATGACCTTCCCTTTCGGTTCTCTATACCATGGTTCAAAATGGGCTGTAGAAGGACTTTCAGAGGCGTTACATTTTGAAGTACGTCTTTTTGGTGGTCGCGTTAAAATCATTGAACCGGGCGGTGTGAATACAGATTTCAGCGGAAGATCTTTTGTTTTTTCAAATGACGAAAACTTAGAGGAGTACCAACCACTTGTAGGGGCGTTCATAGAGGCGATGTCTAATATGGATACTTCTAGAAATCAAAACCCTGAAGAAGTAGCAAATGTTATTTGGGAAGCAGCAACAGATGATAGCGATCAGTTGCGATATATCTCTGGAAGTGACGCGAGAGCAACATTGGAAAGTCGATACTCAAGCGATACAGATGAGCAATTTGTAGAGTATATGAGAAAATCATACGGCTTATAATCAAGGAGGGTCATAATGGCAACAGTTATAAAGAGAGCATTAGGTATTGCCCCGACCAAAGAAAAAAATGGTAGAGGATTTATTCCTTCACCGCTTGGGTTACTGCTAGGTGTAGATAAAAAGAGTGGCTACAAGCATAACGATAGTATTGCTGGTAAATATAAAGGGAATAAAAAAATATTAGTGCTATGTACAGAAGAACGTTACTTTAAAATGGAAAATGGTTCTTTATTTTCTACCGGAAACAATGTTCAAGAAACTGCGGTTCCATTGATGCATTTAACGAATGCGGGGGTTGATTTTGATGTAGTGACACCAACAGGTTTATCAGCAGTACTAGAAGAATGGTCGATTCCACGAAAAGATCATGCAGTGTTAACATATATGAAAGAAAATAAATCGAAATTTGATACACCACTTTCACTTCAAGATATGATTAGCCGTGGAGACCTAAACGATGACTCCCCCTATGTAGCGCTTTTTTTACCAGGTGGCCATGGTTCAATGGTCGGCTTACCAACAAATGAGCATGTTGGGACACTAATACGTTGGATCCATCAATCTGATCGCTATATGGTCACTGTTTGCCACGGTCCTACTGCACTATTGGCTGCATCCGTAAATACGAGTGAGTCTCACCCATACAGCGGCTATAAGATGGCTATTTTCCCAGACAGTGTTGACAGACAATCACCTTCACTAGGATATCTACCTGGAAAGCTACCTTGGTACCAAGGTGAAAAACTTTCTAATCAAGGTTTGAGTTTCATTAATAAAAAAGTTGAAGGAGCAGTATATGTCGATCGAAAACTCTACTCTGGGGATAGTCCTAAAGCCTGTGACCAACTTGGGAAATTAGTGGCTAAAGCTTTACTAGAGGAACTGACACAATCGTAAAAATATAATTCTTTCCATTTATGAGCCATTTTAAAAATCTTAAAGTAAATTGAAGAAAGAATAAATCATATAGGAGAATGATTATGAATACCGTCCGTATTGAATCAATAAGTGACATGCATAAGCTTCTCGGACTAACTCCTCCTCAACATCCTCATATTAGTATTTTCAATTGGGAGGATGTTCAACCTCAAGAAGTTGCAAATGAGAAGAATGATTTACTAGCAGTTTTTGACTTTTATATTATTAGTGTAAAAGACTTTCCTTGTGGTCAGTTGAAATATGGTAGAAACACTTACGATTTTAGTGAAGGTTCAATGATGTTTGTCGGGCCCAACCAAGCAATGAGTAGTACTGATGATACAACCTCTTCTGGATGGGCATTGATATTTCACCCCGAACTGATCCGTCACAGCAAATTGGCAAAAAAAATGTCTGAGTATACCTTTTTTCAATACGACGTTCATGAAGCCCTCCACTTATCCGAAAAAGAAAAAAGCATCATTAGCGCACTAGTCCATCAAATTCGTGAGGAATATTCGAACAATATTGATGTTTTCACGAAAGAAGTAATTGTGTCACAACTAGAGCTTCTATTTAATTATTCTCAAAGATTTTATAGTCGACAATTTATCACCAGAACAGCTCACAATAGTGATCTTGTATCCACATTCGAAGCTCACCTTATAGATTGGTTTGATTCAGGTAAAGCTAGTGATATGGGACTTCCGACTGTAAAACAGTGTGCTGATAAAGTAGGCATGTCTCCCGATTATTTGTCTGATATGCTGAAGCAAGAGACAGGCAAAACTGCGCAAGAACACATTCATTACATGTTAATCGACCGAGCAAAAAATGAACTTCTGAGTACCTCAAGTTCTGTTAGTGAAATTGCCTATGCGCTAGGTTTCGAATACCCACAATACTTTAGCAAACTCTTTAAAAGTAAGACAGGAATGACCCCGTCTCAATATCGTTTAATTTAATGGAAGAATTTTTATCAATCCATCAGCAAGATGTCTTAATGAGATAGCCGGAATCGGCTGTCTCTTTTTTGATTAGACAGGGATAGTCCAACGTTTGGCGAAATAGATGACATACGTGATGAAAGGAGGCAGATCGGATTTGCAACGCATCTTATCTACACTACGAAACGGTCTGCATACGTACCGTTACGACCTCATCGCCTTGACGATTATGCTGGCATGTATCCTTGCCTATGCGTACCCGCTCTTTTCGTCGGGGATGGTCGTCTTTAGTGATATCGCTTTCGGTCTATCGTCCGACCGTTATATCGAAGAGATTTTTGGTGCCTGGAATGAACGATGGAGCACGACGACATTGTTGAATGTGCCTCGACTCGTCTTCATTGCACCGCTGTATGGATTGAGTTTATTGTTTGGTGCGTCTGGACCATTCCTCATCAAATCATTCATCCTGACGTTGCTCATCGTCTCGGCACTCAGCATGTATGCGCTCGTCAAACGACTTCACTCGATTTATATCACAAAACATTTTCAGTTGATGACACTCATGACGTTCACGCTTGCTGGGCTCCTTTACGCGTTGAACCCGTGGATCATCACACGCATTCAACATATTTATCTCCTGTGCGGCTATGCGTTGTTCCCGTTCGCACTCCTACTCTTCTTCAACTTGTTCGACCCGAAATTCCGACGTCAGTTGGATCCAGATTTTTCGTTTAACAAACGACTCTCACCGAGAATCTGGATAGACGCCATCGGGTTGTCCGTCACGTTCATGTTCATGTCGGCCGGAATTCATTACTTTTTCTTTTCGGCCATTTATATGGGCATCATGCTCGTTCTGATTGTGCTCAAAACGCTTTGGACCGAACGGAAGACGCTATTGTTCAAATCCTATTTCTTCTACTACGTTCGCCTCATCACAGCGGTTGGGTTCGTGTTCATCTTGTTCAACGGCTACTGGTTCTTTATGTATGTCGGTTCCATCCTGTTCGGGGCCCAGGCATCCCAACATAATATTAACGTCACCGAGACGTTGATGCTGTTCAGTCGCAACTCGTCGATTGAGAACGTGTTGTATACCATCAGTTATTGGTGGCCGATGTTCGACTTGCATACACTTCCACTGACGTTTTGGGTGGCCGGAGGAATCTTGCTCTTCTTCATCGGCATCGGTCTTCTCGGAAGCTATAAACGACCGATTCACCTGTTCTTCGGCTTGCTCGGCATCGGTTTGATCATCTTTGCGACTGGAACGTATGAATGGGTCGCGACGGCATTCGTCGCGCTCGTCACGTACACACCGTTGATTGGTCCGATGTTCCGCGACCCGAATAAGCTCGTCGGTCTATTGATTGTCAGTTACAGTTTGCTGCTCTCTCTCGGTATCGGGATTGTTGATGCCAGACAATCTAAAGCGATACCACGTCCGCTCTATCGCGGTATCCTTTTCATCGGCAGTTTTGTCGCGTTGACGCTCTTTATTTATCCGTATCGCACCGTGTATATGGAAGGTTTTTATAAACCGGTCGACGTTCCTGAAGAATACGCGACCGTACAACAAGAAATCGATGGGAAGTGGCTACAGTTCCCCGTTGCCGATGAGATGACCCAGCCGATCACCGGGGTGGCGACACCGAGATGGAACGAAAATCCCGCACTCGGCGAGACGGTCAAACCGACCGGGGACTTCCACGTGTACAGTTCGCTTGAAAATACGGTGTTCCATCATGAAGGGTCGACACCTGCGATTCGTTATCTGTTTTCACTCTTACAATACTTGCTCGATACAGGACGTTCAGACGAGGCAAGTAATTTGATCAAAGTGTTCGGTGTCGACCAGTTCGCATATCGCGATGAATATTTAGGGATGGAAGAGCGACAGCAGTTCAACTTAGATATACTCGCATCGCAACGTGATTTACTACGGACGAAACAAGTCGGTCTATTCACCTTGTTCGATGTCGTCGCACCGCTCACCGATCGGACCGTTCCACAGCTCATCGTGACGCCTTACGGAATCGACCGTTCCATCACATATGGAACGATTCCTGGATATGAGCAAGGAAAGCAATCGATTTTATTCACGACACAGCGACATAGTGAGGACTTTGATTGGATTCGTCCGGGTGATGCAATCGAGATGATTGAACAAAAAGACATGCTGCTCAGTCAGGTACCCGATGATTATTACTGGAAGCCATTTGAGGCGATTGATTCCGCCAACCCGTTCCTCACATGGGGCAAGACCCTTTTCGCGAACAGTGACTGGCGTTGGTATCAACAAACACAAGGTGTGAAAGACCCTGCGTTCGACCTTGATTTCGGAGACGGTGTCGGACTTTCCTTCGCTTCTGCCCGAATCGATGCTCCCCCTTACGAGCTCGATGATTTGTCGACGAAACAAGTCGCATCGTTCAACTCGATGCTTGAAGATGAAACGTTTTTTAAAGCCGATAATCCGGACATCGTCGACTTGTCACCTAACCCGTTGTCTTCAACGAACGATTTGCCCCTTCTTCAAGCGGAGGTCGCCAAGGGAGACCCGAACTACATTTGGCAAGTCGCAAAGTCCGGCCTGTTGCCGGCACTCCCGAATAACGCATATCGTTTCGATATCGTTGCATCGGGTCGAGGGGTCGATCGCTTGCACGTGAAAGTCCGCTTCTTCGATGCATCCGGTGAAGAAATCGACCAGTCTTACGTCGTCGCCCCGAGAGATTCCGGGAATTTAGACGGAGTTCACCTTCGTGGGGAATACGTGACGCCACGGGCTGCCGAGACGATGCGCATCGACTTACTAAGTTATCAAAAACCAGAACGGAAGACGTATTGGTGGATTCACGATGTTCAAATCGAGAGCTTCGAGTCACACATGGTGCCGAACACATTCTCCATTACGAAAGAGACACCGCCGGGGCGTTACATTGGATTCGCTCGTGTTTTGATGAATCAGAGTGGCGGACAACTTGATGTGACCATCAATGATGACGAGCAAATCGTCGAAACGACCCGACAAACGGGAGCAAGGCTCGAGTGGGTACCGCTTGGGATACATGATGTCGGTACAGAAGAGACGACCATCACTGTCGAGAATACAGTCGGTTTCAATGCCATTCAAAACATCGTCTTCTTACCAGAGGAAGAATGGAAGACGTTACAGCAGTCACTCCAAAACGTATTAGAACCCACGAACACCTTCATGGTACTCGAAGGTGAACAAGATTTCGATTATAGCGGGACGATCCAGTCTGAGCGCAACTACCCGTCTCTCAGTTTTGGGAAAGGCGTCTCACTCACATCCGGCACATTGTCTCGTACAATTGATGTGGCAGAGCCTGGTGATTACCGTTTCCACATCAACCTGACACCTCCTGTTTCGACAGATGGGACGATTCGCTTACGCCTCCTGCAGGACGAAGAAGTTGTCCAAGAAGAGACGATTGGCGTCACGGCGATGCAGCAACTGCCTGATGTGAAAACAGATATCGGCACACAGACGGTCACGTATGACTCCTTGCGTCGCGACTTCCCATACCAACTTCAGTCACTCGAAGATGTGCATCCGACATTGAAACGATGGACACCGAATACATTCGAGATGGAGCCGGGATCATACACGCTCGAGTTGACTGTAGACAGTAACGTGCCGTCACGAATCGAGTTGGAGGACTTACGGAAGTTCGACCCGAACGAGATTGTCGTGACCGAACCACTCGCGACACCTGAAGCTGCCGCCACGTGTGCGACCTGTGTATCCATTACAGATGACATGTTCGAGTCGACGGTAGAAGATGACACGTTTATCGCATCTTACGAACCGACCTGTTCTTGTGACTGGTATATATTCGCATCGGAACAAATCGAGGCACTTCCCGACCGAGAATATTTGGTCGCTTTTGACGCACGGAGCGAACAAATTCGAAATCGACATGTAAAGATGTACTATCTTGACGAGGAACGTCGCGTGATTGGGACCGACTTCATCAGTGAAGTGGAAGAGTATCGTAAATCGACATGGAATCATTACGAACAGATTTTGATTCCACCGAAGGGAACCGACTCGATGCAGCTTCATATTTGGGCACGTGGAAATGTTGAAAATGCAGGACGACTGGAGATGAAGAACTTGAACGTCGTCCGCTACGATCATCTTCTCCTGACCGACCAAGTGACCGTCGAGGAAGTGACCGAACGTCCGCTACTCGCTACAACAGAAGCCGTATCTCTCGATGTGACGCGAAGTGTCATGAAGCGAACGGTCTCTCACGAAGATTCACTCGGTCGCTTCACGTTAAACGACTCCCCCTCTCCATTGTTCGAGCTCTCGACCGATGAGGGGGCACAGCGCGGTGAAGTCGCATTGAATGGGGTGACACAACTGTACATGTCTTCTGAAAGTAACGTACAGGTGAATGCCGTCTTACGTCTCGTCTACTTCGCGGGCATGATTCTTCTGTTACTCGCAACACCTGTCTCGTTCTTCTTTTATTGGAACGCCCGACAGGAAGAACCGCTCCTTCAACGGGTGCGACATCGATTCAAAAAAGGGTGACAGATGATGCTTCGGACTTTCATGTTGACGGCTTTAATTAGTTGGACGGTGATTCTTAGTGCTTGTACGATGGGTGACGAAGAAAGTTTGATTGAAGATCGGCAAGGCAATACCTTATGGATTGCGCCATCTCATCAAGACCCTGAGGAACAGTATGCGCTACGGGAGGTGACACTTACTTCGTCGACGATTGTCGACGGGAAACCTAATCACCTCAATGCACTGCGCGTCGGAGATGTCATCACGATTGACTATTCAGCGCCAGATTTTTCAATCGCCGAATCGATCACACATAAATGAGTGCAAATAAAGCCCACGTCCAATCAGAGACGTGGGCTTTATGTATGATGTGATGATTATCGTCTGGCCCGACTGACGGCCCGTTGTCGTCGTAAAAGAAGGGCCATCGTTTTGAGGAACGCGATCGAGTCTTTCACGAGGTCGACGTGAGATCCCTCCCGCTCGATACAGGTCACCGGCTGCTGATAGACACGGAGACGCTCTTTTTTGGCGGCGTACATCATCTCTAAATCGATGGCGAATCCGCTCGTTGCACTCAAATACGGAAGTAACCGTGGAATCGCCCGACGATTGATGATTTTGAGACCCGTCTGAGAATCCGACACGCCTTCTGGTAGGAACGGTTTTGTAATCGTTCGTTTTGCGAAACTGACGAACTTTCGAACGAAGCTTCGGTCTTCAATCGTCAAATCTTTCGTCCCGATGACGATATCATAATAGTCATTTTCCGCGATACTCAGCAGTTGAGCGATATCATCGACTTTGAACGAATTGTCTGAATCGACGAATACATAGTATTCGCTCGAGATATGCGTCATCCCCTCGATAAAGAGACCTGCTTTTTTCGTATTCTCCTTTAACTCATACATCTTTAAATAATCAATCTTGAACAGCGTGTCCGTAGCGTTCATGACGACATCCCGATACTCTTGTAACAGGTGTTTCGACTGATCGGAAGAAGCATCATCCACAAAATGGATGGACCCGTGCAAATAATTTCGTTCAATCATTTTGGTAAGGGATGTCAAAAAAGCATGAATGTGTGAAAACCGTTTCTCCTCATTAAAAATTGGTAATATAAAGGCTACAGTCCCTTTTTTCACAGCATATTCCGGATGAATGATATTTTGAATCTCAGTTAGTAGTTCATTGGGGTATTCTTCTCGATAATAAAATATTCTAAATATCCCATTCCCTAACAATTGCTTGAAGGGAAAGTTTCCTTTATGTCGAATAACGTCATCAACCCACAAGATTGAAGATTGAGGATGATACGTTCGTAACGCTGCTGCTATAGTTAATCCTTTATCATAGTCGATATAATCAATCACATACACTTTAATCTGATCTTTCATGGCACGAATATCTGGTGAAATCGTGTGTTCGGATATGTGATTCGTTTCAGAAAGCACGAGTTCATAATGCGGAATGCGAGAGGCATACGGAATGTTTCGTTGTTGGTCTGTAAAAATGACCACTTTCCCTTTATCCATCACATTGTCCTCCTTTTAAGATTGACGAATTGAAAGAGGTGATTGTATGAAAGCTGTCATGAGCCGTTATTCGATTTTACTCATCTTCCCTGTTCTTGATGCGTTACTAAATATCATCAATTACTCGTATCATTTCTTCTTAGCCCGCGGTTTGACGAGTCAAGATTATGGTCTCTTAAACGCATATCTCGCCCTTCTCGGACTGTTACTCATCATCGGGAGTGCCGTCCAATGGATTGTCACCCGAAACTTAGGACAACAAATTGCGACCGATTATCGGTATATCGAACGAATCATCTTATTCGTCGCGATGGGTTTATCCAGTGTACTCTTTATACTTATCCCTTATATTCTTCCTTTATCTAGGATTAACCTCTTTTTACTTGCAGTTACAGTATTTTTCCATATCCTCGTGTCATTCCGGCGTGGGGTCTTGCAGGCAAATGAACGATTTTATGCCCTCACCCTTTCTTATTACGTCGAAGCGATTGTGAAAGTGGGCGTCACGTGGGTTTTTCTCGAACAGCTTGATATCACGCTCGCTTTGATTGGGATTTTGATCGGCATGATTCTCACATATGGACTCAGCATCTGGCAAACTCATTTCCCAGAAACGGCTGGAGACAAACAGTTCCATGGTTTGTTCCAACTCATCCATGTGCAGATTGTCATGACACTCTTCTTCTCGGTCGACAGCTTACTCGTCACCTTATTCTTTCCATCTTTAGTCGGAGATTATTCCGTCAGCCTACGCTTTAGTCAGCTCGTCTTGTTCGTCTGTCTGTCGATTTTCCAAGTCCTTTTGCCACGTCTGAGCCGTGCGGCCGAGACGGATTCATTCCTATCGTTTGAGCGCACCGTATTCCGATTATTATTGGCTGCTCTCGGAATCATCACCATCGTCTATTATTTGGTCATTCCATCAGTTGTACCGATCTTCTTCGGTCAAGGATATGACGAGGCAGGCTATTTCGTACGCTATATGATTTTCACCTATATCGGCATCATCATCGTGCAATATGAAGCGATGTTGCAATTCATCTTACGAAACAATCGGTACTTGCGTTGGTATTGGGCGCTACTCTTCGTCTTTCTCGTTGCTTTATTCCTATTCCGGCAATCGATGGAGGTGTGGCTTTTGGCTCAAGCGATCGTCTTACTCGGAGGGTCTCTACTCCTTCGTTTCCGCTTCCATTCTGAGCGACGCCAACAATTCAAGGAGGAATCGTGATGAAACCCACTTTATTATGTCTATCTTGGCGAGACATCAAACATCCGAAAGCAGGAGGAGCTGAAGTATTCACGCATGAGATGCTAGCTTACGTGGCTCCTCGTTACAACATCATTCATCTGTCCCCTCATATCGAAGGACGTGAGGACGAGGAATGGATTGATGGTGTTCGTTATATTCGCTCGGGTACAGACATGACGAGCATCTTAGAGGCACGGCGCTACTACAAAGCGCGCGAAGAAGAAATCGATCTCGTCCTCGACCAAATGAATACACACCATTACTTCACGCCATTCTATGTGCCGGCACATAAACGTGTTCTCTTCATCCACCAATTGACGCGTGAGATTTGGCGAATCAACCTACCGCCTCCCGTGTCATGGGTCGGGGCATGGACGGAAACGAGTCGTCTGCGTCTCTATCGGCAAAACGATGTCTTGACCGTCAGTCAGTCGACGGCAGATGACCTCGCCGCCGTCGGAATTCCCGAGTCGCACATCACGATTTTGCCGGAAGGACTCAACTTCATACCTTGGCCAGAAGAAGAATGGTTTGAGAAAGAAGAGCATCCCACGTTCTTATACGTCGGGCGCATGTCCGCCTATAAAGGGATCAATGATGCCGTCAAGGCGTTCGTATCGATCAAGCGCGATTTCCCGACCGCACAACTGTGGATCATCGGGAAGAAGAACGAGGCGTACATTGCCGAACAACTTGATCCGATCACGCCTGAAGATGTACGGTCGGATATTCATTACTTCGGATTCGTCAGTGAAGAAGAGAAACTCGAACGCATGAGTCGGGCGACAGCCCTCCTCTTTCCGTCCCGTCGTGAAGGATGGGGCTTAACCGTCAGCGAGGCCGCTGCTGTCGGGACACCGACCATCGTGTACGATGCGCCTGGACTTCGGGACGCGGTTCAATATGGAAAACTCGGTTACATGACGATGGCACAGACCGCAGAGGCGCTCGCGCTCGAGATGAGACGCTGTTTGAACGATCACGATCATTATGAGATCGTGAGGCGTGATGCCCATGCATTTTCAAAAACACTGCAATGGAGTCGCACCGGCGCGGCATTTGAACAATGGTTGAATCAAAAGTTAGGAATCTTGATTCAGGAAGGGAGAACATCATGATTGGAATCGCGATGTCTACGTATTGTAACGAGGAAATCATCCGGGAAACGATTCAGTCCATCCAACAGCAAACGGCCGAGTTTGTCTGTGTGATCGCAGATGACGGTTCGACCGATCGAACCGTCGAGGTCATGCGAGAGTTGACTGTAGACGATAACCGTTTCATCATTCTTTCGCTCCCACACGGAGAGCGTGGAATCGCCCGTAAAGAGGCCATCGGTCGACTTCGTGAACTCCATGTCGATGTCTTGTACGTCATCGACTCGGACATGGTGTTGACCGAGGGACTGTTGACGAGTTGCCTGCTTTACCTTCAACATCACGAAGAGGTCGGAGCGCTCGTCATCCCAGAAGAGGCCTATAGCACCTACACCAACTTTTTCTCCAAAGTGAAGGTGTTTGAACGGAATCTATTCCAAATCCCAGAAGAACGGATTGATGACCGCTCCATCGAGGCGGCACGGTTTTGGCGGATGGAAGCATACGAGGCATCAGGCGGGATCAACCCTGCTCAAATCAGTTTTGAAGAGACCCAACCGACCATTCGTTACATCCAACAAGGCGGGATCATCCGTCGCGCCACGTTCACTGCGGTGAAACATAATGAGAAGGAAGTGACGCTCCAAAATCTGCTCGAGAAGAAGCGCTATTACTTCCAAGTGATGCCGCAAACGCTCGAGACAGAGGAAGGCGGCTTCCGAAAGGCACTCGCTCGCTGGTATTTCTTCAGACCGGTGCTCTATCATCCGTCCAACCTCAAAAAATATAGACGACACCCTGTATTAACATTAGGGGTCGCCTACATGTACCTTCGATTAACGATGATCGGGGTATCGCAACTCTTTACCCACAAGTTCGGGAAGAACGATCCCGTGACTGATACAAAATAAATTCGCCGTATTGCGTCGGGATGACGAACCGTTTCAACTCATTCGTCTCCCCCGATTCGAACGGGACGACGAGATTTTCCGAGCTGACCAAGTCTCCGCTCTCATAAAACAGACAGTATGCCTGTCCAAGGTCGTCTAGAAACTCCGTCAACGTGTCTGCGACTCGATACTTATTCGTCTTCATGTTGACGGCTTGTTGACCGACATCCTTGATGACGCGGATCACATACTCATCGATTTTCATCGGTTTTGTCATGATACGCTTGACGTTTCCGTAATTGACGGCCGCGATCAACGTATGTGTATGCGTGTAGTCCGTCAATACGATTTGATGAATGAGCGGGAACTTTTTCTTCACATAAGATAACAGTTCGACCCCGTCCGTATGCGGAAGTCTTAATTCGGTGATGACGACGTCGATGTCGCTCGACTCTAAAATCTCAATCGCTTCCGTCGCTTCCGTCGCTTCAAAAATGAGTTCTCCTTCTTTCATCAACAGACGAGCCAATGTCTTGCGTGTATGCTCGTGCGGTTCGACGAGTAAGTAATTTGCCATGTTGTGTACCTCCGAAATGTTAATAGAGAAAGGGTGTCACGAAATGAAACTACTCTTACTATCAGGTGGATCTGGAAAGCGTCTATGGCCACTTTCGAACGATATCAACTCGAAACAGTTCATTCGATTACTTGATGACGGTCAAGGTGCTAAACAATCGATGATTGAACGCGTCTTCTCACAACTAAGTGACATGCAATTAAATCGGGATGCCTTTATTTTAACAAACGCGCATCAACGCGATGCCATCGTTTACCAAATCGGGACCGACGCCAACATCATCACCGAACCGAGTCGTCGAGATACGTTCCCTGCTATCGTGCTCGGCGCTAGTTATTTGAACGAACAACGTGTCGACCCGGATGAAACGGTACTCGTGATGCCGGTCGATGCTTATGTCGACCTCCGTTTCTTTGAATATTTCCCTCAAGTAGATGAAGCGGTACAAGCGAGTGACGATGCCTTACATCTGATTGGGGTCACTCCCCTTCACCCGACATCGAAATACGGATACATCGTCCCTGACGAAACGGCTCAAATCTCCTCCGTTCGCTTGTTCCAAGAAAAACCGACGGTCGATGTGGCAGAGCGATTGATTGAACAAGGCGCATTATGGAACTGTGGAATCTTCGCTTGCAAGTTACATCTATTGCTCGATGAGCTGACGGAGCGAAACTTACCGACGACATATTCAGAACTCACGAGCCGCTACGATGATTTAGAAAAAACGTCATTCGACTACGCCGTCGTCGAGCATGCGGAGTCCGTGTTCGTTCATCGCTACGATGGGGACTGGAAGGACTTAGGAACATGGAACACCTTGACCGAAGAGATGACGTCCACCACCCACGGTCAGGTGGAATTGTTCGAATCAACGAACACGCATGTCATCAACGAGTTGAACCTACCGTTGATTGGAATCGGGCTCGAAGACCTCGTCGTTGCCGTCAACGCGGACGGGATTCTCGTATCGACAAAAGATGCGACGCCGCAGTTGAAAGATTACCTCGCTTCTTCTGACGACTATCCAAAGTTCAAATGGAAGCGCTGGGGACAATCGGAAGTCATTCATCACGAAACGCTCGCGGACGGACATCACAGTGTGACACGACGGATGCTCGTCCAGGCAGGGAAAGAACTGAGCTACCATTATCACGAAGCGACCGATACGATTTGGACGATGCTTCAAGGAACGGCGACCGTGACAATTGACGGACAATCGTTTGAGGCGAAGCCGACCGACGTCATCTCGATTCAACGCGGTGCGGCTCACACGCTCAAAGCTCACGAAGACGTCGTGTTCATCGAGGTTCAGTATTCAAACGATTGGACACTCGACGATGCTTGTCCTGTGCCGTCTCCACTTGATAAACAGTATTGACGCGATGCGTTGTTGGAACAGGGACTTCACTTGTGACGATTTCCACCTTTCCGGTGAACAAGTGAGGTCCTTTTCCTTTTGGAACGAAATAGTGATCTCCTGCCCGGATGGTTTGGACGCCATCTTCACCTTGCACGAACCCTTCACCCGAAACGACCGAGATCAATCGGAACGTTTCTGATTGTTCTAAAATCGCGGGGACCCCACTCACTTGGTGTCGCATGATTTTGAAAGATGGTTTTGAAATCAATTCGGTCGTCAACGCATTTTTTAAATCTGTCCGTACGAGTTCATCTGTCCGACGATCCGGAATGTTCATCACGTCTACGGCTTTTTCGATATGAAGCTCACGAAGACGACCCGTGTCATCCACTCGATCAAAGTCGTAAAGACGATATGTTCGGTCACTCGTCTGTTGAATTTCGAGCAACACGACACCCGGACCAAGGGCGTGAACAGTTCCGCTCGGGATATAAATGAAGTCGCCTTTTTTCACGGCTTGGGTCTTTAGACGAGTCGCCCATTCTTTTCGTTGCACACATGTATACACCTCTTGTTTCGTTCGGAATGTATGGCCGACGATAATCTCGGCATTTGGTTCTGCGTCTAACACGTACCAGCACTCCTCTTTCCCAAACTCCTCTTGTTCGAGACGTTGCGCCTGCTCATCGTTCGGATGAACCTGTACCGATAAATAGGCACGCGCGTCGAGTAGTTTGATGTGTAACGGAAACGTCGCGAATGGATACGGACCGAATAGTTCTAAACGGTGGGCATCCCATAAATCCGCTAGCGTCTGACCTTCATATGGTCCGTTTTCAAATGTGGTCATTCCGCTCGGGTGTGCGGAGACAGCCCAACACTCGCCAATCTTTCCTTCCGGTAACGAAAGATGAAATAACGTCTCTAGCTGTCGACCACCCCAAATACGTTCTTTAAACACCGGTTTGAGTTTATACATATGTGCCGCGTTTCTCAAAAAGAAGAAACGACTCCCCCTTCCTGTATTTTACCTAGATATACCCTTAAAAAGGGAGGAACTATCCAATTTTCAAAGAGGGATATGTGAACATTGAAAAAACCTCACGAGCTCTACCCGAAATCAAGGCACCGTGAGGTTTCATCTTCCTTATTTGATTAATTCGAGTTCGACCGGGATGTTCTCTTCCACCGTTTCACCCTTCAAATGGTTGATTGCCGCTTCTACACCCAATTTACCAATCTCAGCTGGTTTTTGGGCAACCGTTGCTGCCATCGTCCCATCTTCGACCGCTTTGACCGCATCGTCTGTCGCATCGAATCCGATGACTTTCACGTCACTCATTCCTGCCGCTTCAAGTGCTTGAACGGCACCGAGTGCCATCTCATCGTTATGTGCGAATACAGCGACGATGTCTTTATTGTCTTGTAAAATATTCTCCATGACCGTCAATCCTTCTGCACGGTCAAAGTTTGCAGATTGTTTTGCCACGACTTCCAATTTCCCATCGATTGCTTCGTTGAATCCTTGTCCACGGTCACGTGTCGCTGACGCTCCTGGAATTCCCTCGAGTTCGACAACTTTTTGACCTTCGCCTACGAGTTCGACCATATAGTCACCCGCCAACTGTCCACCCGCGACGTTGTCTGAAGCGACGTGTGCGACCACTTCACCAGTCTCTGCGTTACGGTCTACCGTAATGACCGGAATGCCTGCATCATTTGCTGCTTGTACCGCTGCGCCGACTGCTTCTGAATCTGTCGGGTTGATGAGAATTAAATCCATTCCTTTTTGAATCATGTCTTCAACATCATTCACTTGTTTCGCGGCATCGTTTTGCGCATCCGCTACCGTCAATGTCGCACCCATTTCGTTCGCCTGTTCTTCTGCGCCTTCTTTCAATGCGACGAAGAACGGGTTGTTTAATGTTGAGATGGATAAGCCGATTTCATAATCCCCGTCTTTCGTTTCCGTCTCAGACGTTGACCCCGGTTGTTCAGTCGAGCAAGCTGCCATCAGTACCATTGTTAGTGCGAGTAGCCAAGCTGTCCATTTTTTCATGTTCCGTTTCCCCTTTCGCGTGTTACGCGTTTTGTCGACGATCAAGCAATACTGCAAACAATATAACTGCACCTTTTACGACGAGTTGGAAGAAAGATGATACGCCGAGAAGGTTCAATCCGTTGTTCAACGTGCCGATGATCAGTGCCCCGATCAATGTTCCGACAATCCAACCTCGGCCACCTGCAAGGCTCGTTCCCCCGAGAACGACCGCCGCGATGGCATCGAGTTCATACGACGTTCCTGCCGTCGGTTGTGCGGAGTTAAGGCGTGATGTCAAGATGATGCCCGCGAGTGCTGCAAGCATCCCGGATAGCGAATAAATCATGATTTTGACTTTATTGACGCCAATCCCCATCAATTTCGCCGCTTCTTCATTTCCACCGATTGCGTACGTGTGACGACCAAATGTCGTCTTTTTCAAAATGAAATAGAGAACACCGAACGCGAGTAACATCGTCAATGCCGGCACCGGGATAATCCAGAAGTAGCCACGTCCGAGCATCTCGAACCACCCAGAATTTCCGAGACCGGTAATCGGTCGCCCATCTGTATAGACGAGCGTCAAACCTCGGTAGATCGTCATCGTGGCCAATGTTGCGATGAACGGCGCCACTTTCCCGTACGTGATGACCGCCCCATTAAAGGCACCAAGAACGGCACCCGCAATCAAACCAAGTGCAACGGCCATGACCGCATGTTGACCGTCCACCATCATGCCTGCCACTAGTGCGGAGGCGAGCGCTAAAATCGACCCGACCGATAAATCAATTCCACCTGTCAAGATGACAAATGTCATCCCGAAGGCAATCAAGGCATTGATGGAAACTTGTCGAAGTACGTTAAAGATATTATTTAATGATAAAAATCCAGGTTCGAGCGCGGTCACGACGACGACGATGACGAGTAGACCAAACAATGGTCCTAATTTTTGTCCCCATCCAAGTCGACCCGGGCGCTTCAGTGCAGTCGTTGCTTTCAATTCCATATCATTGCCCTCCTGTCGCATACGTCATAACTTTTTCTTGTGTCGCCTCTTCTTTCGTGAGCGTTCCGGTCACAATCCCTTCCCGCATGACGACGATTCGGTCACTCATCCCGAGCACTTCCGGTAAATCAGAGGAGACCATGATGATGGCGACACCTGACTCCGCGAGATCACTCATGATGTTATAAATTTCTTTCTTGGCACCAACGTCGACTCCTCGAGTTGGTTCATCCAAAATCAAGACGTCCGGCTCGACACCTAACCATTTACCGAGCACAATCTTTTGTTGATTCCCCCCGGACAACGACTTCACTTTTTGCTCCATCGAATGATGCTTGACCCGCAGTTTTTGTAAGTACGTCTCGGCGAACGTTGCTTCTTGTTGTTTGGAGATGACCGACCCTTTCGCCCGTTTATCGAGTGTCGGGAGTGACAAGTTTTCTCTTAGCGAGAAGTCGAGAAGCAAGCCCTCTCCTTTTCGGTCTTCTGTCAAAAAGGCGATGCCTTGTTTGATGGCGTCTGCCGGAGTCTTGATTCGAATCGGTTTCCCGTTCAATTTGATAACTCCCCCCTTGTGGGCGTCTGCCCCAAATAGGGCACGCATCACTTCAGTCCGTCCTGCGCCCATCAATCCGGAAAACCCAACGATTTCACCAGCTCGAACATTGAATGATACGTTGTGGAACCGGTTACCTACTAAATCATCTACTTCGAGCACGACATCCCCGAGCGTTGCCGTGCGCGTCGGATATCGTTCACCAATCTCGCGTCCGACCATGTCGCGTACGGTTTCCTCAAAAGAAGTGTCCGAAATCATGCGGGTCGAGATAGACTGTCCGTCCCGAAGCACGGTGATTCGATCACACAAGTCGAAAATTTCTTCCATGCGGTGAGAGATATAGATGATGGACACACCTTGATCTCGTAAAGCACGTGAGACGGCGAAGAGCGCCTGAATTTCGCGATCGGTCAAGGCGGCCGTCGGTTCATCCATGACGATGACTTTCGCATCTGTCATGAGTGCCTTGGCAATCTCAATCATCTGTTGCTGACCGACCGATAAGTTGCGCGCCACTTCATCGACATCCATGAAGACGTTCAATTCTGCCAAATATTCACGAGCGCGTCGTGTCATTTCCTGCTGTTTGACCATCCCGAACGGTCCTGTCAGCTCTCGACCTAAAAATAAATTTTCCGTTACCGTCATCTCCGGTAAAATGTTGAGCTCCTGATGGATGAAGGCAATCCCTTCTTGCTCTGCTTCTTTTGGATGTTTGAATTGACGTTTCTTCCCATCGATGAGGATTTCACCCTCATCTTGAGCATGAAGACCGGTCATCACTTTCATCAACGTCGACTTACCTGCTCCGTTTTCCCCCATGAGCGCATGAATTTCTCCGGGCAATAGTTCGAAGTCGACCCCTTTCAAGACGGAGACCGGACCGAACGACTTATGGATGCCTTTCAACTGAATGTGCATCGAAATCCCCCCTTAAAAAATGACCCCGGCGTGTAAGATGACGTTCGCGTAAGGTGTCGCTTCCCCAGTTCGAATGACCACTTTTGCTTTTGCGACCTCCTGTTTGAAGTCTTCATGCGAACACATGTCGATGCTTGTATATCGTTCTTTCAGTGAATCTGCAATCGTTGTGTTGTGTGTGAGAATTTCCTCGGCAATCGTGATGCGCTCTACGACCAAATCCGATTCGACGACATCAAGTACCTCAAGAAAGGAAGGTTCTCCGATTCGGAGGCTAAGGTCGACACGCTTCACCCCGTCTGGAATCGGGAGTCCGCAGTCTGCGATGACGACGCGATCCGTATGCCCGAGATCGGCAAAGATTTTTGCTAGATGACTATTTAATATCCCTTGTTTTTTCATCACACGCGCTCCAATCGTTGTTGTACATCTTCTCGTGTCGGCATACCACCTTGTGCACCAAAGCCTTCGACGCTCATACCCGATGCGACCACGGCAAACCGTACGGCCGTCTCTAAATCATCTTGTTCGATGAGGGAGACAGCGAGCGCACCGTTGAACGTGTCACCGGCTCCTGTCGTGTCGACGACGTTCGCTCGGATAGCTGGCACATGCCGCACTTCTCGTCCGTCATGGAATCGAACACCTCGGACGCCCTCCGTGACGAGTAATTTGTTCGGATATCGTTCAAGCACTTCGTCCACGGACAATCCCTTAAATAAATCCCGGCATTCATGTTCGTTCGGCGTCAAATACGTGACGTCTTCAATCACTTCTGGCGGGAGCGGTTGCGACGGTGCCGGATTGAGTAGTATCGGAATCCCTTTCGCTTTACAGTAAGCGGTCACTTGCTGCACGGTCTCGATCGGAATCTCGAGCTGTAAGAGTACGAAGGACTGCTCATCGAGTAGCTGATCTAGTTCCTCGTCCGTGAAGATGACTTGCTTGTTCGCCGATTGGACGACGACAATCGAATTATCTGCTTCCGCCAATACGATGTGTGCCGTCCCCGTCACTTCATTCGGTATGACCTGAACGTGCGCAACATCGACACCATACTGTTTGAAGTTCTCAACAATCTGCTGACCGAACGGATCGTTCCCTACACAACCGACCATCTGCACCGTACTTCCTAACTTAGAAGCAGCGACCGCTTGGTTCGCACCTTTCCCTCCTGGAACGGTACGGAACGACTCGCCGATGACGGTTTCCCCTGCTTGCGGACGTTTGTCGGACGTGACGACAAGGTCCATCGATATACTGCCAATGACAACAATGCGTTTCATTCTTTATTTCTCCTTCCGCTTTGTCGTTTGTCTTTCAAGCAACGTGACCGGTAACAACATCTCTCTCGGTCGTGTGTCTTTTTTCTCAATCAAATCGAGCAATCGTTCTGTCGCCACTCGCCCCATCTCATAGATGGGCTGCACGATGGTCGTCAGCGGTGGAGACGTCATCTCCCCTAGTTCGATCCCGTCATATCCGATGACCTGTAGTTCTTCCGGGACACGAATGTTTCGACGAACTGCTTCCTGCAATACCGCGGCTGCAATCACATCGTTCGCTGCAAAGATGCCATCGAACGGCCACGCATGATCGAACAGCTCTTGGGACGCTTTCAAGGCATCTTTAAACGTGAACGTGGACTCGGTCATCCCGACGAGTTTGTCTCCTGCCACTTCGACAAATCCTTCGGTCCGACGTTTGACCGTCTTGAGATGATCAGGTCCGGCAATATGTGCCAGTCGTGTCGCACCGCGTTGTAACAACGTGTCGGCTGCCAACTTCCCACCCTCATATCCGTCCGATACAACGGCATCGATTCCCGCCTTCACAATCCGGTCGAGCGCGACCATCGGTAAATCCAACGTCTCATAATTCGGATTATGCGAATGGTTCGTCGTGATGATCAGCCCGTCGACATGCATTGTCTGCAAGGCGACCAAATACGTCTGTTCTTTTTCGAGTTGTTCGTCTGTATTGCATAAGACGACTTGATACCC
Organism: Exiguobacterium sp. CH10; assembly: GCF_018617635.1. Classification (NCBI taxonomy): domain Bacteria; kingdom Bacillati; phylum Bacillota; class Bacilli; order Caryophanales; genus Exiguobacterium; species Exiguobacterium sp. CH10. The sequence goes on from NZ_JACSKO010000001.1 coordinate 1,280,934, forward strand.
ATGCTGATTGGCGACATCCTCAATCGCCCGAGCAAGCTGTGGAAAGAACGGGTTCGTGATATCTGGCATGATGAGTCCAATCAAATTCGACGATTTTTTATAGAGCGAACGAGCGACTCGGTTCGGTGCGTAATTCAGTTCCGCAATCGCCTTTTCGACCGCCTCTTTCGCCTCTTCGCTCACATATCCACTCTTATTCATGACGCGTGATACGGTCGCCACTGAGACGTTCGCATGTTTTGCCACTTGTTTGATGGTCGCCATTTGACATCCTCCGTTCTGGAAACGCTTACAAAACCATCTTAATGTGTAACCGGTTACATATCAAGAGGTTTTTATAATTTCATGAAAAAACACATTGAAACAGTGCTTCAATGTGTAGAGAACGTCGGATTGAGTTGGACATAGACGAGGCATTCTACCGTTCGTCCGTCGAGTCGGGTCAATTCTTGCGTTTTCGTGAACGCATAGGTGAACCCACATTTCTCAACGACGCGTCGGGATTGGTCATTGAAGCTGAAATATCCGCACCAAATCCGCTCCAGCCCTAACGCTTCGAATCCAAATCGAATCATCGCCTGAACGGCTTCCGGCACATAGCCGTGCCCCCAATAATCCGGGCTGAGTACGTAACCGATTTCACGTTGGGCCTCATGTTGAATCGTAGGATCCGGTCTTCGGTCGTGTAATCCGATGCTACCAATCACTTGCCCGGTTTCTTTCAAAACGATCGCCCACACGTCTTTTTCCTCGACAAACAGTCGAATGACGTCTTTCGTCTCTTCAACGGATTCGTGTGGCGCCCAACCAGCCATCGGTCCGACACGTTCGTCTTTAGCGTAACGATACATATCCTCTGCGTCTTCTAGCGTAAATGCTCTTAAGACCAACCGCTCTGTCTCCATCTTGATCATACAAACCCATCCTTTTCCTTCAATTTGTTTCTTTCCCCGACCTAATGGGAAACGTTAGGCGAGGAGGAATGAACATGCCATTTGATTATGATTTAAACTTCGATGAAATCGACTTTCGACAACAACCCGAACTGTACCGAGTCGGGCGTGGCGAACAAGGAGTACTACTCGTCGAACCGTATAAAAGTGAGATTTTGCCCCATTGGCGATTCAAGACGCCAGAGATTGCCAAGCAATCCGCTGAAGAAATCATGGAATTGTTTGAAGCGTATCGCGCAAACGATGATTTCGTCGGGATGGACATGGCCCGAAAGTTCATCCAAATGGGCTACACGCGGGCTCGACGCTACGCCAATTATAAAGGAGGACGTAAATATAAAGAAGATGGTGACATCCACGAGCGCGAAATCGACGAAGAGAAGGCAGAGTCTGCCCGCATCTTTAAAATGTATTGGGATCAACTCCGTGCCGATGAGGATTATTTACGACGTAAAAAGGCACATCAGAAACAATATGGTTAATCGCGCACCATCACTTGGAACGGAACCTCACTTCGCTCAAACGATGTGATGGTATGAAATCCAAGCGTTTCATATAGGTGAATCGCACGCTCGTTGAAAGAGGCGACAGTCAGACGGAGCGGTCCCCCCCGTTCCGCCGCTCTCTCCATGACGTATGTCACAAACGATTTTCCATATCCTTTTCCCGTCAAATCAGGTCGCATCCCAAACCCAATGTCCGTAAAGTCTGACGAATACGGATATGTCGAATTTGGCACTTGTGCAACAGCACCGATGCAATAAAATCCAATCAGCTCATGATCTTCTAACATCGCCTGATATGTCATCAACTCGTCAATTCCCTCTTCAGAAGGCGACTGATTATAAAAGTCATAAGGAGCTCCGTACGTCCATTCTTGAATTTGACCTGCCCATTCAAGCGTCATCGGTCGGTGATACATTCGTCTTCCCTCCGAACTCTTTTCACGATTTCTATGTAAAAAAGATGAGGTCGCCCTCATCCTTATTTTCGAGTCCATTCTGCCGTCATCGCCACGTCTGCTGCATGCATCAGATTATGAATCGGACATCGTGCCTCGACAGCTTTTCGTAATTTGTCAATCCGTTCATCCGACTCGGTCGTGTCTAGTACGATTTTCATATGAGTCGACTCAAAATAAGTTCGGACACCTTCCATCCCTTGGAATCCTCGTGGATCGAGAGTTCCTTCTGTCACGAACTCGACCCCTTCGTAATCAAAGTTCAAGTCTTGAGCGGCATACGCAATCATAATGGTCGTACAGGATGACTGGGCACCGAGAAGATACTCGAGTGGGTTCGGACCTTTATTCGTTCCACCGAGTCGTTCTGGCTCATCTACGATGAATGGGGTGTGCTCGCCTACACGTACAGTCGTCTTAACGCCTCCCGCTTCTCCTTCGGCGCGCATCGTCACTAACGGTCTTTCTGACATGTTGCATCCTCCTCTCCATAATCAAACATTTCTATGTTCCCTTTATTTCGGACCATGTAACGCCTCGTCATAAATCGCATAATCATTTTTTCCGTCCTGCTTGATTTGGTACATCGCTTGATCCGCTTTATGAATCAGCGTATCCAAGTCCGTCCCTTGGTCCGGCGCATGACTGACCCCGATACTTGCACGGATTGGAATCGTCACATCCGACGTTCTATATGGATTCTGATTCAACGTCATCTGAAGTTCGTGAATAAATGCGAGTACTTCCGATTCCGTCAGGTCGACTAAGTAGATATAAAACTCATCGCCTCCGACACGAGAGGCCAAGCCTACTTCTCGCGTCGACGCTTCCAACAATCCACCCAAATGAGTCAAGAAGTGATCTCCAATCTGGTGACCGTACGTATCGTTGACCGCTTTAAAACCGTCCAAATCAATAATCAATAAAGACAGCCTTGTGGAACTTAGCAACACATGGTCTGCTCGTTCATAAAACGCACGTCGGTTGGCCAACTTCGTCAGTGGATCATGATAGGCAAAGAAACGGATTGTTTGCTCGGCTTCTTTGAACGAATGGACGTCCCGAATGATAATCATCCCATGAATCGTTCGGTCGATATCAACAAAGTCCCCATCAATGACGACATATCGCTCTTGCCCGGATTTCGTCATAATCTTCGTCTCGAATTCTAAAAACTTCTTTCGTGTCCGCACATGTTGATGATAATGTTCCATCCACTCCGCCTTTTTCTTTTCAGGTAATAAATCGACAAAGCGTTCATTCACGACACGGACCGTATGAAAGAGTGTGCGCGCTGCTGGATTCGCACTTTCCACTTTTCCATCGGGATCAATCAACAAGATGGCAGATGGATTCAAGTTATACAGTGTCCCGTATCGCTTCACATAAGAGGTCAAGAAATCCAAACGATTCATTGCAATGACGAGCGCCACTGCCCATACGAGTCCTCCATACATATAAGAGTACGGCGGAATGAACCCACGGAATTGAAAATAACCAAATACGATATCCCACACTAATATGACGATTGCCGTCCAAAATAACATGCGCAATACTCTCTCGTGTTCTTTGCGCTCCGTTCGTCGTAGCGCATAAAAAATAAGACAAATAATAAGGGAGTGGAAGATATTCCCTACAGTCAATGTAATCAAATACGAAGAATTGAATTCGGGATAAATCCAAATCCCCACCTGTTCAAACTGTTGACTGTTTGTAATATTCTCTCGTCGAAGATACGTCAACACGACTGGAATCAACGGTAAGTAAACGACCCATGGATACAGCCACTTCGGTGCCTTTGCGCCGACACCTGTAATATTTAATATGAAGTGTACGGAAAAAATAAAAATGAAGATTCCGGCATTCCCAAACCAATACGCAATCAGTGCCGGACTGTATTCAATCGGAGAAAGATGGCGGACAAATTCGGCCAAGAAGAGCATCGAATAACCGAACACAAACAGGCTCAGCAAACGATGCTCCACTTTATTCGGATTTCGTTGAAAGACATCGAGTGCTAAAAATCCGAGCAAAAATGACGGTAACAAATAGACCATCAGATAAATAAACATCTCGGTCATACGGAGCCTCCTCACCTGTTCGTATTCTTCTATTTCGTTATTCTGCGTTCTTTTCCCTCTTTAACGCGACAAAAAACGGGATGGTTCACATCCCGTTCTTGGTGTCACACACTTATAACGTTTCTTCGATTGGAGTATCTCCTTTAATCAAATCGATTGCTTTGTTCTGCGCGTTTGAATGGTTATGAAGGACATGCACCAAGAATGATGCCACGTCTTCGCGTGGAATCTCTCCACTTCCCTCGAATTGCGTGTTCACTTTGCCCGTTCCCGCATCATCTGTCAATGCACCCGGACGAACAATCGTGTATGTGAGTCCACTCTGTTCTAGTAAGCGATCGGCATGATGCTTCGCTACGTAGTACGGTTTCATCGAATCTGGCCAAGCTGAGCGATCCTCTGCTTTCAAGGCGCTGACCATAACGAAATGTTTGATGTTCCCATTCGCTTGTGCCGCTTCGATACTCTTCGCTGCACCATCTAGGTCGATCAAGAGTGTCTTGTCCGCTCCAGTGCTTCCACCAGAACCGGCTGCGAACACGATGACATCCATTCCGTCGATTGCTTTCTGTAAATCATCTACCGAGCCTTCGAGATCACCGAGTACGGCGTTGTATCCTTTTGACTTGAAGTCATTGAGTTGTTCTTCTTTACGCACCATCGCCGTGACGTGATGCTTTCCTTCATTGTGTAACTTTTCCACCAACTGATGGCCAATCTGGCCGTTTGCACCGATTACAAATACGTTCATCTGTCTTCCTCCTCAAGAATTAAATTCAGAGACAAGCGAAACGCCGGGTAGCTGTTGCTACATCCGGTGCAGAAGCAATGGCAGAGATGACGGCAACGCCGTCTGCCCCGTCAGAAAGGATTGAAGGAACATGCTCCGGAATAATACCTCCGATCCCCACAATCGGAAGCCGCGGATAGTGCTGACGAACTTGTTGAATCAGTTCCGTACCACGCACATGTCCCGCATCTAATTTGCTCTTCGTCGCATGAATCGGACCAATCCCGACATAATCTGCGAACGGAAGAGCCGCACTGACTTCCTCCATCGTATGGACGGAGACCCCTAACCATTTGTCAGGTCCCAATTGTTCACGAATCCATTCGGCAGGCAAATCGTCTTGTCCGACATGCACACCGTCCGCATCAATCGAGAGTGCCAAGTTCACATCGTCATTGATGATGAATGGAACATTCGCTTGTCGACATACACGTTGGAGCTCCTTCGCCATCGCTTCTTTTTCATCTCCATACAATGCATCTTTACCTTTTTCGCGAAATTGAAAACATGTCACACCACATCGAAGTGCCGTTTTGACTGTTGCCACCAAATCAGATGTATCCGTCGTCCCACACACAAAATAAAGACGAAGTTGCTTAGCGAGTGCTTGTTTCGTACATGACGTCAACGGTAATCACCTCTTCTTTCGCTAAACGATGTCCCCAATGATTCGTCGGTCCATGTCCCTGTCCAATCGATAATCCATGCGTAATCGCTTGATGGATAAATTGTTTCGCATCTACGACGGCTTGACGAAGTGTCTTCCCATATGCCAGCTCAGCCGTCAAGGCTGCAGAGAACGTACATCCCGTTCCATGTGTGTCTTTCGTCTCGATGCGGGGTGCTCTCACTTGAAACGCTTCAGATTCGGACACAATCAAATCGACGGCCTCCACACCTTCCATATGTCCACCTTTGATGATGACGACATCGACGCCGAGTTCCCGAATCGATTGAGCGGCCTTCATTCGGTCTGACTCGGTCCGAATCTCGATTCCGGCTAACACTTCCGCCTCAGGAATATTAGGTGTCACGACCGTCGCATATGGTAACAATTTCGTACGAAGTGCCTCGATCGCACTATCTTGCAACAAAGAAGCGCCTCCTTTCGCCACCATGACAGGATCGACGACCACGTGTTGGAAACGATGACGTTCAAGTGCTGTTGCTACCGTCTCAATGCGCTCCGCATCCACCAACATGCCTGTCTTACATGCCGTAATCTGAAAATCGTTTGCCACCGCATCGAGTTGCTTCGTAATCATTTCCACGGAAGTCGTTTCAATCCCATGCACGCCGAGTGTATTCTGGGCTGTGATGGCGGTAAGTACACTTGTCCCGAATACACCGAGCTCTTGAAATGTTTTTAAATCGGCTTGAATACCAGCTCCGCCCCCTGAATCAGACCCTGCAATCGTCAATACTTGCGGTCTCATGATGTCGACACCTCGATTCGATTCGTCGGGATTGTATATTGTGTCAATTGATGGAGGGCATTTAAAAAATGAATCGGAAAATCTCCCGGTCCTTCTGCCCGTTCGCTCGCCAACTCCCCGCAATAGGAATATCCCGACACGGCTGTCACCGTCGCCTTGAGCGCATTCTTTTCGACTGCTAGACATGCCCCGACGACCGCACTAAGTAAGCATCCCGTACCGGTCGTCTCAGTCATCCGTTTTGTCCCACCGCGTACTTCCATGACAACACTCCCGTCGCTGACCACGTCTTCTTTTCCAGTTACGGCTACGACGCACCCGTATCGTTTCGCTGCTTCAAGCGCCAATTGTCGCGGTTCGCATGCTCCGTCACCCGCATCGACACCTCGCGCTACCCAATCGACACCTATCAATGTCGCAATTTCTCCTGCATTTCCCCGAATGACCGTGACACGGACGTGACGCAAAATACGCTCGACGACATCCCGGCGGAATGACGTCGCCCCGACTCCAACCGGATCAAGTACAATCGGGCATCCCGCTTCGTTCGCCGCTTGTCCCGCACGAATCATCGTCGCCTCAGTCATCGTGCCGAGTGTCCCGATGTTTAACACGAGCGCATCGCTCACAAAGGTCATCTCTGCCACTTCTTCAATCGCGTCTGCCATGACGGGAGAGGCACCGATGGCGAGCAGTCCATTCGCCGAAAAATTGGCGACGACCGTGTTTGTGATGTTGTGGATCAACGGTTCCTGTTTTCGAATCTCACTCCAAATCTCATGTCTCATTGGTTGACCTCCTGTGACAACGTCCATGATTCGAGCGTCCATGCCATTTCCCAGAATGCGACTTCGTAGTAGCAACTCTTCAAGAAAAGTTTTGTGTAACGCACGCGTTCTTCTTCCGTTGCTTGTCCAGCCAATTCATCCAACCGATCAATCTGCTCTTCCACAAGCTCACGGAACCATTCCGAACCGTACGTCGCAATCCAAGCTGAATAAATCGGATGGTCGGGTCGTTTATCTTTTAAGCGTTCACCGATTTCGTAATACACCCAATAACACGGAAGGATTGACGCCAATACGTCACCGAGAGTCGGTCCTGCCTGTTGCATATGAAGCGCGTACGCGTAAGCGGTCGGTGCCGGTTCAAATGTCGCCAGTTCAACATCCGTCACGTTGAGCATCGTAAAGAACTCACGATGAAGTGAGAGTTCCGCCTCAATCGTGTGTAAGGCATGTGTCAAAAAGCGACTCGATAGTTCCATCGTCGGTGCGAGCGTCGCCCCTTTGGCCTGTACTTTCGAGAATTGATTCAAGTAATACGAATCTTGCATGACGTAATGTCTAAACTTTTTCTCATCGAGCGTTCCTTCTCCGAGTGAACGAACGAACGGATGATGAAAGCTTGCTTCAAACAATCCATCCGCTTCCTGACGTAAGTGATCTGTAAATTTCATAATAACTCCCCCTTATAACAGATAAAAAGACGCCGCCTCCCATAACGGAAGCGGCGTCTCGAACAGTCATATCTAGGTGAAGCCATATGAGTCGTCTCGCCCACTTCCCTACGCTAGCGTGAACTAGATCAGGTTCGAAGGGTCTGGACCTTGTCCATCTCAGCCGCGTGACGCGACTCCCCTAGTGGCAAACATTATGAAATTCAGTCGTCTTCGACCACATTCTATCAATCTTTTCATCAATTGCAAACCTTTTCCGATTCTGTTTTTCATTCTTCGCTTCGGGAATGGATAAATGAACTCATTTACATGAAAAGGATGTGTCCGGATTGAATACGATTTTATTAACCATTGCATTACTCTTCATCAGTTTGAACGTGTTTTGGTTTTTCAAACGTCAAACGTACAAGCAAACAGGATTTGACGGGAGATTGTTCGCTCAGTTGTTCGTTAGCCTATTTGGTGTCATGTTAGGATTCACATTGATTTATTATGCTTTGTCTCGTGATTCAGTCATTCTTGTGACTTCACTCGAATCCATGAATGCCGTTGAACCGACTTGGGAAAACCTCCTGTATTTCAGCGGGGTCACTTTATTATCAATCGGATTTGGTGATTTGTTGCCGATTGGTTTGACCCGATTATTCGCCATCATCGAAGGCGCCATCGGCATTTTGTTACCGAGTGCCTTCTTCATCAAATCGATGTATCAAAAAGACAAGTGAATATGTCCTAGCGCCCCGTGATGAGTAAGAACATATTAAATGCGACGAGACCGAGTGGTAGCATCGCGACCAAAATAATCGGCCATTTTTTTAAGCGAATGCCGACAAAGAGGACAAGACTTCCGACTAGAAGAGCAATAAATGTCGTATATGGATTCATGAAAAAACGCTCCTTTCTCTATAAGGAGCGTTTCCCGGCTCACGGCCTCATTAATCGTTCGAATGTCGAAGTGTTGCACATGCGGCACGGACGCGTCTGGCTTCTTCTTCCCGGAACACGAACTCACCTTGTTCCGCGACACGCTGTGCACAAAAGAAGAAGAGTGATTGCAGGCGATCATGCGTGTCTTCAATCGCGCTCAGCTCAGCCGAGGCATACGTCGCCGTGAGCATCTCCCACAATTCTTCTGGCAAGTGGTCGCGCATCCCGTCGCCCGACTTCCCGAGATTCGCAGAAAAGTCTGTTGCATAGCCGATGTTCCATTCCATCATCTGACGAAGCATATTTCGCATGATGTCGAGATGATCGAGCGCGTATAACACCTGGTGTCGTTTGATTCCTTTGACAACATAGAGTGACACCCACCAAAATTCATTCCAACAAGCCGCATACTCATCAACAGATGGACGTGTCACACGGTATGTGTTGTCTGACGGTGTCACACTTGGATGATGGTCTCGGTCAAACACGATCTGACTGAGCGAATCGGCTTTGAGCATCTCTTCAAGCTGCTCAGTGCTTCGAATCGTCAAATCAATACGGTGTCCGTCTACATATTGCACCAAAAATGCCACATGTCGTTCGGGATCAGACGTTTCAGGTGTCTGCATGATCAAGACTTCTCCAAACATGTCGATCCATGAGCGATCGGTCGCAACCACTTGTACATCTTCCACATAAAAAGTGAGGTCGACATCTTGGTATGGGTCTGGTCGGACGTTCGGATTGACGAGCGAACCGTTCAAAACGACCGTTCGGATGTGTTCACGTTCTTTCGCAAACGCAATCAACTGTTCAATAATTTGTTCCGGTTTCATTCTATAATCGCCCCCAATGAGCGTGCGACTTGAACCGCCTGCATCGCGTCTAGTTTTGTTTGTTGTAACGTCACGTTCGAAAAATCAACCCCATCGACAAGTGCTCCTCTGAAGTCGGCACCACGGCATACCGCATGTTGAAGTGTCGCCCGTGACAAGTCCGCCTGATACCAAACCGTTTCGGTCAAATCGGTACCATACAGGTCCGCCTCGACCAAACGAACATGGGACCAATCCATTTTCTTGAGCGACACGTGACGAAGGTTGACGAATGACCAGTCACCTTCTGTTACACGGACGCCCTCAAACTGACTCTCCTCAAAGGAAGACCCCGTCATTTTACATTGCTCAAACTCACTCGTGAACAAATTGGCACCATGGAACTGACAATTTAAAAATGAGCTGCCGACATGACGGGACGCATTCCATTTCGAATCGGTGAAATCACAGTTGATGAACTGACAGCGCTCCGTTTGTAGCTCCGTCGCATCGACATATGTGAAGCGACAGTTCTCGAACGTGACATGTGACAGCTCTTCGTCACGAAATGTCACGTCGCGGAAATCTTCATCTCGATATTGCGTATGTGGTTGAAACATAAGATTCCTCCTTCAGGTATACTAGAACAGATTACAAAGATTGGAAGTGATATAGATGGACCTCGTATTTCCGACTGAACAAGGCGTTTTCAATTACCGCGTTGCCGGTATTTTTGTGAAAGACGGACACGTATTGATTCACCGAAACGTCCGAGATAATTTTTGGGCACTGCCTGGTGGTCGCGTGACCCTCGGTGAAGAAGCCGCAACCGCCCTCATACGCGAGCTACATGAAGAATTGGATATGCACGTGACCGATACCGCGTTCGCCTTCGTTCACGAGAACTTATTTACCTACAACGACCAACCGTTTCATGAGATTGGATTGTACTTTTATGTAGACGGTGACCTCCCGCTCCAAGACGGAGACTTTTATGGACCTGAAGGAGACCACCTCATCTATCGTTGGCAAAAACTTGACCGTCTTCGAGACGTTACACTCTATCCAGAAGTACTCGCGCAACTGCCGAATCGTTTGCCGTCTCATTCACTAAATCCGAGAACTTAGAGAAGAGATTTCAACTCGTTTAAATGTCGAATCTCGTACGTCGACTCCATCGTCGCAGCCACTTCATTCGGATTGAACCAACATGTATCTAGGCCGTACATCCGCCCGCCTGCGATGTCTGCCGTGACTGAGTCGCCAATGATTAAACCTTTCTCTGGCTTTACGTTCGGAATTCGATCAAAGACGTAGTCAAAGAACGGTTTCATCGGTTTTTGCGATCCGGTCGCATCCGATACGAAGACGTCTTGGAAGTACGGCAATAGTCCCGATGACTCTAACCGCTTGAATTGCGTCTCCGTCACACCGTTTGTGACGATATAGAGCGGATAGTCCGCGCTCAGCGCTTGGATAATCTCTAACGCACCGTCGATCATGTGTACGCCTGCATGTAAGTAGTCTCGATACTGCTGTTCGACCTGCGGACCGTCGACCGTGAGTCCGAGCGAATCGAACAGTTTCGTGTGACGACCGACGAGTACTTCTTCACGGTCTACTTCGCCGCGCTCAAATGCGCGCCATAGGCCGCTATTAATGTCGACATACCGCGCCTTCACTTCATCCGTCATCCGGACATTGTAGGATGCGAGTAATTGTTCCAAGGCGACGTGCTCACTTTGTTTAAAATCTAATAACGTATCATCAATATCAAATAAAATCGCTTCATAACGTTTCATATTTCTTTCTAACCCCTCTCTTCGTCTTAACTGTACAGGAAGTATTCAGGAACTTCAAAAGAGTGGCGACGGATGAACCTAAACTTGAGTTCTAGTAATGATATGTTTCTACTCTTGCTAACAGACCTCTCCGCTTCCCTCATCTGTCCCAAACGTCATGCTTCAAACCTAATCACTCGACCGATTAAGATGTTTATTTTTATAAAATAAGTGAATACTTCCTATGGTGAAGAAAAACAAAGGAGTGTTCTACATGCATACAGATTTTACGAAAATGTACATCAATGGTGAGTGGGTAAGCGGATCAAGTGAGAAGTCGATCGACAACGTCAATCCCTTCTCGAACGAGACACTGTTCTCGATTCAGTCAGCGGATGAAGATGACTTGAATCGTGCTTATGAAGCAGCCAAAACGTCTCAGACGGACTGGGCTGACATGCTTCCGCAAGCACGACGGGAATTGATCGAGAAGTTTGCCCAGGTGACGATGGACAACAAGGAACTCATCGTCGATTGGCTCGTGAAAGAGTCTGGCAGTACACGAATCAAGGCAGAAGGCGAATTTGCCGCATCGATGGCTATCATCAAAGAAGCTGCGACATTCCCATTCCGTATGGACGGACTCATCAAACCTTCGGTCGTGCCGAACAAAGAGAACCGGGTTTATCGTAAACCACTCGGGGTCATCGGAATCATCAGTCCTTGGAATTTCCCGTTCCATTTGGCTGTTCGTTCAATCGTGACGGCTCTCGCGACCGGGAATGCGGTCGTCGTCAAACCAGCTACAGCGACACCGGTCACAGGTGGTCTTCTGTTCGCATCGCTCTTTGAAGAAGCGGGACTTCCAAAAGGCGTACTTAATGTCGTCGTCGGACGAGGGTCCGAAATCGGCGATGCGATTGTTGAACATCCGATTCCGCGTCTCATCTCGTTCACAGGTTCGACCGAGGTCGGTCAAGGAATCGCAGAGAAAGCCGGTCGTCTATTGAAAAAGACGGCTCTTGAACTCGGTGGGAATAACGTGTTTGTCGTGCTCGATGATGCTGACCTCGACCGTGCCGTCGAATCTGCGGTATACAGCAAGTTCTACCATCAAGGGCAAATTTGTATGTCGACGAACCGAATCCTCGTCGCTGAATCGATTCATGACGAGTTCGTGGAACGTTACGTCGAGCGTGTTAAACAGTTAAAAGCGGGTGACCCAAACGAAAAAGACACGCAAGTCGGTCCGCTCATCGATCACAATCAAATCGATCGTATCTTAGAGCAAATCGAGAAAACCGTCGATGCAGGTGCGACCGTCCATACTGGCGGGACAGCCGACGGCAACGTTCTCGAACCGACCGTCCTCAGTGGCGTCACGAATGACATGCCACTCGCGAAAAATGAAATCTTCGGACCGGTTGCGGTCATCCTTTCGTTTAAAGATGACGAAGAGGCACTCCGTCTCTCGAATGAATTGCCGTATGGATTAAGCGGTGCCGTCCACGGTTCAGTTTACCGTGCGACTAATTTCGCACGAAAAGTCGAAACCGGCATGATTCACGTTAACGACCAGTCGGTCAACGATGAACCGCACATGCCGTTCGGAGGCGAGAAAAACTCTGGTCTCGGACGTTTCAACGGCGAATGGGTACTCGAGGAGTTCACGACGCTCCAATGGGTATCCGTCATGCATGAACGTCGCGAGTATAAACCATTCTTCTCATAAGACGATCCATACAAAAAACCAGGCTGATCAGCCTGGTTTTTTGTATGGACTCTATACTCCACGATTTCACGAAGTCGATTTCGGCTTCTCAATGACGACTTTTCCATGTTCATCTAAGAGAGGCGTCATTCCGCTCAATCCTAAGCCGCTAGTCATCAAATAGTGAACGCCTGTATAGCTATCCATGACAATTTTTATAATTCCACCACTCATATGCTGTTTTGACTTCAATACAAATCGTTGTCCCACGAAATGTCTTCCTCCTCTTTTTTGATTTAGAATGCCTTCATCATCATCTCATATCTACATAAGGCACATACTATTTTTTACCATTTGAATCATTCTAAGAATTCATTTACATCCTTGATATGTTCTTCAGTAATTTTAAAATATTCGTTACTTTCCATACCTTTTGAAAAAACGAACTCATTGTTGTCATTTTTCCAAAAGTTCACCATCAATTCCATCGTGGATTCCTCTGGGTTATTGATGGTCACTACATATTGAGGAAGCCCTTTTGGACGTTCGTTCGTGATTGAACTTGCTTCAATCATCGTTTTGAAGTCATCAATCTTTTCTTTATCTGTCACCGTGTTTTCAGAGTACACAATCGTTTGTGCATCAGTATAATTGCCAACAACGAGTTCTCGTTCTTGTGGACCACATCCCATTAATATAGATAACGAAATCACACTGAGGAAGATAATCATTTTCTTCAATAACATGTTCTCCCTCCTTTACACTTTGAATACGCTTACATGTTATCATAAGTCACAATTTACAAAAAAGACGAACCAAGGTGCATTTCACGCCTCAATTCGTCGACAGTCTGGCTTTAAGCTAAATTTTCTTCACAAACTCTGACTTCAGTTTCATCGCACCAAGACCCTCGATTTTACAATCGATGTCATGGTCGCCGTCCACAAGGCGAATCCCCTTTACTTTCGTTCCTTGTTTGACGACAAGCGATGTACCTTTCACTTTCAAATCCTTGATGACAGTGACAGTATCTCCATCTTGAAGTGGATTTCCGTTCACGTCTTTGATTTGGGACGCTGCTTCCGCTTCGGCAGCCTCGCTCGGTGACCACTCATAGGCGCATTCCGGGCAGACGAGCAGTGGACCGTCCTCATATACATAAGACGATTGGCATTTTGGACAATTCGGGTACTCGTTCATATGTTTTCCTCCATTCGATTCACTCGTTTCAGTATATCGTATGGAGAGACTTCCTTTCTAGACTGTTCACCCTTCCGAAGGTGATGCAGGACCTTCTAAATCTAGTTGATAAAACGATAAATCGAGCCATTTTCCGAATTTATACCCGGCATTTCGAATCGTTCCTGAATGTACGAATCCAACTTTTTCGTGGGCACGGATGCTCGTCACGTTCGACGCATCAATTCCACCAATCACAGTCTTCATCCCTCTCGTTCTCGCAATACGGATGATTTCCTTTAGTAGTTTGTTGCCAATTCCTTTCCCGCGATAGCCAGGGTGTACGTACACGGAATGCTCGACCGTGTAGTGATATGCCGGCCACGGGCGGAATGGCCCAAACGTCGCAAACCCCATGACGACATCATCCTCGACCCACACGATGATCGGACAGTCTTGTTCTTTCTTCTCTTCATACCAGGCGACCCTGTTCTCGAGCGTTACCGGTTCATAATGATAGACGGCCGTGCTGTTCACGATTGCGTCATTATAAATATGTAAAATCATTTGAAGATCGTCTCGCCGACAGTTGCGAATCATACCAACACCTACTTCTCGTTTTTTTCATTATACGAATCCCCTCTTCAAAAGACACGAAAAAAGTGACCGGTCCCATCGACCAGTCACTCAGATTATGCTGCTAAGCGGTCACACATCGAAGCACATTCTGTACAGACGCGCGCACATTCCTGACAATGCGCGTGTTTATGTTTCCCACACTCTTGTGCACAGGCTTTACAGATGACCGCACACGCTCGAGCAAGTTCTGGGACAAATGCCGAATCACGCGTCATCGCCTCGGCGAGAAATGCACAGGCCGCGGCACATTCACGGTCGAGCCGGATACAATCAACCATCATCTGTACGTCTTTTTCCTCTAGACAGGATTCCAAGCAATAATTACATGTCTCCACGCATTCGTGGAGTGTTTCGAGTTCATTCGCATAGATTCGATGAGCCATTCGTCATTCCCCTTTCACTTCTCCTTTGGATTTGGACACGTTACCCTTGTTCCCTAATCGACAAAAGAAAAACGACCCAGATTAAGAATCCGGATCGTTCACGAATTTACGGTACAAATAAGCGATTCGATTAAGTAAGGTCTCATTATACTGTTTCGGCATGAAACGATAGCGATAGAGACGATACATTCGCTTCAAGTCTTCCCACTGATGATCGATTTGTTGTCCTTGTCTAAAACGTGCCAAATCAATTAAGAAAATCTGTCCGTTCGGTGTCAAAATAATGTTTCGCAAATGGACGTCCGATGGGGTCAATCCTAACAACCGTGCTTGGCGTAGCGCGTCATCTACCACCTCGATGTAAGATAGGTCGATCCAGATACCTTCTGTCAAACACTCAAACAGCGTCTTCCCTTCGATGTAATCCATGACTAAATAAGAGTCGCCCGCTTCATAACAAGTCGGAAAATAAGGAAGCCCTTTTAATTTTTCATAAATGGCCGCCTCTTCGATCGCGATTTGTTCGTATCCCGGAAAGAACACTTTAATGACGCGGTCCTTTTCTTTTAAACGAAACACGGCTGCACTGCGTCCAATTCCGTGTAACTGAAGCTCCGGGTGCATCGCCATTACTTGAAACGAGTCGCCCACCCGCTCGAAGGTGACGTCCGCATATGGTTTATAGTCACTCATCTGTCACGCCTCTTTCCTGTTTCTCTTCTTTATCATCATAGCGTATACAAGCTCATTTGACGCTAAAACTGCTCGAGGGGGTTGACAAGTGACGCGCTTTCTTTGAAGACGTATAATGAAAAGCGACTGACAACCAAGGAGGAGTTATTATGCAACGCATCGCTTTAACAGAAGAATTATCATTCTCACGCGTCATCCATGGAATGTGGCGACTCGCTGATTGGGATATGACCCCACAGGAACGGCTCACGTTCATCGAACAATGTCTCGAACTCGGTATCACGACGTTTGACCATGCAGATATTTATGGCGGTTATACATGTGAAGGATTATTTGGGGAAGCATTAAAGCTAAAACCTGAACTCCGTGACCAAATGGAAATTGTCACAAAAACGGGCATCAAATTGACAGGATCATTCAATCCGGGTCAAACGCTCAACTATTATGACACGACAAAAGAACACATCATCGCGCAAGCGGAGCGTTCGTTGAAAGAACTCTCCATCGATCACATTGATACATTATTGATTCACCGCCCAGATCCGCTCATGAACCCGGATGAAGTGGCCGAGGCCTTCATTACGTTGCGTGATAGCGGGAAAGTACGTGAATTTGGTGTATCCAACCACGTGCCGGCCACCCAAAACTTGCTTCAATCACGTCTCCCGTTCCAGCTCGTGACGAATCAACTTGAACTTTCTCCAATGCAATTGAAGCATTTTGAAGATGGATCGGTTGATCTTTGTCACGAAAAACGGATGCCACTCATGGCTTGGAGCCCACTCGCAGGAGGACAGCTTTTCAAAGACGAACAGTACGCCCCTCTTCGTGAAAAACTCGAGGAGATTCGCGCACGTCATAACGCGAGCGGGATTGACTCAATTGTTTATGCATGGCTCATCAAACACCCTGCGAACATCATGCCAATCATTGGATCAGGGAAAATCGAGCGCGTTCAAACAGGTGTCGACGCACTTCAAATCGATCTCACTCGTGAAGAATGGTTCGAAATTTTGAAGGCAGCACGCGGGCGAGATGTTGATTGAAGGGAACTTCATCAAATAAATCCCATCAGGTTCTAATCTGATAATTTTGAAGAAAATTTGCTTATTTTCAAATCCGCTTCAAATCAGCGATTTTTCGTCAAAAATCGACACGACAAAAAAGGTTAAAAGTAAAAATAAAACATAAATGGTTCCACTACCCGTCCAGTTCAAGTTGGACGGGTTTTTTTGTTTTTTTTTTAAAATAACACATTAATTTTCCTAAGACTAAAGTCACAAAAAAATGGTGCTAGAATGGTGAAAGTGATTCATCGAAGGAGAGTACCGATGTGAAAAAGTACCTGATTTTCAGTACCCTCGTCATCCTAATTTTCTTATTCGGGTGCGAGGAAGAACGCGCGCTCCGACTCCAACCCGCTCCAGAATATTACCAAGGACGTGCCTTGTTACCGAATGGACAACAAATCGAAATGCCAGAATCCGATCGCGCATTGATCATCGAATTATGTCAACCAGACAATGCAGTTTCGACAATCCCGAGCGGCGAGAGACATTGGCTTGGAACGGTCACGCTGACACAGCCCTTAACAGATGTCACCACGTCGCCCGCGTTCCCGTCAGCCACATGGTTTACAGTCAATAACGAATCGTACGTACAATGTCAGTTAGACTCGATTACGTATGTCACCAAAACAAACAATCTTCCTGAAAGTTTACATGATGTCCAATATGAAGCAGACTCTTATCCAGATATCGCGAAGATTCGCTCTGCCGAACCACATGAATATGATCACTTTGCTAAAGAGATGAAAAAGCCGATAGGTAATGAGCCCTATCCAGAACGAACCGGAATCGAACATACCCTCTTCCATATCACGATGCCGTTTAACGGAGAATTTGAACTGACATTGACATCGTCAGAAGGAGAAGAGCGTCTGATGATTCCGATTGATGCATCACGTCATCCTTATCTGTCAGTAGGGCTCGGGACAGAGCAATCGGATGATACGTTACAATATGCGATTTACACCAGTTCAGATCAAAACGATTATCAAACGGTCTTACGACCGAAAGATGGTCATATGTCACAGGTATTCGGTGCGAAGGCAGCATCTCAATTGCCATCTGTTCTTATACCCGGACACAGTTATCCACTGTATAGTTTTACGTACATGAAAGACGGAACGGCGCACCGTCAGCTCGTCTCCATCACGTATCATCAACCAGAATTAATGTATGGAGAGAAATTGAACGAACAAATTCACGAAACGTTAAGCAGTGAGCGACATGCCTTGTTTCATGAGTTAGCACTTCTCGGTACAGAGTCAAAAGACGCCCCGTTCTTACAGCATGTCGGAACAGACGAAGTAGACTTTCTCTTCCGTGCGATTGAACAGGCGAATGCGACATCTCACGCAGGAACACCTGCACCTGTTCCTTACTTAACACTGTTTCAAGGTGTATGTGCCCAAACGTTTGACGTGAGTTATGACGGGAACGATGTCTACGTAACGAATGCGGAGACGGGGGCCCACTTTAAACTGTTACGTGAGGACGCCATCAAGTGGCATAACCTGTTCACAGACAATAGTTGATTCGGCAGATGCCAAGTGCATCTGCCTTTTTTGCATATCCATGAGGCAAATTAGACCCTGACGAAAACGTTTTTTGGGAAGATAAAAAGAGAAAGGAGTGAAGTGTTGTGACCAATTCATTTATAAGAGATGTCAAAAAGCATTGGCGTGTCAACTATCGCCAAAACGGATATCCGCACGTTCAACAAGGTTGGGTATTACCCCCTGAACAAAAAGAGGCGTTCGACCCCTTCATTTTGATGGCCGAAGACTGGTTCAAGCGAGGAACGTTTTCAGATCATCCACATCGTGGGTTCCAGACGATCACATATGTCATCGATGGGCGTCTCGAACACATTGACAATCACGGAGGACATTCGATTTTAGATGCCGGTGATGTCCAATATATGAATGCCGGATGGGCGGCTCGCCACGCTGAGGAAGCTGTCGATGATGACCTTATCCATACGCTTCAATTGTGGTTGAATTTGCCGAAGTCTCTAAAAACGACGACGACCTCTTATCAAAATGTGTATGTCGAAGACGCGCCGATTGTTCTGATTGACGGTGGGCAGCTTCGTGTCTACTCTGGCGAAATCGCTGGTGTAAAAGGACCGATGGAGAGTCTCGTTCCAATCACGATGACCGAGGTCTTGCTGAAAGAAGGGAGTGCGTACGAACATGTCCTTCCCGCGAATCATAATAGCTTCTTGTATGTCCTAGCAGGATCTGTTGAAGTCGGGACGTCCAGTACCCCGCTCGAGAAGACGGACGTGGCGACACTGACGTTTGATGAAACGTCCGATGCGATGAGTAGCCTTCACCTCCAAGCGACAAGCCGCACACGCCTTCTCATCTATTCGGGAAAACCGATTCGGGAAGAGTATATCGCGCACGGTCCTTTTGTCATGAACACCGAAGAAGAAATTCGACAAGCCTTCCGCGACTATCACAGCGGCGGCTTCGGCCCTCCAGCCGTCAAATAAACAAAGGGAGCTTCTCATTCGCGAGAGCTCCCTTCCGTTCATTTTTCCGGTTGTAATACAGTTTGTTGTGTCGGAACGTGACCGATTGGTACAGTACGCTCCACGAGAACGTAACGTTTACCTTCCACTTCGAACTTGCGGTCCCCAAGGTAATGGGCAGCCTTGCCGTCTTCATATAGCTTCGCCAAAATGGCAGGCACGTATTCTTCTAACTTCGTGTAATGCTCATCGAGGGTCATGACGATATTTCCCCCTTTATATCCGAGCCAGTAACTATAAAAGAACCAACCCAATGAAAGTACCCCGAGAATTCCTAATCCAATTGTGATCCATTCCATTTGCTCATTCCCCCAATGTTTTCATGACAATCTGACGTTTCGGAGCGAATCCGATCTCGTCGTAAAAAGAGGCCGCTTCGCTGTTGATCATCCAATAGTCCAACTCAATCAACTTGAATTGGTGATCACGTGCCCATTGCTCAATCCACTCCATCATGCGTCGTCCGTATCCTTTGCGCTGATACATCGTATCGATGCTGATGTGATGTACATATACCGTTCGAACGGCTTGGCGAAATGCCGTCGCCTCATTCACCTTCTCCTCGAACCATATGTAGCCGACAGGGGTTGCCTCTACTTCCATCACCATGAAATGATGGCCCGGTCTCCCCATCAGCGTCAAAAAGGCTTCATACATCTTCTCTTCCTCATATTCCGCAAAGTAATCTGAATTCATGCGGACATGATGTTCATGAATGGAACGATTCAATCGTGCGATGAGCCGGGCATCCGTTGTCGAGACGAACACGCTATCCATCAACCGCTAAATCCTGTGTGATTCCGATCTTCTACTACACCATGTGGTTTTTCAGTCCCATGCAACGTATGCTCTTTCGAAGTAGAAGTCCCTTTCCCTTCTAGGCGACGTTGAAGCGGACGGGCCAAGAAGTAACCCATAAGAAGCGAAATCGGCAACACAAGAAAAAATGAACCGAGTACTGTCAACATATACCCTTTATCTGTATCTCCGGCGATCATTCGGAGGACGAAGAACAACCCGACGAATACGAGTGCAGCCAAGGAGTATTCCACGCATTTTCCGAGAAACCATTTCATATGAGATCTCCCCCTTCAAGGTTTGATGTATTATACGACGATTCCCCCAAAAAGGTTTCACTCGCCATGATTTTCTTTATACCACTTCGTTGCCAGTCGTTCCGTTTCGATGATCCACTCATGTTTTCCTTGGATGTAGCCTTCCATATCTTCCGGATGTTGCGCTGCGAGTTGCAATTTCAACTCTCCATACGCATCGCGCACCTCAGGGAATGTACGCAAGTAATCCCGAAAGGCGAGGTGTCTCAAGACATCTGGATTCCCTTCTTCAAACACATGTACGTGAACTGTCCGCTCCTCTTCGCCCTTTCGGAAATAGCGACGCTTTGGAATACCGTATTCACCGAGCCCTCGATACCCGAGCGCTTCCATCCGTTCCGTATACGCATCAACTCGTTCGATGTCCCGTACGACAGGCATCATATCGATGATTGGCTTCGCCGCGAGCCCTTCGACCGAGGTACTCCCGATATGATGAATCGCGACGAGCTCTCCTTCAAACAATCGGCTCAATTTCCCTGCCTCTTCTTCAAATCGATGCTTCCATTCCGGATGATATGCGACCACTTCGACTTTTCGCATGATTCGTTCCTCCTCACTAAAATCCATATGCTCTATTGTCATCATACCCTTTTCCCCTCTCGACATGATGGATTCCACTTCAAAAGGTTTGTGCGCATATAAAATGGGAAACCTTATATTAATGACTTCAGAACTGGAGAGTGAATCAATATGTTGACTGCAGAACAAATCGAAACGTTTAAAAAACGTCTGTTGAAAGAAAAAGCAAAAACAGAAGGTTACATGGATAGCCGAGAAGAGACGTATGATGAAGGCGAGCTCTCTCATTACGATAATCACCCGGCCGATTCCGGTGAAGAACTCTTTTTACGGGAACGCGATCAAGCGCTCAACGAGCTCGACGAAGAGTTTTTGAGCGATGTCGATAAAGCACTACTCGCCATCCAGAATGGTACGTATGGCAAATGTGAAGTGTGCGGGAAAGACATTGAACTGGACCGGCTTGAAGTCATCCCGGAAGCCACGTTATGTATCGAGCACGCTCGTGCACAGGAAGAGGAAGAGCACGAACATGAACTCGATCGACCGGTCGAAGAAGACGTATTGAACCCGAACGAGACGGCCCGTCGCAAAGAACTGGACGGAACGGATGAACCCGGTCAAAAGACAGACGCCTTTTCACAAGTTGAAGATTACGGCAGTTCGGATACGATTGCCGATAGTGAAGGCAATCACGACCCGACACGCGAACAATGAAAAATGCCCTGACCTCGTTTACGAGGCTCAGGGCATCTGTCTGATTAAAACGTTGCTTTCACTGGAGAAGCACCACCAAGGCGCTCTGCCACTTTCATCGGGTTGACGGCATTTCCAGCTGAACTAGCTGAGAAATTGTAGTTCCCTTTATGAATTTCAAAGTGTAAGTGTGGACCTGACGAGTTGCCCGTGTTTCCGATTTGACCAATCGGTTCACCTTGACGCACCGTCTGACCTTTTTTCACATCGACCTTATGCATATGGGCATAGACCGTCGTCCATTTTTGGCCATCTACGTTATGCTCAATTTGAATATGGTTTCCATAAGGTCCACTTGAGCTAACTTTTGTGACTTTTCCAGCTTCTGCGGCGTAAATCGGTGTACCTGTTTTAGCGGCAATGTCCAAACCGTTGTGGAACGTGTATCCGAACTGTCCGCTTGCTGCACCGAACCCTTGCGAGAGACGTCCTTCTGCAGGCATCAAGAACCGATCAGGCGCCATCACTTCGTACTGTTTTTTCAAATCACTTAACTGGTTCGTTTGTTTCTTATATTGTTTCGATTTCTCGTCATATGCCGTCTTCACGTCTTGACGTGTCGCTTCAATCTGTTGTTGTTCTTCTTTTAATTGTTTCAGCGATTCATTTGCTTTTTCTTTCTTCTCAATGAGTGCTTGATGCGCTTCCTCTGCTTCAGCTGCCTCCGCTTTCGCACTCGGTAGAACAGAAGATACGACTTTCGCAAAGAGTGACCGTTCTGTCGGAACGAGTTCCTCTTCGACCGCTTCTAATTCTTCAGAAGTGCCTTCAATCTTGTCACGCAATACTTCCGCGTTTTGATTGACTTCATCCAACTTTGACTGGATTTTTTGAATGGCTTGTTTCGTTTCTTTAACTTGTTTCGTAGTTTGTTGGACAGATTTCTCCGTTTGAACGAGGTCTTGCGGGGTCATTTCGTTAGCGGATGCGGTTTGTCCTTGGAACAAGAGCACACCAACACCTGCTGTCATGATCAGTTGTTTCCACATATATATAATAAACCCTCCAAATTGATACATTCATGAACTTCAAAAAAGCTACATATGCGAATATACCACTGGGGGTTAAACATTTCAATAAATGAAGTTTTTCATTTTCATGTCATTCATGACAGGACAATGTGATATTTTCAAGCATTACTTCACAAGGATTTCACTTGCGTTTTCTCGTATAATATCCGGCAAGGACGATGCCGAGGACTGACAGGATGGTCAGTCCAACCCCACCTGTTAGCAACAGATTCACCGTTCCTGGCGAGAGATTCGTCGTCAACGCGATGATCGTCGCTGTATTTCCTAACATCAATCCGATGATACAAACAAGTAACAATCGCTTCATCGTTCGTCCTTCACCATTTCAAACTGCGAAATGTCATCTTGTACAAATCCCAATCGTCGTGCTGCGTCAATCCATTCAGGACGGTCCGACGTCAAAGTGAGGTGAAGCGGAGATCGACTCGCAGCCGCGCGCAATAGCCATTCTGCATCTTCAGCGTGACCAAAAACATCGAGCAATACATGATCGCGGTATAACAAAAATCCTTCTCGTTCGTCTTCGATCACTTTCACAAGTTCCGCCTCCTGTTGAGTCACGCGCACATCGAGTTGCCAAATCGGAACATGCTGAGCTGTCGGGTATAGTCGGTCGAACAACGTTTGAATCGGTTCCGAAGTCATGTGAGCAGTCGTTTCAAGTGGTACCGCCTGAAAGTAATAGATTTCACGTGTCGTCTTATATCCAAGTTGATGATAAAGCGACAACGCTGCATCGTTCCCTTGAATCACTTCGAGCAGACGAGTCCCTTTTGCGCCCTCTTCAAATCGTTGCATCAACTCGGTCGCAACGCCTAATTTTCGAGCGTGCGGGGCGACAGCAAGCCCGCCGCAACGCGTCTGCCATCCTGAATCGAGATACGCAATCCCACTTAATACGACGCCGACCGGCTCTTCCCCGTCATAAGCGACGATGGAGCGGGACGGCTGATTTTGGTCTCGTACGAGAAAGACGTCTTCAAACGTCTGCTCATCGAATTGGAACGGAATGATATAATCAGAAAAACCAGTCATAAACGCCCGATATAGATCTTGTACAGGCGGATTTTGACGATATGTAACTTGTGTAGCCATATAATTCCCCTTTTCTGAATGAAATCAATAAAGCCAGAAGGAGACGCCTTATGAACATCTCATTAGAATATCGAAATGATACGCATCGACCGATTCTCGATACGTTCACCTTGCCGACGGACCAAGAAAAGTATACAACCCTTCCAAAAGACATGGACGACCAACTTCCTGAAGGCGTTCATCCGATTGTTGTCGTCGAGCAGAAGCCTGTCGGCATGTTTTTACTACATGACAACGAACGAGTCGCTTCTTATACGGACGAACCAAATGCGTTGCTCTTCTCGGCTTTTGCCATCAATGAGGCAGACCAAGGCAAGGGGTACGCAAAAGCGGCACTCCAGAAACTTCCGGAGTTCGTGCAACAACATTTCCCTCATATCCGTGAAGTCGTATTGTCCGTCAACCTGAAAAATGATGTGGCGTTTACACTTTATACGACAAACGGATGGGTCGATAGCGGACGTCGAATCGGTGGGCCAATCGGCGAGCAGCGAATTCTCTCTTTATCGATTTGACGCATCGATTCGTGCCAACCCCTCACATATGCGGTGCCAATACGTCAGATGATGTGGAACTAAATCGGCTTGTGTGATTTGAACGAGATGATTCGTCATGATGGAGTTTCCTTCAATCATACGCAATCGTCCTTCCACGAGCGTCATCAGCTCGTCCCTGTGAACAGCCACAACGTCCATCACTTCCCTGTCGTCAAAACGGATCGGTTCGTCTTGGTAAGCGTAGCTATACGTATGTGCAAACTCGCGATCGAGGAAACCGTCCAGTTCAATCACGTCTTCAAATATTCCAAGAGCTGTGAGCTGTTCAAACGCCAATGACAGTCCGAGTTCTTCTTCAATTTCACGAATACCATCAATGAACGTCTCGTTTGAAGCGAGATGTCCCGCTGCGGTGATGTCATATTTCCCGGGAAAGTCCTGTTTCTCCATACTTCTACGCTGTAGATAGATAAATTGGTCTTTCCAGAACCAGCAGTGGAACGTCTCATGCCAATCTCCATCTAGATGAACCTGTCCCCGCTCTTTCTCTCCTATTTTTTGATGATTTTCGTCAAATATCATGAGGTATTCTTTCATGCTGACACCCCATCTTCTAAAAATCGGATGGTTCCATTCGTCGCATCCAATTCGACCTGAATGCCAATCGGGAAGACGTGTGACGGGAACGTATGACCAATATCGACGTTCGTCAAAATAGGGATGTCCGTGTCGCCGATGACTTCAAGCAACAAGTCGTTGAACGAGAACGGGGCCGATTGATCTTGGAAATGCTCATGCTTGCCGATAATTAGACCCGAAATCTCATCAAATACACCAGCTAATTTCAACATGTTAAGCGAACGTTCTTCTTCAGCCATCGTTTTGAACGAGTCTTCCAGGAAAAGAATCGCCCCCTTCAAATCGGGATAATAGTCCGATTTGAAGAATCCTGACATCGTGTTCAAATTGCCGCCAATCAAC
Source organism: Exiguobacterium sp. CH10 (assembly GCF_018617635.1). Lineage (NCBI taxonomy): Bacteria > Bacillati > Bacillota > Bacilli > Caryophanales > Exiguobacterium > Exiguobacterium sp. CH10. Next base: position 1,306,342 of record NZ_JACSKO010000001.1, read on the forward strand.
GTTCCTTGCGCCTTTCCATCTCTTAATGAGGTCCACCCTTCATTCGGTTGGAAAGTTTTGACGCGTTGCTGCGTCGACCAATCGAGCATCTCTTCGGTCCACTCTTTCGGCACGCCCAAATCGAACGGGGCAGTCTTCTCCAAACTGAGGATATCTCGTACGTACTGGGCCCCTTTCTCGAACATCCCTCCATACTCGCCGAATGACGGCACGACAGCCGGTCCGTAAAACGTGACAACTCCCGTTTTGGCGTAACACGCCATCAAGATTGCTGTCACATCACTATAGCCCATGATGATTTTGGGATGGCGTCTTAATTGCTCATAATCGATATAGGGGAGCAACGAGTTCGAATTCGTTCCTCCAATCGTACTGATAATCGCTTTCACTTCAGGGTCATGCAAAAACGCATTCAGTTCGTCCACTCGATTCTGAATGGAAGATGACCGATACCCTTCTGATTCATATGTACATGTGCCCTCTTTCACCTTGAACCCCATACGTTTAAGCTGATCGATCCCTCGTTGATAGCGCTCCTCAAACTGCACGGGTGCCGGAAAAGAAGGCGTGATGATCCCAATTGTATCTCCGTTCTTTAACTGTGGTGGTACAATCATACGTTTCACTCCATTTCCTACGATGTCTTTATGAGGCATTATACCGTAGGATTAGTGAATCAACCTTTAAAATAAATCAGGGTCTTCTGATAACGTTCTTATTTTTCGAACTTTCGTCGGTCGCCCCGTCCAGCCGAGCGCCACGAAGAAAAAGGCACCCGCTAGTAAACCAAATAAAACGGTCAGTCCTATCTGAACCCCGATAAATCCGTACTGTTCTCCTAGCTTCACAAGGAAGAGTGGCGCAAACAGACAGGTCATACTTAAGGACAAGAGTCCTCCACGTACTCGTCGCCCCGCATTGCCGATAGTAAACCAGCCAAACGTGATCCATACACAAGCAACAAATCCTAGTGCCGCAACCATCATCCACATTCACCCGCACCTCACCTTTTCGTTTTTCTTTCTATTCCCCATTTTTCTTGAGATTCCTACTATTTTTTCAAGGATTGAGAGAATTTCCGGGTAAAGGTAAATTAGACAAGATGCGATGCCGGACAATGAAGGAGTGGGTTGCGCATGAGTGCAAGGTTAACCTTTGCCCTAGTCTTTCTCGGTCTTTTTTTAATCCTCATGTATTGGATGAGTACATGGAATGACAATGTGGTCGAAGGCCAAATTGAACGAGTCGACATTCCTCAGCTATTGATTGAATCCACTGAATCCTCGGAAGAAGTCACGTTGCGCGTCATCTTAATCAACGACCAAACCGAAGTGACGGGCATCGTCAATAGCGTACAAGGATTACAAAGCGGTCAGCTCGTCACTATCGAGGTCATCCCCACGGAGTCCAACTTGAACATCGCACGGACGATTGAAGTCACATCACCATGATTTTCTGAAATGAAGCGTAACTTTTCCAGAACTGTGGAATATGAGAAAGAGTCATGACAAAGGAGTGATCGGATTGATTTCAAATAAATTACTATCTGGAAAAGTAGCGCTCGTCACCGGTGCGGCATCTGGTATTGGACGTGCCGCAGTTATCCGTTTCATCCAAGCGGGTGCGAAAGTCGCCATTCTCGACTTGAATGAAGAAGATGCGATGCGTCTCGCGAGTCTCGTCGGAGAAGAACGGGCCATCGGGATCAGCGTGGATGTTGCGGATGAAGCAGCAATGAAAGAAGCGTATGCACGGACGATTGAGCGATTCGGACAAATCGATATCGTCTTCGCCAACGCCGGACGCAACGGAACCATCACACCGATTGAACACTTGTCCATTGAAGACTGGAATGGTGTCGTGGAGACGAATCTGACGGGAACGTTTTTGACCGTCAAACATGCTATTCCTCATTTGAAAGAGAATGGTGGCAGTATCATCATCACCTCGTCAATCAACGGCAATCGATACTTTAAAAACTTTGGTTTCAGTGGCTATGCGACGACGAAAGCAGGTCAGACCGGATTTGCGAAAATGGCAGCTGCGGAGCTCGCGCAATTCGGAATACGCGTGAATTCCATTTGCCCAGGGGCCATCGATACGAATATCGACGATTCAACCAATCGAGACGATGCATTGCTCGAAGAAATCGTCATCCCTATCGAGTATCCGCTCGGCAACCAACCGCTTGCCGGAAAGTCCGGTGCCGCGAAACAAGTCGCTGACGTCGTCTTATTCTTTGCGAGCAACATGTCGAGCCATGTCACCGGTTCTGAAGTGTACGTCGACGGTGCTGAATCTCTCTTGTAATCAAAAAGCAGACCATTTCATATGAAATGGCCTGCTTTTATTTGAGAATCGGACTTTTCATGACCGCTTTTTGATAGAACGGTTGAAAACCGAGGCGTTCCATATTTCGACCTGAAGCCGAATCGACCTTCGTCGTTACGGTGAGGACGTCACATCCAAGCGCTTTCGCTTCGGCTATTCGCTCTAAGATGAGTTGGGTTTGGTAGCCTTTTTGCCGATAAGACGGCACGGTACTCGTCAGAAACAGTTCCCCAATCCCGTCTTGCGTGGCGAGAATCCCACCCGCTACGACAGTGTCCGTTTCTCGTACGAGATAAGCGTGATTACTCGGCAGCGCATAAAATCCTTTCGCCGTATCGACCGTCTCTTGAAGAATCGTTCCAGATTCGGCAAATCCAGCCGCAATCGCGTGCGCCCATTCATGGAGCGTCTCATCTTGTACCTTTTCCACTTGATTCGAAGCCGGCGGTCCGTCATATTGCGTCACATCTAACGTCCATACGTCTAAAAAGTGATCGAGCGTATAGTTACGTTCTTGCAGTAAGCGTAGTAAGGAATCGTCCGCTAACGGACAAACTTCGATATGTAGTCGGGACACATTTTTTCCACGCACCCACTTTTCCATCTGGTGCAGGTCGTAAAAACTTGTCGGTCGATCGAGCCCAAACCCGACTGCAAAGCTCATATTCCCCATTTTGAACACGTGCCCCTTACCTTCTACGTGTAATTCCGCACCTTCATAGGGAGGGGTTTGTTTGCGGTGTCGAATATAAGCAGACGTTCCCTCTGCTTTAATGCTTTCGATGCGTCGTGCCAATTCTAAACGTTTCACTTTGTTCCCTCCCTTGCTTTTCATGTTGAGTGTAGCATATCACGTTCGAATCAAGTGACCGTACTGGATCAACCGTTCTTTGACAGTAGGCACGAGTTCAACAGAATCGAGCACCGTGTCCCACTCCTCTAATCTCACATCGACCACTTCATCGATTTGTAAGGAAAGTTGACTTACATCAATCGGCTGCTCGCTCGTGTAGACATACACATCTAAGAAGTACGTCCCGCGCTTGATTGTCGTCACGAAACGCAACTCTTCGGGGTCGACGGTTAGTCCTAATTCTTCTTGGAGTTCACGGACCGCACCTTGTCGACTCGTTTCTCCAGCTAAAATCGAGCCCCCGGTTCCTTCCCACAGAAGCGGGTACGTCTTGTCCGGATGGCGTTTTGATAACAAGAGTCTCCCATCCGAATCGAACGTGAACACTTCGATGACCGTATGAAATGTATGCGGTTCTAGTTCATCCCCACGAAAATGCGTTCGTCCGAGCGGTTGCCGATTTTCGTCTAGTAAATCCCACGTTTCCCGGCTCATGGACGAATCTCATCAATCGTGAAAGAAGATGAACCTTGAATCTCTTCGATGAAATGTGATCCAAACAACATGGCCGGCGTGAAACTGCCTGCAAGCATCCGACCGGAACCGAGCAATCGATTGACGACGGCGAGTGCACCGTAAACAGTGAAGGCATACGTACTCGCCGTTTGGATGCGAACGACAATCTTGCGCCCCTCCTCATTTGTCGCCTCTCCCCATACATACGTCGAGGTTTTTTCACGTTCGGCTTCATTCGGTCCCGATACGTTCTCATCAACATAACGCAGCAATCGCTGCTGCACAGCCTCTTTTCCAAGAATGGGACTGAACCAAGACAAGGCGCGTGCCACATAGGCGGCCGTTGTCGGCACTGGCACCCACGTCGTAATATTCGGGATGTCTGTCGTATAGTAGGCGGTCGAAACGTCTCCCCACGGAATCGCAATCGCGGTGCGGCTTCCTCGTCCAAAATCAATCGTTCTGCGTTTTGCCCCGATTGGGAACGGTGATAACTTTCCGTTCACACGTTCCACGCTACTCGATCCAAGTCCACGAACAGCCGTCTTCATCGTTCCTGGTGAGATGCCACCTGCCGCCGAAAATCCGAGAGCGAGTGATGTCGCATCCGGCAAGAGTTCCTTTAATTTTCGTGCGACACAGTCGGTCGGGATGACGTCAAATCCAACGCCAGAACATAGAATGACACCACGCGCCTTCGCCTGAGCCGCCCGTTGTTTAGAATGAACATATTCGAACACATCGATTTCCCCGGTAATATCCAAGTAATGCGTACCCGTTTCCAGACATGCCTCGATCATCACTTGACTCGTATCCGTGAACGGACCCGCACAGTGAAGGACTAAATCCACATCGCGAAGCGCCTTGATTGCCGCCTCACGACTTAATGCGAAAATCGATGTCTCGCAGTCCAGCTCGTCTCCGAGTCGATGAATCTCACGACCAGTGCGACCCGCAAGAATCGGACGCAATCCGTCACTGACGGCCTGACGGGCAATCAGTTCCCCTGTATATCCATTAGCCCCGTAAATCATCCATCTCATTTTTACCCCTCCTTCTGTAAGGTTGTCCTTGTTCGTTTCCCTAAATGGAGTTGAATCGAACGAAAAAATCTTGAACGACCCCAATCAGATACACGCTTCCCATCATGACAAGCAAACACCCGATTGGGATGAAAAGACTTTTGATGGCAGCTCGTTTTGTCACGTCCATTCGATTGATCAATCGACGATCGATCAGGAAGAACAAGATGGCTGCGAGAAGACTCAACCATGACAAGACGAGCCCAAATAGAATATGTAAAGCGAGCGACGTGAACAACTGTATGCGTTCCGAACTGAATCGCTTTGCGACCCAATCGCTAAACCACGATGTCACGACACCATATGTCAAAATGATAGGGAAACTGTATGCCATGTAAATTGTACACAATAAAAGAAACCCTGATATGCTCTCTAAAAATGAAATTTCCATAAGGGTTTGTTGCGAAAATTCAAAAATGCTTAATAGAAGCGCATAGATGGGTACGGTCCAGGAAGCCGCGATAATTTTTCGTGTCACCATCGAATCCCTCCTTTCTTTCCATTCTTCTCCACTTTAGCGCAATCAACTTGAAAACGCACAAAAACCAGCCTGAATTCAGGCTGGCTTCGCGATTTGTTAATTGTTTGCAACTTCTCCGGCTTTTGTACGAACTGACTGCATCGCTTCTGTCCACGGAAGGAGTTGGTCGAGCATGTCGTTGACCGATTGTGCTTGCACATCTTTTGGAGCGAAATGCGTGCCGTTCTCGAAGTCCGTGAAGAGTGAGAGTGCAGGATGGACACGTACGTGAGCGATTGATAATTCACTCAAGATACCACGTAAATGCTCTGTTGCCCGTGCTCCACCGACAGAACCGTATGAGACGATTCCAGCTGCTTTGTTGTTCCATTCGACGCGTAAGTAGTCGAGTGCGTTTTTAAGAGATGCTGAGATGGAATGGTTGTATTCTTGGACGATGAAGATGAATCCGTCCATTTGCGCAATTTTCTCCGACCAGGCCGCTGCACCAGATGCGTCTTGGCCAGCTTCACCGAGAAGCGGCAAGTTGTAGTCTGCGATGTCGATGACTTCATAGTTGGCATCGCCACGTTTGTCGGCGAGTTCTTTCACCCATTCCCCGACTTGTGGACTGACGCGACCTTCACGAGTTGATCCGAGTACGATTCCGATGTTTAACATAGTAGTTCCTCCTTGGTTATGTTGTGATTCATCTGATTTTCCAAATAAGCGATTCAAGAAACTCATTTCATGCCCTCATATTCTTTCTCAAATGTTTTCGTGCTTCTGACTGTATCGATTGGTCGCACCATCGCTTCGATTTGCGAACGTTTCGCTTCGAGGAACGGCGGGAGTGACAACTTCTCACCGACCGTCTCATACGGCTCATCTCCCATGAAACCAGGACCGTCTGTTGCCCATTCAAACAAGATTTGCGGCGCGACACGCGCATAAGACGATTCAAAGAAGAAGCGGTCGACATAGCCAGAAGTCGGTAAACCGAACTGCTGGAGACGTGCTGTCCATTCATCGAGGACGCTACGGTCTTCGACACGGAATGCGACGTGATGCACGGTACCGAACCCTTGACGCGCTTGTGAAGATGTCTCGTCATGAATGACGATCACTTGCGCTCCGTTTCCACCTTCACCTCCTTCAAAGAGATAGACATCGCTTTCTCTCCCGATCTCTTTAAATAGCATCACTTGCTCCATCACTTGTTTGAAATACGTGATGTCAGCAATCCGAATAAAGATGGGACCAAGCCCTGTGATGGCGTACTCAAGCGGGATTGGACCGTTCTTCCACGGCTCTCCTGATGCAATCCCTTCGTTGAACTCATCCGAGATAAGTTGATACGTCTGTTCGTCGAAATCAATGAACGAGAGCGTCTTCTTCCCAAACTGTTCTTGAATCCCTTCATGATCGACACCGAGACGGTCGAAGCGACGAACCCAATACGTCAACGCTTCATCTGACGGTACGCGGAACGACGTCTTCGCGATTTCATTTGTTCCGTGCTTACCTTTCGGGATACCCGGGAAGTCGAAGAACGTCATGTCTGTACCGGCATTTCCTTTATCGTCTGCAAAAAATAAGTGATACGTTTGAATGTCGTCCTGGTTGACTGTTTTCTTCACTAAGCGCATCCCAAGAATATGGGTGAAGAAATCATAGTTTTTTTCGGCACTACTTGTAATCGCCGTGACGTGGTGAATTCCTTTTACGTGGTTCATCGTTCTCTCTCCTTTTATATCTTGATTTCAAGATACATGATTAAAATTTTTTGCGGCTTCTGCCCGCTTCCCAATTTGTTTCAACTGTTCAATCGTTTCTGTCAGAGATAATCCTTCAAATAATGCATTCATATGCTCCGTATGCTTCGGAAAAATATCTTGCATCAAGTGCTCTCCGTCATTCGTTAACGCGGCATATGTGATACGGCGATCGCTCGGACAAGCTTTTCGGACGAGATACCCTTTCTCTTCTAACCGGTCCACGACGTACGTCATGCTCCCGCTCGAGAGGAGGATTTTCTTTCCGATGACTTGAATCGGTTGATCCCCTTTATGATATAAAAACTCGAGTACCGCAAACTCGGTCGCGTTTAATCCGTAAGACGCTACCTCCTGTTTCACCAGGTCTTGTAATGACTGAGAGGCACGCAAGAGCACGGTAATCGTTTTTAATGCATCAGATGGTTCCATCTGTCTCCCTCCTTTGTCCAAGAGAGTCATTAACTTAAATTCAAATATCTTTAATTCGAGATAAATATATCATGTGATGATTTTGCCGTCAATCGATTTGATTAAAAAAATAAGGTAGGGTTCTCCCGCCTTATTCTCCTCGACGAATCACAGCCATTTCACGACCGAATCGGTGTCCTTCATCAACGAATCCTAAGCTTTCATATAAGTGATGCGCCGCATCGTTCTCAGGATGGTAGCCGACGACGATTGATTTGCCGTCTCCGATTTCTTGAAGCATCAGCTCTGTCGCTTGTCGACCGATTCCTTTACCTTGATGGGCGTGGTCGATCATGATTCGGTAAATCCACCATGCATCCAACTCTTCCGGCTCCGTGTTGTACATGAGGAAGCCGACCATCGTTTCTTCTTCATAAATCGCGCGCGGGCGTAGCGTCGGTTCGTACATCGCTTGAAGTAACGAAATCGCATTCGGCTCCATATATGACTGTTGTTGTTCACTCAGTGCCAAGTGACAGCATGTATACCAATTTTGTGCATCGATTGGACGTAATGAAATCATGTCATTCTCCTTTATTCGTATGTTTCGTTTAAATTCCGTGCGTAGAACGCGATGGCACGACGGTACCTTGCGATGCTTTCATCCGGTTTTGGACTGGCAAGCAGCTCGAGTAACGCGCCCATCGCTTCTTCATGACGACCGACGTTATAGTGGGTCATCGCCTGAAACACTTTGAGCGCCCCATGATTCGGGAAATGTTCGATTGCCTCTGCAAATAATTGTTCCGCTTCCGCGTATCGACCGAGTGCCCGATACGTGCTACCGAGTCCGAGATACGATTCCGCCAACTCATCTCCGGTCAATCCGAGTCGGATGGCCCGCTCATAATGCGGTACCGCTTGACGTTCTTCACCGAGCGAGTCATAACACCACGCACAGTACGCATGTAGCGTCGGATTCTTCTCATCCTTCCGTAAGAGCGATAAGAACAGTTGCTTCGCCTGCTCGAGCTGTCCCTCTTCACGGAGACGTACTGCTCGATTAAACTCATTTTCTTCTGTCACGTCGGTCACCTCCTGAGCGAAATCTTGGTCTAACCATGATTGGAGCGCTTCATAATACTTGCCAATATGCACCCCATCGACGAGTGCGTGGTGGGCTTGAACGGATAACGGCATCCTTAGACGCTCTCCTTGACGCTCAAACTTTCCCCAGGCGATGCGCGGGACACTGTCATGTTGTTGCTGATGCGTCGGGTGCATGATGCTTGTGAATGTAATCCACGGAACACTCGTGATATAGAGCAAGTCGTCCGGTTCCTCATCTCCGACCACGACTTCGTCAGCAGCTTGCTCCATCCGCGTCGTCACTTCTTGTAAGAACGTCGGTAAATCTTCACTGAACGTGGCCGCGCAAAAATTGAAGACATCTTCGTCTAACATGACCGTGAACGATGGGTGGACCACTTCGTGTTCGACGACCTCTTCACCACGGATCCGATAGCGCAATTCCGGAATCGCGTTCGCCGCTCTCACCGCACCGTATAAAAAGAGTTTGAAGAACGATTGATCGCTCGCTTTCGCATATGTATAGAGATTTGTCACATCCACGTTCGCCGTCACGTTAAAATGCGGTGCGTCAAACGCTTTGAAAAACTCAAAGTGTTTTCGTCGTGCCCACGTCTCGATTTCAATTTCTTTCATAAAAAACTCCCCCTCCTACGCTCTTACTGTAGCAGAGAGAGTGAATCCGCTCATAGCTTTTGCTTTAACTGTTCGTAATGTCCTTTTGCCAAATCAAAGTAGACGAAGTCTCCGTGTTTGATCCGTTCGAGCGTCGCTTCAAACTCACGCCATCCCCGCTCGACTTGTTCAGGTGTCAATTCGCCGTTCTCGGTCGCCTCTTCGAACTCATCTTCATCCTTTTTGACGATATCCCCGTTCGGAAACACGAGAATATCGAGCAACAAGTCGTCCATATACGGGATGCCATCCTCTTCGCCGATCCGGTCGACGAGGTCGATATACCACTGCACGATTTCACCATCGGGATTGAACATGACCGTCACACCGAACGGTTCATTGTCCGGGAAATATTGGAGCCAACCAAAACCAGCATCTGCAACGATGAATTCTTCGCCTTTGTGCATCTTATATTGAGGCGCTCGAACCTCATCGATTTGGAATAAAGCAACCACCCCTGAAAATTGTTCCGTCTGAACGCGTTCTTGCGCATAACGGTTCTTTAAAATTCGCTCCCAGTCTCGTCGATTCGCATACTTCCGTTTTGCCATATGGATCTCTCCCTTTCGGTCATCTCTGTATGATACAGTTCGCCAGAAGAAGAAAAGTTCCTTGTTAGTCGTACAGGTTATGCTGATTGAACCAGACGAGATGGCTTTGTTTCAAACGTTTCCGTTCAACCATTCGGACGAACGCGTCTGTCGAGATGAAGCGGTTCCCGGGATGAAGATCGGCCAGCATCATGAGGATGAGGCGTGTCCCTCGTTCCCCTTCCTGAAGGGAGATATGCTCCATCTTCCCTTCCCCGTTGAAGCGGTTGATGAACAGTTCGACTTTACACTCCTCTTTTAAGAGACGAGTCGTCACATATGCGACCTGGCTGATGATCGACTCAAAGTCGTGATGCAACGTGTAGCCAGATGGTCCACTCAAATCGACTGCGAACGTGAACGTATCGAGTGATGTCTTTTGAAAGACTTTCGACTGGACACGCCCGAGTTTTGCCGTGGCGACCCAGTCAATCTCCTTGACCGGTTCTCCTTCATAAGGCTTCGACCCTAGAACCTGAAGTGGATTCCGTAGAGGCGATGCGGTCAAAGGACGGTCACCGAGTGCCAATCGTTTCGTGCCGACCGGAGGATGTAACGTGAGGGACGGCAGCACCGTCCACCGTTTCTCGATGGGACACTCAAGAAGATACGTCCCGAGATGAAGCGGGAGCGTCACAGCGAGTACACACTCTTCGATATAAGCCGGTCCCCGAAATTCGGCCTGGACACGAAGCACATGGCGGGCCTGATCCGTCCGTAACGTCATATCTAAACTATTTGGGGAGCGATCGTGGTCTGGAAAGCTAAGCGCTGTATTGGATTTCAGGCGAACGCGAACGGGAAGCCCGAGTCGTTCGAGGGTTTCACTTCCGTCTAGCATCACCTGCACTTCCGTCTCATCCCCAACAAAGAGAAGAGATTCGTGTGTATGTATATGAAGACGAAGGGCTCGCTCTAACTGTTTCCGCGTCCGTTCGAAGAACCAGACGATACCCGCGAGTAAACAAAGAGCATATCCGACAATCTCCATGTACGGGACGAATACGAGAATCACCCCAGCGAATCCATAGACCGGAATCCATTGTTTCTGTAGGGCGTTATGTGTCGAGAACGTCATCGTCAACCCTCGACCGGCACAGAAACGGTGTCTAAGATGTAACGGATGATATCCTGTTTCGTCGATTTGATGCCTCCTTCAAGCGTCAACGTCAGGCGATGTGCCAATACATAAGGTGCCACGGCTTTCACATCTTCCGGAATGACATACAATCGCTCGTGGAGATAGGCGTAACTTTGAGACGCTTGCATGAGCGCGATGGCTCCTCGTGGACTGACACCGACCTCGACAGATTGGTGTTCTCGTGTCGCATGAACGAGCCCGAGTAAATAATCGAGGACGTCATCTTGAATCGATACTTGCTTCACTTCTTCTTGTGCGCGGCGTAACTCGTCTAACGTCGCGACCGCCTCCACGATTTTCCGTGTTTGACGCATGACTTGTAAAAGGAGCTCCCGCTCTTCCGCGACATCAGGGTAACCGACTGGAATCGAAATGAGGAAGCGGTCGAGCTGGGCATCCGGTAACGGGAACGTCCCGGCCGATTCGATCGGGTTTTGCGTCGCGATGACGAAGAATGGTTTTGGCATCGGATACGTCTCTCCCCCGATGGAGACTTGTCGTTCTTCCATCGCCTCGAGCAAGGCGGACTGCGTTCGTGGAACCGCTCGGTTGATTTCATCAATCAAGACGATATTCGCAAAGATTGGTCCTTGTCGATGGTCGAACGTCTGGGTCTGCATGTTGAAATAATCTGCGCCAATCACGTCAGACGGTAACAAGTCGGCCGTGAACTGAATCCGAGAAAACGCGCCGTCGAAGCTAGCTGCAATCGTTTTAGCAAGTAACGTTTTCCCCGTTCCTGGCACATCTTCTAACAAAATATGTCCTTCCGCGAGTAACGCGGTACAACAGAGGCGTACGACATCCTCTTTGCCTAAATACACCTCGTTCAACTGTTTGATGACTCGCTCCATGCCCATGATATGACCTCCATTTTTTGTCTTAATCAAACTTTACCTTTTTATGGTAAGATAAACAACAAATAGTCTGAACATTCAAAAAGGAGGTAACTTCTTGCGCTGGACGAACAAGTTTTTTCTCATGATTGCCGCCACACTTCTCGTCACCTTTACAATGATGGTGGTTGCGACCGGGATATTCGAATGGCTCTATAACCCGGAAACGATACCGATTGAGGAAAATAATAGTTCACCGACTGATCTCCTATCGGATGAGGATGGAATTTTAATCGGTGAATCCAAAGCAGATTACCCGTTTGAATTGGATCCTCGAAAAGGAAAAATAAAACCTCTTGAGAGATTTACGGGCTCTGGAGAGTCCACACGACGAAATCTCGGGTTTTTCGTCGCTTTGATCGCGCTCGGTTGTCTGTCCTTTTATATTTATCGGAAACGGAAGCAACGTTTGGCGCGCGCACGAGATCATGTTGATTCAAGCATAGACCCGCTTGTCGAATCGCTACTAAACAAGAACGCTTCTTCCGCTTCGACGCTCACAGCGTTCACGAACGTCCCGATTCGCGATGCACTGATTACATTCAACCAATCTCTCGTACCAGCCAAGCGATTGCGTGCTCATGAGACACTGCAAGAGTGGTTCCAACGCATCGATTTACCGATGAATCCGTCCGTTTATCATGCGGTTCGCTACGGCACCTCTTCAGGAGTAACGATTTCTGAAGAAGACACACTCCACTTTAAGAATACACTCGATTCCTACACAACACGCCCTCACCCCGAGTGAGAATGTGCACAGGTTCTGCTTTTTCGTCATGAATGATAAAATGGTGGAAAATGTCAGTTAAGGGGATGAAATCATGAGACGATGGGCGATGTTCGGATTAAGTGCACTTTTACTCACAGGTTGTACGGATACAGTGGCAGACAATCCGATTCCAATCGAATCACCGGATGAACCCATCACAGAATGGACACGTGAAGACTTTAAAGACGTCTATGACCAATATGAACAAACGAAACCGCTCCTCGCTGCGCTCGAGCAACAAGGCATCAAACCGTTCCGCGAGACGTTTGAACGCGTCATCATTGCCGGAAACGGGCTTGAGCACACATATGCAGATATTTATCCGTTCAAACTCGATGACGGGACTTATGCCACGGTATTCGACAGTCAGGACGGGACGGTAATCAATGGATCTGAGTCGGTCGCCCCGCTGTTTTGGCAAGAGGAGTCTTTCCTTCAATACGTCGAAGAGATTGAAAATCGGAAATTCGGAACGAGTGCCCCTCCTACCGATGTCATCCTAACGCAGGATGAATTTCAATCCGTCTATGACCGCCATGCGTACACGTCAGCCCTTCTCGTCGAACTCGATGAAGCAGGTGTCGAATTAGTGCGGGAACCAATCGACGATGTGATTATCGTCGGCAATGGCGTGACCGAAGTCACTGCCGACTTGTTCGTGTTCGATGTCGAGAACGGATATGCCATCGTATACGACCAGGATGGAGAAATTTTAAAAGGTCCCGAATCCATCTCACCGCTCTTTTGGAGCGAGAAGGACTATGAGGACCTGTTAGCCAAGAATGAGGGGTAATTCCGGCCCCCTTCCGATTTTAGTTATGCTATACTCAAGTCAATAATCGACCACTAGGGGAGCCTTCGGGCTGAGACGGCATGTTGCCGGACCCTTTGAACCTGATCTGGCTCATACCAGCGTAGGGAAGTGGCTTGGGATACGCCTCTGTATATCCACGCCATTTTTCCGTCTGGAAACGTGGCGTTTTTATTTTGAAAGGAGACTATTCATGCGTATTCAACAACTCACTTGGATGGCGATGCTCGTCGCCATCGCCGTCGTTGGCTCAATGTTCATCTCGATTCCCACAGGTGTCGCCCGCGCTTATCCGATTCAGCATATGGTGAACGTGATTGCCGCAGTCACCGTCGGGCCAATCGGAGCCGTTCTCGTCGCATTCGTGACCGGACTCATTCGCGTCATGACCGGCACAGGGTCACTTCTCGCGTTCCCCGGTGGCATGATTGGTGCATTTCTTGCTGGTATGTTCTTCGTTCGCACGAATCGCGTCTATGCCGCCGCTCTCGGAGAAATCATCGGAACTGGGGTTATCGCTTCGTTGATTGCCGTCCCGTACGCAAAACTGTTGATGGGTTCGACGTTCGGTGCATTTTTCTTTGTCCCGGCGTTCCTTGCCTCTAGTTTGACGGGTGCGCTTCTCGGTTGGCTCGTCTTGTCGCGTGTCAAACAGTTGCGACCGAGCGCACTCAAATAAAAGTCTTTCGATTGGATGAAAATGGTAAACTATAGACAACATCCATGAAGGAGGAGTTTTATGTCACGTTTCAATCAACTTGTAGCGGGTGGTATATTGTTGTTTTTGTCTGGACTCTTATATACGCTCGAACGCATTGCACTCTACACCCGTTGGAGCGCCCAAATCTCAACAGGAAGCTGGCCGGAAGAACCAACGTTTGTCGATCCCTTTCTTCAAAACTGGTTCGTTACCTTGTTTCTCTTTGCCGCTATCCCCTTCTTCTTGGCAGCTATGAATGTCACGCAAAAAACAAGTCCATCCGAGAATCCGACCGACTCATGACGGTCGGTTTTTTGTATGATAAACCCAAATCGCTTCACCATTCCATTCATCAATTAAGTCGCTGTCGACAAAGCCGTTCTTCGCTTGAACTACCCCCACCTACGCTTCGCTTAGAGGTGGGGGATTCCTGAGTTATCCGACCTGACAGTCGGAACCTGATCAGGCTAGCCCCGTCGTCCCGACGGTTGAAGAAGCCAACATGCGCTCGGCTTCTTGTCTGAGGTTCAGTCCTGCGTTCACATCACGGTCGTGGTGGACCCCGCAAGCCGGGCATGTCCATTCACGCAGACCAAGATGTTTCACGTCTTGGTGTCGATGGCCGCAACTCGAACACAATTGGCTCGAGGCGAAGGTCTTCCCGACCTTCACGACGGTCTTGCCGTACCAGCCGGCCTTATACTCGAGCATGCGAAAGAACGCCGACCAGCCGACCTCGGCGATCGACTTGCTCAACTTGCGGTCCTTCTGCATGTTCTTGACCTGCAGGGTCTCGATGCCGATGACGTCGTGGTTTTTGACGATCTCGGTCGACACCTTGTGCAGGAAATCAGTGCGTCTGTTGGCGATCTTCTCGTGGATACGGGCAACCTTCCGCTTCTGCTTCTGGTAGTTCTTCGCCTCGGAGAGTCTCACCCTCTTGTTCAGGGCGATGCGCTGACGACGGGACAACTTACGTTGCTCCCGTGCCAGTTTCTTCTCGAGCGTACGGAAGTAACGGTCGTTCTTGTACAATGTGCCGTCCGATAGAACGGCGAAGTTCTTCAGCCCGACGTCGACGCCGACCGATGAACCGGTCTTCGGCAGCTCACTGATCTCCTGCTCTACGAGAAGGGAGACGAAATATTTACCCGAAGCCGTGCATCGGATCGTGGCGCTCAGGATGCGACCCTCGACCTGTCTCGATTTGGCGAAACGCAGCCATTTCAGCTTCGGGAGTTTGAGTCGATTCCCGACGATCGAGACCTCGGGGAGCTGGGACTTGCCCTGGATGTTCGCCGTATAGGATTGGACGGGGTTTCGCTTCGACTTGAAACGGGGATGATTCCCCTTTTTCTTGAAGAACTTCTTATACGCGTCGGCCAGGTGTTTGACACTGTTCTGGACGGCCGTGCTGTCCACTTCCGTCAACCAACCAAATTCCTGTTTGAGCATGGGAAGTTCTTTCGAGCAGGCATCATACGACAGTCCCTTGCCGGTCGCTTCATGGGCCGCGTCCCATTTCGACAGGAAATGGTTGAACACGAACCGGGAACAGCCGATCGTCTTGGCGATCAGGATTTCCTGTTCCTTCGTCGGATAGATCCGGAATTTATAGCCCTTGTGCTTCACCATGTGACGGTCACCACCTTTGAAGATATTTTACCCGAAGAAAAGGCTGGCGATTCATCTCCCACTTTCACGTAAGCCCTGTCCTTAACGTTTAGAAGTGGGCGTATTCTCGCTTAATTTTGATAAAATCGTTTCGCAGCTTCATTCTCTTGATAGAGACTCAGGATGATATCATCCACATCGTATTGTGTCTGGATAAATTCCACTGCCATGCGTAGGCACTTCGTTCCAACGCCTTTCCCTTGTTCATGTTGATCAATCATGAAGCGGTCGAGCCATATATAACGTTCTGTCTGGTTTTCTGCTCCGACCATCATGAAGCCAACCGGTCGCTCACCTTCATAAAATGCAAAGCTCCGCCAATTGTATTTCGTATCCTCAGCCATCTCTTGAAGGGATTCGACATTCGTCTCGATGAATCGTGCTTGGTTCTCGTCCACTGTCAGGGCGATGACCGCCTCTCGAATGACTGCATCAACCGGTTGAATCGTGATTTCATTTCCTTTCATGCTTTCACCTCATTAATTTTCTCTTTCTTCCATACGATTTCTCCCGAAAAAGTTTCTTCTCCCGTATCTTCGAAGGCTTGTATTCGCTACACTAACAATAGAAAAGGAGGGGGTCTTATGTTCCGAATCGGAAGTATCTTCATTCCCGTATCAGATGTAGAACAGTCTCTGAACTGGTATACCACTTATTTTTATGCCCAAGAAATCGGGCGCTGGGAAGGGGGCATCGGAATCTGTCTGCCAGATGGCTCGACTCAACTCGGATTGATTCAAACTACTTCAACGCAACCTACAACATTTAAGGATGCGTCCGGACAAGCCCATGTTTATTTCAATATCATCTGTGAAGACATCCAGCTCGCGTATCAATCGTTCGAACAAGCAGGGTTAATTGCGACCCCGCTTCACGATTTCGGTGGTATGTCCTGTTTTGACGTACGAGACCCGGATGGACATACGATCAGCCTCATCTCAGAAGAATTGACTTCCCCGTTCCACCGTGATCGAGTGAAAGAGTTGCAAACGAAAGGAAACAACCAATGAAACAAATCCATCATATCTGTATCCAAACCCCGGATTATGCCGCATCGAAGTCATTTTACGAAGCGCTCGGTTTTGAACTCGTCCAGGAGTCGCCAAACTTTCATACGCGTGACTTCAACAGTTGGCTCAAGCTCGGTGATTTTTATATTGAGCTCCAGACTGCTAAAGCGGATGAAACGTTACAAGACTACTCGAAACATGCGGCCGGTCCCGTCCATTTCGCCCTCTATGTAGATGACCTCAAAGCGGAAGTCGCACGACTCGAACAACTCGGCGTCACGTTTTTACCGAAGCACGGTGGCAACATCTACTTCGTCGTCGATGGGCATTTAAGTAAATTAAAAGCACCGGAAGGAACCATCATTGAACTGCGTGATACGTTCGAGATTACATAATCTACAGCTTTTAATACCATGGATAAAAATATATATAGTAGTTTAGTAGTAAAATGTGGTTTTATTATAGTTAAATGTAATTAAATTTACATTTATGGATATAAATATTATTAAGTTACTTTAAATTACTTTGTTTTTAGTGTATCCTTACTTTTGTTGAAAATTTTAAGGAAAAAGGGGATTTTTTAATTGAATTTTACTAAAAACACTTTAGTTTATAAGCTTTTCATGGTGACTTTAAGCACATTATTGGTAATCACCTTATTAACACCAATAAATTCAGTTACGGCATCTGAACCAACTAATTACCTAACAACCGAAGAGCAATTTTATATTAATGAATTTGCTGAAGATCTTGAATTTCTATTTGAAGAAGGGACAACATTCGAAAACGGAAAATATACTATGAATGAACAACTAGTTGCTAAAAAATTCGGAACTCAAAACATGGCATCAATTGCTCTTTTTATCAAAATAGTTAATGATGAAGAAATTACTAGTGACGATTTAATTGGGGTATCGAGTAAGAATGACATAAATCTCATTTCTTCAAATTCTGTTGTGACAATGGCATCCAAACAATCATGGAAACAATGTGTTGGTAGTAAAATTATCGATGCAACAGGTATTGGTTTTATAAGCGGGGGACTATGGAAGTTGATTGAGAGAGAAGCCTGGAAACAAGTTGCGATTGAATTAGCAAAAGTAGCCGGAAAAAATGCAATTAAAGGTGGCATTATAGGTTTTACTGCAAGTTTAGCTTGGTATGGAATTAAATGTAAGTGATTTCAAGTCTGTAAAAGATTTAAAAATTATTAATATGTAAACTTAAATAATATTAACACCTAAAGAACTAGATTCTACAAACTAACGAATCTAGTTCTTTACTACTTCATTTATACAAGCCGTTGAATGTATGAAAAGTTAAATGTACATAGTTAAATTACTTCATGCTTTAAAGTTCTCGATTCTTTTTTAAAGACAATCTAAGTGAAGAAAGTTGAAAAACTAGAAGCAATACATATGCGCAGGTTGAAATTCCTATCAAATCCATCCAACTATACTCCACTATCTTCGTTACTTTTAAAACAATTCCTACCCCAGCAAACAAAACAGCAAACTTCGATGTGGAAACAATTGTTTTCTTTAGTTCGATTTTATATTCAGATTTCTCAACAACGTTTGCATACTCCATACCTGAGAGAATATAGCGAATCCATACATAGAGACTTAGAATTGCTATAACACCCAATAGAATATATGAAAACTCAGTGCTGAATATACCTAAAAATCTATTCAATAGAACGGCTACTCCCAAAAAGCCAATGAACAAAACGAAAGCCTCTGCTATAAAGTACAATAACTGCCTTTCTTTATATTCGTCATTTGGTAAAAACATTGTGACCCATGATTTTTTCATCTTTTACTCCTCCCAAAATAAATCATTTAACGTGACGCAAAGAACCCTCGCAATGGCAATACAGAGCTTCAACGAAGGATTATATTTATCTGCTTCGATTAAACCGATTGTCTGCCTAGTCACACCGATTGCCATTGCCAAATCTGTTTGAGTAAAATTCTTTTCTACTCGATATTCTTTTACTCTATTACCCATAGCTATCTCCTTATTTTGTTTTCCAACAATCTAAATGTAATATATATATTCCATTAACGCAATATATATATTACATATTTTTGATTACGAATGAATCTCCATCACACTTTCTACGTTTTCTCTATTCATAAGAAAGGAAAGGATACAGTAACTACATCTTGAGTTAGGAGATCACTAATGAAATATCTCGATTATTGGAGCTACTTGTCACTCTCTCTGGCAAAGCTCTTCTTTTTTAGCTGGTTGACCGCGACGGCGTTCGACTTCTCGTTCTTCCTCATCAATTTGGCGACGATTTTGCTCCTGACGAGTTGGGCGCTCGCCGTGTCTTATCCGATCCGCCGATGGATTTTATACGTTTCTCTGTTCCTGCATAGTACCTTGCTCGTCTCGGACGTCTGGTACTATCGCTATTTTGAAGACTTATTATCCGTCGCCTTACTATCTGATATCGGGCAGATGGGAGATGTCGGGGGTGGCTTCTTGACGCTCATCCGCCCAATCGATGCGTTCTTCTTCATCGACCTCATCATCTACGGTTTGATTTTGCGTTATATGAAACGTCGTCCTGTCCGTGAAGGAAAGCAGAACGGAAGACGATTGGCGATTGCCGGCTTCACACTCGGATTTCTTCTCTTCACGATTCCGCTCACCCTCAGTTATCAGCGTGGAGAAAAGTGGATTGCAGATGACCCGATCTCGAATATGCGTGAATATTATCATCTTGGATTTTGGGGGTATCACGCGATAGATGTCGCTCGAGGGGTCGAACGTGCCATGGGATGGAACGAAGCCCTGACAGACGAAGAGCGTTCTCAAATCCAAGCACTCTCTTATCAAGAATTAAGTGCCTCGAGTCCGGATACGAACGTCATCGTCCTACAACTCGAATCGTTCCAAACATCTGTCATCGACCAACAGATCAACGGACAGGAATTGACACCGAACTTAAATCGATTGCGCCGTGACATGCTCTATTTCCCGAACGTGTATCATCAGACGCATGAAGGGCGGACGTCCGATGCGGAGTTCATCGTGAACACATCACTCTATCCTGTCAAATCTGGTTCGGTGTACACACGTTTCCCGGGAAATCAATTTAGTGCACTCTCACAGTACTTGAACGAGGCGGGCTACGATACGGCAGCCATGCACTCCTTCCGTAAAGACTTTTGGAATCGGGATGATTTTTATGACAACATCGGGTTCAATCATTTCTTTAGCGACAAAGACTACCCCGACCAAGGAATCATCGGGATGGCACTCAACGATCAAGACTTCTTGAATACGTCCGTCGGATTCATGGAAGAGTTGGATGAACCGTTTTATGCGTTTTTAGTCGCATTGACGAGCCATACGCCGTACGACATTCCGGAGGACGAGAAGCGATTGGACCTGTCGGAAATTGAGGACCCGCTTCTCGAAAACTATTATCATACCGTTCACTTCGTCGATGCGGCAGTCGGTCAGTTCATCGAACGATTGAAACAAGATGGGTTGTGGGATGAGACGCTTCTCGTCCTATATGGTGACCACGATAGCGGTCTGACGGCACCTGGAGAAGAGATGGCTACCATCGAAGAAGTGGACTCGACGGTTGATGCGTTTCAACTCGACCGTGCTGTCCCTCTCTTTATCAAACCACCTGGACTGACGACAGGAGAAGTCATGGAGGCAAGTGGCGGTCAAATCGATATCGCACCGACGATTCTTGATGTACTTGGAATTTCCCCGGCATATATGCTTGGCGACTCCCTCTTGAATGATACATCGAATCTGACTGTCTTTCGGACGGGCGCTTTCCGATATGAAGACCATTACTATGAACCAGACTTGACCGAACGTGCTGGTAACGGCACATGCTATTCCGTCGAGACGGAAGAACCGGTCGCATTCAATCGATGCGCCCCTTACATTGACCGTGCGGCCAGCCAGCTCCGTCTCTCGGATACCATCATCGAGAAAGATGCCCTCTCACAAATGAGTCCATGAAAAACCTCCCGAGCTATTTGTCCCGGGAGGTTTGTTTAATAGGCTTTACGCAACGTCGCGATATCGAGTTTTTTCATGGGCAGACACGCCTGTACGACTTGTTCAATCTGCTCTTGCGAACCGACCGTCATCATCTCTTCCATTTCCCACGGAATGATTTGCCACGAGACGCCGTAGCGATCTTTCAGCCACCCACACTCCTCTGCTTCTGGTACAGCCGATAACCGCTCCCAGTACGTATCGACTTCGTCTTGTGTCTCACAAAAAGCGATGAGCGACTGTGTTTCGTTAAATGAAAACATATGATTCTCATTACTGTCCATCACGACAAATTCTCGGCCGGATAAGACGAAACGGGCATAATTGATTTTCCCGTCGAGCTCGTCGCCATCTTCTTCCGTGTACCGTACTGTATGTCCGTCCAGTACATACGAATCTTTGAAAATGGAAATCCAATCGTTCATCGCTGCCTCGGCGCGACCGAATGCTTCCTGGACAAACAAGAGGCATGGCGTCACGAGCTGAATGTCCATCCCCCCATCATGCATGACTTGCCAAGAAACCCCGTAGCGGTCCTTCAACCACCATAACGCTGGCTGAAGTCGTACGTATCTAATGGAATCAAGATTTCCGCTCCGTCAGATAATCGTTCCCACAGTGCATTGATTTCTTCTGTCGTCGGGAGGGATACCATATAAGAAACGGACGGATTTCGTTCTTTTGTGGTACCTCCCCCGAGTAACTGAAAGAACTGTCCAGCGAGCGATAACGTCACAATCGTCGTCTCGCCTGCTGGCGAGCTTGAAAATTTCGTCGTATAGTCGACAAACGAATCTGGAAAGATGGAGACATACCACTCGGCGATTTCCTCGACATTCTCCTCAAACCAAATACATGGGATCACAGGTTGCGTAATCATGAGAAAGTCTCCTTTCAGACTTCATGCAAACGATAGACATCACGCACGGCGAGAAGCTCCCCGGCTTCGTCACGATATGCCTGATAATGCGATGAATGGATGTGGTGATCGAGCGCCTCTTCGTCTTTATACTTTTCATAGAAGACAAACGTTCCTGGTGCATCGATTGCTTCGTGAAGAACGTACGTGAGACATCCGTCTTCCGCTCGTGACGGTGGAATCACACGATGTAATGCCTCACGTAACGCTTCTTCTTTACCAGGATGGGCTTTCAAGATTGCAGTAATGACGATTTCCATACAGTATTCCTCCTTCGATAATGGACCTGCCTTTCTGTTCCCGAATCTACCGCAATCTATCCCAAAAAACGGATATCTCATCGTACGAGACATCCGTTTCTGTTTATGACTTTTTCTTTTGTCGGAACGGCCACCAAACACCATCACCAAACGAAATCGTAATGGCTGGAATCAAGAGTGGCAATACAATCAATCCGTATAGCAACAGACCAGTAATGACGATGGTCGCAATCTGAACGAGACTGAGCACGCCTGACGGAATCATGGCGCCGAACGTCCCGGCGAGGATCACCGCGGCGGTCATAATGACGGTACCCATCTTCGTCATCGAATAGACGAGCGCATCACGGACCGTCTTCCCATTGATCGTCTCTTCCCGGAATCGATCCAGTAGGAAGATGGAATAGTCGATTCCAAGTGCAATCAACATGACGAATCCGAAGAACGGAACGGCCCAGCTGATTCCGTCATAGCCAAGACCTTCCACAAAGATCAGCTCTGTGATCGCCGCTGACGTATAGTACGTCAAGAGAAGCGAAGCAATCATATAGAGCGGTATGATCATCGAGCGGAACAATGCCGTCAAGACGATGAACAACGTCACGAGCATGATGGCTACCGTCCGATTGAAGTCGTTCGTTGACGTTTCATTCAAATCGCTGTTGATGCTTGAGATACCTGCGTATCCGATGGTCGCATCTGCATATGGTGTCCCCGTAACAGAACGATCCATCGTCTCTTTAATCGTCTCGACGACATCAATCGCTTCTGGTGAGTATGGATCCATCTCCAGTATCACCTCGAGCTGAGTCGCTGTCTCTTCGTCAAAGACGTAGCGTTCTACGGCAGGGGAAAACTCATCTGATGTGAGTGTCCCTTCAGGAAGATAGACACCTGTCTCCCGAAGCGAATCTGCTTCACTCAACTGTTGCAAGAACGAAACCGCTTCGCCGAGTCCCGACTCGATTTGTCCTAATCCGTCGTTCGCTTCGCCAACACCTGTCGCGAGTTGCGATAGTCCGGTGCTAAGTTCACCAACCTGAGATCCTTGCGCATTCAATGCGGAGGCGGCTTCACTGATGCCCGATTCGATTTGTGTGAGCCCTGCCGACACTTGACCGAGCTGTCCGACTGCAGCAGGGATGTTTTGGGTCGCTGTCAATCCTTGCCCAATGAGACCAAGTTGACCGTTTAATTGATTCAGCCCAGCTGCTGCTTCAGTAAGTGGCGCCCCGGCATTGGTTGAACCGCTTGGCAATTGTCCGATGACCGCGTTTAGCCCCTGCTCAATCTCGTCTAATCCGGCCTGGACATCACCAAGACCCGTCTGTGCATCAGACAAACCTTCACTGAGTTCACCGAGTTGCGTGTCGACATAGAAATCGTCGATGACTTCACCAGTCGGGCGTGTGAGGGCACGCACACCGCTCACTCCATCGACTTTTTCGAGCTCACTTGCGAACATTTCAATGTATGGAACTTCCGATTCTGTAATGGCTTGATCTTGTTTCAAAATGATTTGTACCGGAAGGGATTCCCCTTGACCGAACCCTTCTGAAATCAAATTCAGTCCACGAACCGAATCGTACCCGTCTCCAATCTCATCGACCGTATTGAACGAACGGGCATCGTCATACGTGAACAGGACTGGCACCGTAATCAATCCAACGACCAAAATCGATACGAACGGGCGATTGACCGACAATCGACTCAATCCAGCCCAGAGCTTGCTATCATGATGCTCGCCTGCTTTCTTCGATGGCCAGAACAGTCGCTGCTTGAGCGTCGCCATAAAGAATGGGACGACTGTGAAGAGAATCAACAGCAACACCGCAATTCCGACTGCGACAGCGACGGCTGATTTGAAGATTGGAAAATCTGCAAACCCGATGGCCGCGAAACCGACGAAGACCGCGAGCCCACTGATCAAGACCGTCCGTCCTGCCGTCTTGTACGTATTGACGATTGCGTCTTCAATCGCATGCCCCGCACTCAGCTCCTCTTTGTAACGGCTAAGAAGTAGGATACAGTAGTCTGTCCCAATCCCGAACAAGATGGCCACGAGGAATATTTGTGTGTAGTTCGATACCGGGAATCCGAACCAATCCACAAAGAACGCGACAAACGATTGGCTCAATAAATACGTGAAGCCGACCGCGATGAGTGGAATGAACGGTGTCACGATAGAACGGAACACGAGGAGCAACAATCCAAAAATCAATACGACCGTGATGATTTCCGTCTTTTTCAACCCTTCTTGGGCACTCAAGTTCACATCATTGTTAATGATCTCTTCCCCAGTGATATATACTGTTTCCTCTTGAGGAAGCACGTTTTCACGGACATCATCAGCAAACGCATTGATTTCTTCTGTCGTACCTTCGACCGTGATCGGGACGAGGACGATGCGTCCGTCTTCTGAGACGAGCTGTGCCTCTGTCTCCTCACTTTCAAACGGATCGAGAACATCCGTCACGACCGTTTCATCCTGTCTAAGCTCTTCGATGACACGAGCGACATCCGTTCGCTCGGTTTCGCCAATCGACTCGAACTCGTAGACGAGCGAGATGGTTTTATCACTCTTCCCGGCCTCATCTAAAATCGCTTGTGCACGCTGAGAGTCCATATCGTCCGCTAGCTGAAAACTACCAGCTTCTTCTGCTTGCTTTGTTAAGTTCGGCGCTACGACAAATAGTGCCGCTGTCAATACGATGAGGGAAATGAGGATTCCCCAACGCCATTGAATGATTTTATGCACGTATTATTCCTCCCCGATTCGGAGCAATTGTTTTATTTTCCGGAACGTCCGGACAAATTGCTCAATTTCAATTTCGTCTACTTCTCCATCGATGAGGGATTCTACATATCGATAGACGGCACCGTCCACTTCCTCGACGAGCCGCTTTCCTTCTGATGTCAATTCAATCAATCGTTCGCGCTGGTCTTGTCCACGTCGACTCGTGACAAGTTCTTTTTCGACCAGTTTTTTGAGTCGATTCGAGACCGCACTTTTATGGACACCTTGCTTTTGTGCCAACTGTCCAGCTGGCGTCGGTCCAAATTGATCGAGCAACTTTAAGAGCTGGAGTTGTTCACGCGAATACTCACGCCAGACATCCCCTTCCATCGCTTCGATGACATGTTCCGTCCCATGGAACATCACTTCTTCAAATAACTGCACGGCTTCGCGCATCAATGCTTTCATTTTTAGTTTACCCCCTAAACTAGATGCTTATAGTTTATGCCCTAAACTAAATAACGTCAAATAAAAAAACCGATAAGGAGAATCCTATCGGCGCAGCACATCAGTCGTATTTTATCCGATCCATGTAATCAACCCTTTGTGCTTTTGTGACGCGGATAAAAAAATCGCTTTCAATTCCTCGAACTGTTCGAGCAAGTATTGCTTTTCCTCACTTCCCCACCCTCTCTCGAATGGGTAAAGTTCATGCGCATTCATCCTCGTCGCGTCATAACGTGATTCAAGGGCATCTCGTTCGATATAGTGAAGTCGGGTCGCTAAGTCTTTCACTTCTGATGACGTCAAATAGGCCGTTCCTGTTTCCTCTTCGATTACCATTCCGCCGAAAATCGTTCTCCCGAGGGAGTGACGGTCAATGTCGTCCAAGTCCGCTTCTCCGGTTAGCAAAAAGTACAGTCCGTGCCACGCTTTATCGATATCCGACTGTCTTTCCTCGTACGTGTACAATTCCTCGAAATAATCAGGTTCATCAAGTAGCCGCGCCAACTCATCATCTGTTACTCGCAAGTAAGTTCCAATCATCCCCATTTGAGTGCCCCTCTCCAGTTCGTTTGTCTGTCTATTCGTCATCAAAACGAAAAAACCTTCCGTAGAAGGTTTAAACGATTGCCTCGGCGACACGTAGACCAGATAAATAGGCACTCTCAAAGCGAGTTCGTCCAGATGGATCATCCGCTTCAAGAAAGATATCGCCAGCTAAATAGATGGGCTGATGGCTTACTCGATAAAACGGTTCATGCCACACGTCTTTCGCTTGCGCATAGCGCCACCGTTTCAATTGCTGTGACACGATGTCGATATCGCCAACTTCCTCCCGGAATAACCGCTCAACTTCTGCAAGTGTCTCCTCTTCTGGTCGCTCATACCACTCTTCACTCCACGCTTCTTCCATATAGACGCTGATGAGCGAGGTCGCAGTGATTCCTTTTTGCTGATTATTGATCACCTTCAACAATCCAGGTGTCAGGTCATGATCGAGAATCCCATCTTCCCCAATCTGTACATCACCCGTACATTCGAAGAGACCAACGAACGTCGGCGCATACACGAGACGTCGCAAGGAAGGTTTGACCTGATCAACCAAACTCCCGAGTAATTCGAACGATTGCGGAAGCGGTGCCGTCATCACGATTCGGTCGTATGAACGTCTCGTCACATCTGTCTTCACGCTGATGGTACCATCCTCTTCTATGTGAACGTGCTCCACATGTTCATTCAAGTGTACCGTCAATCCCTCAGCAAGATGCTTGGCGAGTCCATTCATACCATCCGTCCCCACGTATCGCGGATAAGGGTCCGCATACCAGACACGCACCCAATTCGCACTCATCCACGACTGTACCTCGCGTTTGAGATTTTCTCCACGTACGGTGAAATAGACGGCCCCGTGATCCGCTTGTCCGTCACCGATTCGGCGAGTTGCCAAACGTCCCCCGACGCTTTGGCTCTTTTCGATCAATTCAACCGTATGACCTCGACGCATCAGTTCACGCGCTGCGATAATCCCGCTCAGACCAGCCCCAATGATTCCAATCTTCATTCAGCATTTCCCCTTTCCTTCATGAAGATTGTAGCATGCTCATTCCTTTCAACCTCTATTTAACTAAATCAGGCGAGAATTCTCCCTCCTCTAAGCGTCTCGGGGCGTAGCCCAGCGTAGGCGGGAGATGAATCGCCCGGTCCAAAACTCTTCTCTCCCTGTGACAGATGTAGCGAACAAAAGTTCGTGATTCCGTCAGATTCTCCCTCCCCCTCCGCGGGTATCGGATGAGGAGGACACATCACGATCTTCTGGAGGGAGGAGGGACGGACATGCTGAAAGGCTACACATACAGGCTCCATCCGACGCCGGCACAGGCCGAGTTCCTCATCAAGACGATCGGCTGCGCCCGGTTCATCTACAACAAGCT
Source organism: Exiguobacterium sp. CH10 (assembly GCF_018617635.1). Classification (NCBI taxonomy): domain Bacteria; kingdom Bacillati; phylum Bacillota; class Bacilli; order Caryophanales; genus Exiguobacterium; species Exiguobacterium sp. CH10. The sequence continues at coordinate 1,333,517 of NZ_JACSKO010000001.1, forward strand.
GCTCGAGGACCGCATCGCCATCCGCGAGGAGGCGAAAGCGGGGAGCGGAACGAGACGGAAACCGGCGACACCCGCCTCCTACAAGCCCCTGTTCCCGTTCCTCGCCGAGGCGGACAGCCTCGCGTTCGCGAAGTTCTTCGCCGGGACGGGCGGCTTCCCGAACTTCAAATCGAGACGACGGTCGCGCGCCTCCTACACGACGAACAACCAGCATGGCACGATCCGCATCGAGGCGGGCAAGGTCCGTCTGCCGAAGGTCGGGTTCGTGCGGTTCACACAACATCGCCCGTTCGAGGGCGTCATCCGGTCGGCGACGGTCTCGATGACCAAGACGGGCAAGTTCTTTGTCTCCATCCTCGTCAAACAGGACGATGAACCATGGATCCCAGCCGAGAACAAGGTCGGGATCGATCTCGGTCTGGAACACTTCGCCGTCATGACGAACGACGCGATGGTATCGGAGAAAATCGAAAACCCACGTTTCCTTCGACAATCCGAAGCGAAGGTCAAGAAGGCGCAACGGGCGCTGTCGCGAAAGAAGATCGGAAGCAAGAATCGTGAAAAGGCCAAATTACTTTTGGCTAAGAAACACGAAAAGATTGCCAACCAACGCAAGGACTTCCTTCACAAACTGTCAAGACGGATCGTTGACGAGAACCAAGTCATCGTCGTGGAGACATTGAAGTCGAAGGACATGATGAAGGATCACAAGGTGGCGAAGTCCATCGGAGATGTCAGTTGGTACGAGTTCGTCCGGCAACTCGAGTACAAATCAAACTTCTACGGACGGACGCTCATCAAGGCGGATCAATGGTTCGCATCCACTCAAATCTGTTCCACTTGCGGCGTAAAAGGCGAGAAGAAGGCGATGGATGTCCGTGAATGGACGTGTGCCTGTGGCGCGCATCATGACCGTGACATCAACGCGAGCATCAACCTGTTGATGTTGGCAAACTAAAACGAATTCCTTCAGGGTGGGAACCACCCGACGAGCTTGGTAAACAACCGTGGCTGGTAAGAGCACGGTCTTCCCAAGAAGCTCCCCCTTCAATTTGCGAAGCAAATAAGTGGCGAGTAGTTCACTATGCTTCAGGCTGGTTTGTTCCATTGTTCGTCGTACGCCCGACGCGAGTCTTCATACATGACAGCGAAACGCGCAACGACGAATGGACGAATGAGGATTGTCGCAATCGATAATGATAATGCGGCAAGTAAAACCGAATTCACAACCATAAATAACGTGAAGCCAATCAAATAAATCGGGATGAACGGCAAAATCAGTTTAAATGCGTCCCACTTCTGACCATGCATCAACGTGCGTGACTTCGTGATTGCTTCTCTGACTGATAGCTCTGGCTCATCTCGCAAAATAAAGTACGTGAACGCGTAGGAAAAGAACTTCATGATTCCCGGAACAATGAATAATAGTGTCCAAAGCGTCTGGAAGATGGCTAGTAGGATGACAGCCGTCACATGCTTACCAAATCGTTCTTTCATCGGTCGAAACACATCACGAAACTCCGCGTCTTGTCCGCGAATGATTGAAAGAATGACCCAGTGATACCCGATGATGATTGGATATAGCATAAAGGATACAACCATCGTACTTACAAGGAATACAATCGCCTGTAACGAACCGGCTTTCGCCCCGTAAAGTGTCGGGTCGAATATTGCAATAAACTCTAATATAATGGCACAAAGAAACGACCAGGCTAATAGTAGACCTCGTTTCCCATTGATTGCTTCATGTGTCCGTTCTGTCCATGTTTGAACCATTTTCTAGCCTCCCCTTGAATGATTTATCTTATATACGCCATATCGTTCAAATACGTTTCATGTTCATACAAAAAAAGCAGAGATTCACTCTGCTCGTTCGTCCGCTCGATATTCTAGTATGTCCCCCGGTTGACAGTCGAGCGCTTCACAAATCGCTTCGAGCGTCGAAAAACGAATCGCTTTCGCTTTTCCATTCTTTAAAATCGACAAGTTTGCCATGGTGATCCCGACCCGTTCCGACAGCTCTGTCACACTCATTTTCCGCTTCGCTAACATCACATCTAGATTCACAATCATAGTCATTTTCCTCACCTCAGACCGTCAAATCGATTTCTTGTTTCATATCGATGGCTCGCTTTAATAATTTCTGTAACAACTCAGCAAAGACGGCAATGACAAATGCGGCGAACACGAAAACGAGCCCAAGGACTAAGAAACCCGGGGAATCATCACGCTCGGCGAACCAATAGAAGAACGGAAGCAACGCCGTATAGATGACCGTGATGGTCAATGCACAATACTTGATTACCCGAAGTACTTTCACCGCACCATAGGAGAATGCCTCATTCCGGTCAATCAATCCTAGCAAGGTAAATGTCTGAAAAAGAGCCGCAAAATAGGGAACTGCCGCCACATACATCCCGACGACAATCGGACGCATCGAATTCGCAATCCAACCCCCGCTCTCGGTTGCGTCTCGCCAAAGAAACGGAAGTAAAAAGATACAGGCTGCAAGAATCGGAAGGGCTAAGACAATCACCGATAGTTTTAAAAAGACGGTTTCTCGTTTCACCTGTCATACACCTCACTCATTTTATTTCCTTTATCATACGCCCTCATTTATCGTTTATCAATAAATATTTATCGAAAAATAGACCTCAAAAAATTCTTGAGGTCTTCTTTCCTTACTTCATCGCTTCTAGTTCACTTTCGGTCACCCATTTATGGTTTGTGACCTCTTCTCCATCTTCCGTCGTGTAATCCACCATATAAACCGTCGTCTCTTCAGCCATATCAATTGTCGCTTCTGCGCCATCCATGCCCTCCATGTGATCGGCGGCCAAAACGACTTGTTCACCTTCTGCTAATGGCGCGTCACCCGGATTCTCGAGTTCCTCATGGATCACCCATTTGTGATTCTCTACCGGATCACCGCCTGTCGTCGGTGTATAACTGACTGCGTATACAGTCGTATCATACGCACCGACAATCGTGGCTTCGACACCTTCCATCCCCGGCATATGATCCGCTGTCATCATCGCTGTCGACCCGACCGGATATGTCGGATCATTCGTTTCCATCAGTCCGTCTGGTATCTCTCCAGACCCCGAGTGGTCCATTGCCGAATGATCCATGCTTTGTTCTTCTGACATCTCCATCGATGTATCGTCCGCCGTATCCCCGCATGCGGCTAACGATGTAGCGAGCACGATGACACCTAAGCCCGTCATCCATTTCTTCTGTTTCATCGAATCTCTCCTTTTATTCATACTCACGTTGAGTGTACCCGCTCTATCGGGGAAACAGACATTTTTGAGAACGTTCCGATGATTTGTTAACTGACTGAAACAAAAAAGGCCAAAATCCCGAAAGATTCTGGCCATGGAAGATTATTCAACTGTTACAGACTTCGCCAAGTTACGTGGCTTGTCGACATCACAGTCGCGGGCAAGTGCCGCATAGTACGAGATGAGTTGAAGTGGAAGAACCGTCACGAGTGGCGTGAGAAGTGGTTCAACACGTGGAAGAACGAATGCATCGTTTTCATGCTCCATGCCTTCCATTGAAATCGTACAAGCTACTGCACCACGCGCTACAACTTCTTTGATGTTTCCACGAATGTTGAGGTGTGTGTTCGGTTGCGACACAAGCGTGATGACCGGTGTTCCGTCTTCGATCAACGCGATCGGGCCGTGTTTGAGTTCCCCACCTGGGTATCCTTCTGCTTGGATGTATGAGATCTCTTTGAGCTTCAATGCGCCTTCAAGACCTACATATGAATCCAATCCACGTCCGAGGAAGAATGCGTTACGTGATTCTTTCAAGAACTTATCAGCAAGCTCTTCAAAGATTTCTTTTTGTGCCATGATCGAGTCCATCGTTGTCGCAACGAGTGCGAGCTCTTGCATCAAATCAAACGGAAGTTTCTTCCCGTTCGCACGAGCGATGTCGTATGCGAGAATTGCGAGGACCGCAATCTGTGCCGTGTACGCTTTCGTCGACGCGACCGCGATCTCCGGTCCGGCGTGGAGGAGCATCGTCTCGTTCGCTTCACGCGACAATGTCGATCCCGCTACGTTTGTCAACGTGAGCGCTTTATGGCCAAGCTTTTTCACTTCGACGAGAACGGCACGGCTGTCCGCTGTTTCACCTGATTGTGAGATGAAGAGGAAGAGTGGCTTCTCCGTCAAAAGTGGCATGTTGTAACCGAACTCTGACGCGACGTGTACTTCAGTCGGTACACCTGCGACGCGCTCGATTAATTGTTTCCCAACAAGACCAGCGTGGTAACTTGTACCACACGCGACGATATAGACGCGGTCTGCTTCCGAGACGAGCTCGCGCACGCCGTCCGTGAGTTCGATGTCGCCGTTCTCGTTCTGGTAGTGCTGGATGATGTTGCGGATGACGGCTGGTTGCTCGTCCATCTCCTTCAACATGTAGTGCGCGTACGTGCCCTTCTCGATGTCTGACGCATCGATCTCGGCCGTGTACGGTGCACGCTCGATTACTTCGCCGTCGAGCGTCTTGATTGTCGCCGACTCACGCGTGAGGATGACAATCTCGCCGTCATGGAGCTCGAGGTACTGGTCCGTCACCTGGAGCATCGCCATCGCGTCCGATGCGACGACGTTGAACGTGCCGTCACCGAGTCCGACGAGGAGCGGTGACTTGTTCTTCCCGATATAGAGGCGCTCTTTGTCCTCTGAGTCGATCATCGCGATCGCGTATGATCCGTGGAGGTCCGAAAGCGTCTTGCGGAACGCCGCCTCGACGTCGCCGAGCTCGACGAAGTGCTTCTCCATGAGCTGGACGATGACTTCCGTGTCCGTCTCTGAGAGGAACGGGACGTCAAGCGTCTTCTTGATGATTTCGTCGTTCTCGATCACGCCGTTGTGCACGAGCGTGAAGCGTCCTGTCGTACTTTGGTGCGGGTGGGCGTTCGGTACGCTCGGTACCCCGTGTGTCGCCCAACGTGTGTGGCCGATTCCAATCGTGCCGTCTACTTCTGCTGGGATGATTTCGCGTAGCGCAGCGATGCGACCGACTTCTTTGTGAACGTTGACATTTTCATGCATCAACGCAAGACCTGCCGAGTCATAACCACGGTACTCGAGTTTTTCAAGACCTTTGAGAAGGACTTCCTTCGCTCCGGTATTCCCAATCATTCCTACAATTCCACACATAAACAAATCTCCTCTATTCTTCGATTTCTCGAAAAAGGAAACGGGCTTTTTCTAAGAGCTGTCAACACACACTTCTTTGTCCGTCCGGTCACCCGGGCGTTTTAAAAGCGTGCTTTTCGTCGTGACAGGCGACGAGGAGGCATCCGCCGAAATCTCGATAACCTCCAACCTCGTCAACTCCGCAGAGTTCTGGCGCTTGTTCGTACTCTTGTGTCCTTCCGTTTCCAAGGTCACGCTCTTAATAGTACAAATCACACCCCCATTCGTCAAGAAGAACCATTGTTTTCTCGATGACAAAACGGAAACAAAAAGGGAATCCAACGTTGGATTCCCTTGTGTTATTCCCGGTTTCTGAAAAATTATCCTTCTACGCCGTAATCTTCACGCACGACTTGCGCGATTTTTTCAACGTAGAGATCGCACTCTTCCGCTGTCGGCGCTTCTGCCATGACACGGACGAGTGGCTCTGTTCCAGAAGCACGGACAAGAATACGACCGTTCCCAGCCATTTCCGCTTCTGCTTCTTGAATCGTCGCAAGGACACGTTCTCCGTTCATCGCATCATTTTTATTCGTCACACGAATGTTGACGAGCTTTTGCGGATAAACCGGCATCTCAGCTGCCAACTCAGAAAGTTTACGGCCTGTCGACTTGACGATTTCCGCCAATTGGACGCCTGATAACATCCCGTCACCCGTTGTCGAGTGATCGAGGAAAATCAAGTGACCCGACTGTTCACCACCGAGTGTGTATTGATGTTTCTTCATTTCTTCCACAACATAACGGTCACCAACTGCTGTTTGAAGCGCAGTCATACCCGCTTCTTCCACAGCTTTATGGAAGCCAAGGTTACTCATGACCGTCGCGACAATCGTATTGTCTTTCAAACGACCTTTTTCACTCAAGTATTTACCGCAGATGTACATGATTTTGTCCCCATCCACGATATCACCGTTCTCATCAATCGCAATCAAACGATCTCCATCACCATCAAAGGCAAGACCCATATCCGCTCCTTTTTCACGAACGAACTCAGCCAAGTGCTCAGGGTGTGTCGAGCCGACACCTTCATTGATGTTCAACCCGTTCGGCGAGTTTCCGATTGTCGACACGTTCGCCTCAAGGTCAGCGAAGAGACGAGCTGCAAGACCACTCGTTGCACCATGTGCGCAATCAAGCGCGATGTGAAGACCATCGAAGTCCTCTTCTACAGTCTGTTTCAACATTTGAAGATACTTTTGTGCACCCTCATAATAATCTGAAACGAAACCAAGGTCTTTTCCAGTCGGACGCGGGAGTGTATCTTCCGCAGCGTCTAAAATGTCTTCGATTTCTTGTTCAGTTGCGTCATCTAATTTGAAACCATCACTACCGAAGAATTTGATCCCGTTGTCTGCCACGGGGTTATGTGATGCCGAGATCATGACTCCCGCTGTCGCATCTAGTGACTTCGTCAAGTAGGCGACCCCAGGTGTCGAGATGACACCGAGACGCATAACTTCTGCACCGATTGAAAGAAGACCCGCAATCAATGCACCCTCTAACATATGTCCTGAGATTCGTGTGTCACGACCAATCAAGACTTTTGGCTGTTCGCCTTCTGGCAAATGTTTCGAGAGCACGTAGCCACCCGCACGACCTAAACGATATGCTAATTCCGCAGTCAACTCAGAGTTCGCAACACCGCGAACTCCATCTGTTCCAAAATATTTACCCATAAGATTAAATCCTCACTTTTGTATGATTGAACATCTTTATTGAATGGAAGATGTTTCTGTTTCTTCATCGACGCTTGTCAATTGAACATCGATTGTTTTCGGCGAAATGACAGTCACGCCTTTAGGTACTTCATAATCTACATCTACCGCGTGTGTCCCACTCGGTAAACCTGTTAAATCTAAGGTTACATTGACACTGTTCGAGGAGATGTTCTCTAGAAGGGATCGTTTTCCCGATAATGTCACACTGACGACTTCTTGCGTTTGAACCGTATAATTTGTCCGGTCATATCCACGAACATTGACAGGCACCGTCAATCGAATCCGTTCCGTCAATTCACCCGTGTCATCTTTCGACTCGTCGTTTGGACGAATCAACACTTGGACTTCGACTTCTTTTTTACCGAGAGATGTCGCTCCTTCTGGAAGGCGGAGGGTAGCATTTAACTTTTCAGACTTCGTTAAGTCATCCAGCTCAATCGGTTCCGTTTCGATTGTTTCGAGTGCATCGAGCACTTCTTTTGGTGCAAAGACACGGACTTCCGTCTCAGCTAACAACGTATCGACTAGTCGGAAGTCATCCGCCACATCTCCACTCGTAACGACCTCGATTGGAATCATCGCACTTTCATCATAAATCGGTACGGTGACATTGATGATATTCGGGTCGACCGAGACGTTTAATGGGTTCCCATTCGCATCTAAAATAGTCGGGGGGATTTCTCGTGTAAACGTCTGACTTTGACTCGCGACATCTACATTTAGCGTGATTTCCTTGACGTTTTGAATCCGACTCGCGCCTCCCGTGACTTTCACAGTAGACGGTTCGATTTCGACATCACCCGCTACTTTCCCCTCCGGTAACTGATCTTTGTTTAATAAGTTTACAGATACCGGCACTTCAATTGTTTGCTTCCGGTCAATATAGATTTCGACAGTCTCTCGGTCTAACTTGACGTTGACGTCGCCACCGAATCCTCGTGCCTCGACCGGAACACGGTGAAAGCCCGTCCCGAGGTTCGTCAAGTCGACGAATACCTGATAATCTTTCACCAATTTGGTCATCGTTAAACTACTAGATGGGCCTTGAAGCTCAACGCCCATCTCTTCCGGTACATTATATGCGACATACTGCACCTCATCAAAAAACACTTCGACCGGCACATCGAGCGTCATGGAACTCTGTCCGACGATCGGCAGCGCACTCGACGCATTATTTGAAGAACTGGTCTCAGCGACCATTAAGTATAAAAGGACGGCTAAAGCAAGTGCGATGAAGCGGAGAAACCATTTATGTTGTAACCACTGATCAATCACTTACTTATCCCCTCCTTTTTTACCGAAGAACGAGAGGGTCGCCTCTTTTTCTTCGATGACGAGTTCTTGAATTAATTTGTTGCGTAGCGCTTCTTCATCCAATTCGCGATACAGACGTCCTGCAATCGCAAGGGAGACCGCTCCCGTCTCTTCTGAGACGGTAAGGGTGACACTGTCTGTCACTTCACTGACGCCAATGGCTGCACGGTGACGCGTCCCGAGCGCTTTATCGATATGTGGGCTTTCAGAGAGCGGTAAATAACAAGCTGCCGCTGCAATCTTCCCGTCTTGAATAATCATCGCCCCATCATGAAGCGGCGTGTTTGGAATGAATAAGTTAATAATCAACTGTGACGTAATATGTGAGTCCATCCGAATGCCTGTCTCGACATATTCATTGAGTCCCGTATCGCGTTCGATGGCAATCAATGCACCGATTCGCCGTTTGGACATATACTGCGCAGAACTGACGATGGCTTCAATCATTTGTCGTTGTTGCTCTTCGTCACTCGTTCCCGTACGTCCGAATAAATTGCTCGTTCGTCCGAGATGTTCAAGACCACGTCTCAACTCAGGTTGAAAAATGATGATAATCCCAAGAAGACCATACGTAATCACCTGATTTAGCAAGAACTGGAGCGTCTTCAATCCGAAGAAACCGCTCAAGAACCAACTGACCAGGATGATTGAGATCCCTTTGATTAACTGAACTGCTTTTGTCCCACGTACAATCATCATTAACTTATAAATCACGTACGTGACGACGACGATATCTAAAACATCATTCAAATAATCGTACCAATGTACGTTTTCTGAAAGATTTAAAAATGAGAAAAATGATACTTGTTCAAGTAGCGGCAAATGCTCCCCTCCTTCACTACCTAGCTAAATCGTGCAATTTCCATTATATCATCAATTCTGTATATTCGCATTGCGTCACATCAAAACGAAACCAGATTGAAACGAAAAAAAGACGCCAGAAGCGTCTTTAGAAAAGTTGTTTCATCGAATACCAAATCCATTCGAACATTTGGTCAATCTGTTCAAGCTCACCTGTCACTTGACCGGCACTAGCTAAATACGCACGGCCATTTACAGCGGTCGCGTCACCTTTGACCGTTCCTTCGATTCGTAAATCGCCACCTTGAACGGTGATATCCTTCTCGACCGTCACACCGACCGGCACAATGACTTCGTTCTCTGACACGACAACCCCTGGTACTTTTGTATAGGTCATCGTCTCAGATGCACTGTTCCAGAGTCCAAGTGTCGCACTAGACATCAGACTGAAGAACAGGACCGCCGCGATCAAAGCCGGGTGTCGTTGTAGCCAAGCGATTTGTTTCGAGTGCGGTTTTCGTTCTTTTCGGATTGGTTTTGATAACGGAACGACCGTATCGGGTGCTTTTTGTACAGGTGCTTCAGGCAAAGCGGCCATCACACGTGCAGTAAAATCGGCTGATAACTTTGGACGAGGCAATGCTTTCAGTTCTGCGTCGATTCGTTCATATTGTAGATACGACTCGTATAATTCATCGTCTTCTAACAATTGACGCAATTCGTCAGATTCTTCGGGCAAAACGCCATCTTCCAAATATTGTTGTACTTTTTCTTCAGGAGTCAATTGAACCCCTCCCTATTTTGAAAGATTGTTTTTAACATTTCTCTTCCCCGGAAGATCCTTGTTTTAACCGTTGCGACCGGCATGTCGATCATCACGCTGATTTCTTTTAATGACAAATCATCCACGTACTTTAGTAGTAAGGGAATACGATATTTGTCCGGGAGTTGCTTGATTGCTTCATGCATCTCACTTCGAATTTCGCGATGAACCACTTGGGCATCGGGTTGGGGCGCTTCATCAGCTAAGTGGTCTTGATAGGTCAAACCGTCTGTACCTGCAATTTCGGCATCCATCGAATACTCTGGCTTCCGTTTCCTCAATCGATCGATGGCAACGTTCGTTGTGATTCGATAGAGCCATGTTTTGAACTTATATTGTGCGTCATACGTATCGATTCGTGTATACGCACGAATGAACGCTTCCTGGGCAGCGTCTTCCGCTTCGCCACGATCATACAAAATTTTATAGGCGATTGCAAAGACGCCATCCTTGTATAGTTCTACCAGTTCGGCAAACGAATCGTGATTCCCCGCCCTCAATTCATCTACCAAACGGGTGGTCAGCCGTTCCATCAATCCACTTCCCCTCTCCGCTACACATGCGGTCATTTCTATATACGTCTCATGATTCAAATGGTTTCATTTAAAATAAAAAAAGTTTCCACCCCCATTGTAGCAAACGGGTTTGGAAACTGTAAGGAAATCAGACTGTCTCGCCTTCCAATAACAGGTTTTCTTTTGATTTTATAATCGTTTCGCACAGACGATACGCTAAATTTGCCGTCATATCTTCTCGGTCTAACACCGGATTCAATTCAACGAGTTCGACAGCAATTAAATCATCTGCTTTCATAGCTTCTGTTAAAATCGCTTTTGCCTCGACTTCTGTCAGGCCGCCATCAACCGGTGTCCCAGTGCCAGGTACTAGTGATGCATCTAAACTATCCATATCAAAGCTGATGTAGAAACGATTGACGCGTTCACGTAGATAATTCAATGCTTCTTGCATGATGATATCGGCACCACGCGTTCGCACTTCTTCTACAGTAATGACTTTGATGCCAAGTCGATTAATCTCGTTCATTTCCCCTTCATCGATATCACGAAGTGCGATGTATACTAAATGCTCCGGTGATAACTTCGGCTCACGTCCGCCCACTTCTGTCAGACGAACGTCACCCATGCCCATTGCAGCCGCAAGCGGCATTCCATGAATATTACCGGATGGTGACGTTTCTCCAGTATTCAAGTCAGCATGAGCGTCTACCCAGATGACACCGTATGGTCCTGTTTGAGCCAACCCAGCGAGTGTACCGATTGCCATACTATGATCGCCCCCAACGATCAATGGGAATCGATTCGCTGTAATCTCGCGATGCACAACTTCCGCCAATTCAGTGACTGTGTGTAGGACACCATCGACTCGCTTCAAATGTTCCTCATTTTCACGAATTTCAGATTCCGGTAACACGCGAATCGTATGTTTGACCGTTTCCGATGGCAGAAGTGTCTCCATCCCTAATTCGTTTAATTTTGCTGGTCCTTGGTCAACCCCGAGTTTCCCTTGACCGTATCGCAGCGGTACATGAATATATGACCATTGCATTCCCATTCCCCCTTTAAACACTTAATAGTTGAATTGTAAACGCTATCATCCGTTTGGTTCAACTCGGCAATACAATGAATAAACATACAAAAAGGCAGCCTGAATGGTGGCAGGCTGCCTTTCTCTGTACTCTCATTTGAATGGTTCATGGTTTTAGGCAAAAAAAAACTTAAGTCATCACTAACTTAAGAAACAAACATATGGTGGAGCCTAGCGGGATCGAACCGCTGACCTCCTGCGTGCAAGGCAGGCGCTCTCCCAGCTGAGCTAAGGCCCCGAAACAGGGATAAGAATATGGAGCGGAAGACGGGATTCGAACCCGCGACCCCGACCTTGGCAAGGTCGTATTCTACCACTGAACTACTTCCGCAAAAAAATGGTGAGCCATGCAGGGCTCGAACCTGCGACCCTCTGATTAAAAGTCAGATGCTCTACCAACTGAGCTAATGGCTCAAACCTGGTGGGGGGGGGCGGATTCGAACCGCCGAACCCGAAGGAGCGGATTTACAGTCCGCCGCGTTTAGCCACTTCGCTACCCCCCCGAGGAGTGCCGGCGAAAGGATTCGAACCCTCGACCCTCTGATTACAAGTCAGATGCTCTACCAACTGAGCTACACCGGCATATATATAGGTTTGATGTAATACATAAAAATGGTGGAGGATGACGGGATCGAACCGCCGACCCCCTGCTTGTAAGGCAGGTGCTCTCCCAGCTGAGCTAATCCTCCATATGGTGACCCGTACGGGATTCGAACCCGTGTTACCGCCGTGAAAGGGCGGTGTCTTAACCGCTTGACCAACGGGCCTAAATTGGCTCCGCAAGTAGGATTTGAACCTACGACCTACCGGTTAACAGCCGGTTGCTCTACCACTGAGCTATTGCGGAACGATTTTGCCTGGCAACGTCCTATCCTCACAGGGGGAGATCCCCCAACTACTTTCGGCGCTGAGACGCTTAACTTCTGTGTTCGGCATGGGAACAGGTGTGGCCGTCTCGCTATCGCCACCAGACAAAATGAATATTAACACCACGTCATACGCATGTCAATAATGTTTAGGGTTTATTCCCTGAAAACTGAGGATTCATCAACACAAACCATAGACTAGATCAAAGCCTCGACCGATTAGTATCATTCAGCTCCACGTGTCACCACGCTTCCACCCATGACCTATCTACCTCATCGTCTCTGAGGGGTCTTTCTTGATTGCTCAAAGGGAAATCTCAT